>JAQGMJ010000003.1 GCA_028292405.1 Betaproteobacteria bacterium
TCAGCTCAACCACATCGCCGAAGAAATGAACAACCGGCCTCGCAAGGTCCTTGATTGGATGACCCCTAACGAGGTTTGGGCTTCTTATTCTCAGTTCCTTTAATGCACTTGGAACTTGAGACCAAGCTGTAAATCACGGTGGATTTTGCATTTTTCGCGGCCGCGTTCCCAGATCGAGGGACAGGCTTTTTCAGCCGGCAAACAACACAACTGTGTTGCACTGGGCTGCACCCTGATTCAGGCGCGGATCTCGCCGCTTTCCGGGCTACCGCATTTTCCGACCATCTAAAAGAACCACGCCCGGCAACACATTTGCCGGGCCATGGTTACTAACATACGCCGATCCAAGCGCTAAGTGTGGTTGATTTTCACCGCCGCCAAAGCTGCAAATTCAGGCCTTGGGAATGACGCTCACATGCGCCGATACCACGCGCCAGCCCTCGGCAGTGCGCATCCAGGTCTGGCTCTGGCGGCCCGTTTTTCCCGCGCTCGATTCGCGCTCGAACAAGGTGTTGGCGGTGGCCATGTCGCGGCCGTAGGTGGTGATCACAGTCTTGCTGATGCTGCGCGCTAGGCCCGCCGGCGAGCGCCCCGAACGAAAGGCGGCAATCTCGGCATAGCCGTAGAGGTTTTCGCCGATGCCGTAGCGGATGGTCAGAGGGTTTTTCCAGAACAGCTCGTCGAGCACGTCGACATTGTTTTCGTTCAGCGCGACTTCATAGCGCTGGAAGGCGGCGGTGACTTCGGCCAGCACTTCGGGCAGATTGATTTCCTGCATGGGTTGCTCCTGGGAGGGTCGGACGCTAAGAGTCGCGGAAAGGGTTACGAAGCCCTTGCAATGATGGTGCCAGCCTGCACGAGGCGGCCCTTGGTGCAATGATAGCGCGGCGCCACCAGGCGCCGGGCAAGCCGCGCTTAAGCGGCGGAAGCCGGGCAGCCCGCCCAAATGCGGTTCAGGTCGGCTACCAGCTGGCGCGGCACGAAGGGCTTGATCAGCACATCGATGGCGCCGGCAGCCAGCGCCGCTTCGCGCAAGCCGGGCGAGACCGCGGCGGTGAGGTAGACCACCGGCACTTGCGCCAGCGTCGGCGCCTGCTGCAAGGCGCGCAGGGTGGCCAGGCCATCCATGCCCGGCATCATCCAGTCGAGCAAAATCAGTTGCGGGGCAAAGTCCCCGGCCACCTTCAAGGCCTCGCCGCCGCTCTGGGCGATGCGCACCTCGAAGCCGCCATAGCCCTGCAGCGCGGTCTGGCCGACGATCAGAATGTCTTCGTCGTCGTCGATCTGCAAGATGCGCTTGAGCGGCGTGATGATCTTAGGCATCCGCGCCCTCCTCCGCCAGCACGCTGCGCGGCAGGGTGAAGTGGAAGGTCGAGCCGCGCCCTTCCCGGCTCTCGAAGCCGATCACCCCGCCCATCATGTCGATGATGCCCTTGCTGATCGCCAGGCCCAGGCCCGTGCCCTGGATCGTGCTGCCCTGGAAAAAGCGCTCGAACACGCGCGGCTGCACGGCGCGCGGAATGCCCTCGCCACGGTCGATCACCGCGACGCTGACAAAGCGCGGCAGCACTTCCATGCTCACCCGCACCAGGCCGCCGCGCGGCGAGAACTTGACCGCGTTCGACACCAGGTTGCTCACCACCTGGACCACGCGGTCGGCATCGCCGATGGCCACGGCCGACTCCGGCAGGCCGGCTGCCTCCAGGGTGACGCCGGCCTTGTGCGCGAAGCCCGCGCTGGCCGTCACCGCCTGGCGCACCAGCATGGCAATGTCCACCGGCTCGCGCTTGACCTCGAACTGCCCCGCGCTCATCTTTTGCACATCGAGGATTTCGCCCACCAGCTTGAGCAGGCGCTCGGTGTTGACGTGGGCGATGCGCACCATGCGCACCGCGTGCGGTGGCAGCTCGCCGGCGATGCCGTCGTTGACGATTTCCAGCGCGCCCAGAATGGAAGTCAGCGGGGTGCGCAACTCGTGGCTGACCTGGGCGATGAATTCGCCCTTCATCGCCTCGGCGCGCTTGCGCTCGGTGATGTCCAGGTGCATGCCGTAGAGGCCGATCACATTGCCTTCGCCGTCGAGGTCCGGCGTGTAGCTGCAGGCGAGGTGCCGCACCTCGCCATTGGCCAGGCTGTGCACCCGCTCGAAGGCCACGGTCTCGCCGGCCAGGGCGCGGTCGATATACGGCTGCGACTGGGCGTAGACATCGGCGCCGACCACCGAGTAGGCGTGGTGTCCCTCGATCTGGCCGCGTGTCAGGCCCAGCACTTCGCGATAGGTGCGGTTGTGGTAAATGATGCGCCGCTCGCGGTCGAGGTAGCAGATCATCCCGGGCACGGAGTCGGTGAGGCGGCGCACGCCCTCCTCGGCCGAACGCAGGCGCCCTTCCACCAGTTCGCGCTCGTAGTCGTAGCGCCGCGCGATCCACCAGGCGCCGCCGACCAGCAGCATGGTGAGCAGACCGCCCCAGAAGGTGGTGAGCTGGGCGGCGCGCGCGGTGCGGGCGGCGCGATCACGGTAAGCCGACAGGAGGCCGGTTTCCTGCGCGCGCACGGCGCCGGCCAGGCTGGCGATGCGCTCTTCCAGCGGCGAGAGCTTTTCGTACTCCGGCGGCGGCTGGCCGGGACGCTCGCGCGCCATGATGATTTTTTCCAGCAGGGCGAACTGTTCGCGCAGGGACGCGCCCAACTCTTCCAGGCGCTGCTGCTGCTGCGGGTCTTCGCGGGTCAGGGTGACGACGTCGGCCAGTTCCTTGGGCACGCGCGAAGTCGCCAGGGAGTGAAAATTTTCCAGCGCGCGGTGGTCGCCGTAGGCGGCGTAGCGGTGGGCGGCGGCGGTGGCGCGCTCGGACTGGGCAAAAATCTCTTCAACCCCGGTGAGCACTTCCTGCGTGTGGGTTTCCTGGCGGCCGCTGGTGATCGCCGCATCGACCGCGCCATAGGCGAGCCAGGCGATGACCACCAGGATGGCCAGCCCGGTGGCGATGGCCACGTTGAAGATGGTGCGAAATGCACTGGCGTTCATGTCACGGGGGTCTACTCTCAAGCCTGCGCCCGCCGGGGAACCAGGCTGGCGCAGCATTTTAGCGGGCTTGAGGAAAGGGGCGAGGCCTAGGCCTGCCAGGGGCATTTTCATGCGCGGCTCGATGGCACCCGGCGGCGCGGCAAAGTAACAAATCGCCAGCGATGCGGGCAATGGCATAAAATGGATGCTGTAGTCAGCATGGCAACGGTCGATCCCCACGCACTCCCGGCAAACCAGGCCATTTCGATCAGCCCCCCCGGGGACGGTGCGACGGCGATTCACCCATCCTGCGGTAAATACAGATTCTAGGAAGACGCGTCATAGCCATGTGTCAAAGCTTGTGAAAACTGCCTCCTTTCAGCCGAATTCCGCCGCGCCGGCGCCTGCGAACAACACGCCGGACCCGGCGCTGGGCGCCCTGCTGCCCGCTTACTTCGAGCGCCGCGCCGCCGACGCGCGCCTGCTGGCCGCCGCCCTGGCCGAACACGACTACGCGCAGATCGCCGCCATCGGCCACCGCCTCAAAGGCCTGGGCTCGACCTACGGGCACGACGCCATCAGCGAGGCCGGCCGCGACTTCGAGGCCGCCGCCGCCGTGCGCGACGGCCCCCGGGTACAAAGCCTGCTCGAAGGCTATATCCAACTGCTGGCGGAGTTGCACTGATGCGCATCGCCCTGCTTGAAGACGACCCGGACCAGGCCGCCATCCTCAATGCCTGGCTCACCGAGGCGGGTTACCGCTGCCGCGTGTTCACCACCGGCCACGACTACCTGCGCGAGATCGCGCGCGAGTCCTACGACCTGCACATCCTCGACTGGAACGTGCCGGACGTGAGCGGCGAAGAGGCGCTGAAGATCCTGCGCGAGCGCGTGGTCGACCCGGTGCCGGTGATGTTCGTCACCGCGCGCGACAGCGAAGAGGACGTGGTGCATATCCTGACCTTGGGCGCGGACGATTACCTGGCCAAGCCGCTGCGCCGCGCCGAAACCCTGGCGCGCGTCGCGGCGCTCACCCGCCGCGGCCGCCCGCGCGAGACGCCCGAGGGCACCCTGGTGTGCCCGCCCTTCACCTTCCGCCTGGCCACCCGCGGCATCGAGCACAACGGCGAGCTGCTGGACATGACGCCGAAGGATTTCGAGCTGGCGCTCTACATGTTCCGCAACGCCGGCAAGCTGCTGTCGCGCGCGCACATCCTGGAGTCGGTATGGGGCAAGACGGCGACCCTGGATACGCGCACGGTCGATACCCACATCTCGCGCATCCGCCGCAAGCTGGACCTGAACGGCGAAGAGACCGGCTGGCGCCTGGTCTCGGTCTACCTGCAGGGATACCGGCTGGAAAAAAGCGGGCCCTGAAGCGCCGCGGCTGCGGCGTGCCGGGTAAAATGCGACCTGCAATAGCGGCGCCGCACCGGATGGGTGGTAGAGCGGTTGAATACACCAGTCTTGAAAACTGGCAACGGGGCAACCCGTTCGTGGGTTCGAATCCCACCCCATCCGCCAACGAAGCGTCGTAATCGCGCAACACTGGCACGATTAGCAGCCCTTTTCCGGGCCATTCAAAGGCAATACCAAAGCATTGCCAGGCATAGGATTGCGCTATAACAACAGCACAATCCAAGTACGATGCTCATCGGCTACGCGCGTGTGTCCACGCAAGAACAAGAGACACACGCCCAGACGGACGCGTTGCGCCGCGCAGGTTGCGGCACAATCTATGACGAGAAACGCTCGGGCGGCAATATGCAGCGCCCGGCGCTCCATACCATGCTCGACGCGCTACAGCCTGGCGATGTTGTCATGGTGTACAAGCTTGATCGCATCGCGCGATCGCTCAAGGATCTGTTAACGATCGTTGACAGGATCGAGGCCGCCGGCGGCAAGTTCGCGTCGATCACGGAACATATCGATACGCAGTCGCCTACCGGGCGAATGATTTTCCAGATCCTGGGCGCGTTTGCCGAATTCGAGCGCGCGCTGATCCGCGAGCGAACGATGGCAGGCTTAGCGGCCGCAAAGAGCCGAGGCGTGATCACGACCAGGTTGCCGAAGTTGCCGGCAGCAAAAGAGCGACAGATGGTCCAGCTTTGGCACACAGGCCGGTATACGAAATCAGAGCTTGCAATCGCATATGCCGTGCACATTTCGACGGTAAAACGGGCAATCCGCCGCGCAGATCCACAGCTCCCCCTGGTGGACCTGGCCGGCGACTCCGACACGCTTAACCAGGCGCAACAGCAGCGCCTGGCGTGCATATGACATGAACCGATTTATCCAGAAGTAGGAAGCCCGAGCGCGCCGCCCAACCCTCCGCCTGTTATGGCGACCCTACCCTCCTCCGTGCCGCAGTAAAGGGGGCATTCATAAATCCCGATACGGCCGGGATTTACAAAGCTTCCCCCTTGACAGCGGCCCGGCTCCGGGTCTTTGGCGCACATGGCGAATGGTTTTTTATCCTCACCAATGGGTGAGGCAAAAGCCAGCAGCCCAACCCAACCCCAGGAGATTGCCATGCAAGACGCTTCGTATCAGCTGATCAAACTGGCGCAGATCGACACCGCGCCCCAGGTTCGTCAATCGATGAACAAAGAAGGCCTGCAGGAGCTGGCCGACGATATCGCGGCACGCGGCGTGATTCAACCGATCGTGGTGCGCCAGGTCGGAGAACGGTTCCGCGTGGTGATGGGCCATCGCCGGCGTTTCGCATGCGAAATGATCGGCAAAGAGGAAGTGCCGGCGATCGTGCGCGAGACCGCGGACGATGAAGTGACCGAGCTGCAGCTGATCGAAAACCTGCAGCGCGAGGACCTGGCGGCGGATGATATCGGCCTGGCGTTGACAGAGCTCTACGAAAAGCACGGCAGCCTTGATACGGTGGCGCTGCTGGTGAACAAGTCGAAGTCCTGGGTTGCGAAGCACATCAAGATTGCGACGCGCCTGCACCACGCCGCGCGCGAACTATTCGAGGAAGGCGTAACCGAGGACGGCGACTATCTGTGCGCCCTCTCCGACCTGTTCACCCTGCTCGGCTTTGACTACGACGCACGCCAACGCCTCTACAAGGATGTGCGCGCCGGCAAGGTGGACCGCGAGCAGATCCGCGAGCGCCTGGCCAAGATCAAAGCCGACCAGGCTAAAGAGGCGGCCGCAAAACCGAACGCCAAGCAGCCGAAAGAGAAGAAGCCCAAGCCACGCGCGGTAAACGCTTTGGCCGGCGACATGATGTGGGTAAACAAAACGCCCCACGAAATCTTCGCGAGCTGGATGGAAAAAGAGCAAAACGCCTTCATCGACGTAGCGCAACTCGCCTGGATCGAGGGCAGCCAGGTAGAAGACAATCCGGTCGCGCTCGCCCAGGCTGCGGCAGTCTACGAAAAGCCGGCATTCAACCTGGCCAGGATGATGGGGTTTATGGCAAAACAGGCAACACTAAAGCGAATCTCCACCGGCGAATTTGAGTTCAACGTGGACGATTACCTTGAGCAGCTCGCCAAGCGATTTCCACGTGAGAGGTGAGTCACCTCGCCCCTAATCCAGGTAGCTCTCATTAATCGAGAGCCCCAACTGCTTTGCGACTTGGCGGAGCCCAACAATAGCAGCAACCCTAGTCTCCTCAATATTGCGAGTCGCATGATTTATAAATTGTTCCGACGACTGTCCCGAAATCAAGCCCATCAAATACTCCAACTGGAAGCTAAACATCCGTATCTTGCGAGCAAGGTGAAGCAAATTTTCACTTTCGCTCTGCAAGAAAACTCCACTCAGAGCTGCCTTTTCAATTACCAACGGCTGCACAAACGCGACCAACACATGGTAAGTACTTCCGCCCTGCATACAGAGTGGCAAACGGTCCTTGTCACTAAGAATACGAATTAGATCTGAAAACTCCGCACCTAACAGCATGCCCAGCTCCTTATGCTGCGATTCTTTCAGAGCGTCTGACTGGACCTTAAGCAAATACATCCCGCCAAGCACCGCAAAAAAGAATGACACCGTTGATCCGACGAACGTATTAAACCAGTCCCAAATCTTCTCGCAATTAAAAACATATACAAGCACCGAATAGCCCAAAGCGACACCAATCGTTCCGATCGTAAAGTATTTGGTTTTCATATCGCTCCGATCTAGGCCTACTAAATAAATCACCTCAACGCAACGAATAATGCCGTAAATGTCAAAATCGCGCCACGACGGCTGCGGCGCCACCAGCTACGCCATAGACTAAAATCCCCACCTCGAGCAGCAGCACCGAAGGAAAACACCATGGACCCCCGCTTCGAAATCCCGCTTTTACTCTTCGCCGCAGCTGCCGCACTGATTGCATTCGCATACGTCCTAATGCGCGCAAGCGAAACCTTCGACAAATACCGCGCCAAGCTCAAAACGAAGAACAAGCACTAATCACTTAGCGCGCCAAGGACTGTTTGCAGGCACCGTAGCTTGCCTAGGAGGCCCCGGAGCCACATCGACTGCCGGAGGCGTATCCAGCGTCGCCTGATAGTCAACAGGCGCCCTATCGACGGCTACGGGCTGGCCAGCCTGCACGGCTTGACCTGGTGCAGACCGAAAGGGCTGCTGCTGCGGTACCGGCGAGGCGTTAAGCGCCACATCGCGACCACGCTCCGGCAAAGTGTCATCAAACCAACCGCGCTCTACGATGAGCTTGCAGGTTTTTTCGCTTACGTCCATCCGCGTTGCTTGCTGGGTGTAGCAGCGGCAACCTTTCTTCGGCCATTCGACGCACGCAGCCGGCTTCGGAGCGGTGACTGCAGTCATTACCTTATCGTACTTAGGCGCGCTCGACGGAAGGTCCTGCACCCTGGGTTGCTGATCGATATACCAGTCTTGCAGCTTTTCTTGCGGAGTCTTTTCGCGTTGCGCGTTGCTCTGAGTGCCGACCGTGCCGCTTGACACATTCTGCATGCCCTTTTGCTTGTCGGCATGCGCTTGCTTATCGTAAAAACCGTGAATGAAATACGCCGCCGCCAATAGCGCAAGCGGAACGAAGATCAAGAAGTAAATCTTCGCCGGCACCCTCTTTTGAACGGTATGCACTTCCGCACTGTGATACATGCCGTAGAGGCTTTTGTCATAAAGATAGTGATGCTTTACCGATTGATCCTTTGCGGCCCTGGAGGACGGCTCCGCTTGCACACCTTGCCACTCATGCACCGTGCTTGCCTGCGCGCCCCACTTGCGGATGCTATGGAAGTGAAGCCCAGCGAGCTTACGCATATTCGCGTCGATCAAGCCGGGATGTTGCGTGACCAGATTGATATCGTAGCCATGATGCCGATGTGTTTCACCGAGCATCACATGCGCGGGCACCACAGATCCATTGGCACGCGGGCGATACTGATTCTGCGCCTCATCGATGAAGACAAACGAGCCATCGGGAACATCCGACCATGCCCAGGTTAGCCCGCCCTCCTCATCGGCGCGTTGCTCAGTTTTCAGCGGGTCAAACTTGATCCAACCTGAAATGAGCAGATCGCGAACACCGCTGTAATACACATCGCGAGGCTTGTCCGGATGCGCGTCATTCCACTTCTTCTGCTCGCGCATCACGAAGCCAAGCGCATAGAGCGTCTTACCGGCCCCGGGAAGGCCCGTGAACAGGTGAATCATATGGCGGTCTTGGCGGCACCAAGCACGAAGCTTGTGAGCGCCCCACTAGTTAAGCCAGCGAGCGCGAGCCGTGCAGCGAAAGCCGACGCAATGATGTTGACGCAGGTTCCTACCTGGAGGACGCCGAGCAGCTGAATAATGTCCGGCCCCATGCCGCCTAGTTGCGTCATCACGCCTGTCTTGAGAAACGTCATCAGCGTGTCTATACCGCGATAGGTGACGTAGGAGAGGCCGAGGGCAAGCAACACCCTTCCAACGATGTGCGAGGCCGCAGACACAAGGCCCCCGATGAGCATTGCAATCAAGACCGGCATTTACTTACCCCCCTTCCAAACGATATAGAACGCTGCAATAAGCGAAAGGGCAACCAGAGCGTTACCCATGAATTGAAGATAGGGACAGAGCGATGCAAACGGGATACTCAGGACCTTGCCGTACGGCAACGAAATCACCTTGTCAGCAGGGCACGACGCGCTATAGGGATTGGTAGTAACCAAGATTCCCGGCACGTCTACGTTGTTCACATGAAGGCGCGGATCATCCGTAGGCATCGCGCCGTCGACCACGCCCTGCCCTAACGTCGAGGTCGCATTCGGTGTCGGCGAAAGACTGCACCTGGTCGCCCATACGGACTGCGCGATCGAGCAAGCCACGCCATCACCGCTACACGCCACGATAGGGACATTGCAATCAGTACCACCGCTAATGCTATTTCCGCTCGACGGCTTGCATTGCGGATTCGTCGGGCCAGCGGTCGCGCAATAGGTATCCTGCGCCTGCGAAGTCGTCGTCACACTCGTGACACCCGCACCCGACGAAGGCACGCCATTAACCGCCGGCGCCGTTGATGTCGTCGTCACCGTGCTGCACTGACCCGCCGTACACGTAGTCACCTGCGTCTGACTTGTACTTCCATTCGCAGAGGTCCCCGCCCCGCTCGACGTCCCGCCACCCCCGCCACCCGACCCACCGCCAGAAGCGCCGCCCGTATTTGTGTTGTTACTTCCATCACCAGCGGCAGGCGCACCAGTCGTGTTACTCGTCGTCGTATTAGAACTGCTTGACGTAGTTTGAGACTGCGTTGTATTGCCCTTTGTCGAGGGTAAACAAACAGCAACGTCGCCGATAAACCCCGACTGATTTGGTGGACTGCAAGGCGAGCCGGAAGGCTGCTGCCCCTGCGAAATATTGGACGAGCTAGGAATGTCCGTATTGGGACTACAGGTCGCATCCGCAATGTTCCCCTCTGACCACATGTTCCAAGGCGTTGTAGGGGTGCTAGTCCCCGCCACCGTCGCCGCCGCAAGGTCGATGTACTGCTGACACCCACTCACGCAGACAGACCCCCAATACTGATTGACGATGGCATGACTTGCCACGGTCCATTGCCTCTTATTCGAACCTGCTGGACATGCCTGATCGCCTGTAGGCTTCGGTATGCAGACCGTCGGACTAGCAGCGGTGATTTGCTTAGTCGCAGAACATTGAATCGATACCGGAACATTACCGTCATATATAGTGGTCCCGCACGTCGTGCAGTGCTGCAAGCAACTCGCCGAATTACCCGACTGCGGCCCCGCCACTTCGTTTACCGTGCAACCCTGAATGGCATAGACAAACGCCCCGTTGCCATGGCTCACGAGAACAGCATTGCAAGCCGAGTTATACGAATCCGCCGCAGAATCAGGGGAGCTGCCCTGCCCCACAGTATTTGGACTCCCGTTGCAGGTCACGCTTGTGTACCAAACGTCTAGCGGCTGATCCGCATGCGCCGACACGGCGAACAATAGGCCAAGCACGAAAACTAAAAAAGCGCCGAAGCGCTTTAGCGAAAGAGTATCCACCACGCCCCCAAGAACGCTATCAGCACGTAGATGCCACCGCCCATGATTGACCCCTTAAAAAACAACCGGGGCGTCCCCCGGTTATCGCAATTGCGTTTACTGCAGTAAAAACCGAACGAGCCTTACAGCGCGCGTGCGATCCACTTCCAGACCTTGACGCCGACCAGCAGCACCAGCACGGCGGCACCGACGACGGCCACTGCGGCACCGGCATCGGTGATCGCGGTGGTGACATCGGTGGTGACGATCGCCGCGTTTGCAGCCGATGCGAACGCCATGGCGACGATAGCCAACAGACCTGCGAAAAACATCTTGATGGACTTCATTGAACTACTCCTCTTCAGTTGATTTGCCATCGTGAAAAACACGAGCGACGACCTTTATCCCAAAGGCCAGCGCCCACACCGCGCCGATGGCTAACGCGATTTGGTTACCACTGTCTATCGACAGGTTAAAAAGATTCACGGAATCCGCCTCCTGCAACCAGTTCGCTTCAGCACCAACGGTGAAATACACAAACTCAGTCGTTACCAACCCCGTATTGATGCCGCCATTGGCGTCATACCGATAGAGATACAGCAGCACAAAATCCCCGCTTTGCACCGGATCATGCAAACAGCCACCCGGCAGCATCATGAAGTTAGGGCTTGTGTTGTGCTTCGCTATGCCGTCGAGGACGTCACGGCAGGCCGAGCTATCAGCCCATATGCGAATGCCGTTTGTAGTGCCTTGGAACGTCCCATAGACAGCTACGCGCGCTTCAGCGGCACCGACGAGCAGACACCACAGCACTAAACTAGCGCTCCAAAAACGAGCCATCACGCCCCCTACAGAGAAGTTTTCCGGTACGCCAGCGGGTGGACCCGCCGTAGAGAGAAACCGCGTTTCGCATGCGAAATTACGCGGCGGCCGTCTGCTTCACTGCGACGATAGGCTTCACGCCTATTACAACGAGCTTGGTCTTGCCCTTGGTCGCGCGCTGCTCGACTTCCAGCTCCGCCTGGAACGGGAACGGGTTGTGCTGAATGGACTTGATGACCTCTTCGCTGTCCACAGCCATCGCCTCCGTGCGGTAGCCAAAACCGCCCTGCGTGGGATCCATCTTGACGTCGATGTGCAACGCCAGGCTGGCGATGTTTTCGCCATCGATGTTGTATTTCATGTTCGTGGCGCCACGAACGACTTCTTTCGCAGTGAATTTCATTGCGTTCTACTCCTGAGTTCGGCCTTGATCTCCGGCCATGAGAGGCCGGACACAACCCCGGCAGGGTCGACACGCCGAGGGAGGCCCACTAGCCTCATTTCCTCGATCAGGTCTGTGCTCGATGCATCCTCCAGGGACAGCACGGCGCCTATAACCTTGCCGTAGCACCGCCGGAGATGGCTTAAAAGATGTCCAAGCGTTACCTTGGATTCGTTCTGATCGGTGGGAATTTTTTCCGCCGCTTGCTCGAGCAGTTGCTCGAGCGCCGGATAGGCCCCCGCGAAAAATTTCTCAGGCGATTCCAATATCTCGAAAGGAATAACGCGGTCGCGATTGCCCAACTGCACCTCGAACCGGACCCACTCGCTATCGAGGTTGCCTTGCTCCTTGCCCTTCTCGTAGACGCGCAGCATCTTTCCATTTTGCGATTTGCCGATATAAAGCGTGCGTCCGTGGCAGCCATCAAGCCAGTCGCCGGCGACGCTGCTACTCGGCTCCCGACCAGAGCAGTTAAAACCG
This sequence comes from Betaproteobacteria bacterium, assembly GCA_028292405.1. GTDB lineage: Bacteria > Pseudomonadota > Gammaproteobacteria > Burkholderiales > JAEUOS01 > JAQGMJ01. The sequence continues at coordinate 12,221 of JAQGMJ010000003.1, forward strand.
CCCTCTTCTCGCATGCGAACCGCATCGTCAACCGTGTACTCACCGTTCAAAAAATCAACGGCCAGGTCAACGCGCGTAATGGTGCCGTTGCAACCCTGGAGCAGCTCACCAATACCGTCCCAGTCCCTCACCAAGCTAGACCCACGTCCTGTCAGCTGCAGCAGCCAGCGGCCGCGCTGCGCGTCTCCGCCGTAAGCGATGGAGCCGACCTCAATCGCCTGGCACTTAACGAACGCACAGAGAACGATGCGAGTCTCAAAACCAAACAACCCCCCTCGCTCCTCTCCAGCCAACGGCACACCCATGGTGTCGCCGAGAAACGCGATCAGCGATGGGACGCTAAGGGCGGGCCGATCGAAGGTAGCGTTTAACCAGTCGATCTTCGCTTTCTGACTTTCCCCCCGTGTTACAGCACGGGGGGCGCCTGCGGCGCCTAGCGCGGCGCTACGCGCCCCCGCTACGGCGCCGCCAGATTGACCTTCATCGACAGATCTAAACAACCGCTTGCCTGGTTTCACGCATCCCCCTGGTGATAACAGAGCCCGGGTGCGCAAAGCCCGAGGGGGCATTGCTCCTCGCGGTCTCCAAAAACAAAAAGCCGGAAGGCCTGTTCAAGGGCGATCCGGCTGTGAAGACTGGCATACGCGCGGTTTGCGCGAGTTCGGGAGGCGTCAGGGCCGCTCACCATGTCGTGAGCGGCCCCAGGTACGTGCAACGCGAGTTCGTTGGAGCTCACCGCGCCAGCCCTTTTAAGAGATACTTCCCGAGATACACACCAGGGAGGGCAGTGATGGAGACTTCTGTAACTGGCAACGCCAAGCGGCCCGAGATCGACGCCAAGATTGAGGCGTGGGTAACTTCCTTCGTCGCCGACGAACACCCGGACGGGCACGAAATGATGATCGGCATACGATCACCAGGCGGCGTCTTGTACCGCAGAATCAGCACACAGGGAATGACCGAGTTCCTGGAGTGCGTCCGATTCCTCAGCGAACACTTAGGGCTGAAAGACGAACTGCAACACTCTTCACGAGTCGTTAAAGGCTGCGACGCGATCTTCTCGCTACCCAAGCTACGTTGAACCATCCCCTGCCCCTTACCGCGTTCCCTGGCGGTTGTGATACTGTTTTGTTCCTAGGTGCATTCAGCGTCATAGCGCTAAACAGTACCAGTACCATTTAAGTATAACTAAGGGGAAAGGGAAATGACTTCGATCATTGACTTAATAGACCGTTATCTGGTAGCGAATCGAATAACACGCAACCGCTTGGCGGTAATGCTGGACATGCCAGCCTCGGCGATGTATTCGATGATGGCTGGGAACAAGTTCCCAACAGTTCAGCAGCGCATCACGATGCGCAAGATAGGCCTGGCCACGGCAGACCAACTCCTGGAAGCAGAGCTACTCTATAAGGAGTCCCTCGCCCGCCCTATCCTGGCGGCGGCCAGGACCGCGACAGCCGCACTGGCGATCTTTTTGATAGCCACCGGCTTGATGATGACGCCTGAGATTTCGCATGCGAACTCACGGGTTCAGATGGGACCCCATCCGCCAACGAGCGCCTCTGCCATCGATCGAGATGGCCTCGCCCCGCCGCTTAAGGCACCTGGTTGGTCTGCGTCCAGTAAACGCCGGCCCGGCCGACCGATTCGACAAAGTTGTCGTAGTGAACCGGCTTGACCAGGTAGCTATTGGCCATCAGCCGGTAGCTCGCCATTAGGTCGCTGTGTTCCGCCGAGGATGTCATGACGACGACGGGAATGATGCATGTTTCCTCCGAGCCCTTGATGCGCTGCAGGACCTTGAGCCCATCGACCTTCGGCAACTTGAGGTCCAGCAAGACAACGCGCGGATGGCCGGCGGCGCGGCCGGCGAAGGCCCCTGTCGATTCGACATAGTCCAGCGCCTGCTGGCCGTCGCGCAGCCACAGGATGCCCGACTCTATCTTCTGTTTCTTCAGGGCGCGTATGGCCATCTCGGCATCCCGCAGGTTGTCCTCGACCAGGAGGATTTCAGCGGCGTTCGTCAGTTCCATCCGGGCCTCCATCGGGAAGGGAGAAGTAGAAGGTGGCGCCTGCATCGACCGCGGCCTCGGCCCAGACGGCGCCGCCATGGCGCATCACCACTTTTTGCACGATCGCCAGGCCGACGCCGGTGCCAGTGAACTCTTCTTCCTCATGCATGCGCTGAAAAACGCCGAATAGCTTGCTGCTGTATTTCATGTCGAAGCCGGCGCCGTTGTCCTTGCCGTAGAAAATGCTGTTCGCCCCTTCCGTGTAGCTGCCGACCTCGATGTACGGCGATTCGCGCTTGCCGCTGTATTTCACCGCGTTGCCGAGCAGATTTGCCCAGACCTGGCGCAACAGCACGCTGTCTCCGGTAGCCCGCGCCAATGGCTTGCGCACAAAGGCGACACGGGTGGTATCGAACTCCTGCGACAGCGTGGCGAAGATTTCGTCGACCATGCGGTCGGAGTCGATCTCGCCGGCGGTGATCGACTGCCGGCCCAGCTTGGAATATTTCAGCAGGCCGTCGATCAGCCGGCCCATGCGCACGGCCTCCTCGCGCACCACCATCAAGAGGCGCTCTCCCTCGGGGTCGATCTTGCCCGCGTAGTCTTCCTCGAGCATGCGCGCGTAGCCGTCTATCGCGCGCAAGGGCGAGCGCAGGTCGTGCGAGACGGAGTAGGAAAAGGCTTCAAGCTCGCGGTTCACCTCGCCCAGGCTCTTGTAGGCCTGGACCAGCCGTGCGAACAGGACCCCGTTCTCCAGCAGGAGAACGAACAGCACGAAGCTGCCCGCGGCAAGGCCGTAGATGCGGCCCGCGTACCATCCGAAGTCGAAACGCCCGCCGTTGAGCACGGCTGCCAGGGCGATGTCCAGGGTCCATGTGCACATGACGACCGCCAGCCAGAGATCGAGCACCGTTTGCCGGCCGCTGCGCAATAGCAGGACAAGGGCAACCAGGCACAGCATCCATGTCGCCGCCGCGACAAACAATTTTCCCGACAGGTCGCTGTTGCCGCTCATGATGGCCGGCAGCCGGTCATGGCCCGCGGTCACGGCGAAGACGATCACCGCGACCGCGCAGAGGGTCGTTGCAATGGCGAACGCCGAGGCGGTGGTCGCATTGCCTGAGGCCTGGGCCGCCGACGGCTTGCCCCGCAGGAGCGCGTAGGCGATCACCGAGAGGGGAAATATGCCGTGCCAGATGAAATAGAGCCAGGCGGTGGTCTGCGGTCCGGATCCCAGGAGGCCATGCGGCGAAAACAGGCCGGGAAAGCTCAGCGCATGGAAAATGGCCATCAGCGCACAGAATAGATAGCCGCAGGCCAGCATCAAAAGCGATGTGGACCGGAGGATGGCGAACTGGCCGAAAAGAACAGTGGCGGTGATCAGGTCGTTGATGACCAAAGCCGATTGGTAGATCGGCAAAAAGGCCCAGACCTGCCCCAGGGGCTGTTTGGCGAACGGCGCCGCAAAGAAAAAAAGCAGCGCGGATATCAAGCCGACCGACAAGGCAAGCCGGCGGTCGCGCTGGCGCGCCGGCGTGGTTGACAGGAAAATATCGGGAGTCGCAGCGAACTCGGTGTCGGCGTTGTCGACCGGCCCCTGGCGCTGGCGCGCCGGACTCCCTCCAGGGGCATGCCGGTGGTCCGATGCTGCTGCGGAGCCGATGGCTGGGCGGTAGTCGGACGTCATGCCTGGGGAAGTCCCGACTCCCGGGCGGAATGCTCCGGGTGGCATCGCACCGCTGGTTTTATCAACACGTCTCAGGCGCCATGGTCACCCGGCATCTGCAGGCGCCGCCCTTCCGCCAGCGCCCTGGTGCCGTCGGCGGCCGGCAACGGCCTCGAGAAATAATAGCCCTGGATCTCGTCGCAACCGTGCTCCCTCAGAAAGTCCAGTTGCGCCAGGGTTTCCACGCCCTCGGCGATCACTTTCAGATTGAGGCTGCGGGCCAGGCCAATGACGGCCAGGGCGATGGCCGCGTCGTCCGGGTTATTGGTGATGTCGCGGACGAAAGTCTGGTCTATTTTCAGCGCGTCCAGGGGAAAGCGCTTCAGGTAGGCAAGGCTCGAATAGCCGGTGCCGAAGTCGTCCACCGAGAGCTTGAATCCGGAATCCCGAAGCCCGCGCAGCGCGCGCGTCGTGCCTTCCGGGTCTTTCATCAGCAGCGATTCGGTGATTTCGAAATGGATCAGCGATGTGGCCACCCCCGCCTCGCCGAGGATGCGGCGGACGGTACCGCCCAGGTCTGCTTCCTCGAACTGGCGCGCCGACAGGTTGACCGCCACCGGCTGCGCCGGCAGCCCGGCATTCTTCCACTCCGCGATCTGCCGGCAGGCCTCGCCCAGCACCCATTCGCCAACCGGGACGATCAGGCCGGTGTCTTCCAGGATCGGAATGAACTCCGCCGGGGAAACCAGGCCGCGCTCGGGATGCTTCCAGCGCAACAAGGCCTCGAAGCCGCAAATCGCGCCGCTTTGCAGGTCGGCCTTGGGCTGGTAGTGCAGCAGGAACTCTTCGCGCACCAGGGCGTGCCGCAGCGCGTTCTCCAGCTGCATCCGCTTCAGGGTGCGCTCGTTCATTTCGTGGGTGAAAAACTGGTAGTTGTTGCCTCCGCTTTCCTTGGCCCGGTACATCGCGGTATCGGCATTGGCCATCAATACGTCTTCGTTTTGGCCGTCGCCCGGAAACAGCGTGATGCCGACACTCGCCGTGATGTAGGCATCGTGGTCGCCAAACTGGAAGGGAACCGCGAAAGAGTCCAGAATCTTCTGCGCCACGACGCCGGCGTCTCCCGGCCGGCCGAGGTCCGACAGGACCGCGCCGAACTTGTCGCCGCCGAAGCAGCCGATGGTGTCGCCGGTGCGCACGCAATCGGCCAGGCGCGCCGCGGCGTCCTTCAACAGCCGGTCGCCGGCTTCCTGGCCGAGCGCGTCGTTGACCAGCTTGAAGCGGTCCAGGTTGACGAACAGGACGGCGACCGGCCAGTTGTTGCGGCGCGCCTGGATCAGCGTCTGGCCGACGCGGTCGCGGAAAAGATGCCGGTTCGGCAGTTCGGTCAGGAGGTCGAACTGCGCCAGGTAGGACAGGCGTCCCTCGGCTTCCTTGAGCGCGGTGGCGTCGGCCTTGGCGCCGATCATGCGCAGCGCCTTGCCGCCGGCATCGCGCAGTATGTGGGCGCGGTCGATGACGAAGGCGTAGCCGCCGTCGCGCCGGCGCAGGCGGTATTCGTCGACCCAGCTGTCGCCGCCGAGTTCGATCACCCGGTGCAGGGCGCCCACCACCCGCTGCTGGTCTTCGGCATGGATCAGGTCGTACCAGGCCTTGACGCCGTTGCCGAGTTCGCTCGCCTCGTAGCCGAAGGCGCGCATCAGGTTTTCGTTCCACCAGAGGTTGCCCGTTGTCAGGTCCCAGTCCCAGACGACATCGTTGGTGGCATGCACCGCCAGGTGGAAGCGCTCGTGGCTCTTGCGCAGTTCCTCCTGGGCTTCAAGCCGCTTGCGGATGTCCCGGGCGACGCCGACCACGATGCAGGTATCGCCCGAGCGCACCACGCAGCGGGTCGATTCGAACGGCAATTGGGTGCCGTCCTTGCAGCGAAAATGGCTGCTGACGCCGCCGGTCGCCGAAACGGCCTCGCTGGCGATCATCTCGTCGTAGGATTTTTCCAGCGCCTCGCGGCTCAAGGGCGTGATGTCCTGCGGCCCCATGGCCAGCATTTCCGCCCTGCTGTAGCCGGTCAGCTCGCAGACCGTGCGATTGACATCCACATAGCGCATGGTGGCGCGGTCGACCAGCATGACCATGTCCGCCGATGTATCCATCGCCACGCGGAAACGCCGCTGCTCTTCCTCGACGCGCATGCGCCGCGTGACGTGGCCGATCTGGCTGCCGATCACCCGCATGGTCTGCAAAAAGCCGTCATCCGGCTCGATCACTTCCTGGCTGCTGAAACTCAGCACGCCGATGATCGTGCCTTCGGCCACCACCGGCGCGCTGAACGAACTGCGGATGCCGAACTCCGGCATCAGCGACTCGCGCGCTTCGTCGCCGCTGCTGCTGGTGCCGGTGCTCCACATCGGTTCGCCGGACTGGAGCACGCGCCCCGGCAATCCGATCCCGGGCGCCAGCTGGAGATTGCGGGAGACCGCCAGGAACCTGTCGATGATCGGATCCTCGACGCCCCAGTTCTCCCTGACCTGCAGAAAGCCGGAGCTTTCGTCGACCAGAAAGTAGCGCCCGCATTCCCAGCCGGCCATCTCGCATACCGTGCGGATCGCGGAAGTCAGTCCCACGGACACGCCCTCTGCGTAAGCCAGGCAGCGGGTGACCGCATGTTCCAGCTCGCGCAGCTTCTCGATCCGCTTCTTCTCGTTGCGCGCCCTGGTGTCGGCGATCGCCCGCTCCACCGCCGGCGGCAGGCGCATCAGGTTGTCCTTGAGGACGTAGTCGGAGGCGCCGTTTTTCAGCGCGCGAATGGCGTATTCCTCGCCGATGGTGCCGGAAAGAAAAATGAACGGCACATCCGGACACAGTTCCCACGCGAGGGCAAGGGCCGACATGCCGTCGAAACGGGGCATCGAAAAATCGGAAAGGATGATGTCCGGCTTGATCGTATAGAGCGCGCTGCGAAAGTCGCTGTCTGTATCGACCCGGCGCCCGACACAATCGAGGCCGGCACGCTTTAACTCGCGCAGCGCGAGTTCCGCGTCCTTTTTGGAATCCTCAACCATGAGAACCGAGATTTGCTGCCGCATGGCTACTCCCTGTTTCGTGGCTCCGTGCGCCACGCACGCAGCCACCGCTATCGTCGAAGGGGCTATACGTTCGCCCATCCAGAATTCGCTCTTAACGGCGTTGTAAGCAATTCAAAAAGATAGCCGCCGCATAAAGTAGCGGCACATCAAAAATCTGGGATGACTTGGGAGGATGGATCCGCCGCGAAAATAGCTGCTCGCGGGAAATGACAGACCATCCCACAGATCCTCAAAATGTGAGGAGCTTGGATACAGCCGGCGTTCACAGATCACGGTAGGCGACGATATGCCGTGGCAGCCCGGCAACCCTGGATCAGGCAAGGTCCGGCCACAGTGCATCGGCGTATCAACTTGATCGGGAGCCGTTTATGTTCCACGATCCCATATGGAGCAACGAATGGGACCGGGGGCAATGCAGAAAACAAAATCACTGCTTCTTGTGCCAACAGGCTACCTTGGTCGTAGTTTGAGGGCAATAGCACCAAAGAATTAGTTGCGTGAAGCCGCCACGCGCTGCGCATTCATCGCGGTATCCAAATTCGGCAAATTCGTGACTTCCCGCACATGTGGATTGATGGGAATGCGAGGTCGACCTTGATTTCATCCCCCATGATCCCGGGCGACCATTGCCCGGCTTTCAAGCAAGCCGCGGCGGCAAAACAATTCGCCGACTGAAATAGTTACGGCACCATTCAGGTGAATGTGCAGCGGCTTAACAAAGATTAATAAATCGATTTCTATGTACTTGCAGCCTCCCCGTGTGGCCCAGCCTTCTCCGTACGAGGAACTCGCATGCGCGGCGTAGATCGAAGGAATCATGGTGCCGTCATCAGCGCTTTGCAGGGGCGCATTGCCTTGCAATCGGGCGGGAAAGAATATGACAGGAAACCCATCCATCATTTCCCTGTGTTCGGCGTCCTGCCTGTGTCCGCCAAAGCCTTTTCACTCATGCGACGGCATACGGCCCGATTCAGGCGGCATGCGATCTTCATTCCGGCGGCTGCTCCGCAATGGAATCTCGGCGACGGCGTCATCGCAAGCCCCCGGGCACGGATTGGCCGGGCTGGCGGAACGATTGCGCTGCTAAAACAGTCGTATGCTGCGGGATAGCCAGGAGTAAAGACCATGACCACACAAACCCTGATAGCAACCGTTCAAGCACTGCTCGCAGCCGATCGTGGCCTGTTGGCGATGGACGAGAGCAATCCGACCTGCAACAAGCGTTTTGCCGAACTGGGGATCCCTCAGACCGTGGAGATGCGCCAGGCCTATCGCGAGCTGATCGTCACGGCGCCGGGCTTGAGTGGGTCCATCAGCGGCGCGATTCTCTACGACGAGACCATACGCCAGACGAAAAAGGACGGCACGCCCTTCGCGCGCGCGCTGCGGGAGGCAGGCATCGTCCCCGGCATCAAGCTCGATGCGGGCGCCAAGGAACTCGCCGGGCACCCCGGCGAGAAAGTCACCGAAGGCCTCGACGGCCTGCGCGAGCGCCTGAAGGAATATGGCGCGATGGGCGCGCGCTTCGCCAAGTGGCGCGCGGTGATTACCATCGGCGGGAATATTCCAAGCGAGGCCTGCATCGAGGCCAACGCCCACGCCCTGGCGCGTTACGCCGCCCTGTGCCAGGAGGCGGGCATCGTCCCGGTGGTCGAGCCCGAAGTGCTGATGGACGGCGACCATACGCTCGCGCGCTGCGCCGAGGTGACGGAACAAACCCAGTTCGCGGTGTTTCGTGAACTGCAACGCCAGGGTGTGCTGCTCGAAGGCATGCTGCTCAAGCCAAACATGGTCGTGTCCGGGCTGGACTGCCCGGAGCAGGCAACGGTGGCGCAAGTGGCGGAGGCGACGGTGCGGTGCTTGTTGCGCACGGTGCCCGCCGCTGTTCCAGGCGTTGCCTTTCTATCCGGCGGGCAATCGCCGCAGTCGGCTTCCGCGCACCTGAGCGCGATGAATGCAGGGTTCAAGGCGAGGATGCCCTGGGTGCTGACCTTTTCATTTGCCCGCGCGATCCAGCAGCCGGCGATGGAAGTCTGGCGCGGCCAGCCGGCCAATGTGGCCGCGGCGCAAAAGGCGCTGGTGCAGCGCGCCCGCTGCAACAACGCGGCACGCCGCGGCGAATACAGCGCGGCGATGGAAAAGCCGTGAGCGCGCCGCCCGCACCTTCGCTGCCGCGCGTGCACCTGATCCGCCACGGCGAAACCGAGTGGTCGCTTTCCGGCCGGCACACCGGCCGCACCGACATTGCGCTGACCGCGCAGGGCGAACAGCAGGCACGTGCGCTGGCGCCGGTGCTGGGTGCGATCGGCTTCGACCACGTATTCGTCAGCCCGCGGCAACGCGCGCGGCAGACCTGCGAACTCGCCGGCCTGGGGGCGAAGGCGCAAGTCGCGGCCGAGCTGGCCGAATGGGACTATGGCGATTACGAGGGGCTGCGCTCGGAAGAGATACGCCAGCGCCACGCGGGATGGAACATCTTTCGCGACGGCTGCCCGAACGGCGAGACCCCGGCGCAGGTCATGGCGCGGGTCGACGGCCTGCTGGCGCGCCTGCGGGCTTTAAGCGGCAACATCGCGCTGTTCACCCACGGCCATCTCGGCGCTTCGATCGGCGCGCGCTGGATCGGGCTGCCGCTGGTCGAGGCGGGGCACCTGAGTCTGGCTACCGCCTCGCTCGGCATTCTTGCGCACGACACGCGCCACGACAACGTGCCGGTGCTGGCGTTGTGGAATGCGACGGCGTTCCCGCCCTGAGGCGGAACGCCGCGCGCACTCGGCTCGTTCAGCCTAGCGTCCCATCGGCGGGATCACGCGGTCGGCCGCCGGCGGCAGGAACTTGTCGGTGTAGATGTCTTCGACCTTGGGCATCGCCGGCAAGGTCTCCGATTCGGCCACGGTCTCGATGGTGCGCTTCAGGCGTTCCGGCGTCGCCGACGACAAGCCGTGCGCGCGGGTCTGCTTGGTGATGACCTGCGCCAGCGCGATCTGCAGGCGCTCCAGTTCGACGCCGGCATCGAGCAGCGGGTCGCGCTCGCGCGTGATCGCAATCGCGGCCCTAGGGTCGGCGATGGTGTCCTTGATGGCGCGGTTGATGGCGCGGTTGAAGGCGGCGATGGTCTTCGGATTATCACGCACGTAAGCCTGCGTAGACATCAGCGACAGGCCGTACATGTCGATGCCGGCGTCCGAGTACTTGAGGATGGCCAGGTCACTGGCTTTCACGCCGAGGGCGCGGATGCCCATGATCATCGAATTGGTGAAGCCGCCGATGGCGTCGGCCTCGCCCCTGAGCAGCATGGTCGGCATCAACTCGGGCGAAGTGTTGATGAAGTTGATCTTGGCGTTGGTCTGGCCGGTCGCCTTGAGCAGGATCGGCATGGTGCTGACGATGGCGGAACCGGCGGGCGCGGCGACGCGCTTGCCATTGAGGTCGGCGGCGGTCCTGATCGGATTCTTGCCCACAAGGCTGACCAGGCAGATCGGCGTCTCGTCGAAATAGACGTAGTAAGCGGTGAGCGCCTTGCCGGGATTGATGGCGTTGAATTTCACCATCACCGAAAGATCGGACAAGCCGATCTGATAGGCGCCGGCGGCCACCGAGTTGATCACCGAGCCGGCGCCGGTGCCGCGATCGATCTGTACGCTGGTGAAACCTTCCTGCTTGAAGTAGCCCTTCTTCTCGGCGACGAAAAACGGCGCGTGCGTGCCCTGCACGGCCCAGTCCAGCATCACCTTGATCTGCGGTTGTTCAGGTGCTTGTGCGAATGCCGATGCGCTGAAGAGACCCAGCATCAGCGAAAAAAAGAGACAGCTTGACCAGCGGAACGTTTTCATCGCGACTCCGAAAAAATATTGCAAAACAGGTTAGCGCGGCTATCGACAAACGCAAACGGCTCAAACAAAATAGCCGCCGCATGCGGGTAACCGCGTTCAAGAATTTTTAATCAACCAAACATACAATCATGCTCACACTTCCCTTTCACAATCGTTACGACTACTCGGCGATCGAATCTCGCAAGGACTATGCCTGGCCGGACGGCAAGCGCCTGGCCTTTTACATCGCGCTGAATATCGAACACTTCGCCTTTGGCACCGGCATCGGCATGGACCCGACCAATCGCGGCGGACCGCAAAGCCAGCGCAACTGGGCCTGGCGCGACTACGGTAATCGCGTCGGAAATTTCCGCCTGTTCCGCATGCTCGACGAGTTGAAGCTGCCCGCGACCATCCTGCTCAACAGCGAGGTCTGCGAGCATTACCCGGAGATCATCGCGCGCATCAAGCAGCGCGGCGACGACGTCTGCGGCCACGGCCGCACCAACGCCGAAGCGCTCAAGGGCTTGTGGGAGACCGACGAGCGCCGGCTGATCGAAGACGTCAGCTCCACCATCGAAAAGCACATCGGCTACCGCCCCAAGGGCTGGATGGGTCCGGCCGCGCTGGAATCGAACGTCACCTCCGACCTGCTCAAGGAGGCCGGCTACACCTACAACATGGACTGGCCCGCGGACGACCAGCCGTTCTGGATGAAAACGCGCTCCGGACCGCTGCTCTCCGTGCCCTACCCGCTGGAGCAGAACGACGCCGGCTTTCTGGTCGGCCGCGACCACACCGGCCGCGAGTTCGCCGACATGATCGTCGACCAGTTCGAGGAGTTGCTGGAGGAGTCGGTGCACCGCCCGCTGGTGTGCCCGCTGTCGCTGCACGGCTTCATCGTCGGCCAGCCCTTCCGCTTCCGGCCGCTGAAGCAGGCGATCGCGCATTGCGTGAACCACAAGCACGCGGACCGCGTGTGGTTTACCCGCGCCGGCGACATCGCCGACTACTGCATGAAAATGGAACCGGGACTTGTTCCTTAAACCCAAAAAGGATTGGCACCGTTTCTTGCTTATGTCCTTTTTCCGCCGGCCCGCGCGCCGGCTTTCGCAAGGAAGCAAGCCATGAATCAACCCGTCGACTCCCCCGCCATCGCCCAGGCCGCCACCCTGCCGCCGCTGGCGGCGGGCGCTACCCATCATCATCTCGGCACCTCGCCCGAGACGGCGCACTGGGGATTTTTCGATGCCGCATTGAAGCCGGTATTGCGCATCGCCTCCGGCGACCGCGTCACCATCGATTGCGTTTCCGGCAATCCCGAAGACCTGCCGCCGGCAGGCAGCGGCTTCAACCTGCTGCCGGACCACCTGGCCGTGCACAAGGGCCTGGCCAAGGGCAGCGGCAACCACATCCTCACCGGGCCGGTCTACATCGAAGGCGCGGAGCCGGGCGATGTGCTGGAAGTGCGCATCCTCGACATCCGCCTGCGGCAGAACTGGGGCTGGAATATTTTTCGCGCGCTGATGGGCACGCTGCCGGAGGAGTTTCCCTACTTCCGCCGCATGCACGTGGCGCTCAATGCCGAGCGGCGCACCGCCACCATGCCCTGGGGCCAGGAGATTCCGATCCGGCCGTTCTTCGGCCAGCTCGCTGTCGCGCCGCGTCCCGAATACGGGCGGCAGAATTCGAAGGAGCCGCGCGAATTCGGCGGCAACCTGGACAACAAGGAATTGATCCCCGGCAGCATCATCTACCTGCCGGTGTGGAACCGCGGCGCCCTGTTCTCCACCGGCGATGGCCATGCGGCGCAAGGTGACGGCGAGGTATGCGGCACGGCGATCGAGACCGCGCTTTCCGGCACCTTCGACTTCATCGTGCGCAAGGATCTGAAGGCTAAGTTGCCCTTCGCCGAATCGCCGACCCACCACATCACCATGGGGCTGCATGCCGATCTCGACGATGCCGCGCGGCAGGCGCTGTCGCAAATGGTCGACTTGATCGCCGCCCGCCTGTCGATCAGCCGCGACGAGGCCTACCAGTTCGCCAGCTTCGTGGTCGACCTGCGGATCACGCAGACGGTGAACAACGTCAAGGGCGTGCACGCGATGATCGCGCGCGAACTGCTGCAGCGCGGTTAAGCCGCTGCGGCGGGACGTGTTCACGCACGCCCCGCCGGGGCCGCGCCTTCGATCTGCTCGCGCATGTGCAGCTTGACGCTGTGCACGTGCTCGCGCATCAGCAGTTCGGCGCGCGCGCCTTCGCGCCGGCACACCGCCTCGAAGATGCGGTGATGGTCGTCATGGCTGCGGCGCAGCCAGCCGAAATCGCGCCACAACACGTTGCGGTCCGAGAAGATCGGAATGTTGTAGCAGACCCGCAGCATGTCGTTGAGCATCGGGTTGTCGGCGGTTTGCAGCACCGCTTCGTGCAGCACCGCGTTGACCTCGGCGAAACGGTCGCGATCGGCGCTAATCAGCTTGCCCTTGGCGAAAATGCGGTCACCGCGATGCAGCGCTGCGCGGCACTGCGCCTGCAAGGCCTCGTCCATGCCGCGCTCGGCGGCCAGGCGCGCACCCAGGCCTTCGAGCGCGGCGCGAATGTCGAAGGTTGCGATCAGCCGGTCCGCATCCAGGCGCCGCACGCTGTAGCCGCGGTTCGGCACGTACTCCACCAGTCCTTCGGCGGTCAGGCCGTGCAGGGCCGCGCGTATCGGCGTGCGTGAAACTTCCAGGCGCTCGGCCAGCAGTTCCTCCTGCAGGCGCTCGTTGGGCTGGAACTGGCCTTCCATGATGGCCTGGCGCAATGTGTCGGTCACCGACTGAGCCAGGGTGACCACCGCGGCGCCGCGCCCGGGGTCTCGCTCAGACCCGCCGCGCTTCGGACGGGGCCGTGCGGCCGCGCCGGCGGTTCGCGGCGAATGGCGAGGCGATGCGGGAGTCATCGGGCGAATTCCTTGCGGCGCAATTTTCAATGGATCGGTTCATTGTATACAAACATGCCGGAAAGAAGAAGGCTCCGTGATGGTGCGTCTCCGCACCAAAACCGGTTTTGGATACAATCGTATTGACAGTGCCGCTTCCGCCCTTCTAAACTCGGCAAAAATCAGCGGCGCGCGGGAACCGGGCGGCAATGCCCGGGCAACGGCGCCGACGCAAGGAGCAGCATGAGCATTCCATGGGTTTTCGATCCCGAACCGCGGCCTTCGCTGGCCGTGCGGGGCTCTTCAGCGCGCTTTCCGGTACGCCGCATCTATTGCATTGGCCGCAACTATCTGGCGCACATCCGTGAGATGGGCGAGGCCGACGAGCGCGACCTGCCGATTTTTTTCCAGAAACCTTCCGACTCCATCGTCGAGGAAGGCGTGCCGGTGCCCTACCCCAGCGCCACCGCCGACTATCAGTACGAGGCGGAGCTGGTGGTGGCCATCGGCCAGGCTGGTGAAAACATCGCCGCCGATGCGGCGCATGCGCACATCTTCGGCTACGCCGTCGGCCTGGAGATGACGCGGCGCGACCTCCAGCGCGCGGCCGCCAAGGCCGGCCACCCCTGGGAGAACGGCAAGGCCTTCGACCATTCCTCGCCCTGCGGCGCGATCGTCCCGGCGCAAACCTGCGGCCATCCGCAGGCAGGCGCCCTCCTGCTAAGCGTGAACGGCGAGTTGAAGCAAAAGACCGATCTCTCGCAACTGATCTGGAACGTACCCGAGATCATCGCCAACCTGTCGCGCCTGTACCGCCTGATGCCCGGTGACCTGGTCTACACCGGCACGCCCGACGGCGTCGGCCCGGTGGTGCCAGGAGACCGGCTGGAGGCGAGCGTGGAAGGCGTCGGCGCGTTCCACGCTGTCATCTCCGCGCATCAAGGGTAGCCAGCGCGGCTCAGGAGCGGGTCTCAACCGAAGTCGGCCGCACCCAGAACTGGAGCATGCCGCGAAACAGGTGCGGATGCTCCATTTCGAGCGCATCCCAATGTTCCAGGTCGAGCATCGCCGCATCTTCCGGAAAGCTTTGCCGGTAAAGCGCCTTGATGCGCGGCTGATGGTTGCTTGCCATGCCGAGGAATTCCAGCTGGTGCCGCGCCAGCATGTCCTGCAGTTGCGGCACGGTATAGCGCCGCTCCTGCACATGGAATAGCAGGTCGCGCACCATCGAAGTGGAATAGAAATCGGTCGCCTCCTGCATCAGGCGCGTATATTCCGCGCCAGGCTGCCGGCGCATCCAGGCGCGGCAGGCGCGTATGCCCTCGGGCGTCGCCGGCAGGCCCTGCGCCTCGATCTCGCCGCGCATCGCGACGATGTCGCGCCGCGCCAGCTCGCTGTACAGGCCGAGCATCAGGTAACCGTCGGGCCGCAGGCGGCGCAACAGCGCCCGCAAGCCCGCCTCGGGGTCGGCCATGTGATGCAGCACGCCGACGCTTGAGATGACGTCGAACTTTTCGTCCAGCGCGTCAAGATCGAGGATGTCGCCGCGCAAGAAGCGCACATTGCGCGCACCCAACTCCTGCGCCTTGCGCACCGCGTAGGCCAGGCTGGCGCTGCTCAGGTCGATGGCGGTGATGCGCGCGCCAGCGAATACGCGCGCATAGCTCAGCGCGTGACGGCCGGTGCCGCACCCGGCGATCAGGATGTTCGGCGTGTCCGTGACGGGTGCGAGCGGCGGCCGGTTCGGTGCGATGTCGCGCAGCACATGCTCGATATAGGGCAGCGGCGCGGCGCGCGGGATGGACAGCCAGCGCGGGTACGGGTTCTCCTCGTATTGCGCCTTCACCGCCAGCGAGGTCTGGTCCTTGATCGCCGCCAGTTCCGGGAGGTCCTGCGCAAGCGCCGCTTCCGCCAGCGGCTCGGCCACCAGCATCTGCAGCAGGCGGCGGCGCACCGGTCCGGCCTGCGCCAGGTTGTCCCGCGCCCAGCGCGTGAAACCGGCATGCTGGTATAGCGGCATGTAGCAGCCGAGCACCCCCAGCTGCAGGTCGCTGTTGTCGCCGGCACTGCCGCCCTCCACTCGCGCAAGATACTGGTAGACCCGCGCCGTTTCCTCCTCGCCCTGGTCCCATACGTATTCATTGAGGAAGCATTGGCAGGCCAGCAGCGATGCCAGGTTGGCGGCCAGGGCTTCCAGCCCGGGTTCGCGCGCGTCGGCCAGCGCCAGGTCGAGCAAGCCACGGCGCAGGCCGGTGAAAAAGGCTTCGCTGGAAAAATCCGACAGAGCGATTTTCTCCAGCGAGCCCAGCAGCAGCCAGTCGCCGCAAAACGCGCGCAATTCCTGCGGCGCGGCCTGCGCGATTTTTTCCCAGTCGAAATCCAGCGCTTCCATCTGTCCGCGAAAGCGCCTGAAGCGACGGTCCAGCAGCGCCAGGCAAATGCCTTGCAGTTGCTGGTAGTCGATGTTGTCGCCCTTGAGGCAGATCAGCGCGGCGGTCTCCAGCGTCGCCGCCATCGCGGGATCCAGATCGCTGCAGGCCTGCGCGGCGCAGCGGCTGAAGCTCACCTGGTATTCCGCATTGTCGGCGTCCAGCTCCACGCTGCGCGCGTGGCCGGCCAGGGCCTCCTGCAGCCGGTTCAGTTGTTCCAGCGCCCAGCCGCGCGCCGCCTGCGCCGGCGCAAAGCCCGGGGTCAGCGCGAGCGCCTGCTCATAGGCCGGCAACGCGTCCGCAAAGCGTCCTTGCCCGGCCAGGGACAGGCCGAGATTGAAGCAGCCTTCATGGTCCGGCGCTTGTTCCACTACCTGCCGGAACAGGTCTTCGGCCTCTTCCATTCGCCCAAGGTCGAGCAGCACGCGCCCGAGATTGAACAGAATGCTCGGCCGCCCAGGCATCAGCGCCAGCGCCTGCCGGTAGAGTTCTTCCGCGCCGGCGTGATCCTTCTCGACGTGCCGCGCCAGGCCGCTGGTGAAGAGTCCCCGCGCGCGGTCCATGACGTCGCTCATCGGCGCCCGTCCTGGCTCGCCGTAGAGTCGCGATGCTTCTTTTGACGCATTTCCATTGCCCTGGTTGTTTCCTGGAGCGAAGGATACACAAATGCAGGCTTGCCTCCATCCGGGCAATACATACCGGCCGTGTCCACCACCGGCAGGGCGCGGCAAACCAGATTCCAAAAAAATGCCGCGGCATCGGGCCGCGGCATTTCAGGCTTCGGACTTTCGAATGCCGCTATTGCGCGCCGGTGGTTGACATCGTGGTCGCCGGAACGTCCGTCGTGGCAGTCAGGTCGACGCTGCCGGGCGCGGTGCCGTTGGGCCTGGTGGCGGCGACCGCGGCGCCATTACCGGCGCCGCCGTTCGAGCCGTTCACCACACTGCCGTTGGACAGCGTAGTGGAATTGCCGGCGGTAGTACCCGTAATGCGGCCGTTGGGCGCCACCGTCGCGTTGGCATTGCCGTTGGGTAGCGTAGGTACCGCGGGCAGGAGGGCGTTCGGGCCGCTGCCGGTGAGTTGCAACTGTTGCGACGAAGACGTGGTCGGGGTACCGGTACTCAGGTCAACCGAGCCTGTCCCCGAGCCGTTTGACCGCGACGTGCTCGCGTTGAAGCCGGAGTTGCCGCTGGCAGTTGCATTCGCACTGCCGGAAGACTGCGTGCCATTGACGGTGGCGCTGCCGTTGTTGTTCCCGCTGGCACTCCCGGTGGCAATTCCGTTACCCGAGGTACCCGCGTTCACCCCGCTGGCCGCGCCGTTGAAGGTGGCGCCGCCCGTCGAGGACGTCGCACTGCCGTTGCCGCCGGTGCCGGTCACGGCCGCGACGCCGCCATTACCGCCACCCGAGGCCGCGGCAGTTCCGCCGCCGGCGCTGCCGCCAGAAGCGCCGCCCGCAGCGCCGCCCGCCGCGCCGGCCGCCAGCACGGGATTTATCGCCACAACCGCAAGGGATGCAGCGCCGATAGCCATCATTTTTTGCAAAGTGTTCATCATGGTCTCCTTCAAGGATTTACGTTCTCCTCCGCCTGCCTATAAAGCAGCAAGCGAGGTGCCTGCGGCGGGGCTGGCCCGCCTCCGCGGCGCCGGGCCGTTAGCGCCTTAATGTCTTGTCGGCACGGCAGCGCGGCGGTAAGACTTGCGCGGCCGGTCAGCCCTACAGTCCCGGCGGCGGGATTGACCGAACCATTTTTCAGACGAGAAATTTATCCAGCGTCAGCGGCAAATCGCGCACTCGTTTGCGGGTCGCGTGAAACGCTGCGTTGGCCACCGCCGCGCCGACGCCGGTAATGCCGATCTCGCCGATGCCCTTGGCGCCGAGCGGATTGACATGCGGATCGTCCTCGTCGACGAACACCACCTCGATGTCGCCGATGTCGGCATTCACCGGCACGTGGTAATCCGCCAGGCTGGCGTTAACGACGCGTCCGCTGGCCGGATCGAGGCTGGTCTCTTCCATCAAGGCCATGCCAATGCCCCAGACGATGCCGCCGATCAACTGGCTGCGCGCGGTCTTGGCGTTCAGGCGGCGGCCGACGCCATAGACCCCGAGCACGCGCGGGATGCGGATGCGCCCGAGATCACGGTCCACCCGCGCTTCGACGAACACGGCGCCGAAGGAGTGCATGGAAAACTGCTCCCGTTCCTTGCCCGGCTTGGCCTCGCCTTTGCCTTCGATCGCACCTCGCCCGCCGACTGCACGGGCGAAGGAAACGCGCCGCGACGGGTCCGAGCGCAGCGCCAGCCAGCCGTCGCCGGTGGTGACGTCATCGCGCGTCGCGCCCGCCAGCGGGGCGCCGGGTGCGATCGCCGCCTCGATCAGCTTGGCGCGCGCGTCCAGGCAGGCCGCCTGCACCGCCGGCGATACGCTGGCGACGGTCATCGAGCCGCCGGAGACCGGGGCATCCGGCATCGACGAGTCGCCGAGTTCGAATCGCACCCGCTCCATCGGCAGGCCCAGGGCTTCGGCGGCCACCTGCGCCATCACGGTGTAGGTGCCGGTGCCGATGTCCTGGGTCGCACTGCGGACCACGGCCGTACCGTCGGCAAGGATTTTCGCGCTGGCTGACGCCGGCATGCGGTTGGCCGGGTAAGTGGCCGTGGCCATGCCCCAGCCCACCAGCTCGTTGCCCTCGCGCAGCGTGCCGGCCTGGCGCGGCCGCCGGCTCCAGCCGAAGCGCTCGGCGCCGATGCGATAGCACTCCCGCAGGGACTTGCTGGAAAACGGCTTGCCTTCATGGGGCTCTTTTTCCGCGTAGTTGCGCAGGCGCAGCTCGATCGGGTCGATGTTCAGCGCATACGAGAGCTCGTCCATCGCCGACTCCAGCGCGAAGGTGCCGGTGGCTTCCCCCGGCGCGCGCTGGAAGGTCGGCACGCCGACGTTGAGCTTGACCAGCCGGTGTGTGGTGGCGGCGTTGTCGGTGGCGTAGAGCATGCGTGTCTGAGTGGCGGAGGGCTCGACGAAATCTTCCATCACCGAAGTGTGGGAGACCACGTCGTGCCGCACGGCGGTCAGGCGCGCATCGCCGCCCGCACCCAATGCAACGTGCTGCTCGGTGCGCGGCCGGCCGCCGACCGGGCCGAACATCTGCGTGCGCGCCAGCGCCAGCTTCACCGGCCGGCGCAGCGTGCGCGCGGCCATCGCCGCCAGCACCACGTGCGACCACACCGAGCCCTTGGAACCGAAGCCGCCGCCGACAAACGGCGAGATCACCCGCACCTGCGAAGGGTCGAGCCCCAGGGTCTTGGCCATGGTCTTGCGTGCGCCGGCAATGCCCTGGGTCGAATCGTAGATGGTCAGCTGGTCGCCCTGCCAGACGGCCAGGGTCGCATGCGGCTCCATCGCATTGTGTGTCTGCATCGGCGTGGCGTAGACATGGTCGATGCGTTCGGTGGCGCGGCCCATGCCGGCGCCGGCGTCCCCCCAGGCGACGTCGGCATCTTCCTTGCCCGCTTTTTTCGGCGCATAGGCAGAGCGTTTCGCCGCCGTGAAATCAAGCGCGGCGGGCTGCTGCTCATAGGAAAAGCGCAACTGGGCCGCACCCGCCAGCGCGTGCTGGAAGGTGTCGGCCACCACCACGGCGATCGGCTGGCCGTTGTAGTCGATCACCCCATCCTGCAACAGCGAGAGCATGCGCCCGGCCGGCGGCTCGAAAGCGGCCTTGCCGCCCTGCGGCAGGCGCGGCGCATTCAGGTGGGTCATGATGTGGAGCACGCCGGGCGCGCGCTGCGCGGCTTCCTGCACAACGCCGGTGATCATGCCTTTGGCAACAGTGCTTTGCACCAGCACGGCATAAGCCATGCCGGATGCGGTGAAGTCACCGGCATATTGCGCGGCGCCGGTGACCTTGGCGGGACCGTCGGCGCGGTCCAGTGCCTGGCCGATGATGGGGTTCATGCGACACCTCCGGCTTCGCGCAATGCGCGCACGATGGCGCGCTGCGCCAGTTCGACCTTGAAAGCGTTCTCGCGCAGCGGGTGCGCCTCGCGCACGGCCAGCGCTGCCGCGGCCCGCAGCGATCCTTCGTCGAGGCGGCGCCCGGGCAGGGCACGCTCGGTGGCGGTGGCGCGCCAGGGTTTGGTCGCGACGCCGCCCAGGGCAACGCGCGCCGCACGTATGGTCTGCCCGTCCAGATCAAGCAGCACGGCGGCGGAGGCCAGCGCGAAGGCATAGCTGGCGCGGTCGCGCACCTTGATGTAGCGAGAGCGCGCGTTCGGCCAGGCCGGCGGCAACTCGACGGCGGTGATCAATTCGCCCGGCAGCAGGTTGGTGTCGAGCTCCGGACTGTTGCCCGGCACGCGGTGGAACTCCGCCAGCGCGACGCGCCGCTCGCCCTGCGGGCCGCGCAGCAGCACCGTCGCATCGAGCGCGGCCAGCGCCACGTTCATGTCCGAGGGATTGACCGCGACGCACTGCTCGCTGCCGCCCAGCACGGCGTGCATGCGGTTGCGCCCCTGCAGCGCGCCACAGCCACTGCCGGGATTGCGCTTGTTGCACATGGCAAAGCCGACGTCGGTGAAATAGGGACAGCGGGTGCGCTGCATCAGGTTGCCGCCGATGGTGGCCATGTTGCGTAATTGCGGCGAGGCGCCCGACAGCAGGGCTTCGCTCAGTACGGGATAGCGCTGGCGCACCAGCGCGTGGTTGGCGGTGTCGCTGTTGCGTGCCAGTGCACCTATGCTCAAACCGCCGCCCGGCAGTTCGCGGATCTGCGCCAGCGGCAGGCGGTTGATGTCGACCAGGCGCAGCGGTTGCGCGACGTCGCCCTTGATCAGGTCGAGCAGGTTGGTGCCGCCGCCGAGGTAGGCTGACCCCTGCGCGGCGCCGGCCTGCAGGGCGCCGCCGACATCGGCGGCACGGGTGTAGGTGAAGGCGTGCATGGGGCCTCCTCAGGCGCTCTTGCCGTGCACGGCACGCAAGGCGGCGACGATGTTCGGATAGGCGCCGCAGCGGCAGATGTTGCCGCTCATGCGCTCGCGGATTTCGGCGTCGCTCAGGGCCGGGGCGAGTACGCCGCGCAGGTCGGCGGCGCTGGTGGCCGCGCTGGCCGTGCCGGCCTCGGCTTCAGCCAGCATCGCCACCGAGGAACAAATCTGCCCCGGCGTACAGTAGCCGCATTGAAAGGCGTCGTACTCGACAAAGGCGGCTTGCACCTCGTGCAGCCTGCCGCCGTGCTCCAGCCCTTCGATGGTTGTGATCTCGTCACCCTCGTGCATCACCGCCAGCGACAGGCAGGAGTTGATGCGCCGGCCGTTGACCAGCACGGTACAGGCGCCGCACTGGCCGCGGTCGCAGCCCTTCTTGCTCCCGGTGAGGCCCGCATGGTCGCGGATCGCGTCCAGCAGGCTGACGGTGGGCTCGATACGCATCGCCTGGCTGCGGCCGTTGATGTTGAGCATCACCTGGGCGGCAGCGGCATCCGCCGTGGCGGCCCCGGCTTGCGCCCCTGGGCGCGCCTGCTGTGCCTGCGCGGCAGGCAAGGCGGTGGCCGCGGCACCTGCCACCGCGCCCTGCATGAAGGCGCGCCGGCTCAGGCGCGCTGCCCTGCTTTCGTTTTCGTCCGACATGGGGAACTCCTCATACGGTGGCTTCGGAGGTGGTCGCAATGTCTTCCGCGCCGGCGGCGTCGAAGATGTCCTTGGCGCGGCTGCGCTGCTTGCTGTCTTCCGTATGCACCGAGATGAGGATGTTACCGGCGCGGATTTTTCCTTCGTACAGCTTGGCTTCGAATTCGGGAATGCCCATGCCCGCGAGGCCGCCGATGACGCCGCCCGCCGCGCCGCCCACGGCCGCGGCGCTCAGGGCCGCCATGATCGGGCCGGCCGCCAGCAAGGGGCCGACGCCGGGAATCACCAGGGTGCCCACGCCCGCCAGCCAGCCGATGGCCGCGCCCACGCCCATGCCGGCGACGCCGCCGACCACCGCGCCCTCGGGCGCCTTGGTGTTGTGTTCGTGCGCGAAATCGCGCGTGCCTCCCTTGTCGGCCAGAAGGACCGAAATGTCGTCGCCCAGAAAACCGACCTGCTTGAGTTCGGTGATGATTCTTTCGGCTTGCGCGCTGGTGCGGGCGATGCAGTAAACGGCTCGATCCATGATGTAACTCCTTCGGTTGTGTGATTGAAGCGCCTAATGCCTCATAGCAGTCGATATGCCCAGGCCATTTTGCGGGCTTTAATCGGCCTCTCACAGATTCCGATACGCCTGCCTGTACTTCCTACCGGCGTTTGCATGATTGACCGATGCACGGCCCGGCGCGGGGGTGCGCACACGGTTTGCTGCGACTAACCATTCGGTCCATGGTCAATGCGATGAATCAGGAAGATGAAGAAAAGGCGCATCTCCGCCAAGTAGCGGAGGCGGCTTATTTCAAGGCCGAGCACGAAGGCTTTCCGCCCGGCCAGGCGCTGCGGCACTGGCTGGAGGCTGAACTGGACCTGTTTCCAGAGGAACACATCGACGTACCGGAGAGTCTGGCCGAAGGCTGAACGTCCGCTAAGTCAACAAGGAGCAATCATGCAGAAAAGAGATCAGGACAAACCCACTTACAGCGCGGACACCGACACCCGCTCCCCCGCATTGCGCGAGAAGCAACTGATCGACAGCGCGCGCGCCGAAGGCCGCCCCCAGCCCGACGACGGCACGCGCCCGCTTTCCTCCGCCGACACACCGCCCCCGACGGCGAAAAAGGAAGAAGGCAGCTTTCGCCACATCGTCCACACCGGCATGCCGCCGGGCATTGACGCGGAAGACGCCGTCGATCCGGGCATGCGCAACCGATCCGACCAGACGACGACCCGCAATCGTTCGTGAACCGCAGTTCACAGGAGATCACCATGGCAGCCACCACTCACCGCTGGTCGGCGCGTGTCGCCCGCGAAAGCGACGCCCTGACCTTGCAACCGGGCATCTTCGCCCAGCGCAGTCCGAAGCGCATCGCGCAATCGCTCAAGACATCCGCTGAACGCAGCCATCGCCGCAAGAGCGAGCCGTTTCGCTCGGCGATGTCGATGCTCAACTTCTTCATCAACCGCATGGGCTCGCAACTGAGCCCGGCCCGGCGCAAGGTGCTGGACCGCGCGAAAGATGAATTGCGCGGCCTCTACGGCCGCAGCAAACGCTAGAAAAGCGGGCCTGCGGCAGCGCTGGCTAAACGCGCGCTGCCGCGCATATACTTGTGCGCATGGCTTATGCGCATACCGTCGGCGGCTCGGTTTATCGCTTCGCGGATCTGAAGGATCTGCTGGCCAAGGCCACGCCGCTGCGCTCCGGCGACGTGCTGGCGGGCGTGGCGGCGGCCAGTGCCGAGCAACGTATGGCAGCGCGCCTGGCGCTGGCCGACCTGCCGCTGTCGCGCTTTCTCGAGGAGGCCATTGTCCCGTATGAGACGGACGAGGTCACGCGCCTGATCGTCGACACCCACGATGCCGCCGCCTTCGCGCCGCTGCACTCGCTCAGCGTAGGCGAATTGCGCAACTGGCTGCTTAGCGACGGCACTACTTCCGAAGTCCTCGCCGCCGCAGCGCCGGGCATCACGCCGGAAATGGCAGCGGCGGTGAGCAAGCTGATGCGCAACCAGGACCTGATCCTGGCGGCGAGAAAATGCCGCGTGGTGACGCGCTTTCGCAATACGCTGGGCCTGCCCGGCCGTCTCGCGGTGCGCCTGCAGCCCAACCACCCGACCGACGATGCGCTGGGCATCGCCGCCTCGCTGTTCGATGGCCTGCTGTACGGCGCCGGCGACGCGGTGATCGGCATCAACCCGGCGGGTGATTCGCTCTCCACCTTTATCAACCTGTGGCGCATGATGGACGAACTGATCACGCGCTTTGCCATTCCCACCCAGTCCTGCGTCCTGACCCACGTCACCAACCAGATCCGCGGCATCGAGGCCGGCGCGCCGGTGGACCTGGTGTTCCAGTCGGTCGCCGGCACCGAGCGGGCGAACCGCGGTTTCGGCATTGACCTGGCGCTGCTGCACGAGGCGCGGCAGGCGGCGCTGTCGCTCAAGCGCGGCACCCTCGGCGACAACGTGATGTATTTCGAGACCGGCCAGGGCAGCGCGCTTTCCGCCGGCGCCCACCACGGCTGCGACCAGCAGACGCTGGAGGCGCGCGCCTACGGCGTGGCGCGCCATTACAAACCGCTGCTGACCAACACGGTGGTCGGCTTCATCGGCCCGGAATATCTCTACGACGGCAAACAGATCATCCGGGCCGGGCTGGAAGACCACTTTTGCGGCAAGCTGCTCGGCTTGCCGCTGGGTGTGGACGTCTGCTACACCAACCACGCCGAGGCCGATCAGGACGACATGGACACCCTGCTGACCCTGCTGGGTGCGGCCGGCGTCACTTTCGTCATGGGCGTGCCGGGAGCGGACGACGTGATGCTGAATTATCAGAGCACCTCTTTCCACGATGCGCTCTACGTACGCGAAGTCCTGAACCTCAAGCGCGCGCCGGAGTTCGAAGCCTGGCTGGAACGTATGCGCATCATCGACTCCCAGGGCCGCCTGGCTGCTGCCGGCGCCGACAACCCGCTTCTCGCCGCCGCCACGAAGCTGGGCGGCGGCTGAACGGCGGATAAGGACAGCCATGGACGGCGACGATACGAAAAGCCTGATCCGCGACCCCTGGAGCGATTTGCGCCGCCACACGCCCGCACGCATCGCCCTGGGCCGCGCCGGCCCCGCCCTGCCGACGCAGGCGGTGCTCGAGTTCGGTCTGGCCCACGCCCGCGCCCGCGACGCCGTGCACCAGGCGCTGGACCTCGAGGCGCTGGAAGCCAGCCTGCGCGCCGACGGCTACGCGCCCTTGCGCGCGCGTAGCGCCGCGCCCGATCGCGTCGCCTACCTGACCCGCCCCGACCTGGGACGCCGTCTCGATGAGGCCAGCGCGCAGGCCCTGCGCACGGCTGCCGCCCCCTGCGAGATTGCCGTGGTCCTGGCCGACGGACTTTCCGCCATCGCCGTGCAGCAGCACGCCCTGCCCCTGCTGGCGGCCTTGCGGGCGCAGGCGCCGCAACGCTGGAGCGCGATTCCGGCTGTTCTCGCGGTGCAAAGCCGCGTCGCCCTGGGCGATGCCATCGGCGCGGCCCTGCGCGCGCACCTGGTCGTGGTGATGATCGGCGAGCGGCCGGGGCTCTCCTCGCCCGACAGCCTCGGCCTGTATGTCACCCACGCGCCACGCATCGGCATGAGCGATGCCGAGCGCAACTGCATTTCCAACGTGCGCCCGCAGGGCCTGGGCTATGCCGAGGCAGCGCGCAAGCTCGACTGGCTGGCCGGCGCCGCCCTGGCGCGCGGGCTGACCGGTGTCGGCCTGAAAGACGAAAGCGATGCCCTGCCTTTCTCTCGCGTGAACGGCCTGCGGGCTACGGAAAACGCAACGAGCCAGCAACACAACAGCAACGAAGCCGCGCCAGACTAGCGAAAAACCAGCGCAAGGAGCGCCCATGTCCCGCCAGACCCTCGACGAAACCCATCTCCACCCGGCGATCCGCGACAAGATCGCCGGCTACCAGGGCGATATCCTGGCCGAAGTCCGGGCCGCCGTTGCCGCCAACCCGGTGGTGGTGGTCGGGATGACGCAAAACCCGTATCCGAAACGGGCGCGCGCCCTGCTGGACGGGCAGAATATCGGCTACAAATATCTCGAATATGGCAGCTATTTCAAGGACTGGAAGCGCCGACTCGCCCTGAAGATGTGGAGCGGGTGGCCTACTTTGCCGATGATTTTCGTCAAAGGCACGCTAGTTGGCGGCTTTGACGACCTCAAGCGCCTGGCCGACAGTGGCGAACTAAAGCGCCTGCTTGATTAATTATGCTTTTAAGTTGCCGCCCGGCCACCTGCCTAAGGGTCAAAACTAGGGGTTTATATGATCCGGGCTTGAAATTTCTCAAAACCGCGCAATTTATGACGGATCCATGCGCGCCTTTCCCTCGTGCGATGCATTTTACTTGCAACTTTTACCGGGGATGATAGTCTTACATTCGCAAGCCGGATTTTCGGCTCTTTAAGGAGGTTCTGTATGGACTACGATCAAAATGTCTCGACCCTGGGCTACGGCCAAGCGGGGGCGGTGACGCGCAACAAAGTATTGCGCAATACCTATATGCTCACCGCGCTGTCGCTGATTCCGATGGCCATTGGCGCCGTGGTCGGCGCGAACATGTCGTTCGCCTTCATCGCCGGCAGCCCGACGCTGTTTTTCATCGGCTTCATGGTGGTCACCTACGGCCTGATGTTCGCGATCCAGGCGAACCGCAATAGCGGCGTGGGTGTGGCGCTGATGCTGGCCTTCACCGCCGTGCTCGGCATCATGATGGGGCCGCTGCTTCAGCACGTGCTCAAGCAGGCCGACGGCGGCATGATCGTCGCCTTCTGCGCGCTCGGCACCGCGGGCGTGTTCGGCGGCATGGCTGCCATCGGCACCGCCATCAAGACGCCGCTCAACGGCCTGGCGAAGTTCCTGTCGGTCGGCGGCATTGTGCTGCTGGTGTGCATGATTGCCGGCGTGTTCCTGAATATCCCGGCTTTCTCGCTGGCGATTTCGGCGGCCTTCATCCTGTTTTCGTCGCTGATGATTCTCTGGCAACTGAACAACATCGTCACCAACGGCGAGACCAACTACATCTCGGCGACCCTGACGCTGGTGATCAGCATCTACAACATCTTTGTCTCGCTGCTCAGCATCTTCGGCGGCGGCAACCGCAACTGATCGCGGCGCTCTGATTAAAAGGCAGCCTCCGGGCTGCCTTTTTTATTGGGCGGTCGCCGGTGCTTCTTTCGCCACGCCTTCGCGCTCGAACACCGCGATCGACTCCACGTGCGAGGTATGCGGGAACATGTTCACCACCCCCGCCGCCTTCATCGCGTAGCCGTACAGGTTGACCAGCGCCTCGGCGTCGCGCGCCAGGGTGGATGGGCTGCACGAGACATAGACGATGCGCCATGGCGCGTTTTCGCCCTGGCTGCCCAGCGCCTTCACCAGTTCCATCGCGCCATCGCGCGGCGGGTCGATCAGCACCTTGTCGAAGCGCCCCAGCGCCGCCACGCTTTCGGTAGTGGCCTCGAACAGGTTGGCTGCCTGGAAAGTTGCCCTCGCCGCCAGCCCGTTGTGCGCGGCATTGGCGTGGGCGCGCGCCACCAGCGAGGCGCTGCCTTCCACTCCCACCACTTCGCGCGCCAGGGTGGCGATCGGCAGGGTGAAATTGCCCAGGCCGCAAAAGAAGTCGCCGATGCGCTCGTCCGGACGCGGGTCGAGCAGGCGCAGCGCACGCCCGACCAGGGTGGCGTTGATCTGGTGATTCACCTGGGTGAAGTCGGTCGGGGTGAACGGCATCGAGACGCCGAACTCCGGCAACTCATAAGTCAGGCCCGGCATGTCCAGCGGCCAGAACGGGACTACCGTATCCGGCCCCTTGGTCTGGGTCCAGAACTGCACCGGATGCCGCGCGGCGAAGGCCTTGATCCTCTCTTCGTCTTCCGGCATCAGCGGCGCCAGGATGCGCAGCACCAGCACATCCACCGCAGTGCCGATGGCCAGCTCGATCTGCGGCAACTGGTCGTGAATGCTCAGGCCGGCGACCAGTTCGCGCAGCGGCAGCAGCAGGTCGGAGATGCGTTTTGGCACCACGTGGCACTCGCGCATGTCCGCCACGTAGCTGCTGCTACGCTCGCGAAAGCCGACCAGCACGCCGCCTTTTTTCGGCACGTCGCGCACCGAGAAGCGGGCACGGTAGCGATACTCCCAGCTCGGCCCCTGGATCGGCCGCAGCATCACCTCGGGCGTCACGCGGCCGATGTGGCGCAGGTTGTCTTCCAGCACGCGCTGCTTGATCGCCACTTGCGTCGGCACGTCCGCATGCTGCATCGAGCAGCCGCCGCACACGCCGAAATGCGGGCAGCGCGGCGTCACGCGCGATGAAGAAGCCTTGAGAATGGCGGTGATGTGCGCATTCTCGAACCGGGCTTTCTTGCGGTAGGAGGCGGCATGCACGCGTTCGCCGGGCAGCGCGCCATCGACGAAAATCGCCTTGCCTTCGTGGTGCGCCACGCCGCGCGCTTCATGGTCGACGGACTCGATCTCGAGTTCCACCGCCGCGTCCATGCGCTCACCGTCCTGGATGCCTCTGCGTTCCTTCGGGGGGCCGTGCCTCAAGACTTCCACGCCTCCAGGTATTCGCGCCAGTGCGACTCGCTCATGCCTTCCAGGGTGTCGCGCACCAGCTTGACCTCGCGCTCATAGGCGGCAGCGTCCACGTGGCCGCGCATTTTCTGGAAGCGCAGGTAGACGAGATACGTGTTGACGACGTCGGTCTCGCAATAGTTGCGGATTTCGGCGAGCTTGCCGGCCGTGTAGGCACCCCAGACGGCGCTGCCGTCCATGCCCAGCTTGCCCGGAAAGCCGCACAGCTTGGCCAGCGCATCCAGCGGTGCACTGGCGCGCGGCTGGTACATCGCCAGCAGGTCCATCAGGTCGGTATGGCGGCTGTGGTAGCGGCTGATGTAGTTGTTCCACTTGAAGTCGCGGCTGTCGTTGTAGTCGCCGTCGCCCAGGTCCCAATAGCGCTCGGCCGAGACGCCGTGCATCAGGCCACGGTAGTGCAGCACCGGCAAATCAAACCCACCGCCGTTCCACGACACGATGGTCGGGGTGAATTTTTCGATGCCGTCGAAAAAGCGCTGGATCAGCGTGCCTTCATTGTCTTCCAGGGTGCCGATCGACCACACCTTCCAGCTTTCGCCGGCGCGCAGCACGCAGGAGATGGCGACAATGCGCTGCAGGTGAAGGGGCATGAAGTCCGAGCCGGTCTGCGCGCGGCGGTGGTGAAAAGCCATTTCGGCCACGTCCGCATCCGACAACTCGGCCGGCAGGTTTTCCAGCAGCCGGTAGCCGGCGACATCGGGCACGGTCTCTATGTCGAACACCAGGGTCGGGGTCATGCCAAACCTTCTTTCAGGGCGGCAATTGCCGCGTCGATGTGTTGTGCAGCAGTGGCGGAGACCGGGTACAGGCGCGCGAAGCCGTGCGGCATGGTGTCGGCACGGGCCACGACTACCGGCACGCCCTTTTCCTGCAGCAATTCGGCGTACTCCAGGCCTTCATCGCGCAAGGGGTCCACTCCCGCCACCATCACATAGGCGGGCGGCAGGCCTTCGAGGGTTTCGGCGCGCATCGGGCTGGCTCGATACTCCGGACATTCCAGGCCGCCGTTGAGGAACTGCCGCCAGTACCACTCCATGTCCGCCTGCGTCAGTCCCGGCCCCTGGCCGAATTCGATGTAGGAAGCGAGCGAAAAATCCGGCACGATGGTGGGATAGATCAGCCACTGGAATTTTAGCCCGGGGCCGCGCTCGCGCGCCGTCAGCGCGCTTACCGCCGCCAGGTGCCCGCCCGCGCTGTCGCCGCCGACGGCGATGCGCGCGGGGTCCACACCCAACTCGCCCGCGTGCGTGGCGACCCAGGCGAGTGAATCGTGGGCATCGTCGCAAGGCGCGGGAAACGGGTGCTCCGGCGCCAGTCGGTAGTCGATGCTGACCACCGCGAGCCCGCTTTGCGCGGCGATGCGTTTGCACAGGCCGTCGTGCGTATAGAGCGAACCGGTGACCCAGCCGCCGCCGTGGAAAAACACCAGCACGCCGGGCTTGCCGCCAGCCAGCGTTGCGTCCGGGTAATACAGGCGCGCCTTGATCTCGCGCCCTTCGAGCGGCAGCGTTACGTCGCGCAGCGTCAGTCCCGCGGGCGCGGGCGTTTCCAGCAGGCGCGTGATGTCTTCGTAGCGCTGGCGCCGCGCAGCAGGGGTGCCGGGCGCGGGGCCGAATTCACGGCCGAGGCGCTCAAACCAGGCGAGGACTTCGGAGTCGAGGGACATGGTGGCAGAGGTAAAAGGCGGAGTCAAAAATTATGCGCGGGCGGCGCGAAGGGAGCGTGTCCCTCCGCGCCCTGCCCCGCAGGACGGCGATATTTATTCGCCTAGCGTTCCGGCAGATACTTGGTCGGATCGACCGGTTTGCCCTGGCGGCGGATTTCGAAATGCAGCTTCGGAATGTCGCTGTCGGTATTGCCGGCTTCGGCGATTTTTTGTCCCTTGGTCACGGTCTGCCCTTCCTTCACCAGCAGGCTGCTGTTGTGGGCGTAGGCCGAGAGGTAGGTGTTGTTGTGCTTGATGATGATCAGGCGGCCATAGCCGCGCAGCCCCTGGCCGGCATAGACCACGCGGCCGGGGCCGGCGGCTAGCACCGGGTCGCCGACCTTAGCGGCGATGTCCACGCCCTTGCTGGTGCCGGTGTCGGAGAACTGGCCGATCACCTTGCCGCCCGCAGGCCAGGCCCAGGCGACGTCGTCGCCGCCTTCGGGCACGGCCGCCGGCACGGGCGGCTTGGCCGCGTCGGGCTTGGCAGGCACCACGGCCGGGGTGGCGGCAGTGACGGCAACGGGCGGCGAAACCGCGGCGGCAGGCGCAGCGGCGGGCGCGGCCTGGCCGGCGGCTTCACGCTTGGCTTGGGCCAGCGCTTCGTCCGAATACGGGCGCTTGGCGCCGTTGGGTGCGTTCTTCAATCCGGTTGCGGCCGGCGCCGCCGCCGCGACAGGCGCGCTCTCGCCGCCGGAAGGCGTGATGGGCCGCACGATCACCGCGCCCGAATCGGTGCCCACCTGCGCCGCCGCCGGGCCGCCGGGCGGCACCACGCGCAGCACCTGGCCGACGCTGATGATGTTGACGTTGGCGATGTTGTTCCAGCCCGCGATGTCTTTATAGTCCTGCCCGTGGTCCAGGGCGATGCTGTAGAGCGTGTCGCCGCGCTTTACGGTGTAGTACTCAGGCCCGGTGGGCGCGGGTGCGGCCGGCCGCGCCGCAGTTGCGGGCGACGCACCGCCGGGGCTGCGGTCGACGATGGGCGCGCGGGTGCCGGAAGCGCAGGCGGCCAGCAGGCCGGCGGCCATTGCGCAGAGGATTGTTGTTCTCAAGGTCATTGTCTCGACTCGGTCCTTCTTTGGGGTCATCTTGTGCGGAATGCACGCAGGCCCGCCCGCAAAACTAACGCCTTGAAGCACGGAAGCGTTGACCTCGCAGACAGCGCGGCGCGTGCCCGGGTTCCCGCTACCCTGTTGCGACGCGCGCATTATTTCACCATTCCGTTGAGCATCGGCACGAAGCGCACCATGTCGAGCTGGCTTTCGATCACCCCGGCGACGCGCTTTTCGACCAGCTTCAGCTGCTGCGAATTGGTGCCGACCGGAATGATCAATTTACCACCGCGCTTGAGCTGCTGCACCAGGGCCGGGGGGATGGCCGGCGCGGCGGCGGCGACGATGATGGCGTCGAACGGCGCGGCGTCCGGCAGGCCCTGGTAGCCGTCGCCATAGGCCAGGCGCACGTTGGGCAGGCGCAGCTGGCGCAGATTGTTGCGGGCGCGGTCGTAAAGGCCGCGGATGCGCTCGATCGAATACACCTCGTCAGCCACTTGCGACAGCACCGCCGCCTGGTAGCCGCAGCCGGTGCCGACTTCCAGCACCTTGGCCAGCTTGCCGGTGGGCGGGAGGATGGAGGCGATCATCTTCGCCACCACGTAGGGCTGGGAGATGGTCTGCTCGAAGCCGATCGGCAGGGCGTTGTCTTCATAGGCCCGGCTCCATAGCGCCTCGTCGATGAAACGCTCGCGCGGGATGCGGCGCATCGCCTCGAACACGGCCTCGGAGACGATGCCCTGCTCGCGCAGGCGCTTGAGCATGCCCAGCCGCGCGGTGCTGGGTGTGGACCAGTCGCCCTCGTGCAGCACCTGGGAGCCGCCGGGGACGCGCGGCGCCGCGGGCTTTTCCGCCGCCGGCTTGGCGCCGGGCGCCTTAGCTCTTAAGCCAGGAGCCGACATGGTCTACTTGCTCGAAACGGGTGAGGTCGATCTGCAGCGGCGTGACCGAGGCGTAGCCGTTGGCGGTGGCGTGAAAGTCGGTGCCGGGGCCGTCATCGGCGGCGGCGCCGACCTTGCCGACCCAGTAGACCGGCTCGCCGTGCGGGTCGGTCGCCTTGAAGGCCGGCTCGGCCTGGTGGCGCTTGCCCAGGCGGGTGGCGCGGATACCCTTGATGGCGGTGTTGCCCTCGCCGGGGAAATTGACGTTGAGCAGCATCGGCTCGCCGAAGGGCTGCTTTACATAACGGGCGACGATGTCGCGCGCCGCATCGCGCGCGGCCTCCAGGTTTTCGTAGCCCTTTTTCACCAAGGAGAACGCGATCGACGGGATGCCCAGCAAATAGCCTTCGGTGGCGGCGGCGACGGTGCCGGAATACAAAGTGTCCTCGCCCATGTTGGCGCCGTCGTTGATGCCGGAGACCACGAGATCAGGCCGGAAGTCGAGAAGGCCGGTGACGGCCAGGTGCACGCAGTCCGACGGCGTGCCGTTGACGTAGAAAAAGCCGTTGGCGGCGCGGCGCACGTAGAGCGGCCGGCTCAGGGTCAGGGAGTTGGAGGCGCCGCTGTGATTCTGCTCCGGTGCCACCACCGTCACTTCGCCGAAGGGCGTGACGGCTTCGACCAGGGCAGCAAGACCGGGCGCGAAATAACCATCGTCATTGCTGACCAGAATTTTCATTGAACAAGCCTAGTTGGATTACCCCGCATTTTATCAGTCCGCGTCGCCGCAGCCGGCGCCTGACCCTGATAAAACATGAGGTTTTTCGCCTGTTTTGGTCTTCGGCTACAACAAGCGTGGTCGCAGCTCAGGCGGAACCACGGTAAATCGCGGTGCTTTTTTGAATTTATGCGCGCTGCGCCGCCGCAAACGGCGCCGCGCATCCGGCCGACAGCGACCACAACTGTGTTGAGCTGCCGCGCGCCGCGTCCGGCGGGACGGCACGGAAGCAAAAATAAAGGGCGCATGGCGGGACCAGGAGTTCAGACTGCTGGCTCCTAAGATACCTGAACTCCCCGCCCATGTGTGGGCGTTTTTTCGCCGCCGGCCGTGCATGCCGGCGCAGGAGGTGTAGCATGGCTGCTCGGTTGTTTACATGGAGTCCATCATGAAGACTGTCGAGCAACTGCTTGAAGGCAAGCCCGGCGGCATCGTTTCCATCGCCCCCAATGCCAGCGTGCTTGACGCGCTCAAGCTGCTCGCCGAGAAGAACGTCGGCGCCGTGCTGGTGATGGAGGGGCCGCGCCTGGCGGGCATCCTCTCCGAGCGCGACTACGCGCGCAAGGTGGCGCTGAAGGGAAAATCATCCTCCGACACGCCGGTGAGCGAGGTGATGACCAGGAGCGTGGTCTGCGTCAACCTGAAGCACACCAATGAAGACTGTATGGGCCTGATGACGCAAAAGCACATCCGCCACCTGCCGGTGGTCGATGGTGAGCGCGTGCTGGGCATGCTGTCGATCGGCGACCTGGTGAAGGACCTGATCTCGGAGCAGCAGTTCATCATCAGTCAGCTGGAGAGCTACATCCACGGTTGATAGCGGGTGCGCCGGCCACTGCGGCGCCCTGCCTTATTTCCCCGGCGGCGGACCTGCGACCGTGCGCAAGCTGCCATCGCCCATCGGCGTTCCCGGTACCGGCTTGCGCGGGCCGTAGAGCGGCAGCGGCTGGCCGGATTCGTAGGCGCCAAGGTCGGGCGCGTTGCCCGCGTAGCCATCATTGATGTTCGGCAACACCATGCCGGCGTCGATCGCTGCCGCGCCAGGGGCGAGGCTGAAGTCGAAGTCTTCGGGCACGTAGAGCTTTTCGATGTCTTTGATATCCGGGGCACCGGCTTTGCCGAAGACGTTGTAGTCGATCAGCAGGCTATGTTTGTCCTGGCCGGTGCCAGTTGCATATTCGGGCAGGGTCGGGAAGGCGCGCTTGACGATGGATTCTTTAGGGCCAATGGGCATTGTCGGCGGCGGGGAATTCCATTCGAAGGAAACCTTGGCGCCGTCGTTCGGGCGAAAGCCGTTGTGGTCGGAACTCGAATAGCTGGTCGGCGTGGTAATGGCGAATACAGGCTTGGCGCCGGCGGAAAGAATCAGGTTATTGGCGAAGTGGATGTTCGGCACATTGGCCAGCACGTTGCCGACGATGGTGTTTTGCCAGATGAGGATGCCGGCGGCGGTGCGGTATTTGGTGGCTTCGGAAGTGCCTGCGTTGTAGATCAGGTTGTGGAAAAAGTACACCGGGCCGCCGGCGATCGGCGCGGCGCTCATGGCGCCGCCGGTGGTGTTGTAGCAGCGGTTGCGAAAGACTCGGATGTTGTGGGCGCCGCCGTCGGCTTCGATGCAGTTGTCGCCCATGTTGTCGAAGTCGTTGTTGTAGAAGTCGATCGACACCGGCACGCGGTCGCGCAGCTCGTTGGGGGTACCGTCGGGGTTGCCGTAGGTGGCGATATCGATGCCGTCGTGCCAGTTGGCGAAATAGTTGTGGGCCACCACATGGCCCTGGCCGTAGATCTTGATGGCGTATTCGGAACCGTTCGGCCCGCCGACCATCTCGTAACCCGCCGCGCGCTTGGGCCAGTTGCCGTTCCAGCCGACCAGGTGCTCGGGATCGTGGCGGCCGACGAAGTTGTTGTCGAGGATGGTGATGTTTTTCGCGCCGGACCATTCGCCCTGCACTGCCCGGCCGACGTTGTAGATGCGTGAATTCTTCAGCGTAAAGCCGCTGGAGCCAAGAATGTCTTTCAGGCCGAGCAGGAACAGCAGGTTGGTGTTGCGAAAGGTGATGCCCTCGAAGTAGTTGTAGTTGGCCGCCAGCAGGTTGAACAGGGTCTGCGCGCCGTTGCCGTCGAAGATCACTTCGCCGTCACCCGCCGCCTTGATGACGATGGGCTTCTCGGCGGTGCCGCTGGCAGTGAGGTAGTAGGTGCCGTCGAACAGGGTGCCGAGGGCGTTGTAGCCTTCGTGCGGCAGGCCATTGAGGTAGCGGGTGCGTTCCGACATATAGGTGCCGGCGTGCATCAGGATGGTGTCGCCGGGCTTGACGCGCGCCGGGAAGCTGCCCTGGCAGTCGGAACTGCAGGCGCCTTCGTAATAGGCTTCCATCAGGCCGGTGGCGCCCGGCTCCTGCTTCGGGCCCTTCCAGCCGATGGGATAGGCGTGGAACACGCGGCCGCCGGCGAAGGGCACCGGCTCTTTGCGGGTGCGCACGGTGACGCTCTTCGTTGCCGCACCCTTGACGCCATCGGGATCGGAAAGGGCGAGGCGGACTTCGTAGGCGGTGTCAGGCTCCAGGTTGAAGATGCTGCCGGCGAACATGTTGGGCACCGGGTATTTGAACGGGTCTTCGTGCGCGGTGGCGCGGTCGGCACTGTTGTCGCCGACGTATTCGTGCTGGGAGCGCAGCAGGGGCATGGCCTTGCGCCAGGCGCTCTCGCCCTTTTTGCGATAACCGACCTCGACCCTGGCGTTGCGGTTTTCGTCGCCCTTGATGCGCCATTCGAAGCCGAGCGAAATCAGGGTGGGCGGCTCGGCCCAGAAGCCTGCGGAGGTGGTGGCGTTTTGCGCGGCGGCAAACGCGGGAGAGACGGGCAGTGCGGCGAACGATGTGGCCAGCAGGCCGATGGCGGCAAGCCGCCCTCCTCTTTTGATCATGGCTTTGTCTCTGTTGTGATGGCTCTGTTGTGATGAGCCTTGCGCGCATGTTCGGCGCAGCCACGGACGAAGTAAAGCGGAGCGGGCGAATACGCCGTATGCGTGCGGCGGCGACGCCGGTGGCCGGCCTGCCTGGTCGCCCTGCAGGTCAGGCCTTGCGTGCTTCCAGCAGGCTTTCGACCGCCGCGCGCCCGGCCGGGTTGGTCATGATGACCAGGGCGTCGCCGGGTTCGATGCGGTATTCCGGATCAGGATTGAACAGCCATTCGCCGCGGCGGTGGGTGGCCATGAGCAGGAAGTCGCGCGACTTGGCGGTGAGATCGCCCAAGGGACGCGGGGCCATGCCGGCGGGGATCAGCACTTCCTCCACCCGCAGGCCGTCGTCCCGGCGCAGCATCTGGTCCATAAAACTGACGACGTGGGGGCGGATCATCGCCGAGGCGATGCGCATGCCGCCGGTGAAGTCCGGGGAGACGATTTCATCCGCCCCGGCGCGGCGCGCCTTGTCGGCGTTGCGGATGTCGTGGACCCGTGCGACGACGCGCGCCTTGGGCGCGATCTGCTTCACCGAGAGCGAGATGACGATGTTGCGGCTGTCGTCGCCGGTGACGGCAAAGACGCCGGCGGCGCGGTCGATGCCGGCGGCGCGCAGCACGTCGTCGTCGGCGCCATCGCCATGCAGCACCAGGGCGTCGGGATGGTTCTCGCTATAGGCGGCGATGGCGTGCTCGGACTCCTCGATGACGACCAGGCGCCGCGCCGTCTTCGTCAGCTCGGTGGCGACGTTGCTGCCGACCCGGCCGATGCCGCAGATGATGTAGTGGTCCGAGAGCTTGGCGATGGCTTTTTGCATGCGGTTTCTCTTCAGGGTCTGGTTCAGGTCGGATTCGAGGATCATCACCGTCACGGTGGAGAACATGTAGGTCATGGTGCCGATGCCGGTGAAGGCGATGAACACCGTGAACACCCGGCCCCAGGGGTGGCCGGACAAATCGACGATCTCGCCGTAGCCGATGGTGGCGACGGTGACGAAGGTCATGTAGAAACTGTCCAGCCAGGTGGTCTGCGCGCCGCCGATGATCTTGTAGCCGATGGTGCCGATCACGTGAACCATCATTACCACCAGCGCCGCCCATAGCAGGCCGGTGGCGTGGTTTCTGGAAAGGATGTCGCGGAATCTGCGCCTGGTGGCCACGCGGGTCGGCCCGCTCAAGCGCGGGGATTTTTCTGGGGATGCGTGATTGTAGCCGCCCGCGCTTGGGCGCGGGCGGCTACATGGGCGGCTGACAACCCGAGAGACGGCTTACGTCGCCGGCTCGGGCTCCGGCGTGTTGCGCCGCCCGGCGCTGTACCAGTCGACCCGGCGCGTGGCCAGCATCACCACCGCCAGCAGGGCGAACAGGAAGATGGAACCCATCAGCAGTGCGTTGTCTTCGCTGATCAGCAGCATGTACAGCACGCCATACAGGCCGGCAAGCAGGCCGCCCATCGAAAGCGCACGCCACCAGCTTGCCAGCACAGCGCCCAGGTAGACGACGATCAGGCCGACGCAGGCGGAGGAGGCGATGGCATAGGCGATCATGAAACCGATGTGTTCGGAGAGCGATACCAGCAGCAGGAAGAACATTGCCAGCGCCAGGCCGACCAGGCCGTATTGCAGCGGATGCACGGCAAGCGAGCGCAGCACCTCGAACAGGAAAAAACCGGCGAAGGTGAGGCCGATGAACAGGAAGCCGTACTTGGCGGCGCGCACCAGTTGCAGGTAGAGGTTGGCGGGCTGAACGAAGGCGACGCCGAATTCGTTGGCGGCGAAGTCTTCGCATTTGGCACTGGTGGCGCAGGTGGCGTAGGCCTGCCTGGCGTTGGTGGAGAAGAAGGAGGTCTGCCAGTCGGCGTGGAAGTCCTGCTTGGTGATGCGGCTGCCGGGCGAGAATTTGCCGAAGAAGCTCGGGTGCGGCCAGTTGGCGTCCAGGCTCACTTTGGTCTCGCGGCCGGTGGGGATGAAGCTCAAGCGCTCCATGCCGGCGAGATCGACGGCGAAGGAGAAGTCCGCTTCTTCGGCGCTTTCCCCTTCGAGTTGCGCCAGGACGGCGGAGATACCGCTGCCCAGGTGCGTCAGGTCGCCGCCGCTGCCGGGGACGAAGCGCACCGGGAGGCCGCCCCAATTGAGCGACGGGTTATTCGTGATCCCGCGCGGATCGGAGACGCCGAAGGCGAATACCGGCGCGCCCCAGGTGAGTTTTCCTTCGGCGGGGATGTAGCCGAAATCCTTCGGCAGGGAAAAGTGGCCGGAGACTTTCAGGCCGCTGGAATAGGTGAGCACCTGGTACAGGCCGCGGCGCTTGGGGTGCATTTCCGGGGCGGCGGTGACGCTCAGTTTCTCGGGCAGGAATTGCACGCTGCTGGTCTCGACTTTCTCGGTCCTGACGGTTTTTTTGTTCAGCTTGTCGTCCACCACCTCGGTGGTGTCGACCCACCTGCGCGTATATGGGACCACGATCACCGGCAAGGTGATGCGCTGCACGTCGGCGGCGGTGCGGGCGATATCGGCGACCACCTGGTCCTTGGCGGCGGCGCGTTCGCTGATCAGGTCGCGCAC
Source organism: Betaproteobacteria bacterium (assembly GCA_028292405.1). Lineage (GTDB taxonomy): Bacteria > Pseudomonadota > Gammaproteobacteria > Burkholderiales > JAEUOS01 > JAQGMJ01. Next base: position 50,364 of record JAQGMJ010000003.1, read on the forward strand.
CATGCCCAGCGGAATGCCCATGAGCAGGGCGAGAATGATGATGCCGATGATCTTCAGCGGCAGCGACAAGCGCCGGACGAAGGATGTTTTTTGCATTGCGGCTCCCTGGATATTGGAGCCCTGATTGGGCGCGCCGCGTCTGGCTTAAATGTGGCGGCGCGCGGGCAAGGCGCGGCCGTATTGCGGCTTCGAGGTGCCAGGTGGCTGTGGCGGCGGGTCGCCGCAGCAGCGGTCAGGCGCCCATCTCGGCAGCGCGGATCACCTCGGCGCGGATTTCCTCGGTGATGCGCGCCTTGAGCGCGGCGAAGTCCGGCGTGGTCTTCAGGCGATAGTCGCGCGGGTGGGCGAAGTCCACCGCCATTTCGCATTTGATGCGGCCCGGGCGCGCGCTCATCACGACCACGCGGTTGGCCATGAAAATTGCTTCGTCGATGTCGTGGGTGACCAGCAGCACGGTCTTGCGCTCCTGCTCCCACAGGCCGAGCAGCAACTCCTGCATCAGTTCGCGGGTTTGATGGTCGAGGGCGCCGAAAGGCTCGTCGAGCAGCAGCATCTTGGGATTGTTGGCCAGCGCGCGGGCCAGGGCGGTGCGCTGCTGCATGCCGCCGGAGAGTTGGCGCGGCATGTGCTCGGCGAAGGCGGCGAGGCCGACGCGCTCGAGGTAAAGGTCGCAGATTTCTTTTTGTCTGGCCGGCGCCATGCCCTGCTCGCGCAGGCCGAAGGCGATGTTTTGCCGCACCGTCAGCCAGGGGAACAGGGTGTAGCTCTGGAACACCATGCCGCGATCCGCGCCCGGACCGGTGATGGGCAAGCCGTCCATGCGCACCTGGCCGGCGCTGGGTGTGTCCAGCCCGGCGACGATGCGCAGCAGCGTGGATTTTCCGCAGCCTGATGGCCCGAGGATGGCGATGAAGTCGTTGTCGCGCGCCTCGAGCGACACCGGCTGCAGCGCGCGCGTGGGCGCGGCGCCGCGCGTGCCGGGGAAGGTACGCTCGACGGCATCGATTTCAAGCGCAGCCATCAGGCAAACTTCCAGTGGAACAGCTTGCGGTTGGCGGCCTGGAAGCTGAAATCGGAAACCAGGCCGATCAGGCCGATGACGACGATGCCGAAGATCATCTGGTCGGTAGCCAGCAGCGCCTGGCTGTCGGTGATCATGTGGCCGATGCCCTCGGAGGAGCCGATCAGTTCGGCAACGATCACATAGGTCCAGGCCCAGCCGAGCGTCAGACGCAGGTGCTCGGCGATTTCCGGGGCAGCGTGCGGGATCAGCACGCGCTTGACGATGCCGGCGTCGCTCGCCCCGAGGGTGTAGGCGGCTTCGACCAGGTCGCGCCGGGTGGCGCCGACGGTGACGGCGACCATCAGCACGATCTGGAAAAACGAGCCGATGAATATCACCGCCAGCTTTTGCGACTCGCCGACACCCAGCCAGAGGATCAGCAGCGGGATGAAGGCGGAAGCCGGCAGGTAGCGCGCGAAAGAAATGAAGGGTTCGAAAAACGCCTCCACCGGCTTGTAGGCGCCCATCGCTACACCCAGCGGCACGGCGAGCGCGGCGGCGATGGCAAAGCCGCCGAGCACGCGCCAGATGGTGAAACCAATGTCCCGCGCGAAGCCGAAATCGGTAAGCAGGCTCCAGCCGGCCTTGAGCATTTGCAGCGGGCTTGCGAGAAAGGTCGGCGCCACCAGGCCGCTCAGGGTGACGGCGCCCCACACGGCGACGAAGAGCACGAAAAAGGCCACGCCCAGGACGATGCGCTGCCGGCGCGCGACGGGTTTGAGCGGGGTCATGTGGACCGGGGGTGTTCCTGCCTAGGGCAGGTAGGTGGTTTCGTGCAGGGTATCGATGTCGGGAATGCCGCGGATTACGCCGTTTTCCAGCAGCAGTTCGGCGGCGTCGCGCGAAAAGCGCGCGATCTCGCCGGCGAAAAACTGCTTGTTGGCGGCGCGGTCCTGCCAGGTGATGAAGGTGGCGGACTTGGCGAACTGCTCGCCGGTCTGCTTTACCGCCGCGCCCATGATCTCGTTGGTTTTCGCCGGTTCCTTTTTAGTCATCTCCAGCGCCTCGAACCAGCTGCGCGTGAGTGCCTCGGCGGCCTTGGGGTTGGCACGAAGAAAACTGCGCGGACAGCCGAGGGTGTCGACCACGACGGGATAGTCCTTGGTGGTGAGCAGAATTTTGCCGGCTTCGGGCTTGTCGCGCACGGCCGAGAGATAGGGCTCGTAGGTCTGCGCCGCATCGTTTTGCCCGGCGATGAAGGCATTGGCGGCGGCCTGCGGCGAGAGAGTGACGCGCTTGATGTCTTTCATGCTCATGCCGTTTTTCTTCAGCATGTAGGCGAGTACGAAAAACGGCGAGGTCCCAGGGGCATCGACGCCGATGGCTTTGCCTTTGAGGTCCTTGATGCTGGCGACGTCCCTGCGCACGGCCAGGCCGTCGCCGCCGTTGGACTTGTCGAGCAGCAATATCTGCGTGATCTGCACGCCGTTGGCGTTCCAGGCAACGTGGGTTTCGACGGTGGTGGCGGCGCACTGGATGGCGCCGGCGGCCAGGGCGAGGTGGCGGCTGGCCTGCGGGATCAGCTTGAGGTCGACGTCCAGGCCGTTCCTCTTGAAAATGCCTGCCTTGTCGGCCAGGGTGAGCGGCGCGAAGCCAGTCCAGCCGCTCATGCCGATGGCGATTTTCACGGGCGCCTGCGCCTGGACGTGACCGCTATAGAGGGCTGCGAGCGCAGACAGCGCCGCCAGCGCAGTGGCAATGCGATTCATGGTGGAACTCCCCTGTAGGCCCATCAAGGTCCGCCGGACGCGCCGCCTCCTCCCCCGAGGTGCGAACCATTCACGTCCGATACCGGCGAGCCCCGCGACAGGCCGAAAACCGATAAGGGAAATATAACCGAAGCCGCCGCAATGCGGAACTGATTCCGTGCGCCGGCGCCATGCGCTTCGCTTATCGGCGACGGGAATATTCCGCCGCCGCTTGATCGGCCTCAGGCGCGCCCGGCGCGGACGCCTTCTTCGATGAAGGTGTCGATCACCCGGCGCAGCAGCGGGCGCACGCCGGCGGCCAGGGCTTCGTCGAAGGCGAACGAGCCGCCCTCGTCCATATAGACGCGCCACGACAGTTCCAGTTGCGCGGCATGTACGCGGCCGGCCGGGTCGCCGTAGGCGCGGGTGATGTAGCCGCCCTTGAAGCGGCCGTTGAGCACGGCGCTGTAGCCCGGCACGGATTCGGCCGCGGCCAAGAGCGCGGGACCGATGGCCGGGGCGGCGCTCGCCCCATCGCCGGTGCCGAGGTTGATGTCCCACAGCCGGCCGTCGAAAAAACGCGGCAGTACGGACTTGATCGAATGGGCGTCGAATAACAGCGCGTAGCCGTGCTTGGCCTTCAACGCCGCCAGTTCCTCGGCAAGCTTGACGTGATATGGCTTCCAGTAACGTTGCACCCGCGCCTCCACCTCGGCCACATCGGGCTCCTGGCCCGGCAGATACACCGGCTCGAACTCGAAGGTGGTCAGCGGGCACAGCTCGGTGTTGTTGGCGCCGGGATAGAGGCTCTTGCCTTCGGGGTCGCGGTTCAGGTCGATGACGTAGCGCGAGTTGAGCGCCACCAGCATATTGGCGCCCATGCCCTGCAGGAAGTCGTACAGATGCGGCAGGTGCCAGTCGGTGTCGGCCACCTGCAGCGCCGCCGGGGTCATGCGCGCGGCGAGTTCGGGCGGCAGGGCGGTGCCGACGTGGGGCATGCTGACCAGTAGGGGCAGCGGGCCGCGTTCGCAGAGAAAAGTAAAGTCTGTCATCGATAAAACCTTGCCGCGGGACTGTGCATCCGAACCGGGCTCAGGTTGGGACTATTTAGGGGCCGTCGGCTTCCAGGCCTGTGCCCGCTTTTCGGCCGCCGCAATGTCCGGCGGCAGCATGCGCTTTTTGAGCTCGTCCAGCTTGGCCTGGCCATTGGGTATTTCGGCCGAGTTCTGGCGCACCGCCAGTATCAGCCATTTCGCGCCTTCGACGCGAAAGTCCCGCTGCTTGTCGAACTCGCCTTGCGCCGATGGGCCGAAGCCGATCAGCACGCCGAGCGCGTACTGGGCCAGGGCATAGTTCTGCTCGGCGGCAGTGCCGAACCAGGTGACCGCATCGTCCGCGCTTTTCGGCACGCCCAGGCCGTCGAGGCTGCGCACGCCCATCATGTATTGCGACAGGGCGTCGCCGTTTTCGGCGGCGCGGCGCGCCCATTCGATCGACTTGGTGTTGTCGCGCGTGGCGCCGCGCCCCTGTGCATAGAACATGCCCAGCATGCCCTGCGCCGGCGCGTAATTGGCATCCGCCGCCTTCTGGAACCACTCGAAGGCCTGCGCGTCATCGCGCCCGATGCCCTGGCCTTCGGCGTACATCTTGCCGAGCAGGTACATCGCCTCCGGCTTGCCGCGCCTGGCGTCCGGGCTCAGCTCGGTAAAGGCAAGTTTGTAGTTTTTCTTCTGGTAGGCCTGGCGGCCGCGTGCCAGGTCGGCCCAGGCTGCCGAGGGCAGGCCGGCCGCGAAAATCACGGCGCTAATCAGCAATAGAGCGGGCTTGCGCATGGCTTCAGGTATTTTTCGAGATGACGATATTCGGGAATTTTCCCGTCATGTCTTTCATGCTGTCGGCGATTTTCACCGCGACCTTGCGTGCGATGGTCTTGTAGATTCCGGCAATCATGCCTTCGGGGTCGGATACCACGGTGGGCTTGCCGGTGTCGGTCTGCTCGCGGATGCCGATGTCCAGCGGCAGCGAACCCAGCAGCTCGATGCCGTAGTCCTTGGCCATTTTCTCGCCGCCGCCGCTGCCGAAAATGTGCTCCATGTGGCCGCAATTCGAGCAGATGTGCATGCTCATGTTTTCCACTACGCCGAGGATCGGGATGCCGACTTTCTCGAACATCTTCAGGCCCTTGCGCGCGTCGAGCAGCGCGATGTCTTGCGGCGTCGTGACGATGACGGCGCCGGTAACCGGCACTTTTTGCGCGAGGGTCAGCTGGATGTCGCCGGTGCCCGGGGGCATGTCGACGATCAGGTAATCGAGTTCGCGCCAGTTGGTCTGGTGCAGCAGCTGGTCCAGCGCCTGGGTGACCATCGGGCCGCGCCAGACCATCGGCGTTTCCGCGTCGATCATGAAGCCGATGGAATTGGCCTGGATGCCGTGGCCGATCATTGGGTCCATGGTCTTGCCGTCGGGCGAATCCGGGCGGCCGGTGATGCCGAGCATCTGCGGCTGCGAGGGGCCGTAGATGTCGGCGTCGAGCACGCCCACGGTGGCGCCTTCGGCGGCCAGGGCCAGCGCCAGGTTGGCGGCGGTGGTGCTTTTCCCCACGCCGCCCTTGCCGGAGGCAATCGCAATGATGTTTTTTACGTTGGCCAGCGGCTTGACGCCGCGCTGCACTGCGTGCGAAGCGATCTTGACGTAGACATTGGCGCTGACGTTGCCGGCGCCGGGGATCGCCTTGAGCGCGGCGATGACGGCGCTGCGCAGGCCGTCGATCTGCGATTTGGCGGGGTAGCCCAGCTCGATATCCAGGCTGACATCGTCACCTGCGACTTTTATGTTTCGGGCCGATTTGGTGGCGAGAAAATCGCGGCCGGTGTTGGGGTCGATGACGCTTTTCAGGGCGTCCTGCACTTGTGCGGTGGTGATGCTCATTGGCCTGCCGGTAAGAATGAAGCCGCGCATCCCGGAACGGGTGCGCCGAACATGGAAGTCTAGCCTAAACCGGGGCCGAATACGGTTCCCCTGATAAAATCAGGGTTTTCCGCAAGTTTGATGCGAATCGCCTTCGGATTCGCCACAAAGGCTGCCGTTTAATGTCCCGCACGCTGTTCGTCACCACCGCCCTGCCCTATGCCAACGGCCCGTTTCACATCGGCCACATCATGGAGTACATCCAGGCCGACATCTGGGTGCGTTTCCAGCGCATGCGCGGCAACACGGTGCACTTTGTCGGCGCCGACGACGCGCATGGCGCGCCGATCATGATCGCGGCTGAAAAGGCCGGCAAGACGCCGCAGGAATTCGTCGCGGAGATCGCCGGTGGGCGCAAGCAATATCTGGACGGGTTTCACATCAGTTTCGACAACTGGCACTCGACCGACTCGCCGGAAAACACCGAGCTGTCGCAGGACATCTACCGCAAGCTGAAGGCCAAGGGCCTGATCGCCACCAAGACCATCGAGCAGTTCTACGATCCGGTCAAGGGCATGTTCCTGCCGGACCGCTACATCAAGGGCGAGTGTCCGGTGTGCCATTCGCAGGACCAATATGGCGACGCCTGCGAGGTGTGCAGCTCGGTTTATGCGCCGACCGAGCTGATCAGCCCCTACTCGACGCTCACCGGTGCGGCGCCGGTGATGAAGAGTTCGGAACACTATTTTTTCAAGCTTTCCGACCCGCAGTGCGTGGACTTTCTGAAAAGCTGGACCGGCGGCGAGCGCCTGCAATCGCAGGTGGCGAACAAGGCGCGCGAGTGGCTGGAGGGCGATAGCGGCCTGGCCGACTGGGACATTTCGCGCGACGAGCCCTATTTCGGCATCCCGATTCCCGACGCGCCGGGCAAGTATTTCTACGTCTGGCTGGATGCGCCGGTGGGCTATCTCGCGTCGCTGAAAAACTATTGCGCCAGGGCCGGCATCGATTTCGCGGCGCTGCTGAAGGATCCCGAGACCGAGCAGATCCACTTCATCGGCAAGGACATCATCTATTTCCACACCCTGTTCTGGCCGGCGATGCTCAAATTCGCCGACTACAAGGTGCCGGACCGCGTGTACGTGCACGGCTTCATGACGGTAAAAAGCGAGAAAATGAGCAAGTCTCGCGGCACCGGCATCAGCCCGCTCAAGTATCTCGCCATCGGCATGAATGCCGAATGGCTGCGCTATTACATCGCGGCCAAGCTGAACTCGAATGTCGAGGATGTGGACTTCATTCCTGACGACTTTATCGCGCGGGTCAACAGCGACCTGATCGGCAAATACGTCAACATCGCCTCACGCTGCGCCGGCTTTGTCACCAAGAAATTCGGCGGCAAGCTGGATGCGCCGCAATTCTCGCCCGAAATCACCGCTGCCTATAGCGGCGCCGCCGCGGAGATCGCTGCCTTCTACGAGACCCGCGAATACGGCAAGGCCGCGCGCAAGATCATGGAACTGGCCGACTTGGCGAACCAGTACGTCGACGCCAACAAGCCCTGGGAACTGGCCAAACAAGCCGGACAGGAAGCGCAGTTGCATGCCGTATGCTCGACCGCGCTTGCGTTGTTCCGCGAGCTGACCTTGTACCTCAAGCCGATCCTGCCGCATCTGGCCGAGCAGGCGGAAAAGCTGCTGAATGTGGCGCCGATGGCCTGGAGCGACGCATGGAAGCCGCTGGCGGCGGGGCACCAGATCAACGCCTACACCCACCTGATGGCTCGCGTCGATCCCAAGCTGCTCGATACCCTGCTGCCGCCGGAGGAAGCCGCCGAGCCGGCACCGGCCAAGGCCGTGGCAAAGGCAGCGGCCAAGCCTGCGACGAAAGCCGAAGCCAAACCGGCCGATGCAGCCGGCGCCGGTTTGATCAGCATCGACGATTTCGCGAAGGTTGACCTGCGCATCGCCAGGATCGTCAACGCCGAACACGTCGAAGGTGCGGAAAAGCTGATTAAGATCACGCTCGATGTCGGCGAGGAAAAGCCGCGCACGGTTTTCGCCGGCATCAAGTCGGCCTATGATCCGGGCACGCTGATCGGCAAGCATACGGTGATGGTGGCCAACCTGGCGCCGCGCAAGATGAAGTTTGGCTTGTCGGAAGGGATGATTTTGGCGGCGAGCGATCCTGCCGGCAAACACCCTGGCCTGTTCATCCTCCAACCGCATCAAGGCGCTTTGCCCGGAATGAAGGTAAAGTGAGCGTATTGAAAAACGGCGCGAGCCCTTTTGATCCCCGAAGTCAGAGAAACCCTTCAACGCATGTTCGCCATCGCACACCACCGTGAACTCCCGTCGCGCATCTCGCGGCGCCGGCAGTTCATCGTGCGCGTGCATCACTGCGGTCCTCCCACGCCGATGTGACCGGGTCTGCCGTCCGGCCGGCCCGCACATTGCTGCGAGGAGTCCGCATGGCATTCCCCTTACACCCCTTCAAGCCTTACCTGCTGAAAAGCCTGCGCGCGTATGACCGCGAGCAGTTCGCGGCCGACCTGATCTCCGGCATCACCGTTGGTGTGGTCGCCCTGCCGCTGGCGATGGCCTTCGCGATCGCTTCCGGCACGGTGCCCGAGGCGGGTATTTTCACCGCCATCATCGCCGGCTTCCTGATCTCCGCCCTGGGCGGATCGCGGGTGCAGATCGGCGGGCCGGCGGGCGCATTTATCGTCATCGTCTACGGCATCATCCAGCAGTACGGGCTGGCGAACCTGCTGCTGTCGACCATCATGGCGGGGGTGCTGCTGTTCATCATGGGGCTGACGCGCATCGGCTCGCTGATCCGCTTCATCCCGGTGGCGATCATCATTGGGTTCACCAACGGCATCGCGGTGCTGATCGCGCTGTCGCAGGTGAAGGATTTTCTCGGCATGAAGATCAAGAACATGCCGGCGGATTTTTTCGGTGCGGTGTCCGCGATCCTGGAGAACATCGACACGGTGCGCGCGCCGGCACTGGCGATGAGCCTGATATCGCTGGCGCTGATCGTCGCCTGGCCGCGGCTGGCAGCCGCCATCGGCAAGCGCGGTGACGGCTCGCCACGCGCCAATTTGGTAAAACGCGCCGCCGGCATGACGCGCCTGCCCGGCAGCATCATCGTGCTGGTGCTGGCCACCGCCGCCACCGCCGCGTTTGGCCTGCCGCTGGAAACCATTGGCAGCAAGTTCGGCGGCATTCCGCAGGGGCTGCCGGCTTTCGCGCTGCCGAGCTTCGATTGGGAAAAGGCGCGACACCTGGTGGGGCCGACGATCACCATCGCGCTGCTCGGCGCGATCGAGTCGCTGCTCTGCGCTCGGGTGGCCGACGGCATGATCGAGGACCGCCACGATCCAAACCAGGAACTGATGGCACAGGGCATCGCGAACTTCGTCGCGCCGTTTTTCGGCGGCATCCCCGCTACCGGCACCATCGCGCGCACCAGCACCAATGTGCGCGCCGGGGCACGCTCGCCTGTCGCCGGCATCGTCCATGCCTTCACGCTGCTGCTGATCGTGCTGGTGGCCGCGCCGCTGGCCAAAAACGTACCGCTGGCGGCTCTGGCCGCCATCCTGCTGTTCGTCGCCTGGAACATGGGCGAGTGGCGCGAGTTCGCGCGCCTGAAGCACTTCAACTCGACCTACCGGGTCACCATGCTGGCCACTTTTTTCCTTACGGTGGTGTTCGACCTCACGGTCGCGGTCGAGGCCGGCCTGGTGCTGGCCTGCCTGTTTTTTATTTACCGCATTTCCAGCCTGACCAAGATCGAGCCGGTGGCGGCGGCGGACCTGCCGGCGGACATGGGCATCGCGCCAGGGGTGCGCGCCTACCGTCTGTTCGGCTCGCTGTTTTTCGGCGCCATCGGCAAGATCGAGGCATTGCTGGATTTCGACCACGACGAGGAAGGTATCAAGGCGATGGTGCTGGACATGCACCACGTGATCAACATCGACACCACCGGGCTGGATACCCTGGAAGTGCTGCGCAAGGCATTGGCGCGGCGCGGGGCGCAGCTGATTATTTGCGACCTCAACCCACAGCCGCGGTCCATCATCACCCGTACCGGCTACCTGTTGAATCTGGGCATGGAAAACCTGTTGCCGGATTTGCGCAGCGCGCTGGTGCGGGCAGCCGCCCTCGGCATCACGCCGGTAGCAGATACGCCGCCTAATGCATCCGAACCCGCTCAGGAGGCGCAGCCTTGACTGCAACCGTCACCCGCCACTTGCGCATCACCGGGCGCGTGCAGGGTGTGGGCTACCGCGCTTCGCTGCTGGGCGTGGCCGAACAACTCGGCCTCAAGGGCTGGGTGCGCAATTGCCGCGACGGCAGCGTGGAGGCGGTGGCGCAAGGCGCCGCGCAGGCAGTGGAAGACCTGGCAGCCTGGGCGCAGAACGGGCCGCCGCATGCGCGGGTAGATATTGTGCAAGTGAGCGAAGCCGGCGAGGAATACCATGGCCCCTACGCCGGTTTTCACGTCCGCGCGGACGTCTGAGCGTCAGGCAAACAAGGCGCGCATGCGCTCCAGGTAGGCCCGGGCTTCCGGAGCGCCTTCGGCCGGCGCCCAGGTTGCGCGTTCCGCCTCGGTGATGGCCACATACGGCCCGGCCTTGGCTTCGAAAAAAATCGAGCCGGGCGCCAGCGCGACCAGGGTGTGGAAAGTGCCGTGCGCAATATCGACGCCGATGTCGGGCGCATTCGCCGCTAGCACCGCCGTGGTCCGCACCGCACCGTTTTCGTCGAACAGCACCAGGCCGAAGCGGCCGCGCAAGGCGACGATGGTTTCGTCCTTGCTCCGGTCGAGATGGCGGTGCGGCATCACGTAGGAGTCGGGCTCCAGGGCGTTGAGCAGGCGGTGCGCAGCGTCTTCGTTGGCACCGTGGAAATTGCGGTTCTTGCGCCGGCGCGGGCTGGCCGCGGCTTCGGCGGCCACTTCGTCGAGCATCTGTTGCGTAATCAGCATAGCGTAAATGAATAAATGTAAATGTCCATTATCGCAGCTTGCACCGCGGGCGGCCTTACAATCCCGCCATGCCTTTGCACCTCATCCTGGGCGGCGCGCGCTCCGGCAAAAGCCGCCATGCCGAGCAACTGGCGCTGGCCGCCGGCGCACCGGTCACCTATATCGCCACCGCGCGCGCGGGCGATGCGGAGATGCGCGCGCGCATCGCGCATCATCGGCAGCGCCGCCCCTCCGGGTGGGAGACGATCGAAGCGCCGGTCGAGCTGGCCGCCGCCTTGCGAAAGAACGCCGCGGCCGGCAGGACGGTGATCGTCGACTGCCTCACCCTTTGGCTGAACAACCTGCTGTTCGATGGCCACACGGGCGATGCCGATGAACGCCTTATCGAGCCGCCGCCGCTTTATGCACAACAGCACGCCGCGCTGCTGGAGACCCTGCCGGCCCTGCCCGGCGCCATTCTTTGCGTCAGCAACGAGATCGGCTTCGGCGTCATCCCCCTGGGCGCGCTGACGCGCTTTTTCGCCGACGAGATGGGCCGCCTGAACCAGTCCGTCGCCGCGCGCGCCGGCCGGGTCACGCTGATGGTTGCCGGCCTGCCGCTGGAGCTGAAGGCGTGATGCGCGCGCTTGTCTTGCTGCTACTCGGCCTGTGCGCGGCCGCACAAGCCGCGCCGGTGACGCTCACCGACGATGCCGGCAACAGCCTCACCCTGCCCGCGTCGGCGCAGCGCATCGTCAGCCTGGCACCGCACGTCACTGAACTGCTGTTCGCGGCGGGCGCGGGAGAGAAGATCGTCGGCACGGTGGAGTACAGCGACTATCCGGCGCAGGCCAAGGCGATCCCGCGCGTCGGCGACAACCAGCGCCTGGACCTGGAACGCATCCTCGCCTTGCATCCGGACCTGATCGTGGTCTGGCTGCACGGCAACGCGCAGCGCCAGCTCGATCAATTGCGCCGCCTGGGCATACCGATGTTCTACAGCGAGCCGAAAAAACTCGCCGATATCGGCCCGGCGATCGAGGTCCTGGGCCGCCTGGCCGGCACCGAAATCACAGCAACGCAGGCGGCGCGGCAATACGATATCCGCTTGGCACGCTTGACCCGGGAGAATTCCGTCAAGGCGCCGCTGAAGGTGTTTTTCCAGATCTGGGACCAGCCGGTGATGACCATCAACAACGGCCACCTGATGTCGGACGCGATCCAGACCTGCGGCGGGCGCAATGTCTTCGGCGCGCTGCCCGCGCTGGTGCCGACCATCGACATCGAGGCGGTGCTGGCGGCCGACCCGCAGGTGATCGTCGCCAGCGGCGCCGATGCCACCCGGCCGCCCTGGCTGGACGACTGGAAGCGCTGGCAGCGCCTGGACGCGGTACGGCAGAACAATCTTTATTTCATCCCGCCGGAGCTGATCACCCGCCTGGCGCCGCGCGTGCTCGATGGCGTCGAGATGCTGTGCAAGGAGTTGGACGAGGCGCGCTCCCACAAGCTGAACTAGGCAGGCCCAATCAGCCCTGCGGGAAGAACCAATCGGCGCCCTGCCCGCTCACCACCTGCATCGGATGGCGGTAGATGCGCGACAGGTTTTCCGCCGTCAGCATGTGGGCCACCGGCCCGGCGCTGACTGTGCCGGCGCCATCGAGCAGCAGGGCATGGGTGGCATAACGTGCCGCCAGGTTGATGTCGTGCAGGGCCGCGATCACCACGCGCCCTTCCCTGGCCAGGCCGCGCAACAGGGCGCTGACAGTGGCCTGCTGTGCCACGTCCTGGTGGCTGGTCGGCTCGTCGAGCAGGCAGATGCGTGGGTCCTGCAGCAGCAGGGTCGCCAGGCTGACCCGCTGGCGCTCGCCGCCGGAGAGGGTTTTGACGCTGCGCGCCTCGTAGCCTTCGAGGCCGACGCGCGCCAGCACCGCGCGCGCTGCCGCCACATCCGCCGCGCCTTCCCAGGTCCAGGGGTCGAGATGCGGGTGCCGGCCGATCAGCGCGGTCTCCAGCACGCCGGCATCGAAAGCATCATGCGCCTGCTGGGCCACGAAGCCGCGCTCGAGCGCCAGCGCATGCCGCTCCCACTGCGCCAGGGCCCGGCCCTTGATCAGCACCTCGCCGCGCGCCGGCGCCACCAGCCCGGCGAGCGCGCGCAGCAGCGTGGTCTTGCCCGCGCCGTTGGCGCCAAGCACGCACCAGAATTCGCCGGCGTGGGCGCGCCAGTCGAAGTCCTTGACCAGGCTGCGCGCGCCGGCGTTGAGCGCCAGGCCGTGCGCCTCGATCATCGCCTCGCCCGTAACCGATTCAGCCACGCGCGTCCCTCCATAGCAAGGCAAGAAACAGCGGCGCGCCGACCAGGGACATCACCGCGCCGGTGGGCAACTGCAGCGGCGCCACCACCGTGCGCGCCACCGTATCGGCCAAGAGCAGCAAGATGCCGCCGGCCACCACGCAGGCCGGCAGCAGCACGCGCTGGTCGTTGCCGACCACCAGCCGCACCAGGTGCGGCGCCACCAGGCCGACGAAACCCACTGTGCCCGCCGTGGCCACCGCTGCCGCGGTAACGATGGAAGCGGCGCCGAAAGCCGTCAGGCGCAGCGCCCGCACGTTGACCCCCAGGGACTGCGCCAGCGCGTCGCCGCGCGCCAGCACGTTGAGGGATCGGGCGCACGGATAGGCGATGAGGAAGGCCGCCAGCAGGGCGCACCAGACTGCGCGGCTGTCATCTACCCCGGCAAGGTCGCCGAGCAGCCAGAACAGCATGCCGCGCAACTGCGCTTCCGGCGCCACCGCCAGCATCAGGGCAACCAGCGCGCCGCTGATCGCCGCCAGGGCCACGCCTGAGAGCAGCAGGCGCACCGCGCCGCCGGGCGCGATGTCGTCGCCGAAGTCGCGCCGCGCCATCAGCATCAAGAGGCCCATCACCGTGGCCGCGCCGGCGGCCGCGCCGAGATTGATCCAGGCCAGCGCCGCGCCGGTAAGCATCGCCAGCAGCGCGCCGATGGCGGCGCCGCCGGAGGCGCCCAGCAGGTAGGGTTCGGCCAGGGCGTTGCGCAGCAGAGCCTGCATCAGCGCGCCTGCAAGGGCCAGCGCGCCGCCGACGCCAAAAGCGGCGAGCGCACGCGGCAGGCGCAGGCGCAATACGATCTCCGCCTGCTCACCGCCGAACAATGCGCGAAAGACCGCGCCGGGCGCAAGGGCCACGCTGCCGCTCATCAGCGCCACCGCGAAAGCCGCCAGCGCCAGCACAACCAGCAGCAGCCACAGCAACAGCGGACGGCGCATGCAATGCTCCAAAAACGTGGTGCCCGACTTTAACAGGGCGCGCCCGCCAACCAAAACCCAGTGCGCCCTGCCGGCCTAGAAGTGCGCCACCGCGCTGACGAATACGGCGCGCCGGCGTTCGGGATAGACGTTGTAATTTCCCGGCGTGCTGGTACTGGCGATGCCGTAGTCGTAATAGCCCTTGTTGCCGAGGTTCTTGCCGCTGACGCTCAAATCGACGTTGCCGATGCGCCGCGTGTACTTGGCGTCGATGGTCGAGTAGGCAGGGATGCGCTGCCCGAAGGTGTTGCCCTCGTCGTTGTCGAAGATCTGGCTGCCGATATACTGCCAGCCGACATTCACCGTATCGACGCCGGTGATGCGCCAGTTGGCCTGCAGCGTGGCGCGCTGGCGCGGCACGATGGGCACTTCCTTGCCGGTGACGTCGAGGCTGCCGGTCATGCCACTGCGAAAGCGCGCCCGCACCTGGGTGTAGAAGGCACTCAGGTCAAGGTCGGAGCGGGGCCGCCATTTCACCGTCAGTTCGAAGCCGCTGCGCTCCGTGGGGGGAAGGTTGACGTTGGAGCCGAAGCCACCGCCGCCGACGAAAGGCGAAAACATGATTTCATCGTGCAGGCGGCTATCAAAGAGGTGCAATTCAGCATCGAAGGGGCGCGAGGTGTAGGCGAGGCCGGCGTCGATGTCCCTTGAGGTCTGCGGCAACAAAAAGCCTGGTGTCGGAAAGCGTCCCGAGTTGTCGTCGATATTGCCGATGCGAAAACTATTGGCAACTTTGCCGTACACCGTCCATGCAGGCATGAAATTCCAGGAGGCGCCCAGTTCTTCCGCATGCAGCTTGCGGTCGTTGGTGCTGAAAGGTGTGACCGGGAAGCTCTGCGGGTCTATCATTGACTGCTTCAGGGTCTCGCGCCGAGCGCCGAGCGTCAGGCGAATCTTGCCGATATTGAGGTCGTCCTTGAAATAGAACGCCTCGTTATGCTGCGTACCTATCATGTCCTGGAACAGACCCGCGGCGCTCAACCCCTCCTCGCTGCCGGCCTGTCGGCCGACCAGGGCCCATCGCGAGCGGTCGTAGCCCACCACGAACTGATTCTCCAGGCCGAACAGCGGTGCGGTGACGCGAACACGCGGGCTGAAACCCTCCACGCCCATGCCGCGTCGGTTGAAAAAGCCCGGGCTGGAAAAGCGGTCTACCTTGTCGCGCCGGAACGCGTCCGCCGCGATTTCAACCCACTGCCAGCGATAGTTTCCGTAAAGAGTGTAGCGGTTGGCGTCGGTATCGGCCCAGTCGGATGGCGTCGTGGTGCCGCGCGGATCGGTCTGGTAGGTCGTTTGGCTGCGGCTGCCCGGAAGCAGCGAATGGCTGCGCTCGCTGGCGACGCTCACCCCGGCCTCGCCGTGCTCGCCGATCACCCGAAAGCGCCCGGACATGTTTTCCTGCTCGACCCCATTGTTGACGCGGTAGTTGTCGCTCGAATACTTGTTGTACGCGAAGTCCGCTCCCAGCGCCGCGCCGCCGAGCATGACCAGCGGCTTGCCGGCAATGCCGCCGTCGGCGCTGAAATTGGTGGTGCCGTAGCTTCCGGCAAGCACGCCGACGTTGAGGTTCTTGCTGCCCTCGGCGGATTTTTTGGTGATCACGTTGACTACACCCCCGGTCGCGCCGCTGCCATACAGCACCGCGCCGCTGCCGCGCAGGATTTCGATTCGCTCGATGCTGTTGAGCGGAACGGACGAAAGCCGCGCCGGCTGTTGCTCATTTTCGGAGACGCGCACGCCGTCGATCAGCACAAGGGTGTTCTGGTCGCCGGTGACGCCGAAGCCGCGCAGGTCGATCGGCGCGTCCAGGGTGCTGTTGAGGTTCATCCGCGTCATCACCCCGCCCAGCTGGCGTAGCGCGTCGTAGATCGTGAGGGCGCCGCTTTTCGCGATTTCGTCGGCAGTGATGACCGTGGTGCCTATCGCCGTCTGCGCGTTCACCGGTTCGGAAAACCGCGACCCTGTCACCACCACCTGCGGCAATTCACCGTTGGCGGCCGGCGCCTGCGCGACTTCCGTGTTTTGCTGCGCGCCGGCATACGCGCCGTGCAATGCCAATACGATCCCCAGCAGGCGTACCCGCGGTGCTACGGTTGAATAAGACAAGCTCTTTCTCCTCGCCGGGCCAGCGTCCCCGCAGGCCCAAATCACACTTAACGAACGAGCGGCGGGAGGAGATATTTGTTTTGCAGGCAGGCAGGAGTACGGCGGCGCCATCGAGGCTTAAGCCGGACACGCGCCAGCCGCCCTCCGCAGCCACTCACGAACGTTCCGGCCGGTATCCGGGCTGACGCCGACAGGCCGGACGCCTTCCCGTCGCCTGTGGAGGCGGCAGTGGCGGTTGTCCGGCCCTGCGGATTGGAGTGCAAATCCGCGGCGCTTACCGTTGCGGGGGCAGCTCAGGTTGCCGAGGGGGCTTTATTAATGCGCACGGCCGCCCGGTCCCTGATTCCCGTTTTCCGAGGCCGTAAAGCCGGCTTCGGACACCGAAAACGGGGCGATTTTAACAGCCCCCCGGGTCGGACTGTGGCAAATCCGCCTCATCTCAAGGAAAACGTTTCCGATTCAACATTCAAAAAGTCGTATACTTCCTTGACTTGACTGGTTTTTTCATCGACCATCTCCACTATGACCGAGCTCGAAAAACTGGAGCAAAAGCTCGCCCAGCTGGTGGCGCTTGCACAGCAGGTGCGCGAGGAGAATCGCGACCTGCGCATGCAGATGACCCGGCTGGAGAGCGAAAACAAGACGCTGCATGACAAGGTCAATGCGGCGCGCGGCAAGCTTGAAACGTTGATCGAGCATTTGCCCGACGTGCCTGAGGAGGCGTAGAGATGGCCCCGACCAAGACCGTAAAAAACGTCGACGTGGCGATCCTGGATCGCCAGTACCGCATTGCTTGCCCGGATGAAGAACGCGAAAGCCTGATGGCCGCGGTCGACTACTTGGACAAAAAAATGCGTGAAATCAAGGACAGCGGCAAGATCGCCGGCACCGACCGCATCGCCGTGATGGCCGCGCTCAACATCACCCATGAATTGCTCGCCGCCAAGACCGGCGCCGGGTTTGACATCGGGGAATACAAGCGTAGAATGACCGCAATGAACACGCTTCTAGATGAAGCGTTGGCGAGCCAGGAAAAGTTGTTCTAGGCCGCTGAAAGCCCCAAAGCAAGAGTGATCTTAAGCGAGAAATTAAGGGGTTTCGCTTAAGATGAATTCCCTGCGGTGCTGGTCAAGGTCTGTACATTCCTTGAACCAATAAGCTTAATGCTAGGCTACTGAAGAGTTTGATTGTTGTTGTGTGTCTCGTCTGCGTGTCATAGCGAAAGCTCCCTGACAGCACGCTCAAGACCCTGATACGATCCTTGGAGGTAGCCGACCTGAACCGTAGGTTCAGGATGAGGGCCTGACCGCATTTGCGGGGAACCAAACCATCACTCAAAAGTGGAAACCTACTTTTGAGTGGACTGATTGGGGAAAAATCACTGGCGGAGCCAGATGATTTTTACAACTTGAAAGCGGCGCGCGGCGCCGCTTTCTCTTTTGTACGAAGAACCGTCCCGGAGACAAGGGCCATGCAATACTGGCTGATGAAATCGGAACCCGACGAGGTTTCGATCGACGACCTGGCCAAGGCGCCGAAGCAGACGGTGCCGTGGTTCGGGGTGCGCAATTACCAGGCGCGCAATTACATGCGCGACCAGATGCAGGTCGGCGACCTGGTGTTCTTCTACCACTCCTCCTGTCCGGAGCCGGGTATCGCCGGCATCGCGAAGGTATCGGCGCCGGCGCACACGGACGATACGCAGTTCGACGTCAAGAGTCCGTACTACGACAAGGCCTCGAAGAAGGACAGCCCGCGCTGGGCTTGCGTGGATGTGAAGTTCGTGCAAAAGACGGACTTGATGTCGCTCGACCAGTTGCGCGAACACAAGGCGCTCGAGGGCATGATCGTGCTCAAGCGCGGCAACCGCTTGTCGATCACGCCGGTGAGCGCGCCCGAGTGGAAGTTCATCGCCAAGAAGCTGATGGGCGTGGACCTGGCGGCATGAAGCGCTTCCCGGTCCGCGCGCCTTCGCGCGGGCTTCCATGATCTGGCTCCTGGCCTATGCGGTCGGCGGCGTCACCGCGGGCTTTCTCGCGGGGCTCCTGGGCGTGGGCGGCGGCATGAGCATCGTACCGATCATCTCGGCGGTGCTGACAGCGCAAAAGCTGGCGCCGGATCATGTCATCCACATTTCGCTGGCCACCGCGATGTGCTCGATCATCTTCACCTCTTCGGCCACCGCGATCCAGCATAACAAGCGCGGCGCGGTGGACTGGGCCATGTTCAGGCGCATGGCGCCGGGCATGGTCACCGGCACCCTGCTGGCGACACTGTTCAGCGGCTACGTGCCGCAGCGCATGCTGGCGGTGGCGTTTTCGGTGATCGTGGTCGCGGCGGGCATCCAGATTCTGGCCGGCAAGAAGCCCGCGGCGGGCAAGGCGGTGCCGGGCACGCCGGTGATCTTCGCCTATACCCTGGTCGTGGGCATCATCGCCGGGCTGGTGTCGGCGGGTGGCGCCTTTCTCACCATGCCCTTCATGGTGTATTGCGGGGTGCCATTGATCGCCGCCATCGGCACCGGCGTGGCGCTGGCCATTCCGATCGCCATCATGGGCAGCATCGGCTACATCGTTTCGGGCTGGAACGCTCCCGGGCTGCCGCCCTATACCCTGGGCTTCATCTACCTGCCGGCGCTGGCGGCGATTGTCTGCGCCAGCATCGCCGTGGTGCCGCTGGGGGTGCGCCTGGCGCACCGCTTGCCGGTGCAGACGCTGCGCCGCGCCTTCGCGGTGCTGTTGTTCCTGCTGGCGGCGAAAATGCTCTATTCCTATTGGTAGCGGCACAAGCGCTGTCACGGGAGCGCTGCTAAACTTCGGGGATGATCCTGCCCTCCTCTTTCGAGCCCCTGTGGGAAGCGCCCGCGGGCTCGCCCACCGGCGGCCTCTGGTTCGTCTTTCATCGCGGCAACATCCTCATCGGCGGCACCCGCGAGGACCCGCGCATTCCCGAAGCCGGCACGGCCGACGCCCTGCCCGTGCCGGTGAGCGACCTGCGTTTTGTCGGCCTGCTGGGCGGCACCGCCTGCTGGGCGGCGCGCACGACCGAAAAGGAAGCGCCTGCCGGCTTTGCCTTCGAGGGCTTGCGCAGCCTTTTCAACCGCTTGCCGGACGAGTTTCTGGCCGTCGGCGGGCGCGCTATCCAGGTGCTGGAGTTCGATCGTACCCAACGCTATTGCGGCGCCTGTGCCACGCCTACCGTGATCCACGAAGGCGGCCGCTCGCGCAAATGCCCGAACTGCGGCGAGACCGGCTACGCCCGCGTGGCGCCGGCGATGATGGTGCTGATCAAGCGCGATGGCCCCAAGGGTCGCGAGCTGCTGATGGCGCGTAGCGGGCGCTTCGTCAACGGCATGTATAGCGCGCTGGCGGGCTTCATCGAGCCCTCGGAGTCGATCGAGGACTGCATCCACCGCGAGGTGTTCGAAGAGGTCGGCGTGAAAGTCTCCGGCCTGCGCTACTACGGCAGCCAGGGCTGGCCGTTTCCGCACTCGCTGATGATCGCCTATGTGGCCGACTACGCCGGCGGCGACATCGTCTGCCAGGAGGACGAGATCGAGGACGCGCGCTGGTTTGCGCTAGACGACCTGCCGGTGCTGCCGAACCGCCTGTCGATCGCGCGGCGCCTGGTGAACGCCGTGATCGGCGAAGTGGACCCGAACCACCCTGCGCTCAAGGCCTGAAACGCATTTCAACCAAAAAGGCCGGCGCAATGCGCTGGCCTTTTTGTTTTGCGCCGCTTATTGCATGAACCAGCCGTGGCTCACCACCATCGACTGGCCGGTGAGCGCATTGGTCGGAAAGGAGGCGAACATCAGGGCCACCTGGGCGACGTCGTCCGTGGTGGTGAATTCGCCGTCCACGGTTTCCTTCAGCATCACGTCCTTGATCACCTGCGCCTCGGTGATGCCCAGGGTCTTGGCCTGCTCGGGAATCTGCTTGTCCACCAGCGGGGTGCGCACGAAGCCGGGGCAGATGACATTGGCGCGCACGTTGTGCTTGGCGCCCTCTTTCGCCACCACCTTGCACAGGCCGATCAGGCCATGCTTGGCCGTGACGTACGGGGCCTTGAGCACCGAAGCTTCCTTCGAATGCACCGAGCCCATGTAGATCACCGAGCCGCCGCGGCCGGAGGCGTACATGCTTTTCAGGCAGGCGCGGGTGGTGAGAAAGGCGCCGTCGAGGTGGATGGCGAGCATCTTCTTCCAGTCGGAGAAAGCGAACTCCTCGACCGGGTGGACAATCTGGATGCCGGCGTTGCTGATCAGGATGTCGATCGGGCCCATCGCATCGGTGGCGGCCTTGACCGAGGCATCGACCTGTGCTTCGTCGGTCACGTCCACGCCCACGCCCATGGCTTGCGTGCCGCCCTTGGCGATCTCGGCAGCGGTGGCATCGGCCGCCGCTTTGTTCAGATCCGCCACCACGATTTTCGCGCCTTCGCGCGCGAAGACGATGGCGATTTCGCGGCCAATGCCGCTGGCGGCGCCGGTGATGTAGGCAACTTTGTCCTTGAGCAGCATGAGAGACTCCTTTGTGTTTGCGCGGGGCCTAGCCCGCGAGGGATTGCGTATCTGTCCTAAACGGGAGCGAGATAGTCGTGCACTACCTCGCCCAGGTCCAGCGTCAGGTCGACGACAAAATGCAAAGCCGAGATCACCTTGCGCACCGGCAAGTCTGCCACAGGCGCCAGCGCATGCGGGTGCAGGTCCAGCGATGCCGGGCCGGTCCAGGCGCCCTTGAGGTTAACCTCGGTGGTGTAGTAGCGCACCAGTTCGCAAATGCGCGCGCTGCCATCGACGTGCGGTATGATCTTCACCAGGTAGTTGGGCGCCGCCAGCGATTTCTCCAAGGCAGCGTACTCGGCGCGGTTGTGCTTGAAGCCCATGGTGGCGGTGGCGATGCGTACCGGGCCGTAGTCGAGGGTGCCGATCAGGGTGTCGATATCCACATGCAGGGTCGGCTGCGCCAGCTTTTTCGGGAAGCCCCAGATCTCGCGGCCACCGGCGATCGGCGGGTGGTCGTTCAGGTACATCGAGTGCACGTAGCCGCCATCGCGGCCGTCGTAGCGTACCGGGATCACCTGGCCGGACTCGCAGTAGTCGCCAAAACCGGTGGAGTCCGGCATCTTGATGAACTCGTACTTGACGTGCGGCACGGTGAGTTCGAGCGGCTCGGGCACCACCGCGCGCAGGGCGTCCATGTCCGTCTCATACGTGATGATCAGGTACTCACGATTGACGAAACGGTAAGGCCCGCGCGGAAACGCCGGGCTGGTGAGCGGCATGGCAAAGGCGGTGGCTTTGACGGTAGCGATGTCCATGGGTCGTTCGTATTCCGGGTAGCGTAGCGGGTTGTCGAAACGGGCGGGTTTTGGTGGCGGGTGGCGAGCTAGGTCTTGATCTTGTCGTGCGCGAGGTCGTAGACCACCACGCCGTCTTCCAGACGGGAGCGCGTCAGCCATTCGGGATGCGCGATGGTGCGTTCCATGTCGCGGCGGCCGGCGGCCCAATGCTCGGTCACGGTCATGCGCGCAAATTCATAGTCTTTCGACTCTAGCTCGAACTGGCTCTGCCGATAGATCAGGTGCACGATATCGACGTGGGCGGCGCGATTATTCTCGGCCAGGAATTTGACGTCGGGGTCGTTGCGCATGCGCGCCGGCAGCTTGGCGATGACGTTTTGCAGGGCCTGCTTGGTGCGCTGCAGTTCGGCCGCTTTGTCGGTATTGAAACGGGTGCGGCTGGAGTACATGATGTCCTTCATCCGCGACTGCACCGCCGCCATATTGACCGGCAGCACGCCGCGGGCGGGAAACAGGTCGACCTGCGCCACCAGGGTCTTTTTGTAGCCGCGGTTGTCGAGAACGTATTGCAGGGGCGTGTTGGAGACGATGCCGCCGTCCCAGTAATACTCGCCGTCGATCAGCATCGGCGGGAACGCCGGCGGCAGCGCGCCGCTGGCCATGATGTGTTCGGGACCGATCAGTTGCCGGGTGTTGTCGAAATACACCGAGTTGCCGGTGCGCACATTGGCCGCGCCCACCGACAGGCGCACCTTCTTGCTGTTGATCAGGTCGAAATCGACCAGCTTTTCCAGTGTGGCGCGCAGCGGGCTGGTGTCGTAAAAACTGATCGCTTCCTGGGTGCCTTCGGTCTGCAGAAAAGGCGGCGGCATGCGGGGCTGGTAAAAACCCGGCACACCCGCCATCGCGGCCATAGCCGCACTGGCCTGGTGAAACATCTGGCGCTGGAAATCCCATAGCGGTGTCACCCCGCTGCTGCCGGAAGACACCAGTTCCCAGAATTCGCGCAGGCGCTCGACCCGGCGCGCAGGCGGGTTGCCGACGATCAGCGCAGCGTTGATCGCGCCAATGGACACCCCCGCGACCCAGTGCGGCTCGGTGGGAATGGTGGCGATTTCCTCGAACACGCCGGCCTGGTAGGCGCCTAAAGCACCGCCACCCTGCAGGACCAGGGCGATGTGCTCGTGGTCAAGCTTGATCTTTTTCTGGATATTCTTGATCGCTGTAGCCATAACCTCTTTCGTCGGACGGCAACGTTGTTATGACGCAAGAACATTGCCAAAATGTGTCAGGGACTTGTTAAAAGCGCGCAAAAACCGCGTGCTGCCTGGCGCACCGCCGGTCTTTGCCGCCCGCTGCTAGAGAGCGGCGAGCGCGCCTTCGCGCAGTTCGAACTTGCGGTCCAGCCGGGCGGCCAGTGCAGGGTCATGCGTGACGACCACAAAAGCGGTGTTGAAGCGCTTTTTCAGGTCGAGCATCAGGTCGAACACGCGGGCGGCGTTCTCGCGGTCGAGGTTGCCGGTGGGCTCGTCGGCCAGCACGCATTGCGGGCGTGTCACCAGAGCGCGCGCCAGGGCGGCACGCTGGCGCTCGCCGCCGGAGAGTTCGCCCGGGGTGTGATCGACGCGGCTGGCTAGGCCGACGCTGTCGAGCACGGCTCGCGCCGCGGCTTCCGCTTCCGCGCGGCTGCCACCACGGATGATCAGTGGCATCGCCACGTTCTCCAGCGCGGTGAAGTCCGGCAGCAGGTGGTGGAACTGGTAGACGAAGCCCAGCGCCGCATTACGCAGGCGGCCGCGCTCGGCCTCGTTCATCTGCCCCATCGGCCGGCCGGCGACGCTGACCGTGCCGGCGGAAGCGTTATCGAGCCCGCCGAGTAAATGCAGCAAGGTGCTCTTGCCCGAGCCGGAAGCACCGATGATCGCCACGCTCTCGCCGGCGACGATATCGATGTCGATGCTCCTGAGCACGGTGAGCGCCTGCGGCCCTTCGCGGTAGGTCTTGGCCAGGCCGCGCGCGCTGATGATGTTGGCGGTCTCACTCATAGCGCAGGGCCTCCGCCGGCTGGATGCGCGCGGCGCGCCAGCTCGGGTAGATGGTAGCGAGCAGGCTCAGCACCAGCGAGGTGACGACGATGAAGGCGATGTCCGGCAACTGCGGGTCGGAAGGCAGGGAGTTGATGAAGTAGATGTCCTTGGCGAGGAACTGGATGCCCAGCAGGTGCTCGATGGCCGGCACCCAGGTCGGAATGTTCAGCGCCGTGACAATGCCGACCAAGGCACCGACAATGGTGCCGAGTGAGCCGGAGACACTGCCGGCAATCATGAAGATTTTCTGGATGGACCGCGGACTCGCGCCCAGGGTGCGCAGGATGGCGATGTCGGCGCGCTTGTCGGTGACCATCATCACCAGCATCGACACGAGGTTGAAGGCGGCCACCGCGACGATGAGCGTCAGGATGATGAACATCATGCGCTTTTCCACCTGCACCGCGGCGAACCAGCTGCGGTTGATGCGACCCCAATCGCGGATCAGCAGGTCGCCGGTAAGGGTGTGCGACAGCTCCTCGGCAATCTGCGGCGCATCGTACAAATTGGTGGTCTTCAGGCGCACGCCGGTGGCGCCCTCTACGCGAAACAGTTTTTGCGCGTCTTCCATCGCCACCAGAGCAAGAGCCGAGTCGTACTCGAAGTGGCCGGACTCGAACACGCCGGTGACGTTGAACTGTTTCAGGCGCGGCACCACGCCGGCGGGGGTGAGATTGCCTTGCGGCGCGATCAGCGTCACCTTGTCGCCGATGCGCACGCCCAGGGCGCGCGCCAACTCGATGCCCAGCATGACGTTGAAGCCCTCGGGCTTCAGGTCGGTCAGCTGGCCGGCCTTCATTTGCAGGCTGGCGACCTGGGCCTCAAGCTCAGGCTTGATGCCGCGGATCACCGCGCCGCGCACGGAGTCGCCGTTGACCAGCATGGCCTGGGCTTCCACATAGGGGGCGCCGGAAACGACACGCTTGTTCTGCTTTGCTTCGACCAAAAGCTTTTGCCAGTCGTCGACCGTGCCGTTGGCGCCGAACACTTCGATGTGCGAGACCACCGAGAGCATGCGGTCGCGCACTTCCTTCTGGAAGCCGTTCATCACCGAGAGCACGATGATCAGCGCGGCCACGCCCAGGGCGATGCCGATCACCGAGGCCAAGGAGATGAAGGAGATGAAACCGTTCTTGTTGGCGGTGCGCCTGGCGCGTACATAGCGCAGGCCGACGAGCAGCTCGAACGGGAGCCGGGAAATCTGCATGGGGCGGATGCTACCTTATCCGCATGCCTGCGGCCGGACGGCGCGAGGCGGGAGAGAAGTCCGCTGCTTCGGGAAAACGCATACGCTTGTGACCATGGTTGGCTCTTGTTCGTTCAACTGCATACGCGGAAACAAATGCCGGATGTTCCGGCGCCCTGCCCTACCCTGCGCTCATTCCCACTCGCCGCGGCTGATCTTTTCCAGCCAGAACAGGCTGATCACGGTCTTGACGTCGCTGACCTTGCCTTCGCGCACCCATTGCAGCGCCTCTCCCGGCTCGACTTCCATCACTTCGAGGAACTCGCCCGGGTCCAGCTTACGCTCACCGCCGGTGAGGCCGCGCGCCAGGAAGATCTCGATGATCTCGTCCGAATAGGCGATCAGCGGGTGGATGGTGGTGAGATGGCGCCACTCCTGCGCGACATAGCCGGTCTCTTCCTTCAGCTCGCGCTTGGCGGTGTTGAGGATGTCTTCGCCCGGGTCGATCTTGCCAGCGGGGATTTCGATGAAGTCGCGGTGATGCGGGTAGCGGTGCTGGCGTTCCATCAGCAGCTTGCCGTTGGGCAATAGCGCGATGATGGCGACGGCGCCGGGATGCTTGATGTATTCGCGGGTGCTCTCGTGGCCGTCGGAGAGGCGCACACGGTCCTTGAACACCTTCAGCAAGCGGCCGTCGAACACCTGCTCGGAATCGATCTGCTTCTCGGTGAAGTCGTCCTGGCTCATGCTTGCGTGTGCTTCCAGAAATACCGGTAGACAAAGCCGGGGTAGGCGAACACCACCAGCAGCAGGCCGTTGACCCAGTAGAACTGCCAGGTCTGCGGATAAATATCGCCCTGCCGCGACTCCAGCGCCAGGCCCAGGCCGGTGACCAAGCCATAGAGCACCGCCAGCTCCAGCAAGCGCCAGGCAAAGCCGGGGAAGCCGCTTTTGACGGGGCCGAAGCCGAACAGGCGCGTGAGAATGAACGGCAGGTTGGCGGCGGCCATCGCCACCGCCAGCAAAAACCAGATCGCGGGTTGAAAGCCAGTCACTGGACCGCGGGCAGCCGGGCGGGGGTCATAGCGCGGGTCATAGCCGACCTCACAGCGAATTGCCCATCGCCACCACGCACAGGCCCATCAGCGCGCCGGGCAACAGGCCCAGCGCCAGCAGCGCCACGCCATTGATCGAGAGCAGCGCATGCGAGGCCGCGTCGGCGACGATCGGCTGTTTGTCGAGCGGCTCGTCGAAGTACATCAGCTTGATGATGCGCAGGTAATAGAACGCACCGATCAGCGAGAACACTACCGCGACCACGGCCAGCCAGGCCATGTGCGCGCTGACGGCTGCTTCCAGTACCGCCAGCTTGGCGTAGAAACCCACGGTGGGCGGCAGGCCGGCGAGGGAGAACATGACGATGCCCATCATGCCGGCGAACCAGGGGCTGCGCGCGTTCAGACCCTTGAAGTCGTCCAGCTTGTCGGCCTCGAAGCCCTGGCGCGCCAGCAGCAGCACCATGCCGAAAGAGGCCAGGGTGGTGAGCGTATAGGTGATGATGTAGAACAGCGAGGAGCCGTAGGCGGTGGCGGCGCTCAGGCGGTTGCCGTCTACCACGCCGGAAGAAAGGCCGAGCAGCACGAAACCCATGTGCGAGATCGTCGAGTAGGCCAGCATGCGCTTGATGTTGGTCTGCGCGATCGCACCGAGGTTGCCCACGGCCAGCGACAGCACCGCGAGGATCACCAGCATTTGCTGCCAGTCGGCAGCGACGTTGGACAAGCCATTAACCAGCAGGCGCACCATGATGGCGAAGGCGGCCAGCTTGGGCGCGGCGCCGACCATCAGGGTAACCGGGGTGGGCGCGCCGTGGTACACGTCGGGAATCCACATGTGGAAAGGCACCACGCCTAGCTTGAACGCTAGGCCGGCGACGGCGAACACCAGGCCGAACAGCACCATGTTGCGCTTGGCCACGCCGTTGGCCAGCGCCTTGGCGATTTCGCCGATTTCCAGGGTGCCAGAGGCGCCGTAGATCATCGACATGCCGTAGAGCAAGAGGCCGGAGGCCAGCGCGCCCAGCACAAAATACTTGATCGCCGCTTCGGTGGAGACCACGGAGTCGCGGTTCAGCGCCACCATGGCATACAGGGACAGCGACAGCAGCTCCAGGCCGAGGTAGAGCATGAGGAAGTTGTTGGCCGAGATCATGATCATCCCGCCCAGCAGCGCGAACAGCGAGAGATGGTAGAACTCTCCGGAGAGCAGCGCGCGCTCGGCCATGTAGCGGCGCGAGTAGACGAAGGAGACGCCGACAGCCAGGTAGGCGCCGAGCTTGAGCAGGTTGGCCATCTGGTCGATGACGAACATGTTGGTGAAGGCGTAGCTGCGCTCGGGCAGGCCGAGCATGGCGAACGACAGGCTGCCGCACATCGCAAGTGCGAGTATCGACAGCCAGAACAAGGCGCGCGACTTGCCCGAGCCGGCGTCGTCGCCCTTGGAAGCTTTCGGCCAGAAGGCGTCCACCACCATGATCAGCGAGATCATGATGAACAGCAGCAACTCCGGATAGGCTGGAATCAGGTTGTAGGCGTTCGGATTCGGTATCGGGTTCATGGGTGGACCGTCGTATCTTTACTCTTCGCCACGTGGCGGGCAAGCTCGCTCACCGAGGCGTGCATGACGTCAGTGACAGGCTTGGGATTGATACCCATGTAGAGCACGGCGGCGGCCAGCAGCGCGAGGATGGAAAATTCGCGCGCACCGATGTCCTTCAGCTGCCGCACGTGGTCGTTGGCGATGTCGCCGAAGTAGACCCGCTTGACCATCCACAGCGAATAGGCAGCGCCGAAGATCAGCGTGGTGGCCGCCGCGAAGGCGACCCAGAAGTTGTACTTCACCGCCGCCAGGATCACCATGAACTCGCCGACGAAGCCGGAGGTGGCCGGCAGGCCCGAGTTGGCCATGGCGAACAGCACGGCGAAAGCGGCGAACTTCGGCATCACATTGGCCACCCCGCCGTAGTCGGCGATCTCGCGAGTGTGCATGCGATCGTACAGCACGCCGATGCACAGGAACATGGCCCCGGAGATGAAGCCATGGGAGATCATCTGCACGATGCCGCCTTCGACTGCCAGGCCCATGGGTGCACCGTCGCGGAACATGAAAAAGCTCAGGGTGACGAAGCCCATATGCGCGATCGACGAATAGGCCACCAGCTTTTTCATGTCGGTCTGCACCAGGGCCACCAGGCCGATGTAGACCACGGCGATCAGCGACAGCGCGATCATCAGGCCGGCCAGGTCGCGGCTGGCGTCGGGCGCGATCGGCAGCGAAAACCGCAGGAAACCGTAAGCGCCCAGCTTCAGCATGATCGCCGCCAGCACCACCGAGCCGCCGGTGGGCGCCTGCACGTGCGCGTCGGGCAGCCAGGTATGCACCGGCCACATCGGCACCTTGGCGGCGAAGGCCAGCAGGAAGGCGACAAAGATGTATTTCTGCTCCGACAAGGTCAGCGGCAGGTTGTGCCAGGTGGTGATGTCGAAGCTCTTCGACTGGGTGTACAGGTAGATGATGGCCACCAGGGTCAGCAAGGAGCCGGCCAGGGTGTAGAGAAAGAACTTGAAGGCGGCGTAGACCCGGTTTTGCCCGCCCCAGACGCCGATGATCACGTACATCGGGATCAGCGTGGCTTCGAAGAACACATAGAACAGCGCGCCGTCCAGCGCGCAGAACACCCCGATCATCAGGCCAGAGAGGATCAGGAAGGCGCCCATGTATTGCGAGACGCGGGTCTCGATCACTTCCCAACCGGCCAGCACCACCAGCACGGTGATGAAGGCGGTGAGTGGCACGAACAGCATCGAGATGCCGTCGACGCCCAGGTAGTACTGGATGTTGAAGCGCTCGACCCAGGTGTATTTTTCGACGAACTGAAAGCCCGCCGAGGCGCTGTTGAAATCAGCCAGCAGCGGAAACGTGACCGCCAGGCCGGCGAGCGCGCCGATCAGCGCCAGGTTGCGCGCCAGCTTGGCGTTCTTGTCGCCGCCGGTGGCGAGCACCACCAGGCCGGCGATGATCGGTACCCAGATGCAAAGGGTGAGGATGGGAGGGGAAGACGGCATGGGTCGTCGCTTATCGTGTCTCTTACTTCGCCACCACGTGGTGGAAGATCAAACTCAGGGAGAAAAACACCGCGATCATCATCACCACGGCGTATTGGTACAGGGCGCCGGTCTGGAACCAGCCGGTCAGGCGGGCCACCCAGCCGACGAACTTGGCGCTGCCGTTGATGATCAGCGTGTCGATGATGCCGACGTCGCCGCCCTTCCACAGGCCGGTGCCCAGGAGACGCGCGCCGCCGGCGAAAAAGATTTCGTTGAAACGGTCGAAGAAATACTTGTTGTCCAGCAGGGTGTAGACCGGCGAGAGCGCCTTTTGCCAGGCGGCCGGCCAGTCGGTCTTCACCATGTAGAACACGTAGGCGGTGACCACGCCGGCCAGCGCCAGCCAGAACGGTGCGTGGGTGAAGGCATGCAACGCCATGCCGATTGCGCCGCCACTCTCTTCGAATTCGTGTGCCAGCTCGGCCATCGCCTCGTGCTCCTTGAGCACGGTGATGACGCCGTCGAAAAAGCCGCCGTAGAGCATGGTGTGGATGGTCAGATAGCCAATGATCATCGACGGAATCGCCAGCAGGATCAGCGGCAGCGTCACCACCCAGGGCGACTCGTGCGGCTTGCCGCCATGGCCGTGGTCGTCGTGATGCGCGTCGGGTTCGGCGTGCGTGGCGTGATCACCGTGGTCGGCGTGGTCATCATGCGCGGCGGCGGCGTGGTGTTCATCCTCATTTGCGTGACTGGGCGCATGGTCGTAGCGCTCGGGGCCGTGGAATACCAGGAAGTACATGCGGAAGGAGTAGAACGCGGTGACGAACACACCAGCCAGCACCGCGAAATGCGCGAAGCCGGCGCCGGTTAGGTGGCTGGCGGCAGTCGCGTCGATGATCGAGTCCTTGGAATAGAACCCCGAGAAAAATGGCGTGCCGATCAGCGCGAGTGAGCCGATCAGCGAAGTGATCCAGGTGATCGGCATGTACTTGCGCAAGCCGCCCATGTAGCGCATGTCCTGGTTGTGGTGGCAGCCCATGATCACCGAGCCCGCGCCGAGGAACAGCAGCGCCTTGAAGAAGGCGTGGGTCATCAGGTGGAAAATCGCCACCGAGTAGGCCGAGCAGCCCAGCGCCACCGTCATGTAGCCGAGTTGCGAGAGCGTGGAATACGCCACCACCCGCTTGATGTCGTTCTGGATGATGCCGAGAAAGCCCATGAACAGCGCGGTAATCGAGCCGATGATCAGCACGAAGGAAAGCGCGGCGTCGGTCAGTTCGAACAGCGGCGACATGCGCGCCACCATGAATATGCCGGCCGTCACCATGGTGGCGGCGTGGATCAGCGCGGAGATCGGGGTCGGGCCTTCCATCGAATCGGGCAGCCACACATGCAGCGGCACCTGCGCCGACTTGCCCATGGCGCCGATGAACAGGCAGATACACACGGCGGTCAGCACCGTGGGGTCGCCCGGGATGTTCGGGATGGTCATCTCCGCCAGCTTGTGCAGCAAGGCGTCGTTGCCGTAGAACACCTGCGCGTAGTCCAGGCTGCCGAAGTAGGCCAGCACCAGGCCGATGCCGAGCAGGAAGCCGAAATCGCCGACGCGGTTGACCAGGAAGGCCTTCAGGTTCGCGTAGATCGCCGTCGGCCGGGTGTACCAGAAGCCGATAAGCAGGTAAGACACAAGGCCCACCGCTTCCCAGCCGAAAAACAGCTGCAAGAAGTTGTTGCTCATCACCAGCATGAGCATCGAGAAAGTGAACAGCGAAATGTAGGAGAAGAAACGGTTGTAGCCGGGGTCGTCCGCCATGTAGCCGATGGTGTAAATGTGCACCATCAGCGAGACGAAGGTCACCACCAGCATCATGGTGACCGTCAGGTGGTCGATCAGGAAGCCGACGTTGAAGTTGACGCCGTCGGCCACCGTCCAGGTATAAAGCGCGCCGTTGAACAGCGGACCGCTGGTCTCGAAGGCCTGCTGCGCAACGATGCAGGAGACGATGAAGGACACCAGCACGCCGAGGATGGCGACCGAATGCGAAGCGGTGCGGCCAAGAATGGCGCCGCCGAACCTGGTGCCGAAGATGCCGGCGAGGATGGCGCCCGCAAGAGGCGCAAGCGCTGCGACCAGCAAAAGCTGCGGAAGGGTCATTTGTTCTTATCCCTTCAGGTTGTCGAGTTCTTCGACGTCGACAGTATCAAGATTGCGGAACAGCACCACCAAAATCGCCAGGCCGATGGCAGATTCGGCCGCCGCCACGGTGAGGATGAAAAACACGAACACCTGCCCGTCCGGATCGCCGAGGAAGTGCGAGAACCCGACGAAGTTCATGTTCACCGCCAGCAGCATCAGCTCGATGGCCATCAGCAGGACGATCAGGTTCCTGCGGTTCAGGAAGATGCCGACGATGCTGATCGAAAACAAGATCGCACCCAGCACCAGCACGTGGGATTGGCTGATCGCACCGCTCATTTTCCTGCCTCCTTGGGCGCCGGTGCGCCGGCGGGTGTGGCGGCTGCGGCAGGTACTCCTGCGGGAACGGCCGCGGCCGGCGGCGCCTTGGGCGTCGCCACTTCCCGCGCGACCGATGCCATCTTGACGATGCGCAGACGGTCGCCGCTTTTCACCAGTACCTGGCGCGCCGGGTTCTGCGCCTTGCTGTCCTTGCGCCCGCGCAGGGTCAGCGCCAGGGCCGCGACGATGGCCACCAGCAGGATGATCGCGGCGACCTCGAAGGGGAACAGGTAATCGGTATAGATCAGGTGGCCCAGTTCCTTGACGTTGCTGTAGCCGGGCTGGCTCGACGGCGCGGCCGCCGGGGCGGTGGCGTCGAACATGGGGCTCAGCAGGATGAAGGACATCTCGCCCAGCATCAGGGCGCCGACGAGGAAGCCGAACTTGGAGTTCTTCCAGAAATTCTCGCGCAGCTTGTCGAGGTTGATGTCCATCATCATCACCACGAACAGGAACAGCACCATCACCGCGCCGACATACACCAGTACCAGGGCGATGGCCAGGAACTCGGCCTTGAGCAGCATCCAGATGGCGGCGGCGTTGAAAAACGACAGCACCAGCCAGAGCGCGGCATGCACCGGGTTGCGCGCGGTGATCACGCCGAAGGCGGCGAACACCAGCACCGCCGAGAAGACGTAGAACAATATTGTATTGAAGGGCATCATCATTGTGATCAGCGGTAGGCGGCGTCCGCGGCGCGGGCGGCGGCGATGTCCTTCTCATAGCGGTCGCCCACCGCCAGCAGCATGTCCTTGGTGTAATACAGGTCGCCGCGCTTTTCGCCGTGGTATTCCAGCACGTGGGTCTCGACGATCGAATCGACCGGGCAGGACTCTTCGCAAAAACCGCAGAAGATGCATTTGGTCAGGTCGATGTCGTAGCGCGTGGTGCGGCGCGAGCCGTCGTCGCGCACCTCGGACTCGATGGTGATCGCCAGGGCCGGGCACACCGCCTCGCACAGCTTGCAGGCGATGCAGCGCTCTTCGCCGTTCGGGTAGCGGCGCAGCGCGTGCAGGCCGCGAAAGCGCGGCGACTGCGGCGTTTTTTCTTCCGGGAACTGCACCGTGATCTTGCGGGCAAACACATAGCGCCCGGTCAGGGCGAGGCCCTTGAACAATTCCTTCAACAGCAGGCTGTTGAGGAAGTCCTTGACGGTGGCGGTGGGAGACATGATGGGCATGATGGCTTATCCGTGACTAGTTCCAGATGCTCCAGGGCGACACCACCCACAGGCCGATCACGGCCAGCCAGACAATGGTGAGGGGAATGAATACCTTCCAGCCCAGGCGCATGATCTGGTCGTAGCGGTAGCGCGGGAAGCTGGCGCGGATCCAGATGAAAAACGACAGGAAGAAAAACGCCTTGCCGATCAGCCAGATCCAGCCCGGAATGAAGGAAAGGAAGCTGAACGGCGCGTCCCAGCCGCCGAAAAAGAAGGTGGCCGTCAACATGGAGATCAGGATCATGTTGGCGTATTCGGCGAGGAAAAACAGCGCGAAGGCCATGCCGGAATATTCAACCATGTGGCCGGCGACGATTTCGGATTCGCCCTCGACCACGTCGAACGGGTGGCGGTTGGTTTCGGCCACGCCAGACACCAGGTAGATGACGAATATCGGCAACAGCGGCAGCCAGTTCCACGACAGGAAATTGAGATACAGCCAATCGAGTTGGCTGACGTGCACGCCGAACCAGATCTCGCATAGCTTCCCGACGGAGTTGTTAGCAAACAGGCCCTTGGTCTGGCCCAGCACGATGTCGTTCATGTTCAGGCTGCCGCTGACCAGCAGCACGATCAGGAGCGAAAACCCCATCGCCAACTCATACGACACCATCTGCGCCGATGCGCGGATCGCGCCGATGAAAGCGTATTTCGAATTCGATGCCCAGCCGGCGATGATGATGCCGTAGACCTCGAGTGAAGTGATTGCCATCACGAACAGCAGGCCGGCATTGATGTTTGCCAGCACCGCCTGCGGGCCGAAGGGCATTACCGCCCAGGCTGCCATCGCCGGCATGATCACCATGATAGGCGCCAGGATGAACAGGCCGCGGTTGGCGCCGGTGGGGATCAGCACTTCCTTGAGCAGGAGCTTCAGCCCGTCGGCGATCGGCTGGAACAGCCCCAGCGGGCCGACGCGGTTCGGGCCGATGCGCACCTGCATCCAGCCGATCAGCTTGCGTTCCCACAGGATGCTGTAGGCGACGCTACCCAGCAGCGGCAAGACCACGCAGACGATCAGCGCCAGCGAAATCACCAAGTGGGACAAGGGGTCCCAAATGGCGCCGAGATGAGCCAGCCCCCAGCTATCCAGAGGCTTGCAGAGCGACCAGGTGGCGCAGTAGGTTTCGTTGCTCATCAGCCGCGCTCCACCGTGAGAACGCCGCTCAGAGGCCCGGCGTTGAAGGTGGAAGGATGCGCGCCGGAAAGGCGTACGCAACCGGCCGGCAGGCGATCGTCGCGCGCGGCGGCCAGGGTGACATCGCCTGAACCATTGCGCAATTTAAGCTGCCCACCTTCGGCGACGCCGAGCTTTTGCAACTCGTCGCCATGCAGCCAGGCGCGCGGCGCCTTGGAATCAGCAGTCAGTTGCAGCGACTCGGCGCGGCGCACCAGGGCGTCGGCAAAGTAGATCGGCACATCGGCGATGCGCTGGAAGCCGGCGCCGGGCGCCGCTACCTTTTGCACCGACACCTGGGTGTGATTATCCAGCTTGGCCGCGATGTCGGTAGGCAGACACTCGCCGCGCACGGCCTCGGGCGTGTCCTGCTCGAAACCGGACAACTCCAGAATGTTGCCCAGCACGCGCAGCACCTTCCACGCCGGACGGGTATCGCCGAGCGGCCGCACCACGCCGTTGAAACTTTGCGCCAGGCCTTCGGTGTTGACGAAGGTGCCGGCCGTCTCGGTAAAAGGTGCGACCGGCAGCAGCACGTCGGCCACGTCCAGCGAATGCTTGAAGGGCGACATAACGACGACCATGTCGGCATCGGCCAAGGCCTTCATCGCTTGCGCAGGATAGGCAGTGTCCAGCGCAGGCTCCGCGTGTACAAGAAGGTAGGCCTTGAGCGGCTGCTCGAGCATCTGGCGGGCGTTCTTGCCGCCCTCCCCCGGGGTGACGCGGGCGATGTAGCCGCCGACGCTATTGGCCGCCTCGCCGATAAAGCCGAAGCGCACCTTGGCGTCCGCCTTCAGCTCGCCCAGGCGACGCGCGATCGCCTGCACGCGCGCGTGAATCTGCGCCGCGTCGGCCGACTGTGCCGCGAGGTTGCCGATCCACAGTGCGCTGTTGTTGCCGCTTTTCAGACTAGCCGCGATCGCTTTCGCCATATCATCGGCCGCGCCGTCATCCAGTGCCGCCAGCACGCCGTCGAGCGCGGCGCAGATTTGCGCGGGCGCGACAACCAGCTTGTTCTTCACGTTCATCAGCCAATCGTCGTCCACCGAGTGGATCATGCTGACTTGCGTGAGTTTTTTCTTCGCCAGCTGGCGCACGCGTTGCGCCAGCAGCGGGTGGTCCTTGCGCAGGAAGGAGCCGATCACCAGCACACGGTCGAGTTGCCCGATTTCCGCCACCGGCATGCCCAGCCAGGGCGCGCCGCTCATTGCATGGTCACCGGAGAAATCGCTCTGGCGCAGGCGGTGGTCGATGTTTTCCGAACCCAAGGCGCGCGTCAGGTGCTGCGCCAGGTGCATTTCTTCCAGCGTGGCGTGCGGCGACACCAGGGTGCCGATGCTCGATGCGCCATGCTTCGCCTTGATGTCGGTGAGGCCGTGGGCCACGAATTCCAGTGCCGTCTGCCAGTCGACCGTCTTCCATTCGCCGCCCTGCTTGACCATCGGCGCGGTGAGGCGCTGGTCCGAGTTCAGGGCTTCGTAGGAAAAACGGTCCTTGTCCGAAATCCAGCATTCGTTGACGGCGTCGTTTTCCAGCGGCACCACGCGCATCACCTTGTTGTTTTTTACCTGCACTACCAGGTTGGCGCCGAGCGAATCATGCGGGCTCACGCTCTTGCGGCGCGACAGCTCCCAGGTGCGGGCGGAATAGCGGAAAGGCTTGCTGGTAAGTGCGCCGACCGGGCAGATGTCGATCATGTTGCCCGAGAGTTCCGAATCCACCGTCTTGCCGACGAAGGAAGTGATCTCCGAATGCTCGCCGCGACCCAGCATGCCCAGTTCCATCACGCCGGCGATTTCCTGGCCGAAGCGCACGCAGCGGGTGCAGTGGATGCAGCGGGTCATCTCTTCCATCGAGATCAGCGGGCCGACGTTCTTGTGGAACACCACGCGCTTTTCTTCCTGGTAGCGCGAGCCGGAGCCGCCGTAACCCACGGCCAGGTCCTGCAACTGGCATTCACCGCCCTGGTCGCAGATCGGGCAATCCAGCGGGTGGTTGATCAGCAGGAATTCCATCACCCCGGCCTGCGCCTTCTTGGCGGCCTCGGATGCGGTGAACACCTTCATGCCGGCCGTGACCGGCGTAGCGCAGGCGGGCAGCGGCTTGGGCGCCTTTTCCACTTGCACCAGGCACATGCGGCAGTTCGCCGCGATGGACAGCTTCTTGTGATAGCAGAAGTGCGGCACGTAGACGCCGAGCTTGTTGGCAGCGTCCATCACCATGCTGCCTTCGAGCACTTCGACCTTCTGCCCGTCGATTTCCAGTTCAACCATGATGTGAGAGTCCTTCCCCGGTCCGGTCGGCTTTACGCATGCACGGCCTCAGGCGCTTGCGCCTGGGCGTGCGAATGGCCGGGCACGAGGCACCGCTTGTTTTGAATGTGGTATTCGAACTCGTCGCGGAACACCTTGACGAAGGCGCGCACCGGCATCGCCGCGGCGTCGCCCAGGGCACAGATGGTGCGGCCCTGGATGTTGTCGGCCACCGAGTTGAGCAGGTCAAGGTCTTCCATCCTGCCCTGGCCGTGCTCGATGCGATGGACCATGCGATACAGCCAGCCCGTGCCCTCGCGGCACGGCGTGCACTGGCCGCAACTCTCTTCAAAATAAAAATACGAAAGGCGCAACAGGCTGCGCACCATGCAGCGGGTCTCGTCCATCACGATCACCGCGCCGGAGCCGAGCATCGAGCCGGCCTTGGCGATGGAGTCGTAGTCCATGTCGGTGTTCATCATCACCTCGCCGGTCAACACCGGCATGGATGAGCCGCCGGGGATCACCGCCTTGATCTTCTTGCCGCCGCGCATGCCGCCGGCAAGTTCCAGCAGCTTGGCGAACGGCGTGCCGAGTGGAATTTCGTAATTGCCGGGCAAGGCAACGTCGCCGGAGATGGAGAAAATCTTGCTGCCGCCGTTGTTCGGGCGGCCGATTTCCAGAAACTTCTCTCCGCCGTTGCGGATGATCCAGGGCACCGCCGCGAACGTCTCGGTGTTGTTGATGGTGGTCGGCTTGCCATACACGCCGAAGGAGGCGGGGAACGGCGGCTTGAAGCGCGGCTGCCCTTTCTTGCCTTCGAGGGATTCGAGCAACGCGGTTTCCTCGCCGCAGATGTAGGCACCGTAGCCGTGATGCGCATGCAGCTGAAATGAAAAATCGGTGCCGAGAATCTTCTCGCCCAGGTAGCCGGCGGCTCGCGCCTCTTCCAGCGCCTCTTCAAAGCGTTCGTAGGCGGACCAGATTTCGCCGTGGATGTAGTTGTAGCCGACCGTTACGCCCATCGCGAAACCCGCGATGATCATGCCTTCGATCAGGATGTGCGGGTTGTAGCGGATGATGTCGCGGTCTTTGAATGTGCCCGGCTCGCCCTCATCCGAATTGCACACCACGTACTTCTGCCCGGGAAAGCCGCGCGGCATGAAGGACCATTTGAGACCCGTGGGGAAACCGGCGCCGCCACGGCCGCGCAAGGCCGACTTTTTCAGTTCGGCAATCACGTCCTCGGGTTTCAGGCCGGTGGTCAGAATCTTCTTCAGCGCCTCGTAGCCGCCGCGTTTCTCATAATCGGCCAGGCCCCAGTTCTTGCCGTCGAGACCAGCGAGGATCAGCGGATTGATGTGTCGATCATGCAGGCAGGTCATTTCAGCTCCGCGATCAGGGCATCGAGTTTTTCATTGCTCATGAAACTCTCCATGCGCTTGTTGTTCACCAGCAGCACCGGTGCGTCGCCACAAGCGCCCATGCACTCGCCTTCCATCAGCGTGAACCGGCCATCGGCCGTGGTCTCGCGAAAGCCGATGCCGAGCTTCTGCTTCAGGTGCTCCGCCGCCAGTTCGCCGCCGGAGAGCTGGCAAGGCAGGTTGGTGCACACCGTGAGCTTGTACTTGCCGCACGGCGCCAGGTTGTACATGTTGTAGAAGGTGGCCACTTCCTGCACCGCCACTGCCGGCATGCCGATGTAGTCGGCGACGTCCTGCATCACCTCCGGCGAGAGCCAGCTTTTCTCGTCCTGCGCGATGGCCAGCGCCGCCATCACGGCAGACTGCCGCTGGTCCGGCGGATACTTGGCGAGTTCGCGGTCGATTTTCTTCAGGGATTCGGCGCTTAGCATGGGAGGCTCAAACTTGTGTGTCGCTTTAATTGCTGCTGTGTCGGTGCGGGTCGGCGCTGGTCTTCGCGGGTCTTCGCGGGTCTTCGTTTAACGGTCGATCTCGCCGAACACGATGTCCTGGGTGCCGATGATGGTCACCACGTCGGCAATCATGTGGCCGCGGGACATTTCGTCGAGCGCCTGCAGGTGCGCAAAACCAGGCGCGCGGATTTTCAGCCGGTAAGGCTTGTTGGCGCCATCCGATACCAGGTAGATACCGAACTCACCCTTGGGATGTTCCACCGCCGCGTAGGCTTCGCCGGCCGGCACGTGGATGCCCTCGGTGAAGAGCTTGAAGTGGTGGATCAGTTCTTCCATGTTGGTCTTCATCGCCACGCGCGAGGGCGGCGCCACCTTGTGGTTCGAAGTCATCACCGGGCCGGGGTTGTTGCGCAGCCACTCGATGCACTGGCGGATGATCTTGTTCGACTCGCGCATCTCGTGCACGCGTACCAGGTAACGGTCGTAGCAGTCGCCATTGGTGCCCACCGGAATATCGAAATCGAGCAGGTCGTAGACCTCGTACGGCTGCTTCTTGCGCAGGTCCCACTCGATGCCGGAGCCGCGCAGCATCGGGCCGGTGAAGCCCATGTTGAGCGCGCGCTCGGGGGTGACGATGCCGATATCGACCAGGCGCTGCTTCCAGATGCGGTTGTCGGTGAGCAGGGTTTCATACTCGTCGACGTAATGCGGGAAGCGGTTGGTGAAGTCCTCGATGAAGTCGAGCAGCGAGCCTTCGCGGTTGCTGTTGAGTGCCTTGATCGCCTTTTCGTTGCGGATCTTGGAGACGCGAAACTGCGGCATCACGTCGGGCAGGTCGCGGTAGACCCCGCCCGGGCGATAGTAGGCGGCGTGCATGCGCGCGCCCGACACCGCCTCGTAGCAGTCCATCAGGTCCTCGCGCTCGCGGAAGGCATAGAGGAACACCGTCATCGCGCCGACGTCGAGCGCATGCGCACCCAGCCACAGCAGGTGGTTCAGGATGCGGGTGATCTCATCGAACATCACGCGGATGTACTGCGCGCGCAGCGGCACTTCGACGCCCACCAGCTTTTCGATCGCCATCACATAGGCGTGCTCGTTGGACATCATCGACACGTAGTCGAGCCGGTCCATGTAGGGCAGCGACTGGATGAAGGTCTTTTGCTCGGCCAGCTTTTCGGTGGCGCGATGCAGCAAGCCGATGTGCGGGTCGGCGCGCTGCACCACTTCGCCATCGAGTTCCAGCACCAGGCGCAGCACGCCGTGCGCAGCTGGGTGCTGAGGACCGAAGTTCAGCGTGTAATTTTTGATCTCAGCCATTTTTCTTCAGCCCGCCGTAGTTCTCTTCGCGGATGATGCGCGGGGTGATCTCGCGCGGCTCGATCGACACCGGCTGGTAGATCACGCGCTTTTGCTCGGGGTCGTAGCGCATTTCGACATAGCCCGACACCGGGAAGTCCTTGCGGAACGGGTGGCCAATAAAGCCGTAGTCGGTAAGGATGCGCCGCAGGTCGTCGTGGCCTTCGAAGACGATGCCGTAGAAGTCGAAGGCTTCGCGCTCGTACCAGCCGGCGGCCGACCAAATGGGGTGGATGGAGTCGATCACCGGCAAGTCGTCGTCCGGGCAAAAGCTGCGCACCCGCACGCGCCAGTTGTGCGCGATCGACAGCAGGTGCAGGACCACGGCGAAGCGCGGGCCTTCCCAGAGGCCGTCGCCGTAGGCCGAGTAGTCCACACCGCAGAGGTCGAGGCATTGCTCGAACTTGAGGCCCGCGTCGTCGCGCAGGATGGCACAGGCTTCGGTGTAGCCTTTGGCCGGCACCACCACGGTGATTTCACCCAGCGCCACGGTGATGGAAGTCGCCCGCGCGCCGAGGGCGGTATCGAGGTTGGCCTTGAGGGTTTCTAGGGAAGTCATGCGCTCGGGCTGGTTGCGTTTGGCTGGCGGACTGCAGTGAGGAAGGTCAACGCGCGATATTGGGCAGCGCGCTAGCGCGCAATGGTATTGGTCCGCTTGATCTTGTTCTGCAACTGCATGATGCCGTAGAGCAGCGCCTCGGCCGTCGGCGGGCAGCCCGGCACGTAGACGTCGACCGGCACGATGCGGTCGCAGCCGCGCACCACGGAATAGGAGTAGTGGTAGTAGCCACCGCCGTTGGCGCAGGAACCCATCGAGATCACCCAGCGCGGCTCGCTCATCTGGTCGTAGACCTTGCGCAGCGCCGGCGCCATCTTGTTGCACAGGGTGCCGGCGACGATCATCACGTCGCTCTGGCGCGGGCTGGGACGAAACACGATGCCGAAGCGGTCGAGGTCATAGCGCGCGGCGCCGGCATGCATCATCTCGACCGCGCAGCAGGCCAGGCCGAAGGTCATCGGCCAGAGCGACCCGGTACGGGTCCAGTTGATCAGCTTGTCGGCCGTGGTGGTGACAAAACCTTCGGAGAGTACGCCTTCCATGCCCATGTTTTTAACCTCTCATCCGAAACGTTGCTGAACCTGCTATTCCCACTCCAGCGCACCCTTTTTCCACAGGTACACCAGGCCCAGCACCAGTTCGAGGATGAATATGAAAATCGAAACAAACACCTGCGGCCCCAGTTCCTTGGCCGTCGCGGCCCAGGGAAACAGCAGTGCCGTTTCCAGGTCAAACAGGATGAACAGGATGGCGATGAGGTAGTAGCGCACGTCGAACTTCATGCGCGCGTCTTCGAAGGCTTCGAAGCCGCATTCGTACGGGGAATTTTTTTGCGAATCGGGGCGGTGCGGCCCGAGCACACGGCCCAGGAACATCGGCACGACGCCGATGGCAATCCCGACGCAGATAAACAGCAGGACCGGGAAGTAGTTTTCTAGGTTCATGAACTGCCCAGAACTCACTCAAAAAGGCCCTTGAGCAACCGGGCCCCTATTCGCTATTTGGTGCCGACGATGAGACTCGAACTCACACGCCTTTCGGCACTGCCCCCTCAAGACAGCGTGTCTACCAATTCCACCACGTCGGCTCGTTCTTGCGTGATTCTTCGAGGGAAATAAACAAATGTTTGGAACAAATGTTCATGAATCTCGCAAAGCAACATTGTAACGCTTTTACTTCGGTATCTGGTTAATTTTTGCGGGCTCGTTGCTCACCGCGGCCGCGCCGGATGCGGGTGCTGCCGCCTGCCCCGGAATCGCCGCAGGCGAAGGCGCCACGGGCGCCGCCGGAATGGCCGGCGCGCTCGGCAGGGTCACCCCCTCCATCACGCCGCCGCCAGTGCGCGGCTTGTGGGTGGCGATGAAGGCCATCCCCAGGCTGGTGAGAAAGAAGATCGTCGCGACCACGGCAGTGGTGCGCGAAAGAAAATTCGCGCTGCCGGTGGCGCCGAACAGGCTGCCGGCCGAGCCGCCGCCGAAGGAGGCGCCCATGTCGGCGCCCTTGCCGTGCTGGAGCAGCACCAGGCCGATGATCACCAGTGCGGCGACGATGTGAAATACGATAACCAGCGTTTGCAGTATGTCCATGATTTCCATTCGCGGGCAGCGGCCTTGCGGCATGCGCCCGATTAAACTTTATTAAGCTATGCCGCCGCCTTGCAAATGGCGGCGAACTCTTGCGCTTGCAAGGAGGCGCCGCCGACCAGGCCGCCGTCGATGTCCGGGCAGGCGAACAATGCCTGCGCGTTGTTTGCCTTGACGCTGCCACCGTAAAGAATGCGCACGGCAGTTGCTACGTTGATGCTCTGCGCCAGGATGCGCGCGCGAATGAATGCGTGCACCGCCTGCGCCTGCTCGGTGCTCGCCGTCTTGCCGGTCCCGATGGCCCAGACCGGCTCGTAAGCCACCACGCCGCCGCCCAGTTTGTCCGCCCCCAGCGCCAGCACGGCGTCGAGTTGCCCCGCCACCACTGCTTCGGTGGCATTCGCATCGCGCTCGGCCAGGGTCTCGCCGACGCAAAGAATCGGCACCAGTCCCGCCGCCAGCACGGCCGCGAATTTTGCCGCCACCTGCGCATTGGTTTCGCCGAACAGCGCGCGCCGCTCGGAGTGGCCGACAACCACGTAACGCACGCCGAATTCCTTCAGCATGGCGCAGGAAATCTCGCCGGTGTAGGCGCCGCCGGCGTACTCGCTGGCGTTCTGCGCACCGACCGCAATCTTGCTTCCCTTCACCAGCTCCGCCACCTGCGGCAGATACAGCGCAGGGGCGCACACCGCCACGTCAGCCGCGTCGAAACCGGCGAGGGCGGACGCCAGACCGGCAACCAGTTCGCCATTGGCGGCGAGGCTACCGTTCATTTTCCAGTTGCCGGCGACGAATTTGCGGCGCAGTGCCATCGTTATCTAATGGGAATTTGGGTGTGCAAAACCTTT
Organism: Betaproteobacteria bacterium; assembly: GCA_028292405.1. GTDB lineage: Bacteria > Pseudomonadota > Gammaproteobacteria > Burkholderiales > JAEUOS01 > JAQGMJ01. Next base: position 92,512 of record JAQGMJ010000003.1, read on the forward strand.
GAATTATAAAGGTTTTGGACCTAAAGCGTCAAATCGGTGCAAAACCGCCTCAAAACTTTCACAATTTTCACAATTGTGCCGCCAGGACAATGGCATCAAAGCGCCCGAAACGCGCGGATGCGCGCCTTCAGGTCGCCGGCGGTCAGCGACTCCACCAGCGCCGCCATATCGGCCGCGCGCGTGTCGGTGAGGGTCAGCCCGTGCAGGCGGCCCTGCGCCTCCGCCGTCAGTGATTGCGCCGCCGTCTCGGCGCGCGTCACCTGCGCCGGCCAGGCCCCTGCATCGGCAACCTGCATCGCCAGCCCGAGACGCTGCGCCTCTGGCGCATCCACCACCGCTGCCGCCCGCAGCAACTGCCGCGCCGGCTCCTGGCCGATGCGCGCCGCCAGCCTGCGCGTGCCCAGCGCCAGGCCGAACTTCCAGCCCGGCATGCGCAGGCGTGTCTCCGGCGCCACCACGCGTTCATCGCAACCCAGCAGCAGGTCGGCGCCGGCGCCAAAGCAGCCGCCCTGCGCCAGCGCGAGAGTCGCGCAAGGCGCGTGATAAAACCATTGCAGCAATTGCTCGATGCGCACAAAGCGCCAGGCCAGTTCGGCAGGGCTTTGCTCTTCGAAACCGTGGAAGTCGAAGCCGGCGCAAAAGTTGCGCCCTTCGCCGCGCAGCACGATCAGGCGCGGCATATCAGGCGCCGGCTCATTTGCGTGGCCCACCGCTTCATGCAGGGCCTCCACCAGCGAAGCGCTGAGCGCATTGGCCTTGTCCGGGCGATTCAGCGTCAGGGTGGTGACCGGCCCCTCGCGCGTGACCAGCAGTTCGCTCATATGCTGCCTCCTCTCGCCCAGCGGCAAACCATGCCCGCAAATGAACACGGCCACCGAGGTGGCCGCGCATCACACTGCTTGAATTTTGTGGGGTGGCCGATGGGACTCGAACCCACGACAACTGGAATCACAATCCAGGACTCTACCAACTGAGCTACGGCCACCACTGTTTTCACCGCCGCATGCCGTGAACCTCGACATGCACCGACTTGCTGCAAATCTTTGCCATCTCTGGCCTGCCCGACAGGATTCGAACCTGTGACCCTCGGCTTAGAAGGCCGATGCTCTATCCAACTGAGCTACGGGCAGCCTATCTGCTGGGTCCGCCTTTACCGCCGGGCACAATCAAAACGTAAATCAACAACCACCACACCAACTACGCACCCTCTTACCAAATCGTGCGCCGGTTACTGCAAATGGTCGGGGTGGAGAGATTCGAACTCCCGACATCCTGGTCCCAAACCAGGCGCGCTACCAGGCTACGCTACACCCCGAACGGACGAATTGTAGCAAATTCCGTCCGAAAACTCGCCATAAATCTGCACTTTGGCGCCCTTTCGCGCGGACCGTGGCCCGCGCGAAAGAACTCCTTGGCACCTTAGGCCGCGGGCGTCTCCGCCGGCGGCGCGGCGTCGGCGGCGGCTGCCTTCATCGACAGGCGCAGACGGCCCTTGTCGTCGGCTTCCAGCACCTTGACCTTCACGATCTGGCCTTCCTTCAGGTAGTCGGAAACGGCGTTCACGCGCTCATTGGCAATTTGCGAGATGTGCAGCAGGCCGTCCTTGCCGGGCAGCACTTGCACAATCGCGCCGAAATCCAGCAGGCGCAGGATCGGGCCTTCGTAGATTTTGCCCACTTCGACTTCCGCGGTGATCTGCGCAATGCGTTCCTGCGCGGCGCGGCCGGCTTCGGCCGAGACGGAGGCGATGGTCACCGAACCGTCGTCCTGGATGTCGATGGTGGCGCCGGTCTCTTCGCAGAGGGCACGGATCACCGCGCCGCCCTTGCCGATCACGTCGCGGATCTTTTCCGGATTAATTTTCATCGTGATCATCCGCGGGGCGAAGTCGGAGAGCGTGGTGTTGGCACCCGACATCGCCTGCTTCATTTGCGCCAGGATGTGCAGACGCGCTTCCAGCGCCTGGTCCAGCGCCACCTTCATGATTTCCTTGGTGATGCCCTGGATCTTGATATCCATCTGCAGCGCGGTCACGCCGTTTTCAGAGCCGGCCACCTTGAAGTCCATGTCGCCCAGGTGATCTTCGTCACCCAGGATGTCGGTCAGCACCGCGAAGCGGTTGCCTTCCTTGATCAGGCCCATGGCGATGAAGGCCACGTGGGCCTTCATCGGCACGCCGGCGTCCAACAGCGACAGGCAGCCGCCGCACACCGAAGCCATCGACGACGAGCCGTTGGACTCCAGGATTTCCGAGACCACGCGCATCGTGTAGGGGAACTCGTCCTTGCTCGGCAGTACTGCAACCAGCGCGCGCTTGGCGAGGCGGCCGTGGCCGATTTCGCGGCGCTTGGTGGAGCCCATGCGGCCCACTTCGCCCGTGGCGAAAGGAGGCATGTTGTAGTGGAACATGAAGCGGTCTTCGTACTCGCCCATCAGCGCGTCGATGCGCTGCGCGTCGCGCTCGGTGCCCAGCGTGGTGATGACCAGCGCCTGGGTTTCGCCGCGCGTGAACAGCGCGGAGCCGTGGGTGCGCGGCAGCGCACCGGTGCGGATCTCGATCGGGCGGACCGTGCGCGTGTCGCGGCCGTCGATGCGCGGTTCGCCCGACAGGATCTGGCTGCGCACGATCCTGGCTTCGATGTCGAACAGCAGGCTTTCCACCTTGGAGGAATCGAAGTCGCCGACGTCGGCCTTCAGGTCGGCCATCACGGCGCCGGTGGCTTCGCGCAGGGCCTGGGTGCGGGCCTGCTTGCTGCGGATCTGGTAGGC
>JAQGMJ010000037.1 GCA_028292405.1 Betaproteobacteria bacterium
CCGCCGACCTCGACACCGGCCTGATCGAACGCAACGGGGACAGCCTGTTCCCCCAGCCAAAAGCGGCGCCGGCCGGCGCGCTGGCGCTGGCGGCGGTGGCGCTGATCGAAGCGGAAAGGGACGCCGCTGCCGCGGTCTCGGCCAACCCGGCCGACCCGTGGGGCAAGGCGCTCGGCTGGCGCCTGAACGGCGCATACCGGCGCCAGCTCTCGTTCGCGGACGAGTATTCGTCGGCCACTGAACAAAAGGCCTACCAGCTTGGCCTGACCTACGTTGAGGGCGGCTGGGAGTTCGAGGCGGGCGGCATGCGTAACAGTCTGGCACTGGCGGCGCGCGACGGCGCCGAGCTGTCGATCAGGCTGGGCGCCGCCTCGATGCACGGCGCCGTGCGGCGCGATGGCGACAGCTTTCATGTATTCACCGGTGGACGCCATTTCATACTGGCCTACAATGACCCCATGGCACATGCTGGCGAAGCCGAAACGGCCGGTGGCCGGCTGACCGCGCCGATGCCCGGCAAGGTGGTGGCGGTGCTGGCGGCCAGCGGACAAACAGTGAAAAAGGGCGATCCGCTGGTGATCATGGAAGCGATGAAAATGGAGCACACCATCGCCGCGCCGAGCGACGGGATGGTCGAGGAGATACTGTACCAGGTTGGAGACCAGGTGACGGACGGGGCGCCGCTGCTCGCTTTCGCGGCGCAGTAATAAAAAAAGTATCAGGGGGGACGATATGCGAATTCTACTTTACCGGGCCGATGGCAAGACCGAGCCGTGGGTGCGCGACTTCTCCGAAGCGCTGCCGAAGACGGAAGTGGTCACGTGGCAGGAAGGCGACCGTTCCGCGCAATGCGACTACGCCGTGCTTTGGTCGCCCCCGGCCGCGCTGATCGGGCAGCTGTCAAAAGTAAAGGCGATCTTCCTGGCCGGCGCCGGGGTCGACGCGATCCTCAAGTTCGGCGATGCGCTGCCGGACGCGCCGATCATCCGGCTGGGCGACGCCGGCATGGCGGTGCAGATGGCCGAATACGTCACCCACGCGGTGCTGCGCTACTTCCGCCGTTTCGACGAGTACGAAAAGCAGGCCAGGCGCGGGATCTGGGCGCCGCTGCCGCAATACGAGAAGAAGGACTTCAGCGTCGGCGTGCTGGGAATGGGCGTGCTGGGGAGCCGGGCGCTGCGGGCGCTGGCCGACTTCGGCTTCCCGCTGCGCGGCTGGAGCCGCACGCAGAAGGCGGTCGACGGCGTGGCCTGCTTCAGCGGCATGGACAGCCTGGACGAATTCCTGGCCGGCACCCGTGTGCTGGTCTGCATGCTGCCGCTGACGCCGGAAACCACCAACCTGCTCGACCGCGGCCGGCTGTCGATGCTGCCGAAGGGCGCATACCTGATCAACGTCGCCCGCGGCGCGCACGTGGCCGAACCCGACCTGCTCACCCTGATCCGCTCGGACCACCTGGCCGGCGCCACGCTTGACGTGTTCCGCAACGAGCCGCTGCCGGCGCCCCATCCGTTCTGGGAAGAGCCGCGCATCAGCATGACGCCGCATATCTCGGCGCTGACCGTGCGCGAGGACAGCGTGCGCCAGATCGCCGCCAAGATCAAAGCACTTGAAAACGACGAGCCGGTGGCGGACGTCGTCGACCGCACCCGAGGATACTGAATGAACAAGCAGCCCGATTTGCCGAGCAAGGTCAAGATTGTTGAAGTGGGTCCGCGCGACGGCCTGCAGAACGAGGCCCAGCTGGTAAGCGCGGACGTCAAGGTGGAGCTGGTCGACCGCCTGTCGAAAGCCGGCTTCCCGAACCTTGAAGTCGCGGCCTTCGTATCGCCCAGGTGGGTGCCGCAGATGGCCACCAGTGCGGAGGTGATGGAGCGTATCGCGCGCCGTCCCGGCGCCATCTATTCGGCGCTGACCCCCAATATGCAGGGCTTCGAAGGCGCACTGGCCGCGCGCGCCGACGAAGTGGTGGTGTTCGGCTCGGCCTCCGAGGCGTTCTCGCAAAAGAACATCAACTGCTCGATCGCCGAATCGATCGCCCGTTTTGAGCCCGTGGCAAAGGCGGCCAGGGAGCATGGGATTCGCCTGCGCGGCAGCATCAGCTGCGCCTTCGGCTGCCCTTACCAGGGCGAGGTTTCGCTCGACGCGGTGGCCGATGTGGTGGGCCGCATGCGCGACCTGGGCTGCGACGAGATCGACATCGCCGACACCATTGGCGTTTCTACTCCGCGCAAGACGCAGGCAGTCATGCTGCGCGCCGCGGCCGAGTTCAAGCTGGACCAGATTGCCGGTCACTTTCACGACACCTACGGCCAGGCGCTGGCCAACATCTACGCCAGCCTGGAAGTGGGCGTGTCGATTTTCCATTCGTCGGTGTCGGGCCTGAGCGGCTGCCCGTACGCCAAGGGTGCAACCGGCAATGTGGCCACCGAAGACGTGCTGTACCTGATGCATGGCCTGGGCATCGAGACCGGGATCGATCTCGCCCTGGTGGCCGACGCCGGCCTGTTCATCAGCCAGCAGCTGGGCCGCAAGGGCGTCAGCCGGGCCGGCAACGCAATCGCGGCCAAGCGGGTTGGCTGACCTGATCAACCTTCTATAATGGGGCACCGATCCCTCACAGGAGTGAACATGAAGCACCCGATCATCAATCTCGACCAGCTCGAACCGCAGGCGATGCCGCCTGCCTTTGCAGCAACCGGCGCCGCGGCCGGCCGTTACGATCCGCGCATGGCGATGATAGGCGCACAGATCGGCGCCAGCAAACTTGGCTGCAACCTGACCGTGCTGGCCCCGGGCATGCGCGCCTTTCCCTTCCATAGCCACCGGGTGAACGAAGAGATGTTCATCGTCGTCGAAGGCAAGGGCGAAGTGAGGATCGGCGCGGCGGTTTATCCGATCCGGCAGGGCGACATCATCGCCTGCCCGCCGGGCGGACACGAAACCGCGCACCAGATCATCAACAACAGCGACGCGCAATTGCGCTACCTGGCGATCAGCACGCAGCTGTCGCCCGAAGTGGCCGAATTCCCGGACTCCGGCAAATTTGCGGTGCTGCTGGGCGAATCGGATGGCGCGATGCCGTTCAGGACAGTCGGCCGGATCGGCGAGACGGTCAATTACTGGGAAGGCGAGTGATTTGAAACAGATGGGGGAGGGGATATGACAGGCTGACGGTACCGCGTTGTCAGCCTGCATAAGAAATACTGGTCGGAGTACAAGGATTCGAACCTTGGACCCCCTGGTCCCAAACCAGGTGCGCTACCGGACTGCGCCACACTCCGAGGACCCGAATCATAACGGCTGGGAATGGCGCGGTCAAGCTCTGGCCGGCTTTTATTATGAGCATTTGTAAGCGTGCGTTGTCACATTCCCAAGATATGCGACCATATGCCACTTACCTATCGCCGAACCGTGAGCTCATCCTTGTCAGCGCCTAACGAAATTGCATTCCAGCGCCCTTCGCGGCTGGCGGCGGGCGTGGCCTTGTCACTGCTGCTGCATGCCGCGATCCTGTTCGCCTGGCGCCTGCACGCGCCGCCCAGGGCGGACGAGCGGCCGGTGCGGCGTTCGATCGCGGTGTGGCTGCGTCCACCGGTGAAAGTGGAGCCGGCGCCTGTGGCCGCGGCGGCTCCGGCGGCAAGCGC
>JAQGMJ010000048.1 GCA_028292405.1 Betaproteobacteria bacterium
CCGGAATACCGGGACGTTCCAGGGAATGCCAATCCGCGCGGACGAATGGATCACCGATGTCTATCGATTAGAGAACGGGCAATGGCGCTGTGTGCTGACCCATCTGACCCCTGCTCATTGACCAGCCGGTGCCTCGCTGCCAAGCTCGATTGCGTACGGCCCATCTTCAGGTGCTCACCGGAACCGCATCTTCAGCCGCCTTGGCGCCCTTGCTGATGCTCTCGCCATCTTCGCGGCGCAGGCTCCAGAACGTCAGCGAGGACAGGATCGTGACTACCGACAAGGCCACGAAGGCGTTGTGCAGCGCATTGGTCAGCAGGACGCGGTGGGTTTGGGGCACATCTCCCAGGAACCAGGCGGTCACCAGCGAGCCCGTCGCCAGGCCGAAGCTCATCGACAGTTGCTGGAAGGAGCTCGAAATCGTGCTGGCCATACTCGAATCGCGCTCGCTGATGTCGGCGTACGCCAAGGTGTTCACACTGGAAAACTGCAGCGAATTGAAGAAACCCTGCATCAACCCGAGGATCACGATCACGGCCAGCGGCGTGCCTTCCTTCACCAACGAGAACAAACCGATGGTGATGCCGATACATACCGTGTTGACGACCAGCACCTGGCGATAGCCGAAGCGGCCCAGCAGGCGCGCGGAAAACAGTTTCATGCCCATCGCCGCCAGCGCCGTCGGCATCATCAGCAGGCCGGATTTCCAGGCGGGCAGGCCGAGTCCAAGCTGGTACAGCAGCGGCAGCAGGAAAGGCAGGCTGCCGATACCCAGGCGGGTCGCGAACCCGCCCAGCACCGCAATGCGGAAGGTGCGGACCCGGAACAGGCTCAGGCGCAGCAGGGGGAATTCGATGCCGCTGGCGTGCCAGGCATACGCGACCAGCAAGGCGACCGACAGCACCAGCATCAGCACGGCCGTGGTGGGATCGAGCGTGTGTTCGCCGAACACTTCCAGCAGCCAGGACAAGATGGCGGTGCCGCAACTGAACAGGATCAGCCCGATGACATCGAGCGGCCGGCGCTCGTCGCTGCGATAGTCGGGCATGTAGCGAAACACCAGCAGCAAGGCCACCAGCCCGACCGGCACATTGACGAAAAAAATGGCGCGCCAGGAGGTCCAGTGGACGATCAGCCCGCCCACCGTGGGCCCGAGCAGCGGGCCGATCAGGGCCGGGATGATGACGAAATTCATCGCGCCCAGCAGTTCGGACTTGGGGAAGGTGCGGATGATGGCGAGGCGCCCGACCGGCATCATCATGGCGCCGCCTATGCCTTGCAGCAAGCGGGCGGCCGTCATCATCGGCGCATTCAAGGACAGGCCGCACAGGACCGAGGCCAGCGTGAAGATCGCAATCGCGGTGCCGAACACGCGGCGGGTGCCGAACCGGTCGGCCATCCATCCGCTGACCGGGATGCCGACCGCCAGGCTCAGGATGTAGCTGGTGACGACCGACTTCAGGCTGAGCGGCGTCACGTGCAGGCTCGCGGCAATGCTGGGGATCGCGGTATTGACGATCGTCGCGTCGAGCTGTTCCATGAACAGCGCGGTCGCCACGACCCACGGCAGGTAACTTTTGATGGCGGAACTGGTCATCGGTCCTCTTGCGTCGATGCGCGCGCGAGCGGCGTGCGCGCCTGCCAGATTGTCACATAAAACAGACGAAGGCGATGTCAACCGGACAGCCTCGCACGCGACGCGCGGCCGGCTGCCCGTGCCGGCCTCAGAAGTGGTAGGCCGCTTTCACGACCAGCCAGTTGACGCCGCTGTTCGGTTTCTTGTAGCCGCCGTTGGAGTAATGCTGGATCTTCGCGCCGAGTTCCCATTTGTTGTCGAACACGTAGCCGGCCCCAATGTGGTCGCCGAACTGGAAGTGGGTCGACAGCCGGTTGTCGTCATTGTCATACAGCTCCGACAGCAAGGTCACGCCGATCCCGCCTTCCGCGTACCAGCCCTTCTTGTCGGCGCGCTCGTAGCGAAATACCGGGGTCAGGCCGACCACCGTGATGTTCTGGTGCTGTCCGGATACGTTCTGGTAGGCGTTGCCGCGCCATTGGGCAAGGTTGGCGTCCCAGTAGCCCGACAGGTGGCTGCCGTTCGATTCGAACCAGCTGCGGTTCCAGTTCGATTGCGCGCTGAAGCGAATCATCTGTACTTTGCTGCCGGCGCCGATTTCAACCGCGGCGGAGTCGACCAGGGTGTCGGCGGCGAAGGCCGGCTGCAGAGACAGCAGGGCGGCCAGCGCAAGCACAGGCTTCCAAATTGTGGTGGTGGAGAACATAGTTGCTTTCATAGAAGTGAGTGCCGATACGGTAATGCAGCGCATATTGTACCGGTTTGACAATTCGCCGCAGGCGCCGCCAAGTTACAATCGTGGCGCCTGAAAGATAAACAAGGAGCAGATGTGGCATTCCCAACCCTGGCATTCCTCGGCATCGGCCTGATGGGAAAACCGATGGCCACCCGGCTCGCGCAAGCGGGCCTGCCGGTGCGCGCCTGGAACCGTTCGCCGGCCAAGGCCGAAGCGCTGCGCGCGGTGGGCGCCGCACCGCGGGCGGAGCTTGCCGGCGCCGTCAACGGCGCCGACATCATCATCTCGGTGCTTGAGTCGGGGGCGGTGGTCGCGCAGGTGATCGCGGCGGCGCTGCCGGCCATCAAGCCAGGCGCACTGTGGATCGACATGAGTTCAACCCGGCAGGATGAGGCGCTGGCCTTCCACGCGCGGCTCGCAGCGCAGGGCGTCAGCTTCCTCGACGCGCCGGTGTCGGGCGGGGTCGCCGGGGCAGAGGCCGGCACGCTGGCGATCATGGCCGGTGGCAGCGCGCATGACTTCTCGCTGGCCGAACCGGTGCTGGCCGCGCTCGGGCGCCCGACCCTGGTTGGCCCCGCCGGCAGCGGCCAGGTCGCCAAGCTGTGCAATCAGCTGATCGTCGGCGGCACGCTCGAGATCGTCGCGGAGGCGCTGCTGCTGGCGCAGGCCGCGGGTGCCGATCCGGCGGCGGTGCGCACGGCAATTCGCGGCGGCTTCGCGGAGAGCCGCATCCTGGAGGTCCACGGGCAGCGCATGTTGGAGCGCAATTTCATGCCGGGCGGCCAGGTGAAAAGCCAGCTCAAGGATTTGCAGAACGTGCTGGTGGCCGCGGCCGACGCCGGCGTGGTGCTGCCGGTCACCGCGCTGGTGACTGGCCAGTATGCATCGATCATCGACGACTGCCCGCGCGCGGACCACTCGGCCGCACTGCTTGCGCTGGAAAAAATGAATCCGGGACAGCGCCTGGGCGAGGCTCCGGACCAGTTGCCCTGACCGCTCAGCGGACCGGCAGGCTCATCTCGGCCAGCCTGACCCAGTAGCTGGCGCCGATCGGCAGCAGCCGGTCGTTGAAGTCATAGCTGGCGTTATGCAGCTGGCATGGACCGAGGCCGTGCCCGCCGGCCCGGTGATCGCCTTCGCCGTTGCCGATAAACACATAGCAGCCTGGCTTGGCCTGCAGCATGAAGGCGAAATCTTCGGCGCCCATGGTCGGCTCGACGTTGCTGTCGACCCGGTCCGCGCCGGCCACCGCGCGCATCGCCTCGATCGCGAACACGGTCTGCTCGGGGTGGTTGACCAGAGGCGGATAATTTCGCTTGAAGACAAATTCGATGCCGGCATTGAAGCCGGCTGCCGTGTGCTTGGCAATCTCTTCCATGCGGCGCTCGATCAGGTCCAGCACGCCGGTGCTGAACGTACGCACGGTGCCGATCAGCACCGCCTCGTCCGGAATTACATTGGTCGCGCTGCCGGCGTGGATCTGGGTGATCGACAGCACTGCGGTATCGAGCGGATTCTTTTCCCTCGACACGATGGTCTGCCAGCTTTGTGCGATCTGCACCGCCACCATCACCGGGTCGACACCCTTGTGGGGCTGGGCCGCATGCGAACCCTTGCCCTTGACCACCACGCGGAATTCGTTGCTCGACGCCATCATTGGGCCGGCCACCACGCCGAAGCTGCCTTCGGCCAGGCCGGGCCAGTTATGCATGCCGTATACCGCTTCCATCGGAAACTGTTCGAACAGGCCATCGTCCATCATCCGGCGCGCGCCGCCGCCGCCTTCTTCGGCCGGCTGGAAGATCAGGTAAACGGTGCCGTCGAAATTGCGGTTGGCCGCCAGGTGGTGGGCGGCGCCCAGCAGCATGGCGGTGTGGCCATCGTGGCCGCAGGCGTGCATTTTCCCGGCGTGCCGCGACGCATGGGGGAAACTGTTGACCTCGTGCATGGGCAACGCGTCCATGTCGGCCCGCAAGCCGATCGCGCGATTCGAGCTGCCGTTCTTGATGATGCCGACCACCCCGGTCAGGCCCAGCCCGCGCGCGATCGGGATTCCCCACTCGGTCAGGCGGGCCGCCACCACGTCGGCAGTTCGTTGCTCTTCGTAACAAAGTTCAGGGTGCGCATGCAGGTCGCGCCGGATCTGTTCCAGTTCCGACTGGAACGCAATAATGGGTTCGACGAGTTTCATCTTGTTCTCCGTGGATGCGTATATGCTAGTGCATTTTTTGAACTATTGTAGCCCTACTCACTACTCGAAAACCAGAGGGCGGACTCATCTACTCTGCTTGGCTGGAAATCGTATAGAGTACAGGTTTAGACCTGCCGCTTCCGAGCCCCTTCCATGACCACCACCCAAGTGCGCGCCGCCTGCCCGCATGACTGCCCCGACACCTGCGCGCTGCTGATCACTGTCGAGGACGGCGTCGCCACCGAGGTCAGGGGCGACCCGGACCATCCGACCACCGCGGGCGTGTTGTGCACCAAGGTGGCACGCTACACGGAGCGCACCTATCACCCCGAGCGCCTGCTGTATCCGATGCGCCGCGTCGGCAGAAAGGGCGAGGGCAAGTTCGAGCGCATCAGCTGGGACCAGGCGCTGGCCGAAATCGCCGCACGGCTGGGCGGCATCGCCGCGCGCGCGCCGCAGGCCATCCTGCCATACAGCTATTGTGGCACGATGGGCCTGGTGCAGGGCGAGTCGATGTCGTCGCGCTTCTTCAACCAGCTTGGCGCCTCGCAGCTGGACCGGACCATTTGCGCGATGGCCGGCTTCGTCGGCTACACCTACACCATCGGCGCCACGATCGGCACCGACCTCGAACAGTTCCAGGACTCGAAGCTGATCATCATCTGGGGCGGCAACCCGATCGCCTCCAACCTGCATTTCTGGATGCGCGCGCAGGAAGCCAAGCGGCGCGGCGCGAAGCTGATCGCAATCGATCCGTACCGCTCGCTCACGGCCGAGAAATGCCAGCAGCATATCGCGCTGCTGCCCGGCACCGACGCCGCGCTGGCGCTGGGCATGATGCATGTGCTGATCCGCGAGAACCTGCTCGACGAGGACTACATCGCGCGCCACACGCTCGGCTTCCCGCAGCTCAAGGCGCGCGCCGCCGAATGGACCCCGGAACGCGCGGCGCAAACCTGCGGCATCACGGTCGATGAAGTGGTCGGCCTGGCGCGCGACTACGGCCAGGCCGCGCAGCGCGGAGAGCCGGTCGCCATTCGCGTCAACTACGGCGTGCAGCGGGTGCGCGGCGGCGGCATGTCGGTGCGCACCATCGCCTGCCTGCCGGCGCTGGTCGGCGCCTGGCGCCACGCCGCCGGCGGGATCCAGCTCTCGTCGTCCGGCTCCTTTCCGGCCAACCGCGCGGCGCTGCAGCGGCCCGACCTGCTCAAGCAGCCGGTCCGCACCATCAACATGACCACCATCGGCGACGACCTGCTGAAGGACGGTTCGCCCGAGTTTGGCCCGAAGATCGAGGCCGTCATCGTGTACAACGCGAACCCGCTGGCGATTGCGCCCGATTCGGCAAAGGTAATGCAGGGCTTCCAGCGCGAAGACCTGTTCACCGTGGTGCTCGAGCATTTCCAGACCGACAGCGCCGACTACGCCGACATCCTGCTGCCGGCCACCACCCAGCTCGAACACGTCGACGCCCACCTCGCCTACGGCCACCTGTACATGATGGCCAATAACGCCGCCATCGCGCCGCTCGGCGAAGCGAAGCCGAACACCGAGATTTTCCGGCTGCTCGCCGCGCGCATGGGTTTCGACGATCCGTGCTTCGGCCAGAGCGACGACCAGCTCGCCGCCCAGGCGTTCGACGGGCGCGACGCGCGCGCCCTGCATTTCGACTGGGATGCGCTCAAGCGGCGCGGCTGGCAAAAGCTCAACATGCCGGACGCGCCGTTTGCCGCCGGCGGCTTTCCCACGCCGTCGGGCAAGTGCGAATTCTATTCGGCGACCATGCTGGCCGACGGCTACGATCCGGTGCCGACCTATATTCCGCCTTACGAATCGGTCGCCACCAATCCCGAGCTCGCGCTGAAGTATCCGCTTGCGATGATCTCGCCGCCGGCCCGCAATTTCCTCAACTCGAGCTTCGTCAACGTGAAGAGCCTGCGTTCGGCCGAGGGTGAACCGCATCTCGACATCCATCCCGCCGACTGTGCGCCGCGCGGTATTGTGGATGGCGAAATGGTCCGCATATTCAATGATCGCGGCTCGTTCGTCGCCAGGGCGCGCGTGACGCCGAAAGCGCGCGCCGGCCTGGTGGTCGGCCTGTCCGTGTGGTGGAAGAAGCTTGCCAGCGATGGCAAGAACGCCAACGAAGTAACCAGCCAGCGCCTGACCGACATGGGTCGCGCGCCAACCTTTTACGACACCCTGGTGCAGGTTGAAAAAGCCGCACCATAAGCAAAGCCATGAAACGATTTACATTCCTCCGCACAGCCGGCCACGTGCTCCTGGGATGCCTTGCCGCAGGCGCGCTCGCAGGCTGCGCGAGCCTGAACTACTACAGCCAGGCCGCCCAGGGCCAGCTCTCGCTGCTCGCTGACGCGCGCTCCATCGACGACTGGCTGGCCGACCCCGGCACCAACGCCAAGCTGCGCACGCGGCTGGCCACGGCGCGCCAGATCCGCCTGTACGCGGTCCAGGCGCTCGGCCTGCCGGACAACCAGAGCTACAAGAACTACGCGGCGCTGACCCGCCCCTACGTGTTGTGGAACGTGGTGGCCACGCCCGAACTGTCGCTCAAGCCCCTGCAGTGGTGCTTCCCGGTGGCCGGCTGCGTCAACTACCGCGGCTACTATGGCAAGGAAGACGCGCAGCAGTACGCGCAGCAGCTGCGCGCCGAAGGCAATGACGTGCAGGTCGGCGGCGTGACCGCCTACTCCACGCTGGGCTGGTTCAACGATCCCCTGATCTCGACCTTCATCAATTATCCGGACGCCGAACTGGCCCGCCTGATCTTCCACGAGCTGGCGCACCAGGTGGTGTACGTGGCCGGCGATTCGCAGTTCAACGAGTCGTTTGCCAGCGCGGTCGAGGAGGCCGGCGTCGAGCGCTGGCTGGAACGCTACGGCAACCCCGCAATGCGCGAGAACTTCGTCAAGTACACCGCGCGCAAGCAGGAGTTCCTCCAGTTGCTGCTCAAGTGCCGTCGCGCCCTCGAGCAAAACTACGCGTCGAAGGCCAGCGTGGCGGAAAAGCGCGCCACCAAGGCGCGCCTGTTCCACCAGCTGCAGGAGGACTACCGGGCGCTCAAGCAGAGCTGGGGTGGATATGCCGGCTACGACCGCTTCTTCGCCGAACCGCTGTCGAACGCCCACCTGGCCGCCGTTGCGACCTACAATGACTTCGTGCCCGGCTTCCGGGCGCTGCTGGAACGCCAGCGCAGCTTCGGCGACTTCTACAATGCCGTGCGCAGGATCGCCGACCTCGATCGCACCGAACGGCACCGCCGCCTGAAACTGCTCGGCGCCATGCCGGCCACCCATTCCCCCGATGTTGTTGCGACGCACCAATAGTTACCTCTAGAATGGTTGCTCAAATAGCAGCAAAAGCGCTTGCGTCCGAACGCGACGCCCGATAGCATCACAAGAGCAACAAAAGCGGCGCTGCCCGGCGCCCATAACGATAACTATTGAGACAGAGGCATCTGATGGAAAAAATTTGGCTGAAGTCATACCCCGACAATGTTCCAGCGGAAATCGATCCTGACCAATACCGTTCGCTGGTGCAGCTGTTCGAGGAGTCTTTCCACAAATTTGCGGACCGCAACGCCTACGTCTGCATGGACAAATTCATCACCTATCGCGAGCTCGACGAGTATTCCAGGCGCGCCGCCGCCTGGCTGCAAAGCCGCGGCATGAAAAAGGGTTCGCGGGTCGCCATCATGATGCCGAACGTGCTGCAGTATCCGATCGCGATCGCCGCCATCCTGCGCGCCG
>JAQGMJ010000056.1 GCA_028292405.1 Betaproteobacteria bacterium
CGCTGGATCCGAAAGTCCTCGACATCAACCTCCTGGTCAAGGGCATGTCCGAGCTGCTGCATCGCACCCTCCAGGAGACCATCGCCATCGAGACCGTTTGCGCCGCCGGACTCTGGCAGGTCGAAGCCGACCCCAATGAACTCGAATCGGCCATCCTCAATCTGGCGGTCAACGCGCGCGACGCCATGCACAACGGCGGGCACCTGACGATCGAGACCGCCAACAGCCATATCGACGAGACCTACGCGGCCGCGCATGCGGAAGTCCGGCCGGGCCAATACGTCTCCATCTCGATTTCCGACACCGGGTCGGGGATGGACAGCCAGACCGTCGCCCGCGCCTTCGAACCGTTTTTCACCACCAAGGCGATCGGCAAGGGCACCGGCCTTGGCCTGAGCCAGGTCTACGGATTCGTGAAGCAGTCCGGCGGCCACATCAAGATCTATTCGGAAGTCGGTCAAGGCACCACGGTGCGGATCTACCTGCCGCGCTTCAGCGGCGGCGTCCAGGGTATCGAAGGCGAAATCGAGTCAGCGCCGCCGATTCCCGAAGGAACCAGGGAAGAAGTGATATTGGTTGTCGAGGACGATGCCGATGTCCGCGCGACCTCGGTGGAGATCCTTCGTGAACTCGGCTACCAGGTGGTGGAAGCGCAAGACGGCCCCTCGGCCCTCCGCCTGCTGGACCAGGACCGCCGGATCGACCTGGTCTTTACCGATGTCGTGCTGCCGGGCGGGCTTACCGGCGCGGAGATCGCCGCCCAGGCCGGCCAGCGCCGCCCCGGCATCAAGGTTCTCTTTACCACCGGTTATGCCCGCAACGCGATCATTCATCACGGGAGGCTCGACAAAGGGCTCCATCTCATCACCAAGCCGTTCAGCTTCGTCGACCTCGCGGCGAAAGTCCGCGACGTGCTCGACGAGTCCTGATCGCCGGCGCGTCCGGTCCAGCCCCTCAGCCCACCGCCGGCAACGCCTTTCCGCCCGGCCGCGCCGGCCTGGCGCCGACCAGCACGAAGGCGATCGTGCAAGGCACCGTGCCGCGGTTGAACCAGTTGTGGATGGTGCCGCGCTGCACCAGCACATCGCCCTGCCGGAGGGTAACGCCGACGCCGTCATCGAGTTCCATGTAGATCTCGCCGGAGATCACCACGGCGTAATCGACGCTGTCGGTGCGGTGGATGCGCGGCGCCGCGCCCGGCTGCAGGCAGACGACACGAAACACCGTGCCGTCATGCTCGCTGGTGCCGACCTTGCGTGTACTGCCGTCGGCCGGGTCGTCGTTATCGACCGGAAAGCCCTGCGTAGTCCACACCACGCTGGCCTCCACCCCGGCGCGGGTCTCGGCGGCGTTTTGCACCAGTTCATCGATCTTCACCGTGGCGCGGCCGGAGGCGTCGTGCCCGGTGACCACCCTGCGCAGTTTGAGACTCATGGATGCTCCATTCCGGGTCTGTGTTTTTAGCGGGGGACGGGGTTCAAGCCACCAGATGACGGGCCACAACGTCTTCGTCGAATTCGAGGCCGAGCCCCGGCCGCTGCGGCACCAGCAGGTCGCCATCGACCAGTTGCGGCACCTCCTTGAACAGGCGCGCCACCCAGGGGATGTACTCGACCGTCATGCCGTTGGCCACGCCCGCCACCAGGTGCAGGCTGATCTCCGGCATGATGTGGCTGACCACCGGAATGTTGAACGCCTCCGCCATCCCCGCGACCTTGATCCATTGCGTGATGCCGCCGACGCGCAGCAGGTCGATCATCACGATGTCCAGCGAGCGCGCCTCCAGCATCTGGCGGAACGGCACGATGCCGAACACATATTCGCCGCCGGCGATCGGCGTGGTGAGCGCCTGCGCCACACGCGCAATACCGGCGTAATCCTCGAAGGCCGTGACGTCCTCCAGCCAGGAGAGGTTTAGTCCCTCCAGGCGCTGGCCGATGGAGATGGCCTGCTTTACATCCCAGCGCTGGTTCACGTCCACCATCAGGTCGACCTTGTCGCCGATCACCGCGCGCACCTGCCGCGCCCGCTCGATCTCATCCGCCGCGCTTCCGCCCAGGCCAAGCTGCATCTTGATCTGGCGAAAGCCGCTCGCCGCCAGGTGCTCGGCGGCGCTGACGATGTGCTTGAGCGGATAGTTGCGCTGCAAGACGCCGCTGGCGTACGCCGGCACCCGGGTGCGGCGCCCGCCCACCAGGCTGGCCAGCGGCTCGCCGCAGGCCTTGCCCTTGATGTCCCACAGCGCGATGTCCAGCGCCGCCAGCGCCAGCGTGGCGATGCCGCCGGGCCCGGAGAAGCTGACCGTGGCGGCCAGCTTGGCGTGGATCGCCTCGGTCTTTACCGGGTCGTCGCCCACCACCAGCGAGCCCAGGTGTTCCACCGCGATCTTCAGCGCGCCGGACATGTTGCCCGAGTAGTACCCTGGAAAGCAGGTAAAGCCGATGCCTTCCGGCCCGTGGTCCGTGCCGACCCGCAGCAGCACGACATCGCGCATGGTCCTGGCCGGTACCGGGCCATTGGCCAGCGGCTCGATCGCGGGCAGGCGCACGATGCGCGCATTGATGGATGTGATCTTCATCTGGAAATCCTGTTGGAGAAAGGAATGTGGGTCAGCCGCGCCTGCACGGTGATCGCGCTGCTGCCCCTTTTACAAAGCCTGCCTCAGCGCGCTTCACCAGCCGGCGCGCCGAGCGGCACTTCGCGCACCGGCGCGGCCACCGCCGCCTGCGCCATCTTCGCTCTCATCGGCTTGAGCACGAACAGCGCCAGCGCCGCGGCCACCGCGTTCATGACGGCGGCAATCATGAAGGTGACGTGCCAACTGCCGGTCTTGATGGTGAGCAGCGCCGAGAGCGGCACCAGCAGGGCCGCGGCGCCCTTGGCCGTATAGAGCGTGCTGGCGTTGGTCGCCGCGAACCTGGTGCCGAACGTATCGGTGCACACGGTCGGAAACATCGAATAGATTTCGCCCCAGGCGAGGAAAACAATCCCGGTCAACACCACGAAAGCCAGCGGACTCTGGCCGAACCAGTAGAGCGCGACAATGCCCACCGACTCGATGGAAAAAGCCAGCGTCATCGTGTTCTCGCGTCCGAGGTAGTCCGAGATCCAGCCGAACAGCGGGCGCGAAACGCCGTTGATGGTGCGGTCCAGCGTGAGGGCGAACACCAGCGCCGGCAAGGTGAAGCCGAACAGCGCCACGGGCGTGTCGGCAATGCCGAAGTCCTTGGCGATGGTGGCGAGTTGCGCCGTCGCCATCAGGCCGCCGGCGGCGACGAGCACGAACATCACATACATCACCCAGAACACCGGCTGCCTCAAAATCTCGGCCGGCCGGTAGTCGCGCGCCGCCGTGGCCGGGGCGTGGCCATGCGCATGCCCGATGCGAAACGCGCCGCCGGCCGGGGCGAACATCAGCATGCCCAGCACCACCACCAGAACGCCCTGGCCGATGCCGAAATAGATAAAGGCATTCTCGTAACCCGAAGACTTGATCATGGCGGCCAGCGGCGCGACCGTCACGGCCGAGCCGAAGCCCACGCCCGAAGCCGTCAGCCCCATCGCCAGGCCGCGCCTGTCCGGGAACCAGCGCAACGCATTGCCGAAACAGCAGCTCACCACCATGCCGACGCCGATGCCGCCGATCACCGCCGACGTATAAAGCACCGCCAGCGTTTCCGCATACGCGTTCAGCACCCAGCTCACCGCGCAAAAAATGCCGCCGCTGACGAGGCACACACGCGGGCCGAAACGGTCGGCAAGGTAGCCCAGCCCCGGAATCAGCCAGGTCTCCGTCAGGATGAAGATCGTGAAAGCCACCTGGATCGCCGGCTTGCCCCAGTGATGCGCCGCATCCAGGGGACCGACGAACAACGTCCAGCCGTACTGCAGATTGGCCACCCCGGCCATGCAGACAATGCCCGAGACCAGCTGAACCCAGCGCAGGCCCGGCCGCCCGGCCCCGCCCGCAGCAGTTGCGTCACTCATGTCCCCTCCTCGATTGTCCAGGCTCCTGTGTTCCCGCCGCCTGGGTCCAAGTATACGTAGGGATCAGCCTCCGGGTAACCTTATCCTCTAGATGAGTCAGCCTCATTGCCTGTGGGGACATTGCCGGTTTTTTCCCGCGGCACCGTGTAAGATTTTGGTCCCGATCTGCAACAACGCCCGCTCAAAGGAAAGCAATGACCGACGCATCAACCTACACCCCGCCGAAAGTCTGGACCTGGAAACAGGGCAACGGCGGCAAATTCGCCAACATCAACCGCCCGGTTTCCGGCGCCACGCAGGAGAAGGAGCTGCCCGTCGGCCGCCACCCCCTGCAGCTCTACTCCATGGGCACGCCCAACGGCGTCAAGGTCACCATCATGCTCGAAGAGCTGCTGGCGCTCGGCCACAAGGGCGCGGAATACGACGCCTGGCTGATCAACATCGGCGAAGGCGACCAGTTCGGCAGCGGCTTCGTGGCGATCAACCCCAACTCCAAAATCCCCGCGCTGCACGACCGCTCCGGCGAAAAGCCCATCCGCCTCTTTGAATCCGGCGCCATCCTCACCCACCTCGCCGAAAAATTCGGCGCCCTGCTGCCGAAGGAACCCGCCGCGCGCGCCGAATGCCTCTCCTGGCTGTTCTGGCAAATGGGCAGTGCCCCCTACGTCGGCGGCGGCTTCGGCCACTTCTACGCCTACGCCCCGGAAAAGTTCGAATACGCCATCGACCGCTTCACCATGGAAACCAAGCGCCAGCTCGACGTGCTCGACCAGCGCCTGGCCCAAAGCGAATACATCGCCGGCGACGCCTATACCATCGCCGACATCGCCATCTGGCCCTGGTACGGCGGCCTGGCCCAGCTCGACCAATACGGCGCCAGCGAATTCCTCGCCGTGCAGGAATACAAGCACCTGCAACGCTGGACCACGCTCATCCGCAACCGCCCCGCCGTCAGGCGCGGCCGCATGGTCAACCGCGTGCGCGGCGACGCCGACACGCAGGTGCGCGAGCGGCACGACGCCAGCGACTTCGAGGGCAAGGCGCTGGACAAGATGTAGGCGGCCACCGCAAACCGCGCGGCCCGCGGGGAGCGCTGCACCGGCAACATTGCAGTCGCTCCGCGCGCCCCCATATGGGCAACATGAGGTCCACCTCCCCGCGTCCGCCGCTGCCCCCAAGCGAAATGGCCGACCTGTTCGGCGAGCCGGCACTGCCCGAAGGCTTCCGCTACGCCCCAGGCGTTCTCTCGCCCGCCGAAGAGCGGGGCCTGGTTCGCCAGTTCGAAAAGCTCGCCCTCCAGCCCTACCAATTCCACGGCTACGAAGCCAACCGCCGCATCTTCACCTTCGGCCGCCAATACATCTTCGCCGGCCAACACCCCCGCGAAGACGCCCGCATTCCCGATTACCTCCAGCCCCTCGCCGAAATCGCCAGCCGCATCAGCGGCATGCCCGCCGCAGCGTTTCAGCAAGTGATGGTCACCGAATACACCGCGGGCGCCGGCATCGGCTGGCACCGCGACAAACCCCACTACGAAGACGTGGTCGGCCTCTCGTTTCTCGCCCCCTGCGTATTCCGCTTCCGCAGAAAAGCAGGCGAAGCCTGGGAAAGGCGCGCCGCCCTGGTCGAGCCGCGCTCCGCCTACCTGCTCCATGGCCCCGCGCGAGAAACCTGGCAACACAGCATCGCGCCCATGGACGTGCTCCGCTACTCCGTCACCCTGCGCACATTGCGCCCCGGCAAGGCCAGCCCGACCCAAAAATAAAGCTCTCGGCTTCCACGGCCTTGCCGCAAGCAGTGTGCGCCCGGTAACCTGTATGCCCAAGGCCGCTTCCTCCGGGGCGTGGCCGCGCAGGCGGAAATCGTGCCCGTACTTCTGAAATTTCCGACTCCCGCATTCTCCCCGCGTCAAGACCCCGCCGCCCCGCCCATCCTCTCCACCAAATGCGCCCGCGACGCACCCGGCGCAAACTCCTCCCCGAAATACTGCGTCTCACGCGCAACCAGCCCCTCGCGAAACTCCATGATGCTCACCACGTAAGACGGCACCCCGTCATACGTAAGCACAAGCTCCGTCACCCACAAATCCCCGCCGCCGACAATCCGCCGCACCGCAAACCGCTTCCTGTTCGGCTGAACCCATCGGCTCTCCTGGATATTCTTCCGCCCACGAATCCGCTCCCCCGATTGCGGGTAATCAAGCACCGCATCCTCGCCGTAGATTTTGTGTTCGGCCTCGAAATCGCTCGCGTCCGAAGCATTCCAATGGCGCTCCAGCGCCATTCGCACGGCTTGATCATCCATCCCAATCTCCTTACCCAAGCACCATCGGCATCGGCATTGCGGAATGGTCAAGTAACGATGCATCGACCGCCGCATTGGTCGCCCGTAAAAGAATCGGCGTCATGCGTATGCCCGCCTCCTTCTCGAAGCGCTTCGTCAGCAACTCCTGCGACGACCCCTTCCCCGTCAGCCCATAATTCAACTCGTTCGGATGCGCCTTCGCATAGGTGATGAACTCCGCCAGATTATTCGCCGGCATCCGCGCTCGCCACCGTGATGACGTAATAAAACTTCGTCACCATCGAAACCGCCGAAAAATCCTCGATCGTCAGCGCCTGCTTTTTATACAGCACCGTATTGATCGCATCCGCATGCGAGCAAAGAAACAGCGTATAGCCGTCGTTGAGCTGCCCCTCCACATAGTCCGCCGCGATCTTACCGCCCGCCCCCCGCCCGCGTTTTCCGCGAACATCGTCTGGCCAAGAATCGGAGAGATCAGCGCCGCGATCTTGCGCGCCGAAATGTCCTCGGCCCGCCGGCCGAATAGCCCACCACGTGGCGCGCCGGCCGGGTGGATAGGCCGGCGTCTGCGCCATGGCCGTCCCACCCGCGAGAATCGGCGCAGCACACAGCACGCAACGGGCGAACGACCGACGACGTTGCGTGACTGCCATGTTTGTCTCTTTAAGTTTTTATAATCGGGCGATTTTCGCCCGCGCATCTAAATTAATGATGCATTACAAATACTACTGCTTCCTACATATTCAATCGGAGTTTCGCACCCAATAGCGGGTCAGCGGTTCCCGATTGCCATTCACGGGATCCGAGTCGGGGAACGGCAAAGTCGCCATGCGCTTGACCTTGCCGGGCGTGGGCGCTTCGCGGCAAATATCAAAATCCTGACCCGCCGGGTAAGCGCCCACCACCAAAAAGTCAGCGGTGGCTGAGAGGCAGCAGTGACCAGTGCCCGTCGGCAGCAAGACAACCTCCCCCTTGCAGACGCTCACTTCCCGGCCACCGGGTCCGCCCAGCATCAACCGGGCCGAGCCGCTGGCGATGCCCAACACTTCATGCGCCGTAGAGTGGTAGTGGTGGTAGTCGTAGATGCCGTCCCGCCATTGCGGCGGCCAGCCGTTCGCCGCGAACAGGCCCTCGAAATAAGAAGCAAGGTCGCCGCG
This sequence comes from Betaproteobacteria bacterium, assembly GCA_028292405.1. GTDB lineage: Bacteria > Pseudomonadota > Gammaproteobacteria > Burkholderiales > JAEUOS01 > JAQGMJ01. The sequence goes on from JAQGMJ010000056.1 coordinate 7,449, forward strand.
CTCCCCCACGTTCCGATAGTGCAGAACCGGCAGCCGGGAATTGTTCGGCACCCAGCCGTTCGGGTTCAACAGGAGTTCTTCAGGACGAACGGATGACGCCGCGGCGGTCGGTCCGTGTTCGCGATTCGACATGTTTGCGGCCATGTTCAAATAGGTCTGAAAGCCCCTAACGCTGCAAAACCTCTTCATCGGGATCCAGCGTCGAACCAGCCGCAGCCAACCGCCCGCTTCCGTCGAACGTCACGGAAAGGATGACATGCCGCCCCATGTCTTCCGCGAAATAATCCCAGGTCGGCCCACCATAAACGCGGCTGCGACCCGCGTTCCGCCCGGGGCGTCCCAGAACGTCCTGAACGGTGGCCTGCGTATCGACGCCGGGCCTGAGCAAAGCCAGCGTGGCCGGGGTCAACACCTGGTCCACGCGCAACAGCCGGTGGGTAAGGTCAAACCGCGCCATGAAGGTCTGGCGCCCGGACGGTCCGTGGGGATACTCCCAGGAATACGCATAGCCAACCTCCGGCGACGCTCGGTGCACCGCATAAGGCTTGCCCATCGCCGCCCGGACTTCGGATTCGCTCGCGCCCGCGGGCGGCTTGCCGAAAGCCGCGATAGCGTCAGCGGCATGCCATCCCATGGTCAGCAAAAGCACCATGAAGATTTTCCGAAATGCGATATTGAAAAAGTTGCGCGGCTGCATCATGCATCCTTCCGTCAAAACAAAGGGGCGATAGTCCGTGTACCTCCGCTTGACTATATCTCGTGGCCATTTTTCTGCAATCTCCGATCCGCGAATGTTGATGTGGGAATAGTCCGACATGGGAGTTCCATCAGCACAGCAGCAAAACGCCAAAGCTACTGGCACGCGCGCCGCCCGCCTTCCGGGTTAGACTGCTCCATGCGACCGCCCCTGTGAAACCTGCCCGCCTCGCCAGGCACTTCCTCGGCGCCGCCGCCGTATGCGCCGCCCTGCTCGCCGCCGCCATCGCCTTCGGCGGCCCCGGCGAACCACCGGCGCCGATGGCCAGCGTCAACAACCCCTTTAGCGCCGTCGACCTCTCGCGCCTGCCGCCGCTGCAGCGCTACCCCGCCGCCGACGGCGCCGCCCTCGCCTACCGCTACTACGCGCCGCAGGCCCGCAACGCGCCACAAACCAACGGCGCGCCACAGACCAACGGCGCGCCCCCTGCCCCCGCCCGCGGCAGCGTCGTCCTGGTCCACGGCTCCTCCGCCAACAGCCGCAGCATGCATGTGCTCGCGCAAGCCTTCGCCGCCGCCGGCTACGCCGCCTACGCCCTCGACATGCGCGGCCACGGCGCCTCCGGCACCAACGGCGACATCGCCTACATCGGCCAACTCGAAGACGATCTCGACGCCTTCGTGCGCGCCGTGCGCCCGGCCGCGCCCGCCACCCTCGCCGGCTTCTCCTCCGGCGGCGGCTTCGTGCTGCGCTTCGCCGGCAGCCCACGCCAGCAGCAATTCGCCAGCTACCTCCTGCTCTCGCCCTTCCTCAGCCAGGACGCGCCCACCTACCGCCCCGGCGGCGGCGGCTGGGTCAGCGTCGGCATACCGCGCATCGTCGCCCTCACCGCGCTCGGCAGCGCCGGCATCCACGCCCTCGACCACCTCACCGTCGTCCGCTTCGCCCTTAACGACTACGCCAAAACCATCCTCACCCCCGCCTACTCCTTCGCCCTCGCCGCCAACTTCCGCCCGCAGCGGGACTACAACGCCGACATCCGCGCCGCCCGCCAGCCCTGCGCCGTCATCGCCGGCGCCGCCGACGAACTCTTCTTCACCGACAGGTTCGAACCCATCTTCCGCCAGCAAGGCCAGCAATGGCCCGTGACCCTGCTCCCCGGCATCGGCCACATCACGCTCACCCTAGACCCCCTCGCGGTCAACGCCGCCGTCGCAGCCGTGCAGGGGATGCGGGCGCGCAGTTAGGGGCGGTCGGCGGCGGAATAAAAGGGGCCTGGCTCCCGTGGCGCTACCTTGCGCGATGCAAACCGGTAAGTTGTCACTCCCGCGCAGGCGGGAATCCAGCCCGTACTTCTGAAAATCCCTGGATTCCTGCGCTCGCAGGAATAACAGTTGAGAGGGAAAACGCTTAAGGTAGTGCCATGGGAGCCAGCCCCCTTTAGTTGCTAAGGCCAAAGCGCAGCCGAGGAAACATACTCGTCTGAACGCCGTGCGCGAAGACCCGATCCCAAGCTTCAACAAAAGCCTCCTCATCATCGAGGTGCATTGTGTACATATGCAGTTCAGAATAGTCGAGTGAGATGCAGGAAACTGATAGCTCCTTTGCCAATGACAAGATTGGCGGGCTGTACACGGAATACTCATCAATGAACAGCTCCTTAACGACAATGAGCGCGCGTAGCTCCAATCCTTCCAACGAAATCTCGAAAATATTTCCACCAACGATCATCTGCATCGGGCTTTTTGACCTGGCGTAACGAAACGAACCTCGCGTCTGATCGATAGCCTTCGTCAACGCTTTCACCGTTGTCGCCTTCTTCCTGCTGACAGCATTACGAAGTATTTTTTCGACGTTCGGACTGTCCTTTGCTTGAACGAAGATCGCCCTGGAGTGAGTGATCACAAGAATGTCTGCGATTTCTTCCTTGTCCGTGACTCGCAGGGGGTTCAGGTAGATTTCCTCTGGGGCAAAAATTCTGCTGAGGAGCTGCACGATATCTCGCTCCTGAAATGCGCCCGGCTCTTTACGATGTAGCTGAGTAAAGCTGAACGGCCTACTGCCTTGATACAAGTGATTCTTGGGCCGCATATCCTGAATGAATATGTCATCAGGAACGAGGCTCTCGCCAAATTCCACCGAGATCGCCGCAAGGTCATCGCTATCACTTCTAAGACCAAACCATATTCCCATTTGATCTATGGCCGATCTAGCGGAGGCAAGGTCAAACTCAAGCAGCGCGGAGCTTTGGAGATGGTCACGTGTACTAACTAAACAATGTACTTTGGCTTCGTAGCCAAGTAACTCGTGGTTATTTTCATCGAAGAAGTGAATGTCGAATTCGCCCCCGGAAATCAGCCTTCTCAGGTCGTGCTCGGGCGCTTCTTTGAACATCGGCGTGGTGATGACAAGCGGCTCGTCTTGATCATCAAAGAATGCCGTGACAAGCCCAATCGTTCGGACGCCCAAGATCAGCAGCGGCACCATGTAAATCTTAAAGCCAAGGTTTATCTTCGCTGCGAGAAGCGCTTCCTTGGATGCCTTCACAACAAGTTTGGGCCGCGAGTCGCCGGGGAACCAACACGGCATAAGGCCCATGGGCAGGTCACGCACGAGCGACATGATTTCAGGATGAAGTATTGTGAGCATCGAAGTTCTGTGTAGTTACATCAAGCTAGCACCAGTACACCTGTCCTGCGGCCAAAAGACAAGGAAAAGGGCCGAGCTCAACCGCGCCTCTTTCTTCTACCCAACCGGCGACTGCCTAAGCAACGCCCGTACGTTCAGCCTCCGCGACTATCTCGGCGCACACCTCATCGGGGTTTCGTGGAGAAAACATATATTCCATGGCGTTCCGCCAAATAAGCAGGTTGATAGCCGCCGGGTCGTGATTAAGGGGATAAAACTGCGCGTCCGGTTCACTGTGCCGATTATCCATTATCAGTACGCGGGTAGGACTAAGGGGGAATGTCACCATGGCATCTGGATGCTTTAATCCCCGATGCGGACCGAGCATGTCACCAACCAGAACCGGATTGTCGGAGGTAATAAATACTGGTTTTTCGCTCACAAGGACGGCCCAGCGCATCTTAAGAAACATTTCGGCAATGCCCGCGCTTTGCCCTAACCACTCGCTCCATGCTTCTTTCATATCTTCCTCAGTGGCATCGCGATAGGCGGGCCAAGTTGCGTGATCCAGCTTGATACGCCGATCATTGATGTGAACGAAGTCGGGCAGATTATCGTGCTGAGCGAAGAAATCCGTAAATTGTTGATGCATCGACTTCCAGAATTCGAATTGCCTTGGCGTACGCAGCCATGTCACCGCAGCCACGAGCGCGACCATCTTCCGCAATGGTCCTGGTGAGAAATCTGGAAGTCATTGCAGACAGCCCCCCACATTGGATCACCAAAAAAGTTTTCGAGGTCTGCTAGCTTTCTCTCTAAGGCGTCATCGCGCCTACCATCGGCCCCCATCGGCGCATACAAATGAAACTTCACGGCTACCTTGTCGATACGCTTAAGTTCCGGGTCGCCCTCGTTACTACTGAAGCGCCAAATACGCAGTCCATTACTATCAGCTGCAAATGCTTTCAGATAGGATTGCGCAACCCAATGACAGCGTTTGGTGACTTGCTTACCCACGGCGCTACTCTGACTGCTTGCCACTTGTGGCGATTTTTTTTGACTCACGCTGGCGCTCCACTGAATGGCGATTGCCTCTCTCTATGCTATATCCAGGAGCCGCTAGACGGCTAGTAATTGAAAATAAAGCTATCCTGGCTCAACACAGTTTTCAAAGCTGTATGCTCAGAATAGTATTCGAGCCAGGTTCTCTCAATCGCTTTCACCAAGCAGGAGGATGACATGCCCAAAGGCTACTGGATGGCCACCGTCGACATCGCCGACCCCGAAGGCTACAAGGCCTACGTTGCCGCCAACGCCGAGCCGTTTCGGAAATACGGCGCGAAGTTTCTGGTGCGTGCCGGCCGCTACGAAAACCCTGAAGGCGCGACCCGCACGCGCCAGGTGATCCTCGAATTTCCCTCCTACCAGGCCGCGCTGGATTGCTGGAAGTCACCGGAGTATCAGGCAGCCATCAAGCTGCGCGCGCCGGTGTCGACGATCGATCTGGCGATTGTCGAGGGGTATGACGGGGCGCAGCCCGGCGGGTAGCAGGCGGCCACGGCCGGAGAAGCGCGGCGTGCTTCGCGGCAGTCAATACCGGCCAAATTGCACGTGCAAAGGTGCGAGGGGATCGGCGGTTGCGGCCACCTCGCCGAGATACGCCGCTGCCCGGCGCAACGACGCTTCCAGGCTTTCCGTCAGGTGCTCCATCCCGCTCTCTCCTCGCGCAAGGCCGAGCAACTGCCCCTGCGCAAGCGCCCATTCCTCGATGGCCTCGATCAGCAGGCTGCGGGCAATCATGAATTGCCGCGCCGTCATCGCGCAGCGCACGCCCATCTTCTGCCATTGGGAAAAGTGTGCCCAGGCGGCTTGGACCACCCGCACCTGGCTGTTGACGTTTTCAAGGCCTTGGATCAACGCAAGGCCGCCGGGATTGTATTTGGAGTGCATGGCTGGGCGCTCAAACTTGACACGCTTACATTGCCTGCTTGTCTCCCGCCGCACTATCCGCCGTGCTCCTACTTATATGTCGGCGCTTTTCTACCAATGGCTCTGTCCCATCGCAAACCCCTGATCAATCTCATCAGGCTTAGGCGAATGGCGGATCAGCACGCGGCCTCGTCGCCGGTGGGGCGCGGCTCCGGCTCAGCGCGCTAATACGCCCTTGCGCGCCAACGCAGATGGCGACACCTTTCGGCTCTCCATTGTCACCTGCCGCATCGACCGGCTGCGCTTCGGCGGGAAAACCTGCTGCGCCGGCTGGTTGTGGTTATACATATCCAGAAGGAACAATAATTCCTCCATGGCAGGAAAGGTGAAACCCTGACGGCCGCCGCGTGAGTCGAAAACCAGGTTGTTCAGCAATTCGCCCAGCGTGGGCTTGCCCCAATGCTGGGTGATCCTCTGCGCCACGCGCGGGTAGCGCAGTTCGAGCGCGGAGAGCTTGCTCGCGGCGAGTTCATCGTCCACCTTGACGCGCTTCACGTTGAGCCGCGGTTGTCCGATGAACTGGTCCATGGGCGGCGTCACGGAGGGCCCGCTACTGTTTATCGCCGGGAGGTTGAGGGCGCGCGCTATCTCGCTGGTCAAGCGCACCGCCTCCTGCGGATGCAGCGCCCCGTCGGCCATCGCCGCCTTGCGCAGGTCCTGCCTGGAGGCCACGGCGCTGTCGAGCATCACGTAAACCTTTGCGGGAATCCGCATGCGGGGATGCTTGAGAAGGCTGATGAGCTGTAAAGGGTTGAAGCCGGTGCCATCGGCGCTCAGGATGATCACCGGCGGCGTCTGCTCCCGCAAGGCCGCTTCGGCTTCGGCGATGGTGCTTGCCTCCAGCACGGTCACCGGCAAGGTGGAAATCGCCGAGCGCCAACTCCGGCGTTGGTCGCCCGCCCGCCCCACGATAAGCACCGACGGCGTTTCCGTCTGCAACGGCGCCAGCGACGGAATGTCGTTGACCGGCGTGTTCAGCTCGGCGACAAACTGGCTTTCAGCATGACCTTCCTCGCTGTCCTCTGAAGGCGCCTGGAGTTGCACTTCCCCAAGCGTGGGCAGCGGCGTTTCCGCCGGCGCAATCAATTGCATGCGGCAAAGCTCGGCCAGCCAGAGTTCCAGATCATCGACGTCCAAGCGCGGGAAGGCCGTGGCCAATTCTTGGAAAGACGTGCCCTCACGCGGCTGGACGGCCGCCAGCAGCTTGCGGAAGGCCGGGGACAAGCCGGTGGCGGAACGCAGCGTGCCCTCCGCTGCCTCGAGTCTCTGGTAGCGCCAGTTGGCGCGAAAGACGTTAGATCTGGAATCCATTTGAAGCCCCCAGGTTTGCGAAGATCAGCCGTTAAGCAAATCACCAGCAAAGCGGGTGCCTTGCAGAAAAATTGCCTGGTGATGACATCGGCATTCGCATGCCGGTCGGCCTGGACCAAATGGGTTTTGGCTGTTTCCAGAGGAGAAATGGAGGCCTTGACCGGAAAAAGAGCAACCACCACCGGCCCGCGCACTGTTCAGGGTATTGTGCAGTGCGCAAAATTGCCGGTTGCCGGCTGTATTTATTGCCGATCGACCGGCGCTGAAAAGAGCTGCCTTCGAGGCGGGCACATAACCGGCTTCAGCTTAAAACAAAAGCTTTACAATGGCTTGTTGATGGCGTATGTTTAAAACCAGAGGCTGGCAGACCGGCAGACACGCGCCCAAGCTCGGCTTGTCTCTGAAAAGGTAAGGTGTTGTTGGCTTCGTGGGCAGGGGCCGGGCCCGGGTTGAAGTCGGACTTGGCAAGCCCGCATCAGTCCGGCTACAACATATGTGTTGAGGTTCTGCGAAAAACCTATGGGTTTATCAGGTTGGCCTTCCCCGAAAATTGTGAAACCACCGTTATTTACCGTGGTGTCGGGCAAGAAGGGCCAGTTGATGAGTCGCGAATTCTCGAAAAACGTCAGCTTTTATCAGGTTGGCGGCGATCCAGCGTTTGCTTGTGGCATCGCGGGGGCACGCCAAAGCAGATACTCCGCTGCGCTCGGAATGACATAGGTACTTCGAATGTGATGTTGCGGAGCGAGGCTGCTTGAATCCGAAGGGCTATCCAATTTTCCGTAGAGCATCAGTTTTGCAGGTTGGCCTTCCCAAAAAATCGCGAAACCACCGTTATTTACCGTGGTGTTTTGGGCGGGAAGCGGAATTTCGGTGCAATGATTTTCCGAAATTCATCAGGCCCCCAAGGGGACTTCTTTCGGGGGCGTTTTATCAGATCCGGCCCGGCCCCCGGCAAGCCGCCTGATCACCCGCCCCGCCCGAACGCGGCCCGCGCCTGCTGCAGTTCCGCGACTTCGCGCGCAAACAGTTCGGCGATGAAGTCGATGAATACGCGCACCTTGGCGGAGAGGTGGCGGCTGGGCCAGTAGAGGGCCGAGACGGGCATGGATTGGGTGTCGAAGTCCTGCAATACAGGAACGAGCCGTCCTTCACGGATGGCGCGGAACAGGCTCGTCTCCAACATGCAGATGATGCCGACGCCGGCTGCCGCCAGGTCGATGACGGCTTCGGAGTTGTTGACGTGGAGGGTGCCGGTGGGGGCGTGGGTGTAGGGCTGGCCGTCCTTCTTGAAGTTCCAGCGGGCGGAGCGGCCAAGGCTGGCGGAGAAGTAGCCGATGCAGTTGTGTTGCGCGAGTTCGTCCGGGCTCTTGGGGGCGCCGTGGCGTTTCAAGTAGTCGGGCGAGGCGCAGCAGATGAAGCGGGCTTCGTAGAGCCGCCGCGCGACCATGGTCGAGTCGCTGAGCTCGCCGATGCGCAGGATGACGTCGACTTCTTCTTCTGTTAAGTCGACAAAGCGGTCGTTGAGGGTCATCACCACCTGCATGTCGGGGTAGCGGGCGCTGAAGGCTGGCAGGGCGGGCGTGACGTACATGTGGCCCAGGCCGGTGGGGATTTCGACGCGCAGCTTGCCTTGCGGGTTGGTCTGGGTCTGCTTCAGGGCGGACTCGGTTTCCTCGATTTCGGCCAGCACGCGCAGGCTGCGCTCCAGATAGGCGCGGCCGTCATCGGTGAGGTTGATCTTGCGGGTGGTGCGGGTGAAGAGGCGCACGCCTAAGTGGGCCTCCAGATTTTGCACTGCAGCAGAAACGCTCGCCGGGGCCATTTCCATGCGTTCGGCGGCCTTGGTGAAGCTGCCCAGCTCGGCCACCTTGGTAAATACTTCCATCGCGTGCAGTTTGTCCATGGCTGGCCCGTCTTTTATGAGTAAAAACAACATCTAAGCGCGAAAATGGAAGGTTTTTGGTGACCAATTCCCGGCTTAGGCAATGATTCGGTATTTCCGAACAATGTTTTAGATATGACACTCTTTATTTAAGCACCGTTAGGCAATATTATACTTCCCATCAACTGTTGTACCGCAGCAAACAAAGCCCAAAAAGCAAAGCCAAACAGGAAGGAAAAGATCATGACCCTACTCTCGATTCTGCAAAACATCACTGCCGCCGGCGCCCTGGTGATTGCCCTTTCCGCTCTGTACTTCCGCTTTACCAAGGATTGAGTTTTCTGGTTCGTGCACTTTTCCAACGCAACATCTAACGCAAAGGAGTTCCATCATGTCTGAAGTTTTCGTCTGCTCCGCTGCTGTCCTGGTGTTCGCCGCCGCCTGGCTGGCCGTATACAAACTCGGTGGCCTCGACTGGATGGCGGATGCAAGCCTGGCCAGCGCCCATCTCCAACTTTCCGCCGCCAATCTGGCGCTGGACGGTGAAATGCACGGCGCGGCAGCGCGCCTGAGCCCGGTCGTCGTCGCCTCCAGCGGCAACAGCGTGCCCAGCCGTCCGCTGTTCGACGCCCTGGCCGCGCAAGCGCATCACTCGATGCCGGTCACCGGCCTGAACGCGTAATCGCTAGTTGCCTGCGTAGTTGCCTGGCCGGTTTGCTGTAAGCAGTTTGCCGTAAGTCTGTCGTCTCTTTGTCTCCTCCGGCCCGTCCCCTCACGGCGGGCCCTTTAGCGCGGCCTTCGGGCCGCGTCTTCTTTTACGCTATCGCTTGCGGGTGTGAAGTCCGTAGAATGGCGGCCAAGGGTTGCAGCATCAAGCGCAGCCATCACGCGCTCCATAACGACAAGCATGCCCGAAAATCCCCTCAGCCCGCGGCGCCGGCAAGTATGCGCCGGCCTCGGCGCAGCCGCGTTGAGCAACGCCTTCACACGTCCGGCCCTCGGCCAGACCAACCTGGTGACCAGCGACGGCGCGCCGGTGAAGGTGATCGAGGTGCCCTTCGTCGTCACGCCGAACGCGACCGTGCGCGCCATGCTCGATCTCGCCGAGGTGAAGGCGGAAGACGTGGTCTACGACCTGGGCTGCGGCGACGGGCGCATCATCATCGCGGCGGCGCAGTTGCGCGGCGCACGCGGGGTGGGCGTGGAGATCGACCCCAAGCTGGTGGAGACGGCGCGCATCGACGCCCGCCGCGCCGGGGTGGAAGAGCGCGTGCGCATCGACGAGGGCGACCTCTTCGCGATGGACTTCCACGACGCCACGGTGGTGATGCTCTATCTCTCCGAGTCGATCAACCTGCGCCTCTGGCCGAAGTTCGTCAGCCAACTCAAGCCGGGCGCGCGCATCGTCTCGCACAAGTTTCCCATGGGCGAGATGGCGCCCGAGCGCACGGTGAGCGCGGGGGCGAACGAGATTTATCTCTGGCGCACGCCGGGAGGTCCGCGATGAAAGTCCGCTCTGCTTTCGCTCCTGCTCGGGCCTCAGCTGTTGGCTCCGCTCTTGGCGCCGCTTTTGTCCACGTGTCTGCGGCGCTGATACTCGGCCTCGCCTGCCTGTGGTCCGCCGCACCGGCGCTCGCGCAAAGCGCGCCCGGCAGCGCCACCTACAAACCGGCAATCGGGCAGGACGGCAAAGACGTGATCTGGATTCCCACCGAGCCCAACATGGTCGAGCGCATGCTGCGCATGGCGCAGGTGACGCCGCGCGACATCGTGGTGGACCTGGGCTCCGGCGACGGCCGCGTGTCGATTGCCGCGGCGCGCGAGTTCGGCGCCCATGCGCGTGGTCTCGAGTTCAATCCGGACATGGTGGCCTTGAGCCGCCGCGAGGCGCAGCAGGCCGGCGTCGCCCACCGGGTGAAGTTCGAGGAGGCGGACATTTTCAAGTCCGACTTCTCCGAAGCCACGGTCGTCACCATGTTCTTGCTGCCCGAGCTGACCCTGCGCCTGCGCCCGGTCTTCCTGAAGATGAAGCCGGGCACACGCATCGTCTCCAACCAGTTCGACATGGGCGAGTGGATTCCCGACGAACAGGCCGACCTGGGCGGCCGCCTGGCGCACCTGTGGATCGTCCCCGCGCAAGTGGCCGGCACCTGGAAGCTCGAAGTGCCCGCAACGCGCGACTTCGAGCTCACCCTGGCGCAGGGCTTTCAGCGCATCGCCGGCTGGGTGAAGGTGGCCAACGGCCGCTCCAGCCTTCGCGACCCAGTACTCTCCGGCAGCCGCCTGCGCTTCGCGCTGGTCGACGACAAGGGCCTGCTGTTCGAATTCGATGGCCGCATTGAGCAAAAAGACGGCGGCAAGAAAATCAGCGGCGACGTACGCATCGCCGGCGGCGCGCCCGCGCCTTTCAGCGGCGAGCAGCGCGACAACTAAGAACACCTAACCGACCAAGACATGAGCACTCCAGAAACAAGCGCCGCACCGGCACGCGTACTGACCCTGAAAGACGCCATCTTCCTCACCGTCGGCATCGTCGTGGGCGCCGGCATTTTCAAGGCGCCCTCGCTGGTGGCGGGCGCCGCCGGCAGCCTGACGGCGGTGATCACCGCCTGGGTGCTGGGCGGCGTGATATCGATGATCGGCGCCCTGTGCTACGCCGAGCTGGCCTGCGCCTTTCCCAGCGCCGGCGGCGACTACCACTTCCTGGCGCGCGCCTACGGCAAGCGGCTGGCCTTCCTGTTCGCCTGGGCGCGCATCACGGTGATCGCCACCGGCTCCATCGCCCTGCTCGCCTTCGTCTTCGGCGACTACTGCGCGCAGATCCTGCCGCTGGGCGAATACGGCCCTACCCTCTATGCGGTGCTGGTGGTGCTGGTACTCACCGGCATCAACTACCTCGGCACGCGCCAGGGCGCGACCGCGCAGAACTGGTTCACCAGCGTCGAAGTGCTGGGCCTATTCGTGGTGATCGCCGCCGCCTTCTTCGCCCCGGCCGCCTCTTCGTTACCCTCGCCAGCGCCTGCTGTGGCGATGGCCGCCGACGCGCCTCTGTTCGGCCCCGGCTTCGGCTTTGCGATGGTGATGGTGCTGCTCACCTTCGGCGGCTGGAACGAGGCGGCCTATATCTCGTCCGAAGTCGCCGGCGACAAACGCGTGCTGGCGCGCACCCTGATCATCAGCATCACCGTGCTCACCGCCCTTTACTTGGCCGTGAACCTCGCCTATCTCTACGGCCTGGGCATGGCCGGCATGGCCAAGTCGGACGCAGTCGCCGCCGATCTGCTGCAGGCCGCCTGGGGCGCACCCGGCGCCAAGCTGCTCTCGGCGATGGTCGCGATCTCCGCCTTCACCTCGATCAACTCGACGGTGATCGTCGGCGCGCGCAGCGCCTATTCCACCGGGCGCGATTGGCCGGCGCTCGCCTGGCTGGGCAAGTGGGATGAAGTCTCCGACAGCCCGCGCCGCGCGCTGATCGTGCAGGCCTTGATCGCGCTGGCGCTGATCGTGCTCGGCACCTCGACGCGCAAGGGATTCGAGACCATGGTGGACTTCACCGCACCGGTGTTCTGGTTCTTCTTCCTGCTTACCGGGCTTTCGCTGTTCATCCTGCGCCGGCGCGAGCCGAATGCCGAGCGGCCGTTCCGCGTGCCGTTTTATCCGCTGACGCCCGTCCTGTTTTGCGCCGCCTGCGCCTACCTGCTCTACTCCAGCCTGGCCTACGTGAAGATCGGCGCCCTCGCCGGCCTCGGCCTGCTGGCCGTCGGCGCGGTGATCATGCTGCTGCTGGCGAGCGAGAAAAAGGACTGAGGCGCGATTAGGCTTGGTCGTTGCGGCTTGGTGGTTGCGGCGTGGTGGTTGCGGCTGGGTGGTTGCGGCTGGGTGGTTGCGGATGGGTGGGTGGGGGGGGGTGGGTGCGGCTTTGTGGTTGACGCTGGGTGGATGCGGCTTGGTGGTTGCGGCTTGGTTGTTGCGGCTTGGTGGTTGCGGCTTGGTGGTTGCGGCTTGGTGGTTGCGGCTTGGTGGTTGCGGCTTGGTGGTTGCGGCTTGGTGGTTGCG
>JAQGMJ010000073.1 GCA_028292405.1 Betaproteobacteria bacterium
CGCCGGCATGCCGGCGAACGGGTTGGCGGCGCGGGCGCGCGCCGGGCGCGGCGCGGCTTGCGCGGGTGCGGGTGCCGGTGCTTCGGTCTGGTCCAGATGCGCGGCGAAGTCTTTCAGGGTCTGATAGCTGCTTGCGCCCGGAACGGCGGCTGGCGCGGCGGCGCGGAATGCCGGACGCTGCAAGGAGCGCTCATTGCGCTGCTCATTGCGCTGCTCGCCGCGCGGTTCGATACGCGGCGCGGGACGGGCCGCAGCGGCCGGCGCGCCGGCGGTGGCGAAACCGGGCGCGGCGAAGGGATTGGCCATCGAGGCTTGCGGACGCGCTTGCGAAAAGATGCGCGGCTGCGCTTCGGCGGCGCGCATTTGCGGGGCCGGTGCGGCCGGGCGCATCGGCTGCGGCGCCGGGCGGGCGGCCGCTGCAGGCGGAGCAGCTTGCTGTTCCATGGTTTCGACCGCGTTCTCCGCCATGGCGAGAATTTCCACGCCGCCGGCGACCTTGCGATTGGAGATGACCAGGGCCTCGGGGCCCAGTTCATTCTTCATCTTCTGCATGGCCTCGCGGGAGGTGGGGGCGATAAATTTTTTCATCAGCATGGCGGTACCCTCTTAAACGTCTTATCTGTATGTATGTCGTGCTTGGGTTTGAAAAATGGGTCAGGCGGGCAGCGGACCGCGCGCGCCGACGACGGCGGCAACGCGGATGGTGCAAGCCTCGGGAACTTCGGCGTGGGCAATGACTTTCAGGCGCGGGTTGGCGCGGCGGGCCAGGCGCGCCAGTGCGACGCGCAGGCGGTCCGGCACCAGCAGCGCGGGCGGATGGCCCAGCGCATCCATGCGCTGGGCGGCATTGGTGAGTTCGCGCATCATGTTTTCGGCCAGGCCGGGCTCGATCGCCAGGGAATCGCCGGTGGGGCCGGCGGCCTGGGTGAGCGCGCGCTCGAGGTCGGGGTCGAGCACCAGCATTTCGATTTCGCGCGCCGGGCCGTAGAGCATCTGCATGATGGCGCGGCCCAGGGCGATGCGCACTTGCGCGGAGAGCTCGCCCGGGTTCAGGGTCTTGGCGGCGGCTTCGGTAAGCGCCTCGATGATGGTGCGCAGGTCGCGGATGTGCACGCCCTCTTCCAGCAGGTTCTGCAAGACACGCTGGAGCGTGGCAAGCGGGATCAGCTTCGGCAACAGGTCGTCGATGAGTTTCGGCGCCATCTTGTTGAAGTGGTCGACCAGGGCCTGGGTTTCGGCGCGGCCGAGCAACTGCGCGGCTTGCGACTGCATCAGGTGGTTCAGGTGGGTGGCGACGACGCTGCCGGCATCGACCACGGTGTAGCCGGAAGCCAGGGCCTGGTCACGGAAGGCGGATTCGATCCACACTGCCGGCAGGCCGAAGGCCGGGTCCTTGGCGGGCGTGCCCGGCAGGGTGCCGCTGGCGCTGCCCGGGTTGATCGCCATGTGCAGGCCGGTGAAGACTTCGCCTTCGCCGATCACCACGCCCTTGAGGATGACGCGATAGCCGGAGGGGCGCAGTTCGAGGTTGTCGCGGATGTGCACTTGCGGCGGCAGGAAGCCGACTTCCTGGGCGAACTTCTTGCGGATCGCCTTGATGCGCTTGAGCAGGTCGCCGTCCTGGCTGGCATCCACCAGGGGGATCAGGCGGTAACCGACTTCCAGGCCCAGCACATCGACCGGCACCAGGTCGTCCCAGGTGGCTTCCTGCTTGTCGGGCGAAACGATCGGCTCGGACTGCACCGCGGTTTGCTCGCGCGCCGGCGCCTGGGTGCGCCACCAGCCGTACCAGCAGGCGCCGGCGCCGAAGGCAATGAAGGCGAAGTGCGGCATGCCGGGGATCAGGCCGAGCAGCACCAGTACGCCGCCGGTGACGATCATGGTCTGCGGGTTGGCGACGAGCTGGCGCACGATCTGCCCGCCCATGTCTTCCTTGTTGTCGTCGCCGGCGCCGACGCGGCTGACCACGAGGCCCGCGGCAATCGAGATCACCAGCGCGGGAATCTGCGCCACCAGGCCGTCACCAATGGCCAGCAAAATGTAGTTGTTGGTCGCGGTGGCCAGCGACAGGTCGTGCTGCACCAGGCCGATGATCAGCCCGCCGATGATGTTGATGAACAGGATGAGAATGCCGGCGATGGCGTCACCGCGCACGAACTTGGAAGCGCCGTCCATCGCGCCGTAGAAGTCGGCCTCGGAGGCGATTTCGGTGCGGCGCTTGCGTGCCACTTTTTCGTCGATCAGGCCGGCGTTGAGATCGGCGTCGATCGCCATCTGCTTGCCCGGCATGGCGTCCAGGGTGAAGCGCGCGGCCACTTCGGCGATACGGCCGGCGCCTTTGGTCACCACGACGAAGTTGATGACGATCAAAATCGCGAACACCACCAGGCCGACGGCGAAGTTGCCGCCGACCAGGAAGTGACCGAAAGCCTCGATCACCTTGCCGGCGGCGTCCGGCCCGGTGTGGCCATGCAGCAGCACGATACGGGTGGAGGCGACGTTGAGGGAGAGCCGCAGCAGCGTGGTCAGCAGCAGCACGGTGGGGAAGGCGGAGAAGTCGAGCGGCCGGTTGGCATACACCGCGGCCAGCAGCACGATCAGGCCGAGCGCGATGTTGAAGGTGAAGAACACGTCGAGGACGATCGCCGGCAGCGGCAGGATCATCATCGCGAGGATCATGACCACGAAGAGAGGCGCAGCCAGCCCGCGCCAGGGGATGTTGCGCAGGGTCGTGGTGTTGAAGGCGAGCGCGCTCATGCCTGGGCTTCCTGGTTATGCGGGTCGAGTTCGAGCGGCACCGGTATGTCGGTGGGCGCGGCCGGCCGGCGGCCGGTGGTCATGCTGCGCAGCTGGAATACATAGGCCAGCACTTGCGCTACGGCATTGAACAGGGCCGGGGGAATTTCCTGCTCCACTTCGGCGTGGGCGTAGAGCGCACGCGCCAGCGGCGGGGCTTCGAGCAGCGGGATATTGTGTTCGGCACCGAGTTCGCGGATGCGGGCGGCGACTTCGTCGGCGCCCTTGGCCAGCACCTTGGGGGCGCGCATGCCGTCGTTGTAGGCCAGGGCGACAGCGTAGTGCGTCGGGTTGGTGACGATGACGTCGGCCTTGGGCACGTTGCTCATCATGCGGCGGCGCGCGGCTTCACGCTGGCGCTGGCGGATCTTGCCCTTGATGTGCGGGTCGCCGTCGGTTTCGCGGGCTTCGCGCTTGACTTCTTCCTTCGACATGCGCAGGCCCTTGGCGTGGCGCCACAGCACCAGCGGCACGTCGGCGGCGGCCACCACGATCAGGGTGGCGGCGATGGCCAGGAAATCGCGGAACACCAGGCTGCCGGCCAGCTCGAAACCGGCACCGGGGTTTTGCGACAGCGGGGTCACCAGGCCGGCGCGGTCGCGCCAGATCAGCCAGGCGGCGGTGCCGCCGACCAGGCCCACCTTGGCCAGGGACTTGAGCAGCTCGGTCAGTCCATGGACCGAGAACATATTTGACAGGCCCTTCATCGGGTTCATCCGGCTGAAGTCCGGCATCATCGCTTCGGTGGTGAACAGCCAGCCGCCGATGGCCAGTTGGGAGAGGGACGCGGCGAGAAACAGCACGGCCAGCACCGGCATGCCGATCCTGGCGCCCTGCACCATCAGTTGGCCGGCCTGCTCCATCGCGACGTGCGTGTCGAAGGCGCTGGCGCGGGAGAGCGTGAGGCCGTTTTGCAGGAATTCGGCGCTGTCGTGCATCAAGCCGGGCCCGGACATCAGGCAGGCACCGGCGCCGGCGATCAGCAGGACGGCCGTGGTCAGCTCGCGGGAACGGGGAACCTGGCCGCGTTCGCGTGCCTCGTCCAGCCGCTTCTGCGAGGCCGGTAATTCCCGTTCGGTATCCTGCTCTTCAGCCATTGCGGGCCTCATGTATTAACGGTTCCATTTTCCGTATTCATGAGGCCGGCCAAACCCCAATAAAGGGGGGTAAAAGCGCGCTAATCGGGGTGTGGAACCCCCGGCTCCAGGTCTAGAGTGATCTCATGCCGCATTCCATGCGGCACTGAAAACCTCAATCTAGTCAAGGAGTTAGTGATGGAACATGCAAACCGCGCCGGCTTCGCTGGCTATAGTTGGGCCGAGGATCATGCCGAAGGCGACTTCGCCGCCGCTTGGGGCATCTCCCATGCCCTCAACCAGGCCGGCGACGCCGAAGACGGCGAGACCGTGGACGACGAATGGTTCGAAGACGACCTGATCTCGCTGATCCGCAACCGCCCCAGCCGCCGTCGCCCGAACTGACATCCCGGCTTGCCGCGGCAAGCCCGCAGCCCGCCTCGGCCCGGCCGCAGGCGGGCTTTGTCTTTCTGGACAGTGCGTTCGATACATGTCGACACGTGCAACGCGAGAACCTGAAGTGGATGTCACGAGCCTGCCCGACTGGCGGGCAGGCTCGCGCAAGAATCCAAAGTTCAGCCGGGATCTAAACCCGGCCTTGCAGCATCTCGTGCATTTCCAGCACCAGCACGACCACGCCTTCGCCGGACAAGGTGGCGCCGGTCACGCCCTTGGGCTTGATGCCTTCGAGCGGCTTGATCATCACCTCGTCCTGGCCGACGAAACTGTCGACTGCCAGCACATAGGCGCGGTCGCCGGTAGTGGCCACCACGCCGACCAGCGACTCGCCGGTGTGCGGGCGATTCAACAGATCCGCCAGTTGCACCACCGGCAGGGCCTCGCCGCGCACCACCAGCGTGGGCTGGCCGGAGACGGACTGCAGGGTCTCCCGGTCGATGCTGATGATCTCGCGCACGGCGGTCAGCGGCATGGCGAAAGTCTGGCCGCCCTGCTTCATCATCAGCACCGGCAGGATCGCCAGGGTCAGCGGCAGGGAGATCGTCACCTTGGAGCCTTCGCCGACCTTGGAAGACAGGTCGATGCGGCCCTTCAGGCGGCGGATGTTGGTCAGCACCACGTCCATGCCGACGCCGCGGCCGGAAACTTCGCTGATCTCGCTCTTGGTGGAAAAGCCCGGCAGGAAAATCAGGTTCAGGCTGCCGCGCTCGTCGAGGGTGTTCGCCTCTTCGATGCTGATCAGCCCCTTTTCCACCGCCTTCTGGCGCAGCACGTCGGCGCGCATGCCGCGGCCGTCATCGGTGATCTCGATGATGATGTGGTCGCCGGCCTGGCGCGCCGCCAGGCGGATGGTGCCGCGCGCCGGCTTGCCGGCAGCTTCGCGGTCGGCTGTGGTTTCCAGGCCATGGTCAACCGCGTTGCGTACCAGGTGCACCAGCGGGTCGTTGAGCTCTTCGAGAATGGTCTTGTCGACTTCGGTGTCGGCACCCTCGATGATCAGTTCGCAATCCTTGCCCAGGGTACGCGCAACGTCGCGCGCCAGGCGGCTGTACTTCTGGAACACGCGGCCGACCGGCTGCATGCGCGCATTCATCACCGCCGATTGGAGATCGGAGACCAGCGTGTCGAGCTGGCCCAGCACGGTTTCCAGGGTCTTCAGGGTATCGCCGCCCTGCACGCCGCGAACCAGGTCGGTGCGCAGGCAATTCAGGCGGTTCTTGGTCATGCCGATTTCGCCCGACAGGTTAAGGATCTGGTCGAAGCGCGCGGTATCGACGCGCATCGTGCCATCCTTGGTGACATTGCCGCCCGCGGCGCCGCCACTGACCGGCCGCGGCGCGCGCGCCACGGGCGCGGCTTCCTCGCGCGAGGGCACCGCCGTCGGCGCCACCAGCAGCACCGGCTTGCCCTCGGCATCTTCGGTGTTGCCGGTCAGCACATGATAAAGGCGGCCCCAATCGAATTCACCGTTGCCGGGGTTCGCCTGCGGCATGCCCACTGGCGCCGACGCGACGGCCGATCCGGGCTTCTTGCGCGGCGGCGTCTTGCCTTGCAGGCAGGCGTCGAGCGCCTCCAGCATTTCAGCCGGGGCCGGCTGCGGCGCGGTGCGCCCGGACATCTCGCCCATCATGCGCTTGACCTCGCCGGTGGCGGCGAGAATCACGTCGAGCATTTCCGGGGTCAGCGTCATCTTGTCGCTGCGCAGCTGGTCGAACAGATTCTCGGTGCGGTGGCACAGCTCGACCATCGCCGGGGCGTCGAGAAAGCCGGCGCCGCCCTTGATGGTGTGAAAGCCGCGGAAAATCGTGTTCAGCAGCCCTTTGTCCTGCACGTTCTTCTCGAGCTCGACCAGCTTCTGGTCGACGTCCTCGAGAAGCTCTCCTCCTTCGGTCAGGAAGTCCTGCAGAAGGTCTTGCATATCGGTGAAAGCGTTCATTGCAGCCCTTTGTTTAGGCTTGAGCCTTTTGTCGGTGCGGAAATTGCGGGCCTAGGGAATACTGGTCAAGTGTGCTGCGCCGCCCTCATCTGCGTTTCGCAACCCCCGATTTCGGAGAGAGACCGGTTTCGTTTCTTCCGGTGTCGGGGCTTGTTCAGCGTCTCCTTAGAAGCCGAGGCTGGCGAGCAGGTCGTCGACCTGGCCCTGGTCGGTCACCACGTCGTTGCGCTTGGTGTCGATCACCGGGCCGTTGAGCCAGGACGATTCGACATCTTCACGCTTCTCCGGCGGAGTGGCGTCGATCAGCAGCTTGACCAGCTGGTCTTCGATGTTCTGCGCGATGCTGGCGATCTTGTTGACCACCTGGCCGGTCAGATCATGGAAATCCTGGGCCAGCATGATGTCGGTAAAGAGAGCGCCGGAGTCGCTGGTGCGCTTGGGCAGGCTGCGCAGGAATTCGTGCGTCCGCGTGGCGGTGTCCTTGAACTGCTCGATGGTCTGGCGGCCGGCGAACAGATCGTCCCAACCCTTGGTAAGCGTGCCGGCTTCGGACTCGATCTTGCTCTGGATGTCCGCGCCCTGCTCGGCCATGGTCAGCGCCTTTTCAGCGGCCTGGCCGGTGAGGTTGGCGATATAGGTGAGCCGGGCACGCGCGTCCGGCAAGGCGCCGACGGCGCTGTCGATGCCCTTGTCGTAGCCCAGTTCGCGCAAGGCGTCGTGCAGGTTGCGGGTCAGCATGCCGACGCGCTGGAAAATGTCGTAGGGCTCGCCGGTTACCGGATCGGTTTCGGCTTTCGCTGCAGCGGCTGCGTTCACTGCAGCAGCCTCGGACTTGAGGGTGGCGGGGGCGCTGAGCGAGGCCGGCGTGGAGGCGGAAGCGGCCTTCTCGCTGCTGTCGCGCTGTTCGGCGATCTGGTCGAACAGAGCCTCCAGATCCTCGGTGGAATTATCTATCACGGCGCTCACGGTCTCAGCCTTTCATTTTCTCGATGATCTTGTTGACCTTCTCTTCCAGCGTCGCTTTGGTAAAGGGCTTGACGATGTAGCCGGCGGCGCCCGCCTGGGCGGCCATCACGATGTCTTCCTTCTTCGCCTCGGCGGTCACCATCAGCACCGGCAGGTGCTTGATGGCGGCGTCGGCCTTGATCTGCGACAACAGCTCGAACCCGTTCATGTTCGGCATGTTGATGTCGGAGACGACGAAGTCAAAGGCGCCGCCCTTGAGCTTGAGCAGCGCCGCGGCGCCGTCTTCGGCCTCGTCGGCATTGGTGTAGCCGATTTCCTTGAGCAGGTTGCGCACGATGCGCCGCATGGTCGAGAAATCGTCGACGATGAGGAATTTCATTTCGGTGGTCATGACGATCCTTCGCGTTTACGCGTTTTGCAGCATCCCGGAGATCATCTTGGCCAGATCCTCGGGGTTGAATTTCGGCACGTAGGCATCGACGCCGACTTGCTGGCCGAGCTTCTGGTTGGCCACGGAAGACAGCGAGGAGTGCATCAGCACGGGAATGCCGGCGAAGCGCTTGTCGTCCTTGATGTGGCGGGTCAGAACGTAACCGTCCATCTCGGGCATTTCGGCGTCGGTGAGGATCAGGCCGATCGATTCCTTGACCGACTTCTTCTCCTGGTCGGAGCGGCTGGCCAGGGCGGACAGCTTGTCCCAGGCTTCCTTGCCGTTGATCGCGTACTGGTAGGGCAGCTTCATCTTGTCGAGCACTTCCATGATCTTCTTGCGGGCCAGACCGGAATCGTCGGCGAAGAACACGGTCGCCTGGGCCTTTTCTTCCACCGGATCGAGGTGCGGCACGACGTCTTCGCCGATGACGTTCGACAGGATCTGCTCGACGTCGAGGATCGACACAAGCTTGCCGCCGGGCAGTTCGGTGATCGCGGTGATCAGGCCGACGGCATTGGAGGCCATGCTTTGCGGCGACTTCACCAGTTCCCAGTCGACGCGGACGATGCGGTCGACGTCGGCCACCAGGAAGGCCTGGGTGTGGCTGGAGAATTCGGTGATGATCAGCTTGGTGCGCTCGCCGTCGAACGGCAGGTTAAGGCAGGTGGCCAGGTCGATCACCGGGATGATGCTGCCGCGCAGGGAGATGATCCCTTCGACGCCAGCCGGCATGTTCGGGGTCTTGGTGATGGGCATGGTCTCGCAGACCTCGCGCACCTTGAACACGTTGATGCCGAAGTTTTCCTTGCCGCCCAGGGAAAACAGCAGCAGTTCCATTTTATTGGACCCCGCCAGGCGTGCTTTCTGGTCGATCATGTTCAAGAGTTGGTAGTCGCTATGTCCCATTTGGTTTGCTCCGTTTTAAAAATGAATGGCTGGTTGCGGGGTGTCTGGTTGTGGATACGACGTGGTCTATCGCGGCAGGGTCGGCGTAAGCGTCACCGGCCGGATCGGGGTTAAGCCCGGCGTGACGCCGGGTACGACTGCGGGCGTGGCTCCGGCATCGCCGGCGGCGGCGGAATTGGTACTGGCCGGGGTGACAAGAATCGGCGGGGCCATGGCGGGCGCCAGAGCTTGCGCCGCGCCGGCATCGCCGATTTCGACGGCCGGCCCCTCGAGGGTCACCGCCTCTTCGGCCTGGCGGTTCATCACGATGATGCTGATGCGGCGGTTGGTCGGATCGAGCGCGTCGGTCTTGTTGAAAGGCAGCGAGGAGGCGAGCCCGACCACGCGCAGGATCTTGCGTTCTTCCATCCCGCTGGCGATCAGCTCGCGGCGCGCGGCATTGGCGCGGTCGGCGGAGAGCTCCCAGTTGCTGTAGCCGCGGTCACCGCCAGAATAGGGGGCGGCGTCGGTGTGGCCCGACAGCGTCAGCTTGTGGTCGACACCCGCCAGGGCACGGCCGATCTCGCGCAGGATGTCGCGGGTATAGTCTTTCAGCGCGGCGCGGCCGGAGTCGAACATCGGGCGGTTCTGCTCGTCGACGATCTGGATGCGCAGGCCCTCGGCGGTGATGTCGAGGCGGATCTGGGTCTTGAACTGCGCCAGCGATGCATTGCCTTCGATCGCCGCTTCGATGCGCGCCTTCAGTTCTTCCAGCTGGGCGCGCTCCTGGCGCGCGTACTCGGCCTTGGCCGCCTGCAAATTCATGGCGCGGTGTTCGGGTGCGTTCTCGCCGCTTTTGACCTGGCCCGATTGGCGCGTCAGGTCCTGGCCGCCGCCCTTGAGGATGGAGGAGCTGTCGCCCGAGCCG
Organism: Betaproteobacteria bacterium; assembly: GCA_028292405.1. Taxonomy (GTDB): domain Bacteria; phylum Pseudomonadota; class Gammaproteobacteria; order Burkholderiales; family JAEUOS01; genus JAQGMJ01. Next base: position 9,480 of record JAQGMJ010000073.1, read on the forward strand.
GAGCCGCCGGCCATCGACACCTTGAGCGGCGAATTGAAATAGTCAGCGATGCCCTTGAGGTCGCCCTTGGAGGTCGAGCCGAGCAGCCACATCAGCAGGAAAAAAGCCATCATCGCCGTGACGAAGTCGGCGTAGGCGATTTTCCAGGCGCCACCGTGGTGGCCTGCGGCCACCTTCTTGATGCGCTTGATGACGATGGGCTGGAGCGGTGCACCACCGTCCTTGCCCTTGGCTTCCGGCTTGGCCATGATATTGCTTACGAGCCTTTCAAAATTCGATGTGCCGCGTGGAACGTTTGTGGACAATGCATCTCGATTTCCCGGAAAACAAATTCAAATTTCGGGGATCAAAAGGGGCCGGGCCCCTTTTTCAAGAACTACTTGCCCTTGCTTTGCTTGACGTGTTGCTCCAGTTCGGCGAAGCTGGGCCGCTCGGTGGAGTAAAGGACTTTACGGCCGAACTCGACCGCAACTTGAGGGGCATAACCGTTCATGCTGGCCAGCAGCGTGACCTTGACGCATTCGAACTGCTTCGAGCTTTCGGCGAGTTTCTGCTGCAGCAGGGTGGCAAGCGGCCCGACAAAACCGTAGGCCATCAAAATGCCCATGAAGGTGCCCACCAGGGCGCCGCCGATTTTTTCGCCGAGCACCGCCGGCGGCTCGCCCACCGAGCCCATCACGTGCACCACGCCCATCACCGCGGCGACGATGCCGAATGCGGGCAGGCCGTCGGCGACACCCTGGAGCGCGTGCGCCGGCACATGGCCTTCCTGGTGATGGGTCTCCAGTTCCTGGTCCATCAGGGATTCGATTTCCATCGGGTTCAGGTTGCCGCTGACCATCATGCGCAGGTAGTCGGTGATGAACTCCACCAGGTGATGGTCGGCCAGCAGCACCGGGTATTTGCCGAACAGCGCGCTGTTCTCCGGCTCCTCGACGTCCTTTTCGATCGACATCAGGCCTTCCTTGCGGATCTTCGACAGGATCTCGAACAACAGGCCCATCAGGCCGAGGTAGCGTTCCTTGGTGAACTTGGAGCCGGCGAGCACGCTTGGCAGCAGCTTGAACGTGGCCTTGCTCACCTTGCCGGTGTTGGTCACCACGAAGGCACCGAGGGCGGCGCCGCAGATGATCAGCAGTTCGAACGGCTGCACCAGCGCGGCCAGGTGGCCGCCGCTCGCGGTATAGCCGCCGAGCACGCAGCCCACGATGAGGATGTAACCGATAATGACCAGCATGCTGTTCGTCCGTGCTTTCCGTAAATGAAGGTTGCGGAACGCGGCAAGGGATGCGACCGGACCATCAGGGTCCGCCCATCCATCGCCAACAACAGCAATTTATCAATCGGCGCGGTTGTCCTATCGCTGAAACAGGGGGGCGATCTCCCGCCATTTCTCGGCCGGGATTTCTTTCACTTCAAGCCCGAAGAAGGCGTCGTCGCAAAGTTGCTGGCGCGCCTCGTCGCTGGCAGCCGACTCCAGCGTGCCCTGGTCCGGGGAGCGCCAGCGCCCGGAAATGGTGTACTCGAACAAACGGCGGATCGGCGCCACCGGAATGTCTTCGGCGTGTTCGATCCGGATTTCCGGGCGTTCGCTGATTTGCCGCTCCATCGACCGGCCTTCATCGCCCCGCGCCGGCGCGGCATCCGGATCGGCGTTCAGCGTCAGCCAACGGCCACTGCGGGTGTAGTCAAGCAGGCGTCGCATGTTCGACCTCGCATTTTCTGGTGCAACGGTGAGCCGGCCGACCGAAGCAGGCCGCCCGACCGTTACGCCACTGCCGCCGACGCACCTTCTTCGACGGCAACCTCTTCCGGTTCGCAAGCCTCGATGGCGGCGTGATGCTGGTGGGCGGCGTGGCTGGCCTTGGTCTTGCCGGCGCGCGAAGGCATGTTGCACAGGCCGCAGACATAGCCCTTGGTCAACTCGAAGGTGTGCACCACGAAGTGGCCGGTGCATTGCTTGCAGGCGGTGGTAGTCAGCATGCCGGCATCGATAAACTTGACCAGGCGCCAGGCGCGGGTGATCGACAGTACTTCGGGCATTTCCAGTTGCACCAGGTAATCGCGATACAGCTTGTAGGCGCGGATCACGGCGTCGATCTCGTCGATTTCGCTGGAGGTGATCAGCGACTGGTACAGATTCATGAACAGGGAAGCGTGGATGTTCGGCTGCCAGGTCATGAACCATTCGGTCGAGAAAGGCAGCATGCCCTTGGGCGGCGACTTCTTTTGAATTTCCTTGTACAGCTTGAGCAGGCGTTCACGCGACAGGGTGGTTTCGGATTCGAGCACCTGCAGTCGGGCGCCCAGGTTGATCAGTTCGGAAGCCAGGCCGATTTGACGGGCTTCGCCGAGGACGGTTTTGATCTTTTTCATGATTAGGCCACCTCGACGGCTTTGCCGGCCATCAGGATCGCGGCATGCATGCCTTGCGCTTGCGACTGCGATTGCTCCTTGGTGTGCGACAGGAGCAGGTTCCACACCACGCTGTCGTCGAAGCGGAAGCGGCACATCAGCATGTTGGAACCGGCGATCTTCAGCAGCTGGCCGGCGGTGAGCTGGTCGATGATGCCGGCGACGTCTTCGGACAGGCCCAGGCGAACCAGGGATTCGGCGCGGTCGGCGCGGATCATGTTCTGTGCCAGGATCAGGTAGGAAAGATTCGCTTCGCGGATCTCGTTGTGCAGGTTCTGGATGTTCATTTTAGGTGTCCTCGGGTGGCTGGTTTTGTGGGTCAACTGATGTGCGATTCAGTGATGCCATTGTGGTCGCCGGGACTTTTTTTCTTAATTGGAACTCCTCTGTTCATCGCGTGCGAAGAGCACTGCGCGAGGCCCTAAGCACGCGGGCCGTGCCTGCTTAGGCAGAGCGGTGCAACACGGTGTCGGAAATCTTCCTACACGCTCTTTCGCTTCGTTAACGAAGCTGGAAACCGCTTTACGGATACTCCTTAAGCAACTGTTGCAAAAGGATTTTCCATTTTATGCCGACGCCATAGAACAGGCGCATCGAGGGCATGGAAGCGATGGAGTCCACGGGCAATTCGGGGTTCTACCTATAGGAATATCTGCCTTCCCGGTCAGATATCCCCCCGACAGGCCAGCACTTTAGTCCGCCAGATTGCGCCCGGTCGGATGAATAACGGCAACAAGCGCCGTTTATTTAGGGCTTGGACTGCGGCCTGAACAAAATATATTTGCTAGACGACACCAGTGGCAGCGGCACCGCCCAGGTTGTGCCCGCTCTTTAACGGAAGCGGGACGGCGTTTTGCATCGGGGCTCAGCCTCGAGATGAAACTCCAAGGTGCCGGAAACGAGCGCGCCGTAGGGCTGTAATGCGGCGATTGCCCAGCAGCATGCAGCACGCGCGAGCGCAACAGCACATTTTTTCAATGCACCTCTACTTCCGGATATAGGAGAATCACCATGGCAGCAACCATCAACACCAATTCTGCGTCGATCAACGCGCAGCGCAATCTCGCGGCATCCAAAGAATCCCTGCAGATGTCGGTGCAGCGCCTGTCTTCCGGCCTGCGCATCAACAGCGCGGCCGACGACGCCGCCGGCCTGGCCATCGCCGAGCGGATGAATTCGCAGATCAAGGGCATGAACGTCGCCGTGCGCAACGCGAATGACGGCATTTCCCTGGCGCAGACCGCCGACGGCGCGCTTTCCTCGGTCTCCGACGCCCTGCAGCGCATGCGCGAACTGGCGATCCAGGCCCGCAACGCCACCAACTCCAATACCGACAAGGATTCGCTGGACAAGGAATTCGGCGAACTGGCGAAGGAAGTCCAGCGCGTTCTCGGCGGCACCACCTTCAACGGCAAGACCATCCTCGGCACCCAGGCGGGTTCGCAGGACTACCAGGTCGGCGCCGGCACCACCACCAACGACCTGATCACCGTGACCACCACCAACATGACCACCAACGCCAACATCACCGGCGTGGCGGGCACCGACAACGCCGGCACCGGCCGCTCCGTGATCGACAACACCGCGACCACCACCAGCCTGGGCTCGGTGATCGACAACCTCGACAAGGCGATCGACACGGTCACCAGCGAGCGCGCACTCTACGGCGCCACGCAGAACCGCTTCAACAACGTCGTCAACAACCTGCAGGTCGCCGCTGAAAACCAGACCTCGGCCCGCGGCCGCATCATGGACGCCGACTACGCCAGCGAAACCGCGAACCTGTCGCGCGCCAACATCCTGCAGCAGGCCGGCACCGCGATGCTCGCGCAAGCCAACCAGATGCCGCAGAGCGTCCTCAAGCTCCTGCAGTAACAGTTGCGGCAACAGCGGCAGGCGCAGGCGGCAGATCCGGCCGCGCGCCTGGACCATGAACTCCCATATAGGAAGGAAGTCGTTACCCATCGTTGAAGTATCTGCCTAAAGGAATCCGCGCGGCGAGCCGTAAACCGTCTCGCTCGCGGAGATCGGTCACCTAAAGCACCAGCAACTGCAGCATCCGGCAACAACAGCAACCCGGCCTAAAGTTTTACCCCGGGGCGCCCGTTAAAGGAAATAACAGCGGTTTGAATCCCTGAAGATTCCGAACCGAAGTTGCGGACCACGGAAGCTGGAAACAGCCTGCGGGTCTAGATGAACCGAACCTAGGACCCACCGGTCCGCATTTAATTTAACTTTGGATCACTTTCCGGATTAAGGAGAATCATCATGGCAGCTACCATCAACACCAACACCTCTTCGCTCGTCGCCCAGCTGAACCTGAACAACTCGAAGGCCTCCCTGCAGACTTCCGTCCAGCGCCTGTCCTCCGGCCTGCGTATCAACAGCGCGGCCGACGACGCCGCCGGCCTGGCCATCGCCACCCGCATGAACGCCCAGGTCAAGGGCATGAACGTCGCCGTGCGCAACGCCAACGACGGCATCTCCCTGGCGCAAACCGCCGACGGCGCCCTGTCCTCGGTTTCCGACTCCCTGCAGCGCATGCGTGAACTGGCCGTGCAGGCCCGCAACGCCACCAACTCCACCTCGGACAAGGACTCGCTGGACAAGGAATTCGGCGAACTGGCGAAGGAAGTTCAGCGCGTTCTCGGCGGCACCAGCTTCAACGGCAAGGCGATCCTCGGTACCAACGCCGGTGCCCAGGGCTTCCAGGTCGGCGCCGGCACCACCACCAACGACATGATCACGGTCACCACGACCAACATGACGACCAACGCGAACATCACCGCCGTCGCGGGCACCGACAACACCGGCGCCGGCCGCGCCGTGATCGACAACACCTCGACCACCACCAGCCTGGGCTCGGTGATCGACAACCTCGACAAGGCGATCGACACGGTCACCAGCGAGCGCGCGCTCTACGGCGCCACGCAGAACCGCTTCAACAGCGTCGTCAGCAACCTGCAGACCTCGGTACAGAACCAGAGCACCTCGATGGGCCGCATCATGGACGCCGACTACGCCAGCGAAACCGCGAACCTGTCGCGCGCCAACATCCTGCAACAGGCCGGCACCGCGATGCTCGCGCAAGCCAACCAGCAGCCGCAGAGCGTGCTGTCCCTGCTGCACTGATGGCTAAAAGCATGGCTCTTCCTCCGATCGGCCATGCCCCTGCCCCCTCTGACGAGGGGGCAGCCGGATGCGGGCAGGCGCCGGTTTCGCCCTGCCTCGCATCCGGCTGCCTCTTGGGAGCTGCATCATGAAAATCGAAGCCACATCAACCGCGCCGGCCGGCCCGCCGCGCACCCCGGCGGCGCCGGCCGCGCCGTGATCGACAACACCTCGACC
>JAQGMJ010000088.1 GCA_028292405.1 Betaproteobacteria bacterium
ACACCGCCGCTGCTGCTGCGCGAGCCGCCGTTGCCGCCGGTGGCATTCCTGCTGCCTTCGGCGCCCAGGCCCAGGCCGGTGCTGTTCTGCGCCACGCCGCCGACGGCGCCGCCGCCGCTGCGCGAGGAACCGTTGCCGTTATTCGTGGACGAGCCGCCGCCAATGGCGCCGGCACTGGCCCTTGTGTTCGATAGCGCACCGGCGCCGATGCCGCCGCTGCTGCTGCGCGATGCGCCGCTGTTGCCATTGCTGGAGGTGCTGCCGCCGCCGGCATTCAGGCCCGCGCCGGTGCTGTTGATGGCGGTGCCGCCGACGCCGCCGCCGGCCGTGTCGGCCGTCTGTGCGTACAGCGGCGCGGCCAGCGCGAACAATACAGGCATGGCGATGAGGGTACTGGTTTTCTTCATGCGTTTCTCCTGTCGTGTGTAAAGGACCGCCGGAGGGCGGCTCCTGCATGAAATGCAGCAAGCCCGGTGCCGATAGGGGAACACGCCTTGCATTGGACGCAAACCGGCGGTAGGCTTTTCCGGCTGCGGTAAGAGTTGCGGCAGCGATGAAGTGGCGGGAAAATTTTCCTGCGCGGAGCGGGATAGTCACATCGGACGCGGCGTTTTGTTTCTGGTTTTCCGGTGTCCGTCGCCGGGCGGAAACATCAAGGGGTCAGCCGCCCGCCGCTGATCTTTTCAACCTCACGAACGCTCGATAAGCCCGCGCAACACCGTGTCGAGCCCGACTTCGCCTTTGCGCACCTCGACCGCACCGCCCTCGAACGCGATCCCAGGTACCAAGCGGGGCGCAGGAAGGTGACGGGCAGGGCGAGGGCGCCAAGTTCGCTGCAGCAACTGCAACTGGGGTATGGATGTTGATCAGCTTGACGCGCACCAGGGCCCGGCCGGGTTGCAGCTCGCGGGTGCTGAGGCCGCTGTGGAAGATGCGTATCGCGCGTCGGCATTGCTCCGACATGATCTACGTGCTGCCTTGGCGCCGCTCGGGGACGATCAACGTACCGCCAAGCGTTGCTCCGGCACGATTCACGTCCGGCCTCAGCGCTGCTCCGGCACGATTCACGTCCGGCCTCAGCGTTGCTCCGGCACGATTCACGTCCGGCCTCAGCGCTGCTCAGGCACGATTCACGTCCCGCCTCAGCGTTGCTCAGGCACGATTCACGTCCCGCCTCAGCGTTGCTCTGGCGGGGTGCCGCGAATCCGCTGCGCGTGCGCGGCGACTTCTTCCTTCGAACAGGAAAGATGCACGCGCTCGGTGGAAGCCGGGCGCTTGGCGACGCTTAAGCCCGGGCGCCATTCGGTGGCGGGGCGGATCGGGCGCGGGGTGAAGCCGCCGCCGCAGTTGGGGCAGACGTTGTGCAGGTGCCGCTGCACGCAGTCGGCGCAGAAGGTGCATTCGTAGGAGCAGATGCGCGCCAGCGACGAGGCCGGCGGCAGGTCGATGTCGCAGTATTCGCAGTTGGGGCGCAGTCGCAGGGCCATCGTTTGCTCCTTGCTGGTTCGGCTTGCTGGTCTGGACCCGGGCGCGCCGCGCCCGGTGCCTGGCCGCGGCTACTCCGCGAGCAATTCGCCCGAGCCGCCCATTTCCTTCGGCAGGTCACGCATTTTAGGCAGGCCGTCCTTCATCGGCAAGCGGGTTTCCTGGTAGTGCACATGGACGCCGGCGGCGTAGGGGAATTCGGGAATGGTGGCGGCGTAGACGTCGATCAGGCCCATGCCGGGGTGATCGGTGAAGAGGTGGCCGCCGCAGGTCTTGCACCACTTGCGGGTGCTGTGCGGGGTCTTGTTGTAGCTGCCGATGTGTTCCGCGCCTTGCGTTACTTCGACGGCGGCCGGCGGCCACAGGGTGAAGGCGTTGACCGGGCCGGCGGACCAGCTGCGGCAGGATTGGCAGTGGCAGTAGCCGGCGCCGGCGGGCTCGCCGCTGACGCTGAGCTGGACGGCGCCGCAGAAGCAGGCGCCCTTGTAGGTGTTTTGCTTGCTCATGTTACTAAGGTCCTTAAGGGAGAGGCCGGCCGCACGGGTTGCGCGCGGCCGGGTGTCGCGGAAGCCGCCGCGCCGGTCCGGGGGGCCCGGCGCGGGAGATGGCTTCCACGCGCAGCGGCAGATTGTAGGGAGGCGCCGCGGGCGGCACTTGATTTGGCGTCGCCCGCGCTTGTCCGCGCGTCCGCAAGTGGCGCGCCGTATTTGTCCGTGCGCCCAAAGCGGCGCGCTGTATTTGTCCATGCGCCAGAAGCGGCGCGCCGTATTTGCCCGTGCGCCAAAAGCGGCGCCCGGGTAGGTCCATGCGCCCGGAAACGGGCGGGCGGGTGGTCCATGCGCCCGGAAACGGGCGGGCAGGTGGTCCATGCCCCTGCAAGCAGGGCGCCCCGGGCCGCGCGTCCGTAAAGACCGGGGCGCTTGACCGAAACACCGGCGCGCTTGCCCGCGCCGCCGTAGAATCAGCGGATGGCCACCGATCCCCTCTCCGATGTGCTGCGCGCGGTGCGCCTGCGCGGGGCGGTTTTTTTCGCCCTGAACTTCCGCGACGGCGAGTGGACGGCGGGCGCGCCGGCGGCCAAGGTGATCGCCGAGGCGGTGCTGCCGGGGGCGGAGCATGTGATGGAGTACCACGTGATCACCCGCGGCAGCGGCTGGGCCGCCATCGAGGGCGAGCCGGCGGTGAGGATGGAGACCGGCGACATCGTGATATTTCCGCATGGCGACGCGCATGTGATTTCGAGCGCGCCGGGGTTGACGCCGCCGCCGTTCGACCCGCAGTGGATGCTCGCCATGCGCAACCAGCCGCGGCCGATTCCCGTGTCGTTTCGCACGCCGACCGATTTTTCCATCGGCACGCCGGCGCCGGAGATGCCGGTGCACGTGGCCTGCGGCTTTCTCGGCTGCGATCTCAAGCCCTTCAACCCGCTGATCGCTACCCTGCCACGCCTGCTGCACCTGCCGGCGGCGGACAACGGCGCCTGGGTGGCGCAGGTGATCAGCCAGGCGGTGGAGGCTTCGCACCACAAGCGGCCCGGCGGCGACGCGGTGCTGGAGCGCATCAGCGAGTTGATGTTCGTCGACGCGCTGCGGCGCCACGCGGAGCGCCTGCCGGAGTCCGGCGCCGGCTGGCTGGCCGGGCTGCGCGACCGCCATGTGGGCCGCGCGCTGTCGCTGATGCACGCGCAGCCCGGCCGCGCCTGGACCATGGACGCGCTGGCGCGCGAGGTGGCGCTGTCGCGCTCGGCTTTTCACGACCGCTTCAACCGCTTTGTCGGCCAGCCGCCGATGCAGTACCTGGCGCAGTGGCGCATGCAGGCCGCCGCCACGCTGCTGCGCGAGAGCCGCGCGCCGGTGGTGACGATTGCGCATGAGGTGGGCTACGAGTCGGAGGCGGCGTTTACCCGCGCCTTCAAGCGCGCGGTGGGCGCGCCGCCGGCCGGGTGGCGGCGTGCGCAGCAGGCGGCGCAGGCGCACGGCGGCGTGCAGGGTCATGCATAGGTACGCCGTCCGGCGCACCTGCGGGTCACGGGCAGACCCGCGCGGTTTCGTGGCGGGCAGTGCGGCTGTGCCCGCCGCTGCAATCGCGCCTCGCGTCGTCGGCAGCGCCTGGCGCGACGGCATCGCCTAGCAGCGCGCCAGGTCGGGCTTGACCTGCAGGCCCATGCGCTCGACCAGCCAGGCCCGCGCGGCGCGGCGGGCGGCGCGAAAGGCCGCGACCTCGGGCAGCTTGTCGAACGCCTCCTGCCCCTGGTTGTTGAGCGTGGCATCGGACTTGCGCGCTTGCGCGAGATAAACGCGGCGCGCCTCGCGCAACTTCTCCAGCGCCGCGCGGCCGCGCTCGCCGGCCCAGGCGAGGTAGTCGGGCGACCTCATCAGCGCATCGGCCCGCGCGCGGCTCACGCGGTGCCCGGTGCCGTACTCGAGGATGGCGGCATTGCTCATGCCCTGCTCGTAAAAATAAATCAGCGCGAAACTCTGGCGCGCCCAGCCCAGCTCCTGCGCGCTGTAGCGCCCGGACTGCACGAAGTACAAATCGCCCGCGCCGCAAGGCGGCCCGCCGTGCGCCAGCAGCACGCCGCCGGGCGGGGTCTGCTGTTGCAGCACCTGCGGATCGACCGGCGTCAGCGTGGGTTGCTGCGCGTGGGCCGCGACGGCGAGAAGCAGCGCCAGAACAGGGAGACGACGAAAAGACCAGCAAGAAATCGGTCGAATGGGCGGCACGGGAAGATTGCGCGTGATGATGCGGACAATCTACGCCAGCGGCACGTCGCCTTCAACGCGGCGCGCGGCATTCGCGGGTGATCCGTGGGTCAGCGGCGGAGGGCGAATCTGCTTTTGAAGGCGATGGATGGCCCTTTTATCGTTTCTTTCAACGCGTTAAGCCTTCGCCGCGAGGCGGTGTACATTCACCTCTGCCACCAATTTCCGAAATTCCTTTCGTCTGCATGGCTTCGATCCCTTGTCAGTTTGGTCGCTAACAAGGAACAAGTTCGTTGCCATGCAGGCACCTGTCCCGCATGCCGTTTTAGCCGCACACTAATACTTAACCCAATGAAATTCAATCACTATTCGTGGGGAAACCTCAGAGCTTAGCCTCTTTTATTTTTAATAATATTTTCGGCCTGCCCCCTTTCGCTTTTACTTTCGCCCATTCAGCGCATCTCGCAGTACAGGACGCAGAATACGATCGACTGCCTCGTCATCGTGCCCCCAAGTACCCGTGCATTCTGCTTCAGATATGGGCTTGACATCAGAAAAGCTCAAATCAAATGCTTTTTGAAGCGTAAGCATTACACGTGCCGCGTGATGGGAGCCTGACTCATAGCCAAAATGTTTATATAAGTCAGTTGCACAAATGGCAGCTCCAGCTCAAGACCAAGGGAACGGAGAGCGCCTTCCGCGGCCCGGGTGCCAAGCCGCTCGCCGAGTACAGCGAAGTCGAACGCCTCAAGCGCGAACTGAAGCTGGTAACCGAGGAGCGCGACATCTTAAAAAAAGCCGCAGCGTACTTCGCGAGGGAATTACCGTGAAGTACGCCTTCATCCGCGATCACTGCAAGCAGCACGCCGTCGCCAAGCTGTGCCGGTTCCTGCAAGTCTCGCGCAGCGGCTACCACGCCTGGCTGGCAAGGCCGGCCAGCGCGCACGCCCAGGCCGATCAGCGATTCCTGCAAGCCATTCGCCAGGTCCATGCCGACCATCGGGAAGCCTACGGGGCGATCAAGACCTGGCGAACCCTGGGGCAGCGCGGCATCGCCTGCGGCAAGCACCGGGTCGCCCGGCTCAGGCGGGAGGCCGGCATCGAAGCCAGGCGGACCAGCAGGCAGCGCATCACCGTCGAGCACCACAAGACGGCGGCGCCGGCGCCGGACTGCTGCAGCGCCACTTTATCGCCCTCTCGCCTGATCACGTCTGGGTGGGCGACATGACCTTCATCCGGATCCGCGAAGGCTGGCTGCATCTGGCGGTGCTGCTTGACCTGTGCTCGCACAAGGTGGTGGGCTGGGCCATGCACCACCAGCCCGGCCAGATCGTGCATGTTGGCGCCCTCAGCATGGCGATCGCGCATCGCCGGCCGCAGCGTGGACTGATCCACCATACGGACCGCGGCCCCCAGTACAACACTGGGGCGTACCGCGAACTGATGGCTCGGCACGGTATCGTCGCGCGTATGAATGGCAGGAAAGTGCCGCAGGACAACGCGGTGGCGGAGAGCTTCTTCTCGACTTTAAAGAACGAGTTGGTCCATCATTGCGACTTTGCCACACGCGACCAGGCCAGGGCAGCGATCTTCGATTACATCGAGTTGTTCTACAACAGGAAACGCATTCATCAATCTCTCGGCTACCGCACCCCGAGCAGGTTGAGCAGGACTTCATGGGCGCTTGATTCACGTGTCCACGAAACCCGGGGTAGCTCACCCCCTGGCCCCTTTTATTCCGCTATTGAATAAGGGACTTAAGACACTCTTCCCTAGCGGCCTCAATCAATCGAGCATGCGTCAGCATATGAGAATCCTCTCGCAGATTCACGGTGGAACCGTCGCGCATTTGCCAAGCCGTACCAACCAAGGTCGGTTTGCGTATCGCGGCAATGTCATCAGTCTGTATCGAGTGTCCCTCAAGGAGGCTATGGATAATTCCTGCCAAGAACACATCCTCCTCTACCAGTTCGAAAGCGGCGTCCTTTAGAACACCGGTGTAGTGATATGTAAAGGTCGTGGTATCACGGAGTTTGTCAAAGAGAAGTTGCAGTTTTTCGCGGTTCATAAGTTTGGATGAAAGAAAATTATTTTGCCTTTTGGAGTAAACGTACCTTCGCCAATCTTCGATTCAATTCTGACAGCCGGCCGTCCCAATTTATCAATACCTGGCGTACGCTTGGCGCTGGGATCTCTAAACGCCTTCTCAGCCCGTTGCGTGTATTCAACAGCGGTCAATTCCTGACCATGCACCTTTAGATGATAGTCAATGCTATCTTTTGTCGTGCCGAAAGTGGCCTTGTCCCACCGGCTCTCCAAATATTTTTCAGTGGATAATGTTCCAGAAGGTCCTTTGGTACTCTGCTTCGCGTTATCGGCTTCCTCTCTTGAAACGTTTGATCCATGTTTTGAGTTGACGGGGGCGCTTTCATTAAATTCTGTTGGAGTCGTGTCATTCACCGTCGTTGTAGTAGTTTTTCCGCCTCCGCTTGATCCAGGCTTTTCACCTGCGGCAGCCATAGGTGACGAGGTGCTTGGCACTCCATTTCGTCCAAAACGCGCAGCTCCTGCGGCTTCCGCAAATCTGCTAGGAGGCACAACGGAAAAGGCATTAGCGGCTTCTCGCGCGGCATCGCCAACAATTTTCGCGCCCTTCGCTCCAGCACCTTTGATTATCGGAACCGCTGCCTCAGCGCCTGCATTAAAACTGGCGCTCGCTATGCCAGCGGCAGTATCTAGATCAGCCGCCGTGGCGCCATGCCACACATAAAGGGGTTGCTCGGGATCTTTTTGCTGCGAGGCCGCGATGATTTTTTCAACTGCCGCGCTTGTATCACCCTGCATGCTTAGCATGCCCAGCACCAAACCCGTTGCAACCTGGTGGAACTCCGGCTGGCGGAGGTAGTACATACCCACGCCGATACTTCTCGCGGTGTCCGGGTCGGTCGGATCGCCGGTGCGGATGGTTTCGACCACGCTTTTGACGATGCGCCAAGCTTCTTGCACACTGGTACCGCTCTTGGCCACTTCCTGGTCAAGGTGTTGCGGAGTCAGGGGACCATCCAACTGATGCTGCTTGCCGTCGCGTGCCAACAAGGCGCCGAATGACTGCTGCAACAGCATTTCACCGTGCTTGGGGTCTTGCGCGAGCCACTTGCCAACATTGCGCAGGCTGTTGATGCCTTGCGGCATTACGTTGGCGCCCTGGGACTTCCCGGACTCTGAGAAGGCGGCGGGGTCGGCACTCTGGGTCGCGGCCAGCAAATCGCCAACGCCGTTCTTGAATGCCTGCGCCTGCTCGGCTACCTTCCGGCCGTCTTCTTTCGCGAGTGGAGCAACGCCCGGCAGCGTCCGGTTCCAATCGGTAGGTCCGCCGGGATTCGCGCGCGGCGAGGAATTGCCGGCAGGAGGAGAATTGGCCTGTTCAATTGACTTCGTGTTGTCGTCCCGGAAGAAGGCAAAGCTCACGTTGGTCAGCAGGCCCGCTGTCCGCGGCGTGGCGCTGCCGTTGTCGGCGATAAATACAGCGGCCTGCATTTTGGACGGATCGAGTTCTGTACTTTGATCTCCGTCGCGCCGTTTCAACTCAGCGTAGATGGCATGCGCGCCGGAAAATTGCATGGTTTCGGCGCCAGAGTGGGACGCGTATGCGTTGCCGGTCAGGTCGGAGAAGCTGTGCCACATCTCCTGGAACGGCGGCATCGGCAAAGGCTTGCCCTGTTGCGCGCCATCTCCTTGCGGTTGCACCAGCGCATTGCCGCGCAGGAGCAATTCAACGGCATCGAGCTTGCCGTCGCCGCCCCAGGCGCCTTGCGCACCTGTGCTTGAAGCATCGATCAACCCAGTATCGTCTTGCCCTACTGCGGTCGCGGTGATGGCAGGCCCTCCAGATGCAGGCTCGGAGCCGTCGTCATTTGCGCTTTCATTGGCCTGATGAAACCCCGCCAACGCAATCACCGGCTCATGCACCGACAGTGCCCGCAGGGTGTCCTGCGTCAGCGGAAAGTTGTTGATACCGTCACTGATCTGCTTGAGCAGCGCCTGCTGCTCGTCCGGCTTGCGGCCTTGCAGGGTGACGGCGAGTTGCCTGACTTCGGCTTGCGAGAGCACGGCGGGCGCGACGTTGTAGGCGCGGGCGATGTCGTCGGCCACCTGGGCGCGGCCTTGCAGGGCGGCGCCGAGCGCGGCGCCGGAGGCGGCGGCCTGGGTGAAGTCGATCGGCTTCACGCCGTAGCTGCTGGCGTCCTGCGCGGCCTGGATTGGGTCGTTGGCGCGCTGCCGGCGCAATGACTGGATCTGGCGCTCGAGCAAGCCGAAGCGCGAAGGTGCGACTTCGATGCGGTCCGGCACGATGCCATCCAGGCTGCGCGGCCTGGAACCGGGAGGCGGCGCAACGGCGATGCGGTCGGGAGCCATCGTGGCGCCTTCGACACCCTCCAGCCCCTGGAAGCCAGGACCGTGCCCGTGCGGCGGGCTGATGACATCGCCGGGGAATTGCCGGGGACCCGCCTCGTCAAGCATGCGCTGCAAGTCGCTGTCGGGCAGCGGCAATATCTGCTGGCGTATTTGCCCGGACTGCTGGGCTTCCTGCATTTGCTGGTATTGCCGCTGCCCCTCTTCGGCGCCGAAGGCGCGGGTGAAGTCTTCCGGGCGGGGCGGGTTGGCGGCGTTGCCGGGGGCCAGGTAGGACTGGCTGGCGGCGGCGGCGCCCTGGCGCACCCCCGCGCGGAAGTTGCTGTCGGCGACCACGACGGCGCGGACGGCTTGCGGCAGGTAGCTTGCCCGTTCCTCCGGAGTGAGCGCTGCGATGGCCGGGTGGAGCGCGGCAGCCGGCTCTGGCTCGCCGGTCCCGTCCTCCTCGTTTTTACCCTTCTCACCCGTCTCTCCTTGCAACTGCCGCAGCGTGCCCTGCGGGTCGCGCGCCAGCAGCGTCTTGATGCCGGCGCCGACCAGGGTCTGTCGCAGGCTGGCGTCGAAGCTCGCCTGGTCGGCCGCGCTGCCTTCGATGCGGATGGGGTGGCGCTGGAAGAAGGCGAGCGCTTGCGGCAGGGTGGCGGGGTCGGCGGCGACGCCGTAGGTGGCGATGGTCTGCGCGGCGCTGAGCGCCGTGCTCTGGCGCTGCTGCACGTTGCCTTTTGCTTCCAGGCCCATGATGGTGCGGGCGCCCTGGCGGCGATCGGTATCGCATTGCGCGGCCAGGGAGGCGGCGACGGACTTGCTGGGGGCGGCGGCGATGGCGGCGCGGGCGCCGAGGTCGTAGCCGTTGATCCAGGCGCCGGTGGTGCCGTGGACGCTGGCGTCGGTGGGTGAGGGGTCGTTGGCGGCGGCGTTGGGGTCGGCGGGATTGCCGGCACCCGCGCTGCCGCCCGGCATCAGGCCGGCGATCATCGCGTGGATCGGGTTGGGGGTGCTCAGCAGCGTGGCGGGATGGGCCAGCGGCGAGGCGTCGGCGCCCGCATTGGCGCTGGCGATGACGCTGTCGGCGGCGGGGTAAGTGCCGTCGCCGGGAGTGGAGATGCCGGCGTAGTGGGCGGTGAGGTCGCTGCCGTGCTTGACGCATTGTGCATAGGCTTGCAGGGTCCAGGCGTTGTTGTCCTGGTCGGCCTTGAAGGCGACGGCGGGGTGGGCCTTGTCGTACTTGTCGAGGCCGTCACCAAGGTCGCCGATGCTTTTGCCGAGGCCTTGCAGGGCTTCGCCGCGCGGGTCGGCGATCTGGATGGCTTGGACGTTTTGTTGCGGGACGAAGCTGGTGGTGGTGCTTTGGCCGATGATGGGGATGCGGATGGTCATGGGGACCTCAATGAGTGGGCTAGCGGCCGGCCACGTCGGCGCCGCCGGGCATGCCGGCGGTGGCGCCGGGCGCGCGGCCGATCAGGCTTTGGATTTGCGCGCCGGGCGCGGCGCGGGTGGGAGAGTGGATCGGAGTACGGCGCCGGGTTGGCTGCCGGCCCAGTAGGCTTCGCGCGTGTTCGGCAGCAGGCGCGAGGGATGCAGGCGGTAGTCTTCGCCGCCTTCGCGCACGAGGGGGCGCGCGAGCACGAGCGGGGGCACCGTGAGCAGGGAGCGCAAGGGCGGCGGGCTGGTGCGTGCCGGCGTGCGGGCGGGCGCGGCGGCGGGTTTGGTTGCGGTCGTGGTCGCGGTCGTGGCCGCGGCGTCACGCTTGGCGCGGGCGCGCAGGCGGTATTTGTTGGGGTCGAAGCTGCTGGTGCGGGCGGCTTTTTTGCGCGCGCGTTCGCGGATGGACTGGCGGCGGGTGAGGCGCGGCACGCGCAGGGCGGGGCCGGTGCCGGGGGCGGCGGGGGTGGCGAGAAGGGCGGTTTTGCGGGTGGTCATGTCAGTCTCCGGTCCATTGCACGCGGGTGGTCGGGCCGAGCGGGCGGGCAATGTCGTTCAGGGAAAAATCGGGGGTGGCGCGCAGGCGGGTGCGCAGGGCTTCGACGGCGCTCAGGTGCCGGCCGGCGGCGATGCCGACGCGCGCCAGGGCCTGGCGCCAGGCGGCTTGGCTGCCGAAGAGGAGTGCGGCGGTGGCGGGCTTCATGGCGCGCAGGTCGGTGAAGCGCGATTGCAGTTCGGCGTGGGCGTCTTCGGCTTCGATCAATGCATCAGTGAGGGCGCAGGCGGCGATGTCGGCGCGGGCGCGGGCGAAGTCGGGCGGGCGGCGCGGCTGGTGCAGGGCCGGGCGTGGGCGCGCCGGGCGCAGGGCCGGGGCCGCACCCGGCGGGGA
>JAQGMJ010000060.1 GCA_028292405.1 Betaproteobacteria bacterium
AGCTTCTTTGGGACGCTTAAGGCCGAGTTCTTTTACCTGAACAAATTTACCTGCTTGGACCAGTTACAGAGGGGGTTGGCCCGGTACATCCACTACTATAATCATCGCCGCATCAAACTCAAATTAATTGGGCTGAGTCCTGTCCAGTACAGGACCCAGCCCTTGATGGCCTAGCTTTTTAACCGTCCAACTTTAGGGGGTCAGTTCAGTCCGCGCCCTTTTTTATTTCCTGACGATCCCTTACCAGATTTTCCACCAGGGGTCGTTGTTCACCGGCCCGTTGTTGCGCACAATCGTGCTGTTCGGGTAGGTATTGTCCAGCACCTTGCGCGCGTCGCCGGCCAGGTCTTTCATGCCCATCGCCTCGTAGGCCTTGGAGATGATGTACAGGGCCTCTTCCTGCGCCGGCGTGTTGGGGTAAACCGTAATCACGTTTTGCGCGCGGTTGATGGCTGCCACATAGGCGCCGCGCTTCATGTAGTAGCGCGCCACATGGACCTCGTATTTGGCCAGGGAAAAGACCAGGTATTGCAGGCGCAGGCGCGCATCCGGCGCGTACTTGCTGTCGGGGAAGCGCGTCACCAGTTCCTTGAAGGTGTCGAAGGATTCGCGCGAGGCCTTGTTGTCGCGCTCGGTCGGGTCCTGGCGGGAAAGCTTGCCGAGAATCCCGAGATCCTCGTTGAAATTGACCAGCCCGCGCAGATAATACATATAGTCGATGTAGGCGTGGTTGGGGTAGAGCTTGATGAAGCGGTCGCAGGCGGCTACCGCGGAAGCCTTGTCGCTGTTTTTCCAGTAGGAGTAAGCGATGTCCATCTGTGCCTGCTGGGCGAAGCGGCCGAAGGGATATTTGGCTTCCAACACTTCCAGCAGCTTGATGGCGCGGTCCCAGCCGCCGCCGTTCATCTCTTCCCGGGCTTCGGTGTAGATGCGCTCCGCCGTCCAGCCCTTGGTCTCGTCGTATTCCTTGTTACCGGTGTTGCCGGTGGCGCAGGCGCCGAGCAGGCAGGACATCACGAAAGCAAGGAAAAATCCACGCAACCAGTGCAGGTTGGGGAGTGGCAGGCTAAGATAACGCGTCATGGCAAAAACCGTATCAAAAACAACGACGCATTATAGCGAAGACCGGGCGGTAGACGGTTTGGCGCCGGAAGACGAACTGCCCGAGGAGCTGGAAGGCCCGGACGGGGCGGCAGGACCGCTGGCCCTGGTGACGCCAATGCAGGCCGCCGGCACGCGCCTGGATGTCTGGCTGGCCCAGGCGCTGCCGCAGTTTTCGCGCAATCGCCTGAAGACCTGGATTGAGGCGGGAGCCGTCACCCTGGGCGGCGCGCATGCCGACCCCAAGCAGAAGATCCGCGGCGGCGAGGCGGTCAAAGTGCTGCCGCAGGCGGCACCGGATGAAGGCGCGTTTACCGCCGAAGCGATTCCCCTGGACGTCGTATACGAGGACGCGACGATCATCGTGATCAACAAGCCGGCCGGCCTGGTAACCCATCCCGCGGCCGGCAACTGGAATGGCACCCTGCTCAATGCCTTGCTGCACCACGCGCCGCAATTGCAGGGGGTGCCGCGCGCCGGCATCGTGCACCGGCTGGACAAGGAAACCTCCGGCCTGCTGGTGGTGGCCAAGACCCTGGAGGCGCAGACCGCGCTGGTGCGGCAGCTGCAGGCGCGCACGGTCAAGCGTCTCTACTGGGCACTGGTGGCCGGCAATATCGATCGGCCGGGTACTGTTGCGGCCGCCATCGGCCGCCATCCGACGCAGCGAACCCGCATGGCTGTGCTGCACGAGGAGCAAAGCGGCGCCAAGGCAGCGGTAACGCACTACCGGCCGCTGGGCCACTACCGGCATTCAGGTGCCGCCGCGACGCTGGCGGAATGCCGCCTGGAGAGCGGGCGTACCCACCAGATACGCGTCCACATGCAGCACATCAAGCACCCGCTGGTGGGCGACCCGCTCTATGGGCAGGCGCCGAGCAAGTCCTGGTTCACCCGCCAGGCCCTGCACGCGCGCGAACTGGCGCTGGTCCATCCCCGCAGCGGCAAGACCATGGCCTGGGAAGCACCGCTTCCCGCCGACATGGAGAGCCTGTTGCAAAGCCTGGAACCCGCATGAATTCCCGCATGAACTACGACCCCGACTGGATCGTTCCCCACTGGCAGGCGCCCGCGCGGGTACGCGCACTGATCACCACCCGTGCCGGCGGCGTCAGCCCGGCGCCTTACGACAGCATGAATTTCGGCTTGCGCTCCGGCGACACGGCGCAAAACGTGCGCGCCAACCGCGCCCTGCTGCGCGCGGCGCTGCCGGCCGAGCCGCTCTGGCTGCATCAGGTGCATGGGAATGTCGTGGTGCACGCGGAAAGCGCCGCCGACGATAGCGCGGCCGACGGCGCCGTGGCTCATACGGCTGGGAGGGTCTGCGCGGTGATGGCGGCCGACTGCATGCCGGTGCTGCTGTGCAATCGCGCGGGGACGGCGGTGGGCGCGGCGCACGCCGGCTGGCGCGGCCTGGCGGGCGGTGTGCTGGAAGCGGCGGTGGACGCACTGGATTGCGGCCCGGAGGACGTCATGGCCTATCTCGGCCCCTGCATCGGGCCGGCGCAATTCGAAGTCGGCGACGATGTGCTGGCGGCCTTCAGCGCGCACGACCCGCGGGCAGCCACCGCGTTTCGGCGCTATCCGGGCCGGCCGGGCAAATGGCTGTGCGACCTGTATGCGCTGGCGCGCCAGCGCCTGCATGCGCGCGGCGTGCGCATGGTATTCGGCGGCGGATTTTGCACCGTCAGCGACCGGCGCTTTTTTTCCCACCGGCGCGACCAGGGCTCCAGCGGGCGCATGGCCGGGTTGATCTGGCTGGAGCAGGGCGTGCGCGGCGAATAAACGTAGCAATGAAAACGGCGCCCTGGGGCGCCGTTGTCTCTCGGGCTGCATCAGACGCTATTTCTTGTCGTCCTTTTTGGTATCGGCGGCCGGCGCCGGGGCCGCCGCGCTGCTGTCCGCTTTTGCGTCGGCCGGTGCCGCCGCGGCCGGCGCAGCGCCGCCCATCGTCGAAACCTTCACTGGCTCCCAGGTGCCGCCCTTGGCGACGTAAATGGTCAGCGGGCCGTTTTTCAGGTCGCCCTTCTCGTCGAAGGCAATCGGGCCGATCACGCCGGTGTAGCTGGTCTTGCCGACTTCCGGCAGGAACGTCGCCGGGTCAGTCGAGCCGGCACGCTTCATCGCTTCGTAGAACACGAATACGGCGTCGTAGCCCATCGGCGCATAGAGTTCGACTTCCTTGCCGGTCTTCTTCTTGTATTTTTCAAGGAAGGCCTTGCCGCCGGGCATCTGGTCTTTCGGCAGGCCGGGGATGGAAGCATAGGTGCCTTCGGCGGCGTCGCCGGCGAGCTTGATGTAATTGGGGGTCTGGATGCCGTCGCCGCCCATCAGCTTGGCGGTCAGGCCCAGTTCCTTCATCTGCTTTTTCATCGGGCCGGCCTGCGGGTCGATGCCGCCGAAGAAAATCAGGTCGGGCTTTTTCGCCTTGATCTTGGTGAGGATGGCCTTGAAGTCGGTGTCCTTGTCGGTGGTGTGCTCCTGGGCCACGATCTCGGCGCCGCCGTCCTTGGCGGTCTTGGTGAAGGCATCGGCAAGCCCTTGGCCGTAGGCGGTCGAATCGTCGATGACGGCGATCTTTTTCACCTTCAGCTCTTCCAGCGCGTATTTCGCGTTCACCGGGCCCTGCTGGTCGTCGTTGGCGACCACGCGGAAGGTGGTCTTGAAGCCCTGCTGGGTGTACTTCGGATTGGTGGAGGAGGGCGAAATCTGCGGGATGCCGGCATCCGCATACACCTTGGAAGCGGGGATCGAGGCGCCCGAGTTGAAGTGCCCGACCACCGCGACCACCTTGGCATCGACCAGCTTTTGCGCCACCGTGGCGGCCTTGGCCGGATCGGCCTCGTCGTCTTCCGCCACCAGTTCGAACTTCACCTTGCGGCCGCCGACTTCAGGGTTTTGCGCATTCAGGTCATCCACGCCCAGTTGCACGCCTTCCTTGATGTCCTGGCCGATGTGCGCCTGCGAGCCGGTCAGCGGCGAGGCAACGCCGATTTTCACCGTCAGCGGACCTTGGTCCTTCGGCGGCGTGGGCGCGGTGCCGGCCTTTGATGCTTCGGCGGGTTTGGGTTCTTCCTTGCCGCAGCCGGCCAGGCCGAGGGTAGCGGCGGCAACTACCGCCAGGGTCAGCGCGCTGAAGCGCCGGCGCAGGGTGTTTGAGTGATCGACGGGCTGCATATCTTCTCCGGATGCAGTTGGAATGGGTGGGCGCGATTGTAACGCGCGATTACCCGCCAATCAGGATAGGAGTGGCCGTCGCCAGCCTTGGTCCGGGGCCTGGGCCTAAGCGCCAGGTGAAGAAAAGTATTCCTGCAGCGCCTGATCCGCCCTGGCCCTGGCCTCGGCCAGGGCCAGCGGGCCCTGGGTGGTTCCTTCAACGGAGAAGAAAGTCAGTTCGTGCAACCCGATCATCCCCAGCACGGCTTTCAGATACGGCGTGAGAAAATCCGGCTGATGCGCGCGCTTGCCGGAAAAGCTCGCGCCCGACGATACGGCGACGAAGACCGGACGGTCGCGCAGCGTGGCTGCTTTTCCTGCCGTGTTGAACTTGAAGGTGCGGCGGACCCGGGCGATGTGATCGATCCACGCTTTCAGCGCGGAGGGCACCGTGAAATTGTGCATCGGGGTTCCGATCACCACGAAATCCGCATTCTCCAGTTCCGCGATCAGCTCTTCGGACGGGCCGAAGGAGCCTTCCCCGGCCATTTCCGCCGCCGACGGTTCCGCGGCGCCCAGGGCGGTCGCGTAGCTCCCGTCGATATGCGACAGTACGCCCCCGCCGACAAACCGGTTTATCAATATCGCCGCCGGCTCGCGCTCCAGCAGGAAGCCGATGATCTTTTGAGCCAGGCTGTAGCTCTCGGCGGCTTGTCCGCGCGGGCTGCAACTGACATGCAGGATTCTTGTCATCCATGCTTCCGTTTCCGAAGTTCCCGATATGTTCCGGCGGGATGTTGTGTGGCCATGTATCCGAGGCAGTCATTCTACGAATTCAATGGGCTAGAGAAAGACCCATAAGGTGAAATTTCAACTGCCCCATGACGATGGTGGTGCCGCCACGGTGACGGTACAATCAATGTCAAACAAGCTGAAAGATCGGGCAGCCCATGAGCATCGCGAAGACCGGCAATATTCCGCCCCTGGATCCAGCCGCCGCCGAACCCTTTTACCGGCAGATCTACGATCGATTCCGGGGCGCCATCGCCAGCGGATTGCTGAAACCGGGCGACCGCATACCTTCGGCGCGCGCGCTGACCGAGGAACTGGGGTTGGCAACGGGCACCATCAAGGCCGCCTATTCCTTGCTGGCCGCCGAAGGGTATATCCAGGCGCGCGGCCAGGCAGGGACCATCGTGACGCCGGGCCTCAAACTGCGCACTCCGGCTGCAAGCGCGATGCCGCAATCCGCTGGCGTCGTTCGCACGGTCAGCTATCGTCCCGACTCGATCCTGCCGTTCCAGATGGGGCTGCCCGCCCTGGATGCATTTCCCCGCAAGATCTGGGCGCGCCTGGGCGCGCGATGCGTGCGTGCCATGCAGGCCTCCGATATGGCGCATCCCTCCGTCTACGGCCTGCAGGGTCTGCGTGCCGAGATCGCCGCCTATCTTCACGTGTCGCGCGGGATCAACTGCTCGCCTTCCCAGGTATTCGTGACTTCGGGATACCGCCACACCATCGAACTGATCGGCCACGCCTTGTTGAAGGCGGGAGACCGCGTCTGGCTTGAAGACCCGGGATACCCGCCCACGCGGGAATTGCTGGGACATATGCAGATTGCCGCCGTCCCGGTTCCGGTAGATCGGGAGGGCATGGTCGTGGCCGCCGGAGTCAAGGCAGCGCCACGGGCGCGCGCGGCGGTGGTCACGCCGGCGCACCAGAGCCCGCTGAGCGTTTCCTTGTCCTTGCCGCGGCGCCTGGCGCTACTGGACTGGGCCGCGCGAAACAAGGCCTGGATCATCGAGGACGACTACGATGGCGAGTACCGCTATGTCAGCCGTCCGCTGCCGGCGCTGAAGAGCCTGGACCGCGACGGGCGGGTGCTTTATGCGGGCACTTTCAGCAAGGTGCTTTTTCCGGGCATCCGGCTGGCTTACCTGGTCGTGCCGCAGACGCAGGTGGAGCGGTTCGAGCAGATCAGCCAGGCCTTTGCGGGGGGCAGCCCTCAGCTTACGCAGGCCATCGTCACCGCCTTCATCACCGAAGGGCACTTCGCGCGCCATATCCATCGTATGCGCAAGCTCTACGCCGAGCGCCGGGAGCTGGCCATCGCCGGCCTGGAAAGTGTGCTGGGAAAGCACATGCGGATCGATGCACAGCCCGGCGGCATGCACCTGATCCTGCGGCTGCAAGGCAAACAATCGGATCGCCGGCTGGTTGCGCGCATGCGCGAAGAGGGCTTGTACGCGGAAGCATTGACGGATTGGAAAATGGCTGGCGGCAGCGCCTCGGCCTTGCTTCTCGGTTTCACCAATGTTGACTCCCCGGCGATGGCCGAAAACCTCGGAAGGCGAGTCCTGCGGCTGTTGTGAGGGCCGGGCAAGACAGAACGGCAAAATCATGGGCCATCATGCAAGACCGATCATGAGTCTTTCAAGGTGACCCAAGATGCATCACGATGGAGTCCCCAAACCAGCACACACAAGGATTCGTCATGACCAATCGCATCGACTACGCCCAGGTCTCGCCTCTCGGTTACAAGGCTTTCGGAGGGGTCTACGTCTACCTCCAGAACTGCGGCCTGCCGCTGCAACTGATCGACCTGGTGAACCTGCGGGTTTCGCAGATCAACGGCTGTGCCTTTTGCATCGACATGCATTCCCGCGATCTGCTCAAGGGCGGCATCGCCACGGACAAGCTCGTGCTGCTGCCGGTGTGGCGCGAAGCGGGCGAAGTGTTCAGCAGCCGCGAACGCATCGCGCTTGCCTGGGCGGAAACCGTTACCCGTGCAGTCGAAACCCGCGTTCCGGACGCCGAGTATGAAGCCGCTGCCGCCGAATTCAGCGAAAGGGAGCTCGCCGATCTGACTTATGCAATCGGCTTGATGAACGCCTTCAACCGATTCGGCATCACCTTCCGCACGCCGCCGGCTGCCGCCAAGGCCTGAACCGCCGCGGATGCGGCCTTCCGCTCCGGTAACGGAACGGTCACCGAATTTCGCCGGGCGCAACGCCCGGCGAGTCAACGAATGGATCTCTCAACCATGGCATGGGCACTACTCAGTATCGCCGGCATTCTCGAAATCGTGTTCGCCGTCTGCATGAAACTATCCGAAGGTTTCACGCGATTGACGCCCGCGCTTTTTACGGTCGTCTCCGGTTTGTCGAGCGTCGTTCTTCTTTCACTTTCGCTACGCACGCTGCCGGTGGGAACCGGTTACGCGGTCTGGACCGGTATCGGCGCGGCAGGCACAGCGATTCTGGGAATCGCAGTGCTGGGCGACTCCGCCGCGCCGCTGCGGATACTCTGCATTGTTCTCATCCTGGCGGGTGTGATCGGACTCAAGCTGGTCTCGGGCAACGGCGCCTGATTGCCGGGCGCCGGCCGGCTCCGCTGCTGGCATGAAATAAAAAAGCCGGCTGCCTTGCGGCGCCGGCTTCTTCTGCCGTCACAAAGACCGGAAAACTACTTCTTCATCGCCAGGATCCACTGCACCAGGGTCTTGGCCTCGGCTTCGGAAACCTGGGGATTTGGCGGCATGGGGATCTGGCCCCACACGCCGGTGCCGCCTTCGCGAACCTTTTTCACCAGTTTGGCTTCGGCGCCTGCGTCGCCCTTGTACTTGGCGGAAACATCCTTGTAGGCGGGACCGACCAGCTTGCTATCGACCGAATGGCAAGCCAGGCAGTTTTTCGACTGTGCCAGCTTTTCTTCCGCGGACTGCGCGGCGGCGACAGCGCTGATGCCCATGAGTACGCTGGCTACTATGGCGAAACGCAAATTCACTTGGTTCTCCTCATTGTGTAAACACCGGTTCAGCCCGGATTGTAAACCGGCGCGGCGCAACTTGTCGATTTGCGGGGTTCCTGCGCATCAATAACGCCGATTTGCGCCTGACGGTTGACCAAGGGCCGCGGAATAATGAAATTCGCGCCGATTCAGCATACAATCGCGATAATTATTAGACTAGAACCACAGGGAACACCATGCCTATCCTGCTTGTCGGAATCGCGCTGGCGGCATTGAAGTATTTTGAAGTCGGCCCATTTGCCAAGCTTTCCTGGCTCTGGGTCGCGCTGCCTTTCGTGATGGTAGTGATCTGGTGGGAAATCATCATCCCGCTGCTCGGCCTGGACAAGGCGAAAGAGCACGAGGAATTCGAAAAGCTGAAAAAAGCACGGATGGACAAGAACCGCAGTGGCCGCTCGCAACAATAAGCAAGCGGCACGCCGCGCCGCCGCGGCAACACCCGCAGCGTACGAAGCCCGCCGCAGGATGCGCCAGCACCGGTTGCGCTGCGCTTAGCGAACCACCCAAAGCATCAGCCTGCTGGTTTTCTCCCGGCCGATCTTTTTCTCCGGTGCGGGCACCACCACCACCTTGTCCGGCGCCCAGTCGCCCATGTCCCAGTCATGGGAGACAATGCGCGTTCCGGGCTTGAGCTTTTGCAGCGCAGGGCGCAGCTTCATGTTGACGTCCGGCAGCAAATACAGGGTGATCACGCTATAGCTGCTTAGGTCGGTGGTGAACAAGTCCTGTTCCTTGAACTCCACCTTGTCGGCAACGCCGCCTTTTTGCGCATTCTCGCGCGCCAGCTTGACCAGCCGCGGGTCGATCTCTATCCCCAGGCCGCGCACGCCATGGCGCTCCGCGGCGGTGACGACGATGCGGCCGTCGCCGGAGCCCAGGTCGAGCAGGGCGTCGCCCGGCTTCACGCCGGCCAGGTCGAGCATTGCATCGACCACGTTCTGCGGCGTGGTGACATAGGGGACATCAAGCTCCTGGGCCTGGGCGCGGGCGGGCGCGCTGGCGAGGGCGGCAAGGCTTACGGTCAGGCAGGCAAACAGGTATTTCATTGTTGCTCCGGCAGTTCTTGGGGGTCGGAAAGGCGGGAATGATAATCGGTGAGTCGGGAATCGCGAAGATCAGCGCGGCGCGGCGAACAACTGCGCCCAATAAACGCCCATCCGATCGTCCGGATTGACGGCGTAGCCCGCGCCCATGACGCTGAAGGCCGGGCTCATCAGGTTGGCGCAATGCCCCGGGCTGGCGACCCAGCCGGCCGTCACTTCTTCCGGGCTCACCTGGCCGGCGGCGAGGTTTTCGCCCACCGCCTTCCAGGCATAGCCCGCGCGCGTGGCGCGCAGGCCGGGCTGGCTGCCGTCGCGTCCTGTATGGCTTAGATACTTGTAGCGGGCCAGGTCGGTTGCATACGCCACGCTGGCGGCGGCAAGACGCTCATCCCAGGCCAGTGGCGGCGCGGCGGCGAAACGGCGCTTGCCGCACAGGCGGGCCACCGCGCGGGCCTGGTTGACCAGTTCGAGCACGCGGCGGCTGAGCCGGCTTTCGTCCCGCGCGTCGGCAGCGGGCAGGGCCAGCGGAAAGGCCAGCACGATGGTGGTGACGGTGCCGTTGCCGGAACCCTGCTGGTGGATGCCGATTTCGCTGACATCGGGCGCGCGCAGCGCGGCGCAAAAGCTGCGGTCGGCGTAGCGCGCCAGCGCGGCGGTATCGGCCAGGCCGTTGATGCGCAAGAGGAAGCTGCGGCGCGATCGGTAGCCCGCATGATCCAGCGCGGCATTGAGGTCGCCACCCCCGTCGGCCGGCAGGCCCGCCGCGGCTTGCGCCAGCGCCTCCCTGAAGGCCAGCGGCGGTGCGGCCACGACATTCCTGCCTTCGCAAGCGACGCCATGGCCGCGCGCCGCATTGAGCGCGGCGGCGAGTTCATCGTATTGGCCCGCCTGGGCGGCTGCCCACGGCAGCAAACAGGCGCACACGGCGAGAGCTCGAAATTTCAGGCCGTGCAAGCCGTGCATCCTCAAGGCGGGGTGGGACGCAGCAGCACGATCACCGCGCCGGCGCCGCCGTCGGCGCCACGCGCCTGGGTGAAGGCGAGCACGGCCTCGGTCTGCATCAGCCAATGGCGCACCTTGGCCTTGAGCACCGAGGTGCGGTTTTTCGAGCCCAGGCCCTTGCCGTGGACGATGCGCACGCAGCGCTTGCCCTCCTTGGTGGCCGATTGCAGAAAGCGCGCGACTTCCTCGCGCGCCTGGTCGCGGGTCATGCCGTGCAGGTCGATCTCCCCCTGGATCACCCACTGGCCGCGGCGCAGCTTGCGCAACACGTCCGGGCCGATGCCTTCGCGCGCATAGGACAGGGCCTCGTCGGTGTCGATCAGGGTTTCGGCGCTGATGCCATCGGACAGCGAAGAAGCGAGAGCGTCGGCTTCGTCGCGCCGGTGCATATGCGGTATCGGCGGCACCGGCTGGGCCGGCGCGGCGGCGCGCGGCGGCGCGGCCAGGGGCAAAACGTCGCGGGTGGCATCGCGGAACAGGGCGGCCTCGCGGCGTGATTTTTCCTCTTCGGCACGGGCGCGCCGGACGCGTTCTTCCTCGGCGCGGCGGCGCTGCTCCAGTTCCTTCCTGAGTACGGCGAGATGCTCGAAGGAGGAGGGCATGGCTGCCGCCGTCTGTCGGGCCTTAGTCCGGCCGCGGCTTCAGGCGCCCTGGCTTTCCAGGTAGCGCTGGGCGTCGAGCGCGGCCATGCAGCCGCTGCCGGCGCTGGTGACGGCCTGGCGGTAGATGTGGTCCTGCACGTCGCCGGCGGCGAACACGCCGGGGATGCTCGTCATGGTCGCCATGCCTTCGCGGCCGGTGCGCGTCTTGATATAGCCGGTCTCGTCCATCTCGACCTGGCCGGCGAAAATCTGCGTGTTCGGCCGGTGGCCAATGGCGACGAAGCAGCCATGTACCGATAAATCCTCGGTCTTGCTGTTTTTGGTCGATTTGATGCGTACGCCGGTAACACCCTTGTCGTCGCCCAGCACTTCGTCGAGGGTGTGGTCCCACTTGATCACGACACGGCCTTCGGCCTGTTTGGCCAGCAGCTTGTCGATCAGGATGGCTTCGGCGCGGAACTTGTCGCGACGGTGGATCACCGTCACCTTGTTGGCGATATTGGAAAGATAAAGTGCCTCTTCCACCGCGGTATTGCCGCCGCCGACTACGCAAACCGCCTGGTTTTTGTAGAAAAAGCCGTCACAGGTGGCACAACCTGAAACCCCCCGGCCCATGAACGCGGTTTCGGAGTCCAGGCCCAGATACATGGCGGAGGCGCCGGTGGCGAGGATCAGGGCGTCGCAGGTATAGGTGCCCGAGTCGCCGGTCAGGGTGAACGGTTTTTGCTTCAGGTCGACGGTATGGATATGGTCGAAAATCATTTCGGTGCCGAAGCGCTCGGCATGCTGGCGAAAGCGTTCCATCAGTTCCGGCCCCTGCACGCCCATGGCGTCGGCCGGCCAGTTGTCGACATCGGTGGTGGTCATCAGCTGGCCGCCTTGTTCGAGGCCGGTGATCAATACCGGTTTGAGATTGGCGCGGGCGGCGTAAACGGCGGCGGAATAGCCGGCCGGGCCGGAACCCAGGATGAGAACGCGGGCGTGTTTGGATTGCGTCATGGGGATAGGTGAAAACGTGATTTGGCGCTATACTTCGCCCGTTTTAGGGGGAAAGCGTGCTGAAACCGGGGTTTGCAGCGCAATTCGCTAGCGAGTTGTGATGATTGGCGAACGATTATCCCATAGGCCGGCACTGCTCACATCACGCTGACAATTGATATTTTCAATGGGGCAATCGTCCGTGCATTTCAAGTACCGGTCAGACACGGATCAACCCGACCCCCATTCGCCCCCAGCGTCCCGCTTTTTTTCGCGCCCGTTTTCATGCCGCCTGTTGCCGCTGTCCCTGGCGATTTGCGCGAGCCTTCAAGCCTCCCCGTCGTTTGCCGCTGAACCGGATAGTCCCGGATTGCTCGGCCGTGTGGTCAGCCGCCTCGAAGGGGTGCTGATCGCCCAGGCCCCGGCCGCCGGCGGGGCCGCTGTGCCCCCCGTTTCGGCGACGCCGAAAATTGAAGAGGCCAAGCCGGCAGCGCCGCCTGCGCCCGCCGCAACCGGCGGCGGTGGGCCGAAATTCGAAATCCGCAAGTTCGAGGTCGAAGGCGTCACCCTGCTGCCGCAGTCGCGCATCGATGCCGCCCTCAAGCCTTTCACCGGCCCGGGCCGCGATTTCGGTGACGTGCAAAAGGCGCTCGAGGTGCTGGAAAAGCTGTTCGTCGACCAGGGTTATGGCTCGGTGCAGGTGCTGCTGCCGGAGCAGGAACTGGAGCAGGGCACGGTCAAGTTCAAGGTGGTCGAGCCGAAGCTGGCGAAAGTCACCGTCGAGGGCAACAAGGCCTTCAGCGAAGAAAACATCCGCAGGAGCCTGCCGGCGCTCAAGGAAGGCAGCGCGCCCAACAGCAACCGGATCGCTTCCGACTTGCGGGTGGCCAACGAAAACCCCGCCAAGGGGACGACCGTGCTGCTGCGCGCCGGCAGCAACGAGGGTGATGTCGATGCGGTGGTGCGGGTGGCCGAAGAAAAGGTGACCCGCTACAGCGTTTCGCTCGACAACACCGGCGCCGGCGGCTCGGGCTCGTACCGCTTCGGGCTGGGCATGCAAAGCAGCAACGTGTGGGGGCGCGACCACGTGTTCTCCGCCCAGGCGATCACCTCGCCCGACGAGCGCAACCACTTCCAGGGCTACAGCCGCGACGTCGCCATCTTCGGCGCGCAGTATCACATCCCGCTATACAGCCTTGGCGACTCGATGGATTTCACCGCCGGCTATTCGAACGTCAATTCCGGGGTGGTGCAGAACATTTTCAACGTTTCCGGCCGCGGCAAGGTGGCCGGTATCCGCTACACGCACAACCTGCCGAAGTGGAGCAACGTCGAGCAAAAAGTGGTCTGGGCCTGGGACTACCGCGCCTATGAGAACAATGTCACGCCGGTCAACGGCGGCGGCCAGCAGATCATCCCCGACATCACGATCCACCCGATGAGCCTCACCTATGCCGCCACCTATCGCGGCCAGAACGACGAGCTCAACGGTTATCTCAGCTACAACCAGAACATTCCCGGCGGCAGCGACGGCGATAGCGCTTCCTTCGAGGCTTCGCGTTTTGGTGCGCGCCCGGCGTATACCCTGTGGCGCTATGGCGCGACTTACCTGCGTTCCTTCGCCGGCGACTGGCAGGGGCGAATCAACGTCGCCGGCCAAGTCACCCGCGACCGCCTGGTGACCGGTGAACAATTCGGCATCGGCGGCGCTTTCAGCGTGCGCGGCTTCTCCGAGCGCCAGTTCGCCAATGATTCCGGCATCTTCGCCAATTTCGAGGTCTACACGCCTGAAATTGCCTCACTGTTCAAGCTCGACAACAGCAACAAGCTGCGCTTTCTCGCCTTCTATGACATCGGCCATGTAGTGCGCAACCAGCCCCTGGTCAACGACGCGGCGCGCACGTCGCTCAGCAGCGCCGGCCTGGGCCTGCGCCTGACCCACGACAACAATGTCAGCATCCGGCTCGATGCCGCCCTGGCAAACCGCCCCGGCGTTACCGGGGGCGACAGCACCGACGGCTCCGCGACGCCGACGCAGTCGTCGCTCAAGCAATTCCGCTTCCACGGCGCAGTGGTCTATCTGTTCTAGACTACCGGGCATCCGCCGCCGCAGTATCGCAAGGAGAAAGACATATGGCCCAGCCGCCGATTCACATAGGCATTCTGCGCAACGTACCGCTGTTCGCGGTGTTGAGCGACGCGCAACTGTCCGCGCTGGCCAGCGTGATGTCGCGCAAGTCGGCGGTGAAGAACCGCGTCATCCTGAAGGCGGGCGACCCGACCGACAGCCTGTTCATCGTGCTGGCCGGGCGCACCAAAGTGCAGATGGCCGACGAAGAGGGCAAGGAGGTGATCCTCAATGTTCTCGGTCCGGGCGATTTCTTCGGCGAAATGGGCCTGCTGGACGACGCGCCGCGCGCCGCCTCGGTGGTGACCACCGAGCCTTCCGAATTCCTCTCCGTCACCAAGGACGACTTCAACGCCTTGCTGAAGGACAACTACGACATGGCGCTGGTGATCATGCGCGGCCTGGTCAAGCGCCTGCGCGAGGCCGACCGCAAGATCGAAAGCCTGGCGCTGCTCGACGTCTACGGCCGCGTGGCGCGGGTGCTGCTGGAGTTTTCCACCGAAATCGATGGGCGCAAGGTGATCAAGAACAAGCTGCCGCGCCAGGACATCGCCAAGATGATCGGCGCTTCGCGCGAGATGGTCAGCCGGGTAATGAAAGACCTGGAGACCGAGGGTTATATCGAAGTCATGAATGACGGTGTCATAATCCTGAGGGAGCGGCTTGCGGCCAAACTCTGAGTCGTTTTTACGCATTTTGCACACGCCCGGCCCTGTGAAGGCCCGGGCGTTGTTTTTGCCAGGTTTCACAACGTAAATTTGTGAAAAATCACGCTCTCCTACTGAGGGCTTCAGTTAATATGACAACTAATGCCCTGTAGAGGGCAAATTGGTATTTTTATGCGCCTGCACAGACGCGGGTGCCGATGCTTGCCCGCCGGGCGATGGTAGGCGCGCATCGCTAGGGAAAAGGCGAGGCTGGCGATGACCGAATACTTCCGCAACTTACGCGTCGGGCGCAAGCTGGCCCCCCATCCTTTGACGCGTTTCAAGCCACGCGCCTTTACCCTCGTGGTTGCCTCCGCCTTCGCCTTGCCGGTGATGATGTTGCCCGCCACTGCCCAGGTTCTGCCCGGTGGCGGCACTGTGGTCAATGGTTCTGCCAGCATTTCGCAGAGCGGCAGCAAGATGACCATCATCAACACCCCCGGCGCGATCATCAACTGGAACAGTTTTTCGATCGGCTCGGGCGCCACGGTGCAGGTGATCCAGCAGAATTCGTCTTCCTGGCTGTTCAACCGCGTGACCGGCAGCGGCGCTTCGGTGATCAACGGCAACTGGACCTCCAACGGTGGCCTGATGCTGATCAACCCGAACGGCATCACCGTCGGCGCCGGCGCCCGCATCGACGCCGCCGCGCTGGTCATGAGCACCCTGGGCATCAGCAACGCCGACCTGCTGGCCGGCAAGTTCAAGTTCGAAGGCGCGGCCGGCACCGGCAACGTGATCAACCAGGGCGTGATCGTCACCGAGGACGGCGGCTTCGTCTATTTCATCGGCAAGGACGTGCAGAACAACGGCGTGATCCACACGCCCAACGGACAGATCCTGCTGGCGGCCGGCAAGAGCGTCGAGATCATCAACCCGAAGAGCCCGAACCTGCAGGTCGAGATCACCGCCAACGAAAACGAAGCGCTGAACCTGGGCAAGCTGGTGGCCGAAGGCGGCACCATCGCCATGTTCGGCGGCAACGTCCACCAGAAGGGACTGGTCTCGGCCAGCACCGCGGAAGTCAACGCGCAGGGCCGAATCGTATTCGTCGCGAAAAAGAACGTCGAGCTGGCTGCCGGCAGCGTCACCGAGGCCAACGGCCCGAACGGCGGCAACATCACCATCCAGGCGCAAACCGGCACCGCCACCATCGCCGGCACCGTCGAAGCCAAGGGTACCAGCACGCCGGTGCTGCAAAGCGGCCTGCCGACCTTCAGCAGCGGCATCGCGGCTGAAAACACCATCACCGTCACCCCCAACGCGCTTGGCAATGGCCAACAGGCGGGTGCCGCGCAGCCTGTGTTCGTCACCGCCGCGCCGGTGGCCCCGTCCGCGCCGAAGAGCGGCGTGGTCAGTACAGACCCGGTGACATCCACTTCCGTCCCGACGCTGAAGGGCGGCACCGTCGAAGTCATGGGCGAGACCGTCAACCTCACCGGCACGGCCAGCGTCGATGCCTCCGGTGAACTCGGCGGCGGCACCATCCTGATCGGCGGCGACCTGCACGGCGCCAACGCGGCCGTGCAAAACGCGCTGCACACCTACGTCGATTCCGGTGTGTACCTCAATGCCGATGCGGTCAAGGCGGGCAACGGTGGCAAGGTGGTGGTGTGGGCGGACGACGACACCCACTTCGTCGGTAGCATTTCCGCCATGGGCGGCACGTTCAACGGCAACGGCGGCTTTGTCGAGACTTCGGGCAAGGGGGTGCTGTTTTTCAATGGACGTGTAAGCACAACTGCGCGTCGCGAAGGCTATGCGACGGGTACCCTGTTGCTCGACCCGGCCAACGTCACCATCAGCAACGGCACGGACGCCAACGGCAGCTTCACCGGCAATGTCTACGACAGTGGGTCGAATAACACCTCGACCCTGACCTGGGCAACCATCCTGGGTCTGCTGAACGACAGCGCCCCTGGCGGCGGCACCAACGTCATCATCACCACCAGCAGCACGGGCAGCAGCTCGGGCAGCATCACTGTCAGCGCCGCTCCTGCCGCCTACAACGCCTCCCACAACCTGTCATTGCTGGCCAACAACAACATCAACGTCAGCGCCAATGTGCAGAATACCGGCAGTGGCGACATCACGATGGTGGCCGGGTGGGATGGGGTGAGCACCAGTTCTCCCGCTGTCAACCCCACCGGGGCAGGCACTCTCACCATTGTTGCGGGCGTGACCGTATCGACCCTTGGCAACATCAACCTGACGGCCGGCAACAGCATCGGCATGGCCGGCACCAGCAGCCTGGGCGCGAATAACGTCAACCTTAACTCCAGCGGCGCCGCGGCCCTGGGCGGGATCACAGCCACCAACGCCCTGAGCGTGGTCGCCGGTGGCGCCATCACCCAGGCCGGCAGCAGCACGCTCAGCGCCGCCGCCGCCTCCTTCAACTCGAACAGCAGCGTTACGCTCGGCAATTCCAACTCGCTCAGCGGCCCCATCAGCCTGAGCGGCGGCAACATTACCCTGGTCAATAACAGGGCGATTCTCCTGGGTGACAGCACGGCAAGCGGCACTTTGAACCTCAGTTCGACTACTGGCGGCATCAGCCAGGGTGCCGGTACCAAGGTGTTGGCGGGCAGCGACACCACGCTCTCGGCCAGCGGCGCCGGCAATAGCATTATCCTGAACAACGCAGCCAACGACTTCACCGCGGTCTCGGTGACCAGCGGCAGCACCGTCACCCTGAACGACACCAACGCCCTCAACCTGAGCGCGGTGGCGGGCACCGGCGTGGTCACGGCCACCTCCGGCGGCATCCTCGGGGTGACGGGCAACGTCAGCGGCAGCACGGTCAATCTGACCGGTGTCAGCATCAGCCAAAGCAACGGCACCCTCGGTTCGGGCGCAGCGGCGATCAATCTCAGCGCCACCGGCGGAAACATCAGCCAGACCGGCGGCACCATCAATACCAGCGGCACGGTAACGGCCAATGCCAACGGCGGCGCCAATGACATCAGCCTGACCAGGACCACCAACGCCATGAGCGGGACGCTCAACCTGACTGGCGGCACCGTCAGCGTGGTCGACAGCACCGCCGTCTCGCTGGGCGCGGTCACGGCGACCAACCTGAACGTGACCTCGACGACGGGCGGGATCAGCCAAAGCGGCATCATCGCGGCCAGCGGCAACTCGAACTTCGTAGCGGCGGCCAACAACGACGTCATCCTGACGAATGCCAACGACTTCGGCACGGTGGCGGCGAGCGGCCGGACCATTACGGTAAACGACACCAACGCCCTCAACCTGAGCGCGGTGGCGGGCACCGGCGTGGTCACGGCCACCTCTGGCGGCATCCTCGGGGTGACCGGCAACGTCAGCGGCACCACCAGCATCAACCTCACCG
>JAQGMJ010000080.1 GCA_028292405.1 Betaproteobacteria bacterium
AGCCGCTCCCCCCGGCATCTCGCCGGCGCGCGCCGCCGCCGAGGAAAGGCGCGCTGCGCGCCGCGCCGCGCGAGCGGCGGCCAATCCGGGGGCCGCGAGCAAGATCTCTCCCTCCCTTTCTTCTTCCGCCGCGCTGCCTTATGAGCCCGGGGTGACGCCGCCGCCGGGCCGGCGCGGCGCGCGCCCGCGCATGCCCGAGGAGCGCCAGCCGAAATTCCGCCTGTCGCTATCGCGCCCGGGCAGCGACTCGCCCAACGCCGTGCCTCTGCTGCGCGGCAGCGAGTCGCTGGACAGCCTGAACTCGCCGCAGAACGCGGCCGCCACACCGGATTTGCTTAACAAGCTGCGCGAAAAGCTGCGCGCCGAATGGCAGGCGCGGCTGGCCGACCCGCTGCAGGAAAACGCCAAAATGCAGGAGGACGTGGTGCGCTTGGGCAGCGCGGTCAACGACCTGCGCGCGCAGATCGCCACCATCCAGCGCGAGCGCGACGCCGCCCGCGCCGGCGACGCCAAGCGCATCGCCCAGTTGGAGGAAGACAAGCGCACCCTCTCGGCCTGGCTCAACGGCCTGGCGCTCGCCTTGGGTTTCATCGGCTGCGTCGCGCTTGCCGCGCTGGTGTTCTGGAACCTGCGCCGCCGCGGCGAGGCCGGGGCCGCTCGCTCGCGCCGCCTGGTGATGGACCAACCATTGGAAACAGCGCCGGAAACGGCGGCCGCGCGAGTGGAAGAAGAGCGCGTCGATCCGACCTTCGATGACGAGTCCGGCCATCCCGCCTGGCGCGCCGACGAAGAGGCGGTGGCGAATGCGCCGGCGCCGGTGGCAGCGCGCGCGCAGGCGGCGCCCAGGCCGGTGAAACCGGCGATGGGCCGGCCAGTGCCCGCCGGCCCGCGCGTGGCGACGCCGCGGCCGACGCCGCCGTCGGCGAAAAAGGCGCAGGACGAGGACATGCCGATCACCAAGACGATCGAGATGTCGCCGGTCCCCGCGGTGCCGCCGGTGGAGGACTTTTACGCCAATCCGCCGCGCGGCGGCGACGAGCCCGAGTTCAGCCTGGACGATCCGTCGCAGGCGGTGCCGCATGCCGTGACCCAGCCGCTGGAGTCGCCGCCGGCGGCCGCGCCGATCAGCGAACTTGAAACGGCCGCGCCCAGCGAATTGCCCCCGCTTGCCTTTGAATTGCCGTCCGGCACCGGCGAGGTGGCCGCGCCGCAGCCGGCCGCGCCCGTGACGCATGGCGAGCCGATCGAATTTTCGCTCGACGGCACGCCTGTCGCCGCGGCGCTGTTGCAGCCCGCGCCGTCCGCGCAGCCGAAGGCCGAGGCTGCCGACCCCTTCGGCAACGACCCGGCGCCGGCGCCCCTCGACGTGGTCCACGCGCCGCCGGCGGCCGGCACGGTGCCGACGCCGACGGTAATGCGGATGAAGGCGCTGGTCGATGAACTGGCCGCGGCCCATTTTTCCACCGACGAGGCGCCGCCGCCGCAAGTGGTCGCCACCGGCGCGCACCGCACCCTCGACATCGACCTCGGCGGCGACGGCGACTCCGAGATGCGCGCACAGCTGTATCGCCAGGAATTCGAACTCAAGCTGTTTCCGGAAATCGTCCATGGACAGGCCAAGCTCAAGGTGCCGCAATCGATCATCTCGCTGGCGCGCACCTATTACCAGGAAGACTTCGATACCAACCGCGCGATCAACCTGCTCGAATATGCCGCCGACCGCACGCCCGACCCGCAGCGCGTGCGCCTGGCGTTGCTGGAGATCTTGCGCATGGAAGGCATGGCGCGCGAATACGTCGCCGTTGCCCGCACCTTCCATACGCAGTTCCCGCAGGCCGATGAATGGGAGACGGTGGGCGCCTATGGCCAGCTGCTGGCCCCCGGAGAGCCGCTGTTCAAGGATGCCGACGTGACCGGCTACGACCTCAATATGCCCTCGATGTGGCTCGGTTCCACGCTCGACATGACGCGCTATGTGCTGGCGCAGGATCTGCACGACGCCATGCATGGTCCGGCAGGCCAGGCGGAGGAAGCATGATCCGCCCCGTCACGCCACGCGACGCCGCGCCGCCGGAAGATGCGCGGTCCATCAGTCAGGACCTGACGCAGGAACTGTCCGACATCGAAGGCTGGCAGGGCGACCCCGCCGCCCACCTGCAGCAGATGGCGGCGATGGACGACGGCTTTACCGACCGCCTGAGCTTCGCGCGCCAGCAATGGCGCCACGCCGGCGCGGCGCCTTCGACCGAGCAGGCGCGCATGCGCGCGCAATGCTATTCGCTGCTGCTGGCGGCGGCCGATGTGGAGGAGCCGCAATTCTTCGCCCGCGGCCTGCGCCTGGCGATGCATTTTTCGCTGCTCTCGATCATCTCCGGCGAGATGGTGCCGGACGCGGTGTGGGGCATCGCCCACAAGCTCTACCGCGCCGCCGAAGCCTCCGGCACGGCGCGCCAGGACGCCGGCGCCGGCGCTTCCGCCGAGCACTACTACGTGCGCATGCTGCTGTTCGCCGTGCTCGGCGCGGGCAGCTACACGCGGCGCCAGGCCGACAAGATTTTCGACTGGTTCGGCGAGTGGTCGGAAGGCACGCAGATCGAGGCGGAGCACGACGCCGCGCGCCACGACTACTACGTCGACCTGGCCGGCACCCGCGGGCCGCTGCCGATGGCCGCCGGCGGCGAGCCGGCCGAGCCGCGCTATTTCGACCATTCGCGCGTGGTGGCCCTGGTGGGCCAGGCGCGCGCCGAATATTTCCAGACCATCTGCACCCTGACCCTGGGGTCCTACGCCACCAATCCGATGTTCGAGCTCTACGAGGCGCTCGACCAGGTGAACCGCTTCTGGGCCTTTGTCGAGGCGCGCCGCGGTGGCCGCGGCAGTGACCGCCAGCGCGTCGGCAATCTCGACGTGCATGCGGCGGCCGGCTTTGTCGATTGCGTCAAGGCCTGCGTGATGGGCGGCGCCTCGGCGGTCTGGCGCATGACCGACATGTCGCCCTCCGGCGCCGGCTTCATGGTCCCGGCCGAAGCCGGCAAGGTGGCCAAGGGCGTGCTGGTGGCGTTCTGGGCCACCGAGCAGGCGCAGTGGGTGATCGGCTCTTCCGTGCGGGTGATTTCCAATGCAGAGGGCCAGCAGGTCGGCGTGCAGCGGCTGGCGGGCGACTGGCGGCCGGTGCGCTTGCTCGAAGACCGCCCCAGCGACTTCATTCCCGACCCCGCCACAGACATCAATTTCGGCTTTTTCGTGCTCGGCGACAAGGTGCGCGGCCTGGCCGATTCGCTGGTGCTGCGCGCCGGCGCCTTCGACCCTTCGCGCACCCATCACGTGGATACCGAGGACGGCCGCTATGTCGTGCGCATGAGCCGGCTGATCCAGCACGGCACGGATTGGGAGCGCATTGGCATCGACGTGGTCGGCCGCGAGTCCGCTTAAGCGCAGCGTCGCTGCCGGACCGGCGCGGCCCGTGGATGCCTTTGGTCCATGGCTCAGAATAGCGCGTAGCGGAACGGCGCCCACACCGGCACGCGAACGCCGGCCTCGGCCAGCGCCTCGCGCACCCACTCGTTGCAGGTGACCAGCGGGCTGAAGTGCCCCCGCGCGGCGTAGAACGTATCGCGTGCCGTATAGCCGCGTCCCGGGTAGGCGACGCGTTCGCCGCGCGCGTCGCGGGCAAATGCCGCCTCCACATGTCCGACCAGCCGGGCATACGCGTCAGGCGACAGCACCAGGCGGCGCAGGTTGGGCGCCGCTGTCGGCGCCGGCATGTATTCGACGTGGATCACGCTGGGCCCGCTGCCGCTCAAGGCCTTGAGCGCGACCGACAGGCGCAGGTCGGCCCAGGTCGGGGTGTCGAAGTAAAAGCCGGCGTCGCCCCAGCCGATGGCGACAAAGGCGGCCGCCGCATCGGGCCGGACTGACGCAGGCTGCGGCACGAAATCGCGCGCCGGAAAGGCATCGCGCCAATCGGCCTGCGCGGTGACGAGCGGCAGTAGCAGGTCGGTGTGCACGCCGTTGTGCTGCAGGTAGATGGTGATCCCCTGCGGCGGCGCGCGGTAGTCGCGGTTGACCTGCAGCAGTCCCAGGCAAAGCGCGCTTAGCGCATAGAGCAGCAGGCCGCCGCAGAACAGCAGCAGGGCGGCGGCGGCGCCGCGCAGCTCCGGTCGCGCCCACCGGGTCCGGCCCGCCGGGTCTCCGTTAGCGTTCAGGCCGCCTGGCATAGGCGGATGATCTCGCGCCACTGCGCCGCGCTGTCGGCAATCTCCTCGGCGAATTCGGCGCCCGGCTTCACATCGAGCAAAAAACCGCGCTCGTCCAGCGCGTGCAGCAAGTCGGTATGGCCGAGCACGATACGCAGGTCATGGCGGATTTGCGCGGCCACCGTGCCGGGCGTG
This sequence comes from Betaproteobacteria bacterium, assembly GCA_028292405.1. Taxonomy (GTDB): domain Bacteria; phylum Pseudomonadota; class Gammaproteobacteria; order Burkholderiales; family JAEUOS01; genus JAQGMJ01. The sequence goes on from JAQGMJ010000080.1 coordinate 4,392, forward strand.
CGCGCCGGGGCGAACAGGCCCATCCACAGGTCGGCGGCGTAGCCCGGCACGCCTGCCTCTTCCAGGGTCGGCAGGCCGGGCAGGGCGGGGCAGCGCAGGGCGCCGGCCACCGCCAGCGCCTTCACTTCACCCTGTCTGACATGGGGCAGGGCGGCCAGCACGCTGTCGCACATCAGGTCGACCTTGTTCGCCATCAGGTCCTGCAGGCCGCCGGTGCGCCCGCGCGCATAGGGGCGGTGCGCCAGCTTCACGCCGGTCAGCGCGCCCAGCAGGGCGGCGGAAAACTGGCTGGTGCGCCCGGAGCCGGTGGAGGCGTAGGTGAGCATACCGGGCCGCTCGCGCGCCAATGCCAGCAGGGCCTCCACGCTGTCCGGCCCCTTTTGCGGCACCAGCAGCAGGTTGGGTGCCCAGCCGATCAGGCTGATCGGCAGGAAGTCGGCGACCGGGTCGTAGGGCAACTGCGCCTGCAGCGCCGGCGCGATGCAATGGGTGGTGGAGGTGCCCAGCAGCAGGGTGTGGCCGTCCGGGGCGGCGCGCGCGGCCAGGGTGACGCCGCCGGTGGCGCCTTCGCGCGGGTGGTTGTGCACCGTGATGTCCTGCCCCCAGGTCTGCGCCAGGCGCGCCGCGATCAGACGCGCCACGAAGTCGGAGGCGCTGTCTTCGCGGAAGGGGACGATCAGGTCGATCGGGCGCTCGGGAAACATGGGGAAATGGCCGGCGCTTGCCCGCCGGGCGCCGCTGCGCGCCGGAGGGAGGACGCAATAAGGGACGCAAGGGTAGACGCAAGCCCGGACGCCGCGCCGATGGCGCCTCGCGGCTTGCGCGGGAAAGTGTCCATGGCGCTAAGCATACCGGATAGCGCGGCATGCAGGTATCATGGCACTTGCAGGGTCGGCCCTAACGCTCGGAAGTTAAACAGAAAAGCGGGCCGGCCATGAATAACCGCGACTCAGGGAAGCTATGGGGAAGATCGCAGGGAGTGCATTGCTGGCGTTGTGCCTGGCCGCCGGCGCGCATGCCGCGCCGCTGGGCACGGTGACGATTGCCGATGGCCGTGCCCACGTCACGCGTGGGGTTGCCGTCCTTACCCCGGCCGAAGGGGTGATACTCGAGGAAGGCGACATCGTCGAAGTCGAAGAGGGCGCCTTGCTGCAGGTCGAAACGGCCGATGGCTCGGCCCTGAGCTTTGCCTCGCGCGCGCAGGCGCTGCTGCCGTTGCCGGGCGCCGCCGGCAAGCCGGGCGACCTGCTGCTGGCCGCCGGCTGGGTCAAACTCAACCTGACGACGGCAGCCCAGGTGCCGGCACTGGCCACCGCGCAGGTGCGCCTGGTGGGACAAAACGCAATTTATGTGGCGACCGCCGGCGCCGATGGCACGCAACTGTTTTCCGAAAGCGGCGAGTTGGTGCCGGTGTTCGCCGCCGCCCGTGCGGGGCAGCCGGCGGTGATCAAGGGCGGGGACTTCATCGCCATCCGGCCGGATGCCGGCGTCAGCATGGCGCGGCGCGCGCCGCCGACTTTTGTCGCGGCGATGCCCAAGGTTTATCTCGACCGCCTGCCGATGCGCCTGGCCCGCCTCAAGGCCAAGGGCATCCCGATGAAGGCCGAGCGCGACATTGCATTTGCCGACGTCGACGTCTGGGTCAGGCGTTTTCCGGCGGCGCGCGCGGCGCTGCTCGCGCAGTTCGAGCCGCTGCTGAAGGACGCCGCCTTCGTGCAGCAACTGGAGCCGGCGCTGAAGGATTATCCGGAGTGGGAGCAGGCCGTGCATCCCGCAAAACCACGCAACGCCAAAGACAAGGCGCCGAAAAAGGCCGCCACCAAACCGCAATAAGGGAGCGCCCATGAAACTCGTCGTCAAATTCAACCTGGTGTTCATCGTCGTGTTTTCGCTCGGTTTCGCGGCGGCCGGCTTTGTCACCAACGACCTCCTGCAGCGCAACGCCAAGGAGGAGATCCTGCAGAACGCGCGCCTGATCATGGAATCGGCGCTGGCCTCGCGCGGCTATACCGCGGGGCAGGTGGCGCCTCTCTTGCAGACGCAGATGAAATACGACTTCCTGCCGCAGACGGTGCCGGCCTACGGCGCCACCGAGCAATTCAACACCCTGCACGCCAAGTTCCCCGACTTTTCCTACAAGGAAGCCACGCTCAACCCGACCAACCTGCGCGACCGCGCCAGCGACTGGGAAGCCGACGTGGTGAACCGCTTCCGCGCCGACAATGCGCAGAAGGAAATCACCGGCGAGCGCGAGACCACCACCGGGCGCTCGCTCTTCATGGCGCGGCCGATCCAGATCACCAACGGCGCCTGCCTGGTGTGCCACAGCACGGTGGACGTGGCGCCCAAGACCATGCTGGACAAGTACGGCACCGCCAACGGCTTCGGCTGGAAGCTAAATGAGGTAATCGGCGCGCAAGTGGTGTCGGTGCCGATGACATTGCCGATCGCCCGGGCGGATGCCGCCTTTCGCACCTTCATGATTTCGCTGGCGGCGATTTTCGTCGCCATTTTCATCGTGCTGAACCTGATGCTGATGTTCATCGTCGTCAACCCGGTGCGTAAGCTCGCCGGCGTGGCCGACGAGGTGAGTCTCGGCAAGGTCGATACCGCCGAATTCAACGTCAAGGGCCGCGACGAAATCGCGGTGCTGGCACAATCCTTCAACCGGATGAAAAAGAGTCTGGCACAGGCACTGAAAATGCTTGACGAGTAGTGCCTGACGAGCAGGACCCACGCCCCGCCGGCTGCGGGGCGCACAAGGAATTTATGTCGCAGTTCGCCTCTGACGCCCCGCAGTCCCTCGGCAAGTACAAGATCACCGGCATCCTCGGGCGCGGCGCGATGGGCGTGGTCTACAAGGGCTGGGACCCGGGCATCGCGCGCCATGTGGCCTTGAAGGCGATCCGCAAGGACCTGATGGACCAGGAAGGCGCGGAGCAGGCGGTTGCGCGCTTTCGCAACGAGGCGATGGCGGCCGGGCGCCTGAACCACCCGAGCATCGTCGCCGTCTACGACTACGGCGAGGACGGCCCCACCGCCTTCATCGCGATGGAATACGCCGAAGGCCAGGGCCTGCGCGAATACCTGCGGGCGCGCGGCGCGATCAAGCTTTCCGACATCGCCGAGATGATGGGTCAACTGCTCGGCGCGCTGGACTATGCGCACCAGCGCGGCGTGGTGCACCGGGACATCAAGCCGGCCAACATCATCATCACCGTCGACAACAAACTGAAGGTGACCGACTTCGGCATCGCCCGGCTCGATACCACCAGCCTGACCCAGACCGGGATGATCGTCGGCACCCCCAGCTACATGGCGCCCGAGCAGTACACCGGCGTGGGCGTGGACAATCGCGCCGACCTGTTTTCATCCGGGGTGATGCTCTACGAAATGATCACCGGGGTGAAGCCCTTTTCCGGCACCAACGAGGTGATTGCCTACCAAATCTGCCATGCGCCGCATGTGGTGCCTTCGCAGCTCGACCCCACCCTGCCGGCGGCGCTCGATGAAGTGATCAACCGCGCGCTGGCGAAAAAGAAGGAAGAGCGCTACGCCACCGCCGCCGAATTCCTGCGCGGGCTGAACGCGGCGATCAGCGGCGACGACGAGGCCACCGTGGTTGCGACCGCCGCCCGCCAGGCGCCGCTGATCGGCGAGACCACTTCGATGCCGCGCGGCTGGAGCCCGGACGCGCTGCATGCGCTGGAAGAGGCGCTGACCATCCACATCGGCCCGGTGGCGCGCACCATCGTCAAGCGCGCCGCCGCCAAGTCGCTGGACGCCGCGGCGCTGATCGAGATATTGGTCAATACCCTGGACGGCTTCGAGGAGCGCCAGCAATTCGGCCGCCGCGCCCGCCTGATCCTCGACCAGACCCAGCCCGAGAGCGCTTCCAACACGGCCGACGCGGCCACCATCATGGCCGCGCGCGGCCTGCCGCAGGCCGACCTCGACCTGGCTGCCGCCAGGCTCACGCCTTACCTCGGGCCGATCGCCAAGGTGCTGGTGAAAAAGACCGGCGCCAAGGTGCGCGACCTGGCCGGGCTGTACGCCGAGCTGGCCGGACACCTCACCGACGAGCATGAGAAGGCAAGCTTTCTCAAGGAAGCCGGCCTGAAGAAATAACAGGCAGCAGGCGCCGGGCGCTATGCCCGCTGCGAAATTCAGGCCGCCACGGCCTTGCGCCGCGGCGCCTTTTTCACCGCGGCTTGGGGGCCGCTTTTCACAGCGGCGTTCTTCACCGCCTTTTTGCGCGCAACGCCCGCTTCGGCAAGCGCGCTGTCGATCAGTGCCGGCAGCAGGCCGGGAAAGCGGCTTTCCACATCCGCGCCGCGCAGCGACATGAAGCGCAGCTTGCCGTCGGCGCGCGTTTCGGTCAGGCCGGCCTCGCGCAGGCGGGCGAAATGATAGGAGAGGGCGGTCTTCGAGGCGAAGTCGAGGAACTCGCTGCACTGCAGCTCGCCGCGTTCGGCCAGGCGCGCGATCACCTGGCGCCGCACCGGGTCGGAGAGGGCATCGTAGATCGCCGACAGGCCGATCTGGGCGGTCGCCGGGTGGTGGATTTCGCGGGGCATGATGTTGGAAGTCTACCCCTGCATCGCCTTCGGTTCAAGGATTGTTGAACAATTTTCTTGACAATCGCGCCAACGGCCGGTTTAATTCAATGGTTATTGAACTATTAAATTGAAGGAGGGCGCATGTTCGAACGCCTGTTCTGGCTTTCGCTGGGGGCATTCGCCGTCGGCACCGAAGGCCTGGTGATCGCCGGCATCCTGCCCGGCATGTCGCGCGACCTGAATGTCTCGCTGGCGGCCATCGGGCAACTGGTGACGGTCTTTTCGCTCGCCTACGCGCTGGGTTCGCCGCTGCTGGCCATCGCCACCGCGGCCTGGCCGCGCGAGCACGTATTGCGCGCGGCGATGGGCGGCTTTGCCGCCGCCAACCTGCTGGCGGCGCTGGCGCCGGGCTACTGGTGGCTGATGGCGGCGCGCGTGCTGCTGGCGCTCGCCGCGGGCCTGTTCATGCCTACCGCCGGGGCTTACGCGGCGGCGTCGGTCGAGCCGGCGCAGCGCGGGCGGGCGATCGGTTTTGTGTACATGGGCATGACCGTCGCCCTGGTGGTCGGCGTGCCGCTGGGCACCTGGATAGGCGGCGCCCTGGGCTGGCGCGCAACCTTCGTCGGCGTCGCCGTACTCGCGCTGCCGGCGCTGGCGGGACTGTGCCTGCCCCGGCCGCGACAGGTGATGCAGGCGCCGGCGGGCTTGCGCGAGCGCCTGGGCGTGGCCGCGCGGCCGGAAATCCTGCGCAGCCTGGGCGTAACGTTTTTCTGGGTCGGCGGCGCCTTCGCCATCTTCACTTATCTGGCGCCCTTCATGCATGCGGCGGTCGGCATGGGCGAGGCCAGCGTGGCGTGGGTGCTGATGCTGTGGGGCGTGGGAGCTGCGGCCGGCAACCTGCTCGGCGGCCATCTGGCCGACAGCAAGGGGCCGCGCTACGTGATCGTGCGCGCGTTGGCGATCATGATGGCGGTGTTCGCACTGTTATCGCTGGCGGCGGCCTGGCTGGCGCCGCCGCTGGCGACGGCGGTGATACTGGTGCTGATCGCGGCGTGGGGCGTGGCCGGCTGGGCATTCGCGCCGGCGCAGCAGTCCTACCTGGTGCACCTGGCGCCGCCGCTGGCGCCGGTGGCGCTATCGCTCAATTCCTCGGCGATGTACCTGGGCATTTCGCTGGGCGCGTTTGTCAGTTCCTTCGCGGTGGCCTGGGGCCAGGTGACGGTGATCGGCTGGATCGGCTGCGGCGCCGAGGTGGCGGCGCTGGGGCTGGTGTGGCTGGGCGCGCGCCGGCGCCCCGCGCAGCCGGCGCATCCGGCCGCTGCATGAAGCGTTGCTGCGTGATCAGTTGCCGAGATTCTTCAGCAGGTTCCTGGCGATCACCAGTTGCTGGATCTGTGAAGTGCCTTCGTACAGGCGCAGCAGGCGCACGTCGCGGTAAAAGCGCTCGACCTTGTATTCGTTGATGTAGCCGGCGCCGCCATGGATCTGCACGGCGCGGTCGGCGGCACGGCCCACGGCCTCGGTGGTGAAGTATTTGCAGCAGGCGGCGAGCATCGGCATTTGCGGGTCGCGCGCGTCGTACCTGGCGGCGCCGTCGCGCACCATGCTTTCGGCGGCGTAGAGCTCGGTCTGCATGTCGGCCAGCATGCCCTGGATCAGCTGGAACTCGGCAATCGCCTGGCCGAACTGCTTGCGCTCGCTGGCGTAGGTGGCCGCCTCTTTGAGCAAGCGTTTGGACATGCCGGTGGAAATGGATGAGATGTGCAGGCGGCCGCGGTCCAGCACCTTCATCGCGGTCTTGAAGCCAACGCCGGGTTTGCCGCCGATGATGTTGGCGGCGGGCACCCTGGCATTTTCAAAAATGACGTCGCAAGTCTTGGTGCCGCGCTGGCCCATCTTCTTGTCGATCTTGCCCAGGGTGATGCCCGGGGTGTCGCGCGGCACAATGAAGGCGGAAATGCCGCCGGCGCCTTTGTTTGCCGCATCGGTGCGCGCCATCAGCGTAAAGCCCTGGGCGCGCACGGCATTGGTGATGAAGCGCTTGGTGCCGTTGATTACGTAGTGGTCGCCGTCGAGCACCGCGCTGGTCTTCAGCGAGGCGGCGTCCGAGCCGGCGCCCGGTTCGGTGAGGGCGAAGGAGAAGATGTATTCGCCGGTGGCGATTTTCGGCAGGTAAGTGCGGCGCTGCTCCTCTGTGCCGTCCATCAGGATGCCCTGCGAGCCGATGCCGACGTTGGTGCCGAACACCGAGCGAAAGGCCAGTGCGGTCTGCCCGAGCTCGAAACCGATTTCGACTTCCTCGCTCATGGAAAGGCCGATGCCGCCGTACTCCTCGGGAATCGACAGGCCGAACAGGCCGAGTTCCTTCATCTCGGCGATGATCTCGGCCGGCACTTCGTCCTCGTGCTCGACGCGGTCTTCGTTGGGTACCAGGCGCTCCTGGACGAAGCGGCGAACCGATTCCTTCAGCAATGCGAACGTCTCCTGGTCCAGGGCCATTGCGGCTCTCCTTATTGCGCTGCCTTGACGTCGCGCGCGAAGGTGAATTCGTCGGTGCGGGCCAGGTAATCGAGATTTTTCTTCATTGCCCAGGAAGCGATCTGGTGATGGATCGGGATCACGCCGTAGTTTTTCATCGCCAGGCCCATCGCCTGCACGGCGATGGCTTCGCGCTTTTTCTCGTCGGTGGTGGTGAAGTCTTCATCCAGCAGCTTGTCCATTGCCGGCAGCGAATGCTTGCCCCAGTTCCAGGTGCCGTAGCCCTTGTCGGGGGTGGGCGTGGCCAGCAGCGAGCGCAGGGCGAGATCGCCGGAGAAGGAGCCCCAGCCGAGCATGGCGAAGGGGTAGTCGCCGTTGCGGGCGTGACCGAGATAGACGGTAATGGGCGAGGCCTCGACCTTGGCGGTGATGCCGACGCGGGTGAGCATTTGCGCCACGGCTTGTGCTACCTGCTCGTCGTTGACGTAGCGGTTATTTGGCGCGTAGACGGTCATGGCGAAGCCATCCGGGTAGCCGGCGGCGGCGAGCAGTTTTTTCGCGCCTTCGGGGTCGTAGGCTTCGGGCTGGAGGTCCTTTGCATAACCGAACACCGGCGGGGCGACGACGTTCGACGCCGGGATGGACATGCCTTCCATCACGCGCTGGGCGATGGCGCCGCGGTTGATCGCCTTGGAGATGGCCTGGCGCACGCGGATATCCTTGAAAGGATTTTTCGGCAGGGGCTTCCCATCTTTGGAGGTAAGGCCAGGCACCTGGTCGCGTGCCTGGTCCATGGTGAAGAACACCGTGCGCCACGACACTTTTTGCACCAGGCGGAATTGCGCATTGGTCTTGAGTTTTGCGGCATCGGTGGTGGGGATGTTCTCGATCATGTCGACGTCGCCCGACAGCAGCGCCGCGATGCGCGGGCCGTCGTTCGGCAGGAGGCGCAGGGAAACCTTGTCCCAGGCTGGCGCGCCGCCCCAGTAGGCGTCGTTGCGCGCGAGTTCGATGCGGTCGCCGCGCCTGAAGGCGGCGAGCTTGTAGGGGCCGGTGCCGCCGCTGAATTTGCCGCTGTTGAAGTCTTCGGTGCTGGCGCCCTGCATCTTCTTGCTGATGATGAAAATCGAGTCGAGGTCCCCCGCCAGCGGGGCGTAGGGCTTGGCGGTCTTGAAGCGCACTGTGAGCGCATCGACGGCCTGCATGGCGGTGATCGCCTTGGTGTAGGTGGCGAACTGGCCGCCGTTTTTTTCCATTGCGCGGGCGCGCTCGATGGAGGCGATGACATCGTCGGCGGTGAAGGGCGAGCCGTCCTGGAATTTCACGCCGGGGCGCAGCTTGAATTCCCAGGTGGTGGCATCCACCGTGCGCCAGGAGACGGCAAGGCCGGGGATCACGCGGGCGTCGGCGTTGACGTGGGTGAGCGAGTCGTAAAGATGCCACAGCGCGCTGACGTTGGAGCCGATGTTGATGTGGTGCGGGTCCAGCGAAGTGACGTCGGCGCTCATGCCGATGCGCAATTCGGCGGCGTGGGCCGCGCCGGCCAGGAGCAGCAGGGCCGCGAATGCGCCGCGCAGCAGCACGCGAAACGGCAGGGAGACAGAAATGCGGAGGGGAATGCGGCGGGCCTGGTTCATGGGCGGCATTGTTTCACAAAGCGTGCGGCGCGTGACTCGGATTCGCGCGCCGGCGCAGCCGCCTCCTCAGGGCCGGCGCGGTTTGACCTCGGGGTTGGCCAGGCGCAGCTCGCCGCCGTTGCAGAACTTGACGATCTGCTCGAAGGCCTCGCCGAAATACAACTCGAAGGTCTCCCACTCGGCCCAGGCCAAGTGCGGGGCGCAGAGCACGTTGGGCATTTTCAGCAGCGGGTGGTCGCCGTTGACGACCGGCTCCTGCTCGTAGACGTCCACCGCCGCGTAGCCGGGGCGGCCGGCATTCAGGGCCGCCACCAGGGCGCCGGGGGCGATCAGCTCGGCGCGCGCGGTGTTGATCAGGAGCGAGGTCGGCTTCATGCAGGCGAGGTCTTCCGGCGTGACGGTATGGCGCGTGTCCGGGTTCAGGCGCAGGTGCAGCGTCAGCACATCCGAGCGCTCGAAAAAGTCTTCCCGGCTGGCGGCCGGCTCGTAGCCCAGCTTGGCGGCCTTGGCGAGCGAGCCGGCGCGGCCCCAGATCAGGATGTTCATGCCCAGGCCCACGCCGGCCTGCGCTACCAATTCGCCGATCTTGCCCAGGCCGTAGATGCCGAGGTTGCTGCCGCGCAGGCGGTGCGACAAGGTGCTGGGCCAGGCGCCGGCGCGCATCGCGATGGCTTCGCCAACGACGTTGCGGCGCGCCGCCATCATCAGGGCGACGGTGAATTCGGCGGGCGCGTAGTGCGAGCCGCTGATGCCGCTGGTCACCGCGACGCCGTGTTCGGTGCAGGCGGCGTAGTCGATGCTGGCGGCGTGGCGGCCCACCAGGGCGATCTGCCGCAGCTTCGGCAGGCGGGCGATCAGCGAGCGGGTGAACTCGACGCGCTCGCGGATGGCGACGACGCAATCCGCGTCCTTCAAGCGTTCGACCAGTTCGTTTTCATCGGCGGCCGGCTGCTGGTAGATGGTGATCTGGTGACCGGCCAGCATTTCGTAGCAGGCCAGTTGCGGCACCATGTTCTGGTAATCGTCGGGGATGACTATGTTCATTGCGTGGGTTTTCGTTGATGTTCGCTGATGTTCGTTTATGTTTGTTCGTGACTATTCCGACATCGACAGGCCGGCGGTCTTCACCACCTTGGACCACTTTTCGGCTTCGGACTTGAGAAAGGCGCTGAACTGTTCAGGCGTGCTGGCGACCGGCTCGGCGCCCTGCTTGGAGAGGCTTTCACGCGCTTCCGGCGCCAGCAGCACCTTGGCGAGTTCGCGCTGCAGCTTGTGGGTGATTTCGGGCGGCAGGCCGGCGGGACCGACCATGCCGCTCCAGCCCACCACCTGCACGGCGGCAAAGCCGGCCTCGGCCATGGTCGGCGTATCGGGGAAGGCGGCCTCGCGCGCCGTACCGCAGACGGCCAGCAGCTTCAGTTGCCCGGACTTGATGTGCGGCACCACCGAGGGCAGGGTGGTGATCATGAAGGCTGTTTGCCCGCCCATGACGTCGATCAGCGCAGGCGACTCGCCCTTGTTGGGCACGTGGTTGAACTTGGTGCCGGCCTGCGAGCCCAGCAGTTCCACCGCAAGGTGGGTCAGGTTGCCGACGCCGGAAGAGCTATAGTTCAGGCCGCCTTGCGTACTCTTGTTGAGCGCCACCAGATCGGCGACGGTTTTTACCGGCAGCTTGGAATTGACCACCAGGGCGAAACTGAATTTGGTGGCCTGGCTGATCGGCGTCAGATCCGTCAGCGGCTTGTAGGGCATGCTCTTGTAGATGAACTGGTTGACCGTCATCGAGGCGGGCACCGCCATCGCCAGGGTGTAACCGTCGGGGCGCGCCTTGGCGGTGGTGTCCATGGCGATAATGCCGTTCGCGCCGGGGCGGGCATCGACGATGAACTGCTGGCCGAGGTTGTCGCCGACCTTCTGGCCGATCAGGCGCGCCAGCAGGTCGATGCTGGAGCCGGCGGCGTTTGGCGTGATCAGGCGCACCGGGTGGTTCGGATAGTCCTGCGCGCCGGCGCTGACGGCCAGCGCCAGGGGCAGCAGCGCGCGCAGCGCAAGCTTCAGGATGGAGGCGGTGGTCGACGGATGCATAGGAGGCCCTTTGTCTCGTTGTGGTTGTTGGAATGGCATGCCGGAAACGATGCGATTCGCGCCCTCGGGCCGCGCATCGTACCGCCGGCCGCCCCGGCTTGAAAGGGGCGGCGGCTAATCGGCCTTATTTCGGGCGAAAGTAGAAGGCCAGGGTGTATTCGTCGGTGCGCGGCGTGTAGGTGATGCCCTTTTTCGTCGCCCAGGTATTGATCTGGTGGTGGATCGGGATGATGCCGAGGTCGTTCATCGCAATCGCCGTGGCCTCCTGCAGCAGCTTTTCGCGCGCGCGGTCGTCCTTGGTGCTGAGCGCCAGGTTGGTCAGGCGGTCCACTTCCGGGTGCGAGTAGCGGCCCCAGGCGAAGCTGCCCATCCCGCGCGCCGGGTCGTAGGTGACCAGGTGCGAGCGCAGCGGCGAGGAAGACTCGGCGGTGGAGGCGCCCCAGCCCAGCATGGCGAAGGAGAACTCCAGCTTGGAGGCCCGGCCCAGGTAAACGTTCATCGGCATGGTCTCGACCCTGGTCTGGATGCCGACGCGAGTGAGCATCGAGGCCACCGCCTGGGCGATCTGGTCGTCGTTGACGTAGCGGTTGTTCGGCGCGAAGAGCGTCATGCCGAAGCCGTTCGGGTAGCCCGCTTCGGTCAGCAGCTTTTTCGCGCCTTCGGGGTCGAACTTGTCCGGTTTCAGCGCCGGGTTGTGGCCGAACATCGGCGCCGGCACCAGGTTGGCGGTGGGCACGGCCAGGCCTTCCATCACGCGGTTCCTGATCGCTTCGCGGTCGATCGCCTTGGAGATGGCCTGGCGCACGCGCAGGTCGCGGAAGGGGTTGACCTCCAGCGGCTTGCCGGCGCGGTCGGTGACGAAGGGGGCGACCTTGCGGTTCGTGTCGATGTGGAAAAAGATGATGCGGTGCGAGACCTTGGTGCTGACTTCGACGCTCGGGTTGGCCTTGAGCTTGGCGAAGTCGGCGGTGGGAATGTTCTCGATCGCCTGCACGTCGCCCGAGAGCAAGGCGGCGATGCGCGTCGGGTCGTTCGCCAGGATGCGGATGGTGACTTTTTCCCAGAGACCCTTGCCACCCCAGTAGCTGTCGTTGCGGGTGAACTCGACGCGGTCGCCGCGCTTGAAGCCGACGAACTTGTAGGGGCCGGTGCCGATCTGTCCCTTGCCGGCGTTCAGGTCTTCGGTCGAGAGGCCCTGGGAAGCCTTTTTCGACATGATGTAGATCGTCGAAAGGTCGTTCGGCAGCAGCGGGTAGACGCCGCTGGTCTTGAAACGGATAGTCAGCGGGTCGACGATCTCGGTCCTGGTGATCGCCTTGGTGTAGACGGTGAAGGGGCCCGGGCTGTTTTTCACCTGCGAGACGCGCTCGATCGAATAGGCGACATCCTCCGCGGTGAAGTCCGTGCCGTCATGCCACTTCACCCCGCGGCGCAGCTTGAACTCCCAGGTGTCGTCGGCCACCAGTTTCCAGGAAACGGCCAGGCCGGGGATCAGGCGCGAGTCGGCATCGAGCAGCACCAGGCTGTCGAAGATGTGCATCGCCACGTTGTTGTTGGGAAACAGGTTGACGAAATGCGGGTCGATCGAGGTGACGTCCGCCCCCATGCCCAGGCGCAGTTCCTGCGCCTGCAGCAGAGGTGCGCAGAGCGCCAGCGCTGCCACGGTGGCGAGTCTGGCAGCGCAGTTGCGCATCAGCTTATGCAGAACGGACATATTTCCCCCCGGAATGAACGTGTGATGGATTATAGCCACGGTGCTGTGCGAAAATGCCTTTACCGTCAGGCCGGGCCGTCCGGACGCTGTTTGCCGACCGGCAGCGCCACCCGACCCCGATAAATCGAACATGCATCGCCGCCGCCCCCGCGCTTTTGCCGCGCCATCCGCCGACGTGCCCCTGGCCGCCGCGGCAGCGGTGCGCGCCTAAGGCATGGCGGCGGCTTTCGGCCTGCCGATGTCCACCCCCGAGCGGGTGCGCGGCGGCATTTTGCTGATGCTGGCCTGCTCGATGATCTTCGCCAGCCTGGACGCCACCGCCAAATTCATGGGCACGCATTACCCGGTGCTGCAGATCGTCTGGTTCCGCTATACCTTTCACGTCGTCGGCATGCTGCTCATCTTCGTGCCCATCATGGGGCGCGAAATGTTCCGCGCCACCAACCTGACCTGGCAAGTGGGGCGCGGGCTGATCCTGGTGGTCTGCACCTGCTGCTCCTTCACCGGCTTGCGCTTCATGCCGCTGGCGGAATTCACCGCCATCTCCTTCATCACGCCGTTGCTGGTGACCCTGTTCGCCGGGCCGATGCTGGGCGAGAAGGTCAGCCTGGAGCGCTGGATCGCGGTGGGCGTCGGCTTCGCCGGCGTGGTGGTATTGATCCGGCCGGGCAGCGGACTGTTCGGCTGGCCGGCGCTGATTCCGCTGGGCATGGCGGTGATCTACGCCGTGTTCCAGGTGCTGACGCGCAAGTATGCCGGTACGGACAACCCCATCACCACCATGTTTTTCAGCGGCCTGGCCGGCGCCGTGCTTGCGACCATGGCCGCGCCTTTCGTCTGGCAGCCGGTGGAGCCGGTACACCTGCCGGTGCTGATGTTCATGGGCATCATGGGCGGCGGCGGCCACCTGCTGCTGATGCTGTGCTTTCGCCGCGCCCCGGCCTCGGTGCTGGCGCCGTTCAGCTATGCCCAGTTGGCCTTCGCCACGCTGATCGGCTTTTTGTTTTTCGAGTATGTGCCGGACCGCTTTTCGCTTATCGGGATGAGCGTGATCGCCTGCGCCGGCCTCTACGCGGTCGGGCTGCAGGCCTGGGAAGCGCGCCGCGAGCGACGGCGCCCGGCCGACGAGGCCGACGTGCCGATGACTGATTGAGCCGCCGGCCTGGATTGATCCAACTGTTGCTTCCCCATTGTGTTCTAATTCACGCATGTCCCAGCAATTCAAAACCGTCGCGCTGATCGGCAAATACCAGAGCCAGGGGATCGCCGAGCCCCTGATCGACATTGCCGGCCTGCTCAAGCAGAACGACTACGTGCCCCTGATCGAAAAGGACACGGCGGCGAACATCGGCCTGACCGAATATGACACCGCGCCGGTGGAAGAGATCGGCGAGCGCGCCGACGTGGCCGTGGTCGTCGGCGGCGACGGCACCATGCTGGCGATCGCGCGCATCCTGGCGCCGCACAAGGTGCCGCTGATCGGCATCAACCAGGGCCGCCTGGGCTTCATGACCGACATCGCCATGCGCGAAAAGCGCGAGGCCCTCACCACCATTCTCGGCGGCGAATACGATGCCGAGGAACGCCACATCCTGCACGGCACCGTCACCCGCCAGGGCGAGGTGCTGCTCGATACCCTGGCGCTGAACGACGTGGTGGTGAGCCGCGGCGTGATCGGCGGCATGATCGAGATGACGGTGGCGATCGACGGCAAGTTCGTCTATAACCAGCGCTCCGACGGGCTGATCGTCGCCACGCCCACCGGCTCGACCGCCTATGCGCTCTCGGCCAACGGGCCGATCATGCACCCGAACCTCTCGGCCATCGTGCTGGTGCCGGTGGCGCCGCACGCGCTGTCGAACCGTCCCATCGCGCTTTCCGACGACTGCACGGTGGAAATGACCCTCACCCGCGGCCGCGACGCCGGCGCCCATTTCGACGGCCAGGCCCACATCAATCTTTTGGAGCGCGACACCATCACCGTGCGCCTCTCGGAACACCGCATCCGCTTTTTGCACCCCAAGGGTTACGACTACTTCCGCATGCTGCGCGAAAAGCTGCACTGGAGCGCCTTGCCCCCCACCGACATGTTCGCCCCGCCCGGCGCCACCGGCGACGGCAGGTAAAATCCCTGACGGGCGTCTTTTTTGCGCCCCCACGCGAACCGAAAGATAAGAGCTACAACATCATGCTCCGCTACCTGAGCATCCGCGACTTTGTAATTGTCGACCGCCTCGAACTGGAGTTTGAGCCCGGCTTTACCGTGTTGACCGGCGAGACCGGTGCCGGCAAATCCATCCTGATCGACGCGCTGGCGCTTGCCCTGGGCGAGCGCGGCGATGCTGGCGTGATCCGCCAGGGCCAGAAGCAGGCCGAGATCAGCGCCGAGTTCGATACACCCAAGGCGCTCGACGAATGGCTGGCCGAGCACGAGCTGGCGACCGAAGAAGGCGGCTGCATCCTGCGCCGCGTGATCGACGCCGGTGGCCGCTCGCGCGCCTTCATCAACGGCCGCGCCGCCACGCTGGCGCAATTGCGCGAGGCCGGCGAATACCTGATCGACATCCACGGCCAGCATGCGCACCAGTCGCTGACCAAGGGCGAGGCCCAGCGCACGCTGGTCGACGAACACGCCGGCCTCACAGCCGAAGTGCGCGATGTCGGCGGCCTGTACCGGCGCTGGCGCCAGTTGCGCGAGGCGCTGACCGAGGCGCAGACCAATTCCAAGCGCCTGGAAGACGAGCGCGACCAGGTGGCCTGGCAGGTCGAGGAACTGATCAAGATTTCGCCGCAGGAAGGCGAGTGGGAGGAAGTGCAGCGCGAGCACACCCGCCTGTCGCACGCCGCCAGCCTGATCGAGGGCGCGCAAGGTGCCGCCGGTGCGCTGGCGGATGACGACGACGCCATTCTCGGGCGCCTGGCCGCCATCATCGCCCAGCTCGAAGACCTGGTGGAGTACGACGAGAGCCTGAAGAACGTCATCGAGGCGCTGACCCCCGCGCGTATCCAGGTGCAGGAAGCGGCGCACGAGCTGTCCCAATACCTGCGCCGCGCCGACCTCGACCCGCAGCGCCTGGCGCAGGTGGGCGGCCGGCTCGAATCGATCCACGGCGCCGCGCGTAAATTCCGCGTGCCGCCCGAGACCCTGCCGGCCGAGTTGCTGAAGCTGAAGGCGCGCCTGGGCGAGCTCAAGCTCTCCGCCGACCTCGAAGCTTTGCAACGTGAGGCTGAAGCCGCGCAAAAAACCTATCTTGCCGCTGCCAAATTGCTCACCGACAAGCGCGCCAAGGCGGCCAAGGCGCTGGCCAAGCAGGTGGCCGGCGCGATGCAGACCCTCGCCATGGGCGGCGGCAAGTTCGAGATTGCGCTGCAGCCGCTGGAAGAGGGCAATGCGACGGGCCTTGAGCGCATCGAGTTCCTGGTCGCGGGTCACGCCGGTGTGGAAGCGCGTCCCCTGGCCAAAGTGGCTTCCGGCGGCGAACTGTCGCGCATCAGTTTGGCAATCCAGGTGATCACCAGCCGCGCGGCCAAGGTGCCAACGCTGATATTCGACGAAGTCGATGCCGGCATCGGCGGCGCCGTCGCCGAAGTGGTGGGCAAACTCCTCAAGCAACTCGGCGAGGAACGCCAGGTGTTTTGCGTCACCCACCTGCCGCAGGTGGCCAGTCAGGGCGACATTCACTGGCGCGTCGCCAAAAAGGAAAGCGGTGGCAGCACCCTTTCCAGCGTCACGCCCTTGGCCCGTGCCGAGCGCATCGACGAAATCGCGCGCATGCTGGGGGGCAGCGAAATCACCGCCACCACCCGCAAGGCGGCCAAGGAAATGCTCGCCGCGTGACCGGCGGGAGCGCGCCTGGATGAGATACGCAGGCCTGGTCGTTTCCGCCACCCTCTGCATGCTGCTGGCTGGTTGCGGCACACCTGGCCCCGCTTCCGGCATCGTCGGCCAGCCCAACGGCGCACCGGTGCGCCTGGGCGCTACGGTGGCCGAGGTGCAAAAGGCGCTGAACACCGGTGTAGAGCCGCAGCAGCGCGGCGCGGCGCGCGAGATCGTCGTCACCAGCGGCATCAAGGTGCTGTTCGACGCCAACCTGAAGGTTTCCACCGTGCGCCTGGATGCGCCCTTTGCCACGCCGGTGATGGGCGTGGCCATCGGCGATACCGAAGAGGGCATGCTGGCGCGCCTGGGCACCGCGAAAATCATCCGCACCCCGGAGCAGACTGCGTATACCTATTTCCCCGATGCCGCGACCATGCTCACCTATGTGGTCAACCCGCAGCGCAAGGTCGAGACGATTTTTCTCGAGCACTAGCCGCCGGCCGCACGGTTGGCGCCGCTTGTTCGCGCCGCCTTCGGATTTAACCCGCAACTTACTCTGGCTTGATGTCCGCCGACTTCACCAAGCGTGTCCACTTCGCCACTTCGGCGTGCTGGAAGGCGGCGAATTCCGCGCCCCTGGCGCCGCCGGCAATCGCGCCCATCTCGTTCATCTTGTCCTGGAACTCGCGCAAGGCGATCACGTCAGTGATCGCCTTGCTGAGCTTGTCGACGATAGGCTGGGGCGTACCGGCCGGGGCGAAAAAGGCATTCCAGAACACCATCTCATAGCCGGGCAGGCCGGATTGCGCGATTGGCTTGACGCCCGGCAAGGCGGCGATTTCGCGCGTGCTCGTGAGGCCGAGCGCCCGCAGGCGGCCGCCCTTGATGAAGGGGCCGGCCACCGGCGCCACTTCGAAGGCCATGTCGAGCTGGCCGCCGATCAGGTCGGTCATGGTGCCGTTACCACCCTTGTAGGGCACGTGGCGCAGGCGCGTCTTGGTGGCGTCCTGGAACAGGGCGGCGGCCAGGTGCTGCGCGCTGCCGACGCCGCTCGAACCGAAGGTGAGGCCGTCCGGGTCCGCTTTCGCCGCGGTGATGATTTCCTGCACCGACTTGTACTTGCCGTTCGGGTTGACCACCAGCACCATCGGGAAGCTGTTGACCAGCGCCAGGGGGACGAAGTCCTTGTCCGGCCGGTAGCCCGGCGTTTTCATCAGCAGGCCGTTCATCACGTTGGTGGTGAGATTGCCGGCCAGCAAGGTGTAGCCGTCGGGCGCGGCGTGCGACACGTATTGCGCGCCGACGATGCCGGAGACGCCCGGCCGGTTGTCGGCGATGACGGTCTGCTTCAGTTCATTGGTGAGCGCGGGCAGCATCAGGCGCACCAGCGTATCGACGCCGCCGCCGGCGGTGTAGGGCACGATCATCATCACCGGCTTGCGCGGGTAGTCGCCGGCCTGGGCGAAGGCGGCGGAGGCCTGGGGCAGCAGGGCGCCGGCGCCGAGTTGCAGAAGGGCGCGGCGGCGCGCGGAAGGAAGGGTGTTCATCGGGAAGGAATTCATCTGCGGTTTATTTGCGTTGATCGTAGGCGAAGCGTTCGACGGCGGCGGCATCGAAACTCATGCCCCAGCCCGGCACGTCCTTCGGCACGATGGCGTGGCCCTTGTCGTCGAGTTCGATGCGGGTCGAATACAGCGGCTCGAACCAGTGGATGTATTCGCCGATCATCACGCCCGGCAGCGCGGCGGCCAGCGAAAGCGTCATCTCGCAAAACAGGTGCGGGGAGATCGGCGTCTTGTGCGCCTCGCACAGGTGCGCCACCTTGATCATCTCGGTGGGCCCGCCCATGCGCTGCATGTCGGGCATCAGGATGTCGGCGGATTTCTGCCGCAGCATGTCGAGCATGCCGGTGTGGGTGTACTCGTTTTCGCCGCTGGCGATCGGCGTGTCGAGGGCGGCGGCAATCTGCGCCTCGGCGGCGTGGTCGTGCGAGGGCACCGGCTCTTCGATCCAGGCGAGGTTGTAGGGCTCGAGCAGGCGGCCGAGGCGGATCGCGTGCGCGGCGTTGAACTGCTGGTTGCAATCGGTCATCAATTGAATGTCCGGCCCGATGGCCTCGCGCACGGCTTTCACGCGTGCCACGTCGTCGGCCATCTTCGCATTGCCCAGCGACATCTTCACCGCGCGAAAACCTTGCGAGACAAAGCCGGCGGCTTCTTCCTGCAAGCCCGCGATATCGGTGTTCAGGCGCAGGCCGTTGCTGCGGTAGACCGGCAGGGTCTCGCGCAGGCTGCCGATGAGGCGGCTGACATTGAGGTTCGCTGCCTTGCCGCGCAGGTCCCACATTGCCATGTCGATGGCGGAGAGGCCGATGACGGCGACGCCGGTGCGCCCGAGAAAGCCGATCTCGTTCCAGGCACGCGCGAAAAATGCCGCGCCTTGCTCCGGCTCCAGGCCCACCACCAGCGGCTCCAGGCTGGCGATCATTTCATCCAGCACCTTCAGGCGCGTGCCGTTCAGGGTGAACACCAGGCCCTCGCCGGTGAGCCCGGCATCGGTGTCGAGATAGACCAGCACGCAGTCGATGCTGCGCATGATGATTTTGGCGCTGGGAATGGCCTTGGGCAGCGGCACGCTGATGGCGCGGCGGCGCAGTCTGGTGATTTTCATGATGTGCGAAAGGAAGTTGAGGCCGTCGGCGTTATACCGATGGCGCCTGGGGATCGGCGCGTTTGCGGAGTGCAGATCATAGCGCGGCCGGGCGCGCATAGGGACTTATGTGCCGCCTGCGCCTGGGCGGTGGACTACCGCGGCTGATGCAGGCAATCCCCGTTGATGTCAGCGACCGAGCGGCAGCCCAGCAGGGCCATCACCCGGTCCAGTTCGGTGCGCAGCAGGCCCAGGGCGTGGCTCACGCCCGGCTCGCCGCCGGCGGCCAGGCCGTACAGGGTGGCGCGGCCCACAAAGGCCATGTCGGCGCCCAGCGCCAGCGCCTTGGCGATGTCGCTGCCGCGGCGGATGCCGCCGTCGAGCATGACCTTCATCTCCGGGCCGACGGCCGCGCGGATCGCCGGCAGGGCTTCGATGGTCGCCGGGGCGCCGTCGAGCTGGCGCCCGCCGTGGTTGGAGACGAAGATGCCGTCGGCGCCCCGCTGTTTGGCCAGCAGGGCGTCGTCGGCGCGCAGCACGCCCTTGACGAACAGCTTGCGCGGCCATTGTTCGCGCAGCCAGCCGAAATCGGCCCAGTCGATTTCGTCGCGCCGCGCCTGGAAGGAAGCGACCGGCGTCTTGACGATGCTTTGCGTGTTCGGCGGGCTGTCGTCGTTCTGGTAGCGCGGCACGCCGGAGTCCACCAGGGTCTTGAGGAACACGCCGGTGAGCCAGCGCGGATGCAGGAGGCCATCGAGCATGGTGTGCGGCGTCAGGCGAAACGGCGCGCTGAAGCGGTTGCGCTTGTTGTATTCGCGGTTGCCGATCATCGCCACGTCGCCGGTCACCACCAGGGCCTCGCAGCCGGCGTCCAGCGCGCGCTGCACCAGCCGCCCGGCGGTCTCGCGGTTTTTCGACATGTAGAGCTGGAACCACAGCGTGCCGCCGGCCGCTTCCCGCGCCACCGCCTCCAGCGGATCGAACGAGGCGGTGCTGAGAATGAAAGGGATGCCGGCCTCTTTTGCCGCGCGCGCCTGCGCGATGTCGGCGCGATAGCCGTACAGGCCGGCCGCGCCGGTGGGGGCGATGCCGAAGGGCGAGGCAAAGGTCTTGCCGAAGACCTCGACCTTTTGCGAGCGGCCGCCGACGTCGACCATCACGCGCGGGCTGAAGCGGATTTCCTCGAAGGCCTCACGGTTGCGCCGCCAGGTGAGGTGGTCTTCGGTGCCGCCGTCGAGCCAGTCGAAGCAGACTTTGGGCAGGCGTTGCCGCGCGGCTTCGCGCAGGTCGTCGATGTTGTAGGTATCGAGGTAGTGCATCAGACCAGCGGGCGCGGGCGGGCCAGGTACTCGTCCTTGATCGCGTCGGCGGCCCAGCAGGCGAGGGCGCCGACGGTGAGGGTCGGCGGGTTGGCGCTGTTTTGCGGAAAGGCGGAAGCGCCGACGACGAATACGTTGGGCACGTCCCACGACTGCAGGTACTTGTTGACCACGCTGGTGGCGGGGTCGGCGCCCATGGCCGCGCCACCGACGTTGTGGGTGCTCTGGTAAGGGACGATGGAATAGGTTTTCGACAGCGGATGCACGCCGAGTTGCGATGGGTTGATCACCTTGGCGATTTCCAGCGCGCGTTCGATGGCGTAGGCGGAAAGGCGCTGCTCGTTTTCGCCCCAGTCGAAGGTCATGCGCAACAAGGGCTGGCCGTGGGCGTCGCGGTAGGTGGGGTCGAGGTCGAGATAATTGCCGCGCCGGCTCTGGCAGCCGCCGTGGGCGTAGATGGAGAAGTTGCGGTTGTAGTGCTGCGCGGCAGCCTCTTTCCAGGCGCCGCCCCAGCGCGGCGTGCCCGGCGGCACGCTGATCGAGCGGATCGGCGTGGCGCCATTGCTTTGCGCGGCCAGGTAGGCGCCGCCGATGAAGCCCAGACCCGCATGGTCGAAGTTGTCGCCGTTGTAGTCGTCGATCGAGGTGGTCAGCGCACCGCCGCCCATGAAGGGGTTGAACACCTTGTCGTCGAAGAACATCGCGACGCGCGCGCCGGTCTGGTAGGCGTAGTTGCGCCCGACCACGCCCTGGTTAGCGACCGGGTCGTAGGGCTTGCCGATGCCGGAGAGCAGCAACAGGCGGGTGTTGTTGAAAGTGTAGGAGGCGAGGATCACCAAGTCGGCCGGCTGGTGCACTTCGCGGCCGCGCGCGTCGATGTAGGTGACGCCGGTGGCACGCTTGCCGTCGGAGTCCATATCGACGCGTGTCACGTTGGTGTGGGTACGCAGCTCGAAATTCGGATGCTTGGCCAGCGTCGGAATCACCGTGGTCAGCGGGCTGGCCTTGGCGCCCATGGCGCAGCCGTGGCTGTTGCAAAAGCCGCCGCGCACGCACTGGCCCAGCGTCATCTTGTACAGATTGGTGTAGGGGCTGGTCATCGCCGCCGTCGGATTCTGGAACGGCGTCTTGCCCAGCGAATGCGCAGCCTCGGCGAACAGGGTGCCGGCGTAGGTGCGCTGGCTTTCGGGATTGGGGAATTCGCGCGAGCGCACGCCTTCGAAAGGGTTGCCGCCGGGCTGGAGCGCGCCTTCGAGATTGCCGGCCTTGCCGCCGACGCCGTAGATGTGCTCGAACTGGTCGTAATAAGGTTCCAGCTCTTCGTAGGTCAGGCCCCAGTCCTGCCCGGTCCAGTCGGCCGGCATGTGGGCGGCGCCGTAGCGGTCGAGCGTGCGGCTGCGCAACTCGAAGTCCCAGGGCAGGAAGCGCCGTGCGTGGGCGCCCCAGTGCATGCCGGCGCCTCCGACGCATTCGCCCGGCTTGAAGGAGCCCATCTCGCGCATCGGCAGTGCTTTTTGCTGCGTGTGGTTGCGAAAGGTGAGGGTCTCGCGCGACAGGTTTTGCAGGATGTCGCTGTGGCGGTCATATTTCAGTTCGTCGTGCGCGTAGGGCATGGCGAAGTCGTGCTGCGGGTCGAGCATGCGCCCGCGCTCCAGGCCGACGATCTTCAGGCCGGTGGCCGCCAGTTCCTTGCACAGGATGGAGCCGGCGACGCCGACGCCGACCACCAGGATATCGACAGGAGGAAGCCGCGTCGTCATGCCTTCGGCTCCACACGCAGCTTGATGTGCTTGGCGTAACCCTGCGCATCCACTTGCGCGCGTTGTTGCTCGATGTCCAGGATGCTTACCGGTTCGACCTGGTAGGACTGGTTGTGATGGTCGAGTTCTTCGGTGTAGTTGGCAGCTGCTACGCCGGGAAAACCGATCAGACGCCAGCCGGCCTTGCCGCGATTGCCGCCGTACAGCGGGTCGGCGAAAAAACCTTCCATCGTATTGCGCAACAGCAGGCTGAAAAACAGCGCGGACGAGATGGAAGGCAGGGGCAACGCGTCGCTCTCCATCTGGCGCAGCAATTCATCCTGCAACGCCGCCTCCAGAAAGGGAAAGGCCTTTGCATGCTCCATGCGGCAGTGCTGGTCGATCTCGCGGATGGCGGCGCGGTAAATCTCTTGCGGCGTAAGCGGCGATTGAAAGCCCTGCTCCGGCGTGCCCTCCTGCCAGGGGCCGGTACGATATTGGCGGCCGTGCAGGCCCCAGGGGCTGGCGAGCTGGCCGTCGATGAAGCAGGCGACGCCAGCCTCGCGCGCGCCTGGGCCGAGATGATCCGCGGGGATCAGGCGCTCGGCGGCGGCCTCGAGGAATTTCACCTCGGGCTGCGTCAGGAACCTGTAGGCGTGGGCCATGTCAGTCACCGGGCTTGACCTCGTAGGGCATGGGCGCGCCGGCAAAATGGGCGCGCAGGTTTTCCAGCAGCTTGCGGGTGCGCTCGTCGCGGTTCTCGCGGGTCGAGGTGCCGATGTGCGGCGCCAGCACTACCTGGTCCATTTCAAGCAAGGCCGGCGGCACTTTGGGTTCGTCGGCGAATACGTCCAATCCCGCGCCGGCAATGCGGCCCTCCTGCAATGCGGCGACCAGCGCCGGCTCGTCGACAATCGCGCCGCGCGCGACGTTGACCAGGAAACTGTCGCTGCCCAAGGCATCGAGCACCGCCGCATCGACCAAGCCGCGCGTGGCGGGCGTGAGCGCGCAGGTGATCACCAGGCAGTCGGCCCAGCGCGCAAGTTCCTTCAAGTCAGCGACAAAGGTGTGGGGCACGCCGGCTTTGGCGCGCGGGCCGTGATAGCGCACCTGCATGTCCATCCCGGCGGCGCGTTGTGCCAACGCCTGGCCGATGCGCCCGAAGCCGACGATGCCGCAGCGCCGGCGATGTACCTCGCGCCCGGAGGGAAAGGCTTGCGTCGGCCAAAGCCCGGCGCGTACGAAGCGGTCCGCCTCGCAGAGGCGGCGCATTGTCGCGATCATCAGCCCCAGCGCCAGGTCGGCCACCGGTTCGGCGGTCTCATCCGGCGTGTTGCCGACGGTGACGCCCAGCGCACCGGCGCGTTCCAGATCGAAAATGGTGATATAGGGCCCGAAGCAGGCGAGGGCTTCGAGCCTGGGAAAGGCGTCGAACTCCTGCGTGCGAAAGCCGCGGCTGGTCGAGCTGACCACGGCGCGCACGCGGCTTCCGTGCTGGCCGATGAAGGCGGCCGGGTCGGCGGCCTCCCAGGGTTTGAGCACTTCGTATGCTTGTTCCAGCGCGGCCATTGCCGGCGCGTACAGCGGCAGCATGGCCATGACGATCGGTTTCACGTGTCTATTCAACCTTGATGTTGGATTCCTGCACGACCTTGGCCAGGCTGGCAGTGTTCTCCTTGAAAAACGCGGCGAGTTCCTCCGCGTTGCTGCCGACGGGGAGGGCACCGCGCTGCTCCAGCGCGGTCTTGATGTCCGGTGTCTGCACCGCCCCGGAAAAAGCCGCCTGCAGTTTTTGCAGTACCGGTTTGGGGGTGCCCGCGGGGGCGACCACCGAGGCGAAGGTCTGCACGTTGACTTGCGGATAACCCAGCTCGGCGAAGGTCGGTACGCCGGGCAGGCCGGCCAGGCGCCTGGTGCCGGTGATCGCCAGGCCGCGCAGGCGCCCGTCCTGCACCAGGGGGACCAGGGCGGAGCCGGACATCAGG
Source organism: Betaproteobacteria bacterium (assembly GCA_028292405.1). Classification (GTDB taxonomy): domain Bacteria; phylum Pseudomonadota; class Gammaproteobacteria; order Burkholderiales; family JAEUOS01; genus JAQGMJ01. The sequence goes on from JAQGMJ010000080.1 coordinate 28,377, forward strand.
CCGCTGATCTCGCCGCCGGCGATCGCCGCCATTGCCGGGCCCGAGCCCTTGTAGGGGACGTGGATGCCCTTGAGGCCGAAGGTGTTGCGGAACTGTTCCACCGCCAGATGGCCCGCGCTGCCCGCGCCCGGCGAGCCGTAGTTGAACTTGTCGGGATTGGCCTTCATGTAGTCGACGTACTCTTTCAGCGTTTTGGTCGGCACCGAGACCGGCACGCCGAAAATCATCGGCGTGACGCTGATCAGCGAGACCGGCACGAAATCCTTCGTCGCGTCGTATTTCGCGTCGGTCATCAGCGGGTTGGAGAGGAAGGCCGGGTCCATGATGCCGATGGTGTAGCCGTCCGGCGCCGCCGCGGCAACGGCGCGCGTGCCTATCATGGTGCCGCCGCCGGCGCGGTTGTCGACGATCAGCGATTGCCTGATCAGGTCCTGCACGCGGTTCTGGATCACGCGGATGCTGATGTCGCTGCCGCCTCCGGGCGCGTAGGGCACGATCACGCGGATCGGATGATTGGGAAATTCATCGGCGGCTTGCGCCGCGATGGAAGCCGCCATGGCCAGTACGCAGGCGCCGGCCAGCGCCCATGCTTTACCTTGTTGGGTCATGTCTGTCTCCTTCGTATTTATACCTGCGCGATTGCGCCCGGCGGCGCCGCCTAGTATTTCAGCCCATGCAAAAAGTCCGCGCGTGCGCGCGCCCCGGCCATCATGAAGCCGATGTCGTTGCCGGAGAGAATGAAGCGCATGCCCATGCCGATGTATTTTTCCATCAGCGTGTGGTCGACCACGCCGCCCATGCCGGGAATCTTGCCGTGCTTCTTGCAGGCGGCGATCACCTTGGCGTAGGCCGCCTCGACCACCGGCGAGCCGTACTGGCCGGGGATGCCGGACTCGGCACAGAAGTCGTTGGTGCCGATCAGCAGCACGTCCACACCGTCGACCGAGGCGAATTCATCGGCCTGGGCAATCGCCTCGGGCGACTCCAGCATGATGATCACCTGGGTCTCGTTGTTGGCCATTTCCATCGCTTCGGTGATCGGCACGCCCTTGTAGTGGAACTGCGGCTGCTGGCCATAGAGGGAGCGATGGCCGATCGGCGGGTACTTGCAATGGGCGACGACTTTTTTCGCCTCTTCGATGGTGTCGACGTGCGGCACCACCACGCCCTGGGCGCCGCAGTCGAGCATGCGCGAGGCGTGGTGATGTTCCTTGCCCGGCACCCGCACGATCGGGCTGATGCCCAGCGGCAGCGCGGCGTTGGCGATCTGCGAAGCGGTGTCGATGTTCAGGCCGCTGTGCTCCATGTCGATGAACAGCCAGTCGAAGCCGCAGGTCTTGCTGATGGCGGCGATGTCGATCAGGCGCGACTGGTGCAGGCCGATGCCGATGGCGATCTTGCCGTCCGCGAGCTGTTTTTTGGTGTGATTCGGATAGATGGTGCTCATGGTTGCTCCGGGGTGGTGGTGCGGTTTTCAGGAAATGCGGACGGTTTTGCCGTGAAGGCTGGATTCGAGCAGGGCGTTGGCGATTTTCACCATCTGCAGGCCGTTGCGGCCGGAGATGGCAGGCTCGCGCCCTTCGGTGATGCAGGCCTGGAAATCTGCAAACATGGCGGCGAAGCGTTGCAGCGAGTTGCTGGCCGAATGGTCCTGGTTCAACTCCGCCGCATCGCCTTCGACGCTCAGCGACTGGCGCGCGCCGGGCGGCGGCGTACCGAGAGTGCTGCGGCAGGCGATGCGCGCGGCGCTGCCGTGGAGCACCACGTCGTTGGCCGAACGCGGAACCACGGTGCCGGCGACCACCGTCGCGTGCGCGCCGTTGGCGAAGCGCAGCAGGGCGTAGCACATGTCGTCCACCGGGCGCTCGGGCATTTTCTGGTCGCTCATGCATTGCACTTCGGTGACTTCGCTGTCCATCAGGTAGCGCAGCAGGTCGACAGGATGCACAGCCTGGCCGACGATGGCCCCGGAGCCGGCGGCAGCCGGGTCGAGGCGCCAGCCCTTCCAGTGGCCGCGCGGCCGGCCGACGCAAAGCTGCGCGGAGGCGTACTGGACTTCTCCGAGCACGCCGGCTTGCGCCTGCTGGCGTGCGGCAATGTGCGCGGGGTGATAGCGGTTCTGGAACACCACCCCCAGGCGTACGCCGTGGCGCTCGGCGGCTTCGATCATGCGTTCGCAGTCGGCCACTTCGAGGGCCATCGGCTTGTCGCACATCACGTGCTTGCCGGCGCGGGCGGCAGCAACGGCTTGCTCGGGGTGCAGGTGATTTGGGGTGGCGATGTAGACGGCATCGACCTGCGGATCGGCGAGGATGGCATCCAGCGTGTCGTAGGCGGCCGCGATTTCATTCTTTGCCGCGAAGGCCTGCGCGCTGTCAAGACGCCGGCTCATCACTGCCGTCACTTCGGCATCCTGCAGCAGCCGCAGCGCCGGCACGACATTGCGCTGGGCAATTTCGCCCGCGCCGATGATGCCCCAGCGTAGCTTGGCCATGGTCAGTCCGCGCGCACGTTTGCCGCCTTCGCCACTTCGCCCCAGCGCGCCGTGTCTTCGCGGATTTGCGCGGCGAATTGCGCCGGCGTGTTGCCGATGATGTCGTTGCCCATGTTGGCGTAGACCGCTTTCACCTGCGGATCGGCCAGCGCTTTCACCGCTTCGGCATTGATGCGCGCGACTATCTGCGGCGGCGTGCCGGCGGGGGCCATGATGCCGTACCAGGAATTGAGTTCGAATTTCGGCCCGCCTTCTTCCACCAGCGTGGGAATCTCCGGCGCGATGGCCGTACGTTTGGCCGAGACCACGCCGAGCGCGCGCAGCTTGCCGCTGCGCACGAAGGGCAGGGTGGCCATGATGGAGTCGAAAGCCATCTTCACCTGGCCGCCGACCAGGTCGGTCATCAGCGGCTGGCTGCCGCGATAGGGCACGTGGATCATTTTCAGGTGGGTCAGCTGAAGGAAGTATTCCGCGCCGAGGTGGTTGGTGCCACCCACGCCCGGCGAGCCGTAGGAAAGCTTGCCGTCATCGGCTTTTGCGAGCGCGATGAACTCCTTGACGTTGCGCGCCGGCACCGAGGGGTGGACCACCATCACGAAGGGGGCGCTGGCGACGTTGACTACCGGGACGATGTCCTTCGCGGTGTCATAGGGCATCTTGCTGTAGACGTTCGGGTTGATGGTCACCGCGCCGGAGGTGACGCCGATCAGGGTGTAGCCGTCCGGCGGCGACTTGGCGCCGGCTTCGATGCCGATCATGCCGTTGGCGCCCGAGCGGTTGTCGATGTACAGCGACTGCCCCAGGCCCTCGCCCATCTTCTGCAGCAGCGGCCGCAGGATGACGTCGAGGCCGCCGCCCGGCGCGTAGGGGCTGATCACCTTGATTGGCTTGGCGGGATAGCTTTGTGCCGTCGCCGGCGGGGCGGTGAGGAGGGCCGCGAAGAGAGCGGCCAGAAGCAGGAGCGCGCGCATGGCAGCCTTTACATGCGCATCAGTTTCAGCGCATTGCCGCGCAGGATCATCTCGCGCTCGGCCGCCGGCAGGTTGAGCTGGTCGACCAGGTAGGTCGGCTCGGCCACGTCCATCGCGGCGAACACGTCGGTGCCGATCACCACGCGGTCCAGGCCCACGGTGTCGATCAGGTAGCGCAGGCCGGCGAGCGAGTAGGTGAGGGTGTCGTAGTGAAAGCGGCGGATGTATTCCTTGAACGGATGTTGCAGCACGGTCTTGGAAGCGCCCTTCTGGATCGCGTGCTCGAGGCGCGCGGCGATGAAGGGGAAGGAGCCGCCGGCGTGCGCCAGCAGGATTTGCAGTTTCGGAAAACGGTCGAGGTGGCCGCTGATGATGAACTTCTCCGCCGTGTTGGCGTGCTCGGTGGGAAAGCCCAGGGTGTTGTAGATGAAACTGGGGCCGGCCAGGCGCTCGGGGCCGCCGTAGTAGTTGGGCGGGAAGTCGAGCGGGTGGAACAGCAGCGGGTAGCCGAGTTCCTCGCAGCGGGCGAGGAAGGGCAGGTAGTCCGGGCCGAACAAATAGTCCTGGCCGTTGATCGAATTGGGCAGGCCGACCGCGCGTACGCCGGGTTTGCCGGCCATGCGGTTGAGTTCGGCCAGCGCGGCGTCGGGCTGCTTGATCGGCACGGCGAGGCCGACCAGGAAACGGTCAGGATATTTCGCGTGCGCTTCCAGCGCGGAGTCGTTGACCATGCGCGCCAGGTCGCGCGCGTCGTTCGCGCTGGCCCACCACCAGGGCATGTTGCCGGAAAGCGTCAGCACATGGGTCTGGATGTTTCGCTGGTCCATCCACGTCAGGCGCTTCCCCAGGTCGTACATCAGCGGGTTGAGGGCGGCGCCGTTGGCGAAGGTGGGGCGGCCCAGCGCGGCCATCGCTTTCGCATAAGGCTCGGGCGTCCAGTGCGCATGCATGTCGATGGCGCCGGGGCCTTTTTGCGCCAGCGCGGAGAGCGGCGCGGCCATGCCGGCGGCGAGGGCGGCGCCGAAGCGCATGAAGCGGCGGCGGCCGGCAAAGGACAACTGTGGAGTGCATGTGCGCATCACGATCATCTCCTCTATATGTTTTTCTCATCCGCGTGCCGCAGGCGGATGGATCAGGCCAGCTTAGACAACGGGGTAGCGTATGTCAAATTCAGAAGCGGCCCGGCATGGTTTCACCAGCCTATGTAGCGCATAAGCGCGCGGCGAGCGCAAGCTGCGCCGGGCGCCAGACTCGCCTGCGCCACAAGTCGCGTACAGTGGCGCTACCGGGATCACCGCCACCACACAGAACACAAGGGGAGACACATGCTACGCAGACTGCTGTTGCTCGCTGCCTGTGCCTGCTGCATACCGGCGCAGGCGCAGGACTATCCGAATCGCCCGGTCGTCATGGTCATCCCCTACGCCGCCGGCGGCCCTACTGATGTGCTCGGGCGCATCCTCGCCGAGCGCATGGGCAAGTCGCTGAACGGCACCGTGCTGGTGGAGAACACGGTGGGCGCCGCCGGCTCCATCGGCGTCGGCCGCGTCGCGCGCGCACCGGCGGACGGCTACATGCTCTCGCTCGGCCACTGGGGCACGCACGTGGTCAACGGCGCGATCTACAAGCTCGACTACGACCTGCGCACCGCCTTCGACCCGGTGGCGCAACTGGTGAGCAACCCGCAGGTGCTGGTGAGCAAGATCGTGGTGCCCGCGCACAATCTCAAGGAACTCAACGCCTGGGTGAAGGCGAACCAGGACAAGATCTCCATGGCTACCTCCGGCATCGGTGCGCCGAATCACGTGGCGGGCGTCTACTACGGCAACATCATCGGCGCCAAGCTGCTGCTGGTGCCTTACCGCGGCGCCGGCCCTGCATTGCAGGACGTCATCGCGGGCCAGGTGGACCTGATGTTCGACCAGGCCTTCAACTCGATTCCGCACCTGCGCGCCGGCAAGATCCGCGGCTACGCCGTCACCGCGCCCACGCGCCTGGCCAGCGCACCGGACTTGCCGACGGTGGACGAAGCCGGCCTGCCGGGCCTCTACATCTCGATCTGGCACGGCCTGTGGGTCCCGCACGGCACGCCCAAACCGGTGGTGATGAAACTCAATACCGCCATCGTCGACACCCTGGCCGACCCCGCCGTGCGCAAGCGCCTCACCGACATGGGGCAGGAGTTGCCGACGCGCGAGCAGGAAACGCCCGAGGCGCTCGCCGCGTACCACAAGGCGGAGATCGACAAGTGGTGGCCGGTGATACGCGCCGCCGGCATAAAGGGGGAGTAGCGCGAAGCGCGGCATGGCCGCGCTTCGCATCAGCCGCTTCGCATCAGCCGCTTCGCATCAGCCGCTTCGCATCAGCCGCTTCGCATCAGCCGCTTCGCATCAGCCGCTTCGCATCAGCCGCTTCGCATCAGC
>JAQGMJ010000006.1 GCA_028292405.1 Betaproteobacteria bacterium
GGATTGCGCCGGTTACCCGGATTGCGCCGGTTACCCGGATTGCGCCGGTTACCCGGATTGCGCCGGTTACCCGGATTGCGCCGGTTACCCGGATTGCGCCGGTTACCCGGATTGCGCGGCCACGCGCCCACTGGGGCGCGTGGCCGCGAGCCGCCTAGAACGCCTGGCGCACCTTGAACGACACGGTCTGGTTGGTGAAGCGGTCCTTGGCGTCGATATCGTAGCGAGCGTTGATCTCGCGGGTGTCCGACATCCTGTACGAGTAGCCCATGCCGCCGCGCACGATCCACGGAGCCGCGCTCATGCCCTGGGTGCTGAAGGAGGCGCCCGGCGAACCGGCGAAGGCGGCAGTGACCATGCCGCGGCGGGCCAGGGTGTCGTAGCCGGCGCCGAGATTGGCGGAAAGCGCGCTGCGCGGGTTCAGGGCGTAGGAGACGGTGCCGGCGGCGCCGATGACGAACTCCTGCGTGGTCTGGCCGTTGACGTTCAGGTTGAGCGCGCCGGCGCCGGCTTCGCTATAGGCGTTGTCGCGAATCGCCGTGTAGTCGGCGCGCAGGGCCGGGGTGAAGCTGGTGCGCTCGCTGATGGTGAGGGTGCGCGAGAGGCCCAGGCCGACGTGCGCCGTGGTGCTGGCGTAGTCGGAAGTGGCCACCCGGGTGAGGCCGCCGAAATTGATGTTGCGGTTGCCGCGGTTGATGTTGCGGCCGGCGTCGGCCTGGAAGAACAGGTCGTAGGCGCCGACGTTGTAGTTGCCGTAGCCGACCAGCGAGTACACATCCACATTGACGCGCGGCGCGGCCAGCGGGTCGTTGCCGTCCACCTTGCTGTGGGCGTAGACGAGAGCCACGCCGACGCGGGTTTGCGGGTTCAGCGCGCCATCGACGCCGACGGCCAGGCCGCCGGTGCTGGCCTTGAAGCCGGAGGAGCCGTCGCGGTCGTGCTGGTTCGCGGCGGAGGCGAAGGGCTTGATCCAGGCGCGGCCGTCGCCGATGAAGGGGTCGCCGGAGGAGAGGCCGCGCGCGGAATCAACGCGGCCCTGCACCACGCGGTTGATGCTGGAGAGCACGTTGCTGGCCGCTTCGGTGACGCCGCCCGCGAGAATCGGCAGGGTTTGCTTGACCGCGTCGGACACCTGCTGGGCCGAGCCCAGGCTACCCAGCGCGTTAACCACGGTGCCCATGTCGCCGGTGGGCGCGGCGGCGGCGATGTGGTCGAGCGCGCCGGCGGCGCCCGCGCCCTGGGTGAAGCCGGTGGAGGCGAGCGCGCCCATGTTGGTGCGCGGCGGGGCCGGCGTTGCGACGATCAGGTCCCATATGGTTGCCGTGGACTCGGGCACCAGCGACCAGTTGAAGCCGGCGTAGGTGCCGGTGACCTTGCCGTTGGCGGCGTTGGCCAGGTTGGCGGCGGTGATGCCGTCGATCACCGAGACGTAGGTGCCGGCCGAGACGGTGGAGGCGGCCACGCCGTTGACGAGCGTAGTGCCGGTGTTGCCGTAGATGTTGAAGTTCATCGCGCCGCCGTTGTTCGGGGCGGAGAGCTTGCCGTAGTTGCCCGAGGCGGCGCTGCCGTTGATGATGATGTTGTAGTTCAGCGGCAGATTGCTGTTGGTGATGTACATCGCGCTGCCGCTCTGGCCGTTGTTCAGCGTGGTGACGGTGCCGGTGTTGTAGATCGCGCGGAACTGGCCGAAGACGTTGCCGACGTTGGTGAACGTGTCGATGTTGCCCTGGTTGTAGATGTGAAAGCCGCCCCCGATGGTGCCGAAGTTGGTGAGGCTGGTGATGGTGCCCTGGTTGAACATCATCTCGCTGTTGGAGGAGAGCGTGCCGTAGTTGACGATGGTGGTGCCGGTGACGCCGGAGTGGTTCCACAGGCCGATTTCGTTGGTGCCGCCGGGCGCGGAGACGGTGACGCCCGGGTTGATCACGACGTTGACGTTGGAGGCGCTGATCTGCAGGCTGGTGCAGTTCGAGGAGATGGTGGTGGCGTTGGTGGCGCAAGTGGCCGGCGTGGCGCCGGCCTGGTCGGCCAGCAGCACGGTGGAGGCCACTGCGAGCGAGCAGCGAAGGATATTTTTCACGAACGTCCCCGAAGGTTTGTATGCACGATGGTTGTTTGGAGCGGCGGTCCTCTGCGCCCTGGCCTGTTTCGCTGTTGCGGCGGACGAGCCGACGCAATGCGAAACCATGGGCCATTCTCGGCATCGGCCACCGCGCGCTTTGCGCGAGCAGGCCGGGGAATTGCCTTCACCTCGGGGGATGGCGCGCGGGCGCGCGTGCCGGCGGCCAAAAGAAAACGGCCCGCAGTAGCGGGCCGTTATCAAGGGGTGAAGCGCTCAGGCTCCGGCGCCCGATGCGGCAGGCATCACCGCTTGCGGGCGATGCCTACACGTACTGTGATGTGCCGCTACAACCCCGCCTCGCGCGCCGCGCTGCCGTCCACCGCCCGCGCGATTACCGCCGGCGCGCGCACATCCCGCTTGCTCGTGGCAGCGGCCCACGGCTCCATCACGCCGAAGGTGGCGAGCAGCGCATCACTATCCAGCCGCGCGATGAAGCGGAACTGCGGCCACACCTTCTCGATCACCGCCTGCGGCGTATCCAGCGCGCGCGCCAAGGCGGGCAGGTAAGGCTTGGGGTCCACCTCCATCTTGCGCGACATTTCGTTGATCGCGCGCAAGGCCCGCACCATCACCGCCCGCCGCGCCGGGTCCGCCAGCAGCGCCGCCGTGGTGTTCAGGCCGAAGCGCTCGAAGTAAGCGTCCGGCGCCGGGTTGGTCAGCACGATGCCGTCGCTGCCCAGCCGGTCCAGCGCCACCTGCGGCTGCGGCTCCCACATCGCCATCGCATCGATGCGGCCCTCCACCAGGGCCGGCGGCATGTCCGTAGGCTCCATCAACGCCGGCGTGATCTCGCCCATGCCCACCCCGCCCGAGCGCAGCACGTCGAGCAGGAAATACTGCGAAGACGTGTTCGGCGTATACGCAATCCGCTTGCCGCGCAAGTCCGCCACCTTCGCAATGCCCGCACTCCTGCGCGCCACCAGCCGGTAGCGGCACTCGGCCAGCGTCAACACCACCCGCAACTCCGGCCGCGTCACCGAACTCACCAGCGCCTGCGCCTCGTTGCCGGTGGCGGCATCGGCCGTGCCCGCTATCAGCGCGGCCGAAGCGGCGCGGCCGCTCGGCATGGGCTTGACCAGCACGCCGGGGATTTTCTGGATCATCAAGGCTGCGCTTTCTAGCGTGGTTTGGTTGATGGCGATGATTAGGTCTTCGTCGGCGGCGTGTGCCAGCTTCGCGGCGGGGGCGGCGGCTAGGAGGTGGAGGAAGGTGCGGCGTTGCATGGATGTGTGCTCATGTGAGGGTTACGGTCCGCTTGCTGCTTGGGGCGACAAGAGATCAAAAATAACAGAAGTGACCACGCGGAGTCTCTGCGCCCCGAGGGGAAAGGACCTGATCAGCCATTCCATCTGGTCAGAAGTCGATATTCGGGCCGATATACGCCATCCACCAAGGCGGGAACTGCCAACCCGCAGGCAATTCATGCTATTAATCTTTAATAATCTAAATTAACTAATTGATTATTAACATATTATTTAAATAAACTAAAAAGAGTTTGATTAACGTTAATCGTATACGGTAGAGTATCAGTTTTTGGGCGAGGATTGCTATGGCTATTCAAGAAGTCAGACCGACGCTGCGGAAGCGGAGTCCGCGTTACCCGTCCATTTCGCTTGAATTTGCATTGGGCAAGGTCCTGAATGTCTACAGCGCTGAAGGCAGGCACCCCGCGCCCATTGACGTGGTCGCGCAACATATGGGTTACAAGTCGGCCAACAACGGCTCGGCCCTGTCTACGATTGCTTCAACCAGTTACTACACGTTGTTGGACCGTCCCAAGGAAGGGTTCTTGGCAGTCAGCCGCGAGGTAGAGAACTACAAGTTCGCACCCTCGGATTCGGATAGGAGCGCCTTACTGGAAAAATGGTTACGCGCACCGCAGATTTTTGCGGATTTACTGGACACTTACCCTGGGAAGCTGCCCTCAGAAGCAAATTTAAAGTTCGACTTGATTCAGCGGGGGTTTAGTCCGGTTGCTGCTGACGAGTGCTTGCGGGCGTTTGTGGCTTCCGTGGAGTTTTCCGGCTACTACACGGCGAAAAATTCTCAGGCGGTTGCATCTGGTGCCGAAGAAATCGAGGCAGTCCAGGAGTCGCAGATCGTGAATGCACCGGCGCAGCCGGCCGATTTACCGGCAAAAATGACGCCGAGTTACGCCGCTGAATTGGATGGGCAGCAGGACCGAATTCCCATTCGGCTTCCGGGGAATAGGCGGGTCTGGCTCATTGTTCCATCGCCGTTTTACGAAGCCGACAAGAAACGAATCAACGCGCAGATTGATCTGCTGTTAACTGACGATCACGAGGAGGAGGAGAAGGAGTAACCCCAGGGAGGGGTAAAACAGCCCTGGCCTAGTTGACGCTAGTAACCAGGGCTTCGATCTCCAAAGGATAGATGAACGGTCCGAAGGAGGCCGGGGACCAACCAGTAAAGCGGTAGGGATTTTCATCCCGTGGGTCGTCGGTGTCAAGTCGTTCAGTTGCATAGGGGAAATCGTGTCCACGATCTCCAAACCCGCACCCCCCGGCTTCCGCTGGGTCTTTTGCCAGTATTTTAAGCACTGGCGCAGTGGCAAAAAGGTCTACCGAAAAGATGGTAAACCCTTCGCCTTTTTGATTCGCTCCCGCTAGGGGGCATTTGCAGCGGGCGCGGCTAAGAACCGTCGCCCGCATTTTTTATTGATCGTTTTAAAGATACAGCATGTCGACAACTAAGTGTAGTTGAATTGAAATTACACGCTGCATTGGAAAGCCAGTTCCCTTCAGGATTCTGTAAGCAAGGAAGGTCAAATGGTTTTATTTTTCTTTTGCAAATAGGCGACTAAGGCGCGGGGTTGGGGGCCAGCTACGGTGACAGCTTTTTTGAGTTGATCTGGTGACGTAGATAATCTGTTGGCCCAATATAGCAATTCCCATTTCTCATTCACATTTATTCGTGTCGACAAAGATTCCTTCTGTTCACGATGATCTCGCTCAATGTAATTTGCCCAACCAATAAAATGATCGGCAATTTTTGCGACGCGATTGGATTGAGAAGTGCCGGTTTGCATTCCGACTTTTTTTGCCGTGGACTGCCGAGATAGAAGCTCGTTTGCAATTTTGACGGCCGCAGGTTCTTTTATATAGGCAGCTACTAACGCGCGCTTTAGGTCAGCTGAAACATTCGAATTTTCTGCCAAGGCGGTTAGGATCGACAAATCGCGAGCGGATATGGTCTTCTTCGCCGAAGCCCTTCTGGGCGAAGACTTGGACGACTTTGCCACTTTACTAGGCGAGACTGGAGTTGTTGCCATCACGACACCTTTGGGCCTTCAAGTTGATGTACGCCAACCAAAATAGGAACGAATACTTCCTTTTCGCGTGCGTCCGCTGTCCACTGCTTTCTTTCCTTAAATTGAAGATTCAGAAGGATTCCTTGGCTAGAGCCTTCCAACTCTAAATAGTTCACCGCTCCAAATCCATCCTTCCACAATCCAATTCCGGATGACGGTTTCTTATCGCGTGGGGGGGTGGAGCGCCTGATCATCCCAAGGCTAGTAAAAGTCAAGACCGAATATCCCGGATCATCTGCCAATACCGTAGCATATCGTGCCGCCCATCGATCCGATAGTTGTGGGCCATCCATTAACAACGCTATAACTAAGCTAGGGCCGATAGCACGCACTATCTCAGCTACCGGATCTTGCCTCGCCAAGTCTTCACAAATTAAAGGGCAAATGGAAAGTTGAGGAGACAAGCAAATAAAATTTATGTCTCTTTCCGGGATTTCAATGTTTTCCCACCATTCTTTTTTTGTGGCTAGCGTCCCCCCTAGACTATAAGTCTTGATCTGGCTTTCGTCCAATTTCCAGCGATGGTGTTTACTTTGGACGATGTCCGGTAAGAGCTCGCTAAGAAGCACTCTATTCGAATAAGAAAACCGCAACTCGTTCCTTACGGAGCGTTTCTTATTTGACGCCCGGAAAATTACCCCTGCTAACAAAGCTGCGCCGGGTAATTCCCTGTCCCGATAATATTTAACCTTGGTCCACTCATCCATCGAGAGAGCAACCTCCGGAAAGACGATCATATCGATTTGCTGCCCTATTTTGCGGGCGTTTTGACAAATGGTGTGTAACCACTCGACTACGGAAACGGCGGCATGCCGGTGCCGAAAGTCCACAAGTCCAAACTGAGACGGAAGTATTTGACTATCCTCTCCCGCTTGAAATTGACTTGCATCGATTGTCAATGGCCAAGGGGCGAGTAACAGGGAGAACGTTTCTTTCCTTGGTTCAGGCGCGCGATTCCATACGGCGTTCACGTCTCCGGCACTACAGACAGACAAATTATGTGTAAGCGATCGAACGTTAAGTCCCGTTTTTGGGGCATGAGATTTCGGCAGTACTCGCGCCCGGTCTGGATGGACGCGATAGCACAGGGTGCTAGTATCGAAGAGCAACATGTCTGCTTGCAGCTCAAACATGCCCCGCGAGGTCTTTGCTGAGTAGCCCAAATCTTTGGCGACAATGTCAGCTAATGAAATTAGCCGCAAAACTGAATAAATTAAATTGAGATCCTTGCGCGCGATCCCAATTGGATCATTCAGCCTTTTCAGTATGCAATCCCAACTCTCGCGAACTAGACCTGGCGGTTGTGAAAGGCGACCGCGAGGCTTGGCCCTCTTTAGACGTCGATGCTCTTCCACTTTTGATGCGTAATTGCGCCATGCGTAGGCCAACTCATTTATATCAACGTCTCCATATATGTCCTTGGCGCTCTTCTCAGTCCATGTTCGATATGCACTAAGAAAGCGTGCCAAGGAAATGCAGACGGCATAGATGTCGGGCGGCCAGTCAAGATAGTCTGTGCTGCCAGGAGTCGAAACTCCGGGTAATAGGAATTCGCAAATCTCGCCAATTGTTAGTTCAGACATATTTGTTTTTGGCTTTTCTTAACTGTTGCAGATGCTCGCGCGACCTGCATTGAGAATGCGACAGTCTACATTTGAATTTACATAGGGGTACCAGAAGAATCCCAAAAAATTCGCGACGAGCGCTGAAACTGCCGCTGCAAGCTCCGCCGACTGCACCAATCTCAAAAAGCGCATTGATCTGCCCCAGCGAGCAGACGCACGCGGCTTGCGTGAGGACTTCGAAGATGCTTTTGTTGTCGATCGGTCAACGGGGCCAGGATCGAATAAAGTTTCGCTGCACCACGCCGCAAAAATAATTCGATCCTAGCCGCTCTAATTCGGGCCTGCGCCCGCCCAAGCCCCTACTCGCTAGCCTGCACCACCCGCCCATTCAGCGGCTGCACCGGCCGGGCGTTCATCTGGAATATTTTCTGGAAGGCCGCTACTTGCGCGACTGAGATTTCGACCGGCTCTTTGAGCACGTGCCAGGCCACGCCTTCGCTGCAGGGCGGGGTGGTGAGGGAGCCGTTGTAGGTGTAGTAGGCGAGCGACTTGGGGAGCAGGGCGCTGGTGTCCAGGTTGGCGGCGAGGGGGGCTTTGCCTTCTTTCGCGGGGAGGTTGGCGAAGATGGTTTTCAGGGCGGCGTTTTCCTTGCCGGTTTTGAAGAGGACGCCGACGACGGCGAGTTTGCCGGCTTCGTTGCGGTGGACCAGGTGGGCGACCAGGGGGTAGTTTTTGCCGTCGATCTTTTCTTCGCTGGGGGTGTGGAAGTGGAATTGCAGCAGCTTGTAGCCGCCTGAGGGCACGGTGGTCATGCCGCCGTCGGCGAGGTTGATCTGGATGGTGTGGCCGTTGTTGACCAGTTCGCCGGCGGAGCTTTTGTAGGCGGGCTTGATGGGCGCGAGTGCGGCCTTTTTGGCGTCCTTCGACTGGATGTCGATGGGCGATTGTTCCTTGCCGAGCTTGCAGCTTTCGAAGGTCTTGTCGATGTCGCCCCACTTGGCGGGGTTTTCCTTGCCTTCGTAGGTCCAGTGGGCGGCGCCTTCGGCCAGCACCTGGCCGCTGCCAAATGCAATCAACAGGCCGAGCAATATCTTGTTCGCTTTCATTTTTTCTCTCCTTGGGTGCGCGGTGTAGACGGTTGTCTACGGCGGGCTTTGATTTGTTGTGGCGGCGTTCTCGATGAAGGAAACGCGGCTGCCTCGCCAGAGGGCCATCATACGCGCGACCTAGTGGCTCAAGGGACTGCTTAGGCGCGTGTTGCCGGGTTACGCCGCGAAAATCATTCGAGGTTGGCGTCAGCTACCGGTTTGGAGGCGGGGCGCTCCAGGTCACAGTGCAAGCAACGATGGCCGTTGCCCTTGGCCCAGTAACAGTGGCGGAACGAATTTCTGCAGCGTGGGCATTTGAACAAATTCACAAACTGCATCGACACCATGGTGCTGAAGAAAAACACCACAACCAGAAACGGCCATAGGGCGCCGATGCGCGGCAATTCCATGCTGGCCAGGATCGAAAGCAACAGGCCGGCGAGCGAGACTTTGAGCCAGCGCTCATTCCAGCGCAGCGTCTTCCATGCGTCTTCGTAGCTTTCCATTGCGCCTTACATGCTGCGTCGGTACTGCCCGCCGACTTCGAACAGCGCATTCGTAATCTGCCCCAGCGAGCAGACGCGCGCGGCTTGCATCAGGACTTCGAAGACGTTTTTGTTGTCGATCACGGCTTGCTGTAGCTGCGCGAGCATGGGCGGCGCGGTGTCGGCGTGGCGGGTGTGGAAGTCGGTTAGGCGGTGGAGTTGGCTTTGCTTTTCTTCTTCCGTTGAGCGGATGAGTTCGATTTTTTGCGGGACGCCGGTGTCGGCGGGGTTACGGAAGGTGTTGACGCCGATGATGGGGTAGGAGCCGTCGTGTTTTTTGTGTTCGTAGAACATCGACTGTTCCTGGATCTGGCCGCGCTGGAAGCCGGTTTCCATCGCGCCGAGTACGCCGCCGCGTTCGCTGATGGCTTCGAATTCTTTCAGGACTGCTTCCTCTACGAGGTCGGTTAATTCGTCGATGACGAAGGCGCCCTGGTTGGGGTTTTCGTTTTTGGCGAGGCCCCATTCGCGGTTGATGACGAGTTGGATGGCCATGGCGCGGCGCACGCTCTCTTCGGTGGGGGTGGTGATGGCTTCGTCGTAGGCGTTGGTGTGCAGGCTGTTGCAGTTGTCGTAGATGGCAATCAGCGCCTGCAGAGTGGTGCGGATGTCGTTGAACGCGATTTCCTGCGCGTGCAGGCTGCGGCCGCTGGTTTGCACGTGGTACTTGAGTTTCTGGCTGCGGTCGTTGCCGCCGTATTTGTTCTTGACGGTGGTGGACCAGATGCGGCGGGCGACGCGGCCAAGCACGGTGTATTCGGGGTCCATGCCGTTGCTGAAGAAGAAGCTCAAGTTGGGCGCGAAGTCGTCGATGTGCATGCCGCGCGCGAGGTAGGCTTCTACGAAGGTGAAGCCGTTGCTCAGCGTCAAGGCAAGCTGGGTGATGGGGTTGGCGCCGGCTTCGGCGATGTGATAGCCGGAGATGCTGACGCTGTAGAAATTCCGCACCTTGTTTTGCACGAAGTATTGGGCGATGTCGCCCATTACCTTCAATGAAAACTCGGTGGAGAAGATGCAGGTGTTCTGGCCCTGGTCTTCCTTCAGGATGTCGGCCTGCACGGTGCCGCGCACGTTTTCGAGGACCCAGGCTTTGATTTTCGCTCGCTCTTCTTCGCTGGGCTGGTGCTTGTGTTCGGCGATGAACTTGTCGATGTTCTGGTCGATGGCGGTGTTCATGAAGAACGCGAGTATCGTCGGTGCGGGACCGTTGATGGTCATCGAAACGCTGGTGTTCGGGCTGGTAAGGTCGAAGCCGCTGTAGAGGACTTTCATGTCTTCCAGCGTGGCGATGCTCACGCCGGAGTTGCCGACCTTGCCGTAGATGTCCGGGCGCAGGTCGGGGTCGTTGCCGTAGAGGGTGACCGAGTCGAAGGCGGTGGAGAGGCGCTTGGCGTCCATGTCTTTGGAGACGTGGTGAAAACGCTTGTTGGTGCGAAAGGCGTCGCCCTCGCCGGCGAACATGCGGGTGGGGTCTTCGTTTTCGCGCTTGAAGGGGAACACGCCGGCCGTATACGGGTAGGCGCCAGGGACGTTTTCCAGCATCAGCCAGCGCAGGAGCTCGCCGTGGTCTTCGTATCGGGGGAGGACGACTTTGCGCAGCTTGGTGCCGCTGAGTGATGTGTACGTTAAGGCGGTGCGGATTTCGCGGTCGCGGATTTTCACCACATATTCATCGCCGGCGTAGGCTTGTTGCGTGGCGGGCCACTGCGCCAGGAGTTGCTTGGACTCGGCGGTGAGGCGGGCGTCGCGGTCGGCGGCGAGTTGATCCAGTTGAAGCAGCGGGGCGTTGGCTTGCGCGGCGCCTTTGGCTTCGCCGAGCATTTGCTTCGCCGCGCGCAATTGCTGCGCTTCGCGGGCGATGAGCATTTGCTCGCGCACGTGGGCGTGGTATCCGCGCACGGTGTCGGCGATTTCGGAGAGGTAGCGCGTGCGCGCGGGCGGGACGATGGGGGTCTGGTTGGTGCTGGCCTTGGCGCTTACGTGGGGCAGGCGCCCTTGCGCGAGCTTGAGGCCGAGTTCGGTAAGCTTTGGGGTGATGGCCTGGTAGAGCGCGGTGACGCCGTCGTCGTTGAAGCGGCTGGCCATCGTTCCATACACCGGCATGTCTTCGGTCGGCTTGCTCCAGGCTTCGCGGTTGCGCTGGTACTGCTTGCGCACGTCGCGCAGCGCGTCGGCGGCACCCTTGCGGTCGAACTTGTTGATGGCGACGAAGTCGGCGAAGTCGAGCATGTCGATCTTCTCCAGTTGCGAGGCAGCGCCGAACTCCGGGGTCATGACGTAGAGGCTCGTATCAACGAGCGGCACGATGGCGGCGTCGCCCTGGCCGATGCCGGAGGTTTCGACCAGTATCAAATCGAAGCCGGCGACCTTGCAGGCGGCGATGACATCCGGCAGTGCTTGCGAGATCTCGCTGCCGGCTTCGCGGGTGGCGAGCGAGCGCATGAAAATGTGCGGATGGTTGATCGCGTTCATGCGGATGCGGTCGCCCAGCAAGGCGCCGCCGGATTTGCGGCGCGAGGGGTCGATGGAGATCACGGCGATCTTCAGCGCTTCGTTCTGGTCGAGGCGAAAGCGGCGGATCAACTCGTCGGTGAGCGAGCTTTTTCCCGCGCCGCCGGTGCCTGTGATGCCCAGCGTGGGGGTGGCGATGGTTTTGGCCTGGGCGATGAGCGCGTCGCGCAGGGCGGGGTCGGCCTTCTTGTTTTCGAGAGCGGTAATCAACTGGGCCAGCGCACGGCGCTGGGGTTGCGCCGGGCCGCGGATGGCGTCAAGAGCCCTGGGCGCGTAGGTGGAGAGGTCCACGTCGCAGGCGGAGAGCATGTCCCAGATCATCCCGACCAGGCCCATCTTCTGCCCGTCTTCGGGCGAGTAGATGCGTGTCACGCCGTAGGCGTGCAGCTCGGCGATTTCATCGGCCACGATCACCCCGCCGCCGCCGCCGAACACCTTGATGTGCGCGCCGCCGCGCTCGCGCAGCAGGTCGATCATGTACTTGAAGTATTCGACGTGGCCGCCCTGGTAGGAAGACATGGCGATGCCCTGCGCATCTTCCTGCAGCGCGGCGGTGACGACTTCATCGACCGAGCGGTTGTGGCCCAGGTGGATCACCTCGGCGCCGCTGCTTTGCAGGATGCGCCGCATGATGTTGATCGAGGCGTCATGACCGTCGAAGAGCGACGCGGCGGTAACGAAGCGCACCTTGTTCGTGAGCCGGGCTTCGGCGAGGTTTTTTTGCACGGAAAGATCGGTCATCGCGGCGGCCTCGGACGCCGGGCGCAGCCGGCGGCGGTTTGTCTTCAATTTTGGCGTTTGGGTGATTCTAGTCCTGCCGGGCGCAGGGCGAACCGCATACACCCACAAGGCTAGAGTACTTGACGTTTACGTAAACGTCAACCTTGCCCTTTTCCGCCCATTTGCGCCTCCGCGGTATGTCGCTTGCTGCCCTCAGGTACGCCGGCACGCCGGTAATTCTCGGAGACACGCGATGAGCAAACAAGACCGCAACACCCAGCGCGAGCAAGACCGCCAGAACCTCGAAAGCGCGGACCTGCAAAGCAACAAGCCGGAACAGTCGCGCGGCACGCCACAACGCGACAGCGCCAAATCTGTAGCGCGCGAACGCGACACCGCCAAGGGCCAGCCGGGGCCCGCCGGGCGCAATGCCGAGGACCTGAAGAGGCAGGACGACGGCTTGAAGTAGGGCGCGGGCTCTACGCGTACACATTAGGGGCGGTGTTGCCTCGTGGCGACACCTGTAATAAACGGGAACATGCGGACGCGGCGCGGAGTCTCATCGATACCGGCGCTAGTGCCGGCCTTGATTTCATGGAGATATACACATGAGCAAACAAGAGCGAAGTAACCAGAGTTCGGACAAGCAGCAAAAGCCCGACCAGAAGCAGCAGGGCGTCAAGCAGCAAGGCAACCCCTCCCAATCCTCCAGCGGCCAGGACGGTCAGCAACAACAGGCCGGAATGGACCGCGAAAAGCAGCAGGACACCGGTCACCACCAGAGCGGCGGCTTCGCCGGCTGGGAAGCGGACCACAAGAAGGATCTGAAGCAGTAGCAGTGCAGGTTGCGCGCCGTCATGAGCATGGCGAGACGCCGGCATGGCCCTGAGTTCGATATCCGGCCGGCCGGCGCGTGATCTTTGCGATCAGCGCGATTCCGTCGTGGAGCATAAGTGCCTGGGCCAGCGCGCCGGCACGCAAAGCTTGATGTGAAAGGACCCGCCCCGGCCTCGCGCCGGGGCCTTCATTTGTGGCTCTCGCCTGTGCGCGCGCTTGCTGGCGCGTGGTTCGCTGTCTACTTGTCGCGGCCGTCGTAAAACATTTTTTCCACCTTCTGCGGGTCGAAGCCTTCGACGCAGCGCGCGTTTACCGCGACCGTCGCATTGCCCTTCGGGTCCTTGCCTTCGGAGAACGGGGCAATGCCGCAGTTGGCGCAAAAATGATGGTCAAGCACGTGCTTGTTGAAGTGGTAAGTGGAAAGCTTTTCGCGCGGGGTGGTGAGGGTGAAGTCGGCCGCCGGGATGAACCACAGCATGCTGCCGCGGCGCATGCACATGGAGCAGTTGCACTCCATCACCTTGTCCAGTTCGCCTTCGGCTTCGAACGCGATGTTGCCACAGTGACAGCTGCCCTGGTATTTCATTGTTCGTCTCCTTATGGGGATGGCCAGGATATTAAGACATAAGTTTACGACCGCTTGGGAATGGCGCAAGTTCAGGGCGACACGTTCCTCACATACGCTGCATTGTACTATCTCGTTGCAAAAGACAATGCGCTGCGGTATAGTACGCGCCGCACCCAGGTGCTGCCCCGGCCTTCTGACGGCCGGCGCGCCAACCAGACGACACACCGGAGACATCAACATGCGCATCATGGTATTGCCCTGCGACGGCATCGGCCCCGAAATCACTGCAGCCGGCATGGAAGTATTGAAAGCCGCCGCCAGCGCCTACAAGCTCGACTTCACCTTCGACTACGAGGAAAGCGGCTTCGACAGCCTGAAGAAATATGGCACCACCCTGCGCCAGGAAACGCTCGACCGCGCCAAGACCTACGACGGCGTCATCCTCGGCACCCAGTCGCACGCCGACTACCCGCCGCCGGAAGAAGGCGGGCGCAACGTCTCGGCCAGCTTTCGCGTCGGCCTCGACCTGTTCGCCAACGTACGCCCGGCGCGCACCCGCCCCTACCTGCCGACCAACATGCCGGTGGGCCGCACCATGGACCTGGTGATCATGCGCGAAGCCACCGAAGGCTTCTACGCCGACCGCAACATGACGCGCGGCTGGGGCGAAGTGATGCCCAGCCCGGACATGGCGCTTTCCACCCGCAAGATCACCGCGCATTGCAGCGAGCGCATCGCCCGGGCCAGCTTCGAGCTGGCGATGAAGCGCCGCAAGAAGGTCACGGCGATCCACAAGCTGAACTGCTTCCTGATGACCGACGGCCTGTTCATGCGCGAAGTGCGCAAGGTGGCCAAGGAATTCCCCGAAGTCGAGTTCGACGACCTGTTGGTCGATGCCTCCACCGCCTATCTTGTGCGCGACCCCTCGCGTTTCGACGTGCTCTGCGCCACCAACTTCTTCGGCGACATCCTCTCCGACCTGGCCAGCGAACTCTCCGGCAGTCTCGGTCTCGCCGGCTCGGTGAACGCCAGCAAGACCCACTGCTGCGCCCAGGCGCAGCACGGCTCGGCGCCCACCATCGCCGGCAAGGACATTGCCAACCCGACTTCGATGATCCTGTCGATCGCCATGCTGGTGCAGTGGATGGGCGACAAGAACAACGACGCCAACCTGCGCAAGGCCGGCGACGCGATGGAAGCCGCGGTGGACAAGGTGCTGGAAAACCCGGCCACCCGTACCGCCGACATCGGCGGCAAGCTGGGTTGCAAGGCTTTCGGCGAGGCTGTGGCAAAGGCCGTAGTCTGAGCAGACAAAAGTAAAAATCTACTTTTGTCTGATTCTGATTAGTGTTGAATCGCTGGCAGAGCCAGACGATTCAACATCTAAAAAGCCACGAAAAAAGCCCCGCTCGCGCGGGCTTTTTTTACTACGACGCTTCCACCGCCGCGCGTATCGCTTCTACCGCCGAGTCCGGGCTGGTCAGCACTGGCGGCGTTGTGGCCGCCTCGACCGCCTCGCGCGCGCCAGCCATGGAAAACTGCGCCAGCAAAATCACGTCGCAATCCTTCAGGTTCTTTACCTGCCCGGCCACCATCTCGTGGTGGCGCTGCGCGTCGCCGGCCTGGAGGATCTGCTGCGCCCCGTCCGCGCAGGCGGTGGCTATCGATACGTCGATGTTCTGCTTGATCGCCATCTCGCGCAACTCGTCGACCATCGGCTGCAGCGAGGGCAGGAAGGTGGCGATCAGGCCGATGCGCCGGCCGCGCTTCAATGCGTCGGTGAACATTGCCTCGTTCGGCTTGAACACCGGCACGGGCAGGCGGCGCTGCACCGACTCGATCGCCGGGCCGAAGGCAGAGCAGGTGTAGAGAATGCCATCGGCGCCCACGCTGATGGCGTAGTCGGCCAGGGTGTCGAAGCGGCGGTACATGTCCGCATCCAGTTCGCCCGGCTTGCGGTCGGCGGCGAGCCGGTCTTCCAGCAGGTTCATGCGCTCGGCCTCGGGCCAGAGGCGCTTGAAGGAGGCTTCGATCGGCGCCATCGCCACTTGGACGGCGTGGATCAGGCAGATGCGGTGGGTCATGGCAGGCTTACGGTCTGTTAAAGGAAAAAATCAGAAGTGGATATAGGCGCCGGGCGCGCGCTCGCGCGCCATTTCCTTGGTGATCTTGATGTCCCGTACTACGTCGAGGTGGTCGCGCAGGAAGTCCGACGCCTGGGAGAAATCGCCGGCCTCCAGCATTTCGATCAATTGCAGGTGCTCCTCGCATTGGCGGATCAACCGCTGGCGGTCGACATTGCCGCGATACTCCAGTACGCGGCGCAGGCGGTTTTGCCCGCGCAGCGCCTCAAGCAAAAAACGGTTGCCGGAAAAGCCGATGATGGTTTCGTGAAACTGCGCGCCGATGCGAAACAGCTCCGCCGGCGACCACTTGGCGATGCCGCGCTCCAGCATCTCTTCCTGCTCCCGCCTGCAGCGCGCCAGCACGCCGGCGTCCACCGCGTAGTCCGGCTCCAGCAGGGCGGCGGGCTCGATGATCATGCGAAAGCGGTAGCTCTGGTCGTGCGCGTCGGCGGTGGTCATCATCGGCAAAAACAGCCAGCCGCGCCCGGGCTTGCGCTCCACCAGGCCCTCTTTCGCCATACGGTTGAGGATGCGCTGCACCTGCCCACGCGGCAGGCCGTAGCGCTCCATCAGCTCGGCCTCGCTCACTTCTTCGGCGATCAGGCCGCTCAGGCGGTCGTCGGCAATGCGCAGGTAATCTTTTTCGGCGGCCTCGGCATGCGGCGCCGGCAGCCTAGCCGCCAGCTTTTGCAGTTTCGCCGCCGGCTTGGCCATGAAAAAGCCGCGGTTCGGCTGCGACTCCACCACGCCCTGGGCTTCCAGGTATTGCAATGCCTTGCGCACCGGCGAGCGCGACACGCCCAGCGCCTCGGCCAGGCCCTGCTCGGTCAGGTGGTGCCCGGCCGCGTAGTCGTCGCGCCGCGCCACCTCGAGAATGCGCGACGCCACCGAGGTGACGAAGGTATTCAGGCTGGAGACGCTCATGGCGAGGGGCGGGGCTGCATCAGCGGATTTTATCCGAACCCCGCAAGAGAAAACCCGCGCGCAGACGGACTGGATTCAGGCGACGAAGAACTTGGTGAACTTCTCGTACAGGTAATCCGGCACGTCCTCCGCCATGTAGTGCCCGCAATCCACGCCCTCGGCGAACACGATGTTGGTGGCGAACTGCTTCCACACGTCGAGGAATTCCTTGGAGCGCGCGGGCGACTGCCCGGCCGCGCCCCACAGCACCATCGAAGGCATGGCGAGCTTCTTGTCGCGGTCCGCCGTGTCCATCTCGAAGTCGCAGGTGGCCGTCGCCCGGTAGTCGCGGCAGGAACCGGTGATGGTCTTGAGCGTATAGGCGCGCACGTACTCGGCGAAGCTCACCGGCGTCAGGAAATTCAGCCCGGTGCCGCCGCGGATCGCCATCCGGCTTTTCAGGAAGTATTCGGCGCCCACCGCGTTGATCATCTTTTCCGGGAAGGGCTCGGGCTGGGCCATGAAGCCCCAGTGCCAGGTGCCGATCACCCAGGCCTTGGTGGGATGTGTCCAGACGAAGTAGTTCGGCAGCACGTCGATCAGGCACACCTTGATCACGCGTTCGCCATGGTCCATGCACAGGCGGTGCGAGGTGCGCCCGCCACGGTCGTGGCCGGCGAGGAAGAATTTCTTGTGGCCGAGCTGCTCCATCACCTCCACCATGTCCTGCGCCATGGCGCGGAAGCTGAAGTTGATGTGGTTCGGGCCGGGTTCGGGCAGCGAGCTGTCGCCATAGCCGCGCAGATCGGGCATGACGACGTGGTAGTCCTTCGCCAGGCGGCTGGCGATCTTGTGCCAGGCCACATGGTTCTCCGGGTTGCCGTGCAGCAGCAGCAGGGGCGGGCCGGAACCGCCGTGGCGCAGGCGGATGGTCGCGCCACTAGTCTTCATGTTCATGTGCTTGAAGCCGGGGAACAGGGCGGCGACTTCGGGCGTGCCCCAGTTCGACGGGTCCTTCACATAATCGGAAGCATCCGCCGTGTAGCTGCCGGGCGGGGCCTTCGCGCTCTGTGCCTGCGCCGGTGCGCTCACGGCCGCGCCGGCGGCGGCGATGCCGCCGGCCATCGCCTGCAGCAGGTGGCGGCGGTTCAGGTCGGCGCCTTCGGGGGATGCGGTCTCGGGTGTTTGTGCCATGTCTGTCTCCTTCGTTCTGGTTGCGCGGCCTGTGGCGGCGCGTTTATTGAACCTGCATCTTGGCGGCGCGGGCCACCTTGGCCCAGCCGATGATCTCGTTGTGCATAAATGCCTTGAAGTCCTCCGCAGAATCACCCACCGGCTCGGCGCCGATGTCGGCAAAGCGGGTCTTGATGTCGTCAGCCGACAGGACCTTGATGATGTCCGCGTGCAGCTTGGCGGTAATCTCCTTCGGCACCTTCACCGGGGCGACCACGCCCACCCAGTGCACGGTGTTGAAGCCGGTGAGACCCGCTTCGGCGAAGGTCGGAATGTTCGGAAACTTCGCCATCCGGCTGCTGCGGCCCAGGGCCAGCGGCAGCACGCGCCCGCCTGAAATGAAGCCGATGCTGCTGGTGATCGAGTCGAGCAATATGTCTACCTCGCCCGCCATCAGCGCCTGGATCGACTGGCCGCCGCCCTTGTAGGGCACGTGCAGCAGCTTGATGCCGGTGACCATGGCGAATTGTTCGGTGGTGAGGTGCGGCGTACTGCCGATGCCGCCGGAGCCGTAGGTCAGTTTGCCGGGATTCGCCTTGGCGAAATCGATCAGCGCCTTCAGGCTCTTGTGCGGCGAGGAGGGCGGCACCTGCAGCACCATCGGCGATTGCCCCACGCGCGTCACCGCGGCGAAGTCGCCCTCGGTGTCGTAGGGCATCTTCGACTGCAGCGCGGGCGACATGGTGAAGGGGCCGCTGTTGAACAGCAAAGTGTAGCCGTCCGGCGCCGACTTGGCGACGATGTCGGTGCCGATGATGCCGCCGGCGCCCGGCCGGTTGTCGACCACGAACTGCGCGCCGGTGTCGGTGGAGAGGCGCTGCGCCAGCACGCGCGCCAGCACATCGTTCGGCCCGCCGGGGGCGAAGGCCACCACCAGGCGCACCGGGCGGCTGGGGTAGGGGTCGGCGGCCTGCGCGGCGCCGCCAAGGGCGAGCATGCATGCCGCGACGGCGGCGATAAGACGCGGGCGGCACACCCGCGCGTAAGGAACATCAGCCATGCTTTTCTCCAACTTGCGCTGCTTGTGTTGAGGGCCGGGTTAGATCCCTCACTCGACCTTGATTTTGGTGCGCGTGATCAGGCTGCTCCAGCGCACCGATTCGGCGTTGATCAGTTGTGTGAACTCTTCCGCCGTGCCGCCGCCCGGAATGTTGCTCTGGCTGGTGATCTTCTCGCGTACTTCGGGATTCACCAGCGCCTTGTTGAAGGCGGCGTTCAGGCGCGCCACGATGGCAGGCGGGGTACCGCGCGGGGTGACGATGCCCATCCAGTTGGAGACCTCGATGCTCTTGTAGCCAAGCTCGCCGAAGGTCGGGATGTTCGGGATGGTGGAAATGCGCTGGGCGGAAGTCACCGCCAGGCCGCGCGCCTTGCCGGACTGGATCGAGGGCAGGGCGCCGTAGGTCTGCTCGAACATCATGTCGACCTGGCCGCCGAGCAGGGCGGTGGAAGCGGGCGCGCCGCCCTTGAAGGGCACATCGATGATATCCAGGCCGAGCGCGTCCTTGAACAGTTCGGCGGACAAATGGTGCGCGCCGCCCGGGCCGGCGTTGGCGATCGACAGCACACCGGGCTTGGCCTTGGCCGCCGCGATGGCGTCGGCGACCGACTTGAAAGGCGAGTCGGTGCGCGTCATCAGCACCATCGGGCCTTTTTCGATCAGCACCACCGGCACCAGGTCGCGCTGCGGGTCGAAGGGCAGCTTGCCGAACAGGCTCTTGTTCACCGACAGCGGGGCGAAGCTGCCCACGCCGATGGTGTAACCGTCGGGCGCCGCCTTGGCGATGTAGTCGGTGCCGATGTTGCCGCCCGCGCCGGGTTTATTGTCCACGATCACCGACTTGCCGAGCAACTGGCTGAGCACCGGCGCGAACTGGCGCATGCGCAAGTCCGCATTGCCGCCGGCGGCGTAGCTGACGATCAGGGTGATGGTGTGGTTGGGGTAGGGCTCGTCGGCGGCGTGCGCCGGGGTGCATGCGATGGCGGCGCAGGCGAGCGCCAGGGCCGTGAAGGACGCGCGCGTCCTGGTTATTGAGAAGCTCATGCTTTGTCTCCGTCGTGCTTGGATGCTTGGAAATGGCGCGCAGGCAAGCGGCTGCGCTGGCCCCTTCCATTATTGTTTTATGTTAGCACAAAGGACAATGACGGTGGCGGCACGCCGGCCACGAATTCTCCTCTGGCGCAGAGGGAAAAATTGTACTTATACTGGATATAGAACAATGGAGGACCGCAATTGACTGGTGGTAATCCTTCGGGCGCGGCAGGTACGGTTTGTGCAACTGTCGCACCGGCCGCCTGATCTTTATTCATGTTGGGGCTTATGCGCCAGCGCGCCGATGCGGGCTTCGGGGAAGCGCAGTATTCTGCCCGATGCCTCGTGGCTACCGTCGGCGGGATGGTTCGACAGACGCAAAACGGAGAACTATTGGATGATCATCTGTTCGATTGAATTCAGCGTGCGGCCCGGCGCCGAGGCCTTGCGTGACTCGCTGGTGGCGGAGTTGATGAAGGCCGTGGTCCTGATCGACGGTTTCATCTCCAAGGAAACCCTGATCAGCCGCGACCGCCCCGGGCAGTTCGTCACCGTCTCCTGCTGGAAGGACGAGGATGCGTTGCGCCGCTGGATGCGCGACCCGGCGCACCTGCGCACCATCGGCGTGGGCAAGCAGTCGGTGTTCACGCGCTATCGCATCCAGCTTGCCACCGTGTACAAGGACATCGAGTGGACGGCGCCCGACGCCGCCCCGGCCTGACCCATCCCGCCTCAGCCTGATCAACCCCCACCGGAGAAGCTTCATGTTCGACATTTCACCCGCCGCGCTGTTGCGCCGCGCCGCCGGCCTTGCACTGTGCCTGGCCGCCGTATCGGCGACGGCCCAGCCGGCCCCGATAAAAATCGGTTTTCTCGGCGAGCTCAGCGGCCCGCAGGGCGCGCTCGGGCAGGACCAGTACGACGGCTTCATGCTGGTGGTCGAGCGCAATGGCCGCAAACTGGGCGGGGTGCCGGTGGATATCCTCAAGGAAGACACCCAGCTCAAGCCCGACCTGGCGACGCAGATCGTGCAAAAGTTGATCGAGCGAGACAAGGTCTCCATCATCACCGGTGTCACCTTTTCGACCGTGCTGGCCGCGGTCGCCAAGCCGATCGAGGAGGCCGGCGTCTTCCTGGTACTTTCCAACGGTGCGCCCTCGTCGTTCGCCGGCGCCAACTGCTCGGCGCTGCGCTTCGTCACCTCCTGGCAGAACGACCAGCAGGCCGAGGTGGTGGGCAAGTACGCCGCGCAAAAGGGCTACAAGAAGATGGTGCTGATGGCGCCCAACTTCCAGGGCGGGCGCGACTACGTCACCGGCTTCAAGCGCCAGTACACCGGCGTCGTCGCCGACGAGATGTACACGCCGCTGAACCAGCTCGATTTCAGCGCCGAGATCAGCAAGATCGCGGCGATCAAGCCGGACGCAGTGTTCGTCTTTTATCCCGGCGGCCTGGGCATCAACTTCATCCGCCAGTTCAAGGGCGCCGGCCTGCTCGGCAGCGTACCGCTGCTGAGCGCCTCCACCGCCGACGGCATCACCCTGGTGGCGTTGAAAGACACGGCGCGCGGCGTCATCTCCGGCTCGTTCTGGGGGCCGGACACACCCACCGAAGCCAGCCGGCAGTTCGTCGAGCAGTTCGAGAAAAAGTACAACCGGATTCCCTCGCAATACGCGGCGCAAAGCTACGACGCCGCCCTGCTGCTCGATTCGGCAATCGCCAAGGTCAAGGGCAATGTTGCCGACAAGCAGGCCTTCGGCGCGGCGCTGAAGGCGGCGGACTTCAAATCGGTACGCGGCGATTTCAAGTTCAACAACAACAATTTCCCGATCCACGACATGCGGGTCTTCGAGGTGGCGCCGGACGCGCAAAAGCGCATCAGCCTGAAGACGATCGGCGCGCCGCTGCGCGCGCACGAAGATGCCTACCACGCGCAGTGTGCGCTGAAGTAGGCAACGCTTGCCGCGCCGTAAGGCTGCCTACTTTTTCCGGCGCCCCTTCGCGCTGGCGCGGCTGGCTTGCCTGAGCAGCAGCGCCAGCGCCGCCGCGGCCGGCGAAAGGCTGCGGCCGCTACGCTGCAACAGGCCGATGGTGCGGGTGATGCCGGGCCTGGCCAGCGGCACGCCGATGATCGCGTGCGAGCCCACCGGCAGGGCCAGCTGCGGCACCACCGCCAACCCGAGTCCGTTTTCCACCAGGCCGATCAGGGTGGAGACGTGGCGCACTTCGCACACCGGCTTGGGCAGGGGCGGCAACTCGGCCAGCGCCTGGTCGATGAACAGGCGGTTGCGGCTGGCATGCGAGACCTGCAATAGCGGGTAGGCGGCGAGCTCTTCCCACTTCACTGCGCGGCGGCGCGCCAGGGCGTGGCCGGCGGGGCAGGCGAGCACGTAGGGCTCCTTCAGCAGCGGCGTGAACTCGATATCGGGGTCCTGCATGCCGATGTAGTTGAGCGCGAGGTCGGCCTCGCCCTGCTTCACGCTGGCCAGCACCTCGTCGGCGCCTTCCTCGATGATGCGCACCAGCACGCCCGGGTGGCGCTCGCGGAAGCTGCGGATCAGCGGCGGCAGGAAGTGATGCACCGCGGACAGCACGCAGCCGATGGTGACGTCGCCCGCCTCCAGGTGCGCGGCGTCGCGCAGGTTGAGGATGGAGCGGTCGAGGTCATCCACCAGGCCGACCACCTGCGCGCGAAAACGGCGCCCGAGCTGGGTCAGCGCGACACTGCGCGTGCTGCGGTCGATCAGCCGCACCTCCAGCATGTCTTCGAGGTGGGCGATGCGCCGCGACAACGCCGGCTGCGACAGGTGCAGCGCTTTGGCTGCGGCGGCGAAGCTTTGCAGCTCGGCCACGGTGACGAAGGCGCGCAGGTCGGCGAGGGAGGGTTTCATGGCCCGGATCATTTATGCAAGTTCTGCATCAAAAGCTCAGAAAATTGCAATTTACAGCAAAGCCGAACTCCCCGAACATAGCCCGCAACAATAGAGGAGACATTCGCATGAAACGCCGTGATTTGCTTAAAGCCGCGTCCGCGGCCTTCGTACGCAAAGCCGCGCCCGCGGCGCTGATGGCAGCGGCCGCGCCGGCAGCCCTGCTGGCGCCGCGCGTCGCGCGCGCACAGGCCTATCCCACCCGCCCGATCCGCTACATCGTCGCGGTGACGCCCGGCGGGGGCAACGACATGATCGCCCGCGTCGTCACAGAGCGCTGGGGCAGGCTGCTGGGCCAGAGCTTCGTGGTCGAAAACATGGGTGGCGGCGGCGGCGTGGTGGCCTGCTCGACCACCGCGCACTCCGCGCCCGACGGCTACACCCTGATGCAAAGCTACGTCGCCACCCACGGCACCACACCGGCCACGCGCAAGGTCAATTACGATGCAGTCAAGGACTTCACGCCGATCGGCATGATCGGCGCCACGCCGAACATCCTGGCGATCAACGCCAGCTTGCCGGTGAAGTCCGTGACCGAGTTCATCGACTACGTGAAGAAAAGCCCCAAGCCGCTCTCCTACGGCTCGGCCGGCGCCGGCTCGCTCACCCACATGACGATGGAGCTGTTCAAGCAGCAAAGCGGCGTGGACATGGTGCACGTGCCCTATCGCGGCATCGCCCCGGCGATCAACGACCTGCTGGGCGGGCAGACGCAATCGATGTTTCCTGGCCTGGCGGCGGCGTTGCCGCACATCCGTTCCGGGCGCATGCGCGCGCTGGCCGTCACCGGCAAGAAGCGCAGTGCCCAATTGCCGGACGTACCGACGATGGAGGAGGCCGGCTTCAAGGGCTTCGACGCCATGCAGTGGTACGGCACCGCCGGGCCGGCGGGCATGCCGCCGGCGGTGGTCAAGCACCTGAGCGAGACCATGCTCGAGGTGCTGAAGGCGCCGGACCTCTCCGAAAAGCTTTCTTCCGAAGCGGTGGAAGTCTGGCCGATGACGCCCAAGGAATTCGGCGACTACATGCGCGCCGACATTGCGCGTTGGACCACGCTGGCAAAGGCAAGGCACATCTCGCTCGACGAGTAAGCCGCCAACTTGATGCGCCGCATGCCGCGCGCCGCGGCCGGCCACCCCGACAAATCAAAGGAAACAAGCATGACCAAACCCCTACGCGTAGGCATCCTCAACGGCGACGACATCGGCCACGAGATCGTTCCCGCTTCCGTCGAAATCGCCCGCGCCGCCGCCGAGCTGCACGGCGTGGACATCGACTGGCAGCCGCTGCCGATCGGCGCCAAGGCGCTGGAAACCCACGGCAACACGCTGCCGCCGGTCACCATGGAAACGCTGCCTACGCTGGACGGCTGGATTCTCGGTCCCATCGGCCACCGCAACTACCCGAAGGGGCCGAACTCGATCAACCCGCACCCGATCCTGCGCAAGCAGTTCAACCTGTTCGCCAACGTGCGGCCGACGCGTTCCTACCCCGGCATCGGCTGCCTGTTCGAAGACGTTGATCTCGTCATCGTGCGCGAGAATAACGAGGGCTTCCAGCCGGACCGCAACATGATCGCAG
The DNA here is from genome assembly GCA_028292405.1 of Betaproteobacteria bacterium. Lineage (GTDB taxonomy): Bacteria > Pseudomonadota > Gammaproteobacteria > Burkholderiales > JAEUOS01 > JAQGMJ01. Next base: position 24,093 of record JAQGMJ010000006.1, read on the forward strand.
GCTCGGGTGAATTTAGACCCACGGATGAAATCACGCTTTCGGTACGCGTGATCACCCGCACCGGCAGCCGCCGCGTCGCCCGTGCCGCCTTCGAGTTGGCGCGCCAGCGCCGCAAGCACCTCACCTACATCCACAAGGACACGGTGTTCAAGCTGGGCTGCGGCATGTTCGTCGAGGAGTGCAAGAAGCTGGCCGCCGAATACCCGGACGTGCGGGTGGACGACGTCATCGTCGACACCTTCGCCATGCGCCTGGTGCGCGACCCGCAGACCTTCGACGTGGTGGTGACGACCAACATGTTCGGCGACATCCTGTCGGATGAAGCGGCGGGCTTGGTCGGCGGCTTGGGCATGGCGCCGGGCCTGTGCATCGGTGATGGTGATGTGGTGATGGCGCAGGCCACCCATGGCTCGGCGCCCGACATCGCCGGGCGCGGCATCGCCAACCCCTACGCGATGGTCGAGTCCACCCGCATGATGTTCGACTGGCTGGGCCACAGCCGCAACAACCAGGCTGCGGTGAAAATGGCGCAATCCATGTCGGACGCCGTCACCGTGGCGGTGGGCGACGAGACCGCGCGCACGGGCGACATTCGCGGCAAGGGCAATACCAGGACGTTTACCCAGGCGGTGATCAAGGCGTTGAAGTAGGGTAAGCACGTCGGCGTGGCCGGGGCGCGGGATGCGCCGCCGGCGCCCCTTGCCGACTGCAAAGGTGGCGGCGCGCCGGTTCTGGTTTGTCCCTGCTTCCCTCCATTTGCAGGCCAGAGGCACGCGATGCAGGACGGCGTGCGTCCAAATAAATAGTGTGCGCCAACTCTTTCCTCGTTTGATTGCCGCGATTCGTGCTTGACAAGTGCCCGTCGTTATCGCAATATATATCTTAAGATATGTTTTGAGATGGATTTACAGATAGCTCTTTCGACAAGGCCGGTCGCCACAAGCGGTCGCTTCATCGGCATATCTCCGAAACACGGAGGCAGCAATGCACCATTTTTTCAGATATTTCGGCGGCTCTGACCGCCACGAAGGCCGCCACGACGGCTATCACGAGCGACGTTGCGGCACCCCGGGCGAAGGTTGCGGCGGCTTCGAGGGGCGGCATGAGGGTCGCCACGACGGTAGCCGCGAAGGCCGCCACGAAGGCCGCGGGAGCCGCGATGAGCTCCGCCGCGCCCGCCACGAAGAACGCCTGGCGGAACATTTTTATCGCAAGTTCGCCGGCCGCGCGCGCGGCATGTTCGGCTTCGACTTCGGCGGTTTTCCCGGCGAAGGGCGCGGCCCGGGGCGCGGCGGCCTGGGACCGGGGCGCAAGCTCGGCTCGGCCGACCTGCAACTGCTGATTCTCGCGCTGCTGGCGGAAAAGCCCAGCCACGGCTACGAGATCATCAAGGCGCTCGACGAGCGCTCCAATGGCTATTACAGCCCCAGCCCCGGCATGGTTTATCCCGCACTCACCTACCTGGAGGAAATCGGCCACGCCAGCGTCGCCGTCGAGGGCGCGAAAAAGCAGTACAGCATCACCAGCGAGGGCACGGCGCACCTGGCGCAAAATCGCGCCGCCGTCGATGCGCTGCTGCAGCAGCTCGCCTACATCGGGCAGAAGATGGAGCACATGCGCGCCGCCATGTCCGGGCGCGAAGGCGAGGAAGGCCATTGGCACCAGCAGGCCTCCGAGGTGCGCCAGGCGCGGCACAACATCAAGTCGGCGCTGGCCGAGAAGGTCGGCGCTTCGGCAACGGAGCAGTTGCGCATCGCCGAGATCCTCAACCGCGCCGCCGAAGAGATTCGCGGCGCCAAGTAAGGGCGACGTAAAATGGCGTGCCGCGAACCGGCACGCTGCTTGCGGGCGTGGACACCATCCGCGCCCGCGCCTTTTCCAAAAAAGAACGCGCAAGGCAGCTACAAGCGGACCCCAGCGCCCATTGAAAGTCCCGCACTTGAACGACACCGTCAAAGCAGCACCCGCCGCACCCGCAGTACCCGCCGCACCCGCCGCATCGGCCGCCGGCCCCCGTCCCTCCTTCGCGGCGCTGCGCAATCCCGGCTACCGCATGCACTTCGCCACCTACACCCTGGCGATGATGGCCGACAACATCGAGCACGTCATCAGCTACTGGATGGTGCACGAGAAATTCCATTCCCCCGCCCTCGGCGGCTTCGCGGTGATCTCGCACTGGTTGCCCTTCCTGCTGTTCTCCGTGCTCACCGGCGCGCTGGCCGATCGCTTCGATCCGCGGCGCATCATCCAGTGCGGCATGGCGCTGTTCATCACCGCATCGCTGGGCTGGGGCTACTTTTTCATCACCGACAGTTTGCAGATGTGGCACGCCATGTTGCTGCTGACCATTCACGGCTGCGCCGGGGTACTGTGGCAGACCTCCAGCCAGTTGCTGCTGCACGACATCGTCGGCCCGGCCGATCTCGCCAGCGCCGTGCGCCTGAACGCCACCGCGCGCTATCTCGGCGTGCTGGTCGGCCCGGCGGTGGGCGGGGTGATCATGCTCACGCTCGGGCCGAAGCACGGCATCCTGCTCAACACCTGCTTCTACCTGCCGTTGGTGCTGTGGCTGATCAACGCGCCCTATGGCCCGAAATTCCGCAAGGGCGCGGAAGCGCCGAAGCGCGCGGTGCGCGGTTTTTCTGACATCACCCAGACCATCCGCGACATCGCCGGCAACCGGCTGCTGGTGAGCATGATCCTGCTCTCCGGCGGCGCCTCCTTCCTCGTCGGCAATGCCTACCAGGCCCAGATGCCCGAATTCGCCCACGACCTTGGCCACGGCGACCCCGGCGTGGCCTACAGCATGCTGCTGGCGGCGGACGCCTGCGGCGCGCTGATCGCCGGTTTTTTGCTGGAGAGCCGCGGCCTGCTCAAGCCCAGCCCGCGCACCGCGCTGATACTGGCGATGTGCTGGTGCGTGGCCCTGGCCGCCTTCGCCGCGGTGCACGTCTATGCGCTGGCTTTGGCGATCCTGTTCGCCGCCGGCTTCCTGGAGCTGTCATTCAACTCGATGACGCAGGCGCTGGTGCAGGTCAATGCGCCGGGGCCGATCCGCGGCCGGGTGATCGGGCTGTTCAACATGGCCTCGCTGGGCATGCGCGCCTTCTCCGGCATCAGCGTCGGCCTGATTGGCGCGATGATCGGCGTGCACTGGTCGCTGGCGCTCTCCGCGTTGATTCTGCTGACGGTGATGGCCATACTGCTGCTGCGCTTCCGCGCGCGCCCCGCCGTCAGCTGAGGCCGGCTTGCACAAAAGCGCCGCCCTTTTACGCGGGCGCGCAGCCGCGGCGTCATGCGCCCGGCCCCCCGATGTCGGGCTTCCCTGATTGACAGAACGCCCCGGTTCTCTATACTTGCGCCAGTTTCTTTTGAGATCGATTCTTGCCGGATTCGCCCCGGTTCGTCTCACGAACAACTGTCCCTGCTCGAAGTAAATAACACGGCGCAAAAAAAGCCGTGGAGACAACCTGCGACACCCAGGCGTCGCGGGCCGCCGCACGGCAACGGCGCCGTCGCGGTGTACTACTATCAGAGGGGACGGAATGCATATCGTTGAAAACGTACTCAGCACCGAGGAGTTGGCCTGGGTACGTCAGCTGGCGGCCGCCGGCCGCTTCAGCGACGGCCGCGGTTCCGCCGGCGGCGTGGCAGGCGCCGCCAAACAAAACCAGCAACTCGAGACAACGCCGGAGATCGCCCAGCAGCTCGCCGCCATGGTGATCGGCGCGCTCCGCCGCAACAACCGTTTCTACCGCGTTGCGTTGCCGCTGGAAATTTCCGCGCCGATGATCAACCGCTACGCGCCGGGCATGTGCTACGGCCCGCACTTCGACGCCCCGGTGTTCTATTCACCCGAGGGGCGGCAGGTGCGCGGCGACCTCTCGATCACCCTGTTCATCAGCAAGAAAGACGAGTACGAAGGCGGCGAACTGCACGACAACAAGAGCGGCCAGCGCGTGCGGCTCGACGCCGGCAGCCTGGTGGTCTATCCCAGCGGCGGCCTGCACGAAGTCACGCCCGTCACCCAGGGCGCGCGCCACGCCATCATCTTCTGGGTGCAAAGCATGGTGCGCGACCACGAGCAGCGCGCGCTGCTCACGCATCTCGACCAGTGCGTGGAAAGCGTCTCCGCCCGCCTGCCGGCGAGCGAAGAAGTGCGCGAGCTGACCGGCGTATTCGCCAATCTCGGGCGCATGTGGATCAACACCTGAGGCAGCCGCGCGCGGTTGGCGCGGCGGCCGTGAGCTAAGTCAGGCCTTCAGTTCAGCAGCATCAGCCCGTCGGCCGCAAGCACGCCTTCGCCGCGCGGCAACACGAACAGCGGGTTGATCTCCGCCTCGGCCAGGCGCTCGCCGAGGGACTCGGCCATCGCCGCGAAACAGACAATCGCGGCGACCAGCGCCTCGATATCTCCGTGCGGCCGCCCGCGATATCCCTTCAGCAGCGGCGCGGTCCTGAGTTCGTCCACCATCGCGCGCGCGTCGCCGGCGGTGATCGGCAGCAGGCGCACGCTGGTGTCCTTCAGCAGTTCGGCGGTGACCCCGCCCATGCCGAGCAGGATGGAGGGGCCGAGCTGCGGGTCGCGGTGAAAGCCGAGGATCAACTCCACGCCGCCGGCCACCATCTCCTGCACCAGCAGGCCCTCGGGCACCACGCCGCTGACGGCGGTGACGGCACGCAACATCTCCGCGCCGGCCTCGCGCACCTCATCGGCCATCAGGCCCACGCGCACGCCGCCGACTTCGCTCTTGTGCGCGATCTCGCGCGACAGCACCTTCAGCACCAGGCGGCCGGGCAGCTTGCGCCCCACTGCCGCTGCTTCCTCCGGTGTGGCGGCGATGGCTTCCCGCACCGCGGGGATGCCGTAGGCGGCAAACACTTGTTTGGCCTCGGCCTCGTTGAGCGCACCGGCGGCGAACGCGGCGGCAAAGGGAGGCGTTTCGGGCGGCATCGGCGACGTGGCAGGCGCTTGCGGTTTGTACTGTCCCTGGCGCCACAACGCCGCCAGCGCCGCGCCGCAGCTCTCCGGCGAACTGAAAGCCGGCACGCCGCGCCGGTTCAGGTGGGCGACGATGTGCGGCGCGTGCGGGCTCATGTAGACCAGCACCGGCTTGTCGCTGTTGCTTAAGTTTCTGGTGACTGCATCGGCCACCAGGTCCGGCTGGCCCAGGGCGGAAGAGCCGGCGATGACGATCAGCGCGTCGTAGCTCTCGCTCGCCAGCAGCGCGCCCACCATGCCGCCGAACAGGTCGGGCTTCAGGCCCGCCAGGGTGAGGTCGATGGGATTGCGGTCGGAGGCGGCGAATTCGCTGTTTTGCAGCAGGGCGAGTTGTTTGGTGGTGGCAGCGTCCGGCGGCGGCGTGTCGAAACCTTCCAGGCCGCAAGCGTCCGCGACCAGGGTGCCGGCGCCGCCGGTGGAGGTGAGGATGGCGACGCGCTTGCCGCGCAGGGCCCTGCCTTGCGACAGGGCGATGGGCACGTCGAGCAGGTCTTCGAACTTCAGCACGCGGGTGACGCCGAGCTGGGCGAAAAAGGCGTCGTACATGCGGTCGGCGCCGGCCAATGCGCCGGTGTGCGAAATCGCCGCGCGCTCGCCGGATTCTGAGCGGCCCACCTTGAAGACCACAATCGGCTTGCCCGCCTTTGCCGCCTTGAGCGCGGCGGCGCGGAATTGTTGCGGCGAGCGCAGGCCTTCGATGTACAGGGCGATGACGGCGGTGGCGGGGTCGTCGACCAGGTAATCGACGAAGTCCGAAACGTCGAGGTCCGCTTCGTTGCCGGTGGACACGAGTTTGGAGAAGCCGACGCCACGCCCGGCCGCGCGCGACAGCAGCGAACCCAGGATGCCGCCGCTTTGCGACACCACCGCGATCCGGCCAGAGGGAATGTCGGCCATTTCCAGCGCGCCGGAGGCCGAGAGCATGATCTTGTCGGTGAGGTTCACCAGGCCGATGGCGTTGGGGCCGAGCAGGCGCATCGCACCCGCCGCTTCCTTCAGTTCACGCTGGCGCTGCGCGCCCTCGGGGCCGATCTCCGCATAGCCCGAGGCCAGCACGATGGCGGCCGGCGTGCCCAGCGCCGCGAGCTGACGCACCGCGTCCGCCGCGCGCTCCGGGCCGACCAGTACGATGGCGACATCCGGCGCCTGCGGCAGCGAGGCGACGTCCGGGTAGCACTTCAACCCGGCGATTTCCGCGCTGCGCGGGTTGACCGGATAAATCTCGCCGGCAAAGCCGTGCTTTTGCAAATAGGCGATGGGCCGGCCCGCGGTCTTGCCCGGATCGCCGGAGGCGCCGATGACGGCGACGCGGCGCGGCGCGATGAGTTTGTCGATGGCGCTCATGTCACTTGCTGCGCTTGGCGAGAAAACCTTCGACCGAGGCGCGGTGCTCGGCCGTGGTGTAGCAGATCGCCTGCGCCTGGCTGCCCTGGGCGAACACTTCCTCCACGCCATGCTCGAAGGTCTGGTCGAGGATGGATTTGGTCAAGGCGATGGCGGCCATCGAACCCTTGGAGAGTTCGGTGGCCCAGACCACGGCATTGGCAAGCAGTTGATCGTGCGGGCAGACGCGATCGGCCATGCCGATCGCCAGCGCTTCCTGCGCCTCCACCTTGCGGCAGCTGAAAAACAGTTCCTTGGCGCGCGCCAGGCCGACGCGGCGCGGCAGGAAGTACATGCCGCCGCCGTCCGGAATCAGGCCGCGCGCGATGTAGGTCATGGCGAAGCTGGCGGACTCGGAGGCGAGCACGAAGTCGCAGCAAAACGCCACGTCAGCGCCCAGGCCCGTGGCCGCGCCGTTCACCGCCGCGATGGTCGGCTTGCCGAAGGCATGCAGGGTGGTGACGGCATGGTGAGTGCGCTGCTGGCGCTGCCAGCCGTTGAAGGCCACGCGGCCGGGGTCGGCCTGCAGGCGCTGCTGCATCGACTTGATGTCGCCGCCGGCGCAAAAGGCTTCGCCGTTGCCGGTGATCACCAGGGCGCGCACATTGTCGTCGCGCGACAGGGCGTCGAGTTTGGCGATCAGGTCGATGCGCATGTCGTCGTTGATCGCGTTGCGCACCTTGGGGCGGTTCAGCGCGATGATGGCGACGGGGCCTTCGATGCGCACTTCGATGTCGTTGCTTGCGGCAGTCGTTTCGTTCATGATTTTCTTTCTCGTCGCTTAGTCGACTTTTATGTTCGCTTCTTTAACTACCTTGGCCCAGCGAATTTCTTCCGCTTGAACGTACTTCGCCAGTTCATCCGGCGTGCCGCTGCTCACCATCAAACCCTCTTCCTCGATGCGCGATTTGAAGGCCTCTGTCTTCACCGCCGCGTGCACCGACTGGCTCAGCCGCGCGATGATCGGCGCGGGCGTGCCAGCCGGCACATAGATGCCGTACCAGCTTTCCGCCGCGTAACCCGGCACGCCGGCCTCGGCGATGGTCGGCAGGCTGGGGTAGGCGGCCGAACGCTGCGCGGAGGTCACGCCGAGCGCGCGCAAGCGGTTGCTCTTGATGTACTGCGCCACCGATGCCACGGTGGTGAACATCATGTCGATCTGCCCGCCCAGCAGGTCGGTCAGCGCCGGGGCGCTGCCCTTGTAGGGCACGTGCACCATGTCCACACGGGCCAGGTTCTTGAACAACTCGCCGGCCAGGTGGGCGGAAGTGCCGTTGCCGAAGGAGCCGAAGGTGAGCTTGCCCGGGTTGGCGCGCGCGAAGGCCAGCACGTCGGCCACGCTCTTGAAGGGCTTGTTCGGGTTGACCACCAGCACGTTGGGCGAGCGGCCGACCAGCGCGACGGGGGCAAAGTCTTTCTCCGTGTTGAAGGGCACCTTGGCCTGCAGGCTGGGGTTCACCGCATGGGCGAAGGTGGCGATCAGCAGGCTGTAGCCGTCCGGCGCACTCTTGGCGACGTTGTCGTCGCCGATCATGGTGCCGGCGCCGGGGCGGTTGTCGATGATCACCGGTTGGCCCAGGTCGGCCGCCATGCGGTCGCCCAGGGTGCGCGCGATGATGTCGGTGCCCCCGCCGGGCGGGAAGGGCACCACCAGGCGAACGGCCTTGGTCGGATAAGTCTGCGCCTGCGCGGGCGCGGCGAGCAGGGTGAAAGTGGCGGCGAGCAGGGCGGCGCAGGTATTGAAAGCGGAAATGCGCATGGTGGATTTGTCTCCGGTTCTGTGCGGCAAGGCGGAGATTATGCGCGCGGTGCTGTCCGCCGGGTATGCAGTAATTCCACTGGATGGAATTACTGCGGCATGCGTACACAGCGCTTTCGGCGCTGGATGCCGTATGCTGGACGCTTTACATTCAAACCTCATTTCCGCGGCATGGAACGCAAATCCCCCGCCAACCGTTCGCTCGAACGCGGCCTCGCGCTGCTGCGCGCCTTTCGCCCCGGCTCCACGCTATTGGGCAACGGCGAACTGGCCGAGCGCACCGGCCTGCCGCGCGCCACCGTCAGCCGCCTGACGCAGACCCTGGTGGCCGGCGGCTTTTTGCAGCACGACCAGGCCGCTCGCGCCTACCGCCTCGGCGCCCCGGTGCTGAGCCTGGCCTACGCGATGCGCCAGGGTTCGGAGATCTTGCGCGCCGCCCTGCCGCTGATGCGCGAAACCGCCGAGAACCAGCGCATCAACGTCGGCCTGGCATGCGCCGACGGCGAGGAAATGATCTACCTCGAGTCCGTGCGGCGGCATCGCGCCAGCATGTTTCGCCACATCACTGCGGGTTCGCGCATACCGATGGAGCTGACTTCGCTGGGCCGCGCGCATCTCGCCACCCTGCCGAAGGCGGAAGTCGAGCGCATGCTGGCGCTGTTTCGCGCGCGCCGCCGCGCCCACTGGCCGGCGCTGCAAAAGGAGATTCGCGCCGCCATCGCGGCGGTCGAGCGCAACGGCTATTGCCGCGCCTCCTGGCAGCCGGGGGTGATCGCGCTGGCCGCGCCGCTACCGGGGCAGCCGGGGTATGTGATGAACATCAGCCTGGCCACCGAGCGCTTGAGCGAGCAGGAGATCAAGACAGGCCTGGTGTCCTTGCTAAGGGGGCTGGTGCAGGAGGTCGCCGCGCGTTTGTGATGTAGCGTGCGCAGCACGCCGTGCTCACTGCGCCAGATGGTCGAACAACGGTTCCGCCTCTTTCGCATTCGCACTCGGCCCCGCCTCCGGCTCCAGCGAACGCAGCAGCCGCGTCGCATGGTCCGCATGCGGCAGCACCGCGCCGAAAAACTGCACCGTCCTGCCGCGCGCCACCATCAGGGTGGGAAAGGTATCGACCAGCACGTCCACCCCCTCGTCTTCCACATCCAGCCAGACAAAGCGGTCGCCGGGAAACTGCGCCTGCAGGCCATCGAAAACTTCGCGGTAGCCGTCGCAGGTGCGGCACCAGGCCGCGCACAGGCAGGCGATAATCCGGGATTCAGAATCAGACATTGCTTATAAGAAAATATTTTCAGGGTTGAAACATCTTACAGGGCGCGCGCCACGTACACCCCTTGAGAGATGAATTTTTGGCAATCTGTGGAATTTGGGGCGCGTGTGGATGTTTAATCACGCCAGCGCAGGATTCCAACCTTGCTTCACCCCTCAACCAATAAGACTTTCGTCCCCTAAAGGAGTTCGCATGAAAATCCGCCACCTGTTTCTCCTGGCCGCCTGCCTGACCAGCAGCCTGGCCTTTGCCCAGCCCGCGCAGCAGCGCATCCGCGGCACCATCACCGGCCTGGAAGGCGACATCCTTTCCTTCAAATCGCGCGAAGGGCAGGAAATGAAAGTCACCCTGGCGCCCAACGTCGGCATCGGCGCGGCGAAAAAAATCGCGCTCTCCGACATCAAGCCCGGCTTTTTCGTCGGCACCTCGGCAGTCAAGGGCAAGGACGGCATGCTGACGGCGCGTGAAGTGCACGTGCTGCCGCCCAACACCAACCCCGGCCACCGCCCCTGGGACCTGGAACCCGGCTCAACCATGACCAACGGCAGCATCGCCAGCACCATGCAAAGCGTCGAAGGCCGCGTGCTGACGGTGCAATATGAGGGCGGCATGCAAAAAGTGCTGGTGCCCGAGAACGTGCCGGTGGTCGAGGGCATTCCCGCCACCCGCGCCGACCTGGTGCCCGGCGCCTACGCCATTCTCACCGTCACCGCGCCCGACGGCGGCAAGATCACCGCGCAGCGCGTCCAGGTGACCAAGGACGGCGTGCGTCCGCCGCAGTAACCGTCTGCGAAAATACGCAGGAGAAAAAAGGCGCGCCACTTGGGCGCGCCTTTTCCTTTACTGCCCGGCTTTTGCTTTCCACGCCGGCAGCAGGCGCAAGCCGCTGGCCAGGCAGCCGACGAAGGAAAAGCCGCAACCCAGCCACAGCGCGATCTCCGGCCCGCGCGCAAGCGAAATATAAAAGCACAGCGCCACCAGCGCCGCCCCGGACGACTGCCCCAGCAGCCGCGACATCGCCACCGTGCCGCTGGCGCCGCCGCTGCGCTTCGGCGGCGCGCTGCTCATGATCGCCTTCAGGTTCGGCGCCTGGAAAAAGCCGAAGCCGAAACCACACAGCAGCATGCGCCAGCCGATATCGAAATTCGTCGGGGCGTCTGGCATCAAGGCCAGCGTCGCCATGCCGGCGGAAAGCACCAGCAGGCCGAAGCCGCCCATCAGTCCCGGCGCGTAGCGGTCCGACAATCTCCCGGCGATCGGCGCCATGATCGCGACGATCAGCGGCCACGGCGTCATCAAAAATCCGGTCTCGACCTGTGTCTTGCCGAAGGCCGTCTGCAGCAAGAACGGCAGCGCCACGAAGGCCAGGCCCTGGGTGGCGAAGGAGCAGATGGAAGTCAGCGCCGACAACGCGAACACCGGGCGCTTGTACAGGTCCACCGCCAGCATCGGCGCCGGGTGCCCGGCCTGGCGCCGCGTCAGCACCAGCGCGCATACCAGTGCGCCCACCCACTCGCCCAGCACCACCCCCCAGCCGCCGTTGTGTGAAACAGTGCCGATGCCCAGCAGCAGCAAAAAGAAAAAGCCGCCGCACAACAGCGCCGCGATGCCGTCGAAGCGCGCCGCCCGGTTCGCAGGGGGCGCCGGCAGCTTGCGCAACGACAGCCAAATGGCAATGATGCCGGCCGGCACATTGACCAGGAACAGCCAGTGCCACGTGGTGAACGACAGCACGATGGAAGCCACCGTCGGCCCCGCCGTGAACGCCACGCCGGAAGTAAACGCATTCAGCCCCAGCCCGCGCCCGAGAATGCGCGCCGGATACACGAAGCGGATCAGCGCCGTATTCACGCTCATCAGCGCCGCCGCGCCCACGCCCTGCAGAGCGCGCGCGATCACCAGACTCGGCAGCGACCAAGCCAGCCCGCAGGCCAGCGAAGTCACGGTGAACAGCACCAGCCCGTAGATGTAAAGGCTGCGAAAGCCGATGCGCTCCGCCAGCGAGGCAAACGGCAACAGCGTCGCCACCATCGCCAGCTGATACGAAGTCACCACCCAGATGACGGAGGGCGCATCCGCCCCTATGCTCGCCGCGATGCTCGGCAGCGCGGTATTGGTGATCACGGTATCCAGCGTCGACATCGCCACCGGCACCAGGATGGCGATCATCGGCCCGAAGCGCTCACCCGAAGGTAAACCCTCAGGCAAACCCTGGGGCTGGCCCTGCGGTTGCGCCTCGGTGGCAGGCGCTTCTACGCTTGCCATCGCGGAGCGGCAAACGAGCGGGCCGTGAAAGGGTGGAGCGGGGTCATTGCGGGCGGAGCGAGAAACACAAAAGGCTGCGCGGAGGCGGCAGCCTTTTGTCTCGGGCGTTCTGGTAGGTGAAGCGAGGAGCGATTTTAACGCAAGCGCCCCTTGGTGCTCTCAGCGCCCCGGCCGCGGATAACTCACCGTCAGCATCTCCCACTGGTGCCCTTCCGGTTCGTTCCAGTAGATGTTGTTGCCGCCCCACGCGGTGTTGACCTGCCGGTCGTCCGGCCCGCGCACGCTGCTGCGGTAGGCGATGCCGGCGGCCTGGATGCGCGCGAGGATGGCGTCGAACTCCGCCTGGCTGACGCGAAAGCAAAAGTGGTAGGCCGGAAAATCCTCGTCGGTCTGGATGAAGTCCAGCGTCATGCCTTCATTCACATACACCGCAGAGAACGGGCCGCCGCCTTCCGCCGCCCACGGCACACCCAGCAGCTCGGCCAGCTGCCGCGCCGAGGCCAGCTTGTCGTGCGCCGGCACGATGGTGTGATCGAGATGGATGGTCATCGGAATCTCCGCTCGTTGAGGCTTTGGCGATTATAAGAGCGCGCTGGAACACCGGCGATCTCTCCGTTAATATTCACCGATGCAAATCTCCGGAGCCATCGTGTCGAAATTCCCGGCCCTGCTAGCAGGCGCGCTGATCGCCGGCGCCGCCCATGCCCAGCCCCCCTACACCGGCGCGGATTTCAGCGGCGTCTACACCTGCACCGGCAACGACAGCAAGGAAGGCCCGTACACAGGTAAGGTCACGCTCGAACTGGTGCGCGCGCAAAGCAGCGGCGCCTACGGCGCCTATAACTTCAAACTCGAGGTCCCGAACTACGGCGCTTACCCCGGCGAGGCAGCGGCGCACGGCATGCAGATGGCGATCCACTTCGCCAACACCGACCCGAAAACCCAGGACTTCGGCACCGGCATCGCACAGTTCAGCAAGAAGGCCGGCAAGTGGGCCTTCCACAAGTACTACTACGAGCCCGCATTCAAGGGCGGCAACTTCGGCACCGAAGACTGCGTGCATCAATGAAGGACTGGTTGCAGGCCTGACCTGCGCCAGGTTCAGCCCTTCAGCAACTTCAGGCGCAACAGGCTTTCCGCGGTGCCGACGATCGCTTCCTCATTCGAACGCGGCGTCCAGCCGAGCACGCGCCGCGCCTTCTCGTTACTGGCGTTCTTGATCATGCCCAGTTGCGGCACCAGCTGGCGCAGCCCGGGGTCGAACAGCGCGCCCACGCGCACCACCCAGTCCGGCAATTGCCGGCTTGGCACGCGCCTGGCCGCATCGCCCATGCGCGCCTTGAGGATGTTCGCGATGTCCAGTATCGACATGCACTCGCCGGCGATGGCGAGAAACCGTTCGCCCTTCGCCGCCGGGTCGGTCATCGCGCGCAGGTGCAGGTCGGCGACGTCACGCACGTCCACGCCGCCGAAATAAAGGCGCGGGCAGCCGGGCAGCCCGTTCATCATGCGCTGCACCAGGTAGACCGAGGTCGACAGGTCCGGCCCCAGCACCGGGCCGAACACCGCCACCGGGTTCACCACGGCCAGCTCCAGCGCCTCGCCCTCGCGCGCGATAAAGTCCCAGGCCGCGCGCTCGGCAATCGCCTTCGACTTCACGTAGGCCGGCAGGCTTAAGTCATCCAGATTGGTCCAGTCCGCCTCGGTGAAAGGCACGCCACGCGGCGGGTGGCCGTAGCCGACAGCGGCGAAGGAAGAAGTGAGCACCACGCGCTTCACGCCGCAGTCGCGGGCGTGGCGCAAGGCACGCAACGCGCCTTCGCGCGCCGGGATGATCAACTCGTCCTCATGCTGCGGCGTAGTCGCGGGAAAGGGCGAGGCCACGTGCAGCACGTAATCGCAGCCGGCCACGGCATCGTGCCAGCCGGCATCGTTGACCAGGTCAGCCGCGAAAAAGGAAAGCCGCTCCCCCGGCTCCGCGCCGCCTTCCTTCAACATGGCGCGCACGTCCGGCTCACGCTTCAGGCTGCGCACGGTGGTCCGCACCTGGTGCCCCTGCGCCAGAAGCTGCAGGATGCAATGGCTGCCGATGAAGCCGGAACCGCCGGTGACCAGGACTGTGCTCATTGCTTACCTTGTCGAGTTGCGGTGATTAGGTTGATAAACAAGCTGACCCGTTGGTTGACAGCGGGCGCGCATGCAAGTGCCGACTTTTTTAAGATACTCGAATATCTTCCCAGCCCGCCCTAAATCCCCAACTCCCCCTGGCCCTGTGCCTCGCCGTTCCCCGCATTCTCATTCACCCTCGGCCGCCCGCGCGGCCGTGCCTCTCGCCGCTCCCCCATCAGCTTGGCGATGCGTGACATGAAGCGCGCGTTGCCCAGCGGTTGGTTCTGGTTCAGCGCCAGGCGGATGTCGCTGAGGGCTTCCTGGTCCAGTTCGGCACGGAACAATGTCCGGTAGGCCGCCTGCCGTTGCTTGGGGGTGCCTGCCAGGGCGAGGTAGAGGGGGTGCGGCGTGAGCCAGTCGGCGGCTTGTCCCAGGGCGTGGGTGCGGTAGCTGCTCCAGCGGTAGTGCGCAGGGTCGTCGACCATCCCCGCGCGCACCGGGTTGAGTTCGATGTAGCGCTGGCAGGCGAGCAGGTAGCTTTCGGCGTGGATCAGGGAGGATTTGTAGCGGCTGTCCCAGAGGGCGCCGGTGCGGCGGTAGGTGTGGTTGATGTATTGGACGTAGCGCCGGCCGAGGGAGATGATGAGGCGCGGGACTGTCTCAGCGCGCCTGGGCGTGAGGAGGAGGTGGACGTGATTGGTCATCAAGGCGTAGGCATGCAGGGTGCATTGCGCTTCGCCCAGAGCTTCCTTTAGCCAGTGGAGGTAGGCGTGGTAGTCCTCTTCGGCGAGGAAGCAGGCTTCGCGGTTGTGGCCGCGCTGCACGATGTGCAGCGGGACACCATCTAGGTGGATGCGCGGGCGGCGGGGCATGCGGACACATTACCCCTAGGCGGGAAATAAATCGAGCCTGGCCCCTTTGATTCGGTCAAATACATGGGTGCAGAATGTACTTGACAAGCTTGATCACAAGTCTGCCGCCTATAAGGCCGTAGACAATGCGCTGGCCAACGGTACATCAGTCAAAGGTGTGATTGGCGTCGATCGCACCTCTGGAAACTTAATTATGGTCCGTGTAAAATGAAATGAAGAATTTCTCTATTGCCAAATGAATACAAAAGCTTACGCTGACAAGGCAAGCAAGCGCATCGCTCATATTAGATCTCACCTCGAAGGTGGATTTCAAATTGATCGAAACGTGCGGAACATTGAGCACAATCTTGGTAATCCGCGTGCGTGCGTAATGGGGTTATCGAGCCATGCCCAGGCAAGCGCAATGTTTGCCTGGTTTGAGTATGGCGATCTGAATGCAATGAGGCAGTGGTGTTATGTCGCAGCCAAGCTCGATCAGATGTGGAATCAGATGGAGGACGATACGCTGAGTCCAGGGGCAAAGATGCTTCAGCTGCTAAAGCCGCTATTGTCAAATCATGGTTCATTGATCGAATGGTTTGCGCACTACGATAAGGGGTACGACTTGGATCGTGTGGAGAACCACAAGACGCATGATTTCTGGGCCTACCAAGCGCCCTTGGCTTTGCGCGGTGAATGGCAGCGATTAATCGCAAGATGCGAAAGGGTTATCGGTGATCCGCCAACGGCGGGCGCTCAGCAAAAATACTTGCCGGACCACCATTTCTATCTCGCCCTCGCGCAGGGCAACATCGAAAAAATGCAAGAGGTGCTTGAGCAGCTTGTTACGCCAAAAGCAGTTCATGGCCGTAGCGACGATGATAGTGGATTCACGGAAGGCCTGATATCCACCGCGGCCGTCATCTACGCCAAGATCGCGTGGCGGCATGGCTATCAGGTGATGGTAGATTCACCCTACATTCCTGCGGAATGGCTGTCGCTTGAACCGCTCAGTCAGTACGATAATCATTATCGTTTTATTACAATGAAATAAAAGGGGCCAGGCTGAACTGACCCCCTAAAGTTGGACGGTTAAAAAGCTAGGCCATCAAGGGCTGGGTCCTGTACTGGACAGGACTCAGCCCATTTAATTTGAGTTTGATGCGGCGATGATTATAGTAGTGGATGTACC
>JAQGMJ010000071.1 GCA_028292405.1 Betaproteobacteria bacterium
TCTGTGCCACGGCGCTACCGGAGAGTTCATCGGCGGCTACCGCCATTTGCGAGGCCGAGGCGGACACCGCGCCGACGTCGCGCTGCACGTTGCCGATCAATTCCTTCAGGTTGTCTTGCATGGTCGCGATCGCCGCCAGCAAGGCGCCGGTCTCGTCGCGGCTGTTGACTTCGATCTTGCTGCGCAAGTCGCCCGCGGCCACCTTCTCGGCCACGCCCAGGGCCTGCTTCAGCGGCCGGGTGATGCCGCGCGTCAGCAGCCAGGCAATGGCGGTGGCCATCAGCAACACCACGCCCGCCAGCACCGTCAGGAAAGTCGCGATGCGCGCGCTCTCGGCCTGCATTGCCGCGTCCTTCTCGCCGATGCGCTTGCCGATGTATTCGAGCATGCGCTTGGTCGCGCTGAGGAAGGGCTTCTGGGTGGCCTGCAGCGTGGTATCGGCCATCCTGGCCATTTCTTCCTTCTTGCCTTCGTCCACCAGCTTGAGATAGATGTCGCGCTGTTCCAGATAAGCGCGGCGCTTGCCTTGCAGGTCTTCCATCAGTTGCCGGCCCTCGGCGGTATCGACACTGGTCAGGATGATCTTCTGCAGTTCCTGCGCGCGCTTGCTCAGCGTGGCGGCATCGGCCAGATCGATGGTGGCGAACACTGCGTTGGCGCCCGCCGGGTCGCCGAATTTGGCCGCCGTCAGGTTGCGCAGCCCGCTCAAGGTCAGGCTTCTGACCCACTCCTGGGCCGCACGCTCCTGGGCCATCGACTCGCTCGACAACTGGCTGGCGGCGCGCGTGATTTCGTTCAGGCTGACGATCGCATAGGCGATCGTACCGGTGGTGACGGCGAGGATCAGACCCAGGCCCAAGGCAAGGCGGCGGCCGATGGAAAAGTCGCTGAATTTCATGACGGTGACTTTCAGTTGGAATAATTTGATTGAGCGAATGGCTATATATCTGCTCGGGACAATCGCTTGCCAGCATTGTGCCCAGCGCGGTGATATCGCTAACAGGAAGAACGCGGGGATTTACCGGTCAATTCCGCATTTGTTCGGCCGTTCGCGCGGACCACAGTCCGGTATTGCCCGCGAGCCCCGGCCCAACTTGGCGTAAAGTGCGTTTCATATACGGTAGGGCCGCCCGCCCAGCCTGCCCGGAGAGACGAAAGATGAACACCCGCAACGAACGCGACAGCTTCGGCCCGATCGCCGTCCCCGCCGACCGCCTCTGGGGCGCGCAAACCCAGCGCTCCCTTGAACATTTCCATATTTCCACCGAGCGCATGCCCGTGGAACTAGTGGCCGCCCTGGCCTCGGTGAAACGCGCCGCTGCCGTGGTCAACCGCGAGCTGGAATTGCTGAAGGACGACAAGGCCGAAGCCATCGTCGCCGCCGCCGACGAGGTGCTGGCCGGCAAGCACGCCGGCGAGTTTCCCCTCTCGGTATGGCAGACCGGCTCCGGCACCCAGAGCAACATGAACATGAACGAGGTGCTGGCCAACCGTGCCTCCGAACTGCTGGGCGGCGAGCGCGGCATGAAGCGCCTGGTGCACCCGAACGACGACCTCAACATGGGGCAGTCTTCGAATGACATGTTCCCCACCGCCATGCACGTAGCCGCCGTCGCCGCGCTGGCCAATCACCTGCTGCCGGCGCTGGCCACCCTGCGCGATACCCTGGAGGCCAAGTCCAGGGCCTTCAAGGACATCGTGAAAATCGGCCGTACCCATTTGCAGGACGCCACACCCCTGACCCTGGGCCAGGAGTTCTCCGGCTACGTCGCCCAGCTCGACCATTCGCGGCGCATCATCGAGGCCTCGCTGGACGCGGTGTGCGAGCTGGCCGCCGGCGGCACCGCCGTCGGCACGGGCCTCAACACCCACCCCGACTTCGCCGCCGAAATCGCCGACGAGCTGGCGCGCTCGCTGAGCCTGCCGTTCAAGACGGCGCCCAACAAGTTCGCCGCCCTGGCCGGGCACGACGCCCTGGTGGCGGCGCACGGCGCGCTCAAGACCCTGGCCACGGCGCTGATGAAGATCGCCAACGACGTGCGCTGGCTCGCCTCCGGCCCGCGCTCGGGCCTGGGTGAGCTAAGCATTCCGGAAAACGAGCCCGGCTCCTCCATCATGCCCGGCAAGGTCAACCCGACGCAGTGCGAGGCCCTCACCATGCTGTGCTGCCAGGTGTTCGGCAACGACGTGGCGATCAACTTCGGCGGCGCCTCCGGCAACTTCGAACTCAATGTCTACAAGCCGATGATCGCCCACAACTTCCTGCAAAGCGTGCGCCTGCTGGCCGACGGCATGAAAAGCTTCGAGGAGCACTGCGCCCACGGCATCGAGGCCAATCGGGAACGCATTTCCGAACTGCTGGCCAATTCGCTGATGCTGGTGACCGCTCTCGCCCCGCACATCGGCTACGACAAGGCCGCCGAGATCGCCAAGAAGGCGCACAAGGAAGGCACCACGCTGAAGGCCGCGTCCCTGGCCCTGGGTTATGTGAGCGCGGCCAACTTCGCACGCTGGGTGCGGCCGGAAAACATGATCCACCCGAGCAAGCAGTAAGGTTCGAGCAACACCTATCTGCCAAGGTAGGAGAACGGCGGACAGGCGTGCCGCCGCCCGTTGCTGTAGAGTGCCGGCCCATGCTCCCCGTGCGCCAGCTCGTCGGCAACCGCCCCAGATTGTTCGTCGCCGCCTGCATCGGCGCGGCGCTGGCCTGGGCCCTGCCCTGGCACATGAGCCTGCTCACCCGCACCCTGTGGGCGTGGAATTTCTGGGTCTGGTCGTACATGCTGCTGATGGGCTGGGTGATGATCCGCGCCAACCACCATCGGGTGCGCGCGATCGCCGAGCGGGAAGACGAGACCGCCGTGGCGGTGTTGACTGTCGTGTCTATCGCCGCCATCCTCAGCCTGGCCGCCATCGTCGTCGAGCTGGGCGCGATCAAGGGCCTGCCGCGCGAGGCATGGGGCTGGCATTACGCCTTCATCGCCTCCACCCTGTTCGGCTCCTGGTTCATGGTGGGCCTGATTTTCACCATCCACTATGCCCACATGTTCTATCGGGCGGCGCAGGAGCAGCGCCCGCTGAAATTTCCGGCCGACGAGCAGAACCCGGACTACTGGGATTTCCTGTATTTCTCCTTCACCATCGCCGTGGCGGTCCAGACCTCCGACGTCGCCGTGCTGACCCGCCCGATGCGCAAGGCGGTGCTGGCGCAGTCGGTATTGAGCTTTTTCTTCAATACGGCGGTGATCGGCCTGACCATCAACATCGCCGCCGGCCTGATCGGCAACAACTAGCCAGGCTAGCCGCGGCGCAGGCGCCGCAGCGCGAAGCGCGCCGGATCGACGGCATCGAGCAACTCGGCCTCCAGCGGCGCGGGCTCGCCCTCGATCATGCTCGCCAGCAGTTCCCCCGCCAGCGCCGCCCAGGTCAGGCCGCGCGAACCCATGCCGCCTGTGACATACAGGCCCGGCTGGCGCGGCAGGTCCGCCAGCGCCGGGCCGCGCTGCCCACCCACACCGCGCACAATCGCATCCCATTGCGGCACGGCGCCCACCAGCGGTAGCCGGTCCGGCGACACCGCGCGAAAGCCGACGTGCGATTCGATGCGCGCCGGCGGTACGGCAAAATCATTGTCCGGCAGCAATTGCGCCAGCCGGCGCAGGTTCTGCACATTCTCTTCCGGCCGTATCGTTGCGTCCTCGTCGTTCGGCCCATAGCTGGCGCCCGTCCACATCACGCCATGCACCGCCGGCAGGCAGTAGCCTTCGCCACCGACGATCACACGCGGCGCGCGGCACAGCGCCGCCGGCACGCCGGTCAACTGGCCGCGCACGCGCTGCAACGGCAACACCGCATCGCCGCCGAGGAGTTGCGGCAGATGCAGCCCCGCCGCCACCACCACCACCGGCGCAGCGGCGAGAACTCCGCCGGGGGCGTCGCAAGCGGCCCAGCCCTCTTCCGTCTGCCGCAGCGAGGCTACCGTTTGCCCCAAACGCAGTTCTACCAGCCCCGCGCGCGCCGCCAGCAACTGCGCGCACAGCGTGCCGGCGTGCAGCCACGCCGTGCGCGGAAACCAGTGGGCGGCGCGCGTGATGCGCGTGCCCGCCAGCTCGGAGGCGGCAGCCGCATCGACCACGCTGACGAACCCGGGCGGAAAGCCGAGGTCCGCCAGCATCGCCTGCGCCGCTTCCATCGACTCACCCTCGCCCAGGCAATGCACGCGTCCGCTGACCGCGACCCAGTCGCGCGGCCCGTCCGCGGTGAATGCCGCCAGTTGCCGGTCCATCTGCAGATAGGCGGCGCGGGTAAAGCGCGCCAGGCGGCTGTCGTCACGCGACAGCAAGGCGTGCATCGCCCCCGCCGGGCTCGAGGAAGCGCCACGCGCCACGCCGTCCGCACCGTCGAGCAGGGTGACCCGCCAGCCGCGCGCGGCCAGCCGGTCGGCCGCAGTCATCCCGGCGATCCCGGCGCCGATCACCAGCGCATGGCGCTCGGGCCCGTGCAGCACCGGCGCGGCAGCGGCGCTTCCCTGGATCCGCCCCACCAGCATTTCCTGCTTGCCGCCGAAACCCGGCACCCGGCGCACCGCGAAGCCGGCGGCGGTGAGGCCGTTAGCCACCTTGTGCGCCACCGTGTAGGTGGCGAGGGTCGCCCCGCGCCCCGCCAGCCTGGCCACACCCTCGAACACGGCCGCCGACCACATCTCCGGGTTGCGGGCGTGCGCGAAGCCGTCGAGATAAAACGCATCGGCGTACAGGCGCAGCTGGGCCAGCGCCGCCGCCGCGTCGCCCAGCACCAGGGTCAGCACCACCTGGCCGCACTCGAATTCGAGGCGGTGCGCACCCGGCGTCAGCACCGGCCAGGCATCGGCGAGCGCTTCGCCCAGCGGGGCCATTTGCGCATCGCGGCCATGCCAGGCGCGCAGGTCGGCGGCGTTGAAGGGATGCAGTTCGATGGAAACGTAATGCAGGCGCCGCGGCCGGTCGGCTTTTTCGCGCCAGGCGGCCCAGGTGGCGAGAAAATTGGTGCCCAGGCCGAAGCCGGTCTCCACAATGGTGAAGCTGCGCCGCCCGCGCCAGGCGTTGGGCAGGTCGTTGCCGGCGAGGAATACCCCGCGCGCCTGCGCGTAGCCGCCGGCACGGCTGTGGTAAACGTCGCCGTACTGCGGCGCGTACGGCATACCCTCGGCGTCCAGCACCAGGCTGGCGGGGCGGATTAAGGCCGGCATCGCTGTCTGTGGGGCGAAAAAATGCCGGCGGCGCGGCAATCTGGAATCGGGGGCACGGCGTATCAGTGAAAGCGGAAACAGGCGCAGTCTAGCGCCCGCGCGCGGTTGCGGCGCGGCGCGTAGTTTAGGCGATGCTGATCGCGTGCCGGGTTGTGCTGGCTTTTGGCCGCGGAGATGGCAGAATCTGTTCCCGTATCTGTTCGACCCATGCCGCAGGCAAAAGCGGCCCCCAAGATGGTTACCGTCACGACCCCAGGAGGAGATGAGAGATGAACGATAGAGCACAATTTGCAGACCCGCAGCTGGAAAGCCTGCTGCCGCCGGTGAAGTTCAACCGCCGCGGCTTTCTCGCTTCCGGCTTCGCGCTGGCCGCCGGCCCGGTGGCGGCGCAGACCGCGATCCACACCTCCGCCGACGGCCTGGAAGCCGGCGACATGACCGTGCCGGTGCCGGGCGGCAACATGCCCTCGTACTACGCGGTGCCGAAAAAGCCGGGCAAGTACCCGGTGGTGATCGTGGTGCCCGAAGTGTTCGGCCTGCACGAATACCAGAAAGACATCTGCCGCCGTTTGGCCAAGGTCGGCTACTTCGGCATCACGCAAGACCCGTTTTTCCGCCAGGGCGACCTGGCCAAGATGACCGAGATGAAAGACGTGATGGGCGGCGCCAACAAGCTGGACGACGCCACCATGCTGGCCGACCTCGACGCCCTGGTCGCCTATATCGAGAAGCAGCCGAAGGCGAACGCCAAGAAGATCGGCATCACCGGCATGTGCCGCGGCGGGCGCACGGTGTGGATGTACGTCGCCCACAGCAAGAAGATCAAGGCCGGCGTCTCCTGGTACGGCGGCCTCACCGCGGCACCGCCCGTCATCACCGCGACGCCGCTGGACGTCACCGACAAGCTCAACGCGCCGGTGCTGGGCCTGTACGGCGGCGCCGACTCCGGTATCCCGATCCCGCTGATCGACCGCATGCGCGCCGGCCTGCTGGCCTTCGGCCACGACAGGGATTCGCCGATCCACGTCTATCCCGACACCCCACACGCCTTCCATGCCGACTACCGCCCGAGCTATCGCAAGGGGCCGGCCGAAGACGGCTGGAAACGCATGCTCGCCTGGTTCAAGTCGCACGGCGTGGCATAGGGATCGATCACGCCATCATGAAAAGGCCCCGCGTTTGCGGGCCCTTTTCAATTGCGCTGTTGCGCGTTACCCCGCCTCAATGCACGTCCAGGTAGCGCCGCCGGTAGGTCTCGATCAGCTTCCAGCGCACGATCGGCAGGCTGCCCGCCAGTTCCGCCGGCAGGGTGTAGACGTGGGTGGTTTCGGTGAAGCGCACCCGCGAGCCGCGATGCGCCTCGCCGCCCAGCGCGCGCGCGCCAAAATGGTCGCCGGCCCCAAGCAACTCGATGCGCCCCCGCGGCCGCTGCAGCAGCGCCGCGCCGCTCTGGATCAGCATCAGTTCGCTGTCCGGCGGCGTGTACCAGGTGTCGGCTTCGAACATGCGCAGGTCGGAAGCCTGCACCAGGCGGTTCAGCACCACCGAGGTCACGCCCTCCTCGAACAGCCAGGTGCCGGAAAGGAAGTTGCTCTCCTGGCGGGTCTGCACGATGCTGCCGTAGAGCGCATTGCGATTGACGAATTCACGGTACAGGTCGCCAGGAATGCGCAGCACCTGCACGAAACCCACTGCGCGGTAGGCCACGTCCGACCAGGCGTTGGTCAGCACCGCCATCTCGCCCAGCAGCGCGCCGCCGAACAGCAGGTGGCCGCGCTTTTGCCCGGAGCGCAGCATCTCGACGTTGCCGGAGATCACAAGCAGCACCTCGGCCACCGCTTCACCCTGCTTGATCATCAGCGTTTCCGGGTTATAACTGACGATGCGGTTGTTCATCAGGTGGCGCAGCGGGTGCAGCGGAATGTGCGGGTAATAGTTGCGCAGATACTCGAACACCTTGCGCCGCAGCGGGTTGGCCACCGCGGGAATCAGCACGTCGCTGGTGCCGAAGGGCGCGCCGCTGCCGATGCCGCGTTCCTCCTCGTTGAGGTCGCGCTCGGTGTGCGAGAGGATCAGGCGCCCCGACTTGTCGCCACTGAAGTCGGCGGCGCGGCCGTGGATGGCGCCGCCCCCGATGTCGATTTTTTTAACGTCCGCCGCCTCGGCGTATTCGCGCAGGGTGGCGTCGTAGCGCGCCCGGCTGATACCGTGGGCGCCATCTTCGGTGATCATCTTTTCCAGCACGTCGAGCGAAGCGATGTCGGCCAGGTGCGCGTAGGTGCGATAGCCGCCCTCCCAGAACACGCGAAAGCGCAGGCAGGTGGTCTCCACCGGGTGCGGCGAAAGAAAGGGCAGCACCTCCAGGCCCTCGATGTCGTTCCACTGGTCGAGCTTGAGGTCGTGGATTTCGAACAGGTCGGAAAACTCCAGCTCCGGGGCGCCCAGCACCGCCGCCAGCTTCTTTTCCACCGAGGCGCGCACCAGCGGCACGGCGAAATACTTCACGCGCCGGTCGCTGCGGATCAACTGCGTCAGCCCGGCGAAGTGGTCGTCGTGGCAATGGGTGGAAAACACGCCGTCGATCTCGTTCACGCCGATGCCCAGGGCATCGAGCGAAGTCTGGATGTTCGGACCGGCGTCGATCAAAAAGATCCTGCCCTGGAACTGTACGATGCTGCCCATCGCCGGCCGGTTCACGTCCCAGCCGTCGCCGTCGCCGGAATGCACCACCGAAAAATAGTCGCGCTGGATCAGGTGCTTTTCCAGGCGGTACGGCGCCTCGTAGCGCTCGCCCGACTTGAGCATCAGGTCGACATCGACATGCTCGCCCTTGTAGGCGATGCGGAAATTGTTCAGCGCCGTGCGCGTCACCGTCACCCCAGCGCGGATTTCCGCCGGCCCCTCTTCCACATACACCGGCTGCAGCAGTTCCTCGCTGGGGCGGATGTTGCCGAAGGCGAAGGCCAACTTCATCCGCATCAGTTCGTCGGCCAACTCGGGGGTGGCGCCGGCGGCCAGCATTTCCTCATGCGAGACCAGGCCGTAGTTGCCGCGGAATATATAGGCCATCTGCGCGTCGACCTGCTGCGCCGCGCCCACCAGCACCGGCAGCGCACCGGTATTGTTCGGGTGACCGGGTATCAGCATGCCCTGCAGGTAGAGCATCTGCAGCACCGGAAACTCGGCGCTGTTGCAGATGCGGCCGTCCTGGATCGCCAGGTCGGAGAGCAGGATGGCGTTCGGCCCGGTCTCGGTCTTGGCGCCGTTCTCCTCGACGGCGATCACCAGGCCGCGCTTTTTCAGGTGCTTGACCGTATCCATCGGGCAGCCGCACAGCAGGCGCACATCGGCCGCCGCGACTTCCACCCAGTACACACCCGGGCAGACGGGAATCTTGCGAATGCCAGACATGTGCCGCGACCTTTCAAGCCGAACCGCCGTAGAGTCCCTCGTTTGACTGCTTTTATCGCCACGGCAGGACAGGACCGGCCATGAGCGGCAGTTTAGCGGGTTTGGCGCGCTTGCGGTGCTCGCCGCGGCCATCGGTGGACTACCTGTGGCTGTTCGGCCACAACATCCAGGAAGGTTATGCACCCGTATGCAATAGGGCCTGCAGGCTTTTTGCGAGAATCACGACCATGACTCCCAACCGCGCCCCTTTATTGCCGTCGGGATCGCTGCTCCTCCTGATGCTGCTGGCGCCCCTGGCGCAGGCCGCGCCGGAAGAAATGAGCATCGACCCCGGCCACACCTTCCCCTCCTTCGAAGTGCGGCACCTCAACGTCGCCACCCAGCGCGGCCGCTTCAACCGCACCCGCGGCACGCTGACGCTGGACCTAGCCGCCGGCAGCGGCGCGGCGCAGATCAGCATCGCCTCCAGTTCGGTGGACACCGGCAATGCCGAGCTCGACAAACTCCTGCGCACGAAGTTTTATTTCAACGTCGAAGAGTATCCGGAGATCAGCTTCAAATCGACCGCGATGGACTTCGCCGACGGCAAACCCGCGCTGATTCACGGCGAGCTTACTTTCCTCGGCGAAACCCGCCCGGTGGATCTGAAGGTGCTCTACTTCGGTTGCTCGCGCCTCCCATTCGTGGGAAATCGTTGCGGCGCCGACCTCACCACAACCTTCAGGCGCTCCGACTTCGGGTTGAAGACCATGCTGGGATTCGTCGGCGACGAAGTCACCATGCAGATCCAGGCCGAAGCGGTGAAGGGCCGGGCGCCCGAGGCGCCCCCGCCCGAAACCCCTGCCCCGGCGCCCACGCCCGCTACTCGACCTTGATGTTCGCCGCCTTGATCAGCGGCCACCACTTGTCGATCTCGGCCTTCTGGAATTTCGCCAAGCCCTCCGGCGTCTGGAATTCCTTGCCCGGAATTTCCTGCCCCATCTCGAACAGGCGCTTGGACACCGCCGGATCGGCCAGCGCTTCCTGCGCCGCCGCCTCCAGCCTCGCTGCCGCCGCCTTCGGCGTGCCGTGCGGCACCCACAGGCCGTGCCATACCGCCATGTACAGCCCAGGCGCGCCAGCTTCATCGACCGTCGGAATCTCCGGCGCCGAACCCAGGCGCGTCTTCTGCGTCACCGCATAGCCGCGCACCTTGCCGGCGCGCACCTGCGGCAGCGAATTCGAAGCCTGGTCGAACATCAGCTGAATCTGCCCCGCGATCAAATCCTGCAGCGCCGGCCCGGTGCCGCGATAGGGAATGAAAGTCAGCTTGGCGCCGATGAAGTTCTGGTAATAGATGCCGCCGATGTGCGAAGCCGCGCCGACACCGGCGGTGCCCACAGACACCTTGTCCTGGTTCGCCTTCACCCAGGCCGAGAGTTCCTTCAGGTCCTTCGCCGGCACCGAATTATTGCTCACCACCAGTTGCGGATTGCTGGCGATCTGCGCCACCGGGTCGAGGTCTTTCAGTAGGTCGTAATTGAGCTGGTAGATCGCCCCGTTCACCACGTGGGTGCTCCAGTGGCCGATCGACACCGTGTAGCCGTCCGCCGCCGCATGCGCCACCCGGCCCACGCCGATCGAGCCCGCCGCCCCGGTGGTGTTCTCCACCACCACCGTCTGCCCCATGCTGCGCCCCATGCGTTCGCCCATGATGCGCGCAAGCACATCGGTCGGGCCGCCAGCGGCGAACGGCACCACCAGGGTGATCGGCTTCACCGGGTAGGTCTGCGCCTGGGCCGCACCGCAGATACCAAGGCCGGCCAAGGCCGTCAGCAGGGGCGCCGCCGCGCGGGCGGGCAGCAGTTTACGCAACTTCAACATCGCTTTGTCTCCTCGTTCAAGGTCGAGTGGTTTTATGGTCGGCCGCTTTATTTTTCGGCGCGGCGAACAATCATCATACCTGCAACCCTGGCGCGGGCGCCAGCCGGCCGCACCGGCGCTTGACGCCGCTTGCGCCTCCCGGCTACCCTGCGCGGGCTGCCGCATGCGCAGGGTCTGCGCCCGGCGCATGCCCCTGAACAACAAGACGACGGGAAGGTCCAGCCTGATGCCGCGACTCCGCACCATCCGCACCGCGCTCTTTCTCGCGCCGCTGCTCGCGCTGGCCGCAGCCGCCCAAGCCCAAACCACCCCCTGGCCGAACAAGCCGATCCGCGCCATCGTCCAGTTCCCCGCCGGCGGCGCCGCCGACACCGTGCTGCGCATCCTCGCCCAGCCGCTGGGCCAGGCGCTCGGGCAGTCCATCGTGGTCGACAACCGCCCCGGCGCGGACGGCGCCATCGCCGCCGATATCGCGATGAAATCCGCACCCGACGGCTACACCCTGTTCCTCGCCACCAACAGCGCGCTCAACGCCGTGCCGGCGCTGCGCAAGGCGCCGCCCTACAACCCCCTCACCGACTTCACGCCGATCGGCCGTGTCGGCTATTTCTCCTTCTTCCTCTTCATCAACCCGCAGGTGCCGGCGAAAAACGTCGGCGAACTGATCGCCTACATCCGCGCCAACCCGGGCAAGGTGAATTACGCCGGCGCCACCTCCACCGGCATCATGGCAGCCGCTCAGCTCGCGGCCTCCGCCAAGCTCGACATGGTGCGCGTGCCCTACAAAGGCGAGGCTCCCGCCACCATCGACCTCGTCAGCGGCCAGGTGCAACTGATGTTCGCCACCGCCACCAACGCCATGCCGCCGGCGCGCGATGGCCGCCTCAAGGTGCTGGCCACCTTGCTTGGGCAACGCAGCCCGGTGGCGCCGGACGCCCCCACCATGCTTGAGGCCGGCGCGCCCAGGCTCTCCATCGTCCCCTGGGCCGGATTTTTCGGCCCCGCCAAACTGCCCGCCGACATCGTCGCCCGCTTCAACCGCGAACTCAACGCCGTGATCAAGCGCCCCGAAGTGCGCGAGCAGATCGAGCACCAGTCCTTCGAACTCAGCGGCTCCACCCCGGGAGAACTCGCCGCCTTCAACCGCGAACAACTCGAGGCCTGGAAAATCGGCGTGCGCGATAGCGGCCTGCCGCAGGATTAAACGTATTTCACAAACCGCACGCAGGCACGATTGTTGAATCCCGCAGATCAGCAAGGATTTGCGGAATTCAGCCCGCCGCCCGTGGTCTACTTCCGCGAACACCTCTTAAGCCGTCTCCTGAATCGCGACCCCGCCTGAGCTTTCCAGCACCGACGCGCCCCGCCCGAACCCCACTTCACCTCCCCCGCAAAGCCCTCATGCCAAAAATCCCTCCCGCCCCCTGCCTGTTCGTCATGTTCGGCGGCACCGGCGATTTGATGGAACGAAAAATCCTGCCGACGCTCTATCAGCTTGCCGCCAGCGGCATGCTCAACAACAAATTCCACATCCTTGGCATCGCGCGCGACGAGAGCATCGACGACGCCAAGTTCCGCATCTGGGCGCGCAAGGCCCTGGCCGGCACCAAAGGCAAGACCGCCGCGAAAATCCGCCAGTGGTGCGACGCCCACCTGCACTACCAGCCCGTCGCCCAGACCGACCCCGCCGCCTACGAACGCCTGGCCATGCGCCTGTCCACCCTGGAGCGCGCCACCGGCCTGCCCGGCAACCGCGTGTTCTACCTGGCCCTGCCCCCCGGCGCCTTCCCCGGCACCATCGAGTCGCTGGGCAAGGCGGGCCTGAACACCAGCACCGGCTGGACCCGGCTGGTGATCGAAAAGCCGTTCGGCCGCGACCTCAAATCCGCGCAGGACCTCAACCTGTTGGCGCACAAGTATTTCGAGGAAACCCAGATCTACCGCATCGACCACTACCTCGGCAAGGAGACGGTGCAAAACCTGCTCGCCTTCCGTTTCGGCAACGCCCTGTTCGAGCCGCTGTGGAACCGCGACCACATCGAAAGCGTGCAGATCACCGTCGCCGAATCATTGGGCATTGAAGACCGCGCCGGCTACTACGAAAACGCCGGGGCGCTACGCGACATGGTGCAAAACCACCTCACGCAATTGCTCACCCTCACCGCGATGGAAGCCCCCGCAGCCTTCGAAGCCGACGCCATTCGCTACGAAAAGGTCAAGGTGCTGCGCTCTCTCGCGCCGATCACCGACGACAACGTCGTCTTCGGCCAGTACGCTGCCAGCAAAGACAAAAAGATGCAGGGTTACCGGGACGAGCCCGGCGTCGCCGCCCGCTCGCAAATGGAAACCTTCGTCGCCCTGCGCCTGGAAATCGAAAACTGGCGTTGGCAAGGCGTGCCCTTCATTTTGCGCACCGGTAAACGCATGCCCAGGCGCGTCACCGAAATCGCCATCCAGTTCCGCAAGCCCCCCATCGCCCTGTTCCGCGCGCTGGACGGGGAAAACCCGCACACCAATTCGCTGGTCATCACCGTGCAGCCCGACGAAGGCTTCGAGCTCTCCTTCGAAGTCAAAGTCCCCGGCGAAGGCTTTAGCCTGAAAACCCAGCGCATGGCCTTTCGCTACGCCGACGTCTTCGGCCCCCTTCCCGACGGCTACGAGACCCTGCTAATGGACGTGATCGAAGGCGACCAGACCCTCTTCGTCCACGCCGACGAAGCCGAAGCCTCCTGGCAGTTCTACACCCCCCTGCTCGACAAGAAACCCAAGCCCCACCCCTACCCCGCCGGCACCTGCGGCCCGAAAGCCGCCGATGAAATGGGCGAAGCCTGCGGCACCAACTGGCGGCCGTTATAGAATTAGGCGATGCGCAAAGACACGTTGTGGATAGCTGGCCTGATTGTCGCCATCCCGCTGACTTTGATCGCACTCGGACTCGTAGTGATGTACCCCTACCGGCCCAGTGGCGTTCTCGGCTGGACATTGCTCTTGTGCGCGGCACCACTCATGTTTCATCCTCGAAAAACCGGGGAAATCGTGCTGGGTAACCACTTCATCGCTCGCGTCCCCCTGGCCTTTTCGCATGCTCTATGCCGTGATCCTCGGCTCTGCCTTGCTGGTGCTGTTGATCTGGCTCGGTCCCATGGTGCCGGTCCATCTCGTGCACTGGTAGCGTGTTGCGTACGTTGATGAAATCGCATGCCTATGCCAATCTTCACCTCCCCCTTCGACCCCGCCACTGAAACCGCCCTGGTCACCGGCGCCGGCAACGGCATCGGTCGCGCCATCGCGCTAGCCCTGGTCGGCGAAGGCGTCCGCACCGTCTTTGCCGACATCAAGCCCGAGACAGTCGAAGCCGCCACGAAGTCCGCAGCGAATCCGGACCTCGCCATCCCCTGGACCGGCGACCTGGCCCAGCGCAGCGAGTGCGACCGCCTGCTCGCCGATTCCCGCGCTGCCCTGGGCCTCATTACCCACTTCGTCCACAGCGCCGCCCCGCCGCGCCGCGAAGCCGACCATGCGCTCGCCGTTACCGACGACACCTGGGAGCAGATGCGCTCGGTCAACCTCGACGCCGGCTTTCACCTCGGCCGCGAAATCTCCAGGGCGCTGATCGCCGCCAAGGCGCCCGGCTCCATGCTCTACCTCACCTCGTTGCACGCACAAACCCCGCGCAACCTGCCGCACTACAGCACCTCCAAGGCCGCACTCGCCATGCTGGTCAAAGAGTTCGCCAAGACTCTCGGCCGCTACAAGATCCGCGTCAATGCCCTGGTCCCCGGCGCCATCGCTGCCGGCGGCTTCGTCGCCGACCCCGCCCTGGCACGCCACATCCCTCTGGGCCGCCTCGGCAATGCCGACGACCTCGCGCCCCTGGCCCTGGCCGTGCTGTCCAACCGTATCTCCGGCTACGTCACCGGCGCCTCCATCGTCATCGACGGCGGCCTGGCCCTGACCAACTGGTTCGACCCGCCGCAACTGGACGATTAAACGCGGCGACCGAACCCGACGACCAACAAACGATGAGCCTCGCCGCCTCCCTCGCCATGCCGCTGGCCGACGCGCAAGCCCTGATCGAGCGCCTGCAGGCCGAAGCCGGCGCAAAGCGTCTGACCCTGCGCGCCCCGCCCGAGACGATCGACCCGGCTAGTTGCTGCGGACGCGGCTGCTTCCCCTGCATGTACACCTATTATTTTGATGCAGTGGATGCGTGGCGCGAAGATGCCAGGCAGCGCCTCGATTCGGCATAATCGCGGCACGAGGCGCCAGTCCCAGCGCCGGCAGTCATAACGACAACGAGGCAAAACACAATGCAATTTCTCCAGCCGCTCGCCCTGGGCGCCGCCCTCGCCTGCGCCACCTTAAGCGGCGCCGCGCAAGCCCAGCCCTACCCGACCAAGCCGATTCGCGTCATCGTCCCCTACGCCGCCGGCGGCTTTTCCGACCAGGCCACCCGCGCCATCGCCGACGCCATGACCCAGGACCTGAAGCAAAGCGTGGTAATCGAAAACCGCGGCGGCGGCGGCGGGCGCATCGGCGCCGACGCCGTGGCCCACATGGCGCCCGACGGCTACAACCTGCTGCTCACCACCAATGGCACCCACACCTACATGGCGGTGACGGAGAAGAACCTCTCCTACGACCCGATCAAGGACTTCACTCCGATCTCCGAGATCGCCTCCTATGGCCTGCTGATGGTCATCAACCCCTCGGTCCCGGCCAACAATCTGCAGGAATTCATCGCCTACGCCAAGAAGAATCCCGGCAAGCTCAGCTACGCAAGCTCCGGGCCCGGCAGCGGCCTGCACTTCGCCGGCGAGGTGTTCAAGGCGATGGCCGGCATCGACATGGTCCACGTTCCGTACAAGGGCTCCGGCCCCGGCCTCATCGACGTGCTGGCCAACAATTGCCAGCTGATTTTCGCCGGCGAAGCCAAGCCCTACATCGACGCCGGCCGGCTGCGCTTCCTCGGCACCACCAGCGCCGTACGCGACCCGCGCTTTCCCAACATGCCGACCATCGGCGAAGCCGGCCTGCCCGGCTACGACCTCACCTATTGGGTCGGCTTTTTCGGCCCGCCCGGCCTCGCCCCCGAGGTGCGCGCCCGCCTCTCGCAATCCGTCACCGCCATCCTGCGCGAGCCGGCGCTGCGCAAACACTTCGCCGACATGGGCCTGGTGCCGATCGGCGGAACCTCAGAGCAACTGGTCGAGCAGATTCGCAGCGAAACCAGAAAGCTGCGTGCCGTGGCCGCCGGCATTCCCGGCGGCGTCAACTGAGTACCACGGCAAATCGCCGGCGAGGTCAAGCAGACGTATAACCGCACGTCATATTCCTGTTACGATTCCATCGTCGATGTGTCGCCGCTCGACGCCGGCATTGGTCGCATAACAAGAAACAGGATCGCTCCATGGGTTCGCTGCACAACTTCATTCTCGAAGACATCAACTGCTCGGTGTTCTTCGAAACCGGCACCGGCACCGGCGCCTCGCTTGAATTCGCCGCATGCCACAAACAATTCCAGCGGCTCTATTCAGTCGAAATTCACCTGGACACCGCCGAGAGGGCTGAACTGTATTTCGCCAATGACCCACGCATCGAGGTCGTCAACATGGAGTCCCTGGCCGCCCTGCGCCAGATTCTGCCGACGGTGGCGCAAGACGAGCGCATCCTGTTTTTTCTCGACGCGCATTTCCCCGGCGAAGTCGAAGCAGATTTCCAGGGCTACAAGGCCCCCATTTCCCTGGAGACCAAACTGCCCCTGGAGCAGGAGCTTGAACTCATCGCGCAAATGCGCGGCAACTGCCGCGACGTCATCCTGATCGACGACCTGCGCATCTACGAAAACGGCCCCTTCGAGGCCGGCAACACGCCCGAGTCGCAGGAAAACCTCGACCCCGCGAGCAAGAATATCGACTTCGCCGCCCGGCTTTTCCCGAACCGCGAGCTGCACCGCGACTACCGCAACGAAGGCTACCTGATCATCGCGCCGCCGGCACAGGCACCGGCGGCGAACAGCGACGCCGACGGCAAGCCCGTGCGCAAGACCATCGGCGAAAAACTGTCGGCCTGGTGGGCAAAGAAAAGCTGAAAGGTAAAGCGCATCACGCCTTATTTTGCAGGTTTTCCCTCTGTAAAATCAACCACACTTAGTTCATCGACTTGTGTATCTTTGGTTCCATAAACCCTTTTTATGGAGACCAAAATGAAACCCCTCGCCGACTGCCAGGAGCGGTTCTTCGAATACACCTTCGACCAGAACGCCACCGCCGCCGCCGGCCGCGCGGGCTATTCGGATAAAACCCCGCGGTACCCGGATGATGAAACACCGCGATACGTGAGCCCATCGTGGTGGTGCCGGGGCGCATGGAGCCGGGGTATAACCCGCCGTAGCACAGGGATAATCGGCCGCGGGCGGCGATCGGGGCGGGTGGAGACTTATCCGGATTGAGCGGCCTGCTGATAGGCGCTGAATTTCTCGAAAACTACCGTGATTTACCGTTGTTTTGAGACCGGGACAAACAAGCAGCCAGGGCAGTCGCAGCAGACACCGCCCCACCTTCCGCTAAACTAAGCCCTCATGTCCGACATCCCGCTCCGCTCCCGTGAACGGCCGCGCCCATGCTAGGCGGCCTGTTTTCCAATCTCGCCGGCAAGCCTCGCACCGCCGCGCCGGCGGCCACGCCCGCCCGGCCGGCCCCGACTCCTTTCGCCTTGAAGAAATGGCTGGCGGACGATGCGCTGCCGGGCTTTTCCGAAGCGGATTTGCGTGCTGAGCCGCGGCGCCTGGAGATTGCCGACGCGCTGCTGTCGCAACAAGGCGTCAACGAAGCGCTCGCCGGCGCCCGCCAATTGCTGGCGGAAAATCCGCAAAGCGCAATCGACCGCATGTTGCTGGTGGAGCTGCTGCTGCGCGCAGGCGACATGCCGCAGGCGCTGACCCTGGCGCAGGAAACGCTGGCCGACAGTGGGCGCATGGGCGCGCGCGCCGCGGCCATGCTGGCGGAGCGCGCGCTGTTTCTCGGCGACTTGCCGCGCGCCGGCGAGATGGCCCGGCGCGCGCTGGCGCAAGCGCCCGACTCGGCAGCGGCTCACGTGGTGCTGGGCTGCGTGCTCGATGCCCAGGGCGCGGCGGCGCCGGAAGATTATCCGCGCGCGCGCGAGCACTATGAGCGGGCGCTGGCCCTGCGGCCGGACTCGCCTATGCCGCGCACCCACCTGGCCGGCTCGCTGCTGCGCCAGGGCCTGCTGCGCGAAGGCATGACACATTGGGTGATGGCGGAAATCCTGCGCGACATCTACCGCAACCGCGACACCTGCCCGGTGTGGGGCGGCCAGCCGCTGGGCACGCAGCGCATCCTGATGATCGCGCACAGCGGCTTCGGCGACATGATCCAGTGCCTGCGCTTCGCCGAACAACTGCGCGAGCGCGAGCCGCGCGCGCATCTGGCATTACTTGTCGCCGCGCCGATGGCGCGCCTGGCCGAGAGCACCGGCTGGTTCGACCGCGTCTACGCCGACGGCATCGCCGGCGACGAGCAGTTCGACTGGCAGGTGACGCAGACCCACCTGCCGCTGCTGCTCGCCCTGGAAATGCCGGACCTGCTGCGCACCCAGCCGTATCTCAAAGTCCCTATGCCGCAAGTGCGGGCGGCGGCCGGCTGGATTCCCGCGGCGCGGCCCGGCCATCTGCGCGTCGGCCTGCGCTGGGCCGGCAACGCCGGCATGCTCAATAGCAAGCGCAACGTGCCGCTGGAGGCCTGCGCGCCGCTGTTCGCGATTCCCGGCATTGATTGGGTCGCGCTGGTGGAAGACCAGCAGTCCGCCGTGCAGGCACGCGGCTTCGGCCTGGCCGAGGCCGCCATCCGCATCCAGGACTTCCAGGACAGCGCCGCGCTGATGTGCAATCTGGACCTGGTGATCTCGGTCGATACTTCAGTGGCCAACCTGGCTGGCGCGCTCAACCTGCCCACCTGGGTGCTAAGCCGCCCGGACCCGGACTGGCGCTGGGGCCCCTCCGGCGCGCGCAGCCCCTGGTACGGCTCGGCGCGGGTGTTCCGCCACCCGCCGAACGGCGGTGTGAACTGGGAGGCGATGATCGCCGAGGTGGTGCCCGCGCTGCGCGCGTGGGTGGAAGAAAACGCCGGCAAGCGCGGCGCGAATACCTAAGGCGAAGCAGCGCCTTTCAGTGCTTGCTGCCGCTGCTGCCCTGCCCCGCCGCCGGCATGAACAGTTGCGCGGCGTCGATCGGGTCGAAAGTGTAGGCCTTGTGGCAGAACTCGCAATCCACCGAGACCAGGCCGCGCTCGGTGAGGATGCTCTCCACTTCTTCCTGCCCGAGCATGCGCAACATGCCGGCGACGCGCTCGCGGCTGCAGGTGCAGCGGAACACGGCGTGGCGCTCGTTGAACAGGCGCAGGTCGAATTCCTGAAACAGGCGGCGCAGCACTTCGGGTGGCGGCAGGGTCAGCAGTTCCTGCGAGGTGACGGTGGC
Organism: Betaproteobacteria bacterium; assembly: GCA_028292405.1. Lineage (GTDB taxonomy): Bacteria > Pseudomonadota > Gammaproteobacteria > Burkholderiales > JAEUOS01 > JAQGMJ01. The sequence goes on from JAQGMJ010000071.1 coordinate 18,996, forward strand.
GGCAAGGGTTTGCGCGGTATGCCAGCGTTCGTCCGCCGCCTCGCTGGCGGTTTGCGGGTCGGTGGCCTTGGCATTGCCGCCGGCGCCGGGCATTTTTTGCAGCATCAGGCCGCAGGCACGGGTCTCGTCGGCCGCCAGCCAGAGCCGGGTTTCCACCTGCTCGGAGCGCAGCATGTAGTTCTCCAGCGCGCCGGCAAGCTGGGCGCCTTCCAGCGGCACCACGCCCTGGTAGGCGGAAGCGCCGTCCTTGGGGTCCAGCGTGATGACCAGGCGGCCGGCGCCGACCAGCTCATGCAGCGCGTCGCTTTGCTGTGGCTGCGCCTCCTCGTTGATCTTGGCGGTGGCGCGCATGGAGAGGTCGGCATTGCATTCGACCACCAGCATGCGCACCGGCGCGGCGCTGTCTTCGGCCTGCGCCTGCAGCACCATGGTGCCATCGAACTTGAGGGTGGACGAAAGCAGCGCGGAGGCCGCCATCGCCTGGCCCAGCAGGGTGCGCACCGGCAGCGGGTAGTCGCGGCGCGCCAGCACCTCGCGCCAGGTGCGGTCGAGGGCGACCACCGCGCCGCGCACGTCACCGGATTCGAACATGAAAGGCAGCAGGATGTCACTCATCGTATTTGTTTCTTGTTTCCGTAGTCGGCGTTCAGGCCGCGATACCCATGGGCGCGTCGCGGAACACGCGCGCGTCCATCGCCTCGATATGTTCGGCCACGCGCACCGGCGTGCCCAGTTGCGCAAGCACGTCGCGTTCCAGGTCGATGCCGGGCGCCACTTCGATCAGGGTGAGTTTGCCCGCGCGCATCTCGAATACCGCACGCTCGGTGACATAGCGCATGGTGATGCCCAGGCTCTCGGTGTAAGGTCCGTTGAAACTCAGGTGGCCGACGCGCTCGACGAACTTGCGCACGCCCCCCTCTTTGACAATCTTCAATTTGCCGCCGTCGGTGGAAATTTCAAGTCCCCCGGCGGTGAGCGCGCCCATGAACACCAAGTGGCGCGCCGACTGCGTGATGTTGACAAAGCCGCCTACCCCCGCGACTTTCGAGCCGAACTTGCTCACGTTCACATTGCCCTGGCCATCCACCTCGGCCAAGCCGAGAAAGCTGACATCGATGCCGCCGCCGTCGTAAAAGTCGAACTGGTCGGCATGCGAGACGATGCATTCGGGATTGAGCGCCGCGCCGAAGGAAGGCGTGTCCATCGGCGTGCCGCCGATCGGACCGCTTTCGATCGTCATGGTGAAGTTGGAGAAGCCCTCCTCGCGCGCGATCTTGCCCACCCCCGCCGGCATGCCGGTGCCGACATTGACCACCAGCGAGCGCGTCGAGGCATTGGCCAGGCGATGCAGTTCGAGAAAGGCGCGGCGCTGGATGATCTTGCGAAGCGACAGCGCATCGGCCTTGAACTCGTGCACCGGCTCTATGCTCTGCCCGCAGTAGGCGGTGTTGTGCTCTTCGCCGTAAGTCATCCAGTGGTCGGTGGCGTCTTCGGCCACCACTACGTAATCGACCAGGATGCCCGGTACCTTGACGTGCGACAGCGGCACCGTGTGCTTGTCGATGATGCGCTTGACCTGCGCGATGACGATGCCGCCGGAGTTGCGCGCCGCCTGCGCCAGCGCCAGCACATCCTGGGTCAGCGCCTCGTCTTCCATCGACAGGTTGCCGTCGGCATCCGCGCTGGTGGCGCGGATGAAGGCGCAGTGGATCGGAAAGGCGTGGTACAGCAGGTAGTCCTCGCCGCGCAACCTGACCAGCTCGATGATGTCTTCCTTCGCCGCCGCGTTCAGGCGCGCGCCGTCGTGGCGCGGGTCGATGAAGGTGTGCAGGCCGGTTTTCGTAATGACGCCCGGCTTGTGCCCGGCGATGGCGCGGTACAAATGCGCGATCACCCCCTGCGGCAGGTTGTAGGCTTCGATCTTGTTCTCGTTTACCAGCGCGGCCATGCGCGGTCCTGTGCCCAGCCAGTGGCCGCCGATCACGCGCTTGAGCAGGCCCTCGTAAGCGAAGCGGGCGGCGCCGCGCTCGGCGCGGTCGCCCTGCCCCGCCGCGTACACCAGCGTCAGGTTGCGCGGCTTGGCCGTTTCGAGAAAGCGCTTTTCCAGCGCGCGGCTCAGCGACTCCGGATGGCCGGCGCCGACGAAGCCGGCGCTGGCGAAGGTCCAGCCGTCCTCGATCAGGCTGGCGGCGCGGGCGGCGCTGATGATCTGCATGAATTAATTATTCGGGCGACAATGAGACAAAGCGAAAACCGGCCCAGTATAATCGATGCACCACCCGCTCCGCTCCGCCTATCCGTCCCGAGAGCCCCGCCGCACTGCCGCATGAAAATCGCCGAAATCAAGCAGCTTGCCGATCTGAAGGGCATGGTCGGCCAGGAGATCGCCATCAGCGACTGGGTGCTGATGTCGCAGGAGCGGATCAACCAGTTTGCCGAAGCCACCGGCGACTTCCAGTGGATCCACGTGGATGTCGAGCGGGCGAAGAATTCGCCGTTCAAGTCCACCGTGGCCCACGGCTTTCTCACCCTCTCCCTCATCCCGCTGTTCACCGACCAGTGCATCCGCATGCCGTCGATGAAAATGGCGCTGAACTACGGCAGCAACAAGGTACGCTTCACCCACCCGGTGCCCGCCGGCAGCCGGGTGCGCGGCCGTTTCACGGTCAAGGAAGTGGACGAAGTGCCGGGCGGCATCCAGCTCAACATGTTGGTCAACGTGGAGATCGAAGGCGTGGATAAACCTGCTTGTGTCGCCGAAGCCCTGAGCCGCCGCTATGAGTAAGAGTAAACGCAAGAGCGCGCCATGAGCGAGATCGCGCGCATCCGCATCGCCGCCGAAGCCGACGCTCCGCAACTGGCCGCGATGTCGCGCGACACCATCGAGGAAGGCCTGCCCTGGCGCTACCGCGAGCCGGAGATGCTGCGCTTCATGCGCTCGCCGCGCTACAACGTGATCGTCGCCGACGTGGCCGACGGCAGCCTCGCCGGGTTCGCGGTGATGGGCTACGGCGAAAATGACGCCTACCTGGCCCTGCTGGCGGTGAGCGCGCCGCAGCGCCGCCGCGGCATCGCCGCGCAGTTGCTGGACTGGCTGCTGCGCACCGCCGAAGTGGCGGGGGTGGAGAACATCGATGTCGAATTGCGCGAGGACAACACCATCGCCCACCGCCTCTACGAATCACGCGGCTTCGCGCCGGCCGGGCGCCGGCCCGGCGGTTACTACGGCGTGGTGAACCAGAATCGCATGCGCCTGCGCCTGCGTCAGCCCGCCACCAGTTGATCAGGTTTTTGCAGGCGCGCGCCGGTAGGCCCAGACCATCAGGCCAATACCGATCAACACCATCGGCAGCGAGAGCCACTGGCCCATCGAGAGGCCGAGGGCGAGCAGGCCGAGAAAGCTGTCCGGCTCGCGGGTGAATTCGGCGAGAAAGCGGAACACGCCATAGCCGGCGAGGAAGAATCCGGCGATGGCCCCTGCGGGACGCGGCTTGCGCGCGTAGATCCACAGGAAGATGAACAGCAGCAAGCCCTCGCCGGCGAACTGGTAAAGCTGCGAGGGATGGCGCGGGATGCCGTCGCCGGCCTGCGGGAAGATCATGCCCCAGGGCACGTCGGTGGGCCGGCCCCACAGTTCGCCGTTGATGAAGTTGCCCAGGCGGCCGAAGGCCAGGCCCATCGGCACCGAAGGCGCGATGAAGTCCATCACGCTCCAGAAGCCGATTTTTTGCACGCGGGCGTACAGCCACATCGCCACCAGCACGCCGAGAAAGCCGCCGTGGAAAGACATGCCGCCCTGCCACACCGCCGGAATTTCCGTCAGGTGCGCAAGGTAGTAAGCGGGCTTGTAGAACAGCACGTAGCCGATGCGCCCGCCGAGGATCACCCCGAGCACGCCGTAGAACAAGGCGTCGTCGATCATCTTGGCGTTCCAGCCGAGGCCGGGGCGCTTGGCGGCGCGATAACGCGACAGGGTGATGTAGGCGACAAAGGCCAACAGGTACATCAGCCCGTACCAGCGCACCGCCAGCGGGCCGACGGAAAAGGCGATGGGATCGAAATTCGGATGAACGAGATGCTGGGGCATGGGTGGGGCTTTGGATGGATCGGACTTCGCGTCAGGTGCGGAATTGTGCCGCAAGTTCGATAAAGCGTTCGAGCACCGGCGGCACGTGGTCGCGGCGCCAGGCCAGGCCGATCTCCAGCGCCGGCCGCGCACCGGCCCGCTTTGACACCGCAGCACGCAATTTTCGGTAGCGCACGCCAGGCCGGCGCAGACTCATGATGGATTGCGGCACCAGGGCGTAACCGATGCCGGCGGAAACCAGTGAAATGATGGTCTGCATCTGGATCGCTTCCTGCGCGATGCGCGGCGAAAAGCCGGCGGCGGCGCAGGCGCCGAGGATGGCATCGTAAAGACGCGGCGCCACCTGGCGCGGGATGCAGATCAGCGGCTCCTGCGCCAGGCCGGCCAGCGCCAATGGTCCGATGCCGTTCGCCTTGGGGTGGCCTTCCGGCAAGGCAATCGCCAGGTCTTCGAACACCAGGCGCTGGTAGGCCAGTTGCTCGATGTCGGCGGCGCGCGGCAAGGCTTCGGCGATCGGCCCGAGCAGCACACCGACATCGATGCGCCGCTGCAGCAGGTCGGCGAATTGCACGTCGGTGGTGGCTTCGCGCAGTTGCACCCGCACCCCGGGAAAGCCACGCGAATAATCACGCAGCAGATCAGGAAGAAAGGAGTAGTCGACGATGGAAACAAAAGCCAGCCTGAGTTCACCCGCTACACCCGCGGCGGCGGCCTGCGCCACCGCCGG
>JAQGMJ010000015.1 GCA_028292405.1 Betaproteobacteria bacterium
ACCGTCGCCAGGCCCGCGACGTACATCGCGATGTAGATGACGCGCAAGGTGATGAACACAACCGCCAGGATGTCCAGCGGCGTCTGCGGCGCGCCGAGCTGGTGCGCGATGACGACCGCGCCGATGAAAAACGGCAGGGCCTCGAAGCTGTTGGCCTGCGCCGCATTCGCGCGGGCCTGCCAGTCCGTCTGCCGTGCCAGCCACGCCCGCGGATCGCTGTTGTCATATCCGCCTTCGCGGCGCGGCCGGCGCAGGCCGGGCCCCATGGCCAGCTAGTCGCACGCCAGCGGCAGCAGCGCGGCGACCAGCACGCACCAGTAGGCCAACGTGAAATGGGCATGCTGGAGTGCCACCGCGCTTCGCCTTGGCGTCCTTGCTTTGCGCTTTCAGCGCCGGTCCACCAGCGCATGCGCGATGGTGCCCAGGTCGACGTATTCCAGTTCGCTGCCCGCGGGCACGCCGCGCGCCAGGCGCGTCACCTTCAGGCCGCGCGCCTTCGCGCCCTCGGCGATGTAATGCGCCGTCGCCTCGCCCTCGTGGGTGAAATTGGTAGCGAGGATCACCTCGGTCACGGTGCCGTCCTCCACCCGCCTGAGCAGCTTGTCGATACCCACCTCGCGCGGGCCGATGTTGTCCAGCGGCGAAATCCGCCCCATCAGCACGAAGTACAGGCCTTGATAAGCATGCGACTGCTCCATCATCGCCAGGTCAGCCGCCGTCTCCACCACGCACAGCTGGGTGCTTTCGCGCCGAGGCGAAGCGCAGATGTCGCAAAGGTCGGTCTCGGTAAAACTGTTGCACAGCACGCAGCGCCGCACCCGGTCGCTCGCATCGGCCAGCGAGCGGGCTAGGCGCTGCGCCCCCGGCCGGTCATGCTGCAGCAGGTGATAAGCCATGCGCTGCGCCGACTTCGGCCCCACGCCCGGCAGCGCCCGCAAAGCCTCGATCAGTTCCTGCAATACGACAGGTGGTTTCATGGCCGCGGCCCCCACCCCGAGATGCGGCTGGCGCGGATCAATCCCGGCGGCGCCGCGCCCGCGTCTTCAGCGCAATCTTGCCTGCTCACCGGCGCCTCCGATTTGCGCGGAGAGCGCAAAACTGTTTTAATCAGGCCCCCCATCGCAGGCCGCCCTTCAAGTCGTAGCGCGTTTTCACCCAGTGATTTTAATCTACATCCTCAGCGCCACGTTCGCCGGCGGCGTGCTCTCCGTGCTCGCCGCCGCCCTGATCACCTACGGCATGCTGACCCACGTGGTGCAGCGCCTGGTCAGCTTCGCCGCCGGGGCGCTGCTGGGCGCCGCCTTTCTCGACCTGCTGCCCGAAGCCTTTGCCTCGGGCAACAGCCCGGAAAGCCTGTTCGCCACCCTCCTGGCCGGGTTACTCGTCTTCTTCCTGCTGGAAAAATTCGCCCTCTGGCGCCACAGCCACCACCACGAACACGACGGCCACGGCCACGAGCACGGCTTCGACGCCCACGAGGCCGGCAAAAGCGGCATGCTGATTCTGCTTGGCGACTCGCTGCACAATTTTTCCGATGGCATCCTGCTGGCCGCTGCCTTCATGGCCGACCCCAAGCTGGGCTTCATCACCACGCTCTCCATCGTCGCCCACGAAATCCCGCAGGAAGCCGGCGACTTCGCCGTGCTGCTCAACGCCGGCTACACCCGTACCCGCGCCCTGGCCTACAACATCATCTCCAGCCTGGCCTCGGTGGTCGGCGGCCTGCTCGGCTACTTTGCCCTGGAACACACGCGCGGCTTCGTCCCCTACGTGGTGGTGTTCGCCGCCGCCAGCTTTGTCTACATCGCCGTGGCCGACCTGATCCCCTGGATGCAGCGCCGCACCGACGGCCGCGAGTCCGCCTGGCAGATTTTGATGGTCAGCCTGGGCGTGGCGACCATCGGCATCTCGCATCACGCTCTGCGCTAGGCAGACAGCCTTAGGTCAGGTAAGCCACCCAGAACGGCAGCGTGACAATGCCGATCACCGTGGAGAGCGACACCGTCACCGCCGCGCTTTCCGCGTCCCCGCCCATGCGCGCCGCCAATATATAGGCCGAAGACGCCGTCGGATACGCCGCGAACAGAATCGCCGTGCCGCGTGCCACCCCGCTCAGGTCGAACAGCACCGCCAGGCCCAGCGCCGCCAGGGGCATCGCCACGTGCTTGACCGCCAGCACGGAGAAAATCAGCTTCGCATATTTGGCGGTACTAAAGCGCAGGCTGGCGCCCACCGCGATCAGCCCCAGCGCCACCGAGGCGCTGCCCAGGCGCTTGAGGAACACCCAGATCGGCTCCGGAAAATCCAGCCCGAGGCCGTGGATCACTCCGAGGTTGAACGCCAGCCCGCCCACGGTGGCGATGATCAGCGGGTTGCGCAACAATTGTCCCAGCACCTTCACCTCGGTGCCGCGCGAGAGTGCCGTCACCGCCGCGATATTGCCCACCGGCACCGTCAGCGCGATGATCAGCGCCGTCAGCGCCAACCCGGTCTGGCCGAACACCTGCTGCGAAAGCGCGATCGCCACATAGGAATTAAAGCGATAGGCGCATTGCGCGCAGGAATGCCCGGTGATGCGCGGCGCGCCGGAAAACACCGCCACCGTATGCGCCAGGGCCACGCCGATCAACACCACCAGCACTTCCAGAATGGCCGCCCCGGCCACCCCCGGCAGATTCAGGTTCGCCTGCGCGATCGAGGTGAACAGCAGCGGCGGAAACAGCACGAAGTAAATCAGGCGCTCCAGCCCGGCCCAGAAGTCGCGGGTCTCGAGAAACCAGCGCGCCAGCATCCAGCCCAGCGCGATCAGGGCGAAGTCGGGAACCAGCAGCAGGGCGGCGTTCATCTCGTGGTCTAGTTATTCTCGGGCGACTCTCGGGGCGACGTCTGCGCGCGCGCCGGCACAGCAGCGCTTTTAGCATAAAAGGCCCATGCCGTAAAAACCACCAACCCCGGTTCAGTCTAAAATCGCGCCTTCAGCCAGCCGCTGTCCCGCAGCGGCGCAACCCAGGCAGCCGGTTTTTACGGCGTGCCCTTTTATTTGCCCATGCAATTCAAGCTCCTCGCCACCGAGGGCCGCGCGCGCCGCGGCACCCTCACCCTGAACCACGGCACCGTGGAAACCCCGGTCTTCATGCCGGTGGGCACCTATGGCAGCGTCAAGGCCATGTCGCCCGCCGAACTCACTGAAATCGGCGCGCGCATCGTGCTGGGCAATACCTTTCACCTCTGGCTTCGGCCGGGGCTGGAAGTAGTTGCCGCCCACGGCGGCCTGCACCGCTTCATGGGCTGGGACGGCCCCATCCTCACCGACTCCGGCGGCTTCCAGGTCTGGAGCCTGGGCGCCTTGCGCAAGATCAGCGAGGAAGGTGTCAAGTTCTCCTCGCCGGTCAATGGCGACAAGCTCTTTCTCGGCCCCGAAGAGTCGATGCAGATCCAGCGCACGCTGAACTCGGACATCGTCATGATCTTCGACGAATGCACGCCCTATTCGGTCGAAGACATCCCCATCGGCATCGACGAGGCGCGCGCGTCGATGGAGCTCTCCTTGCGCTGGGCCGCGCGCAGCCGCGCCGAATTCGACCGCCTGGAAAATCCCAACGCCCTGTTCGGCATCGTCCAGGGCGGCATGTTCGAAGAGTTGCGCGATGCGGCAATTGCCGGCCTGGAAGACATCGGTTTTCCCGGCTACGCCATCGGCGGCCTCTCGGTCGGCGAGCCGAAGGAAGACATGCTGCGCGTGCTCGACCACACCGCGCCGCGCCTGCCGGCGGACAAGCCGCGCTACCTGATGGGCGTGGGCACTCCGGAAGACCTGGTCGATGGGGTGGCCGCCGGCATCGACATGTTCGACTGCGTCATGCCCACCCGCAATGCCCGCAACGGCTGGCTGTTCACCCGCTTCGGCGACATAAAGCTGCGCAACACCCGCTACAAGACAGACACCCGTCCGCTGGACCAAACCTGCACCTGCTACGCCTGCCGCAACTTCACTCGCGCCTACCTGCACCACCTGCACAAGCTTTCCGAAATCCTCGGCGCGCGCCTCAATACCATCCATAACCTGCACTACTACCAGACCTTGATGGCCGAAATGCGCGCGGCCCTGGAAGCCGGCACCTTCGAAAGCTTCCGCGTCCAGTTCGCCCGCGACCGCCAGCAACTCGCCGCCGAATAGTCGGCCGGAAGCGCCTTTCGTCCGCAATCCCGTTCCCTACCAGGGGAAAAATTGTGTACGATTGCGATAGGGGAATTTGGAAACAAGTGTTACCGGGGGCAAAAATCATGGCGCATCAGGCTTTCGCTTGGGTAAAATCGGCCTTGAGCAGCATCGGTCGCCTGCTGGGTTTCGCCACCATGTCTGAAGGCGGAATTTTTCAGCCCCTGCACGCGGCAACCACGGGCTTTCATGCCGTGCCCGCGCGGCACGGAAAACCCCCGGGCGATGCAAAGCGCAAGCAACGATCCCCCACGGAAACAGCGGAAGAAACAAAGTCATGAATTATGGCAAGACCCCCAGAGGTAAAAGCGCGCTTGAGCAGCGCTCCGCGGGCCTGCCGCCGCGCCTCCGGCCGCTCCTGCTATTGATCGATGGTCACAAGACCCACGCCCAGCTCGAAAGCGCCGCCGCCCAGATCGGCCTGCCCGCCACCGCGCTGGCCGACCTGGAGCAGCTCGGCTTCATCGCCGCCGGCGCCCCGCCCTCCAGCGAAGCCACCGTGCGCCAATATGAGCAGGACGACGACCGCACCGTACGCGTCGCGCCCAACGCCATCGATCGCTTCCTGCACGCCAAGCGCTACATGACCGGCGCCCTCGCCCAGGCGGGTGCGCCTGCCGACTCCGGTATCGCCGTGCAAATCGCCCAGGCCAGCGAAATGAGCCATCTAACGCTGGCCTACGACGGCTTCGTCGCCATGATCGAAGCGCAGCGCGCCGCCGAGGCGCCGGCGATCATCGCCAAGCTGCGGGCGCTGCTGGGCTGAGTTTTTTGTAGCGCCGCAGGCGCTATCAGGGCTCCCCCCTTTGCGCGGCGCCGGCTTGCCCGGTTGCCCATCGCCGCTTTGACGCCAGGCTTTCGATGCGAAGCCATTGCATAAACGCGACACCTCACGTCACCCGTCCCAAAATCGGCGCGCTTCTGCCGCGAATCCGCTTTTTCGCCAGAGGGGAAATAGCCGATTCTGCCTATTTTTTAGGCAATCAAAAATCAACCACCTTTAGCGGCCGGTTTCGCGTATCTTAGGTTCCATGGCAAGGCATTGCGCGCCGACGCCGGGCGCCGAAAATGCGATGTGATTGCGCCAGCAGCTTGTCCACCGGCCCGCAAGATTCATCTCGTCGTCACCGGCCGCTACAACACTCGTGGTCCATGGATATGCAGGAATTTGTCAGGTTTTATCAGGTGCGGCGCGGGCATGGAAATGCCCGCCAGCCCGGGGAAAGGTTGCGTCCCGCCTCCGATTTTTCCGGTCCATCGACCCCGCGAAACAGGGGATGGATGCGCTTCTCCTTACTGGCCGCCGGCTACAACAACCGTAGTTGAAAATGCCGAAATTTATAAGGTTTTATCCGGGTGCGGCAAATCAATCACTGAAAACAACCGTCTTTTACCGTGATTCCGGCGCCTGCTCCGAAAAAGCGGTCCTGCCCGAAACGCCATTTGCCCGCAGCCCCGTACCGCCTGTCGGGCGGCTTGCCGGCTGCCCTTGAAAGCCCGCCGCCCGCCTTGATCTGCCGGGCAGCTTGGCGCGGGTGCCGCGTGCTAAAATTGCAAGTTAACTCAAATACTTAACTGGAGTTTTTTGTGTCCTTCATTTCTTCCGCATACGCACAAACCGGCGCCTCTGGCGGCGGCGACATGATGACCACGCTGGTGCTGTTCGGCGGCATGGCGGTTTTCATGTACTTCATGATGATCCGCCCGCAGATGAAGCGCCAGAAGGAAACCAAGGCGATGCTCGAAGCCCTGAAGGTGGGCGACGAGGTGGTGAGCGCCGGCGGCATCGTCGGCAAGATCGTCAAGATCACCGAGGCTTACGCCACGCTGGAAATCGCCGCCAACACCCAAATCGTGGTGCAGCGCCCGGCCGTGACCACCCTGCTGCCCAAGGGCACCATCAAGAGCATCTGAGACGGCGCGCGAGCCGTATTCCGTACGCCCCGCGCCTTCCTCCACACCCGCTTCTGCACCCGCACCGACCGACCGCAACCGAATCACAAGGCGACACGCCGCGCATATGAATCGCTACTCCACCTGGAAATACATCCTCATCGCCATCGCCGTGGTGGGAGGCCTGCTCTACACTCTGCCGAACTTTTTCGGCCAGACCCCGGCAGTGCAGGTCACGGCGAAAAGTTCGTCCAATATCAAACTCGGTGAGGCTACCCGCGCCAAGGTGGTCGATGCGCTGACCGCGGCGAAAGTCGAGAGCACCGGCGTCACGCTCGACACCCACGGCATCCGCGCCCGCTTCAAGGACGAGAACGCCCAGCTGCACGCCAAGTCGGTGATCGAAGCCGCCCTGGTGCCGGACAAGAACCTCGACGACGCGCCCTACTCCATCGCGCTGTCGCTGCTGTCGAATTCGCCCGAGTGGCTCACCAGCATCCACGCCCTACCGATGTACCTGGGTCTGGACCTGCGCGGCGGGGTGCACTTCCTCTACCAGGTGGACCTGAAACAAGCACTGGTCAAGCGCCTTGATTCGCTGGCCTCCGACATGCGCAGCCAGATGCGCGGCAAGAACATCCGCCACAGCGGCATCGACCGCACGCCCTCCGGCATCCTGATCCGCTTTCGCGACGACGCCACCCGCACCCAGGCGCGCAACCTGATCACCGACAGCTTCGCCGAGTTGGCCACGGTGGACGGCACCGACGGCGGCGACCTGACGCTGACGGCCAACCTGAAGCCGGAGTCGATCCGCAAGGTGCAGGAAAACGCCATCGCGCAAAACATTACCACTTTCAACAAGCGGATCAATGCCACCGGCACGGCCGAGCCGGTGATCCAGCAGCAGGGCGCGGACCGCATCGTGGTCGAGCTTCCCGGCGTGCAGGACCCGGCCAGCATCAAGGAACTGCTGGGCCGCACCGCGTCGCTCGAGTTGCGCATGGTCTGCGACTCGCCGGAAGAAATCGCCGCCAATGCCTCCGGCAGCGTGCCCTTCGGCTGCGACCGTTTTCCGAAGACCGGCGGCGGCGGCACCGAGATCGTGCGCAAGCGCGTCGAGCTCACCGGCGACCGCCTGACCGACGCCCAGCCCGGCTTCGACGGCCAGACCCAGGAACCGGCGGTGCACCTGAACTTCGACGCCGCCGGCGCTTCCACCTTCAAAGAGCTGACCAGCCAGAACGTCGGCAAGCGCATGGCCATCCTGCTCCTGGAAAAGAACCGCGGCGAAGTCGTTACCGCCCCGGTGATCCGCAGCGAAATCGCCGGCGGCCGGGTGCAGATCTCCGGGGCCATGAGCAGCGCCGAAGCCAACAACATCTCCATCCTGCTGCGTTCCGGCGCCCTGGCCGCGCCGATGGAAATCATCGAAGAGCGCACCATCGGCCCCTCGCAGGGCAAGGCGAACATCGAAAAGGGCTTCCACTCCACCTGGGTCGGCTTCTCCCTGATCGCGGTGTTCATGGTCTGCTACTACCTGATGTTCGGCGTCATCTCGGTGGCCGCCCTGGGCTGCAACCTGCTGTTCCTGGTGGCCCTGCTCTCCCTGCTGCAGGCAACGCTTACCCTGCCCGGCATCGCCGCCATCGCGCTGGCGCTGGGCATGGCGATCGACGCCAACGTGCTGATCAACGAGCGCATCCGCGAAGAGCTGCGCAACGGCAGCACGCCGCAGGCGGCGATCACCGCCGGCTACGAGCGGGCATTCGGCACCATTCTCGACTCCAACGTCACCACCCTGATCGCCGGCCTGGCGCTGCTGATTTTCGGTTCCGGCCCGGTACGCGGTTTCGCGGTGGTCCACTGTCTCGGCATCCTGACCTCCATCTTCTCTTCCGTGGTGGTGTCGCGCGGCCTGGTGAACCTGCTCTACGGCTCGCGCCGCCGGCTGGCCAGCCTGTCGATCGGCCAGGTTTGGAAGCCGGGCAATACCGGCAGCACCGCCGTCAGCGCCAAAAAGCCGTCCGGCACCCTGTAATCGCGCCCCTATAAGAATCCAAGGAAACCATCATGGAATTTTTCCGCATCCGGCGCGACATCCCGTTCATGAAGCACGCGCTGGTGTTCAACGTCATCTCGGCGATCACCTTCGTGCTGGCGGTATTCTTTCTCCTGCACCGCGGTCTCAACTACTCGATTGAATTCACCGGCGGCGTGGTGATCCAGGCCGAGTACACCCAGGCCGCCAACCTTGAAGGCGTGCGCGACGCGCTGGTGAAAACCGGCATCGGCGAGCCGCAGGTGCAGAACTTCGGTTCCTCGTCCAGCGTGGTGATCCGCATGGCCGACAAGGACGCCAACAATCCCACCTTCCTCTCGCCCGACCCGAACAACGCCGGCAAGAACGTGTTCGACCGCGACAAGTTCTCCGCCATCGCCATCGCTCCCGGCGGCGCCGGCGGCAAGATCACCAGCGTCGAAGTGGTGGGCCCGCAGGTGGGCAAGGAACTGGCCTCCGACGGCGCGCTGGCGCTGCTGCTGGTGTGCCTGGGCATCATGGCCTACCTGGCGCTGCGCTTCGAATGGAAATTCTCGGTGGCGGCGATCATCGCCAACATGCACGACGTGGTGATCATCCTCGGCTTTTTCGCCTTCTTCCAGTGGGAGTTCTCGCTCTCTGTGCTGGCCGCCGTGCTGGCGGTGCTGGGCTATTCGGTGAACGAGTCGGTGGTGGTATTCGACCGGGTGCGCGAAACGTTCCGCAAGCGCCGCGCCTTCACCGTGCCCGAGGTGATCAACCACGCGATCACCAGCACCATCTCCCGCACCATCATCACCCACGGCTGCACCCAGCTGATGGTGACGTCGATGCTGTTCCTCGGCGGCCCGACCCTGCACTACTTCGCCCTGGCGCTGACCATCGGCATCCTGTTCGGCATCTACTCCTCCGTGCTGGTCGCCAGCCCGATCGTCATGTGGCTGGGCGTCTCGCGCGCCGACCTGATCAAGCCGGAGAAGAAGAAGGACGTGAACGACGGGGCAGTCGTCTAGCCGGGGCAGGCAAAAGTACAAACCTACTTCTGCCTGATGAACTGCATGAAAATCACTGGCGGGGCCAGATGATTTTCATGAGGTAAAAGCCACGAAAAATCACTGCGCCAGGCGCGCGATTTTGCAGGATACGAACAGTGGGCTCCGCAACAATTTTGGTGCTGAGCTGCTTGCTGTAACCAGGCAATTTAGCAGGTCCCCTCCCTTTCAAGGGGAGGGACAGGGTGGGGATGGGGTTAAGCTACAGTCTGCGAAATTGCCTCAGAGCATCCACCCGCAGTTATAAGCCGTAGAAATCAGAACCCCAACGATCTCCCTCGACCATGCGCGAACGCGAACCGGAATTCAGATTTGCAGCCGAAGAGCATCATGTCCCCGTATGGGACCTGGGGGTGCGCTTTTTCCACTGGGCGCTGGTGATCCTGGTGACCGCCGCAGTGGTGACCATCAAGATGGACAAGCTGAACCTGCACGTGTGGTGCGGTTACGGCGTGCTGGGCCTGTTGATCTTTCGCATCCTCTGGGGCTTCATCGGTGGCACTCATGCCCGCTTCGCTTCCTTCATCGCCGGGCCGGGCAAGGTGTTCGCCTATATGAAGGGCATGTTCAGCCGCGAGGGACACGAGAGCGGGCTGGGGCACAACCCGATGGGCGCCCTGTCGGTGCTGGCGATGATGCTGGTGCTGCTGTTCCAGGCGGTGTCGGGCCTGTTCACCAATGACGAAGACTTTGCCTTCGAGGGGCCGCTGTACAAGTGGGCCGGCAATTCGCTCTCTACCACGCTCACCTCGCTGCACCGCCTGAACCAGTGGGCGATCTACATCTTGGTAGCGCTGCATATCCTGGCGATTTTGTTCTACGCCGTCTATCACCGCGACAACCTGGTCAAGCCGATGCTCAACGGCTACCGCAAGGTGACAGGGCGCGCCAGCGAGGAGATGCAGGCTTCGCGCCACGGCAATACGGCGCTGGCCGTGGTGCTGCTGGCGATCGCGGCGGCCGTGGTGTATTTCCTGGTCAACGCGGTGAAGCTGACTGGTGGCAATTAGACCCGGTAACTAGACCCGGTAACTAGCCCGGCGATTAGCCCGAAAGCCGGACCCGCTCGCTACCCGCGAGCCAACCCTCGCCGGCCGCGCTTCCAAACCTGCTCTTTGACAATCCGCAACAGCGGCCCGCCAATAAAAACGGGCCTCCGAAGAGGCCCGTAATCTTGCCTGAAGCGTTCGCTTACTGGTCGCGGTAAGCGTCGTGGCAGGCCTTGCAGGATTTGCCGGCTTCGCCGAACGCCGTCTTGATGCCTTCGGCATCGCCGGCCTTGGCCGCGGTGGAAAGCCTGGCGGTGGCAGCTTGCAGGTCGCCCTGCATCTTCTTGAACTTGTCCCACTCCTTCCAGATTTCAGCCTTGGCGCCTTTGCCGGTGGTGGAAGGCTGCGGCGTGCCCTGAATGAAGCCGTCGAACGCATAGTGGCTCATCAGCGAGACCACCTCGGCATTGCTGGCCAGGGCGGCGTTGTCGAGCTTGATGTCGCCCTTGAGGTGGGCGCCGATGCGGCCGAAGCTGGTCGACATCACGGTGAGGGCGCTTTGACGGTACTTGACCGCGCGGTCTGCCGGAACCTGCGCAGCCACGGAGCCCGCCGCCAGTGACGCCAGAACCGCAGCGCCGATCAGGACTTTTTTCATTCTTAACCTCCAGAGAAAGTGGATTGGTGATGCAATATTACATAAAAGCGCGGGCCACAATCTGATCCTGGCCGGGTCCCCCGCCCTGCTCTGCTACTTGATTCTGCTACGGTTCATCGTGGATTGCGGATGCAAAAGCGGCGCGCAATTTTTCCGCCAGTGCCTCGAAGTGCGCCAGTTCGGCATCGTCCAGCGCCGCAAAGGGTACCCGCAAATAGGCCACGTGGGGCGGAAAAATGGCGGCGAACAACTCCTCGCCTTTGCGCGTCAGGCGCACGATGGTGGAGCGGCCGTCGGACCTGGATTGCGCTCGCTTGACTAGGCCGCGTAACTCCAGGCGGTCAATCACCCCGGTCAGGGTGCCCTTGGTGATCAGGGTTTTTTCGCCCAGTTCCTTGAACGACATGCCCGGGGTATTGCCCAGGGTGGCGACGATATCGAATTGCGGCGGCGTCAGGCCGAAGCCGCGCACCTGCGCGGCGGAATAGCGCTCGAAGGCGTGGTAGCACTCGGCCAGCGAGCGCAAGGTGCGCAAATATCGTTCACGGGCCACGGCCGGCACAGATAGTTTTAATTAGAACCATGCTAGCGGCCGGAGCCGGCCCCGTCAAGCCGCACGCCGGCGCGGCTTACTCCATGCGATAGGAGAGCAGTTCGACGACGTCGCCCGTGGGCGCGGCGTCGCCCACCACCGAGTGCGACTCCACTTTCACCGGGCGCATCACGGTGCGCACGTACCAGTGGGTCTCGCGCACCCGCAGCACGCGCCGCGGATTGCCCGGGTCGGCGGTTTCGATGTCGATCTCGATTTTCAGGGCAAGGAATTTCCCCGCCGGCACCTCGACCTGCTCCCAGCCGGTGGCCCAGGCCTCGCCCTTGATCCGGCTGGTCTGGGCGGCGCCGAAATTGCTGATCGCGGCATTGACGGTCCAGCGCTTGCCGGCATAAAGCGGGTACGAGTAGTAGCGCAGCGCCGGCCGGTAGTCGTTGTAGCCGCTGGCCACCAGGCCCCATTCGCGGTCGTAGAGCGCGGTGGTGGAAGTGTCGGGCGAGCGCGCCAGCTCGGTGCGCAGGGCGATGCCGTCGTCGGTCACCTTGGTGGCTGTCTGGCGCATCACCGCGCTGCTCTTGCCGTCGGAGCGGCGATAAATCCAGGCGTCGCCTGTCTGCACCGGCGGCTTGATGATCGGCCCGGTGTCGACGCGCGGGTCGACCGGCGCCCCCGGCCTGGCGGGCGGGGCTGCCTTGGGCGGCGCCTCGGCCGCGGGCGCCGCTTCCGTCGGCGCC
>JAQGMJ010000067.1 GCA_028292405.1 Betaproteobacteria bacterium
TGACCGAGCATGGCCAGCAGGTGCTGTTGGCCAAGGGCGGCGAGGGCGGCTGGGGCAATATCCATTTCAAGACATCGACCAACCGGGCGCCGCGGCAAAAGTCCGAGGGCAAGGAAGGCGAGCGGCGCGAACTGCGGCTGGAGCTGAAAGTGCTGGCAGACGTCGGCCTGCTGGGCATGCCGAATGCCGGCAAGTCCACCTTCATCCGCTCGGTATCGAACGCGCGCCCGAAGGTGGCGGACTATCCCTTCACCACCCTGCACCCGAACCTCGGCATGGTGCGCGCCACCGACACCATTGACTTCGTGATCGCCGACGTCCCCGGGCTGATCGAGGGCGCGGCCGATGGCGCGGGCCTGGGTGTGCAGTTCCTCAAGCATTTGCAGCGCACCCGCCTGCTGCTGCACCTGGTGGACATCGCGCCCTTCGATGAAGCCATCGATCCGGTGAAGGAAGCCAAGGCGATTGTCGGCGAGCTGAAAAAATACGACGCCGAGCTTTACGCCAAGCCGCGCTGGCTGGTGCTCAACAAGCTCGACCTGATTCCGGACGAAGCTGAACGCAAGAAACGCGTAGCCGACGTGGTGCGCCGCCTGCGCTTCAAGGGTCCGGTGTATTCGATCTCGGCGATGAAGGGCGACGGCACCCGCGAACTGTGCCGCGAGATCGGCGAGTATCTCGAGACGTTCAAGCTGGCCGAAGAGGCCGAGGCGGACGAGAAGGAAGCGTCCAAGGCCCAGGAGACCAAGGTACGCGCAGCGAAGGTTCCCCTGACGAATGCACAGCGCGCGAAGGCCCATCAGGAAAAGGAAGACAAGAAGTCATGAGCTCGGTCGTCGCCGGCGCCAAACGCCTGGTGGTGAAGGTCGGCTCCTCGCTGGTCACCAACGACGGCAAGGGGCTGGACACCCAGGCCATCGCCCTGTGGGCGCGGCAGATCGCCGCCCTGCGCACGCAAGGCAAGGAAGTGGTGCTGGTTTCCAGCGGCGCGATCGCCGAGGGCATGCAGCGCCTGAAGTGGTCCAAGCGCCCGAAAGCGATTCCCGAATTGCAGGCAGCCGCCGCGGTGGGCCAGATGGGCCTGGCGCAGGTGTACGAAAGCTGCTTTCGCGTGCACAACATCGAGACCGCGCAGGTGCTGCTGACGCACGACGACCTGGCCGACCGCAAACGCTACCTGAATGCCCGCTCCACCCTCACCACCCTGCTGCACCTCGGCGTGGTGCCGGTGATCAACGAAAACGACACCGTGGTCACCGACGAAATCAAGTTCGGCGACAACGACACCCTGGGCTCGCTGGTGGCCAACCTGATCGAAGCCGACGCGCTGATCATCCTCACCGACCAGCAGGGCCTGTTCACCGCCGACCCGCGCAAGGACCCTGCCGCGACGCTCGTGCGCAACGGCCGTGCCGGCGACGAAAGCCTGGAGCAGATGGCCGGCAGTACCGGCGGCGGCCTGGGCAAGGGCGGCATGCTGACCAAGATACTCGCCGCCAAGCGCGCGGCAAAAAGCGGCGCGCATACGGTGATCGCTTCCGGCCGCGAGCCGGACGTGCTGTTGCGGCTTGCGGGCGGCTGGGAGGTCGGCACCGAACTGAAGGCCGACACGCCGCGCATCAACGCACGCAAGGCCTGGCTGTCGGACCACCTGCAGGTGCGCGGCTCGCTCACGCTGGATGCCGGCGCCACCCGCGCCCTGGTGCAGGACGGCAAGAGCCTGCTGCCCATTGGTGTGGCGCAAGTCTCCGGTGAATTCGAGCGCGGCGAAGTGGTGGCGATCCGCGCGCCCGAGGGCCGCGAGATCGCGCGCGGCCTGGTGAACTACTCCTCCACCGAGGCGCGCCTGATCATGCGCCACCCTTCCAGCGAAATTGAAGGCATTCTCGGCTTCGTCATCGAGGCCGAACTCGTGCACCGCGACAACATGGTGGTGCAGGGCTAGCCTTCGCGCCATACGCGCGCGCCGCGCTCGCGGCTCGTCATGGCCTCAATCGAGGTGGATGTTCTTCGCCTTGATCAGCACGCCCCACTTCGCGGTTTCCTGGCGGATCATCTCGCTCATTTCCGCCGGCGTGTTGGCCACCGGAATGTAGGAAAGCTCGAGCAGGCGCTTGTTGAAGGCCGGCTCGCGGATCACCTTGGCGAACTCAGCGTTGAGGCGCTCGACCATTTCCTTCGAGGCGCCGCCGGGCAGCCAGATCGCCTGCCAGCCGCTGACCTCATACCCCGGCAGGGTCTCGCCCACCGTCGGCACATTGGGCAGCGCCGGCAGGCGCTTCGATGAAGCCACCGCGATCGCCTTCAGGCGCCCGTCCTTGACGAAGGGTACGGCCGAGCCGTTCGGCTCCAGCGCCAGTTGAATCTGCCCGGCCATCAGGTCGGTGGTGGCGCGCCCCTTGTAGGGCACATGCAGCAGGTCGATGCCCGCCTGCTGCGCCAGCAGCTCGCCGGCGAGATGGGTGGCGGTGCCGGCGCCGATCGAGCCGTAAGCCACTTTGCCCGGATTGGCCTTGGCGTAGGCGATCAACTCGGCCACGGTATTAAAGGGGGCCTTGTTGTTCGCCAGCCAGACGTAGGGGCCGTAGGCCAGCACGATCACCGGCGTCAAATCCTTATTCGGATCGTAGGGCAGCTTGGCGTAAAGATGCGGCAGCGTGGTGACCAGTTGGTTGAAGCCGAACATGATGGTGTAGCCGTCGGGCGCCGACTTCGCCACCTTGTCGGTACCGACGATGCCGGCCGCGCCGGTGATGTTGTCGACCACGAAGGGCTGGCCGAGATTGTCGGAGAGCTTTTGCGCGTACAGGCGCGCCATCACGTCGGGCGCGCCGCCGGGGGCGCTGGGGACGATGACGCGCACCGGGCGATTCGGCCAGGCGGACTGGGCCGGCGCCTGGCCGGCCGCAGTGACAATCAAAAGAAGGCAAAGGCTGCGCAGCACGCGCGATATCGATGTCACGGGGTGTCTCCTTGTTGCATGCCGCAACGGCCCGGCAGGCCGGCGGCGCCCGCGCATTGTCGGCGCTGCGCACGGGCAGGGTCAATCCGGCGCGCACGCTTAGGGCGCATAAGAAAGCGCGATGCGTCGCATTGCAGCCAAGGCCCCGCACCCGCCCGGGCAGCGCGGTAGTATGCGAAGCAGAATCGGCGCCGCATCAGGCTGGCGCGCACAATCGGAGACAGACATGCGACTCTTGCTGCAGGGCGGCCAGGTATGGACAGCCGGCGAACGCGCGCCGTTTCGCGCGGACGTTCTGGTGGAAGACCAGCGCATCGCCGCGATATGGCGCGACAGCAAGGGAACGGCGGCCGACGCACACACCGACGCGCACACCGACACGCAGACCCGTGACTGCACCGGCTGCACCCTGATCCCCGGCCTGGTCGACGGCCACAGCCATCTCTCCTTCGCCGAGCCGGCCAACTTCGCCGACCACGGCAACATCCCGCCTGAAGAGCATGTACTGATCACCATGCGCCACGCGCGCATCGTGCTCGAAGCGGGCTTCACCAGCGTGCTGTCGGCAGGCGCCGCCAAGCCGCGCCTGGATGTGGTGATCCGCAACGCCATCAACGCCGGCCATATCCCCGGCCCGCGCATGCTCGCCGCCAGCCCCGAGCTGACCAACACCGGCAACCTCGGCGACGAACGCATGATGCACATCTACCGCGAGTCGGTGGGCATGATCGTCGACGGCGAGCTGGAGATGCTCAAGACCTGCCGCCTGCTGATCCGCGAAGGGGTGGACACGCTCAAGCTCAACGTATCCGGCAACCACACGGTGAAGGGTTCGCGGCAGGACCAGACCATCATGACCGACATCGAGCTGGGCACGGCGGCGCGCACCGCGCATGCCCACGGCAAGCGCCTGGCGGTACACACGCGCGCGGCCGATTCGATACTGCTGGCGCTCAAGCACCAGGCCGACATTTTGTATCACCTCGAATTCGCCGACGCGCGCTCGCTCGACGCGCTGGAACAACAGAAGGAGCGCATTTTCGTCGCCCCTGCCTTCGGCCTGCTGCACAACACCATCTTCGAGGCCGAGGCCTGGGGCATCACCCGCGCCAAGGCGGAAGCCGCCGGCATGATGCAGCAGTTCGAAGGGGTGCTGGCGGTGTACCCGGAACTCAAGCGCCGCGGCGTGCGCGTGCTGGTGGGCGGCGACTACGGCTTTCCCTGGACGCCGCACGGCACCAACGCGCGCGACCTCGAGCACTTCGTCAAGTTCTTCGGCTATAGCCCGGTGGAGGCCCTTACCGCCGCCACCAAAACCGGCGCGGCGGCGATGCTGCTGGCCGGGCAGACCGGTGAAATCCGCGAGGGTTTTCTCGCCGATATTGTTGCCGTCGAAGGCGACCCGACCAAGGACGTGCGCCTGTTGCAGGACAAAAAGAAGCTGAAGATGGTGATGAAGGACGGACGCATCCATGTGCCCGCCGCCTGATGCGAACTTGAAACCGGCGTCACTCCACGGCGCGCCTCCGACATGCGCGCCGCAATGCTGAGCCGCGCTAGAACAGCGCGCCCTGCCCCGCCGGCGTACCCGGCCTGGCGCCTTCGAGTTCGAGCAGCTTGAGCTTGGTGTCCGGCCCGCCGGGCGCGGAGTAGCCGCCCAGCTTGCCGTCGCTGCCGACGATCCGGTGGCAGGGGATGACAACGGGAACCGCACTGCGCGCCAGTGCCTGCCCTACCTCGCGCGCCGCGTTGGGCATCCCCAGCCCGCCGGCCATCTCGCCATAGCTCACCGTCCGGCCCCAGGCGATTGCGCGCGCGGCGGCGTACACCTGGCGGCACAGCGGGTCTGCCTGGCTCAGATCGACCACCACTTCGCCGAATTCGACCGCCTCGCCGCGCATGTACGTCTGCAGCCGGAGGATCAGTTGCGCCATCGCCGGCGGCGGGGTGTGCGCCGTCGCGGCGGTGCGGCGCGTCAGCCGGCGCTGCGTGTCACCGGCATCCACGCCCGGCAACTGCATGCAAACTACCCCTAACTCGCTCCAACCCAGGCCGCAGGTGCCGAGCGCCGTCTCGAATAATGAATAATGCATGGTGTTTTATATAACTACAAAACCGGTTAGCAAGTTACATTATACGCCACGCCTATTTCGATCGCTCTAACCCTTTAAATAGTTAGAATAATTCCATGCCTGCCGTTGTTGATACCCTGATCTCCGCGCCCCGGGAAGACCTTTGCCTGGCCTTTGCCAATACCCTGGCTTGGCGCGGCAGTCCGGTTGCCGCGGAATCGCTGCACGATTGCGCCGCCCTGCTGCAGTGGTGCGCCGCCAAACTGGGCTATGCCGGAACGCCGCTGCGCGCGCTGGACGACTGGGCGCATGCGCAGCCGCAGGAAGCGCTGCATCTGTTTGATCTCGCCATTGCCATGCGCGAAGCGCTGTACCGGATTTTTCGCGCGGTGGCCAGTGGTACTCCGGTGGCCGCGCCGGATCTGGCCGCGCTCAACTATGCGCTGGCCGAAGCGCCGCGGCGCGGCGAACTCGTGCCCGCCGCGCAGGGTTACGTCTGGCGCAGCGCGGCCTTGCGGCCCACCGTGCCTTCCCTGCTGGCGCCGGTGCTATGGTCAGCCGCCGACCTGATGACCCGTGTGGCGCCGCAGCGGGTGCGGCTATGCGCCAACCCCAAATGCCTGTGGCTGTTCGTCGATGCCAGCAAGGGCGGCACGCGGCGCTGGTGCGAGATGAATTCCTGCGGCAATCGCGCCAAGGCGCAGCGCCACTATCAGAAGAACAAGAAAACCTGAGAAAAAAATATTGATCAAGGGGGCGACGCCCCCTTGCTAACCCCCGATTGCAGAGAGCGGCAGGCCCAGCCCTCCGCGGTTCTCGGAACCTATTCAGCGTTTCCCTGGAACGAAGACGAGCCGGAGGCGGACGTCAGGCCAGCCCTTGCATCAGGCGCCGGGTCAGCCGGAACCAGGCCGGCAGCATGAAAAAAAACGCCAGCAGGCAGACCCATTGCTCCGCCGTCATCAGCCGAAAGTAGATCCAGGCGCGGGGATGCATCATCTCGGTCAGAAAGGGCGGACCAAACGGCGTGCGGAAATAATCCGCCAGCAAGCGCACGCCGCAATAGGCAGCAAGAAACAGCAGGGCCCGTTCGCCGGGCCGGAACAGGTTTGCCTGCAGGCTGCCGTAGGCCCAGGCGGCGCAGAGCAGGAACGCGGCCTCATAAAGCATCACCGGCTGGCGCGGGATGCCGTCACCGAAGTCCAGGCCCCAGGGCATGGCGGTGGCAACGCCGAAGCCGGGTTCACTCAAGGCCCAGAATACCGAGCCGCAATCGAGGATCGCCAGCGCAAGCGCGGTCGGCACTACCAGCATGTCCAGGTCGAAGAAGACGGCGGTGCCGGGCGACGAGCCCGGTGTGGCTCCCGTCGATTGCGCCGCAGGCTGTCCACTCCAGCGCAACGCCAGCACGGCGCCGAGCACGGCCCCGGGCGCGGAACCGGCCCCGGCCAGCGCCAGCAAGGACTGGGTATCGCCGATCAGGGCATTCAAGCCAACGGCGGGATAGTTGAAGGCATAGACAAGCTTCGCGCCGGCCAGCATGCCCAGCAGCATCGCCGCGCCCGGCCGGCGCGCCGCCGCCGGCGTCGGCCGCCAGTTTTCCCCGAGGCGGCGCAAAAACACCGCCAGCGCCAGCGCCCAGAACAGGAATTTGAACAAGAGCACGGGCACGGCAGGCACTATCATGAAAGAATTGTATTCGATAGCTTGGGGCGCGCCCGCTTTTCAAGCCGGCGATTTCCTGCCGCTCCATCCCCCCTCTGGCCGTCCACTTGCGCACCGCACCGATGCCACGCCTAAAATCACTCTTCCATGCCACCTGCCTCGGTCTGGCCCTGAACGCCCCGGCGCTGCAGGCACAGGCACCGGGCGCGATGCCCGCATTGCGGGCGGGCCAATGGCAGATCCGCAGCGGCACGGTCGGCCAGCCGACGGCCGCCTATGGCCTGTGTTTCAAAACCGGCGGGGCGGAAGACCTCAAGCTGCTGTTGCCGCAGGTCAGCGGCAATTCCGCCTGTCCAGCACCCGAAATGCGCAGCGAGGGTGCCGAATTGCAATGGAATTTGAGTTGCCCCGAGGCGGGCCTGTCGATCAGCGCGCGCTACAGCCTGCGCGCGGAGCACGTCGAAGGCACCGTGCAGATAGTGTCCGGCAAGCCGCCACGGCAGCGCACCGACCGCATCAGCGCCGACTATGCCGGTCCTTGCCCGCCGCCCTGAGAAAGCGCGACGCCACAACGCATCACTCGCTGGGGGTCGAGTAGTCCGACACGCGGCCGCCGCGCTTGATGTCCCGGATCACCTCGCGCTTGCCCTGAACAGCGTCGCCCTGGCAGAACACGTCCTTCCAGAGTTCGAAATAGTAGCGGTTGTTGCGCGCATCGCGGACCGGCAACCAGTCGCTGGAGTGCGCGGGCGACCAACTGCCGTCGCGTTTGCCGTAGGCCAATACGCGGCGCTGGCCAAGGCAACTGAGGCTCTCGAAGGTGACGTTTTCGGCGCCGCCGGCGCTGCGCACCACCAGGGTATAGCTGGCGACACCGTTGGCCAGCACCAAGCTGGCGCTGTCGATGTATATCTCGTTGCTGGTCCAGTCGGTGGGAAAGCGCAGCAGGTTTGCCTTGTTCGGCGCGGCGGGAAAAGGCAGGTCCGCGTCCGGCTTCACGTCCTCGTCATAGCGCGGCACCGGGAGATTCTGGGCCAGTACGGCGGCGTGACAGCACAGTGCGAACGAACAGGCGAGGAGGCGCGAAAGGGATTGCAAACGCATGATGAGGGACTCGAAGCAATTGGGACGCAGGCGGGCATTCTACGCCCCTGCCCCCGCCTGCCGCGCCGCGCGCGCGGCCACGGCTGCGGACTTCAGGCCAGGTCCTTTACCAGGGAGGCCAGGGTTTCCGGCGCCAGCTGGTTTACCTGCGCCAGGTACTCAGGATGGTCGCAGCCGATTTTCATTTGCGCGCCGCTTTTCAGGGCCGCCTGCATCGGCGCACTCAGCTCGAAGCGCAGGAAATGCACCGCCGAGGTCTTCTCGTCGTTGCTGCGCTCCAGGTCTTCATCGGCAATCGCAAACGCCCGCGCCTGGCCTTCGACCTCGACGAACATGTGGTCTTCGATGTTGCGCAGCCTGGCCAGTGCCCGCGCGCGCTCCTCGGCGGTGGCGTATTCGATCATCATCGTCGCCTTGAAGTTGGAGCCGTCGGGAATCAGCGGGTTGTAGGCGTCGAGCTCGTCCTGGATACCCTCTTCTTCGAAGGTCTTTTCCACGCGCAGCATTTCCTGCACCTGGTAGCGCATGGTCAGCTCGTCCTCGAAAATCAAAGTGACGTGCTCACCGACGTGGACCACGCGGTTTTTCTTGTGCTCCAGCACCTCGGCGCGGAATTGATTGCGCTTCCTGGAGTAAGCCTCCAGGGTCATCAGGCTTTCACGGGTGATTGCAGGCATGCTTGCTCCAGAAACGATTCTTCAAATGCCGTAGGCAATGCGCAGCAACGACAGCGGATGTTCCATCTGCGGCGACTCGTCGCCTTCAGCGGCGGCGCGCGCGATGCCTTCCTCGATGTGATGGCCCGCGAGTTGGCAATCCGAGCTGATGTACTTCGGCTTGGCCTCGGCCATCGCCTTGAACACCGGCTTGCCGATCTTCAGCGCCTGGGCGTGGAACTCCTTTTTCACCCCCCAGGTGCCGGAGTGGCCGGAGCAACGCTCGATGGTCGTCACCTTGGTCTCGGGCACCAATTGCAGGGTCTCGGCGGTTTTCTTGCCGATGTTCTGCACCCGCGAGTGGCAGGGGATGTGATAGCTCACCGCGCCCAGGGGCTGCTTGAAGTCCGTGTTGAGCAGGCCGTCGCGCTTGCGCGCCATGAAGTATTCGAAGGGATCGAACATCGCTTCCTGCACCGCCTTGACTTCCGACTCGTCGGGGAACATCAGCGGCAGTTCCTGCTTGAACATCAGGGTGCAGGAAGGAATCGGCGTGAGAATCGCGTAGCCCTCGGCCGCCAGTTTGGCGAGCACCGGGATGTTCTTGTTCTTCAGCTTTTCCACCGCCTTGAGATCACCCGCCTCCAGCTTGGGCATGCCGCAACAGGCTTCCTTCTCGGCCAGAGTCCACGGGATGCCGTTGTGCTCGAGGAGCTTCACCAGATCCTGGCCGATGCCGGGCTCGTTGTAGTTGATGTAGCAGGTGGAGAAAATCGCCACCTTGCCCGGGGTGCGCTCGCCATTCCGGATGCGGCCCTTCCAGGTTTCCGCGGCACTCTTCTTCGGCCCGGAGCGGAACTTCTTCGCCGCGTACTCAGGAATCCAGGCATGCTCATCCACGCCCAGGGTCATTTCCATCACCTCGCGCGCGAGCTTGGTGTGGTTCACCGTGTTCACCACTTGCGTGACGATCGGGATGCCGGCGAACTGACCCAGCAGGTCGGTGGACGACAGCAGTGCATCGCGCGAAGGGTTCAGCCCCTTCTCATGCTTTACCGCCTTGGCACGCAGCATCAGGTGCGGAAAGTCGACGTTCCACGGATGCGGGGGCACGTAGGGACACTTGGTCATGTAGCAAACGTCGCACAGATAGCACTGGTCCACCACTTTCCAATAGTCCTGCTTGGCGACGCCGTCGACCTCGAAGGTGGCGCTCTCGTCAACCAGGTCGAACAGGGTGGGAAAAGAGCCGCACAAGCTGACGCAGCGGCGGCAGCCGTGGCAGATGTCGAACACCCGCTCCATCTCTTTGAACAGGGATTCTTCTTCGTAGAACTCTGGGTTCTTCCAGTCCAGCGGATGCCGGGTGGGGGCATCCAGATTGCCTTCGCGATTCGACATGGCTTGGGGGATTCCTGGCGAGTAGAACGGCAAACGGGAACAACGCAGGCTGCGGGCACGGGGCCGCGCCAAAGAAACGGGGTGCCGGCGTCGCCGCCGCACCCCCGATCGATCCCCCCGGATCGCCCGAAAGGAAAACGGAGGGTCGTCCCTCCTTCTTGACTACTTGACCACTACCAAGCGGCAATCAACCCGCGATCAATCGACCAGGCTGTCCAGCGCCTTCTGGAAACGGTTGGCATGCGAGCGCTCGGCCTTGGCCAGGGTCTCGAACCAGTCGGCGATTTCGGTGTGGCCTTCTTCGCGCGCGCTCTTGGCCATGCCCGGGTACATGTCGGTGTACTCGTGGGTTTCGCCGGCAACCGCGGACTTCAGGTTGTCGCGCGAGGCGCCGATCGGCAGGCCGGTGGCGGGGTCGCCGACGGCTTCGAGGTATTCCAGGTGCCCGTGCGCGTGCCCGGTTTCGCCTTCCGCGGTGGAGCGAAACAGCGCGGCCAGGTCGTTCTGGCCTTCGATGTCGGCCTTGTTTGCGAAATACAGGTAGCGACGATTGGCCTGCGATTCACCCGCGAATGCGGCTTTCAGGTTTTCTTCGGTTTTGGAGCCTTTGAGTCCCATGATGTCTCTCCGTTACAAGCGGTTATTCACTGCGGCGAGGTAACTTTCCAGAGCAAAGCGAAGCGGGGCCAACGCCACATGCATCACCTGCCCCGGGCCTTCCCGGGAGCGGTGAATTCACAAAGTTTAACCATTTCCGCGCCGGCGCACCTAATCGTTTCTGCCAATGGGCACGATAGGCAGGCTTTATTTCCGCCCGATGTCCTCGCCGACGACGGTAACCGTCACCTGGGTCACGCTGATGGTGGTGACCGACCGCACCTCTTCGATGCAGGGCTCGGCCGCGTCGATGCAAGGCTCGGTCGCCTCCATGCAGGGCTCGCCGCCATCGGCGCCGGATTCGCCGGCTTCCAGGCAGCCTTGCTCCGCCACATCTTCGCCTTCATGGCGCACGCGCTGGCGCAGGTAGCGGTTTTCCACCTTGCGGGCGAACAGCAGGCGCGAAAGCTCGTTCAGCGCCTGGCTGTAGACCTCGCGCTTGAACTCGATCACCGCCTCCAGCGGCACCCAGTAGTCGTGCCAGCGCCAGGCGTCGAACTCCGGATGTTCGCAGGCGCGCAGGCGCACGTCGCAGTCGCGCCCGACCAGGCGCACCAGGAACCAGATTTGCTTCTGGCCACGGTAATGCCCGCGGATGTCGCGTTTGATCCACTCGCGCGGCACGTCATATCGCAACCACTCGCGCGTGCGCCCGATGACGCGCACGTGCTCTTCTTTCAGGCCCGTCTCTTCATAAAGCTCGCGAAACATCGCCTGCTCGGGCGTCTCGCCGTACTTGATGCCGCCCTGCGGAAATTGCCACGAATGTTCCTTGATGCGCTTGCCCCAGAAGACCTCGTTCCTGTGGTTGACGATGATGATGCCGACGTTGGGCCGGTAACCGTCCCTGTCCAGCATGCTGACACCTGCTAATCCTTTAGAATTGAGTCCATTATAGGCTCAAAAAATCACGAAAGAAAAGCATCTCATGCGCGCTTCAAAGTTCTTCATTTCGACCATCAAAGAGGCTCCCAGCGACGCCGAAATCGCCAGCCACAAGCTGATGATGCGCGCCGGCCTGATCAAGCGCCTGGCGGGCGGGATCTACACCCTGATGCCGATGGGGCTGAGAGTCGTGCGCAAGGTGGAAAACATCGTCCGCGAGGAAATGAACCGCGCCGGCGCCATCGAGCTCTCCATGCCGGTGGTGCAGCCGGCCGAACTCTGGCAGGAGTCTGGCCGCTACAAGCAATACGGCCCCGAACTGCTGCGCTTCAAGGACCGGCATGACCGCGATTTCGTGATGCAGCCGACTTCCGAAGAAGTGATTACCGATATTGCCCGCAACGAGTTGCGCAGCTATCGCCAGCTGCCGGTGAATTTTTATCAGATCCAGACCAAGTTCCGCGACGAGCGCCGGCCGCGCTTTGGCGTCATGCGTGGGCGCGAATTCACCATGAAGGACGCCTACTCCTTCCACGCCGATTTCGACGGCCTGAAGGCCGAGTACCAGAACATGTTCGACGCCTACACGCGGATTTTCACCCGCCTGGGCCTGAAATTCCGCGCCGTGGCGGCCGATACCGGGTCGATTGGCGGTACAGGTTCGCATGAGTTCCACGTGCTGGCCGACTCCGGCGAGGACGCGCTGGCCTTCGCCCCGGATTCCGACTACGCCGCCAACGTCGAGCTGGCCGAAGCCATGGCGCCGGCCAAGCCGCGCGGCGCCGCCGGCGCGGCGATGCAAAAAGTCGCCACGCCGAACAAGAAGACCTGCGAGCAGGTGGTCGAGCAATTGGGGCTGCCGCTCAGCCAGTCGGTCAAGGCGATCGCCCTGATGCACGAGCCTGAGGAGGCAAATGCTGCCAAGGGCGTGGTTGCCACGACAGGCAAGCGCTTTTTCATGCTGCTGCTGCGCGGCGACCATGAGCTGAACGAGATCAAGGCCGGCAAGGTCGCGGGCCTCTCGCCCTTCCGCTTCGCCACCCCGGCGGAGATCGCTAACTACGTCGGCTGCGAGCCCGGCTATATCGGCCCGGTTGGACTCGACGCCCCCCGCGTCACCATCGTCGCTGACCGCAGCGTTGCGGCGATGAGCGACTTCGTCTGCGGCGCCAACGAAGCCGGCTACCACCTCACGGGCGTGAACTGGGTCCGCGACCTGCCCGAGCCCGCAGTGGTGGCCGACATCCGCAACGCCGTCAAGGGTGACCCCTCGCCGGACGGCAAGGGCGAGCTGGACATTTGCCGCGGCATCGAGGTCGGGCATATTTTCCAGTTGCGCACCAAGTATTCGGAAGCCCTCAAATCCACGGTGATCGGCGTCGACGGCAAGCCGGTGCTGCTGGAAATGGGCTGCTACGGCATCGGCGTCACCCGCATCGTCGGCGCCGCCATCGAGCAGGGGCACGACGAGCGCGGCATCATTTTCCCCGCCGCCATCGCGCCCTTCACGGTGGGGATCTGCCCGATCGGCATCAAGAAGTCGGACGCCGTGAAGGCCGCCGCCGAGACGCTTTACAGCGAACTCCAGGCCGCCGGCATCGACGTGCTGCTCGACGACCGCGACGAGCGGCCCGGCGTGATGTTCGCCGACATGGAACTGATCGGCATCCCGCACCGCTTCACCATCGGCGACCGCGGCCTGAAGGAAGGCAAGATCGAGTACCAGGGCCGCACCGACAGCGCGGCCACGCAGATCGCGCCGGCCGAGGCCTTGGCTTTGCTCAAATCCAAATTGGCCCTCTAAGCTGCGCGATGCCCACTGACCTTGAAGAAAAATTGGGGTCGCGCATTTCTGGAATGAGTAATTTTCGCCGTTCAAAATTGTCCTCTGACCCCAATTTTTCGGTGCAACAACGAAGCTGCTCTCTCGCAGGAGCAGCTTCGTTCGTCGCACTTTTTGCTCTCGCCCTAGCTTGCACCACCCTGCCCCGCGAGGCCCACGCCGGCGCCCAGCAATACGAACCCCTCGCCGACTCCGTAAAAAGCGCGCTGACCATGGCCGCGCGCGCCGACCGCACCCCGCCCGAACCGATCTTTCCCACACCGCTGGCAAAGGTGCACTGGCTCACCGCGATGGACGAGCGCCTGCCCCTGCGCAACAAGCCGGAGTACCAGACCCGCATCGAATTCCTGAAGACCGTGCACTATGAGGCGACCCGCGCCGGCCTCGACCCGCAGATGGTGCTTGGCCTGATCCAGGTCGAAAGCGGCTTCAAGAAATACGCGGTCAGCAGCGCCGGCGCGCGCGGCTACATGCAGATCATGCCCTTCTGGACCGGCCTGATCGGCGACGGCGACTCGCGCAAGCTCTTCGACATGCGCACCAACATCCGCATGGGCTGCGTGATCATGCGCCACTACCTGGACCTGGAACACGGCGACCTCTACATGGCACTGGGCCGTTACAACGGCAGCCGCGGCAAGCCGGAATACCCCAACGCCGTCACCGCGGCGTGGAAAAAGAACTGGGCCTGGGTGCCGGAAAAGCTGCCGCCCCCTGTGCAGCCGACAGTGACCACCAATGCACCGGCCAGCAATGCCAAGAGTTCTTCGACGCCCGTGCCCGGGACGGCGCCGGCGCCCAAGCGTTAGTCAGCCCGATGCGCCAAAGCGTCGGCCCACGCCACAACCTGACAAAACCTGAGTTTTTTCATAAAAACACACGGGCGCCCATCGGCTGATTTGAGCGAACCTAACAAAACCATAGGTTTTTTTCAAATTTGCGATGCCCATTTGGCATGACGTAAATGGGCAATCTGATAAAACCTGAGTTTTTGCTGGGAAATCGCTGCTTGCCGGACTTTCCGGCAGCTCAAACCGTGAGCAACTACAACTGTGGTCGCATGGCCAAGCTGATAAAACCTTAGGAAACACTGAACAAGTCCCGAAAACGAGGGGAGGGGAAGCTAGCCTCTCTCTAATATTGGGAGTTGTTAAGGGGGCGCAGCCCACTTAATCAGTAATTCCCTTAGATTTTTTGGAAAACTTTAACGGCAAGTGTTGTAGCCGGCTGCGCGGAAAAAAGTGCATCCGCAGCGAGCCGAAGCATTGATTCGCCGCAAAGCCGCGAATCCGCTTCATGAAGGCAGGCCAAGCTTGGGCGGGCAATCGCCGATTAGCCTACTCTCTGGTTTCGAAGATACGCTTTCGACAATTCGTTGTAAAGCTTTTGTTTTATATTTTTGAACTGGTTTGGGCGGCGACCAGGCTCGCTCGTGGGAGATAAAGGGACCGCGCTCGATATAATTTCCATTCCGCTATGGCGAGATCAAACTGTTTGGCAAGGAGGCTGCAATGGAGTCCGATGAACAAGCCATCCGTGAGGTGCACACCAGCTGGATCGATGCGGTCAACGCCGGCGATTTTGCCTGCCTGCTTGCCTTGATGGCGGACGATGCCGTGTTTCTGAATCCGGGCCGGGAGCCGTTCGGCCGGGACGGATTCCCTGCCGGCTTTTCGGCGGCACACCAAAAAAATTGGATTCGTTGCATCAGCGAGCTGGAAGAGGTGGTGGTCGCCGGTGAAGTCGCCTACACGCTGTGCCGGGACTCGTTATCCGTGACACCGCGCGCCGGCGGAGAGGCGATGCTGCTCGCCGGCAATCGGATCACCATCTACCGCAAACAGCCCGACGGCCGCTGGCTCCTGGCGCGCGATGCCCACACCTTGTCGCCGGTGGCGAGTTGAGGCCGTAAGAATCGGCCTGCGGCCGCGCGGCGCGATGCCGCGCCTTCCAGTCCGTTCCCGATCGCCAATAGTCATTGGCCCACGGTGATCAGGGTAAACGTCCCTGCCTTTAGCTGCGGCCGGCGCGGCGGCGCTTGGGTGGCGGCGGAATCGATGGGTTCAGCCTCAGCGGCAACCAGGTAGATTTTGTGCGAGGCCGGATCGATTGCCATGGTCCTGGCTCTTGGCATGGTGGTTACGGTTTGCTTTACCGCGTAATGCCTGGCGTCGCTGGCATCGATCACATTGAGCGTGCCATCGCCATTGGAGCTGAATGCAAGTTTGGCGGCAGCGTCGAAGGCGGTGGCATCGCTGCCACGGCCGATCGTTGGCGCGTCCACTATTTTTCCGGTATTGGCGTCGACAACGGCCATTTTCTGGTTATGGCAGCCGACGAACAGGCGCTGCGCGGCAAGGTCGATGGACAAGCCGGCCGGTTCGTCGCAACGGGCGGACAAATCATAGCGATGCGTCACCGTGAGCCGGTGTGTGTCGATCACCAGCACTTGGTTCTTGTCTTCGAGATTGATGAACAGACGCCCTTTGCCGTCCGACACGAGGAACTCCGGGCTGCCGCCCAGCGGTATCGCGGCCAGTGGCTTGCCTGTGGCTGCATCAATCGGCGTTACGCTCGCGGCCCCGCCATTGACGGCGAACACCCGCTTGGTTGCCGGGTCGTAGACGATGCCGTCGGGCTTCTTTTCAGTGGCCGCGCTGCCAACGACCTGCAGGGTCGACAAAACGAAGATCGTGACCGAATTGTTGCTGCCGTTGGTGGCGTATCCACGGTCGAACTCCGGGGCAATGGCGACGCCGTGCACGCCATGGGCCGGGATATTGCCTATCACCTGCTTTTTATCGAGGTCGAAAACGTCGACCCGGTCGCCGTGGGCAATAAATAAATGCCTGTGCTCGCTATCGATCGACAGATAGTCCCATTTGACATCGCCATCGAGATGCTGCTTTTCGAGTATATGGTAACCCGCATCCTGCGCAAGGCTGGAGAGCGGGTAGAGCGCCGCCGCGGCCATGATGGCCGCGAGGAGCAATTCAGCCGCGGAAACGCGGCGAAACAAGTGAATGGACATGCGAAGTCCTTTTGGAAGTGCGGGTCGGCAAGGCGGCGTTTGACCCGCGATGGATCAGGTCAATAGTGGACCTGCAAGCCGATATACGAAAGCAGCGTGTTCGTGCTGGCGAGCGTGTTGTGCAAATCACGGCCGGTGGAAAGCAGCAGTGTATAGCGTGGGGAAAAGTCGTAACGGGCGCCGAAGTTCAGGATCAGTTCCTCTTGGGACTGATGAACGGCCGCCTCCTCATGCACCTCCGCGATCAACTCGAAGCCCTTTTGAACCTCCCGGGTAACGGCGAATCCGGCGGTCCAGGTGTCGGGCCGCGCGCCGGGACGAAACCAGCGCCCGATGTCGAAATTGATGTCGAAGCCCTCGAAGGTGCGCATGAATTGCAGGGGCGCAAGATGGCTGATGCCGCTGTCGGCCAGCCCGGCGTGGGTGAAATTGGAAACCGGCGTGCGGAACTCGATTTGCGGGTAAGTGGACACCTGCCAGGCGTTTTCGCCGCCGTCGTAAAAACGCCATTTCACGCCGGCCAGCGCATTGCCAGCGCCGCTGCGATAGCTCCCGCCCAGGTTTTGCACGGCCCAGGGCATCTCGAATTTTAGTTGCAGGCGCTCGCCGATACCGTAGTTGAAGTCGGCCAGAGGCAACTCGGCATCGGTTTTGCCCGCCGTGTGGCTGGTTACGGCCGCGAGATTGATTTCCCAGTTTCCGTTGCCCGGTGTGCCCGGGTCGTCGGTGATCATCGGCGGGCCGCCCCCGGCCCATGCCATTTCTGTAAAGAGCGCGGCGGCCACCACGAGCAGGCGGATAACAAGGATGAAATACATGGCTTGCGATGGAGAGCGTTGGTAAGCCGGACGAGGACGGTCACTTGGCCGCTTCTTACTGTACCTCGTAAACGTTGGCGGTGTCGGCGATGCACGAGTTTTCCGGTATGGGTCGAAGGCGGGAAACCGGCCGATAAGAGACGCCCGACTAACGCAAGGTAAAAAATAAAAGCCCGGCACATTGCCGGGCTTTTATCAATACTTCAAGTAAATGCCGGGGCCCTCGCGAGTGGCCTGTTGAAGTGCGGAACAGGCAGGCCCTCAGTCCGCCTGCTTGCGCAGGAAGGCCGGGATTTCGTACTTGTCCATGCCTGCCTGCTGCAGCGCCTCGACCTGGGCGCGGCGGTCGGCGCGGCCGGAGCGGAACACCGCCGGGGTTTCGAGTTGGTGGTAGTCGACGCCGGGTTGCTGTTGGTCGAACTGGCCGACGGCAACGACATTGTTGTCGGTGCCGGTGCGCAGGACGGTTTGCGGCACCAGTTGCGGCTTGTCGGCGCGGCGTGCCTGCGCACGGCCGAGACCGGTGGCCACCACGGTGACGCGCAGCTTTTCGCCCATTTCGGCATCGAACACCGAACCGAAGATGACGTGGGCGTCGGGGTCGGCGAAGTGCTTGATGGTTTCCATCACTTCGCGCACTTCCTTCATCTTCAGCGACTTGTTGGCGGTGATGTTGACCAGCACGCCGCGCGCGCCGGTCAGGTCCACCCCTTCGAGCAGCGGGCTGGCGACAGCCTGCTCGGCGGCGATGCGGGCGCGGTCGATGCCTTCGGCGTAGGCCGAGCCCATCATGGCCATGCCCATTTCGGCCATCACGGTCTTGACGTCTTCGAAGTCGACGTTGACAAGGCCCGGCTGGTTGATGATCTCCGAAATGCCGGCAACCGCGTTGTGCAGCACGTCGTCGGCAGCCCTGAAGGCTTCTTCCATGCTGATGTCTTCACCGAGCACATCCATCAGCTTTTCGTTGAGGATGACAATGAGGGAGTCGACGTGGTTGCCGAGTTCCTGGATGCCGGCTTCGGCGGCGCGCATGCGGCGGCTGCCTTCGAACAGGAAGGGCTTGGTCACCACGCCGACGGTGAGGATGCCCATTTCCTTGGCGATCTCCGCCACCACGGGCGCGGCGCCGGTGCCGGTGCCACCGCCCATGCCGGCGGTGATGAACACCATGTGCGCGCCGGTCAGGGCTTCGCGTATGCGTTCGTGCTCGGACTCGGCGGATTCCTTGCCGCGTTCCGGGTTGGCGCCCGCGCCCAGGCCGGTGGCGCCGAGCTGGATCTGGGTTTTTGCCAGCGAACGCGCCAGCACTTGTGCATCGGTATTGGCGGCGATGAAGTCCACCCCCGCCACTTCGCGCGTGATCATGTGGGTGATGGCATTGCCGCCGGCGCCGCCGACGCCCACCACCTTGATGATGGTCCCGTTGGTTTGGGTTTCCACGATTTCAAACATGGTTTATCTCCTTAAAGCAAAAAAATGATTTCACCCATTCGGCGGAACTAGAAATTCGGGGATGCCGGCTGGCGAAAACTTCAAACTCGCTTGCAGCCTTGGCCAGCCCACAGCCCCTAATCACCAGATCCGTTACTGCTGAACTACCGACTTCCAAAACAACCACACCGTTACAACGCGGGACAAGAGCAGACGTTTACTCGCCCGCATTTAAAAATTCCCCTGGAACCAGGCCTTCATGCGGCCCGCGATGTGTTTCAGCGACGTACTCTTTTGCAGGATGCGCCCCTGATGCGCTCGCTGGGTCATGCCCTCATAGAGCAGGCCGATGGCCGTGGAATGACGCGGGCTTTTCACCACGTCGGCCAGGCTGCCTTCGTATTTCGGCGAGCCGACGCGCACCGGCATGGAAAACATTTCCTCGCCGAGTTCGATCATCCCCGGCATGGTGGCCGAGCCGCCGGTGAGCACGATGCCGGAAGAGAGCAACTCTTCGTAGCCGGACTCGCGCAGGCTTTGCTGCACCAGGGAGAACAATTCTTCGATGCGCGGCTCGATCACCGCCGCGAGCGACTGCCGGCTCATGCTGCGCGGGCCGCGCTCGCCGATGCCGGGCACTTCGATCATTTCGTCGGCGCCGGCCAGGCGCTGCATCGCCACGCCGTGGCGGATCTTGATGTCTTCGGCTTCCGGCGTCGGCGTGCGCAGGGCCATGGCGATGTCGTTGGTGATCTGGTCGCCGGCGATCGGGATCACCGCGGTGTGGCGGATCGCGCCTTGCGTGAACACGGCCACGTCCGTGGTGCCGCCGCCGATGTCGACCAGGGCCACGCCGAGTTCCTTTTCGTCGTCGGTGAGGCAGGCGAGGCTGGAGGCCAGCGGCTGCAGGATCAGGTCGCCGACCTCCAGGCCGCAGCGGCGCACGCACTTGACGATGTTTTGCGCGGCGGAGACGGCGCCGGTGACGATGTGCACCTTGACCTCAAGGCGCATGCCGCTCATGCCGAGCGGCTCGCGCACGTCTTCCTGGCCGTCGATGATGAACTCTTGCGTCAGGATGTGCAGTATCTGCTGGTCGGTGGGGATGTTCACCGCACGCGCGGTCTCGATCACGCGGTCGATGTCGAACTGGGTGACTTCCTTGTCCTTGATCGCCACCATACCGTGCGAGTTGAAGCTTTTGATGTGGCTGCCGGCGATGCCCGTGTAGACGCGCGAGATCTTGCAGTCGGCCATCAGCTCGGCTTCTTCAAGGGCGCGCTGGATCGAGTTGACCGTAGCGTCGATGTTCACCACCACGCCTTTTTTCAGGCCCTTCGATTCATGGCTGCCGGTACCGATGATCTGCATGCGGCCTTCGGGCGTGACTTCGGCGACCACGGTGACGATCTTCGAGGTGCCGATGTCGAGGCCGACGATCAGGTCGTTGGCGTCCCTGTTCTTGTTCATGCGTTTTCCCCTGGGGCCTTCATGCGCTGCTCCTTGCCGGCCTGGCTTTTTTCGCCGGCTTGTCCTGCTTGGCCGGCGCCGGCGGCCGTACGCCCGATACCTTGGCGGCAAATCCGTTCGGGTAGCGCAGATCGACTGCTTCGACCCGCGACCCCATTTTTCCTACCGTGTTGCCGTAATTGGCGACGAAGCGCTCCAGGCGTGCGGCCACCGGCGAGGCCGGCTGCTCGCGGCCGACTTCGATGGCCAGGCCGTCGGAGAGGCGCACCGTCCAGGCCTGGCGCGGCGACAGCGCGACCATGCGCGGGGTCTTGTCGATTTTGGCGAACAGGGCGAGCAGGTCGGTATAACGCTTGGCCACATCTTTCTCGCTGCCGTCGGGACCACTAAGCAGGGGCAGCGTGGCGCCCAGCTTGGCTTCGCCCGGAGCGGCGAAAGCCTCGCCCTGGATGTTGACAAAGCGGTTGCCGCCCTCGTCGTTCCAGCGCGCCAGGGCATGATGCTCCTCCAGCGCCACCACCAGGCGGTTCGGCCATTCGCGGCGGATGCTGGCGCGGCGCACCCAGGGCATGGCTTCGAAAATGCCGCGCGCCTGCTCCAGGTCGGTGGTGAAGAAGGTGCCGCGCAGGCGCGGCACGCAGGCCTGCCCGACCTGCTGGCTATTGACGTGCGCCAGCGGCTGGCCGTCGACGCCCTGCACCGTCAGCGCGCGGATCGCGAACAGCGGCCGCGCGGCCACCCAGCGGGCCACGGTGTAGAGTGAAAACGCGAGGGCGATCATCACGCAGATTCTCGTGAGGCGGTTGAGGGCAAGTGGGTCATCCCACATTCGTCAAAAAGCAAAAACCTACTTTTTGCCGGCTTAATTGGCCGTGAATTACCGGCAGAGCCGGATAATTCACGGAAGAAAAAACCATGAAAAAGCCTGGAGCGTGACGTTGCGTCATTTGCGGGGCTCCATGGAGAGTTCGAGAATTCTTATGCACAGGTCGGGGTAGCTGATGCCGGCTTGCTTGGCGGCCATTGGCACCAAGCTGTGGCTGGTCATGCCGGGGCTGGTGTTGACTTCGAGCAGCGACGGGATACCCCACGGGTTGGTGGAATCAGGGCGCATCATGATGTCGATGCGGCCCCAGCCGCTGCAGCCAAGCAGCCTGAACGCCTTGAGTACCAGGGCTTGCAATTCTTTCTCGGTCGCCTCTGGCAGGCCGCAGGGGCAGATGTATTTGGTGTCGTCGGTGAAATACTTGTTCTGGTAGTCGTAGTTGCCGGCGGGCGCCTCGATGCGGATCAGCGGCAGCACGGTGTCGCCGAGCACGGCGGCGGTGTACTCGGCGCCGGAGATGAATTCCTCGGCCAGGGCGATGTCCTTGTATTTGCGCGCGGCGGTGTAGTAGGCCCCGGGGCCCTGCGACACGTTCTTCACGCGGGTGAGGCCTAGGGTCGAGCCTTCGCGCGCGGGCTTGACGATCAGCGGCAGGCCGAGGTCGCGCGCGACTTCGTTCCAGTCTTCGTGGCCTTCGAGGATGCGGTAGCGCGGCGTGGGGATGCCGGCGGACTGCCAGACCATCTTGGTGCGCCACTTGTCCATGCCGATGGCCGAGCCCATCACGCCGCTGCCGGTGTAGGGGATGCGCAGGGACTCGAGCGCGCCTTGAAGGGTGCCGTCCTCGCCGCCGCGGCCATGCAGGGCGATGAAGCAGCGGTCGAAGCCGTCGCGGTTGAGTTCGTAGAGCTCACGCACGGCGGGGTCGAAGGGGTGCGCGTCCACCCCCCTGGTCTTCAGGGCGTCGAGCACGCCGTTGCCGCTGAGCAGCGAAATCTCGCGCTCGTTCGAATTGCCGCCGAGCATCACGGCAACCTTGCCGAACTGGCGCACGTCGTTGTTTTTCAGCGCGCTCATTTGGCACCCCCGGTGAGATCGCGCGGCAGGTTGCCGATCGAGCCGGCGCCCATGCCGATTACCACGTCGCCATCGCGCGCGACCTGGCGCACGGTGTCGGCCATCGCGCCCATCTCCTCGACGAACACCGGCTCGACCTTGCCGGCCACGCGCATGGCGCGCGCTAGGGCACGGCCGTCGGCGGCGACGATGGGCGCTTCGCCGGCGGGGTAGACATCGGCCAGGACCAGCGCATCCACCGTGGACAGCACCTTGACGAAGTCTTCGAAGCAGTCGCGCGTGCGGGTGTAGCGGTGCGGCTGGAACGCCAGCACCAGGCGGCGGCCCGGAAAGGCGCCGCGCGCGGCGGCGATGGTCGCCGCCATTTCGGCCGGGTGGTGGCCGTAGTCGTCGACCAGGGTGAAGCTGCCGCCGGCATCAAGGGCAATGTCGCCGTGGCGCTGGAAACGCCGGCCCACGCCCTTGAACTCGGCCAGGCCTTTCTGAATCGCCGCGCCGGAAATGCCGATTTCGGTCGCGACCGCGATCGTTGCTAGGGCGTTGAGCACGTTGTGCTGGCCCGGCAGGTTGAGGGTGATCGGCAGCGGCGCCTCGCCTTCGCGGTGCGCGGTGAACTGCATCTGGCCATGGACGGCGACGATGTCGCTGGCGCGCACCTGGGCATCGGCGCCGGTGCCGTAGGTAACGATCGGCTTGCTCATCAGCGGCATGATCGAGCGCACGTGGGCGTCGTCGGCGCACAGCACGGCGGTGCCGTAGAACGGCAGGTGCTGGGTGAAGTCCACGAAGGCATGCTTCAAGCGTGCGAAGTCGTGGCCGTAGGTTTCCATGTGATCAGCGTCGATGTTGGTAATGACCGCGATCACCGGCTGCAAGTTCAAAAAAGACGCGTCCGATTCGTCGGCTTCCACCACGATGAATTCGCCCGAGCCGAGTTTTGCGTTGGCGCCGGCGCTGGTGAGGCGGCCGCCGATGACGAAGGTGGGATCAAGCCCGCCCTCGGCCAGCACGCTGGCGATGAGGCTCGTGGTGGTGGTCTTGCCGTGGGTGCCGGCCACCGCGATGCCCTGCTTCAGGCGCATCAGCTCGGCCAGCATCAGGGCGCGCGGCACCACCGGGATGCGCGCGGCGCGTGCGGCCTGCACCTCCGGGTTGCTGTTGTTCACCGCGGTGGAAACCACCACGGCATCGACGCCGGCGACATGCTCGGCCGCATGGCCCTGCATCACTTTCGCGCCGAGGGACACCAGGCGCTGGGTGGCGGCGTTGGACGACAGATCGGTGCCGCTGATCTCGTAGCCGAGGTTGAGCAGCACCTCGGCGATGCCGCTCATGCCGGAGCCGCCGATGCCGACGAAATGGATGCGCTTGACTTTGTGCTTCATGCTTGGGCCTCCGCCAGCGCGACGCAGGCGCGGGCCACCACGTCGGTAGCCTCGGGCTTGGCCAGGGTGCGCGCCCTCGTGGCCAGTTGCAGGCATTTCTCGCGCGTCAGGTTTCTCAGGGCGGCGGCCAGGCTTTGCGCGCTCAGCTCGCTTTGCTGCATCAGCATGGCGGCGCCAGCGTTCGACAAAAAGCGCGCGTTGGCGCTCTGGTGGTCGTCCACCGCATAGGGAAAAGGGACGAACAGGGCGGCGACGCCGGCGCAGGCGACCTCGGACACGGTCATCGCGCCGGCGCGGCAGATCACCAGGTCGGCCGCCGCGAAGGCGTTGGCCATGTCGTCGATGAAAGGCACGGCATCGACGTCCACGCCGGCTGCCTTGTATTCGGCGCGCAGGGCTTCGATGTTTTTCGCCCCGGCCTGGTGGGTCACGTGCGGGCGCTCGCTCTCGGGCAGCAGCGCCAGGGCGCGCGGCACCGTCTGGTTCAGCGCCTGTGCGCCCAGGCTGCCGCCGACCACCAGCAGCTTGAGCGCGCCGGTGCGTCCGCCGTAGCGCCGCGCCGGCTCCGGCAACTGCGTGATCTCGCGGCGCACCGGGTTGCCGCTCCATTGCGCGCCGGGCAGGGTGTCGGGGAAGGCAGTGAGCACGCGGTCGGCCACCTTGGCCAGCACCTTGTTGGATAGGCCTGCGATCGCGTTCTGCTCGTGCAGCAGCAGCTTGCGGCCCAGCAGCACCGCCATCATGCCGGCGGGAAAGCTGATGTAGCCGCCGAAGCCGGCCACCACTTTGGGCTTGACCCGGCGCAGGATCATCAATGCCTGGGCAAAGGCCACCAGCAGGCGGTAGGGCAGAAGCAGCATGGCGAGTGCGCCCTTGCCGCGCAGACCGGAGAAGGACAGCCATTCCATTTCAAAACCGTAGCGCGGCACCAGGTCGGCTTCCATGCCGGTCTTGTTGCCGATCCAGATGATGCGGTAGCCGGCGTCGGACAGCCAGCGCGCCACGGCGAGCGCCGGGAATACGTGGCCGCCGGTGCCGCCGGCCATGATCACGGCCACCGGCATGCCGGCCATCGCCTCGGCGTCCAGCTTCATCTGGATTTGCGTGTTGGAGTTGTGGATCATGATTTGAGTCCCCGCATCAGGCGACGGTTCTCATAGTCCACCCGCAACAGCACAGCCAGCGCAACACAATTCATCAGGATGCCGCTGCCGCCGAAACTCATCAGCGGCAGGGTCAGGCCCTTGGTCGGCAACAGGCCCATGTTCACGCCCATGTTGATCAGGGTCTGCACGCCCAGCCACAGGCCGATGCCCTGCGCCACCAGCGCAGGGAACACGCGCTCAAGGGCCAGCGCCTGGCGGCCGATCTCGAAGGCGCGGCGCACCAGCCAAAAGAACATCATGATGATGACGAGCACGCCGACCAGGCCGAGTTCCTCGGCGATCACCGCGAGCAAAAAGTCGGTGTGCGCTTCCGGCAGATAGAACAGTTTTTCCACGCTGCCGCCGAGACCCACGCCGAACCACTCGCCGCGGCCGAAGGCGATCAGCGCGTGCGACAGCTGGTAGCCCTTGCCGAAAGCGTCGTCCCATGGGTTCATGAAGCCGATGACGCGGATGCGCCGGTATTCGGAGAAGGTGATCAGCAGGGTGAAGCTCACGCCCAGCACGACGATCAGGCCGAAGAACAGGCGCGCGTTCATGCCGCCGAGAAACATGATGCCCATGGCGATGGTCACCACCACCACGAAGGCGCCCATGTCGGGCTCGCGCAGCAGCAGCCAGCCGATGAAAATCATCGCAATGGCCATCGGCATGAAGCCCTGCTTGAGGGAGTGCATTACCGCCGCCTTGCGCACGGTGTAGTCGGCGGTGTAGAGCACGGCCAGCAGCTTCATGATTTCGGAGGGCTGCACGTTCATCAGCCCGAGCGGAATCCAGCGCCGCGCGCCGTTAACGCTGCGGCCCAGGCCCGGGATCAGCACCACTACCAGGCCGGCGACGCCGAGCAGGAAC
Source organism: Betaproteobacteria bacterium (assembly GCA_028292405.1). GTDB lineage: Bacteria > Pseudomonadota > Gammaproteobacteria > Burkholderiales > JAEUOS01 > JAQGMJ01. The sequence continues at coordinate 25,305 of JAQGMJ010000067.1, forward strand.
AGCGGCAACGCCCAGCGCTGCCATTTGTCCATCGGCACCTGGAAGGCGGCGAAGCCCGCCAGCGCGCCCATGCCGAGCGAAATCAGGTGGCGGACCAGGAAGAATTGCGGCCGATGGCCGGTGAAACTGGAGCCTTCGGCAAAAGCGATCGAGGCCGAGTACACCATCACCAGGCCGATCAGCAGCAACAACACGCTGACCCAGACCAAGCCCTCGTCGTAGTCGGCAAAGCGCGAAGGCGCGACAGTGCCGCCGCCGAAACCGCCGATGGCGCCGCGCAGGCTGGCGGTTCTAGCCATGGGGGCCTCCTTCGCCTGCTTCGGGGGCGGGTGCATCGCCCTCCAGCGACGATGCGGCGGCGTCGGGCGACTCCGCATGCGGCTCAGGCTGTTCCTCGGCGTCTTGTTCGACTTGCGACTCGGCCTGTTGCTCGACTTGCGGCTCGGCCTGTTGTTCGACCTGGTGTTCCCCCTGCTGCTCGGCTTGCTGCTCGGCCGACGCTTCCGTCGGTACTTCTCCCGCGTCTCCGGCCGCCGGCATCTGCCGCCCCAGTTCACGCACGGCGGCGACAAACACCTCGGCGCGATGCGCGTAGTTGCGGAACATGTCCAAACTGGCGCAGGCGGGCGAGAGCAATACCAGGTCGCCGGCCTGCGCGGCTTGCGCCGCCGCGCTCACCGCCTGTTCCAGGGATTGGCAAAGGCTGATCGTCACGCCGGCATCCTCGATCGCCGTCTGCAGCGCCGGGGCGTCGCGGCCGATCAGCATCACCGCGCGGCAATACGCCGCCACCGGCACGGCCAGCGGCTCGAAATTCTGCCCCTTGCCTTCGCCGCCGGCGATCAGCACCACCTTGCGGCCTTCGCGCAATTCGCCGCCCAGCCCGATGAGCGCCGCCAGGGTGGCGCCGACGTTGGTACCCTTGCTGTCGTCGATGTAGGTGACGCCGGCCACTTCGGCCACCGCCTGCACGCGATGTGCTTCGCCGGCATAGTCCTTCAGGCCCTTGAGCATCGGCGCCAGCGGCAGATTGATGGCGCGGTTCAGCGCCAGGGCGGCGAGCGCGTTGAGGGCGTTGTGCACACCCTTGATCTGCAGCACTTCCATCGGCATCAGGCGCTTCGGCCCTTCCGCCGTGCCTTCGGCCAGCCAGGTCAGGCCGCCGGGACGCGCCTCACGCGCCAGGCCATATTCGAATTCGGACTGCGGCTCGCTCGAACCGAAAGTCAGTACCACCGGCGGCGCGTCCTTCTTGCCCTTGGGCACGAAGGGGCGGCGCATCGCCAGGCTGGCGGGATCGTCGCGATTGAGAATCTGTAACCCGCCCGCCGCGAAAATGCGTGCTTTCGCCGCGGCGTAGTCGGCCATCGCACCATGGCGGTCGAGATGGTCTTCGGAAAGATTGAGCATCACCGCCGCATCCGGCTTGAGGCTGGAAGTGGTTTCCAACTGGTAGCTGGACAACTCCAGCACCCAGATGGCCGGCAGGCTGCCGGCGGCCTTGGCGGCGTGCCAGGCGGCAAGTGCGGCCGGGCTGATGTTGCCGGCGGCCACCGCATGCTTGCCGGCGCGGTTGGCCAGGTAAGCAGTGAGTGCGGTGACGGTGGTCTTGCCGTTGGTGCCGGTAATCGCGAGGATTTTCGGCGCGTAGCCGCTGGCTTCCTTTTCTTCTTCCAGCGCCAGGGCGAAGAGTTCGACGTCGCCGACGAAGGACAGGCCGGCCGCCTTGGCTTCAAGCACGGCCGCGTCCACCAGCGGGCCGCTGACCGGCACGCCGGGCGACACCGCAACCGCATCGATGCCCTCGAACAAGGCAGACGTGAAAGCGCCCCAGACAGTCTCCGCCTCCGGCGCAGCCTCGGCCAGCGCGTGCGCGCCCGGGGGCGCCTCGCGCGTGTCGGCGACGCGCAGGGAAGCGCCGGCCGCTGCCAGATGGCGTGCCATCGAGAGCCCCGATTCACCGGCGCCCAGCACGAGAACTTTTTTACCTGCCCAGCTCATGATTCAGTGATTCTCTTTTCAAACTTTTCGACGCACGGGGTTAACGTAACTTCAGCGTCGACAAACCAAACAGCACCAGCATCATGGTGATGATCCAGAAACGCACCACCACCTGCGTCTCCTTCCAGCCCTTTTGTTCGTAGTGATGATGCAGCGGCGCCATGCGCAAGATGCGCCGGCCGGTGCCATAGCGCCTCTTCGTATATTTAAAGTACAGCACCTGCAAAGCTACCGACAAGGTTTCGGCGACAAACACACCGCCCATGATCGCCAGCACGATTTCCTGGCGCACGATCACCGCTACCGTTCCGAGCGCGCCGCCCAAGGCCAGCGCGCCGACGTCGCCCATGAATACCTGGGCTGGATAAGCGTTGAACCATAAGAACCCCAGCCCCGCTCCCGCCAGCGCGGCGCAGAACACGATCAACTCGCCTGCCCCCGGGATGTAGGGAATAAAGAGGTACTTGGCATATACCGCGCTGCCGGTGACGTAGGCGAACAAGCCCAGCGCACTGGCGACCATCACCGCCGGCATGATCGCCAGGCCGTCGAGGCCGTCGGTGAGGTTGACGGCGTTGGAGGTGCCGACGATGACGAAGTAAGTCAGTGCGATGAAGCCGAACACGCCCAGGGGGTAGCTCACGGTCTTGAAAAACGGCACGATCAGGTCGGCCTTTTCCGGCAGTTCCATGGTGAAGCCGGAAGCCACCCAGCGCATCACAAGTTCGATCAGCTTGTCGGCATTCGGCGCCGACACCGCGAACGCCAGGTACACCGCGGCGATGCCGCCGACCAGGCTTTGCCAGAAATACTTTTCCTTCGCCGACAGGCCCTTGGGGTTCTTGTGCACCACCTTGCGCCAGTCGTCGACCCAGCCGATGGCGCCGAAGCCAAGCGTCACCACCAGCACGATCCAGACGAAGCGGTTGGTCAGGTCCGACCACAGCAGGGTCGAGATGCCGATGGCCAGCAGGATCAGCGCGCCGCCCATGGTGGGCGTGCCGGCTTTGATCAGATGGGTTTGCGGGCCGTCGGCACGCACCGACTGGCCGATCTTGTAGGCGGTGAGCTTGCGGATCACCGCGGGACCGGCGATCAGCGCGATTGCCAGCGCAGTCAAGGTGGCCAGCACCGCGCGCAGCGTGATGTAGCTGAACACGTTGAAGGCGCGGATGTCCTTGGCCAGCCATTGGGCGAGTTCGAGCAGCATGCTAGTGCCCTCCCCCGGCGGTTTCGCCAGTCAAGGCAGCCACCACGCGTTCCATGCGCGTCGAGCGCGAACCCTTGATGAGGAAGGTGACGCCGGGGCGCGAACAGGCCAGCGCGGCTTCGCCCAGCGCCTCGATTTGCGCATAGCGCTCGGCACCGGCGCCAAAGCCCGCCACGGTAGGCGCTGTCTCCTCGCCGAAGCCGAGCAGGATGTCGATGCCGCGCTCGCGCGCGTATGCGCCGACTTCCTCGTGATAGCGCGGGCCGTCGTCGCCGACCTCGCCCATGCGCCCGAGCACCAGCACGCGCTCGCCGCCGCAGCCAGCCAGCACGTCGATGGCGGCGCGTACCGAATCCGGATTGGCGTTGTAGGTGTCGTCGATCACCACCGCGCCGCTTTTGGCGGTTTTCTTTTGCAGGCGGCCCGTATAAGGCACGAACGCGTTGAGGCCCATAGCCACCGCGGCCAGCGGGACGCCCGCCGCCAGCACGCAGGCGGCGGCGGCGCAGGCGTTGAGTACGTTGTGCATGCCGGGGATGCGCAGGGCCACTTCGACATTGCCTTGCGGGGCCATCAGTTCCATATGGCTGCCGAACTGCGCGGACTCGACGCGGGCGGTAACGTCGGCGGCCGATTTGAGGCCGAAATCGATCACTTCGCGCCCCGCCACTGCCTTGCGCCAGAAGCCGGCGTACTCGTCGTCGGCATTGATCACGGCGACACCCTCGGCCGGCAGGCTGTTGAATACGGAGCCGTTTTCCGCCGCCACCTCCATCACCGACTTCATGAATTCCTGGTGCTCGCGCTGGGCGTTGTTGACCAAGGCCACAGTCGGGCGGGCGATGTCGGAGAGATAGGCAATTTCACCGGGATGGTTCATCCCGAGTTCAACCACGCCGACGCTGTGATGTTCGCGCAGGCGCAGGAGCGTGAGCGGCAGGCCGATGTCGTTGTTGAAATTGCCCTGGGTAAAAAACGCATTTTCCCCGGCATGCGCGGTGAGGATGCTGGCAATCATTTGCGTGACGGTGGTCTTGCCGTTGCTGCCGGTCACCGCAATCAGCGGCAGGGCGAAGCGCGCGCGCCAATGCTTCGCCAAGGCGCCCAGCGCCAGCTTGCTGTCGGCGGCAACGATTTGCGCGTCCAGCCCGAGGTCGCGCGCGGTCAGCACGCCGGCGGCGCCCTGCTCAAGCGCCTGCGGGGCGAAGCGGTGGCCGTCGAAGCGCTCACCCACCAGAGCGACGAACAGGTCGCCGGCATTCAGGGCGCGGCTGTCGGAATTGACGCGCAAGAACTCCGCATCGCGCCGCGGCGGCGCGAGTTGCAGAGCGCGGGCGGCATCGGACAACAACATCATGCGCGATTCTCCAACGCAATTGTGGCAATTTTATGGTCGGAGAACGGGAGCTTCTGGCCAGCGATTTCCTGGTAGTCCTCATGGCCCTTGCCGGCGATCAGCACGACGTCGGCCGGCGCGGCCTCGCGCACCGATTGCAGGATGGCGCGGGCGCGGTCCTGCTCGACGATGGCGCCGGGCGCCCCGGGCAGGATTTGCGCGATGATGGTCAGGGGATTTTCGCTGCGCGGGTTGTCGCTGGTGATGATCACGCGGTCGGCAAGGCGGCTTGCCACTTCGCCCATCTGCGGGCGCTTGCCGGTGTCGCGGTCACCGCCGCAGCCGAACACCACGGCGAGTTTTCCCCCGCGCGCGTGCGCGATCGGCTTGAGCGCAGTCAGCGCCTTGTCGAGTGCGTCCGGGGTGTGGGCGTAGTCGATCACCAACAAGGGGGCGTTGGGCCGGACGATGGCGTTCATCCGCCCGGCCGGCGGGGTCAACTGGCCGAGCGCTGCCACGGCCTGCTGCAAGTCGACGCCGGCGGCCAGCAGCGCGCCCAGCACGGCCAGCAGGTTGCTGACGTTGAATTCGCCCCATACCGGCGCACTCACTTCGGCACGGGTTTGCGCACCGTTCCAGTCGCAGGTGACGGTGAAGCGCACGCCGGCATCGTCGTAGCGCAAGTCGCTGGCGGTAAGGCGCCCTTCGTCTTCCACATGCTCCACCACCGCCGATTTGCCTTCGATGCAGTAGGCGATGCGGTCGATGCGGTCGGCCAGGCGCGCCATCAGGCGCACGCCCATCGGGTCGTCGATGTTGATCACCACGTGCGACAGGCCGGGCCAGGTGAACAGGCGGGTCTTCGCCTCTTCGTAGGCGCGCATGTCGCCGTGATAGTCGAGGTGGTCGCGGGTGAAATTGGTGAACACAGCGATGTCGAAGGCGACGCCGTCGACCCGCGCCTGTTCCAGGCCGATGGAGGAAACTTCCATCGCGCAGGCGGCGGCGCCGCTATCGACCATGCGCTTCAACATGCGCTGCAGCACGATGGCGTCGGGGGTGGTGTTGGGCACGGCCTCGCTCCAGGCGCCGTATTGCGCGCCCAGGGTGCCGATGGCGCCGCAGCCGCGGCCGCAGAGATTCATCGCCTGCGCGGTCCATTGCGACACCGAGGTCTTGCCGTTGGTGCCGGTGATGCCGACCATGGTGAGTTGCTCGGAGGGCGCGCCGTAGAGCATGCTGGCCAGCGGGCCGGCCAGCACCTTGAGGCCGTCGACCGGCAACTGCGGCACCCGCAGGTCGTGCGGAAAGGTGTAGCCGGTGCGCTCCCACAATACCGCGCCGGCGCCGCGCCCGACGGCGTCGCGAATGAAATGGCGGCCGTCGCTTTTGGCGTTGTGGCCGGGATAGGCGAGAAACACGTCGCCCGCGCCGACGCTGCGGCTGTCGGCCGTCAGCGCGCGTACTTCGACTCCCTGGGCGCTCAGCATGGCGAATATCTCATGTGTTTTCACGGACCTGTTCCGCTGCCGAGGGCAGGACAATGGGTTTCATCGGCGCGTCCGGCGCCACGCCGAGCGCGCGCAGGGCGGCGCCCATGACGGATGAAAACACCGGGCCGGAAACGTCGCCGCCGTAGTAGCGGCCGTCCGAGGGCTCGTCGATCATCACCGCCACCACCAGGCGCGGGTTGGAGACCGGCGCGAAGCCGACGAAGGAGGCGCGGTATTTGTCGTGCGAGTAGCCGTTGCCTTCCTGTTTGTGCGCGGTGCCGGTCTTGCCGGCGACCCGGTAGCCCATCACCTGCGCGCGCGGCGCGGTGCCGTGCGGGCCGGCGGCCAGTTCCAGCATGCCGCGCATCATGTGCGCCACCTGCGGGGCGATGATCTGCGTGCCCACCGCCGGGCCTTCGGCCTTCTGGAAGGTGACGGGGATGATGTCGCCGTCGCGCGCGAAAATGGTGTAGCCGCGCGCCAGCTGCAGCAGCGACACCGACAGGCCGTAGCCGTAGCCCATGGTGGCCTGCTCGATCGGGCGCCAGCTTTTCGCCGGGCGCACGCGTCCGCCGACGGCACCGGGAAACTGTACCTGCGGCGCGGTGCCGAAGCCGGAGCGGTTGAACATGTTCCACATGTCTTCGCGCTGCAATTTGAGCGCGATCTGCGCGGTGCCGATGTTGCTCGACTTCTCGATGATCTGCGACACGTTCAGGATGCCCATGGCGTGGGAGTCGCTGATGGTGGCCGTGCCGATTTTGTAGCGCCCGGGCGCGGTCTGGAAGGTCGAGTCGGCGGTGATCTTGCCTTCGTCGAGCGCCAGGGAAATGGTGAAGGGCTTCATCACCGAGCCGGGCTCGAAGCTGTCGGTCAGCACGCGGTTGCGCAATTGCTGGCCGGTGAGGTTGTTGCGGTTGTTCGGGTTGAAGGTCGGCAGGTTTGCCAGCGCCAGCACCTCGCCGGTCTTCACATCGAGGATGACGATGCCGCCGGCCTTGGCCTTGTGCAGCTCCACCGCCTGCTTGAGCTGGCTGTAGGCGAGGTACTGGATCTTGCTGTCGATCGACAGCGCGAGGTCTTTGCCTTCGCGCGGGGCCTGCACGCCGGCGACGTCTTCGACGATGTTGCCGCGCCGGTCTTTCACCACGCGGCGGCTGCCGTTCTTGCCGGCCAGGCTTTGCTGATAGGCCAGCTCGATGCCTTCCTGGCCGTTTTCATCCATACCGGTGAATCCCAGCACGTGCGCCGCCACTTCACCGGCAGGGTAGTAACGGCGGAATTCGCGCTGCTGGAACACGCCCGGCAGGTTCAGTTCGGCCACCTTTTCGGCTTCTTCGGGCGGCAGCTGGCGCTTCAGGTAGACGAACTCGCGGTCGGTGTCGCCCAGCTTCTTGTCGAGTTCGTCGACCGGCAGGTCGAGCGCGCGCGCCAGGTCGCGCAGCTGGTCGCGCGAGGCCTTGACGTCGTCGGGGATGGCCCAGATCGAGCGCACCGGGGTGCTGGAGGCGAGGATTTCGCCGTTGCGGTCGGTGATCTTGCCGCGATAGGCGGGAATCTCGATGTCGCGCACGGTGCGCGACTTGCCCTTTTGCTGCAGGAAGTCGGTGTCCCAGGCCTGCAGGAACACCGCCCGGCCGACCAGGGTCATGAAGCCGGCGAAGACGAAGGCCAGCATCATGCGCGAACGCCAGAGCGGCAGGCGCAATTGCAGGACCGGGCTGGGGGCGGAGTTCATCATGGCTATTGGGCGACGGCCGGGGCGCCGCTGGAGGCAGGGCCACTGACGGCGGGCGCGCCGTTGGCGGACGCACTTGCAGATGCGGGGGCGCCAGCGGCGGCAACCGGGGCGGAAGTCACCGGCGAAACAAAGACCAGGCGGCGCGGGTCGGGCGCGTGCATGCCGAGCTGGCGCTCGGCGATGCCTTCGACCAGCGCGTGCTTGGCCCAGGTGGATTGTTCGAGCTGCAGTTGCCGCCATTCCACTTCGATCTGTTTTTGCCGCGACTGTTCATTTTCCAGGTCGGCAAACAGCAGGCGCGCGCGATGCGTGGAGGTGACGGTGGCCAGGGCGCACAGCAGCACGGCGGCGAGCAGGACGAAGTTCAGGCGCGTCATGGGGTCACCCCCGGGGTCATCCCAGATGCCAGCCTCTCGATCACCCGCAGCATGGCGCTGCGCGCGCGCGGGTTGCCGGCGATTTCGGCGTCGCTCGGGCGTGCGGCTTTGCCGATGAGCCGGTAACCGGCGACCGGCAGCTCGGAAACGCGCAGGGGCACGCCCTTGGGCGGCTCGGCCGGATGGGCGCGTGCGCGCATCGCCTGCTTGACCATGCGGTCTTCAAGCGAGTGGAAGCTGATCACCGCCAGCCTTCCCCCGACCTTCAGGCAATCCATCGCCTGGGCTAGCCCTGCTTGCAATTCTTCAAGCTCCTGATTGATGTGAATCCGTAAAGCCTGAAAGGTGCGGGTGGCCGGATCTTGCCCCGGTTCCGGTTTAGCGCGCCGCTGGCGGAGGACATCCGCGACAAGGGCAGCGAGCTGACCCGTTGTGGCGAGGGGTTCCCCCTCTGCGCGGCGAGCAACAATCGCCTGTGCAATCGAAACAGCAAACCGTTCTTCCCCATAATTTTTTATTACCTCCCCGATTTGTGCCGCCGTTGCCGTCTCCAGAAACTCCGCCGCCGTCATGCCCTTGGTTGCATCCATGCGCATATCGAGCGGCCCGTCGCGGCGGAATGAAAAGCCGCGCGCCGGGTCGTCGATCTGCGGAGAGGAAATGCCCAGGTCCATCAGCACGCCATCCACCGCATTCACATTCTTTTGCGCCAGCACGGCCGCCAAATTGGCAAAGCCGGCATGCACCATCGAAAACCGCGGATCACTCTCCAAGGCGCCGGCGGCGGCGACTGCCTCCGCGTCCTTGTCGAGCGCGATCAGGCAGCCATCGGGGCCTAGGCGCTCGAGAATCAGCCGGCTGTGGCCTCCGCGTCCAAAGGTGCAATCGACATAGGTTCCGGACGGCTTGACGGTGAGCGCATCGACGGCTTCACCGAGCAAGACCGTTCGATGGATGTACCCGCTGGGATCAGACTCATTCACATAAGCCCGTCAGAATGAAAAGTTTTCCAGCGAAGGCGGCATGCCCTGGGCAATCGCGTCCGCCTCCTGCTTGGCCAGGGTGGCGGCGTCCCACACTTCGAAGTGGCTGCCCATGCCCAGCAGCATCACTTCCTTGGTCAGGTGGGAGGCGTCGCGCAACTCAGGGGTCACCAGCAGGCGGCCGGCGTTGTCCATGTCCACATCGACGGCGTTGCCTAGAAAAATCCGCTGCCAGGCCTTGGCTTGCATCGGCCAGGCGGCGATTTTTTCGCGATGCTGTTCCCACACCGGGCGCGGAAACAGCAAAAGGCAGCCATGCGGGTGTTTGGTGAGCGTAAGGCGTCCCTCGCACTGCAATTGCAGTGCGTCCCGGTGCCGTGACGGAACTGTCATCCGGCCTTTGGCGTCCAAACTAAGATTGGAGCTGCCCTGGAACATGGTGGAATAGCGCCTTGATTAATAACCGAAAAAGCCATGCGAAAAAGGGCGATGACGCCTCCTGCCGGATGCGTTCCCTCGCCCCAGCGCCGTTTCGCCTTATCTGGCAAATCTGCGCCATTTTTCACCACTTTTTCCTACATTCCCCCACTCTAGACCAAGGTTATAACGAAATCAAGTGCATTCTGCGATTTCTTCTTTCAGGACAAGGACTTACAGGCGCTTTCTCGAATTACTCTAAAAACGATTAATGGGCAAAAACAAAGACTTAGGGGAAGATCATTAAAGTGAAACATCATCATTTATCTGTATGTTTATCCAGAGCCCGGGGGCGCAACAGCCGCGAGGCTGCCCTCTTGAACTTGGAACTTCTGTCCCCATTAGCACTCGAAGACTAAGAGTGCTAAAATCAGTACCTAATCGCGGCCAAGGCCACAAGCCCGAAGCTGCTCGGAAGGAGAAATTAATGAGCAACGCAATCACCCTGCCCTCCACCGGCAACTGGAACCTCCCGGTTCCGTCGACCGTGGGGAGCATCGAGCATTACATTTCCGCAGTGAACCGCTTCCCGATCCTGACGCCTGAGGAAGAACTGCGCTTCGCGCGCGACTTCCGCGACACCGAGAGCACGGACGCCGCCGGCAAGCTGGTGCTGTCGCACCTGCGCCTGGTGGTGGCGGTGGCGCGCGGCTATCTCGGCTACGGCCTGCCGCACGCCGACCTGATCCAGGAAGGCAATATCGGCCTGATGAAAGCCGTGAAGCGTTTTGACCCGGAGCGCGGGGTACGGCTGGTTTCGTTTGCGCTCCACTGGATCAAGGCGGAGATCCACGAGTACGTGCTGCGCAACTGGCGCCTGGTGAAAATTGCGACGACCAAGGCGCAGCGCAAGCTGTTCTTCAACCTGCGCAGCCACAAGACCAGCCTGGACTCGTTCACGCCGGACCAGGTGAATGCATTGGCGAAGGAGTTGAACGTCAAGCCGGAAGAGGTCAAGGAGATGGAGATGCGCATCGCCGGCGGCGATGTCACCTTCGAAGCCCCGGCCGATGCCAGCGAAGAGCAAAGCTTTGCGCCGATCGCCTACCTGACCGACGCGGAAGACGAACCGTCGCGCCTGCTCGAAGACAAGGAAATCGAGACCAAGCGCAGCGAAAGCCTGACGCAGGCTTTGGGTGCGCTCGACGAACGCAGCCGCCGCATCATCCAGGCGCGCTGGCTGGCGGAAGAGAAAGAGCAGCTCACGCTGCACGACCTCGCCGCCGAGTTCAAGGTTTCAGCCGAGCGGATTCGCCAGATCGAAGTCAAGGCGATGCAAAAAATGAAGTCGGCGATGGCGGAATTCGCGTAAACACGCCGGGTTGTAATGCAGAATCAGGGCTGCCCCACAAGGGCAGCCCTTTTTTTCCCTGACCGCGATCAGCGACCATCCTTTCGATGACTTGCCTCCAAGACATGAGCGCCGCCGACTACGCGGCCTTCGCCGAGCAGCATTTCGCGCCCTATGCCGCCGGCCGCGTGCTGGCCGACCATATTTCGCAAACCGAGGCGGAGGCCTTCGTACGCAAGCAGACGGCCGCGACCCTGCCGCAGGGTCAGGCCACCGCAGGGCACCGGTTTTACAACATCGTCGACGCGGCCGACACGCAGGTCGGCAGCCTGTGGGTGCGCCACGCCGTCGGCGAGCGCGAGGCTTTTGTCTTCGACCTGGTGGTTGATCCGCCCTTCCGCCGGCGTGACACGCCACCGCGGCGCTTGCCGAGGTTCAAGCGCTGCTGAAGAAGGAAGGCTGCGCCGTGCTCGGCCTCAACGTGTTCGCCCACAACCCGGGCGCCCGCGCGTTGTACGAAAAACCCGCCTTCGCCGAAGCCAGCCGCTACATGAACAAGCGCTTGTAAACGCGGCTTAGTCCGGACGCGGCCAGGTGCGCAACGCCTCCACCGCGCGGGCACAGACCTCCTGCCATTCGCCGCTGCGCGCCTGGCGCAACAGGCGCATGCCCGGATACCACGGCGTGTCTTCGCGCTCCAGCAGCCAGAACATGCCGCTCTCGCGCATCAGCAGCATGATGACCGGTTTGCCTAAAGCGCCGGCGATGTGCGCCACCGCGGTGTCCACCGTCAGCACCACGTCGAGGTTTTCGACCAGGGCGGCGGTGTCGCCCATGTCTTCCAGGTCTTCGGTGTAATCCTCGATTTCCACGCCAGGGCAAGGTAGTTCATCGCGCCCGGAGCCTTTTTGCAGCGAGATAAAACGCACGTCCGGCAACGAGCCCAGGGCGGCCAGCAGCGGTAGCGGAATCGACTTGGCGCTGCGCCCGTCGCGCCCATGCCAGAAGCCGGCGGCCCAGCAAAGGCCGACCTTCAGCACGCCGCTCTTCGCCTGCGGCGCCGCCGCCAGCTTGCGGCCCCAATACGCCACGTCGCCCGGCAACGCCGAAAGATAGCGTGGCGGGGCGGGAATGGTTTCGAGTTCGGTGCCGATCACACCCGGAATGTCCATCAGGCCAATGTGATAATCCGCGCTGATCGCTCCCGCCGTGGTGAAGGCCCGATCGACGCCGGGAATCGCCTCGATCAGGCGCCGGCAGACGTCGCTGCACGCCACCTGCAGCGAGGCCGGCCGATAGTCGCGATGCACGATCTCGATAAAGCGCGCGAACTGCACCTCGTCGCCCAGCCCGCCCCAGTCCACCTCGACCAGCAGGTGCTTGCCCGCCAGCGGCTCGCCGTGCCAGCGCGGCAAGGTCTTCACCCAGTAGGGCGTATTGTGCCCCGGCAACTCCAGGCGCACCGCCATGTGCATGAAAGCCTCGCGCATTTCTCCTGCCAGCAGCAACTGCGTGCCGAGATGGTAGCGCGTGCGCGCATGCCCGGGACGCGCCGCCAGCGAGAGGCGGAAATAGCCGATTGCCTCGGGCACCTGCAGGCGCAACTGCGCCAGGTGTCCACGGGTGGCCAGCAGGCCGCCGTCGTCCGGCAGGCGCGCGAGCGCTTCGTCCAGCAGTGCCTGCGCCTCGTCGAAACGCCGGCGGCGCAACAGGAAGGCGCCGAGCGCCTCGATCGCCACGGCATCATCCACGTCCGCCGCCACCGCCGCCCGCAGGCGCCGCTCCGCCTCGGCCACCTCGCCCTGGCGCTCCAGCACTTCCTCGGCCGACAACACCGGCGCCGCCGCGCGCAGCAGTTCCGCCGGCGGTCCCGTGTCGGCCGGCGGCATGGCGGCCGGCGCGGCCGGTGCGGAAAAATTCCTGAACAACTTACCCAGCATCAAACATCCCCAACCTTGGAAACCCCTCGGCTTGTCGCCATCGCACAAGCCGGACCGATGCTCCGGAGCCGGTCAACAAGCAGCAGCCCGCGTGCTCATCACTTCGCCCGTCGCTCAAATGATGTGCGCAAGCATACGTGAACCCAGGCGAGAAGTGTGGTTGAATCAAAGTCCCGCCCGGCCATGCGCGACGCTCTGCCTTATGCCCTCCCCTCGCCACATCGTCCTCACCACCATCGGCTCCTACGGTGACCTGCATCCGATGATCGCCCTTGGCCTGGAGCTGCAACGCCGCGGTCATGCGGTGACCATGGCGACGACTTCGATGTACGAGGCAAAAGTACGCGGCACCGGCCTCACCTATCACCGCTTGCGCCCGGACCTCGACATCGACGACCCCGACCTGGTGCGCAACCTGATGGACCCGGTCAAGGGGCCGGAGTACCTGGTGCGAAAGATGTTCATGCCGCATCTGCGCGAGATGTTCGACGACCTGGCGGCGGCGGCGGCGCAGGCCGATTTCATGGTGGCGGGCGAGGTGGTATTCGCCGCGCCGCTGGTGGCGGAGAAATTCAGCCGGCGCTGGGCCGCGGCGATTCTCGCACCGATGTCATTCTTTTCGATCCACGATCCCTGGGTGATGTCGCCGTTGCCGGCGACGCGGCATTTGCACGGCGCGCCGGCCTGGGTGCACCGCGCCCTGGTCGGCGCGGCGAAATGGTCGGTGCGCAATTGGGGCCTGCCGGTGGCCCGGCTGCGCGGCGAACTCGGCTTGGCGCCCGGCGGCCACCCGCTGTTCGCCGGCAAGTATTCGCCCTGGCTGAACCTGGCGCTGTTCTCGCCGGTGTTGGGGCGGCCGCAGGCGGACTGGCCGGTACCGACCGTGCAGCCGGGTTTTGTGTATTACGACCGCGACGCCGCCGAAGGCGGCGCGCAGGCCGAGTTGCGGGCGTTTCTCGACGCCGGCCCGGCGCCCATCGTCTTCACCCTCGGTTCGGCGGCGGTGCGCGACGCCCGCGATTTTTTCGAGCAAAGCGTCGCGGCGGCGCGCCAATTAAAGCGCCGCGCCCTGTTGCTGATGGGCGAGAACACCTTGAAGCAGGCGCTGCCCCCGGAAATCGCGGCTTTCAACTACGCGCCCTATTCGCATGTGCTGCCGCGGGCCGCCTGCGTGGTGCACCAGGGCGGCGTCGGCACCACGGCGCAGACCTTGCGCGCCGGTGTACCGCAGGTGGTGGTGCCTTTCGGCTTCGACCAGCCGGACAACGGCGCACGAATCGAACGCATGGGTGCCGGCCGGATGGTCCTGCGCAAGGACTACACCGCGGCGCGCGTGGCGCAACTGCTAGCGGGCCTGCTCGACTATCCGGCGCCGGCGCGGCGGGCGCGGGAGATCGCCCGGCAATTGCAAGGCAAGGATGGTTTGCGCGGGGCCTGCGATGCAATCGAAGCGGCAATGCTCCGGGAAACATCGGGCGCATCTACAAACGGGCGCGCGCCTTAAGCGGTGCCCACAGTGCGCCCGGACCCGCGAGAAAATGGGCCGTATGCGATAGTCCACCTCTCCTGGACACATGGAACCAGGCGCATCCACGCCGCGGCAAAAGGCGTATCTTGTGCATACAATGTGCGAATTGCACGGTCAGGAGCGGACATGGGTAGCAAAAGCAATATTTCGGCGGTCAAACGGCCTGCGCTGAGCGGTAGATATGTTTTCGCCGCGGCCTCGATCCTGCTGGTCGGCGCGGCCCTGGTGCTGGGCCGCGGTGCGATTGCGGAGAGCGCGGTGAAGATTCCGCCGCCGGCGGCGGACGTGACCACGGCCCAAGGGAGCAGCGAGACAGCAGTGTTTGCGGGCGGCTGCTTCTGGGGCATCCAGGCGGTGTTCCAGCACACCAGGGGCGTGACCCAGGCGGTGTCCGGTTATGCCGGCGGCGAAAAGAATACGGCCTCTTACGAGACGGTTTCCACCGGCAGCACCGGGCACGCGGAATCGGTGCAGGTGACCTACGACCCGAAGGTGATCAGCTACGGCAAGCTGCTGCAGGTGTACTTTTCGGTGGCGCACGATCCGACCCAGCTGAACCACCAGTTCCCCGACACCGGCACCCAGTACCGCTCGGCCGTGTTCTACAAGGACGCGCAGCAAAAGCAGGTGACCGACGCCTACATCGCGCAACTCAACGGCGCGCGCGTCTACAAGGACAAGATCGTCACCCAGGTGACGCCGCTGAAGGCTTTTTACGCGGCGGAGAATTACCACCAGGACTACGCCACCATTCACCCGGACCAGCCCTACATCGCCACCTACGACCTGCCCAAGCTGGGCAATCTGAAGACCCTGTTCCCGGACCTGTACCGCGACAAGCCGGTGCTGGTGGCGCAGGCGAACGAAAAAAAATAGCGCGCGTGGTTGCGCAGCAAAGGCCCCGCCGCGCGCGGGGCTTTTTCTTTTTCCCGGCTTAATGAACTTGATAAGGCCCTCACACTGCGCAAGCCCGCGCGGCGCCGATATCATGCGCAGCCTGAGGGTTGCGCGGGACGCGGCCCGGGCGCAAATATTGCCGGAGACAAAATGCCGCAGTTCTTTTCATTCTTGCCGCGTTGTCGGCTGGCCCTTGCCGCCATCTTCCCGGCCATGTTGCCGGCCATGTTGCCGGCGGCGCCGGCACAGGCGGCCTACCCCGAGCACCAGGTCACCATCGTCGTGCCTTTTGCCCCGGGTGGCGGCAGCGACATCGCCGCGCGCGTGCTTTCGAAATACCTGACGGGAGATTTGAAGCAGCCGTTCATCGTCGACAACCGCGCCGGCGCCGGCGGCAACATCGCGGCGCGCTACGTGGCGCAGGCCAGGCCCGACGGCTACACACTGATGGTGATTTCCAGCATCCTCACCATCAACCCCAGCCTGTACAAGAACGCGGCCTTTGACCCGGTGCGCGACTTCACGCCGATCGTCGAGATCGGCGATGCGCCGAACGTGATCGTCACCCGGCCAGACTCAGGCATCAGCTCAGTGGCTGAACTGATCGCGCAGGCGAAGGCAAGACCGGACCTGCTGAACTACGCCAACCCCGGCTCCGGCACCTCGCCGCATATTGCGATGGAGTATTTCAAGGTGCGCGCCGGCATCAACATCACCAACGTGCCCTACTCAGGCGCCGGCCCTTCGATGCAGGCGGTGCTCGGTGGCTCGACACAACTCGGTTGCTTTAGCGTCGGCGCAGTGGCGCCGCACATCCTCAGCGGGCGTCTGCGTGCACTGGTACATACCGGGCACGGCCGCATGGCGGAATTTCCCGAGGTGCCGAACATGGCGCAGGCGGGCTTCGCCAACGCCGAGTCGGCCAGCTTTCAGGTGCTGGTGGCGCCGGCGGGCCTGGCGCCGGAGATCACCGCGCAACTCTCGCGCGCGGTATTGAACGTGCTGAAGCGTCCCGACGTGCAGGAGACCATGCGCAACAACGGCTTCGGCATCATCGGCGGCGGCCCGGAGCAACTGAAGGCGCGCATCGCCCACGAGGTGCCGATGTACCGCGAGATGATCACCCGCGCCCGCATCAAGGTCGACTGAGGGGTCTGACTGACACCGCGCCGCAGAGGCGCTAGGAGCGCATGCCGATCAGGCGCGCCATGGTGTGCTGTTCGGTCTCCACGACGACCGCGTAGGTGGTGCCGGCCAGGGTGGTGACCAGGTACGGCTCGCCCTTGGTCTTGCTGACCACGACAGAGGCGATGGAGTCCTTGCGGACGAATATCCGGCCTTCGGTCGGGGAAGTGATTTCGATATACATGGCGGCTCCGGTTCGAAAGGGGGCGCAGATGTGGAACAACAGGCCGCCGCGTGCACGGAATGGGACAACCCGCCGATTATGGGGCATAGCCCGGTCGCGCGTGCGCGACCGGTCGACGCCGGCGCTTAGTGCAGCAGCGCGCCTTCCAGCGCGGCGAAAGGCTGCGGGTGGCCGTAGAGATAGCCCTGCATCTGGGTGCAGCCCAGGCCCTTGAGGAAATCGGCCTGGATCGCGGTTTCGACCCCTTCGGCGACCACGTTCATGCCCAGCCCCGCGGCGATGGCGACGATCGCCTTGATGATCGGCGAGTCGTCGGAGTGCTCGCGGATTTCCATCACGAAGGCGCGGTCGATTTTCAGCGTGTCGATCGGCAGCGAGCGCAGGTAGTTGAGCGAGGAATACTGGACGCCGAAGTCGTCGATGGCGATGCGCACCCCGAGCGCGGAAATGGCATTGAGCACCTGGGTGGTCGCTTCCATATTGTTGAAGGGCATGTTCTCGGTGATTTCCACCTCGATGCTGGAGGGCGCGATGCCGTAGCGGGCCAGGGTGCGCATCAGGTCTTCGACGAAGTCGGGCTTTTCGATCATCCGCGGCGAGAAATTGATCGCCATGCGCTCCAGGTTGATGCCGCGGTCGCGCCAGTTGCGCAGGTCGCGGCAGGCGCGCTCCAGCACCCAGCGGGTCAGGTTCGACATCATCCCCAGGTCTTCGGCGATGGTAATGAATTCGGCGGCGGTGAGCAGGCCGCGAGTCGGGTGGTTCCAGCGGATCAGGGCTTCCACGCCGGTGATGCGCAATTCGCGGGAGTCGACCTGCGGCTGGTAGTAGAGATCGAACTGGCCACCCTCCAGGGCTTTGCGCAAATCGTGGGCGACGGTCAGGCGGCGGCTCGAGCCGTCATTCATCTCCTGGGTGAAAAAGGCAAAACCGTTCTTCCCCTTGGCCTTGACGTCGTACATCGCCAGATCGGAGTGGCGCATCAGGGTCTCGCTGTCCTCGCCGTCCTGCGGAAACATGGCAATGCCCAGGCTGCTGGAAAGCGGCATCTCGCGGCCTTCGAGGGTGAAGGGCTTGACCATGTCTTCGACTATCTTGTTGGCGACCAGGCCGGCGTCTTCCGGGCCGCGGATGTTCGGCAGCATGATGATGAACTCGTCGCCGCCCAGGCGGGCCAGGGTGTCGCTCTCCCGCAAATTGGCTTTGAGGCGCTCGGCGACCTGCTCCAGCACGATGTCGCCCTTCAGGTGGCCGAAGGTGTCGTTGATCATCTTGAAGCGGTCGAGGTCGATGAAAATCACCGCGAACACCTGGCGGCTGCGGCGCGCCTGCACGATAGCAAGTTGCAGCCGGTCGACGAACAGGGCGCGGTTGGGCAGCCCGGTGAGCACGTCGTGGCAGGCCTGGTATTCGAGGCGGTCGTGAGCGATCTTCTTTTCGGTGACGTCGCGGGCAACGCCGTAGAGGCCCTGGTCGCCGGGCAGGCTGGCCTGCCGCCAGTTGGGCGACATTCCCTGCAGCGAGGCCAGGGTCAGTTCGAAGTGGCGATGGCCGGCCGCGTCGCTGCTGTGCCGCAGGCGCAACTCGACCGCGCCGCTTTCACCGGCCGAGAGCTGGCGGATCGCCACCCGTGCCGCTTCGAGGTCTTCGCCGGCCACCAGCGCAAGAAATTCCGCACCCAGTAATTGCGCCGCGCCGTGCCCGAGCAAGGGTTGTACGCTTTCGCTGATGAAGGCGAATCTGCCGGTGCTGTCGAGAATGAAAATGATGTCGGGCGAGTTGGCCACCAGGAAGCGGTGCAGTTCCTCGGAACGGGCGATCTCCTGGCTCAGGCGCCGGTGCTCCAGCTCCAGGCTATGGCGCCGCAGGGTGGTCTGCACCCGGTGCAGCAGCATCTCCGGCGCGCAGGGCTTGCGGATGTAGTCCTGGGCGCCCAGTTGCAGGGCGCCGATGGCCGAGTCGATCATGGTATCGCCGGAGAGCACTACCACCGGCATGCCGTGCCCAGCCTCGCGCAGTTCCTTGAGTACGTCCAGCCCGCTGGCTTCGCCCAGCCGCAGGTCGAGCAGCACCAGGGCAACATCGTGGCGCGCGATCAGCGCGAGCGCTTCATGCCGGTTGCCGCACTGGATGGTGCGGTAGCCATAGGCCTGCAGCAGCGTGGCCAGGCTGGCCCGCAGGCGGTCGTCGTCCTCGATCACCGCGATGGTGTGGTCGGCGGCGGCCCGCGGCGGCGCGGTAGTGTCGGGAAGGCCCGGCAAGCCGGGGAGGCCACCCAGGTGGGTCGGGTTCGGCTCTTTCATGACGCTCCCAGCGGAAGGATGATTCGAAAGCAGCAGCCGCTGCGGGTGGATCGACAACTGATGCGGCCGTTCATTTCGCTCACCAGTTGCCCGGCGATCGACAGGCCGATGCCGAAGTGCTGGTCGCCCTTGGTGCTGGCAACCGGCCGGTAGATGTTGCGCAGCACTTCGTCGGGCAGGCCGGGGCCGGAATCCTGCAGCGCAATTTCAACTTGCTCGCCGCCGCTGCTGTTGCCGCCACCGCCGTCGTTCCACCATGAGGTCGAGAGGCGGAACATGCCGCCGTCGGGCATGGCTTCAAAAGCGTTTTTCATCAGGTTGAGCAGGACCTGCTTGAGCTTGTCCGGGTCGGCCACCGGCACCGGCGCGAACGTCTGGAAATCGGTTTCGATATTGACCATGGCCGGCACCAGACCGGCGCCGCGGCATAGATCGAGGATCCCGGCCAGCAACTCGTGCAGCTCCGCCGGGCCGGCAGCGGACGCCACGTTTTGCACGTCTTGCACGTTTTGCGGAGCACGCTGGAACTGGTCCAGCAGTTTCATCACCCGGGCGATTTCCTCGGTGACAATTTGCAGCTCCTTGTCGCCGATGGCGTTCTGGCCCAGGCTGATCTGCAGGGTGGCGAGATAGTTGCGCACGATCGACAGGGGGGTGCCGATTTCGTGGATCAATTGGCGTATCTGCTCGGCGCTGGCGCCGCCTGCGGCGTGGTCCTGCGCGCGGCTCTGCTCGTCGCCCGGTGGCGGCGCCAGCACCCGCTCGAGCGCGGCCTCGGCGATCCGGCCGAAGGCGCGCAACGCGTCGATGCGGCCGGGGAGCAGGCCGGCGTCGCGGTGGGTGTGGATCGCCGCCGCCACCAGGGCCCTGCAGCGCGCGCCCGCGCCCAGCGGGATGCACACAAATGCTTCGGCCTCCAGCAAGCGCACCACCTGCGCATCCAGCGGCTGCCGCCAGGTATCGCCGGCGGCCCAGACCACGGGCGTGCCGAGGGTGGCGGTGGCCAGTGCCGAGGCCGATTGGCCGGCGAAGAAGCTGAGCTGGTTGACCTTCGCATGCCTAGTGTGCAAGGCGCGGCCGACGAATGCGGCACCCTCGCCTTCGCGCAGGAAAAATACCGACGGGCCCAGGCCGAACAGGATCATCAGCCCTTGCGCGACGGCTTGCAGCAGCGCATCGGGATTGGCGGCGCCTTCGAGCAGGCCGCGGACGGCGTCGAGCTGAAGCTTGCCCTCCAGCCGGGCTTGCAGCGCGCCGATGCCGGGGTTACGCTCATCGGGCAGGTCGGACGGCGGCGGCGCCATGGCGACGTCCGCCGCCGGCGGCATGCCCAGGCCATGGGTCAGGCTTTGCAATTCCGCGTCGGCCCGCTCCAGGCTGGGGAACACACAATCGGCGGGGGCGCCGCACAGACGGGCAAATTCGAGGGCGCCGGCAAGGTTGGCGAACCTGTCGGTTTGCGCCAGATGATGGGCCAGCGCGACGATGCGGATCAGCGGGTGCGCGGTGGCCAGGCGTTCCGCCGGGGCATGGTGATAGAGCATGCTGTCGGCCAGGAAGGGACCGAGCTGCCAGGTTTCGGCCAGCCAGGCGCCGGCTTCGGCATGCGTCACCCGGTAGCGCTCCTGTTCCTGCAGACACAGGTGCTCATCTTCGAGGCCGGCGTCCCACAGGCGGGCATATTCCCGCGGGTCGAGCGCCAGCAGCGCCAGCGAGCCCAGGTCGTGCAGCAGCCCGGCGAGATAGGCCTCGGCGGTGTCCGGATAGTCCATTGCAACGGCCAGTTCGCGGGCCAGCAGTGCGCACTTGAGCGTGTGCCGCCAATGGCGCGCCAGCGCCGATTCTTCGGCCCGGCAGGAAGCCCCGAACACCCGTGCGCTCCAGGCGTCGGCGGCGACGGCGCGGACCACGTCCGCGCCGACCATTGCCACGCATTGGGCCAGATTGGAAAACAGGTGGCGTTCGTCGCTTTGCGAGGACGATGCCAGAGCGATCACCCTGGCGGCAATGCCGGCATCCAGGCCGGCGATGGCGGCGAGCTCATCGGCGCTTGCGCCGTCGGACTGGCATGCATCGAGGAGCCGCGACAGCACCTCGGGCATGACGGGCAAGCGCAGCAGGCGCAGACGCTGCGCGATGCCCGGACCCTTCAGGGCGGCGGCAGCCGATGCCGGCAATGCGCCCGCCGGCGCCCGCCAGGCGCCGGGATCGTCTAACACGGCTCGCCCGTTACGGCAGGCGGACAGCCGCCGACGGCGGCTGCGAAATGCTTAGACGGCACTCTGCAAGCCACAATATCCAATCTCGCCGACGTGAATTGGCATGCCCCAAGCATCATTCAACCAAGGCCCGCCGGCCCCCTACCTGCAGCGACTGCGGGCTCCCCTTATACCATCTATTGTGCATGAAATAGCGGCATCATTAGACGACACATTGGATATTTTGGCAAGTGCCATATGGGCGCGGCACCATCATCAAGCCCACATAAGGGCGACTCTTCGCCGGTGTGACAGATCAGTTAACCGGACCCCCTGCTTTTGGATCACACCCCCGGCCTGGTTGGTGCATCCACACCGGCGGAACGAAACAACGATACGGCGCACCTACACTACCGGTAGTGTAGGTGCATCGATTCCGGTTGCCCGGGCACGGCGTTTGCCCCAAATGAAAAATGACCCCTCGCGGAGTCATCCAAAGCACTTCGAGCTGCCGGTTACGGTACCGGCTGGCTGAATCGAACAGGCTGCCGGCGGCTACAATTCGTCCGTATCGTCGTTGCGCTCGCTACTCCCAGGCGCCGCCTGGGGCAAGCTGAAATGGAACGTGGCCCCGTGGTCTATCTGCCCTTCGGCCCAGACCCGACCGCCGTGGCGCACGATGATATTTTTCACGATCGCCAGGCCGACGCCGGTACCAGGAAACTCGTCCGAACCATGCAGGCGCTGAAATACGCCGAACAGCCGCTTGGCGTAACGCATGTCGAAACCGGCGCCATTGTCACGCACTTCGAAGATCGCCTCCGTACCTTCGAGCCGCCCGCTGACTTCGACCAATGGGCCGCCTTTCCCGCCGCTGTACTTGACCGCGTTGGAAAGCAGGTTGGTCCAGACCTGCCTGATCAGGGCGCGGTCGCCCTCCGCCTCCGGCAGCGCCGCCATCCTGAAGACGACCTCGTCCGGCGGGGCAATTTGCGCCCACACTTCATTCACCAGTCCGGCCATGTCCAGGGTAGTGGTGTTGATCGGCTGCCGGCCAAGCCGGGAGAAGGCGAGCAGGTCGTCGATCAAACTGCCCATCATGCTGCAATTGAGCCGGATTTCGCTGAGCACGCGCCTTCCTTCGTCGTCGAGCCGGTCGAGATAGTCCTCTTCAAGGATCAGGCTGTAGCCGCCGATGGCGCGCAACGGTGAGCGCAGGTCGTGGGACACCGAATAGCTGAAGGCTTCCAGCTCCTCGTTTTTTTTCTTCAGCTCCTGCACCATGATGGCCCTGGTCTCCGCCAGTTCCTGCGCGGCATGGGCTTTCGCGGCCTCGAGTTCGCGGCGCAGGAGATCCTCGCGGATGCGACGGTTCTCGCTTTCGGACTGCTGACGGCGGATCTGGGTGCGGATGCGCGCCTTCAGGACCTCGAACTCGCTCGATTTCTGGATATAGTCGTCCGCCCCCGAGCCCAATCCTTCGAGCATCGCCGCGCGGCTGTCCATCGCGGTGAGCATGATCAGCGGAATGTCGCGCAACGAGGGCGACGATTTGATGCGGCGGCAGGTTTCCTGGCCGCCGAGGCCGGGCATCTGGATGTCCAGCAGGATGCAATCGACCGGCTGCACCGTCAGCAGGTCGAGCGCCTCCTCCCCGGAGCGGGCGAGCACCACGTCGTAGTCGTCGCCGCGCAGCATCAAGCCGAGTTCATGCAGATAGGTGAGGCTGTCGTCGATGGCGAGGATGCGCTTGGGGCTTGCCAGGCTGGGCGTGAAGCCGGCCTCGGCCGCCGCCGCGCCCCGCAGCGCCGCCGCCAGTTTCGCCAGGATGATGTCGGTGTCTTCGCCCTTGCGGACAAAGGCGTCGGCCCCGGCATCGAGCGCGCGCAATTCCGCGCCCAGATCCTCGGACCCGGTCAACAGTACGCAAGGGATGCGGCGCAGCGCGGCATCCATGCGGACCCGGCGGATCACGGTGGCGCCGTCCATGCCCGGGAGCACGCCGTCGACCACGATGGCGTTCGGGCGCAAGACGGCGGCGGCCGCCAGGCCCTCCTCGCCGCTGCTGGCCATGGCGACGGTATAGCCGGCGCCTTCGAAGGCGTGCCGCATTTCTTCGCGAAAGGTCACGCTGTCGTCGACGATGAGGATGGTCTGTCTGTCGGTCTGTGCCTGGCCGCGGCCGTTGCGCAGGAACTGCCGGGCCTTGGCCACCACATAGCCGGCGTCGTAAGGTTTGCCGACATATTCGTCGGCGCCGGTTTGCAGGCCGCGTATCCGGTCCTTTACGTCCGCCTCCGAGGAGAGCATCAGCACCGCGGTGGTGGCCGAGGAAGGAGAGTTGCGGATTTCCCTCAGCAGGTCGACGCCGTCGCCGTCCGGCAACAGCACATCAAGCACGATGACGTCGACCGGCCCGCGCGCCAAGGTGGCGCGGGCCTCGCCGATCGACGCGCAGGACAGCACGTTGAAGCCGGCCGATTCAAAGGCCTCCACCAGGTCCATGCGGACCGTCAGGCTGTCGTCGACTATAAGAACCGTGTCACTCATGATGCCGCCCCGCCATTTGATGTCCTTGCATTTGCCGCCGCGCCGCTTTCCGCCTCGCCGCCCCGCATCGCCAGCGCGCTCAGCACCCCGCCGATCTCGCCCAGGGGCAAGACGCGCTCGGCGGCTCCCAGCAGGACAGCCTCGCGCGGCATGCCGTAGACGACCGAAGTCTCTTCGTCCTGCGCAATTGTATGACCACCCGCCCGGCGGATCTCCAGCAGTCCGGCGGCGCCGTCGCGGCCCATGCCCGTCAGCAGGCAGGCGGCCACCGCGGCCCCGTGTTCGCGCGCGAGCGACTCGAACAAGACGTCCACGGACGGGCGGCACGAATGCCGCTCGGGGTCGAGTGTCAGGCGCAGGTTTCCCTGGTGCACCATCAGGTGGCGGCCCGGTGGCGCCATCACAACGCGTCCCGCCGCCGACTCCAGGGGTTCGCCGTCTTGCGCGTAGGCTACCCGGTGAACCGTCTGGCCGTCGAGCCAGTCGGCAAACGCATGCCCGAACGGCTCATTGATGTGCAGAACCAGCAGCAGGGGCAATGGAAAACCGGGCGTAAGCGAGCGCAGCACTTCGACAATCGCGCCCGGGCCGCCGGTCGATGCGCCGAGAGCGGCCACCTTGCAGCGGGATTGGCTTGCGTTCGACAAGGAGGCGCCGGCGCGCGGCCAGCGCGCCGGCGGGTTCAGTTTGGCCCGCAGGTGGGTGATGACGGGAATGCGCGAAACGAGCTTCAGGGCGGCGAGGAACTTGCGCTCCCAAGCCGCATCCGAATCGTCGCCGCGCGGCTTTTCAAGCACGTCGACGGCGCCGGCGGCCAGCGCATCGTAGGTTTTGAACAACTCGCCGCGGTTGATCGAGGCGGACACCACCAGGATCGGCGTCGGACAATGCGCCATGATGTACTCGGTGGCCGAAAGGCCGCTCATCAGCGGCAGCATCATGTCCATGGTAATGACGTCGGGCCGATGCTGCAGGCACAGTTCGATCGCCTCCTTGCCGTCCCCGGCCTGGCCGATCACCTCGATTTCGGGATCGGACCGCAGAATCTCGCACAGGTGATTGCGCACCGTGACGGAATCCTCGACCACCAGCACGCGTACGTTTCCCATCAGGCCACCAATTGCCGTATATGTTCGAGAAATTCGCGCTGGTCGAATTCGCTTTTCACGATGTATCGCTGGGCGCCGACGTCTTTGCCGCGCTGCAGGTCCGCGGCGGAGTTGCGGGATGTGATCAGGATAGCCGGGGTGTCGCGCAATCCAGGGTCGGCGCGCACTTGCTCGACAAAGGTGAAACCGTCCATCCCCGGCATTTCGACGTCCACCAGGAAGAGCGCGTAGCGCCCGGCACGCGCGGCTTCGAGTCCCTCTTCGGCGCTGGTCGCCAGGCCGACTTCAAAGCCGGCGGATTCGAGGATGCTCTTTTCAAGCATGCGGGTGGTCAGCGAATCGTCGATCACCAGGATCGAAATGCGATGCGCGGCGGCGTCGGCGTTGGCGGCCTGCGCCCGGTTTGCCTCGCCGATGATGCCATCGGCTTCGAGCATCAGTTGAGGATTGCCTTCCGCGTCCAGCCACGCGCCGGCGACGATGGCCGATAGGGCGCTGAATTCCGGAAGCGGGCGAAAGACGATGTTGGCGGCGCCGAGCAGGCGATCGACGCCGATCACGGCGGCTCCCTGTGTGCCCTGGACGACGATGGCCGACCAGGGCCGGTCATGCCGTGCGGCGGCGCTGTC
The DNA here is from genome assembly GCA_028292405.1 of Betaproteobacteria bacterium. Lineage (GTDB taxonomy): Bacteria > Pseudomonadota > Gammaproteobacteria > Burkholderiales > JAEUOS01 > JAQGMJ01. The sequence goes on from JAQGMJ010000067.1 coordinate 50,737, forward strand.
TTGCCGGAGTATCCGGCTCAGGGGTGCGAACGGGATCACGCTGTCCTGGTGAACCACCGATTGGCCTTGCGCGGTCTGGACGATATCGGCGGCGGTCATGCGCAAGGTGTGGCGCACCCCCTCAAGCGGGATCGCCGTCACCACGCCGGCGGCCTCGACCAGCAACGCATCCAGCGAGGCGACCGACAGGGGAACCGCCAGCGTGATCAAGGTGCCCTTGCCTGCTTGGCTGCTGATATTCAATTTTCCGCCAAGACGCTCGGCCGCTTCGCGGGCCAGGTCCAGGCCGATGCCCCTGCCGGCAAGCTCGGTGACGGTGTCCGAGGTGCTGATGCCCCCGCGCAGGAGGAGGTCCAGCAGCCCGGAGGCACCGAGGTTCCGGATTTCGGCCGGTGGCAGCCCCTTGCGCTGCGCGGCCCGACGCACCGCTTCCAGGTCAACGCCCCGGCCATCGTCCGAACAACTGAAGATGATGTGCCGGCCGGACCTTGCCACGCCGAGCGTGACGCGCCCCTCCTCGGGCTTGCCGGCGGCCCTTCTTTCCGCGGCCGGCTCGATGCCGTGCGCCACGCCATTGCGCACCAGTTGCAGCAGGGCGCCCTGAAGCACGGCGAGTATGTGGGCATCGAGACGCACTTCACCACCCCGGCTTTCGAACACCGCAGCTCTTCCGAGCGTGCGGGCAGCATCGCGCACGGTCCGCTCGAGCGAGGTAAACAGGGTTTCGACCGGCAGCAGGCGCAATTGCTCTGCGGCGTCGCGCAACTGATGCAGTTCGCGTTCGACCCGGTCGGTCGAGGCGACAAGATCCTGTTCCAGTCCCGCCAGCAGCGTTCCAAGTTCTTCCGCCAGCGCATGGCTGCGGCCGGCGAGGGTCGCGCGCGCGCCTTCGCCGTGGTGGCGGGGGCTTTGCTGCTGCGCCAGCAGGTCGGCCAGGACGCGGGCCCGTTCGAGGGAACCGAAACCGCGCTTCAGGGCTTTGATCTGGGTGTGCGTTTCGGCGATCCCCTCGATCAGGGCGTCCATCTCGCCGACATCCGCGCGGACGGTGCGAAACGCCTCCTCGACCACCGGCCTGGCGGGCGCCGCCGGCGCATCCTCGGCAGGCAATGCGAGGGCGGCGACGCGGCCGCCGATGACATCGAGAATCCTTAGCACTTCGTCGATATCCTGGCACGGCAATGCGGCCGGCGTCTCGCGGAAAGGCGTCAGCACTTCTTCCAGCGCATGCGCGCATTCGGAGATTTCGATCTGCTTGACCACCCGCGCCGCGCCCTTGAGCGTATGGGCCAGGCGCAATAGCTGCGGCATCAGCTCGGGGCCCGCGGCTCCCTTTTCGAGGTCGAGCAGACCTTTGCCGAGTTGCTCCAGCAACTCGCGCGCCTCGATCCGGAAATACTTGTAGGGGTCCCGTACCATTCTCAGGCGGCGGATTGCGACTTCACCAGCCGCAACAAATCCTTCGACAAGACAGCCAGCTGGGATGCGGTCTGCAGCACCTGGCCCGAACTCGCCTCGGTTTCCCTGGTGGCCTGGGCGGTGTTGGCGATGGCGATATTGACCTGCTCCACCGCGGTGGTCTGCTGCTTGGTGGACAGCTCGATCTCGCGCGCCGCATCGGTCGTGGTGGTGACCAGACCGGCAATCCGCCTGAACGCCGAGGCCACGTCGTCGAATTGCTTGACGCCGGCGTCCACCGCCTTCGAGCCGGTTTCGGTGGCCATTACCGTGGTGTTGACGGCGCCGCGGACATCGTCGATCAGGCCGCGGATTTCCTTGGCGGAACCGGAGACGCGGTCGGCCAGTTTACGGATTTCATCGGCCACGACGCCGAAACGCTTGCCCGACTCTCCCGCGCCGGCAGCTTCGATCGACGCGTTGATCGAGAGGATGTTGGTTTGCTCGGCCAGTTCGAGAACGATATCGAGCACCGAGCCGATCTGCTGCGACTTCTTGCCGAGTTCCAGCATGTGGTTGACGATAAGGTCGGTCTGCCGGCGGATTCCGGCGAATGAGGTGTTGGCGGCCTGCAGGGTGCCTTCGCCCGAACGGGCCGCTTCGGTGGTCTGCTCGGCGACCCCGGTTACCCTGCGCGCGCTCTCCGCGATCTGGCGGGAGGTCGCGAGCAGTTCGCTGATCGTCGTGGTGATTTCGGTCATCGAGGTCGACGATTCCTTGGCGCCGGTGGCCTGCTGGGTGGCGGCCGACTGCAACTCCGCCGAAGAGCTCTGGATATGCTGAACCGCCGACCCGATCTGGGTGTTCAGGGAGCGCGTCAGGTAGAAGCCGGTGGCGCTGATGAACAGCAGGCAGAACACGGTGCCGACCACGATGGCAAGGGTGCCCCCGCTGCTTGCCGACTCCACCTCGTCGGCGCGGCGCTTGAGCAGGTCCCGTTCTTCCTGCTCCATCTGGCCGGCGATCTGGCGGATTCTGTCCGTGGCCTTCCTGCCTTCGCCGCCGCGGGCGCCCTCCACTGCCGCCGCGATCCCGCCATTGCGGCGCAGGTCGATAGTCTTTTTCATCGCCTCCAGTCTCGCCGTGATCAGCGGCTCCAGCGAGTCGAGGCGCTTTTGCTGCGCCGGATTGTCTCCGATCAGCTCGCGCAGTTCCCGCAGCAGGGACGCGGCTGCCTTGTCGGCGCCCTGATAGGGCTCAAGGTAGATGTCGTCGCCCGTGACGATAAAGCCGCGCAGCCCGTTTTCCACCTCCGTGAGCGAGCTTACGACACCGTTGATATGCTCGATGACGACATGGGTATGCGCGACCAGGTAGCTGGTCCTGGCAAGCGAGTGAAGGCTGCGGTAAGCCTCCGCGCCGATCCCCAGCAGCAGCACAAAACATACCGCGAACCCGGCGGCTACTTTTCTTCCGAATGTCCACATCTTATTGTCCCTTTCGCGCGGCGCCGTATTGCGCCTGGTTTTTGATAGCGGTGAGAATGGAGGCCATATCCACGATCGGACGAGCGATATCGGGTGCGCGCAGAACCTGGCGAACATGCTGATGGGTGAAATCCGCGCCTTCCGGCTTGGCGACGGCTTGCGTCGAAATGCGCAGGTGGCGGTGGAATACATCAAAGGCGAATGCGACCGGCATCGCCGCCGCGGTGACCAGCCAGCGTGGCATTTCCTTCGCCGGATAGCCGAGCAATACCCGCAGGTCGTAGACGGGAATGACGATGCCGCGAAAGCCGGCAATACCAAGGAATTCCGGCGCTGCGTTCGGCAACCGGGTGACCGGCTTGTCGGCGAACAGGCCTGCGACTTCTGCCAGGTCGATCGCATAGCCGTCGGCTCCCACGCGAATCGCCAGGAAGTCGCGCACCTGCTGTTCGCCGGTGCCCGGCAATTCCGCGAAGCTCTGGTCGAAAGCGCGCTTTAGTTCCGACGCGGTCCGCCCCAGTCCCGCCTCGGCACCGCTCATGATTGTCCTCCGCAGGCCTGCAGTTCGGCGCGGCAGAGCGCGGCCAGGGCCTCACGGCCGAAGCCGCCGCCAAACAGGAGCAGGCGCGAGCCGTCCTCGCGCTGCAGCAGTACCTGCGCCTGGGTCAATTCGCGTCGCGCACCTTCAGGGTCGGCGGCCCGGCGCGCCAGAAGCCCCAGATGCAGATGGGGCATCGCGAAGGCCGGGTCGAGATAGATCGCGGTCTGGTCGTGATCGATCGCGCCGCGCTCGTCGCCGGCGCTTTCCCGGCACAGGGCCAGCACGTAGTGCGCGCCGGCATTGAGTTCGTCGATCGCGAGCAGCCCGCGGCATGCCGCTTCGGCATCCGCCAACTTTCCCCCGTGCGTCAGAAGCACCGCGGTCAAAAGCAGTGCTTCACTGCTGCGCGCAGCTTCCGGCGGCAGGGATTGCAGCATTTCCATTGCCTGTCCGAATTGTTCGGTGCGCAGCAGCTCCAGCGCGGCTTCGATATTTTTATCCGGCCACGAAATGGCCGCGCGCAAGGGCGCCTCCGGCGTGAGTTCGCGTACCCGTTCGGACGCGTTGCGGATCACGTCCACCCAGGTGCCGGCGCTTTCCACCGCGGCCGCGAGCGGCATGGCCGCGGGATGAGCTTGATCGCTTTCGCCGCCCTGCCGTGCCGCCGGTCCGTCGCCTTCCCTGCGCTGATAGTAGAAAGTGCCGTGCGTGTGATGCAGGTGAAAATCCTGGGACAGGCCGCGCAAGGTTTCGGCATGGCCGAGGAACAGGTATCCGCCGGGCGCCAGCGCGCGCGTGATGCGGGCCAGCACGGCGGCGGCTTTTTTCGGGGTGAGGTACATCAGCACGTTGCGGCAGAAAACGACATCATAGTGTTCCACGGCCCAGAGTTCCGGGGATTCATCCAGCAGATTGTGCTGGGAGAATTGCACTGATTTGAGGATCGTTTCGTCCAGCACTGACTCGCGTCCGCTGCGCCGGAACCATCGCCTTTTCATCTCCGGCGGCGTTTCGCGCAGCGCCCATTCGGTGAAGCGGCCGCGCGCGGCACGGTCCAGCATCGCGCGATTCACGTCGACTCCGCGAATCGACACTTGACCGCCTTCCAGGGGCAGACCGCGAGTCAGCATGGCGATGGTATAGGGCTCCTCGCCGGAAGCGCAGCCGGCCGACAGGATGCGCAGGGATTTACTTGCGCCGGAAGGGCCGGCACGATCCGGCACGACAGCTTCCATGAGGGCATGAAACTGCTCGACATTGCGGAAAAAATAGGTTTCCGGGACGGTCAGCTCCAGCGCCAGTGCGCCCAGTTCGTCGAGCGGCAGGCGCGCTTCCAGCTGGCCCAGGTAATCCGCCGCGGCGGCCTGCTTGTGCAGCCTGCGTTCCAGCACTTCAGCCAGAAAGCCGAGCTTGGCGTCCTCGAACTGGAGGCCGAGATGCTCGGCGATGATGCAGCGAAACCGTTCCACCTGGCCGGATGAGGAAATGCCGTTCATGCACTGCTCCGCGCCGCGTCCAGTTGCGTCCAGAGTTCGTGCGGCACCAGGCGCGTGCCCTGCAGAACCACCAGCAGGCTTGCGTCCAGGTTGCCGATGGCCGAAACAAACGCGGCGCCGGAATCGTCGAATAGCGGCGGCAGATCCTGCAGCGCGTGGTCCGCGATCGCCCGTATGCCGGCAACCTCGTCCACCATCAGGGCAACCTGGCGCGCATCTACTTTCAAGAGTACCAGCCGGGTCGCGGAGCCGCCATCCACATCGAGCAGGCTCGCCATGTCGATGACCGGCGTAGGTAAACCGCGTATGAGCGCGATCCCCGGAAGAAATGCCGGGGTCCCCGGCAAGGGATCGATCGGCAGCAGGCGCATTGTCTCCAGCACATGCGCCAGTGGTAGCGCGCAAAACAGGGTTTGTACCCGGCACAGCAACAACAGGCCCGAGTTGCGGTTGTCCACGAAGCTCTCTCCACGCCGCGGATGCGACTTATGCCCCCAGCATCCACCTATCCTGCCGCGCTTATTCGGTAGCCCGTGCCGGATATTTCTTGATTGCGGATCTGGCACGAGAGAAGCCCGGCGCCTGTCCGCGAGCTGCTTCCCATCGCCAAAAGACGTCGCTGCTTTTTTGCTGCCCTTCCCAGAGACGAGACCTTTTGGGAATTTGAATCAAGGCTACTCCGCATTACAGGAAACCGTCAAGACTGATCCGGCGGCCAGGCCCGGATGACGGGGGGAAATGACGGAATGAAGCAATTTTCCGGGGTTGTCTTCGCATTACGCAGCATGGACCCATACATGCGCGCGCGACCACACTGCTCCGGTGCCGAAAATGCGTCCCGGTTGCTGATCTCGATCTATTGGTGCCGGCTATCTGAATCGAACAGATGACCTACCGCTTACAAGGCGGTTGCTCTACCAACTGAGCTAAGCCGGCGTGGTTCGTCAAAAAGTAAAAACCTACCTTTTGCCGGACTGGCTTGCATCAAATCACCGGCCTCATTTACGTAAACGCGCGGATGATTTAATGATGTAACTGCTACGAAAAGAGAACCCTCGCTGCGCTCGGGACGATGACGGCGCCGGCGCGCTTGCGGGCGACCAGGAGTGTCATTTTACGACGGTCAGCTTGGGCTTGCCGCCGGGCGCGGGGCGCTCGGGGGCGGTGGCGGGCGTGGGGTTGTCGACCTTGGCTTCGGCCTTGTGCTCGGAGACCAGTTCGCTGACTTCGAAGCCCTGGCCGTGGCCGTTTTCGCGGGCATAGATGGCGGCGACGCGCGCGATCGGCACCTGGATGTCGCGCTGAACGCCGCCGAAGCGGGCGGCGAATTCGACGAAGTCGTTGCCCATCTTCAGGCCGTTGGTGGCTTCGAAGGAGATGTTGAGCACGATCTGCCCATCCTTGACGAATTCCATCGGCACGCGCGTGCTGGCATCGACCACTACCGCGAGATACGGGGTGTAGCCGTTATCGGTGCACCACTCGTAGATCGCGCGGATCAGGTACGGCTTGGTGGAGGGGTGTGCTTGCTGCTCGGGTTGATCTGCCATCTGATGTCCTCAGTCCATCGCGCGGCGGCCGCGGGGATAAACTGCTTTTCCCCTGCGGCTGTCTTGCTAGTCTCGTGTCGCTGGATTACTTGCGCATCACTTTTTCCGAAGGCGTGAGCGCTTCGAAATAGGCGGGGCGGCTGAAAATGCGTTCGGCGTATTTCATCACCGGGGCGGCCTGGCGCGGCAGGTCGATGCCGTAGTGGTCCAGGCGCCACAGCAGCGGGGCAATGGCCACATCGAGCATGGTGAATTCTTCGCCAAGCATCCATTTCTGCTTGGCCAGGTTGGGCGCCAGTTGCGTCAGCACGGCGGTGACGCGCTCGCGCGCCTTGTCCTGTTGCTTCTGGTTGCCTTTTTCCAGCGCGTCGATGTGGATGAACAATTCGCGCTCGAAGTTGAGCAGGAACAGGCGGGTGCGGCCGCGCATCACCGGGTCGGCCGGCATCAGTTGCGGGTGCGGGAAGCGCTCGTCGATGTATTCATTGATGATGTTGCTCTCGTAGAGCACCAGGTCGCGCTCGACCAGGATCGGCACCTGGCCATACGGGTTCATCACCGAAATGTCTTCCGGCTTGTTGAAGAGATCGATGTCCTTGATCTCGAAGTCCATGCCTTTTTCGTACAGCACAAAACGGCAGCGATGCGAGAAGGGACAGGTCGTGCCCGAATAGAGAACCATCATATTTGCGGCCTTTTGAAACACAAGGGCACGTAACTTCCGTGCCCTGTAAGACCGGCCTTGCAGAATTGCCGGCCGGTTAGTTCATCTGCCCGGAAGCGGCACGAATGCCGCGCGGTCCGAGCGCCTTTGCCTTGCAGCTTTTTTGTTTCTGTTACCCGGAAAATCGACTGACGCCACGCAAATGAGGCCAGCGATTCCCCCAAATCAGAGCCGACAAAAGAAGCGAATACTTTTCGTAAAAGCATTCGCTATTTTGTCGGCCTAGTGCACGTCCTTCCAGTACACATGGTGCAGCCACCATGCGCAGGGCAGCAGCAGCAAGCTCAGGAAGATCAGCACCAGCACGCCCAGTTGCTTGCGGTGCGCCGCTTCCGGCTCGCCCATCCACACCAGGTAACCGACCAGGTCGGAGACGGTCTCGTCGTACTGTAATTTGGTGAGCGTGCCCGGCTTTTCAAGCTCGAAGCCTTCGAATTTGCGCACGGTCTTGCCTTCGTGCTCGTCTTTTTCTTCCTTGTAGACAGCGCGCTGGGTGCCCTGCAGTTCGTAGAGCACGTGCGGCATGCCGACGTTGGGGAACACGGTGTTGTTCCAGCCGGTGGGCCGGCTGTCGTCGCGGTAGAAGCTGCGCAGGTAGGTGTAGAGCCAGTCGGGGCCGCTGCCGAGTTCGGAAGACTTGGAACGGGCGATCACCGAGAGGTCGGGCGGGGCGGCGCCAAACCAGGCCTTGCCGTCCTTCTTGGTCAGGGCGATGGTCATCAGGTCGCCGACCTTGTCGCCGCTGAACAACAGGCTGGCCTTGATCTGCTCGTCGGTCAGGCCGATATCGTGCAGGCGGTTGTAGCGCATCGAGGCGGCGCCGTGGCAGTTCAGGCAGTAGTTGACGAAAATCTGGGCGCCGTGCTGCAGGGCCTGGACGTTGGTCGACTGATCGGCGAGGACGTGGTCGAGCTTGATTTCGTCTTCGGCGAGAGCCGCGGGCGCGTGGCCGGCGGCGAACGCCAGCAGGAGAGTCAGGAGCAGTTTTTTCATGTTGTGTTCTCTCCCTACATGGTCACGCGGTCGGGCACGGGCTTGAACTGGCCCATGCGGCTCCACCACGGCATGCCAAGGAAAAATCCGAAGTACAGCACCATGCAGATTTGCGAGACGATCTGGCCGGTAGGCGACGGCGGCAGGGTGCCCAGGTAGCCAAGGATGAAAAAGCAGACCACGAACACGGCGTAGATGTACTTGTGCAGGGACGGGCGATAGCGGATCGACTTCACCGGCGAGCGGTCCAGCCAGGGCAGGAAGAAGAAAATCAGGGTGGAAGCGCCCATGCCGGCGACGCCCCAGACCTTGGCGTCGATCCAGAAGAAGTTCCATACCATGGCGCGCAGGATCGAGTAGTAAGGCGTGAAGTACCAGACCGGGGCGATGTGCGGCGGGGTCTTGAGCGAGTCGGCGGCGATGAAATTGTTCGACTCGAGGAAGTAGCCGCCCATTTCAGGCGCGAAGAAGACGATGATCGAGAACACGATCAGGAACACCACGGCGGCGAACAGGTCGTGGCCGATGGTGTAGTAAGGATGGAAGGGGATGCCGTCCAGCGGAATACCCTTGGCGTCCTTGTGCTCATTGATGTCGACGCCGTCGGGGTTGTTCGAGCCTACTTCGTGCAGCGCGAGAATGTGCGCGGCAACCAGGCCCAGCAGCACCAGCGGAATGGCGATGACGTGGAAGGAGAAGAAGCGGTTCAGCGTGGCGTCGGAGACGACGTAGTCGCCTCGGATCCAGATCGACAGATCAGGGCCGATCACGGGGATGGCGCCGAACAAGTTGACGATCACCTGCGCGCCCCAGTAGGACATCTGGCCCCACGGCAGGAGGTAGCCGAAGAAGGCCTCGCCCATCAGGCACAGGAAGATCATCACGCCGAACACCCAGACCAGCTCGCGCGGCTTGCGATAGGAGCCGTAGAGCAGGCCGCGGAACATGTGCAGGTAGACGACGATGAAGAACATCGAGGCGCCGGTGGAGTGCATGTAGCGGATCAGCCAGCCCCAGGGCACTTCGCGCATGATGTACTCGACCGACTGGAAGGCCTTGTCGGCGTCGGGCTTGTAATGCATTACCAGGAAAATGCCGGTGACGATCTGGATCACCAGCACCAGCATGGCCAGCGAGCCGAAGAAGTACCAGAAGTTGAAGTTTTTCGGCGCGTAATACTCGGTCATGTGCGCGCGCCAGTTGCTCATCACCGGAAAGCGCGCATCAACCCAGGTGAGCAGCCCGCTGGCGGGCTTGTCGAGGGCCCCCAGGCCGCTGACGACTACAGGTTCTTTTTTGCCGGCAGCCATGGCTTATGCCCCCTTGCCGTCGTCACCGACCAGAAGCTTGGTCTCGGAAACGAATTTGTAGGGCGGGATGCGCAGGTTGTCCGGCGCGGGCTTGGCTTTCCAGACGCGGCCGGCGAGGTCGAACACCGAGCCGTGGCAGGGGCAGACGAAGCCTTCTTCACCCAGCAGCGCCGGGTTGGCGCCGGCGGTGAAGGGGCCGGAGGGCGAGCAGCCGAGGTGGGTGCAGATGCCGACGCAGACGAACAATTCCTTGTGGTCTTCGCGGGCGCGGAAGTCGTTCTTGCAATAATCGGGCGTCCAGTCCGGGTTGCGCTTGGACTCCGGGTCGGCGAGCAACTCCTTGGACTTGGTCAGCGAAGCCATCATTTCCGGGCTGCGCTTCAGTATCCACACCGGCTGGCCGCGCCATTCAGCGACGATCATCTCGCCTTCCTTGACGGCGCTGATGTCGACTTCCACCGGCGCACCGGCAGCCTTGGCCTTTTCCGAGGGCGCGAAGGTATTGACGAAGGGCCAGGCGGTGCACAGGGTGCCGATGCCGCCAACGACCGAAGTGGCGACAACGGCGTTGCGCCTGTCCTTGTCCACGGATTGCTCGTTGCTCATAAAAGCCTCAAAAGCTTGATGAAATGGATGCGCTTGCGGTTTTTTTGGCCTGGTTCCACGCCGCGCCCCAGCACTGTGTAAGGGCCCCGCGCAGCCGTAACTCTCGGCCAAACGGAAAATTATACCGGATCGTCAGTAAGGATAAAAGTTTTTAAAAATTAACCCTGTTTTTTCATGACCTTACATACGCTTTGTCGTAATCGGCAGAACTTTTGCGGCGGCCGCGGAACGATTCCCGACCCGCCTTGCCAATCGAGAGGCGCGCGAGTTACCCTGCGGCGCGTCATCAACGGGTTTGGAGCGCTTCATGAGCGGCTTATTGCAGGAATTCAAGGCTTTTGCGGTCAAGGGCAACGTGATCGACCTGGCCGTGGGCGTGATTATCGGCGCGGCCTTCGGCAAGATCGTCGACTCCCTGGTGGGCGACCTGATCATGCCGGTGATCAGCAAGGTGGTCGGCGGACTGGATTTCAGCAATTACTACATTCCGCTGGCGCATCAGACGGCCGGCCTGCCGCTGGCCGAGGCGAAAAAGATCGGCGCGGTGCTGGCCTACGGCAATTTCCTCACCATTGCGCTCAATTTCATCATCCTGGCCTTCATCATTTTCCTGATGGTCAAGGCGATCAACAAGCACAAGCACGAAAATCCCCCGCCCGCGCCGCCCGCGCCCACTGAAGAGGTGGTGCTGCTGCGCGAAATCGTCGAGCAATTGAAGGCGCAGAACGCCGCCAGGCCGGGCTGAGTCAGGCGGTCAGGCCGGATTGGCGATTTCGATGAAGCGGTGCGCGAGGCCGTGGTTTTGTGCCAGCCAGGCGCCTACCGCCTGCACACCGTAGCGCTCGGTGGCGTGGTGGCCGGCGGCGATGTAGGGTACGCCGGATTCGCGCGCCAGATGGGTGGTTTGCTCGGAGATTTCGCCGCTGAGGTAAAGATCGCAGCCGGCGGCGATGGCCTGATCAAAATAGCCCTGGGCACCGCCGGTGCACCAGGCGACCTTACGGACCATGCGCGCACCATCACCTACCAGCAATGGCGTGCGGCCGAGGCGCTCGCCCACCAGGGTCGCGACGTCTTGCGCCGTCATTGCCGCCGGCAATTCGCCGAGAAAGCCGATGTCCTGCTCGGCGAAACGCCCGGTGAGAGTGAAACCAAGCTGTTTCGCCAGGGCGGCGTTGTTGCCGAGTTCGCCGTGAGCATCCAGCGGCAGGTGATAGGCAAAAAGGTTGGTATCGTTTTTCAGCAGCGCCTCCAGCCGGCGCTTTTTCGGGCCGGTGACGCGCATGTCGTCGCCTTTCCAGAACAAGCCGTGGTGTACCAGGATGGCGTCCGCGCCGGTTTCGACGGCCGCCTCGATCAGCGCCAGGCTGGAAGTCACGCCGCTGACGATGCTACTAATTTCGCCCCGCCCTTCCACCTGCAGGCCGTTTGGGCAATAATCGCGGAAGCGGACCGGTTCCAGCAGTTGGTCGAGCGCGCCTTGTAACTCTTCTCTGGTCATCATTTCTCCATGTTCCGCCATTTGTGGCTTATTTTCGCGCAGACCGTCACGGTGTGCATTGCGCTCTGGTTTGTCGTCGCCACCCTGCGGCCCGACTGGCTGGCGATGCGCCCTCTCGCCACGACCACCACGACCAATGGCGGCACGGTAACCGTTTCGCAGGCGGCCGCGCCGCCGCTGGGCGCGCTGGACGTGGCGCGGCCGGGATCCTACAGCGACGCGGCGAAAAAGGCGATGCCGGCGGTGGTGAACATTTTCACCGCCAAGGAAGTGAAGGCGCCCAAGCAGCCGTTTTTGAATGACCCGCTGTTTCGCCACTTTTTCGGCCGCGGGCAGAATGGGCCGCAGCAGGAAAAACGCCGTGCCTCCAGCCTCGGTTCAGGGGTGATCGTCAGTTCCGAAGGCTATGTGCTGACCAATCATCACGTGATCGAGTCGGCCGACGAGATCGAGGTGCTGCTCTCCGACGGCCGGCGCGCCAGCGCCAAGATCGTCGGCAGCGACCCAGAGACCGACCTGGCGGTGGTGAAGGTGGACCTGAAGGGCCTGCCGTCGATCGTCTTCGGGCGGCCGGAAGCGGCGCGGGTGGGCGACGTGGTGCTGGCTATCGGCAACCCCTTCGGCGTCGGCCAGACGGTGACCATGGGCATCGTCTCGGCGCTCGGCCGCTCGCACCTGGGGATCAACACCTTCGAAAACTTCATCCAGACCGATGCGGCGATCAACCCGGGCAACTCCGGCGGCGCGCTGGTCGATTCCCAGGGCAACCTGCTGGGGGTGAACACCGCGATCTACTCGCGCTCCGGCGGCAGCCTGGGCATCGGCTTCGCGATTCCGGCCAATATGGCCAAATCGATCATGGAGCAGATCATCGCCACCGGCGGCGTCACGCGCGGCTGGATCGGCGTCGAGATTCAGGAAATCACGCCGGACCTGGCGGAGTCGTTCAAGCTGCCGAAGAACCAGGGCGCGATCATCGCCGGGGTGATGAAGGGCGGCCCGGCCGACAAGGGCGGCATGAAGCCGGGCGACGTGCTGATGGAAATCGAAGGCAAGCCGGTGAGCGACTCTTCCGACATGCTCAACGTCATCGCGCAACTGGCGCCGGGCAGCGCGGCGAAAATGAAAATTCTGCGCGAAGGCAAGCCACAGGACATTGCCGTAGCCATCGGCAAGCGGCCCAAGCCGCAGCGCCAGGCCAAGGCGCAGGAAGAGGACGACGACGAAGAGCAGTAGGGGCCGGCCGTCAGTCCGGCCGAGGTTTTTGCGCAGTTCTTGCGCAGCCTTCTTTACGCGCAAGCGCCTCGACGCCGAGGCGCGGCCGCCTCAGCCAGCGTTCAGGCTCAGGGTTCGGCCGTGGCCGAATCCTTTTCCTTGCCTTCCTCCGACCGGCGCAGCGCCGCATTCTTGTTGACGAACCCGGCGAAGAACAGTCCCAGCTCGTAGAGAATGATCATTGGCACGGCCAGTGCGAACTGCGACACCACGTCCGGCGGCGTCACCACCGCCGCGACGATGAAGGCGACGACGACGAAGTAGCCGCGCCACTCCTTCAGCTTTTCCGGCGTGACGATGCCGAACATGCATAGCACCACCACCACCACGGGCACCTCGAAGGTGACGCCGAAGGCGATGAACATGGTGAGCACGAAGTTGAGGTAGGCCTCGATGTCCGGCGCCGGGGTGATGCTTTTCGGCGCCCAGGCGTTGATGAAGGCGAAAAAGCGCCCGAACACCACGTAGTAGCAAAAGGCCACGCCCGCCAGGAACAGGAAGGAGCTGGAAAACACCAGCGGCAGGGCGATTTTCTTCTCATGCGTGTACAGGCCCGGGGCAATAAAGGCCCAGGCCTGGTACAGCGTCCAGGGCAGGCAGACCAGAAAAGCCACCATCGCGGTGACCTTCATCGGCACCAGGAAAGGCGAGATCACCGAGGTGGCGATCATTTTCGCGCCCTCGGGCAGGGCCTTGGTCAGCGGCTCGGCGAGAAAGTCGTAGATCGCCGCGCCATGCGGCCAGACGAAAAACAGGAACAGGAACACCGCCAGGAATGCCCACACGCTCTTGAGCAGGCGGTCGCGCAGCTCGACCAGGTGCGAGATGAATGTTTCCTGCAGGCCTTCTTCGCTCATGGTGTTTCGGAGTCTTCGGGTCAAGCGGCGGGCCTGACGGGTTCGGGGTGTGGGTGCAAGGCGCTGTCACTCGCCATGGCGGGGGCGGCAGGCGCGTCCAGCGGCAGAGTGCCCTGTGCCGGGTCAATCTCCGGTACAGGCAGCTCCAGTGCCTGGGCCTGCGCTTCGTGGATGGCGGCGGCCAGTTCGGCGTCGCTCATCGGCGCCGGCACGGCCAGAGCGGCGGCGTCGGTGGCAGACCCGGCCTCGACGCTCTCGGTCGTAGCGGCCTCGCCGGTCAAGGCCGCGTTCACCTCGTTGGCCTGCGTGTGGAAGCTGCTCACGGTGTCGCGCACCGAGGTCTCGAAGCCTTGCGCCGCTTCCTTGACGGAGGTGTGCATCGCTTTCAACTCGTCGAGTTCGATCTCGCGGTTGATGTCGGCCTTGACGTCGTTGACGTAGCGCTGCATGCGGCCGAGCAAGGCGCCGACGGTACGGGCGACCCGCGGCAGCTTTTCAGGGCCGAGAACGATCAGCGCCACGACGGCGATGACGATCATTTCGGAAAAACCGACGTCGAACATGATGTGTCCGGATTCCTGGAAAGGTAAAGGGAAAGACGAAAGCAGCCGCGTGCCCGCTTAAGGGCCACGCGACAACGGCGCGATGAAGCCGCGCGCCGTCTAGACCTTGGTCTTTTCTTCCGGCTTGACGTCGATGGTCTGGCCGACGTGTTGCGGCTCAGCGGGCTTGTCGGAAGCGCCTTCCTTCATGCCTTCCTTGAAGCCCTTGACGGCGCCGCCCAGGTCCGAGCCCATGTTGCGCAGCTTCTTGGTGCCGAAAATCAGCATGACGATCACCAGGACGATGGCCCAGTGCCAAATGGAAAAGCTACCCATGACGAATACTCCTCAAAACGTGGTTTGTTTGTCGACTCTAGGGCCGATCACGGCCCGCAGCGCCCGCCGTTTGCCGGTGGCGCACTACGTAGCGTCGTTTATGTTTGTTTCTTAGCCACGTTTGCTGCTTTGCCGGGACGGCGCGAACTGTACGCCGCCGGCACTTATCTGAACGATATTCTACGCCAAAAGCGCGGATTTGCGGGTTTTAGCCGCCCAGACGCGTCCAGGGGCGGGGACCTGCCAGTACGTGCACATGCAGGTGCAGCACTTCCTGGCCGCCATCGCGCCCATTGTTGATCACCACCCGGAAACCGCCCTCGGTGCCTTCGCGCGCGCCCTGCTCCTTGGCCAAGCGCGGCGCCAGCAGCAGGATGCGGCCCAGCAGCAGTTCGTGCTGGGCGTGGGTGAAGGCGAGCGACTCGATATGCTTCTTGGGCACGATCATGAAATGCACCGGCGCGGCAGGATGGATGTCGTGAAAGGCGATCACTTCGTCGTCTTCGTAGACCTTTTTGCAAGGAATCTGGCCGGCGGCGATCTTGCAAAACAGGCAGTTCGGGTCGGTATGCATGGCGCTGGGTCTATTTGGACAGGCTATTTGTATTTGGCGTTCAGGGCTTCGGCGTCGCTGCGCGAGGCGTCCTTGCGCGCGGCCTTTTCATCCAGGCCGGAGAGGCCTTCGCGGCGCGCCAGTTCGTCCAGCACGTCCTGCGGTTTCAGGCCGTGCTGCTCCAGGGCGATCAGGCAATGGAACCATAGGTCGGCCATTTCGGCGACGATGGCCGCCGGCTTGCCGTCCTTGGCTGCCATCACGGTCTCGGTGGCTTCCTCGCCGATTTTTTTCAGCACCGCGTCGCCGCCCTTGGCGAAGAGCCGCGCGACATAAGATTTTTCCGGATCGGCGCCCTTGCGCTGGGCAATGACTTCCGCCAGGCGGGCCAGTATGGCGTCGCTCATTTGCTGTAGATCTCGTCTGCCGGCTTGATCACCGGGTCGGTCTCGACCCATGCGCCGTTTTCGTATTTCTGGAAAAAGCAGTTGTGGCGCCCGGTGTGGCAGGCGATGCCGCCGACCTGTTCGACCTTGATCAGGATCACGTCTTCATCGCAGTCCAGGCGGATGTCGCGCACTTTCTGTATGTGGCCGGACTCCTCGCCTTTTTTCCACAGCCGGTTGCGCGAACGCGACCAGTAGACCGCGTTGCCGGTGTCCACCGTCAGTTGCAGGGATTCGCGGTTCATCCAGGCGAACATCAGCACGCGGTTGGTGAACGCCTCCTGCGCGATCACCGGAATCAGCCCGCGCTCATCCCACTTCACTTTGTCTAGCCAGTCCATGGCGATATTCTAGCTTGTGGGCGGCAAATTGCCGCCGATCCCACTACTTGACGCCGGTGGGAGGGAAATCAAGCCGCGGCTAGAGCCGGACTTCGATGCCCCGCCTGGCCATGCACTCCTTGGCCTGGCGCACGGTGAATTCGCCGTAGTGGAAGATGCTGGCAGCCAGTACCGCATCCGCGTGGCCTTTGGTAACGCCGTCGGCCAGGTCTTCCAGGCTGCCGACGCCGCCGGAGGCGATCACCGGAATACCGACCGCGTCCGATACGCCGCGCGTGAGGCCGAGGTCGAAACCGCTTTTGGTGCCGTCGCGGTCCATGCTGGTGAGTAGGATCTCCCCCGCGCCGAGCTGCTCGACCTTGCGCGCCCATTCGATCGCGTCCAGGCCGGTGGCATTGCGCCCGCCATGGGTGAACACCTCCCACTTGCCGGGCGAGGTCTGCTTGGCGTCGATCGCCACCACGATGCACTGGGCGCCATGCTTGTTGCTGGCCTCAAACACCAGTTGCGGGTTTTGCACCGCCGAAGTGTTGATGCTGATCTTGTCGGCGCCGGCATTGAGCAGGCGCCGCACGTCTTCGACCTTGCGCACGCCGCCGCCGACGGTGAGCGGAATGAACACCTGGGCGGCGACCGATTCGATGATGCCGAGAATCAGGTCGCGCTGGTCGGAAGAAGCGGTGATGTCGAGAAAAGTGAGCTCGTCGGCGCCCTGATCGTTGTACTTGCGGGCGATTTCCACCGGGTCGCCGGCGTCGCGCAGGCCGACGAAATTGATGCCCTTGACCACGCGGCCGGCAGTGACGTCGAGACAGGGAATGATGCGTTTGGCGAGCATGGCTTGACCGCCCGTGCGGACGAAGAAAGAACCCAACGACGAAAACAACAACGCCCGCGGTCGCGCCGCGGGCCGGAACCGGCTATTCCTTTTCGGCTTCCAGGACGGCGGCCTTGAAATTCAGGGTGCCGTCGTAGATCGCGCGCCCGGCGATCGCGCCGACCACGCCTTCGCTTTCGATCGCCTTCAGGTCGACGATGTCCTTGATCGAGGACAGGCCGCCGGAGGCGATTACCGGGATGCGCATGGCCTGGGCCAGCTTGAGCGTGGCTTCGATGTTCACCCCCGCCAGCATGCCGTCGCGGCCGATGTCGGTGTAGATGATGGCTTCGGCGCCATAGTCCTCGAATTTTTTCGCCAGGTCGATGACGTCGTGCTTGGTCAGCTTGCTCCAGCCGTCGGTGGCGACCTTGCCGTCCTTGGCGTCCAGGCCGACGATGATCTGGCCCGGAAAGGCGCCGCAGGCGTCGTGCAGGAAACCGGGGTTTTTCACCGCGGCCGTGCCGATGATGACGTAGGAAATACCGTCGTCGAGATAGCGCTCGATGGTGTCGAGGTCGCGGATGCCGCCGCCGAGCTGGATCGGAATCTCGCCGCCCAGGGCCGCGACGATCTGCTTGATCGCGCCTTCGTTCTTCGGCTTGCCGGCGACAGCGCCGTTCAAGTCGACCAGGTGCAGGCGCTTGGCGCCTTGCGCCTTCCAGTGCGCGGCCATCGCGCCCGGGTCTTCGGAAAAGACGGTGGCGTCGGCCATGTCGCCTTGCTTCAAACGGACGCAATGGCCGTCCTTGATGTCAATCGCGGGGATGATCAACATGCTTATGCCGGATCAGTCATTGGTGGAAAAAGGGATGTGCGAGGGAGGTGGGTACGGAGCAGCGGCGTCGCGCCGCGCATAGTGGCCGTCTGGCGAATTCGGGGTCGTGGAATCAGGGGTTCCAGGAGGCGAAATTGGAGAACAAGGTCAGACCGGCAAAGTGGCTTTTTTCAGGGTGAAACTGTACGCCGAAAATATTATCGCGCGCAACCGCACAAGTAAAGTGTACCCCATAGTCGGCGCTGCCGACACTTTCTTGCGAATTTTCCGGCTGCGGATAAAAACTGTGGACGAAATAGTAGCGGTCGTCGTCTGGTACGCCCTTCCACAACGGGTGTGCGCGATCATGGTGCACTTCATTCCAGCCCATGTGCGGCACCTTCAGGCGGCTGCCGTCGGCGGCGTGCATGTCACGGCCAAAGCGCTGCACCTTGCCCTTGAAAATGCCCAGGCCGGGGGTGTCGCCTTCGGCGCTCCAGTCGAACAGCATCTGCATGCCGACGCAAATGCCCAAGAAAGGCTTGTTGGCGGCGGCTTCAAGCACCGCTTCACGCAGGCCGGAGGCGGTCATTTCGCGCATGCAGTCGGGCATCGCGCCCTGGCCGGGGAAAATCACCCGGTCGGCGCGGCGGATAAAGTCCGGGTCGGCCGAAATCACCACCTTGGCGTCGGGCGCCACTTTTTCCATCGCTTTGGCGGCCGACCGCAGGTTGCCCATGCCGTAATCGACCACCGCGACCACATCGCGCGTCGTGCCGCCCGTTGCCCCGCTCATTGCCGCTGTCCTTTCACCAATCTCATTGCGGATTTATTGCAAACCTGTTGCTGACTCATTGTAAATTTTCGCCGACGATACGTCCCAGGTCCTGCAGCACGGCGCCGAGCACCGGCACTGCCTCGGCAGACTGGTCCTGCCGGTAGGTAAAGCGCAGCTTGACGAAGTGGTTGCGCACCGCCAGGCCATACACATGGGAATACACGCCGCCTTCCGCCAGAGTATAGGAAAAGCGAGCGCGCAGCACGCGGCGCGCACCGGGCGTGTCGCCCAGGGGGATGCTGTCGCTGCCGATCAGTTGCACGTTCTCATAACGCCCCATCTCGCCCATGGCGCGAATCTCGCCGACGGCGCTATCGAACATGCCGATGACGGCGGGGTCGGCTATGCCCTCCGGAATCACCGGGCGCCCGCCATTGAAGACGTAGACATCGGCAAAAATCATCGGCGAGCGCACCACATATTTGAAGCTCACGCCCAGGCCGGGCCGGCGCGACTCGTAGTTATAGGCGGAAATGCGCGGCATCCCGCCCAGGGTTTCGGGCAACACCAGTTGGCTGGCCGGGTCGGTATACGGCCCGTCGGGCTGGAACATCTGTGCTGAAGCAATCCCCGCGCCCGTGCACAGGAAGCACACCCAGCAGGCCAGCAGGGACCGCCGCCACTGCCAACCCATGGACTACAGCGAGCCCTTGGTGGAAGGCACAATCTGGCCCATGCGCGGGTCGATTTCGATCGCCATGCGCAGCGCCCGGCCGAAGGCCTTGAACACGGTTTCGCACTGATGGTGTGCGTTTTCGCCGCGCAGGTTGTCGATGTGCAGGCTCACCAGGGCGTGATTGACGAAGCCCTGGAAGAATTCGTGCGCCAGGTCGACGTCGAACTCGCCGATCATCGCGCGGGTAAAGGGCACGTGGAATTCGATGCCGGGTCGGCCGGAAAAGTCGATGACCACGCGCGACAGGGCTTCGTCCAGCGGCACGTAGGCGTGGCCATAGCGGCGGATGCCCTTTTTGTCGCCGATGGCCTTGGCCACCGCCTGGCCCAAGGTGATGCCGATGTCTTCCACCGTGTGATGGGCGTCGATGTGCAGGTCGCCCTTGGCGTCGACGGCGATGTCGATCAGACCGTGGCGCGCCACCTGGTCGAGCATATGGTCGAGAAACGGCACCCCGGTGACGAAGGCGGCCTTGCCGGTGCCGTCCAGGTTGACGCTGACGCGGATCTGCGTCTCGTTGGTGTTGCGGATGACTTCGGCGGTGCGCATGATTTTGGGTGTGCCGCGATGGTGATGCTTATGGAAGGGGAGTTTAGCGCAGCGCCGCTTTGAGCGCTGCCAGCATCGCGCGGTCTTCTTCCGGGGTGCCGATGGTGATGCGCAGACAGTTTTCCAGCGCCGGGTGGCCGCCGGAAAGATTTTTGATCAGCACGCCCGCCGCTTTCATGGCGTCAAACACCTTGGCGGCGGCCCCCTTCTCCCCGGCAACGCGCGCCAGCACGAAGTTGGTGGCGCTGGGGTAGACGGTGAGTTGCGGCAGCTTGCGCAGTTCGGCGGCCACCACTTCGCGCTCGGCGAGGATGGCGCGCGCCTGCTCGTCCAGCACCGCTTTGTGCTCGAGCAGCTTGATCGCCACCGCCTCGGTCATCACGTTGATGTTGTAGGGGGGCCGGGTCTTGTCGAACTCGTTGATCCATTCCGGCTTGCCGGCGACGTAGCCCAGGCGCATGCCGGCCATGCCGATTTTCGACACCGTACGCATCACCACGACGTTGTCGAATTCGTTCAGCCGCGGCATGAAGCTGCCATCGGCGAAGGGCTGGTAGGCCTCGTCGATCACCACCAGGCCGGAAGCGGCGGCGATGATGCGTTCGATGTCCTTCACCGCGAAGGCGTTGCCGGTGGGATTGTTGGGATAAGCGATCCAGGTCAGCGCCGGCTGGTGCTCCTTGACGGCCGCGATGAACTTGTCCGCATCCAGGCTGAAGTCGTCGTTCAGCGGCACGCCGACAAATTTCAGGTGCTGGAACATCGCCGCCATCTGGAAAATAACGAAGGAAGGCGACGGCGCCAGCACCACCGCGCCCGGCTTGCCGATGGCGGTGGTGATGTAGGTGATGCACTCGTCCGAGCCGTTGCCCAGCAGCACCTCACAGCCGGCTGGCACGCCCATGGTCTGCTTGATCAGGCCGCGCAGCTTGTTCGCCGTGGGAATCGGGTAGCGGTTCAGTTCCAGGTTCGCCACCACCTCGCCCACTTCCTTGGCCAGCCACTCGGGCAGGCGGTAGGGGCTTTCCATCACGTCGAGTTTGACCAGGCCGCTCGCGTCCATCACGTGATAGGCGGCCAGCGCCTGGATCTCGGGACGGATGATGCGTTTGGCGGTGCTCATGGTGCGGCTTTCTGCGAAGGAGTGCAGTGCAGGTTAGAGGCGACGGGTTACAGCCTGGTCACAACCGGTACTCCGCCGACTTGGCATGTGCCGGCAGGCCCTCGCCGTAGGCGAGCTCGGCGGCGATCTTGCCCAGGGTGCTGGCGCCGGCGCGCGATACTTTGATGATCGACGAGCGCTTCTGGAAATCGTACACGCCCAGCGGCGAGGAAAAGCGCGCGGTGCGTGAAGTCGGCAGCACGTGATTCGGCCCGGCGCAATAATCGCCGAGCGACTCGCTGGAGTAGATGCCCATGAAGATCGCGCCGGCATGGCGGATCAGCGGCAGCAGCGCGTCCGGATCGGCCACCGAGAGTTCCAGGTGTTCCGGGGCGATCTGGTTGGCAATCGCGCAGGCTTCGGCCAGGTCGCGGGTCTTGATCAGGGCGCCGCGCCCGGTCATCGAGGCGTTGATGATGGCGGCGCGCGGCATCGACGCCACCAGCTTGTCGATGCTCTGGGCGACGCGTTCGATATAAGCCGCGTCCGGGCAAAGCAGGATAGCCTGGGCGATTTCGTCGTGCTCGGCCTGGCTGAACAAATCCATCGCCACCCAGTCCGGGTCGGCGCTACCGTCGGAAATCACCAGGATTTCGGACGGGCCGGCGATCATGTCGATGCCAACGGTGCCGAAGACGCGGCGCTTGGCGGCGGCCACGTAAGCATTGCCGGGGCCGACGATCTTGTCCACCTGCGCGATGCTGGCGGTGCCGTAGGCGAGGGCCGCGACGGCTTGCGCGCCGCCGATGGTGTAGATCACGTCCACCCCTGCGATGGCAGCGGCGGCCAGCACCATCGGGTTGCGCTGCCCGCCGGGGCTGGGTGAAACCATCACCAGTTCCTTCACGCCGGCGACCTTGGCGGGGATGGCGTTCATCAGCAGCGAACTCGGGTAGGCCGCCTTGCCGCCAGGCACGTAGAGGCCGGCGCGGTCCAGCGGCGTCACCTGCTGGCCCAGCACGGTGCCGTCGGCCTCGGTATAAGTCCAGGACTCCGCTTTTTGCTTCTCGTGATAGCTGCGCACGCGCGCAGCAGCGGCTTCCAGGGCTTCGCGTTGCTTGGCCGGGATGCTGCCGAGCGCGGCCTTGAGTTCGGCGACGTCGACGCGCAACTCAGCCATCGACTTGGCCGGGATGCCGTCGAATTTGGCGGTGTATTCGAGCACGGCGGTGTCGCCGCGCTTGCGCACATCAGCGAGGATGGACTGCACGGCGCGCTCGACGGCGTCGTCGCTCTCTTCGGCATAAGCCAGGCGCTGCGCCAGCTTCTGGTCGAAGTCCGCCGCGGTCGAATCGAGTCGGAGTACCTGCATTTTTAGTCTTTCACCGCTTTTTCGAACGCGTCGATCAGCGCCTGCACCGGGGCGCGCTTGGTCTTCAGCGCGGCCTGGTTGACGATCAAACGCGAGGAAATGGCGCGGATTTCTTCCACCGCGCGCAGCTTGTTCGCCTTCAGCGTGCCGCCGGTGGAGACCAGGTCGACAATCGCTTCGGCCAGGCCGACCAAGGGCGCCAGTTCCATCGAGCCGTAGAGCTTTATCAGGTCGACGTGCATGCCCTTGGTGGCGAAGTGTTCGCGCGCCACGCTCACGTACTTGGTGGCGACGCGGATGCGCGCGCCCTGCTTGACGGCGCTTTCGTAGTCAAAGTCTTCCTGCACCGCCACCATCATGCGGCAGCGGCCGATGTTGAGATCGACCGGGCGGTACAGGCCATCGATGCCGTTCTTGGCATCATGCTCCAGCAGCACGTCGTGCCCGGCCACGCCGATGTCGGCGGCGCCGTATTGCACATAGGTGGGTACGTCGGAAGCCCGCACGATGATGATGCGCACATCCGGCTTGTCGGTCGCGAGAATCAGCTTGCGCGAAGTCTCGGGATCTTCGAGCACGCGGATGCCCGCCGCATTGAGCAGCGGCATGGTTTCGTCGAAAATCCGGCCTTTGGAAAGCGCTAATGTCAGCATATAGGAGCAGGCAAAAGTAAAAACCCACTTTTGCCTGGTTCGATTTGTATGAAATCACCGGCAGAGCAGGATGATTTCACTTGAAAAGGCAACGAAACAGCGTCTCGGCTTGCAACGCATAAGTTCGCGTCGCGCTGCGCGCATTTACGCCGGGGGAATGTATTTTATCGCACTGCGGCATCTTGCTGCGCCTGCAGGGCGCAGCGCTAGATCTCAGCGGCGCGGAGTTCTTCGGTGGTGGTGCGCAGGCGGTCGGCGAGAATGCGGCTGACGTTGCGCATCAGCTTGGTCGCAAGCTTGGGGTTGGAGCGGAACAGGTGCTCGAGGTCATCACGCGCCAGGCTGTAGACCACCGAGTATTCCTCGGCGACGGCGTCGGCCGAGCGCGGGCGCGATTCCACCAGCACCATTTCGCCGAACATCACGCCGGGGCTCAATGTCACCAGGCGGCGCGATTCGGCATCGGGGTCGGTCTTTTTCAGCGGCAGCTTGATGGTGATGGCGCCCTGAGCCAGCAGGAACATCTGGTCGCCCTTATCGCCCTCGCGGAACAGGTATTGACCCGGGGCGTAGGAGAGGCGGCTCAATACGGCCGAGAGCAGGCTGGTCTCTTCCGGGGTGAAGTTGTGCGTCAGTCCCATGCGGGCGATCGGCATTTCGGCCATGGTCTCGTCGTCTGGGAAGGCGCGTACCACCAGCTTGTTTTCACACCACTCGAGAGCATAGTCGGTGTCGCGGAACCAGAGTTCGATGGGGATCACCGCGTTGACGCCCATGTCGCCGAGGAATTTGCCGTTCGGGCCGGTGGGGGTGATGTGGGAGAGCAGCAGGCGGCGCCCGGTTTTCATCAGGCGCCGGCTGATCTGCTGCAGGATGTGCGCGCCGGTGGCGTCGAACTCGATCACCCGCTTGCAGTCGAGGATGACGTAGGTGGTGGTCAGCGGCAGGCCCTCGACTTCCAGCGCGAGCTGGTCGGCAGTGCCGAAAAACAGCGAACCTTCGAGCTCGAGGATGACAATTTCGCGGCCGTTTTCGCGCAGGAAGGCGGTCTTTTCCTGGCTGCGCAGCTTCAGGGAATGGCGGCGATCGCCGTATTGCACCCGGCGCACCACGGTCTTGCTGCTCTTGCTGATGAAGACGATGGCGGTGGCGATCACGCCGGCCAGCACGCCCACCACCAGGTTGAAGGCGACGGTGGCGACAGTCACCAGCAGCACGATGGCGACATTGGTCCACACCTCGCGATGCACTTCGCGGTGCGACAGGCGCTTGACCAGTTGCCGCGTCCAGCCGTCGAACATGGTGACGGCGATGAAGGCCAGCACGGAAGCCAGCACCACGTGCGGCAGTTGCGCCACCCACCAGGGCGCCGTCATCAGCGCCAGCAGCATGACGCCGGCGTGCGCGCTGCCGGACAAGCGGGTGCGCCCGCCCATCTTGTAGTTGAGCACGGTGCGCGAGGTAGTGGAGCCTGAGAACACGGCGCCGAACAGGCTGCCGACAACGTTTGACAGGCCCTGCCCCACCAGTTCACGGTTGGCCTTCGGCCGCCGCCCGCTGATCTGGCCGACGGCCACTGCGCACATCAGGGACTCGAGCGCGCCCAGCACCGCGAGTACGCCGATCGACGGCGCCACCTTGACCAGCAGGGTCCAGGTGCGATTGTCGAAAATGTCGTCCCAGAACACGATCGCCATCGATGGGCGCGGAAACGAGGAGAGCACCGGCCCGACCACCGGCCCCAGCGCCAGATGGGGAAAGACGGCCTGCAGGCCGTAGTAGAAGCCGGTGCCCAGCAACACTCCGGCCAGCGGCCCCGGTATGCGCGGGACGTAGCGGTTGCAGCCGTAGATCACCGCGAAGGTGAACAGGCCGACGACAGCGGTGTATGGGCGCAGATTGGCCATGATGCCCTGCACGTCCCACCAGTCGACATGCTCGGTCATGCCGCCGAGAAACGGCAGTTGCGACACCAGGATCAGGAAGGCGATGCCGTTCATGAAACCCGCCACCACCGGGTGCGGAATGAACTTGATGTAGGCGCCGATGCCCGAGATGCCGAGCAGCATCTGCAGGAGGCCGGCGCCCATCACCGCCATCGCCGCCAGGCCGATCACATGCATCGCGCCCACGCTGCTCTCAAGCGGCGAGATGCCGTAAAGCTCGGTATAGCCGGCCATCAGGGTGGTGAGGATCAGCGCCATCACCAGCGAGAAGGAGGAGCGCGGCCCGCCGACGGAAAAGGGGATGGCGCCGGCCAGGGCGGTGATCAGCCCGGAGACGATAGAGCAATAAAAGCCGGCCTGGATGCCCAGGGGCACGTATTCATGCCCGAGCGGGGCGAAGGCCAGCGCGCCGATGGTAATGGTCTGCGGCAGGGCTACCACCGCCGAAGTGATGCCGCCGGAAAGGTCACCGCGTATCTGTTCCCAGCGGGTGCGCTCGCCGGCCTGCATCAGGGTGACGGTCTGGTCCTCTTGCGGCCCCGGGACGTAACGCGTCTTCAGTGTGGCGCTGGCAGGCTGGGTCGGTTCAGCCGGCTCCGCAGGCGCACGGCGGCGCTCCGGCTCCATGTCGAGGATGGAACTCGGATTGGCAAGCCGTGAGTTGACGGGAGGCGTGGCCATTGGTTTGAGGTCGTTGGACGGCTGGCTATCTTTTGCAGCACATGCGCGTCGATGCAACAATCGTGCTCATGGGCCGCGCGCTATTCTACGTCGCGGCAGACCCATGATTGTGACAGTTCCGACCGCCGGCGGTCTGGCGCCGTGCCGGCGGCAATTTGCGCGTCTCACGGCTATTTGCCGCGCGACACCCGTGCGCCGACAGCGGAGAGCTTGGCTTCCAGGCCTTCGTAGCCGCGGTCGAGGTGGTAGATGCGGTCGATCACCGTTTCGCCCTCGGCCACCAAGGCGGCAATCACCAGCGAGGCGGAGGCGCGCAGGTCGGTGGCCATGACGGTGGCGCCGGCCAGTTTCGGCACGCCCTTGACCACAGCGGTGTTGCCCTCGATCTCGATCTCGGCGCCCAGGCGGAGCAATTCCTGCGCGTGCATGAAACGGTTCTCGAAAATCGTCTCGGTGACCACGCCGGTGCCTTCGGCGATGCAGTTGAGCGCCATGAAGTGCGCCTGCATGTCGGTGGGAAAGGCCGGGTAAGGCGCGGTGCGCAGGTTCACCGCCTTGGGGCGGCCCTGTGCGCTGATCTTGATCCAGCCGGCGCCGGCCTCGATGGTCGAGCCGGCTTCGCGCAGCTTTTCCAGCACGGCTTCGAGGGTGTCGGCGCGCGCCCCGGTGAGGGTAACGCTGCCGCCGGCGACGGCCACCGCGCAGAGGTAGGTGCCGGTTTCGATGCGGTCGGGCATCACCGAGTGGGTGGCGCCGTGCAGCTTGTCGACGCCCTGGATGGTGATGCGGTCAGTGCCGGCGCCGCTGATTTTCGCGCCCATGGCGATCAGGCATTGCGCGAGATCGACCACTTCGGGTTCGCGCGCGGCGTTTTCGATCACCGTCTCGCCCTCGGCCAGCACGGCGGCCATCATCAGGTTTTCGGTGCCGGTGACGGTGACAAGATCAGTGACGATGCGCGCACCCTTGAGGCGCTTGGCCTCGGCGACGATGTCGCCATGCTCCAGCGTCACCTTGGCGCCGAGAATCTCCAGCCCCTTGATGTGCTGGTCGACCGGGCGCGCGCCGATGGCGCAGCCGCCGGGCAGGGAGACCCGCGCCGAACCGAAGCGCGCCACCAGCGGGCACAGCACCAGGATGGAAGCGCGCATGGTCTTCACCAGTTCATACGGCGCGACCGGGTTGGGGATGTGCTCGGCGTGCAGGGTGACGCGTTTGCCGTTGCGTTCGACTTCCACACCCATCTGCTTGAGCAGCTTGATGGTGGTGGCGACATCCTGCAGGTCGGGCACGTTGTCGAGCACCAGCGGCTCGGCCGACAACAGCGAGGCACAGAGGATCGGCAGGGCGGCGTTCTTCGCGCCGGAGATGGCGATTTCGCCCGAAAGCGGCACACCGCCGGTGATGATCAGCTTGTCCATGTTCGCCGCCTCCTTAGGCCGGGCGCCATTCAGCGGGGGTCAGGGTTTTCATCGACAGGGCGTGGATTTCATTGCCCATCTGGCTGCCCAGGGCCTGGTTGACTAGCTGGTGGCGCTGTATCAGGCGCTTGCCTTCGAAGGCGCTGCTGACGATCACTGCCTCGAAATGGGCGCCGTCGCCGGCGACTTCCAGGTGATCGCATTGCAGGCCGGCGGCGATCAGGCTTTTGACGTATTCAGGGGTAACCATAGGGAGCCTCGATTCAAAATCGTTACGTGCGACCTCAGTGTCGCAGTTTGTAGCCACGCTTGAGCAATTCGACGATCGCCAGCGAAAGGGCGACGAAGCTGCCGCCGACCACGGCGAGCGAAACCCAGGGCGAGACGTCGCTGACGCCGAAAAAGCCGTAACGGAAGCCGTCGATCATATAAAAGAAAGGGTTGAAACGCGAAATCACCTGCCAGGTCGGCGGCAATGAGTGTATTGAATAAAAAACTCCTGACAAAAATGTGGCAGGCAATATGAAAAAGTTCTGAAATGCGGCGATATGGTCGAATTTTTCCGCCCAGATGCCGGCGAACAGGCCGACAGCACCCATCAGGCCGCTGCCCAGCACCGCGAAGGCAAGCCCCCATAGCGGCGCGACCACTGGCGGCACGGTGAACAGCAGGGTCACCAATAGCACGCCCAGGCCGACGGCCAGGCCGCGCACCACGGCGGCGATCACGTAGGCGCCGAAGAACTCGATGTGTGAAATCGGCGGCAGCAGCACGAACACCAGGTTGCCGGTGATCTTCGACTGGATCAGCGAGGAGGAACTGTTGGCGAAGGCGTTTTGCAGCACCGACATCATCACCAGCCCGGGAATCAGGAAGGCGGTGTAGTTGATGCCCGGGTAGACCTCGACCCGGCCCTGCAGGGCGTGGGAAAAGATCAGCAGGTAAAGCACCGCGGTCAGCACCGGCGCGGTGACAGTCTGCGCGCTCACTTTCCAGAAGCGCAGCAACTCCTTGTAGAGCAGGGTGCGAAAGCCGCTGCCGACTTCGCTGGTGGCGGCGCGGCTCATGTGCGCTCCTGCGCGGGCGCGCCGCTCATCACCTGCACGAACACGTCTTCCAGGTCGGGGGTCAGCACTTGTAGTTCCTCGATGTGCAGACCGGCGGCGCGCACCGGCGCCAGCACCGACTCGACATCATCATAGCTGGCGAGCTGAAAACGGTAGCCGCCGCCGGCTTCGCGCGGCGCGCCCTGCGCCAGGGCGGCTGGCAGTTCACCCTTCACCTTGAGATGCAAAAAGGCGCCGGCATGGCGCTTGAGGAGGTTCGCGGTCTTGTCCAGCGCAACAACCTTGCCGCCCTTGAGCATGGCAATGCGGTTGCACAGGCTTTCCGCCTCTTCCAGATAGTGGGTGGTCAGCACGATGGTGTGGCCGTCGCGGTTCAGGCGCGCGATGAATTGCCACAGGGTCTGGCGCAATTCGACGTCGACCCCGGCGGTGGGCTCATCCAATACGATCACCGGCGGCTTGTGCACCAGGGCCTGGGCCACCAGCACGCGGCGCTTCATGCCGCCGGAGAGAGCGCGGGTGTTGACATCGGCCTTGTCGGCCAGCCCCAGGCTTTCCATCACTTCGTCGATCCAGGCACCGTTGTCGCGCAGGCCGAAGTAACCGGACTGGATGCGCAGGGTTTCGCGCACGGTGAAAAACGGGTCGAACACCAGTTCCTGCGGCACCACCCCGAGATTGCGCCGCGCCAGGCGGTAATCGCCGACGACGTCGTAGCCCATCACCTTGACGCGACCGGCATCGGCGCGGGTGAGGCCCGCGATGATCGAAATCAGCGTGGTCTTGCCGGCGCCGTTGGGGCCGAGCAGGCCGAAGAATTCGCCCTCCTCCACCGCGAGGTCCACCCCGCCCAGCGCCTGCAGGGAACCGAAGCGCTTTTGTACCGCTGTTGCCTCAATGGCGTATTTCATACCCTTCACCGGAAGCGATTCGGGCAGCCCAGGGCTGCCCGATCCGTACCGGCCTATGTGCGTTCACAACAACATCAATTCAAGGCCAGATCTTCGACGCCATACAGGCGGGCGATCCGGTCCAGGTTCCGCGGCGCGTTTTTCAGCGTTAGCGCGGCGCCGTGGGCGGCCGCGGCACGGCGCCAGGCCAGCACGCAGGCCAGCAGGCTGGAGTCGCATTCGCGCACCGCGCCCAGGTCCACTTCGGTCTCGCCGCCGGTCACCGCCGCCGTCCCGGCCTTGAGCAGGGTAGCGGCAGTATCGAACAGGCCGGCGCCGGCGGGAACCGCGTAGGCCATGTCAGGACTTCGCCTTGGCCTCGTTGGCGCGATTGAGCGCCGACAGCTTCTTGATCAGGCCGTCGATGCCGCTGTTGGCGATCTCGCTGTTGAACTGGCCCTTGTAATTCTCCACCAGGCGGAAACCGGCGACGTTCATGTCCACCACTTTCCAGCCGCCATCCATTTTCTCGAGGAAATAGTCGAGCTGGATCGGTTCGGCGGTGGCGCCCTTGATCACCGAACGCACCACGGCATCGGACTCGCCCTGCTGCCAGCGGATCGGGCGGTATTCGATCACCGTCTCGGGGCGATAGGAAGAGAGCGCGCCCGAATAGGTGTTGGTCAGCAGCGACTTGAACTCACGGGTCAGCGCCGTTTGTTGCTCAGGCGTCGCCTTGGCCCAGTTGCGGCCGACCGCGGACTGCGTCATGCGCGCGAAATTCACATAGGGGGCGATCTTGGTGTCGATCAGGACATTGATCTTCTGCCGGTTGCCGGACTGGATATCCTTGTCCGACTTGATGGTGGTGGTCACTTCATCCACCGCTTTGCGGATCAGCGCGTCGGGCGCCTCCTGGGCGAGCGCGGCGCCGGCGGCAAAAAAGCCGGCTGCCAGTACGGCCACCCGGAAGATCTGTTTCAACATGGGCAAAGACTGCAAGGGGATTTCTCTTTTCTTTCTTTACAGCGAGCTTGCGGCAACGCCGGCCGAAGCCGACTTGGCGCCGCGCCGGGCGGCGCTATTTCCGGCCTTAGCCGGTTGCGCCGCCAGCGTGCCGCCGACGCGCTGATTGGCCTGGTCGAACCAGAGTCCGGCCGGCACCGGGTTGGCGGGTGCGATCGCACCCTTGAAAGCCAGGGGCAGGGGCCCGGCATCGGACTCCTTCTTCGGCTTGGCATCGTTGTTGTCGTCTTCGACCATGCCCTGGCGGCGCTGCATGTAGGCGTCGCGCACGAAGCTGTACTTGTCCAGAGCGGCCTCTTCCAGCACATCGCTGGCGGAGATCAGGTCGGCGCGGATGTTGACAGCGCGCAGCACCACCAATTCATTGCGCAGCGGCACGTAGGGCAGGTTCCAAACCGGGTCGAGATAGGTGGTGAGGAAATAGCCGCCGGCGTCGCGGAAATTGGACGGCCCGATGATCGGCAGTACAAGATAAGGGCCAGGGGTCACGCCCCACTTGCCGAAGGTCTGGCCGAAATCGCGATTGTGTTTTTCCATGCCCATTTTCGAGGCGACGTCAAAACAGCCGGCAATGCCGACGGTGGTGTTGACCAGCACGCGGCAGGCGTCGGAGACGGCATCGCCGACCTTGCCCTGCAGCAGGCTGTTGACCGAGACGAAAATGTCGTTGACGTTGGCGAACACGTTGCCCACGCACTGGCGCGCGGGCTCCGGCACCACCGCCTTGTAGGCCTTGGCGCCCGGCTTAAAGATCACCTTGTCGAAACCGTCGTTGAAGCTGAACATGGCGCGGTTCATGCCCTCCAGGGGGTCGGCCGGATTGTGGCTGCTGGCGCAGCCGCCAGCTAAGGCCGCGAACAAAAGCGCCGCCGCCAGATGCCTGAAATTAGTCCACGCTTTCATTTGCTGTCCTTGTTGTTTTCGCTTTTCGGTCCGCCCTGGATCCCTGCCGCCGGCGCGCCGATGCCCGGCGGCGCCGTGATGCCCGGCGGTGCGCTGATGCCCGAAGGCGCCGCACCGCTGTCCTTGCTGTCGCTCTTGCCTTCCGCCGCCTTGCTGAACAAAAACTGGCTGATCAGGTTTTCCAGCACGATCGCCGATTGCGTCGTCTTGATCTTGCCGCCGTCGGCCAGCTTGGCGTCGTCTCCACCGGGCTCCAGCCCGATGTACTGCTCACCCAGCAAGCCGGATGTCAAAATCTTCGCCGATGTGTCCTTGGGAAAGCTGTAGTTCCGGTCCATCGCCAGGGTCACTACCGCTTCGTAGGTCTTGTCGTCGAAACCCACCTTGATCACCCGGCCGACCACCACGCCTGCGCTCTTGACCGGCGCCCTTGTCTTCAGTCCCCCAATGTTATCAAAATTGGCAAGCACTTGATATGTCTCGGAAAAACTGAAAGACAGCAAATTGCCTGCCTTGAGGGCCAAAAGCAGGACCGCGACCACACCAGCGATCACGAACATTCCCACCCATAAATCAGTCAGTTTACGGTCCATAAGCCTCTATCCCTTGGTAAACATCAGCGCGGTCAGGATGAAATCCAGGGCCAGCACCGCCAGCGAGGAACTGACCACCGTGCGCGTGGTGGCGCGCGAGACGCCCTCTGGCGTCGGCTGGCTGTCGTAACCCTCGAAGACGGCAATGAAAGTCACGGCGATACCGAACACAATGCTCTTGATCACGCCGTTGCCGACGTCGTCTATCCAGTCAACGCCGTTCTGCATCTGGCTCCAGAAAGCGCCCTCGTCCACCCCGATCATCACCACTCCGACAATGTAGCCGCCGAACACGCCGACAGCCGAAAACATCGCCGCCAACAGTGGCATGGAAACAACACCTGCCCAGAACCGCGGCGCCAGCACCCGCGCCACCGGCGAAACCGCCATCATTTCCATCGCCGTCAACTGCTCCCCCGCCTTCATCAGGCCGATTTCAGCCGTAATCGAAGTGCCTGCGCGCCCGGCAAACAGCAACGCCGTGACCACCGGCCCCAGTTCGCGAACCAGCGACAGCGCCACCAGCAGGCCCAGCGCCTGTTCCGAACCATAGCGCTGCAAAGTGTTATACCCCTGCAATCCGAGCACGAATCCAACGAACAGGCCGGAAACCACGATGATCACCAGCGAATAGTTGCCGATGAAATGGATTTGCGCGATGGTCAGGCGCAGCCGCGCGAAGGCGGTGCCGGACTGGCGCAGCGTGAGAACGAAAAGACGCGCGAAATATCCGAGCTTGGCGACGGCGTCGATCACGCCATGGCCGATGCTCCTGGCAAAGGCCCTCATTTCGCCAGCCCCAGGTCGGCGGCGTAATCCGGCGCCGGGTAGTGGAAGCGCACCGGGCCGTCCGGGCTGCCGGCGACGAATTGCTGCACGTAGGGCATGGTCGAGGCGCGGATTTCATCCGGCGTGCCCTGGGCGACGATCTTGCCCTCGGCGAGGAAATAGACATAGTCGACGATCGCCAGCGACTCTTCGACGTCATGGGTGACGATGATCGACGCCGCACCCAGCGCCGCGCCCAGGCTGCGGATCAGGTTTGCCGTGATGCCCAGCGAAATCGGGTCCAGCCCGGCGAAGGGCTCGTCGTACATGATGAGTTGCGGATCGAGCGCGATGGCACGCGCCAATGCCACCCGCCGCGCCATGCCGCCGGAAATCTCCGAAGGCATCAGGGCGTGCGCGCCGCGCAGGCCGACGGCATTTAGCTTCATCAGCACCAGGTCGCGGATCGCAGCCTCGGGCAGGTCGGTATGTTCGCGCAAGGGAAAGGCGACGTTCTCAAACACGCTCATGTCGGTGAACAGGGCGCCGAACTGGAACAGCATGCCCATGCGCCGACGCAGAGCAAATAGTTCCCCGTGCTTGAGCGCATGGACATTGCGTCCATCGACCATGACCGTGCCGGCCTGCGGCTTCACTTGCCCTCCGAGCAGGCGCAGGATGGTGGTCTTGCCCGAGCCCGAGCCGCCCATCAGTGCCACCAGTTGCCCGCGCTTGACGCTCAAGTCGACGCCGCTCAATATCTGCCGGCCGGGGGCACCGGCTAGCGTGGGATAAGCGAAGGAAACGCCTTGCATGGCCACGAAGGGCTGATCGGCGGACGTGGGAGAGTCGGACATAAGCATGGGAGGGCGGCATTTTAGCAGCATGCCCGGCTTTGAATTGTTGCTGAAATGTTGCGCTGTTGTTGCTGCAATGGAACAAGCAAAGGCCGCCGGTACGCGCGTTACGCCACAAAAAGGCGACAATGCGCCTGAATCCGACAAAGGCTTGAAAACCGCCACCCATGCTGAACGGAACGACTAGCCCGCTGCCTTCCCTGATCCTGGTCGACGACGATCCGCTGATCGTTGACACCCTGTCGGTCATCCTGGGTCAGGAATTCCGGGTCCACTCCGCCGCTTCGCGGGAAACCGCGGTCGACCTGGTGCGCAGCCTCCCGGAGGCGCCGCCGCTGGCCCTGATCGACCTGGGCCTGCCGCCCAGCCCGCATGAACCGGACGAAGGCTACAAGCTGATCTCGGCCCTGTTGTCGCACGCGCCGGACATGAAGATCATCGTCCTGTCGGGCCAGTCGGAAGTCGCCGCCGCGCGCCACGCGCGCTCGCTGGGCGCCACCGAATTCGTCCCCAAACCGGCGCAGCCCTCCCACCTGAAGCAGATTCTCCTCGACGCCCTGAAGGCCAATGCCGCCGAGGTCGAGGCCGCGGCGGGGCCGGCGGCGGCCGGCAGCCCGCTGGATGCGCTGGTCGGCGTTTCCGAGCCGATGCTCGGCCTGAAAACCCAGATCAGCCTGTACGCCGGCTCGCCCTTTCCGGTGCTGATCGAAGGCGAATCGGGCAGCGGCAAGGAAGTGGTGGCCTCCTGCCTGCATGCCCTCGGGCCGCGCCGCGGCAAACCCTATCTCGCGCTGAACTGCGCGGCGATCGCCCCTTCGCTGGTCGAGCCGACCCTGTTCGGCTATGCCCGAGGCGCCTTCACCGGCGCGCAGACCGCCAAGGCAGGCTATTTCGAGGACGCCCAGGACGGCACCCTGTTTCTCGACGAAATCGGCGAGCTGCCGCTGGCCCTGCAGGCGAAGTTGCTACGGGTGCTGGAAAACGGCGAATACAACCGCGTCGGCGAAACAGCTTCGCGCAAGTCGCAGGCGCGGATTTTCGCCGCCACCAACCGCGATCTGCGCAGCGAATCGAAAACCGGCGGCTTTCGCGCCGACCTGTATCACCGCCTGTCGGTGTTTTCGATCCGCGTGCCGCCCTTGCGCGAACTGGGCGAGGACAAGTTCGCCCTGCTGACGCATTTCCGCAGCCTCTATGCAGCGGCCGCGGGCACCCCGCATTTCATCCTGTCGTCGACCGCCGAGCGCCTCTGGCTGGACTACCCCTTCCCGGGCAATGTGCGCGAACTGCGCAACGTGGTGATCCGCCTGGTGACCAAATTCCCGGGGCGCGAAATCGCCGCGCGCGATCTCGAATCCGAACTCGACTCCGGCGCGGTCCTGCTGTCGGCCAGCACCCAGGAGGGCGACAGTCTCGACGAGGCGGCGCTGCGCGAGCTGTCGCGCCGCGGCGCCTTCAACCTCGACGACAAGCTCGAAGGCTGGGAGCGCGCCTACATTTCGGCGGCGATGAAACTGGCCGGCGGCAACGTCAGCCAGGCGGCGCGCCTGCTGGGCATCAACCGCACCACGCTATATAGCCGGATGGCGGCCCTGGAGCGCGCCGAGCACTGAAAGGATTGCGGCCAATCCGCTAGTCTGAATTGAGCAACTCGAAACGCACGCAGCCTTCCCGGTTTTCCGCCAGGCGCAGGCGGTAGCCCAGCGCGTCGGCCTGGCGCGCCGCCTGGTACAGGCCGATTCCCAGCCCGCTGCGCGAAGGCAAGGGCCAGTCGAACAGTCGCCCGGCCGCCTCCGCGTCCATCGGCGCGCCGGTGTCGGTGACGGAAAATTCGATGCGGCCGTTGCGGCAAGCCAGCTCGACGCGGATGTCGATCGCCGGCCCGGCGGCGCGCTTTTGCAGCGCGTTCTGCAAAAAGTTGTCGGCCACGCTGTCGAACAGGCTTTGCGCGATCGGCAGGTCGGTCTCCAGCGTCGCCTCCTCGAAAGTCACGGGCTCGCGCTCGTAGAGCCGGCGCAGCACGTTCCACCAGGCCGACAGGCGCAGCAGGCGCTGGCTGTCGGTGGAAGGCTGCTGCAGCTTGTCCAGGGTTTGCGCCAGCCGCTGGGTGATCACCGGCAACTGGCGCTGCACCAGTTGCCGCACCTGGGCGTCGTCCTTCACCTCGGCGGCGGCACCGAGGATGCCGTTGAGCGACTGCAGCAGGTTTTTCACGTCATGCGTAAGCCGGGCGCCGGTCTCGTGCACCGCGCGCAGGTATTGCTGGCTGCGCAGGCGCGCCTCGCGCGCCTTGGCGCCATAGAACTCGGCGGCGATCTGGATCAGCAGCTTGAAGTGCCACACAAAGGCGGGCGACAGCAGCTCGCGGGTGTAGATCGCCACCTCGATGCGCGCGGTGGAGGCGGCCTGTGTGGCGGTGTCGATCACCACCATGTGGCGCCCGCCGACCTCGCCGAATTCGCCGGCGAAACCCGGGCCGTTCCAGCGCGCGCCGGCAACAATGGCCAGGCGGCCGAGGGCGTGCATCGCCTCGCCGAAAAATTTTGCCGGGTCGGTCTCGTCGCGCGACAGTTGCGCCAGGCGGTCGAGCCAACTCTCGTAGGGCAGGCCGAAGGACAGCAGGTAGCGCGACACCAGGATCGACAGGGTGCCGCCGCCATCCTGACCATGGCCGCCGAAGCGCGACCAGATCCAGTTGAAGGCCAGCAGCAGCGCCGCCACCACCATCAGGGTGGCGCCCATGCTGGCCAGATAGGAACGCTGCGAAAGTGTGAGCAGCGCCAGGCCGAAAAACACCACCAGCAACAGCAGGACCACCACCCAGGCGGCGTAGAGCAGGTCGTAGGCGCGCGCGCCCGGCGCCGCTCTTTCCGCCTCTTCGGGCACGGCGCGCCAGGCAAAACCCAGCATCACCACCAGGGTCAGGCCGAGCAGGATCTCGATCCAGACATGCGCGGTGGCGCCCAGGGCGCTGACCCGCGCCGCGGGCGCCAGCAACTCCGGCACCACAAGGGTAAACAACATGACGATCAGGTTGCCCAGGGCCGACAGATAGAACAGGCGCTCCGGACGGGGAGCGAAAGCGGAAGCCAGGCCGGCAATCAGGCCCGACAACAGGGCGATCCATACCAGCTTGAGCCAGGGGTCGATCAGGCCGGCCGCCACCAATATGACGGCGAGCAGCAACAGGGTGGCGCGCAGGCGCGGCGGCTGGCGCAGGTTGATCACCGGCTGCCATAGCAGCACGGCCAGAAGATGCGCACAAAACAGCAGGCGCGCCAGCCAGTCCGACTCCGGCGCCGCCTCCAGCAGCAGCAGCAAGGCCAGCGCCATCACCAGCGCGAGCTTGCGTTTGCGGAGGGACAGGGTGGTGATCATCGGTGGCGCATCATACCTGCCGGTAGGGAAACCGCTCAGCCGCCCAGCAGGCGCGCCTCGGCGCGGGCGATGGTCTCGGGCGTGCCCTTGAGCACCAGCACGTCGCCGGCCTGCAGAACCTGTGCCGGCTCCACCACCACGCCGGCCACGCCCTTGCGGCGAAACGCCACCAGCTCTACCCCAAGAGCTTCCAGGCCGGCTTCGCCCAAGGTTTTACCGATGCCGGCGGCGCCATCGGTGAGAGGCACCGAATGCAGGCGCAGGTGGTTGCGCTCGGTCAGGTCTTCCTGGGCGTCGGAGGCGCCGTGGAAAAAGCCGCGCAGGATGCCATAGCGCGACTCGCGCACCGAGCGCACCTGTTGTAAAACCCGGTTCAATGGCACGCCACATAACAACAGCGCGTGGGAGGCCAGCATCAGGCTCGATTCGAGTGCCTCCGGCACCACCTCGGCGGCGCCGGCGGCCTGCAGACGGTCCATGTCGGCCTCATCGGTCACCCGCACGATTACCGGCAGGCCGGGCCGCGCCTCCTGTACGTGATGAAGGATCTTCAGCGCCGAGGCGGTGTCGCCATAAGTAATGACCACCGCCTGGGCGCGCATCAGGCCGGCGGCGCTCAAGGACTCGCGCCGCGCCGCATCGGCATAGACCACCGAGTCGCCGGCGGCGGCGGCCTCGCGGATGCGGTCGGGGTCGAGGTCCAGGGCCATGTACTCGACCCCTTGCGCCTTGAGCAGCTTGGCCAGGGACTGCCCGTTGCGGCCGTAGCCGCAGATCAGCACGTGGCGCGTATTTTTCATCGTGCGGGTGGCGATTTCGGTCAGCTGCAGCGATTTCAGCATCCAGTCGTCGCGGGCGAAGCGGTTGGCGATGCGCTCGCTGTAGGCGATCAGGAAAGGCGCGGCCAGCATCGACAGCAGCATTGCGGCGAGAATGGCGCTCATCAGTTGGTCATCGACCAGGTTCAGCCCGCCGGCCTGTGCCAGCAGCACGAACCCGAATTCGCCCGCCTGCGCCAGCGCCAGGCTGGTGCGAATCGAGGTGCCCAGGGGCCGGCGAAAACCGCGGCTCAAGGCCGCGACCACGCCGAACTTGATGATTACCGGCACGATGGTGAGGAAAATCACCATCGGAAATTGGTTTACCAGCACGCGCGGGTCGAGCAGCATGCCGATGGTGACGAAAAACAGGCCCAGCAGCACGTCGCGGAAGGGCTTGATGTCTTCTTCCACCTGGTGCCGGTATTCGGTCTCGGAAATCAGCATGCCGGCGACAAAGGCGCCCAGGGCCAGCGAGAGGCCGGCGTGCTCGGTGATGTAGGCCAGACCCAGGGTGATGAACAGCAGGTTGAGGACGAACAGCTCGGTGGAGCGGCGCTGCGCCACCACGGTGAGCCAGAGGTGCATCAGCTTCTTGCCGGCGAACAGCAGGATGGCCAGCACGAACACTGCCTTGAGCGCCGCCTTGCCCAAGGTCCAGGCGAGGTCGGACGAGCCCTCGGCAAGCGCCGGAATGACGATCAGGAAGGGAACCACCGCCAGATCCTGGAACAGCAGGATGGCGACGACGTCGCGGCCATGCTCCGACTCCAGTTCCAGGCGCTCGGTCAGCAGCTTGACGACGATGGCGGTGGAAGACATCGCCAGGGCGCCGCCCAAGGCCAGGCCGGCCTGCCAGCCCAGGCCCATCAGCATGGCGCCGCCCAGGCCCAGCAAGGTAATCAGGCCGACCTGGGCGGTGCCCAGGCCGAAAACCGTGCTGCGCATCGCCATCAACTTGGAAAGGTTGAATTCCAGGCCGATCGAAAACATCAGGAAGACGACGCCGAATTCGCCCAAGTAGCGGGTATCGGGCGTGTCGGGCACGATGCCCAGCGCGTGCGGGCCGATCAGGATGCCGGCGGCCAGATAGCCCAGGATGGGCGGCAAATGCAGCTTGCGCGCCAGCGCCACCACCCCGACCGCGGCAGCCAAAAAGACCAGAACGATCTCAAGGGTCGATAGCACGAGGGGCAGCCCTTAGTTGGTTTACAAAGTTTGACTGCAAAAGTGATGCCAATACGAGGTCGAACTGCGTTATGGTTTGTTATACTCGGTGGCATGATAGCTGCTGCATCGCAAAATCCTCAAGCCGCAACGCCGCAAAACTGTCCGGACAAGCCCGACGCGCAAGCGCGGGAATCCGGCCCGCTTGCGCTTGCGCGGGAGGTGTTGCGCACCGAAGCCGAGGCCATTACCGGGCTGATCGAGCGCATCGACGCCTCTTTTGCTGAAGCCGTGGAACTGCTGCTGGCCAGCCGCGGCCGGGTGGTGGTGTCCGGCATGGGCAAGTCCGGCCATATCGCCCGTAAGATCGCAGCCACCTTCGCGTCAACCGGCACGGCGGCGTTTTTCGTCCATCCGGCCGAGGCCAGCCACGGCGACCTCGGCATGATCACCGCCGACGACGTGCTGGTGGCGTTCTCCAACTCCGGCGAAACCGGCGAACTGCTGGCCATCGTGCCCTCGGTCAAGCGCATGGGCGCCAAGCTGGTGGCCCTGACCGGCAACCCGGATTCGACCCTGGCGCGCTTGGCCGACGTGCACCTGAACATCCATGTCGAGCGCGAAGCCTGCCCGATGGGCCTGGCGCCGACGGCCAGCACCACCGCGCAACTGGCGATGGGCGACGCCCTGGCGGTAGCGCTGCTGGACGCGCGCGGCTTCGGCCCGGCCGATTTCGCCCGCTCCCACCCCGGCGGCTCGCTGGGCCGGCAATCATTGCTGCATGTGCGCGACGTCATGCGCACCGGCGACGCCATCCCGATGGTGCCGCTGTCGGCCACACTGGCCGAGGCGCTGCGCGAAGTCACCGCCAAGCGCATGGGCATGACCGCCATCGTCGACCAGGGCCGCGTCTGCGGCGTGTTTACCGACGGCGACCTGCGCCGCGCGCTGCAGCAGGTCACCGACATGAATACCCCGGTGGCCTCGGTGATGACCGCCAGCCCGCGCAGCATCGTCTCCAGCGCCCTGGCCATCGAGGCGGTGCACCTGATGGACCAGCACAACATCACCCAGTTGCTGGTGATCGACGGCGGCAAGCTGGTGGGCGCGCTCAATGCGCACGACCTGCTGCATGCCAAGGTGGTCTGATGCGCGCGCCGAATCGTCCTTATCGTGCATCCGTCGCTTCTTTCCCCGCCGCGGCGCCTGCCGGCGGCGCGGTCACTGCGTCCTGTCGAGAATTGTCCGGGAGCCCACCATGGCAGACGACCTGATTGCCCGCTTGCAGCCGCTGAAACTGATGGCCTTCGACGTCGACGGCGTGCTCACCGACGGCCGCCTGTACTACACCGACGATGGCGTCGAGACCAAGACCTTCCACGCCCTCGACGGCCAGGGCATGAACATGCTGCGCGACGCCGGCCTGAAGCTGGCGCTGATCACCTCGCGCCGCTCGCCGCTGGTGGAGCGCCGCGCGCGCGACCTCGGCCTGCACTACTGCCATCAGGGAGTGAGCAACAAGCGCGAGGCGCTCGACGAGATCATCGGTGAACTCAAACTCAAGCCCGAGCAATCAGGCTTCATGGGCGACGACCTGTTCGACCTCGGCGCGATGCTGCGCGCCGGTTTCGCCGCCTCGGTGCCCACGGCGCCGGCGGCGGTGCGCGAGCGCTCCCACTACGTCACCGCGCGCGCCGGCGGCGACGGCGCGGTGCGCGAAGTATGCGAACTGATCCTGCAGGCGCAGGGTTCGCTCGAGCGCCTGATCGCGGAGTACCTGAAGTGACGCCACGCAACCTGGCGCGAAACACCCGCGGCCTGTCGGTACTGGTGCCGCTGACCATCCTGTTGATGCTGGTGATGCTCACGACCTGGCTCAACCGCACGGTGGAGCTGTCGGCGCCGGCGGCGCGGCGCGCGGCCACCCACGACCCGGACTACACGGCGAACAATTTCACCATCGTGCGCCTGTCCGACACCGGCGAGATCCATTACGTGCTGACCGCCCGCGACCTGGTCCACTATCCGGACGACGACACTTCCCACCTGCGCTCGCCGGTGTTCAAGGAATTGCAGCCGGGCGCGCCCGAAGTTCGCTTGTCCTCCGACCGCGGCATTACCACCAGCGGCGGCGAGGAAGTGCGCCTGTATGACAACGTCGAGATCTTTCGCGCCGGCGACAAAAAACCGGGCGCCAAATCCGGCACCGAGGATGTGCGCGCCACCACCACCTATTTGCGCGCGCGGCCCGACGAAGATACCGCCGACACCCCGGAGCGGGTGGTGATCCACGACGGCGCCTCCATATTGACCGGCACCGGCATGGACGCCAGCAACCGCTACCGCACCATGCGCCTGCGCTCGGCGGTGACCGGCACCTATATACAAACCCCAAAGAAAAAATGAGTTTTTTTTCCATGCGCTCATCTCACGCTTCCCTGTTTTTCGCCCTGCTTGCCTGCGTGCTTGCGGCGCAGCCTGCGCGCGCGGAAAAGGCGGACCGCGAAAAGCCGGTCAACATCGAAGCCGACCGGATGAACTATGACGACCTGCGGCAGGTAAACGTGTTCGAAGGCCACGTGGTGCTGACCCAGGGCACCCTGGTGATCCGCACCGACAAGCTGACGGTGACCCAGGACCCGGAAGGGTTCCAGACCGGCATCGCCGACCGCGGCGCCGGCGGCCTGGCGTATTTCCGCCAGAAGCGCGACGGCGTCGACGAGTACATCGAAGGCTGGGGCGAGCGCATCCGCTACGACGCCAAGGCCGACAAGGCCGACCTCATCACCCGCGCGCGCATCCTGCGCAATGGCGACGAGGCGCGCGGCAACGTGATCAACTACGACGCCCGCACCGAGTTCTATACCGTGGTCGGCGGAAAGGAAGGCCCGGGTACCGGCAATGGCGACAAGCGCGTCACCCTCACCATCATGCCGAAGAGCGCTAGCGGCGGCGCCGACAAGGATGGCGCCGGCAAGGGTGGCGCCGGCAAGGGGAACGCCGGCAATGGAAACGACAAGGGCACGCCGCCTAAGGGCGCGGACCTCAACCTGAAATCGTCCGGCGGCATCGCCGCGCCGCGCGAAGAATACCCGGAACCGCCGAAGAAATGAGCAACCTGGTGGCCGGCGGGCTGAAAAAACGCTATGGCTCGCGCGAGGTCGTCAAGAGCGTCTCCTTCGACGTCGCCAACGGCGAGGTGGTGGGCTTGCTGGGCCCCAACGGCGCCGGCAAGACCACCTGCTTCTACATGGTGGTGGGCCTGGTGGGCGCCGATGCCGGGCGCATCACTATCGGCGGCGAGGACGTGACGGCGCAGCCGATTCACCGCCGCGCACGCCTGGGCCTCTCCTACCTGCCGCAGGAGGCTTCGGTGTTCCGCAAGCTGACCGTGGAGGAAAATATCCGCGCCGTGCTGGAATTGCAGGGCATGACGCGCCAGCGCATGGACGAGCGCCTGGCCGAACTGCTGGGCGAGCTCAACATCGCCGGCCTGGCGGCCAACCCGGCGCTGTCGCTCTCAGGCGGCGAGCGCCGCCGCGTCGAGATCGCGCGCGCCCTGGCCACCGAACCCAAGTTCATCCTGCTCGACGAGCCGTTCGCCGGGGTCGATCCGATCGCCGTGCTGGACATCCAGAAAATCATCCGCTTTCTCAAGGGCCGCGGCATCGGCGTGCTGATCACCGACCACAACGTGCGCGAGACCCTGGGCATCTGCGACCGTGCCTACATCATCAGCGAGGGCAACGTGCTGAAAAGCGGCACGCCCGAGGCGATCGTCGCCGACGAGAGCGTACGCCGGGTGTACCTCGGCGAGAATTTCCGACTGTAATCCATGAAGCAAGCGCTACAACTCAAACTCTCGCAGCACCTGACGCTGACGCCGCAGTTGCAGCAGTCGATCCGGCTGCTGCAGCTCTCGACCATCGAGCTGAACCAGGAGATCGAGCAGATCCTGGCGGAAAACCCGCTGCTGGAACGCGACGACGACGCCGGCGCCTACGCGCCGGAGGGTTTCACCGAGGGGGGCGAGGCCACGGCCGACGCTTTCGGCGCCGGCGAGAAGGTGCAGACCGAATCCCTGGCGGATGCCTTCGGCACACCGGAGAACGGCGAGAGCCCTCCCGACTGGACGGAGCGCGAATTCACCTCCAGCAGCAAAAGCAACCGCAACGACGACGATGACGAAGGGCCTTCGCGCCAACTGCCGGCGGCCGAATCGACGCTGCGCGACCACTTGATGAACCAGGTGGCGACGATGCGCGTCAGCGCGCTCGACCGCGGCCTGATCACCGCGCTGATCGAAGCGCTGAACGAAGACGGCTACCTCGGCCAGGCGCTGGAGGAAATCCTCGAGATGCTGCCGGAGGAACTGGAGATCGAGCTGGAAGATCTCGAAGTGGCGCTGCGCCTGCTGCAGTCCTGCGACCCGCCCGGGGTGGCGGCGCGCAACCTGTCGGAGGCGCTGGTGCTGCAGTTGCATATCCTGCCGCCCTCGCGCTGCCGCGACCTCGCCGTCGAGATCTGCCGCAAGCACCTGGAACTGCTGGCCGCGCGCGACTTCGCGCAACTCAAGCGTGCCTGCCGTTGCGACGACGACGACCTGCGCGAAGCGCACGAAATGCTGCTGGCGCAAAACCCCCGCCCGGGCGCGCAATACGCGGTGATCGACACGCGCTACATCACGCCCGACGTGATTGCCCGCAAGATCAAGGGCCAGTGGAAGGTCGGCGTCAATCCGGCCGCGGTGCCAAAGCTGCGCATCAATCGTCTATACGCCGAAATACTTTCGCGCGAACGCGGCCGCAGCACGCC
The DNA here is from genome assembly GCA_028292405.1 of Betaproteobacteria bacterium. Taxonomy (GTDB): domain Bacteria; phylum Pseudomonadota; class Gammaproteobacteria; order Burkholderiales; family JAEUOS01; genus JAQGMJ01. The sequence continues at coordinate 93,847 of JAQGMJ010000067.1, forward strand.
CGCGGTAAACGGCGAGGCGACCATCCACACGCGCTTCCAGGAAGCGAAGTGGCTGCTGAAAAACGTGCACCAGCGCTTCGAGACCATCGAGCGCGTGGCGCAGGCGATCGTCGAGCGGCAAAAGCATTTCTTCGACCATGGCGAAGTCGCCATGCGTCCTCTGGTGCTGCGCGAAATCGCCGACGAACTGGGCCTGCACGAGTCCACAATCTCCCGGGTGACGACAAATAAGTACATGCTCACTCCCCGCGGGATCTTTGAATTGAAATACTTTTTTGGTTCCCACGTGGCGACCGACAGCGGGGGGGCTTGCTCTTCTACGGCAATAAGAGCTTTAATAAAGCAACTCGTCACTTCGGAGGATGTCAAAAAGCCACTATCGGACTCAAAAATTGCCGATATATTGGGCCAGCAGGGCATCGTCGTTGCGAGGCGCACCATCGCGAAATATCGCGACGGCCTCAAGATCCCGCCGGCCAATCTTCGCAAGTCGTTGTAGGGAGCCTCCTCCTCCTCACTTCCAGGGGCGGCTCCACTGGAAAGGAGGCAAGCATGAACTTCACCGTCAGCGGGCATCACGTGTCGGTCACTCCCGCGATCCACGAGTATGTGGTTTCCAAGCTCTCCCGCATCAACCGCCATTTCGACCACGTCATCGACGTCAGCGTGATTCTCTCGGTCGAAAAGCTGGCGCAAAAAGCAGAAGTGAACGTGCATGTCCGGGGCAAGGACATTTTCGTCGAGACGGTGGACGAAAACATGTACGCAGCCATCGATACCCTGGCCGACAAACTCGACCGCCAGATCTGCAAATACAAAGACAAGACACAGAGTCACCCCTGCGAGTCCGCCAAGCGCATGGACCTGAACTAGCCTTGCATTTACGGTTGCAAGCCACGTTCCTGCCCGCGACCCGTTCGGTCGCGGGCGCTCAGACGCATTGATCAAGCGTATAATTCGCGCCCGTCAGCCTAGGGGATTTTGCCCCCGGCACGGTGCATGAATTCCCCCATCCAGACCCCTTCGCAAGTCATCGCCCGGTTGCTGCCGGAAACCAATGTCGCGCTTGATCTCGAGCTCGCCAGCAAGCGCCGCGTTTTCGACGAAGCGGGCATGCTTTTCCAGAACCACCAGGGCATCGCGCGCTCGACCGTGTTCGACAGCCTGTTCGCGCGCGAGCGCCTGGGCTCGACCGGACTCGGCCAGGGGGTGGCGATTCCGCACGGCCGCATCGCCAAGCTGGCAGCGCCGATCGGCGCCTTCCTGCGCCTGAAAGAGGCGATCCCCTTCGAGGCGCCGGACGGCCGCCCGGTGAACCTGCTGTTTTTCGTGCTGATGCCGGAAAAAGACACCAACAGCCACCTGCAGATCCTCGCTTCGCTGGCGGAGATCTTCGCCGACGTCGAGGCGCGCGCGCGCCTGGCCGCGCTGCCGGACGTCGCCAGCGTGCACCGCGAGCTCACCGGCGCGCGCTGATGCCCCTCTTTCCCCTCCACTCCCGGCACCGACGATGCAGCCCCTGACCCTCAAGTCCCTATTTGACGGCGCTTCCCGCCAACTCGAACTGGCCTGGATCGCCGGCGAGGAGCACGGCGGCAAGGTGCTCAATCCGGACGCCTACGCCACCCATTCGGTGGCCGACATGGTGGGCCACCTGAACCTGATCCATAAAGACCGGCTGCAGGTGATCGGCAAGCCGGAATACGACTACCTGGCCCACCTCGCCTCGACCCGGCAGCAGCACTATCTCTCGGAACTGCTGGGGGGCAATCCGCCCGCGGTGATCATCGCCGACGGCGTCGAGGCGCCGGCGGTGATCGTGCAGGCCTGCGCGGCCCATGGCGTGCCGGTCTTCGCCACGCCGATCGCCGCCGCCACGGTGATCGACATGCTGCGGGTCTACATTACCAAGGTGCTCGCGCCGAAGACCACCATGCACGGCGTGCTGATGGACGTGCTGGGCCTGGGCGTGCTGATCACCGGCGAATCCGGCCTGGGCAAGAGCGAGCTCGGCCTGGAGCTGATCAGCCGCGCCCACGGCCTGGTGGCCGACGACGTGGTCGAACTCACCCGCATCGCCCCGAAAGCGCTCGAAGGCCGCTGCCCGCCGCTGCTCAAGAACCTGCTTGAGGTGCGCGGCCTGGGCCTGCTGGACATCCGAGCGATTTTCGGCGAGACCGCGGTACGGCCGAAAATGAACCTGAAGCTGATCGTCCACCTGCAGCGCCCGCACGCCATCGGCACCGCCGACTACGAGCGCCTGCCGCTGAACGAGCAGATGGAACAGGTGCTGGGCGTGCCCATCCGCAAGGTGGTGATTCCCGTCGCCGCCGGCCGCAACCTCGCCGTGCTGACCGAAGCCGCGGTGCGCAACACCATCCTGCAATTGCGCGGCATCGACACCATGGCCGATTTCATGGCGCGGCAGCAGGCGGCCATGGACGAAGGCTAACCGAGGCTTACAAGAGCTAGGTCGCAGGGCGTAGGGAATAGCGGCCCCTTACGGTAGTTCATGAACGAGATTTGCCCGAAGCTGCGCGAGGGATAGGCCGCAGGCCGTAAGGGAGCAGCAGCTCCCTTCCAATTCGTGTAGGCCGAAGGCCGTAAGGGAACGGCAGTTCCCTTCCTTAACGTATGGCATCATTCAGGCATGGCGCCCCGAGCAGGGCATGCCGCTTCCGCAAGGGCTGGAAGCTGGGCGCCCCGAATATACTGAACAGGCCCAAAGCCGCCGCAACATGCAGCTCATTCTCGTCACCGGCCTTTCCGGCTCCGGCAAGAGCGTCGCGCTCCGCGTCCTGGAAGATAGTGGCTATTATTGCGTGGACAACCTGCCGCCGGCGATGCTGCCGGACCTGGTGGGGACGCTGCGCGAGTCGGGCCAGGAGAAGGTCGCCGTATCGATCGACGCGCGCACCGCGGCCACCGGCCGCGGGCTTGCCGACCTGCCGCAATACCTGGCCGGGATGCAGCGCTACGGCGTCGACCTGCGCATGCTGTTTCTCGACGCCAAGACCGAGACCCTGGTCAAGCGCTATTCCGAAACCCGGCGCCGCCATCCGCTGGACGACGGCACCGCCACGGTGTCCGAATACATCGCCCGCGAGCGCGAACTGCTCGAAGAACTGCACAGCATGGCGCACCGCATCGACACCAGCGACCTGCGCCCCTCGACCCTGCGCGACTGGCTGCTCGACTTTTTGCAGACCGAGCGCGCCGACCTGACGCTGGTGTTCACCTCCTTCGGCTTCAAGCTGGGCATTCCGCTGGACGCCGACCTGGTGTTCGACGTGCGTCCCCTGCCCAACCCCTATTACGACCCGCAGTTGCGCCCCCTGACCGGGCGCGATGCGCCGGTGGTCGCCTACCTGGACGCGATTCCGGCGGCCCAGGACATGCTGGCCGACATCGGCGACTTGGTCGAGAAATGGCTGCCCGCCTATGCGCGCGACAGCCGCCACTATTTGACGGTGGCCATCGGCTGCACCGGCGGCCAGCACCGTTCCGTCTATTTCGCCGAACAACTCGCCGCGCGTTTCAACCAGACCGCGGACGTGCTGGTGCGCCACAGGGAGATGAAATAAGTGAGGGAAGCAACGCAGGCGCAGCAGCGCCCGCCCGATTGGGGCAACCTGCCGATTTTCCCGCTTGGAACCGTACTCTTTCCAGGCGGCGCCCTGCCGCTGAAGGTATTCGAAACGCGCTACATCGACATGACCCGCGAGTGCATGAAAAGCGGCGCGCCCTTCGGCATCTGCCTGATCAAGGAAGGCGCCGAGGTCGGCGCCCCGGCCACCCCGCACGACATCGGCTGCCTGGCCAGCATCACCGACTGGGACATGCAGCAACTCGGCCTGCTGCAGATCAAGACGCGCGGCTCGCAGCGCTTTCGCATTCTTTCTTCACACGTCGAGGCGGGCGGGCTGATCCGCGCCGCCGCCGAGCCGATCGCTGACGACGCCGTGGTCGGCGTACGCAGCGAATTCGCCGGCTGCATGATCCTGCTCAAGGCCCTGCTGCCCAAGCTGCCGATGGAACTGATCCCCGAGCCGCACGACTTCGACAATGCCGCCTGGCTATCGAACCGTCTCTCCGAAGTGCTGCCGATTCCCGCCCTGGCCAAGCAAAAGCTGATGGAACTGCAAGACCCCGACTCGCGCCTGGAGATCATCCACAAGTATCTGGGGCAGCAAGGTCTGAAATAGGCAAGCGGGCGCCGCAGGGCTTCTCCTGTCCGGGTGCCGCTGCGGCATGCACGGCTTAGTCGAACAGCGGCGTGCCGGCGGCCAAGCCAGTCAATAGCTTCTTCACCGGTGACGGCAGCGCTGCGCCATGCGCTTCGGCCAGGGGCAGCCAGAGATGGCCCGGCTCTTCGGTGCCGTGCCGCACGCGCGCGCTCAACAGCACGGGCTTGATGCTCAGGTGGTAGTGGGTGAAGCCATGTTCGATCACGCGCAAGTATTCGCCGTCATCCCAGTCCGCCCCCAGCGTTTTTGCCAGCTTGCGCGCGGCGGCGTCATCGTCGGCTTGCGGCAGCGACCAGAGGCCGCCCCAGATGCCGCTGGGCGGCCGCTTTTCCAGCAGCACGGAGCCGGCGCGCATCAGCACCAGCATGGTGGTCTCGCGCTGCGGCAATTCCTTCTTCGGCTTGCGGGTCGGCAACTCCGCGGTGCGGCCTTCGCTCAAGGCGACGCAATCGACGGCCACAGGACAGTCCTTGCAGCGCGGTCGGCTGCGCACGCAGAGCGTGGCGCCGAGGTCCATCAGGCCCTGGATGTAGGGTTCGAGTTCACCCGTGGGCAGGCGCTCCTGCGCCATCTCCCACATGACTCTTTCCACCTTCTGCTCGCCCGGGTAGCCGGACACGCCGCCATGGCGCGCGAACACCCGCTTGACGTTGCCATCGAGGATGGCGGCGCGGGCGCCGTAGGCGAAAGCGCGGATCGCCGCCGCGGTGGAGCGGCCGATGCCCGGCAGCGCCTCGATCTCTTCCTGGGTTTGCGGAAACACGCCGCCGTGTTCGCTCATCACCAGTTGCGCGGCGCGGTGCAGGTTGCGCGCGCGGCTGTAGTAACCCAGGCCCGCCCAGTGACGCATCACCTCATCGGCATCGGCCCGCGCCAGGATGGCGACATTGGGAAAACCCTCCATGAAGCGCTGGTAATAACCGATCACCGCGCTCACCTGGGTTTGCTGCAACATGATTTCCGACACCCAGATGCGGTAAGCATCGCGGGTGTTCTGCCACGGCAGGTCGTGGCGGCCATGGGTGCGCTGCCAGGCGATCACGCGCTCGGCAAAACGCGGCTCCTTGGCACCCCCGCCCTTACCCTTCGCGGCAACCGTCAATGGATCAAGCCCTTCAGCCTGTCCTTGAGCTTGTCGGCCGGCTTTTGCTGTTGCGCCTGACCGCCTTGAGCGGGCGCGGCGGCTTCGGGCTTGCCGATGCCCAGCTTGTTCTTGAGCAGGTCCTCGGCCTTGCCCTTGAGCTGCGAGGTGGCCAGGCTCTTGGCGATCTCGCCATAGTCGATGTTGTATTTCACCGCCTCCAGCGGGCCGGTGAGTTTCACCGGCACGGTCAGGCCGTTGAGCTGCGCCAGTTCCTTGCCCTGCTGGCCGCCCGAGGTGTTGACGATCGCCGCCTTGGCTACATAGTCGAGGGTGGAAGCACCGATGTCTACTTTGCCAGCGCCGCCCAGACGCAGGAATGGCGAGCGCGCGTCGAGGTCGCTGCTTTCGGCCACCCCGTTCTTGATCTGCGCGCTGATTTTCATTTCCGTGAAGTCGGTCTTGTCTCCCTTTTTCGCGTCCTGCACGCGGGTCTTGTCGAGCGAAACCCCAGCCTTCAGTTCGCGAAAAGACTTGGCCAGGTTGATCCCCTTGTAAGCGCCGTCCTTCAGGTCGATGGCGGCGCTGCCGTTGAGGGCGCGCTTGAGCGCCGAGGGGGTATTGCCGGCGGTGGTGAGGTCGAGATTGACGGTGCCGCGGCCCTCGAGAATGTCCTTGTCGATCGCATCCTTCATCAGCGGATTGATGTTGACGCCGGCCAGGTTTTGCTTGACCACGAAGCTGTTCTGGTTGGCGTCGAGGGCCACCGAACCCTTCATCGTGCCCTGGTAGAGGGCCGCGCTCATCGGGTTCAAATCCACCTTGCCGCCGTTTGCTTTGAAGTTCAGCACCACGTTGGAGGCCTTGATGTTGTTCACCTGCAGGGCGCCGATTTTCAGGGTGCCCGTGGCGTTCAGGGCTTTCAGGGCGGAAAGGTCGATCGGCTTTTCCGGCTCGTTGCTCTTCGGCCCCGCCGGCTTGGGCGGGAAGTATTTATCGACATTAAGCTTGTCGATATTCACGTCGAAATTGATCGCCGGACCGCTGAACTTGGTCACGCCGCCCTTGGCGGTGATGGTGCTTTCGTCGAAGTGGATCGACAGGTCGGCCGCTGCCGTCTCGCGGCCGAGATCGGCGCGCGCGCTGCCGGCGATCGGCAGCTTGACGCTTTTCATCGGCATCTGCGGATTGGCCACCGTCAGGTTGGCGTCGATTTTCGCCAACTCGAAGACCTTGCCTTCGAGGTTGGCGGTGAGTGCAGTATAGAAACCGCCGCTGACCGAGGTCTCGCCGAACTGTGCACGTGCTATTTCCAGCGCCACCTTGCCCACCGACAAGGCCTTGCCGGAACCCTTGACGTCGGACAGGCTGAACTTCATGTCCAGCGCGTCCTTGCCCGACATTTTCACCGCGCCGGTCACGGCTTCGCCTGCAGCGTTATCCTTGCTCACCGACAGGCGCGGCGCGTCCACCTTGAGGTCGAAGTCGTCGTCGCCCTTCTTGCCGTTGGCCGATACGGTCACGCCATCGACGAGGATCTGGTCGGCCGACAAGTCCACCTGCAGCTTAGGCACCTTGGCCTTGAAGTCGTTGAGCAGCATGCCGGGCATCGCGCCCGAGCCGCCGGCAGTCATGCCCTCCAGCGCGATGCGATGGGCCGAGAGATCGGCATCGACCTTCGCCACCTCCAGCGTCACCGTGCCGGACTGCTGGCCACGACGCCCCTTGGCCTCCACCTTGATCTGCTCGCCGCGCAGCGCTTTCTTGCGCCCGTCGGCCGCCAGCGTGGGAGCCATCACCTTGACGTCGAAAGGCTCCTGGTTATAGCTGCCGTTGCCGCTGAGGCTGAATTTGGTGCCCGCCACCTCCAGGGTCTCGGTGTTCAGCTTCAGCGTATCGGCGCCCAGCTTGATGTCCGCACCCGTCACTTCCAGGGTGGGCTTGCCGTCCACGCCCACCTGGCGATAGCCGCCGGTGAACTCAAGCTCCAGGCCCGAGGCATCCAGCGACTTCCTTGCGGTGTCGGACTGCACCGCGCCCTTAAGACTGAGCGCGGCATTGCTGAAATCCAGGCCGTTGCCGTTGATCTTGCCGTCCAGGCCTTTCACCGAATAGATTTTCGCATTGAGGTCGAAGGTCAATTCGCCGACCAGGCGCAACTGCGCCTTGATCAGCGGCTTTTCGCCCTCAAGGTTGGCCGCCATGGTGAATTTGCTCGGCACGCCATTGGCCAGGCGTCCGGTTTCCAGCCCCAGGCCGCTGATCTTCGCGGTCTGTCCGCTGGCCTCGTCGGTGTAGCTGATGTTGGCGTAGTTGAGGGTAAAACCCTGGGCATCGAACTTGACCATCTCCTGGTCGTCTTTTTTCTCGTCCTTGGTCAGCAGGTCGTCGAAATTGAATTTGCCGTCGCGCTGCTTGACCACGTTGGCCTCGAGGCCGTCGACCTCGACCTTGTCGATCACCAGTTCCTTGCGCAGCAGCGGAAAAATATCCAGGTACAGGCGCGCCTTGCCGACCTTGAGAAACTGCTTGCCGCTCTTGTACTCCGACAGCGAGGCCTCGCCGGTTTCCACGCCGAGCTTGGGGAAAAACGCCAGCTTGATGTTGCCGGGGATGGCCAGGGTGCGGTCTTTTTTCTCCTTCACCACGCGGGTGATCTCGTCCTTGTACTTGTTGGGATCGAAGGTGGCCGCGAAAATACCGACACCGACGACGACAATCAGGATCAGCACGCCAAGCGCAATAGCAAGATATTTGAGGGTTTTCATATGCCGATGGACCGGTTCGATTGCACAAAGTTTAACCGAGGTCAAACCCCGGGGTTGCGGCAGCGTAAAATAGGGGGTTGCTGAAACAAGGTTCCCGCATGTTCGTCTTCGTCGTCTTTGCCGCCGTTTTTTCACGCCTGGCCTGGCGCGCCGCGCTGCTCCCGCTCCTGCTGATTGCCCTGCCCCTGCCCGGCATTGCGCAGGCGCAGGGCTATGTAATCGTCCTCAACTCGGACGACGACACCTTGAGCCTGATCGACCCGAAGACCTCGACCGAGGCCAAGCGCGTGCCGGTGGGCCGCGGACCGCATCACATGATGGCGATGCCCGACGACAGCGCCCTGCTGATCGGCTTGACCACGGTCAACCAGCTGCTGGTGGTGGACCGCAAGACCGGCGAGATCACCCGGCGCATTGCGGCGATGGACCCCTACCAACTGGCCTTCTCTCCCGACGGCAAGTATTTTGTCACCACCGCGTTACGCCAGGACTTCGTCGACATTTATCCGGGCAAGCTTAGCGACGACATGAAGCCGCTGGCGCGGGTAAAAAGCGGCTCGATGCCCAGCCACCTGGCCTTCTCGCCGGACAGCCGCTACGTCTACGTCACCGAGCAGGGCAGCAATACCCTGGCGAAAATCGAACTGACTAGCGGCAAGGTGGTGCTGCGCCTGCCGGTGGGCCCCTCGCCCGCGGGCGTGTGGCTGACGCCGGACGGCAACAAGCTGCTGGTCGGGATGATGGGGCAGAACTATGTCGCGGTGATCGACCGCGCCACCGACAAAGTGATCGACAAGGTAGTCACCGGGCGCGGCGCGCACAACTTTCTCGCCCGCGGCGACAAGCGCCATTTGTATGTCTCCAACCGTGTGGACGACAGCATCTCCGTGCTCGACATGCAGACCATGAAGGTGGTCGACAGCATCAAGGTGGCCGGTTCGCCCGACTGCATGGAGCTGTCCTCCGACGGCAAGTGGATGTGGGTGACCGCGCGCAGCCGCAAGGAAGTCGCGGTGGTGAACATGGAGACCAAACAGGTGGAAAAGCGCATTCCGGTGGGGCGCTCGCCACACGGCATCTACTACTTTGACCATGCGCCGCGTCAGTAGGGCCGCTGCCCTCCGGGTTACGGCCCTCCTCACTACCCTGATTTTCGCCGCGCCGGCGTCCGCGCAGGACGCCTGCAAGGGCACGGTCTATCTGACCATAGACACCGGCAGCATGTCGCAGGCCGAGCTGATCGCCGGCACTCTCAACAAATACCAGGTAAAGGCGACCTTCTTCCTTGCCAACGAGCCGACCATCAAGGGCGACTACTCGCTGGACCCCGGCTGGGCCGCCTACTGGAAGGCGCGCGCCGCCGAAGGCCACCACTTCGGCAGCCACACCTACGACCACGTCTATTTCAAGGCGGGCGATGTCAAAGACGGCAGCGGCGATAAAGTGCGCTCCCGCCCGCAATTTGGCCGCGAAGCCGGCAAAACGCAAACCTGGGGGCCTGAACAGGTGTGCGCCGAACTCGACCAGGTGAAGACCCGCTTTCACGAAATGACCGGCGCCACGTTAAGCCCGTTGTGGCGCGCCCCGGGCGGCTACGTCACCCCGAACACGCGCAAATGGGCGGCCGCCTGCGGCTACGCCCACGTCGGCTGGAGCGCAGCCGGCTTCCTCGGCGACGAACTGCCCTCGGAAACCTACCCGAACAGCGCCCTGCTCAAGCGCGCACTGGCCAACATCAAGGACGGCGACGTGCTGATGATGCACACCGGCATCCGCTCGCGCAAGGACCCATTCGCCCCCATGCTCGACCCGCTGATCGATGGCCTGAAAAAACGCGGCATGTGCTTCGGCCTGGTGTCAGCCAAAGGGTACTGAGGCGCGTTGTATCGAAGGGCCGCTCCCGGCCCGGCCACCCGCGCGCAGCGCCCCACGGGGTTAAAATCCTTCTCATGCTCGACTATCTCAGCACCCAGTTCGACGCAATTTTTGCCTGGCTGTTCGGCGCCGTGGTGCAACCCGCGCTCTACGACCTCGGCCTGATGAACTATTGGGACGAGGCCTACACCGGCACCGAAACCTTGCTGCTGGGCATGATCGAAATCGCGTTGCTGTGCGCCATCGTGCTGCCGCTGCAGCGCCTGCTGCCGGCCGAACCGGCGCAGCAGGCCCCGGCTGTGCGCACCGACGTGATCTACACCCTGATCAACCGCTTAGGCCTGCTGCCGCTGGTCACCTTCGCCCTCACCTTTCCGGTCGAAGGCGCGATCGAAAGCGTAAGCCACGAATTCGGCCTGCCGCGCCTGACGCTGGAGAGCGTAGCGCCCTGGTTTTCCAGCCATCCGCTGGCCGAATTCCTCATCTATCTGCTGCTGTTCGACCTGCTGGGGTACTGGGTACACCGCGCCCAGCACGGCTTCAACTGGTGGTGGGAGTTGCATGCCGTGCACCACAGCCAGCAATCGATGACGGTGTGGACCGAAAGCCGCAACCACTTTCTCGACGATTTGATCAACGCCCTGATCATCGCCCTGGTGGCGCGCGCTATCGGCACCCCGGGGTCACAGTTCATCTGGCTGGTTTTCACAGGCCGCTTGATCGAAAGCCTGTCGCACGCCAATGTGCGCTTCGGCTACGGCCCGGCCAGGCGCCTGATCGTCGACCCGCTGTTCCACCGCTGGCACCACGGCGTGGGCGTCGGCCACGAGGGGCGCAGCCACGGCGTCAATTTCGGCGTCATGCTGCCGTTCTGGGACATGCTGTTCGGCACGGCCCGCTTTGACCGCGCGGTGGTGCCTACCGGCATCCGCGACCAGCTCGCGGGCCGCGACTACGGCGGCGGCCTGTGGGCACAGCAGGGCCGCGCCTTGCAGCGCCTGTGGCGCCGCTCAAGCGGCACGCCCGCCCACGGGGCGGAGCGCGCGCCCGGCGCCGAGCGCG
>JAQGMJ010000068.1 GCA_028292405.1 Betaproteobacteria bacterium
GTGGCGGCCGCGGAGGGTTCGGCGGCGGCGGGCGGGGCCACCGGAGCAGCCGGGGTGGCCGCTGGGGCAGGCGCGGCTGCGACCATCGGCGGGGCCACCGGCTTGATGTCGGCCGGGTCGAGCAGGAAGGTGTATTCGCGCACCAGGCGGCCGCTGGCCCAGTTGACTTCGATCAGTGCGTCGACAAACGGGTCGTTGACCGGCTGGACGGTGGACAGGCTCAGGTAGTAGTTGCCATTGGCGCGGCGATTGACGGCGACGCGCACGCCCAGCATGGCGGAACTCATCTCGACCCCGGCCTGGCGATAGGCATCCGGGCCGGCCATCTTGCCGGCAAGGGTACTCGCCTCCGCCCGCGTTACCGAAGTGAGATCGATTTCAGCCCGCAGCGGTTGCCCCAGCCCGGAGAGAACGGTCAATTGCCCCAGGCCCGCTGCGTGCGCGCCGGGCGCCACCAGCAGCGAGCCCGACAGGGCCAGCGCGGTAGCTACGGCGATTTTCTTGAGTTTGTGTTGTCTCACGGTGACTAACTCCCCCGGCCCCCTCGAATTGCGATGGGTGGCCCAGACGTGTAAACGCGCCCCTGCGAACGCGGCCGAACGCATGCAAAAACGCATGCCAATCATGCCGGCAGCATCCCAGGTGCTGATACTTCACCCGCGCACGGTGGACATGCAAATTCCAAACACCACGCGCAGGTAGCGATTTCCCCAGATTATGAAGTTAACATCAAAAGGTTAGCCATGCAAGCTAAGCCTTGACTTGAAGTATGAGGCGTAGCTGCGAGGGCCGAACATGTGTTGGGCGCAAGCAACGTTCCGCCCCCGCAGCTCGCGGCGGTGGCCGGCCAGAATTTGCGCAAAGTCAGCCAAAACCATGAAAAAGGGAGCCGCGGCTCCCTTTTTCAATCTCCAGTGAGCGCTGAACCGGCCCCGACAGCAGCGCGGTGCGGCACCAATTTCGTTCTGAAATCGCGGAGTTATTAAAGGGGGCGCCCCCCTTGACCCGTACTTCTTCAGGCTTCCAGCAGGATGCGCAACATCCGGCGCAGAGGCTCGGCCGCGCCCCAGAGAAGCTGGTCGCCCACGGTGAAGGCCGAAATGTATTCCGGCCCCATCGACAGCTTGCGCAGGCGCCCCACCGGAGTCTGCAAGGTGCCGGTGATTTTCGCCGGCGACAGGTCGGCAATCGAGTCGTCGCGGCGGTTCGGCACCACGCTGGCCCAGGGGTTGGCGTCGGCCAGCATGCCCTCGATCTCGTCCAGCGGCACATCCTTCGTCAGTTTGATGGTCAGCGCCTGCGAATGGCAGCGCATCGCGCCGATACGCACGCACAAGCCGTCGATCGGGATCGGATTGTTTTCGCGGCCGAGAATCTTGTTGCCTTCGGCGGCGCCCTTCCACTCTTCCTTGCTCTGGCCGTTGCCCAGGTCTTTGTCGATCCAGGCGATCAGGCTGCCGGCCAGCGGGGCACCGAATTCCCTGGTGGGAAATTCCGCCGAGCGCATGGTGGTGGACACCTGGCGGTCGATATCGAGGATGGCGGAAGCCGGGTCTTTCAGCAGGCCCGCGACGGGATCGCGTAGCGCGCCCATCTGCGCGAGCAGTTCGCGCATGTTGGCCGCCCCGGCGCCGGAGGCGGCCTGGTAGGTCATCGCGGTCATCCACTCGATCAGGTTGGCCTTGAACAGGCCGTGCAGGGACATCAGCATCAGGCTGACGGTGCAATTGCCGCCGATGTAGTCGCGCACGCCGTCCTTGATGCCGCGGGCGATCACGTCCATGTTGACCGGGTCGAGGATGATCAGCGCGTCGTTCTTCATCCGTAGCGCCGAGGCGGCGTCGATCCAGTAGCCCTTCCAGCCGCTAGCGCGCAGCTTCGGGTAGACCTCGTTGGTCCAGTCGCCACCCTGGCAGGTGATGACGATGTCCATCTTTTTCAGGTCGTCGATGCTGCCGGCGTCCAGCAGCTTGCCCGAGGGCTTGCCGCCCACGGTCGGACCTTCCTTGCCCGCTGCCGAGGTGGAAAAGAACACCGGCTCGATGTGGCGAAAATCGCCTTCGGCTTCCATGCGCTGCATCAGCACGGAGCCCACCATGCCGCGCCAGCCGACCAACCCTATTTTTTTCATGATTACCTCGCGTTGCAGTTGTCGAAACTTCTACTTTCCGGTCCCAGCGCCAAGGCCGGGGACCGTGACAACTGAAACCTTGAACCTATAACGCTTTGAGGACGGCGTCGCCCATCTCTTTGGTGCCCACTTTAGTGGTGCCGGTCTCGTAAATGTCGGCCGTGCGCAGGCCGTCTTTCAGCACCTTGCGCACCGCTTTTTCGATCTTCACGGCGGCCTCTTCCTGGTCGAAGGAATAGCGCAACAGCATGGCGGCGGAAAGGATGGAAGCCAGCGGATTGGCGATGTTCTTGCCGGCGATATCCGGCGCCGAGCCGTGGATCGGCTCATACAGGCCCTGGCGGCTTTCGTTGAGCGAAGCCGAGGGCTGCATGCCGATCGAGCCGGTCAGCATGGAGGCCTCGTCCGACAGGATGTCGCCGAAGATGTTGCCGGTGACGATGACGTCGAACTGCTTGGGGTTGCGCACGAGTTGCATCGCAGCATTGTCCACGTACATGCTGGAAAACTCAACATCCGCATATTCCTTGGCGACTTCGGTGGCGACATCGCGCCACAGCTGCGAGGTTTCCAGCACGTTGGACTTGTCCACCGAGCACAGCTTCTTGCCGCGCTTGCGGGCGGCGATGAAGCCGACGTGCATGATGCGCCGCACTTCGCCCTCGGCGTAATGCATGGTATCGAAACCTTCACGCTGACCGGCCCAGGGACCCTTTTCCACCGTGCGGATGCCGCGCGGCTGGCCGAAGTAGATGTCGCCGGTGAGTTCACGCAGGATCAGCACGTCCAGGCCCGAGACCACTTCGGGCTTGAGCGTGGAGGCATTGACCAGTTCCGGATAAACAATAGAGGGGCGCAGGTTGGCGAACAGGTTGAGCTGCTTGCGCAAACCGAGCAGCGCCTGCTCCGGGCGCTTGGCGCGCGGCAGGGTGTCGTACTGCGGGCCGCCGATGGAGCCGAACAGAATCGCTTCGGACGCCTTGGCCAGTTTCAGCGTGGCTTCGGGCAGGGGGTCGCCACTGATGTCGTACGCAGCCCCGCCGACCGGCGCTTCTTCAAGCTCCATCGACAGGCCGAGCGCTTTCAGCACGCGGACCGATTGAACCGTGATCTCTTGACCGATACCGTCGCCGGGGAGGACTGCTATTTTCATAGGGATGCGTTTGCGATGTTTGTGCTGAAATAATAGGGATGGCGAATCTTGCGCGCCTCTTCGAACTTGCGGATCTTCTCCGCTTGCAGCAAGGTCAGGCTGATGTCGTCGAAGCCATTGACCATGCAGTACTTGCGGTGGCCGCTGATCTCGAAGGGCATTTCCTCGCCGTCGGCGATCACCACCTGGCGCGGCAGGTCGATTTCGATCTGGAAGCCGACGAAGCCGTTGATTTTATCAATCAATCGGCGCACCTGGTCGGCCGTCAGGACGATCGGCAAAAAGCCGTTCTTGTACGAGTTGTTGAAAAAAATGTCGGCGAACGACGGCGCGATCACCGCGCGAAAGCCGTACTGCTGCAGCGCCCAGGGCGCGTGCTCGCGCGAAGAGCCGCAGCCGAAGTTCTTGCCTGCCACCATGATGGACGCGCCCTGGTAGCGCGGCTGGTTCAGGATGAAGTCCGGGTTCAGCGGGCGCTTGGAATTATCCTTGCCCGGCTCGCCGGTGTCCTTGTAGCGCCAGGCGTCGAACAGGTTTTCGCCGTAGCCGGTCTTGTGGATCGACTTGAGGAACTGCTTCGGGATGATCGCGTCGGTATCGACGTTCTCGCGGTCCATCGGGGCCGCGAGGCCCTTAAAAACTACGAATTTTTCCATGATGTGCCTTTCAGTCAAAAGTAAAAACCTACTTTTGTCTGCTTTCAGTTTGCAAAAAATCGCTGGCAGAGCCAGTCGATTTTTTGATTAACAGCGACGAAAAACCAAAGTCTTAAAGAAGCTTGCGGATATCGGCGAAGCGGCCTTCGATGGCGGCAGCAGCAGCCATCGCCGGGCTAACGAGGTGGGTACGCCCACCCGCGCCCTGCCGACCCTCGAAATTACGGTTCGAGGTGGAGGCGCAGCGCTCGCCCGGTTCCAGCTTGTCGGCATTCATCGCCAGGCACATCGAGCAGCCGGGCTCGCGCCAGTCGAAGCCCGCGTCCTTGAAAATCTTGTCCAGCCCCTCGGCTTCCGCCTGCAGCTTGACCTGGCCGGAGCCCGGCACCACCAGCGCGGCCTTGACGTTCGAAGCCACCTTCTTGCCCAGGCGCTTGACCACCCATGCCGCCTGGCGCATGTCTTCGATGCGCGAGTTGGTGCAGGAACCGATGAACACCTTGTCGAGGCGGATGTCGGTGATCGGCACGTTGGGCGTAAGGCCCATGTAGACCAACGCGCGTTCCATCGCATCGCGCTTGCTGGCATCCTTCTCGCGCTCGGGATCGGGCACGCGGCCTTCGACCGTGGTGACCATCTCGGGCGAGGTGCCCCAGGTGACTTGCGGCGCGATCTCTTCACCGCGCATTTCCACCACCACGTCGAATACCGCGCCATCGTCGGTCTTCATGGTGCGCCAGTACTGGCAGGCCACATCCCACTCGCGGCCGGTGGGCGCGAAGGTGCGGCCCTTTAAATAGCTGAGCGTGGTTTCATCCACGCCGACCATGCCGGCGCGCGCGCCCGCCTCGATCGCCATGTTGCACAGGGTCATGCGCCCTTCCATCGACAGCGAACGGATCGCCGAGCCGCCGAACTCGATGGCGCAGCCGGTGCCGCCGGCGGTGCCGATCTTGCCGATGATCGCCAGCGCCACATCCTTGCCGGTGATGCCGGGGGCGAGCGTGCCTTCCACTCGCACCAGCATGTTCTTGAACTTGCGCTGCACCAGGCATTGCGTGGCCATCACGTGCTCGACCTCGGAGGTGCCGATGCCGTGCGCCAGGCAGCCGAAGGCGCCGTGGGTGGAGGTGTGGGAATCGCCGCACACCACTGTCATGCCCGGCAGCGTCGCGCCGTTCTCCGGCCCGATGACGTGGACGATGCCCTGGCGCTTGTCGAGGAAGGGGTAGTAGGCGAGCGCGCCGGTAGCCTTGATGTTTTTGTCGAGGGTGACGATCTGCTCCAGCGAGATCGGATCGACGACCCCGTCAAGCCCGCGCTCCCAGCCATCGGTAGGCGTGTTGTGGTCGGCGGTGGAGACGATGGAGTCCGGGCGCCAGACCTTGCGGCCGGCCTCGCGCAAGCCTTCGTAGGCCTGCGGGCTGGTGACTTCGTGCACCAGGTGGCGGTCGATGTACAGCAGGGCCGTACCGTCCTCTTCGGTGTGGACGACGTGGCTATCCCAGAGTTTGTCGTAAAGCGTTTGGGGCATGGCTGGTTACCTGAAGGGCTGCGTTGCCTTGGCAAGATCGCGCGAACAGATCATGCAAAAGCGGGCGCAAAAAGGGACTCCAATTATGCCATAACGCCCCCTCTTTTTCCCCTTCCAAACAAAGGCTTGAGGGATTTCGCCGATAAGGGAGCGAGCCTTCGCGAAAATGCAAGGCTGGAGCGGTTTATCATCCATGCGCAGATCAGCGTCACCATGGAGCGTCGACAAAAAATGAGCAGAGCCCAAGACCCGCGCACCCTTCCCGCCCCAGCCGATATCGCGGCGCCCGGGCCATTGCCCGACGTGATATCAAAGGATCTGGCGGCGGTTTTTTGCGGCATCAATCCAGGCCTGAGGGCGGCGGCCACCGGTCACCACTTTGCGGGAAACGGCAACCGCTTCTGGCAGGTGCTGCATCTGGCCGGGTTCACGCCGCAGTTGCTGCGCCCGGAGAACGACCGGCAACTACTCGCCTGTGGATATGGGCTGACGACGGCGGTAGGCCGGCCGACGGCCAAGGCCAGCGAGCTGACATCGCTCGAATTCCTCGAATCGACCGCGGCCTTGCGCAAGAAGATCGAGCGTTATCGCCCGGCTTATATCGCCTTCCTGGGAAAGGCCGCCTACGCAGCCATCTCGGGGCAGCCGCAGGTTGCATGGGGGCCCCAGGCGGAAACATTCGGCGGCTCGAAAGTCTGGCTGCTGCCCAATCCAAGCGGCTTGAACCGCTCCTTCAGCCTCGATGACCTGGTCGCGGCTTATGGGAAATTATTGCTGGCGACCCGCACGGCCTCTTAACTCCTTGTGTCGCTGTCGCCTTGTCCGGGCGGCAGGCCTGGCGTCCGCATTCAAGACCCATCTCAAGCGGCCACCCCGCTCCTCCACTGCCGTCCCTTAATAACAGCAAGGTGCCAAACCAGGGGGGTCTCGCACCCTTTGTGATCAGGCGCGCACCATGATGACGCATCGTGGCCCCACGCGGTCGCAGATGACCAAATGTGACCACGACGGAAGTCAGCTCCCTGCTTTGTGACATAGCCAAAGCGACAGCCAAAGTGCTTGCCGCTGACGGTAGCGCTGCCGTCGCTCGCACGCAAACCTTGGCAAGCTTATTGCGATCCGCCTGTATCCAGTATCCAAAAACGCCTGCGCGCCCGACGCGTCAGGCGATCAGATCTCCGCCCGACTTCCCAACTTCCCAACTTCCCCAACAGGATAGCCATGCAAATCCCCAAACTCTCCGTCCGCCGGCTCGTGCCGCTGTTCGCGCTGGCCTGCGCCGCGCTGCTGCAACCGGCCGCCGCCGCGGAGCTGCGCAAGACCAAGGTCACCATCCCGGTCACCGTGCTTAATTTCTATCCGCTCTATGCAGGCGTGGAAAAAGGCTATTTCGCCAAGGAAGGCCTGGACCTCGAAATCATCTCGACCTCGGGCGACGGCCCTGACGTCGATGCCCTCATCTCCGGCAGCGTCGACTTCACCGTCTCGACCCCGAACCGCCTGATGACCAGCCATGCGCAGGGCAAGCCGCTCCTGGGCATCATGAACGTCGGCAACCGCATGTCGATGGAGTGCTTCATGAACAAGGAGATCGCCACCGGCCTGGGCGTGAGCCTGCAGATGCCGCTGGACAAGCGCCTGGCCGCGCTCAAGGGCCTGACCCTGGCCGGCACCCGCCCCGGCGCCTTCTCCTATCTCCTGCCGCTGTCGTACGCCAAGCGCGCCGGCTACGTGCCGCAGAAGGACGTGCAATTGGTCGGCGTCGGCGGCGGCCCCGGCATGATCGCGGCGGTCGAAAACAAGAATGTTGCCGTCGCCTGCGGCGCCAGCCCGCTGATCGAGATGGCGGTGGCCCGCGGCAAATCGGTGGTGTTCACTGAAAACATCCGGGGCGTCGATCCCGCCTTCGAAAACTTCCTCTACGAAGTGCTCTACGTGCGCCCCGACTTCGCCGCCAAGGAGCCCGAGACGGTGAGGAAAATGATCCGCGGCCTGCTGGCAGCGATCAAGTTCATCCAGACCGCGCCGGATGCCGAGCAATTGCCGATCATGAAAAAGTATTTCGGTGGCGCGCCGGACGACATCCTCCTGCAGGCCCTCTCCACCACCAAGCTGGGATTCCGGGCGGACGGGCGCATTACCGACGAAGCGGTGAAAAAGGCGGCCGATTTCCTGATCCAGACCGGCGCGATCACCTCGGCGCCCGCGGCCAAGGACATCACCAGCAACGCCTTCTTGCCCTGAGGCATGCCATGGAAGTTGAGCAACTTGAACGCGAGGCCGGCAACATGACCTCGACAATCGCCGCTTCAACGGCCGGCGCATCGGCGGCCAACCCGTCGGCGCCGGCATCGCCGGCCGCCGACTACCTGGTGCTGAGCAATATCGCCAAGACCTTCATCGCCCGCGGCAATGCGACCAACGCCCTGTCGGCCACCAATCTCACCATCGGCCAGGGGCAGTTCGTCACCCTGGTGGGTCCCAGCGGCTGCGGCAAGTCAACGCTGCTCAACCTGGTGGCCGGGCTGATCGAGCCCTCGGAAGGCACCATCACCATCGGCGGCGCGCCGGTGCGTGGCACCGACCGGCGCATCGGCTACGTGACGCAAGCCGACAACCTGCTGCCCTGGCGCACGCTGCGCGACAACGTCGCCTTTCCGCTGGAGCTGGCCGGGGTGCCGGTGGCCGAGCGCCGCGAGCGCGCCGACTTTTGGATGCACCGCGTCGGCCTGGCCGGCTTCGGCGATGCCTACCCGAGCGAACTCTCCGGCGGCATGCGCCAGCGCGGAAATATCATCCGTACATTGATCTACGGCCCGCCCGTCATTCTGATGGACGAGCCCTTCGGACCACTGGACGCCCAGACCCGCATCGTCTTGCAGGACCTGCTGCTGTCGATCTGGGAAGAAAGTCGCAGCACCGTGCTGTTCGTCACCCACGATTTGTCGGAAGCGATTTCGCTGGCCGACCAGGTGGTGCTGATGGGCACCAAGCCGGGCCGGGTGATCCGCTGCGAGAACGTCGGCATCGAGCGGCCGCGCGACATTTTCCAGATCCACGAGCACCCCGAGTACCGCCGCCTGTACAAGCAAATCTGGAACGACCTGGGCGCCCAGGTCAAGAAGGCTGTCGAATAGCCGCCGATGAAAATCACGCCATGACAAGCAGACCCTCCCTCTTCGACCCTGACAGCGCCCGCGCGGTGTTCATCGGCCGCCTGCTGCTGGCCGTCTCCGTGCTGCTGCTGTGGCAACTCGGCGCCGGCCACCTGTTCGACATTTTCTTTTTCGGCAAGCCTACGCTGATCGCCGCCTCCATCTTCAACGACCTCCGCGACCCCGGCTTCTACAGGGACCTCGGCGTCACCGGCATGGAGTTCGGCATGGGCTACGTGATCGGCGGCTTCGCCGGCATCGCCTGCGGCGTGCTGCTGGCGCGCTGGCGCTACATGGCCAAGCTGGCCGACCCTTTCCTGCAAGCGCTCAACGCGGTGCCGCGCATTGCATTGGCGCCGATGCTGATCGTCTGGTTCGGCATCGGCATGAGTTCCAAGGTGTTCCTGGCGGCCACGCTGGTGTTTTTCATCATGTTCTTCAACACGCTTTCGGGCATCCGCAGTGTCAGCCCGGCGCTGTGTTCGGTGGCGAAAATCCAGGGCGCCACGCAGTGGCAGATCTTTACCAAGATCATGCTGCCCTCCGCCTCGTCGTGGATTTTCACCGGCCTGAAGATGAGCCTGCCCTTCGCGCTGGTGGGCGTGATCCTCGGCGAGTTCATGGTCTCCTCCGTCGGCCTGGGCTACCGCCTGAACGCCTATGCCACCGCCTACAACACCAGCGCGGCGCTGGGCATGATCATGATCATGATGTGCCTGATGATGCTGCTTACCTGGGGCGCCAACGCACTCGACGCACGCCTGATGGGCTGGCGCGATGGCGGCGGCGACGGCGCTGCGGCCGCGTTGAAAGCATAGACCCGGCGTAAACCCGCAAGACCTTATCGCAGGAAATTCACATGGCAGAACGCACGGTCCTCGAACCAAAAAACACCCACCTCAACGTCTCGCGCAACAAGAACTTGCCGCACAACCCGGGCATCCGCGTCGGCGAGCTGGTGTTTCTCTCCGGCATGGTGGCGGTCGATCCAACCAACGGAAAAATCCGCACCGGCACCGTCGAGGAAGAAACCCGCATGGTGCTGTCGAACATGAAGCACATGCTTGAATCCGCCGGCACCGGCATGGAGAACGCGGTGAAGCTCACCGTCAACTTGTCCGACCGCTCGGGCTACGACGACATGAACCGCGTCTACCGCGAGTTTTTCGGCGGCAACAGCCCGCCGGCCTGCTCGGTGAACGTGGTCGAGCTTTCCTTCGGCCTGAAGATCGAGATCGAATGCCTGGCGGCGATGCCGACCACAACGGGAAGCGTGCAATGATCGACCGCACCATCATCCCCGCCCCG
Source organism: Betaproteobacteria bacterium (assembly GCA_028292405.1). GTDB lineage: Bacteria > Pseudomonadota > Gammaproteobacteria > Burkholderiales > JAEUOS01 > JAQGMJ01. The sequence goes on from JAQGMJ010000068.1 coordinate 9,938, forward strand.
ACCCGCGGCCTGGACCTGAAACATAGCCTGGGCCTGCCGCAAAGCACGGTGGTGAAGAGCGGCGACCTGCTGTTTCTCTCCGGCGTGCTGGCGGTGCACCCCGGCACCGGCGAACGCATGCACGGCACGCTGACTTCCGAAGCACACCAGTGCCTGCAGAACCTGTCGATGATCCTCGGCCGCGCCGGCTCCAGCCTGGAAAAAGTCGTGCGGGTGCACGCGATGATTTATTCGCGCATCGAGTACGACGTTTTCAACAGCGTCTATCGGCAGTACTTCACGCCGGCGCAGGCACCGGCGCGCACGGTGTGGAGCGTCGGCATCCTGTATGGCCTGAAGGTGCAGCTCGACGTCATCGCCACTGTTTAAGGACCTCAAACAATGATGCAACGCACAGCCATCCCTTCGCCGATCGCAGCCCTGAACGTCGTACCTCCCGGCCAGGTGCCGCGCAGCCCCGCCGTTCGGGCCAGCAATCTCGTCTATCTCTCCAGCATGACCTCGATCGACCCGCAGACCGGGGAGTTTCGCCCCGGCAGCGTCACCGAGCAGACGCGCACTGCGCTGACCAACGTGGCAGCGCAATTGGTGTCGGGCGGCACGGACCTGCGCAATGCGGTCAAGGTCACCGTCCACCTGGCGAGCATCCTCGATTATGAGGAAATGAACGCGGTTTATTGCGACTTTTTTACCGGCGACAGCTTGCCCGCCCGCACTGTCTGCGCAGTGCAAATGGCCGGCGGCCCCAAGGTCGGCTTCGAATGCGTGGCCGCCATGCCGTCGGCCTGATCCATCCCCTTTTTGCCGCGACTCCGCTCAGGCGCCGCAGATTTCAATCAATGGAGCATCCATGACTCAAAACACCGAACCCACGCAACCCCTCAAGATCGAATACCTGGAGCAGACGCCCTGGGCCAGGGAACGTTCCTATTCGCCGGCCGTGAAGACCACCGGCGGCACCACTATCTGGCTCTCGGGCCAGACCTGCGACAAGGACCTCGAGGGCAACGACATCAGCGGCAATTTCGCGGCGCAGACCCGCACCATATTCAAGATGCTCGACGCTACCTTGCGCAAGGCCGGCGGCTCGCTGGCCAACATGGTCACCATGACGGTGTTCATCAAGGATGTGCGCTACGGCAACGACTTTGTCAGCATCCGCCGCGAGTTTTTCGAGGACACCAAATTTCCCTGCAGCGCCCTGCTGACCATCACCTCTTTCGCGCGTCTCGGATCGGTGATCGAAATCCAGGGCATCGCCGTGATCTGAGCGCCGGCTCTTGCGGGCACGCGCGGCCTGGATTTGCCTTTTCCTTTGTGTGCGTGATACAGTTACACAAATGCCCGGCACGTCACCGGCCCGGGCAAGCGCATTTACAGGAAATCGCCGTGCCCTCCTCCACCCGTTTTGCCGTGGCCATCCACGCGCTTACCGTTCTCACCCTGCTGCGTGACCGCCCCTCGCGCTCGGAGGACCTCGCGCGCAGCGTGCAGACCAATCCAGCGGTGATCCGCCGCATTCTCGGGCTGCTCGCCGATGCCGGCATTGTCAAGACCCAACTCGGCCAGGGCGGCGGCGCGCTGCTCGCCAAAGAGCCGGAGGAGATCACGCTGCGCGAGATCTACCGCGCGGTCGAGGAGCCGCATTTGTTCGCCCTGCACCGCTCTCCGCCCTATCCCAAGTGCTACGTCGGCCACAACATCACGCCGGTGCTGGAGGAGGAATTCAGCCGCATCGAGCAGGCTGCCGGCGCGGCGCTCGACAAGACCACCATGGCCGACATCGCCGCCCAAGTCGAGACCACGGCCGGATTTGCCTTCAAGGGCGACCTGCGCTTTCCGCAGCCCCGCGCCGCGGCGCGCAAGCCAGCCTGATTTTTTTCTGCCTTTTGAACCTGTATTAGTTACACAGTTACATATTAAAGACTACAACCGCCATACCGATTGCATCACCACCCCCAACCATCCACAGGAGTCCCCATGTTGAAAACCAAGGCGAAAGCCACCTTTTGCGCCGCGCTGCTGGCCGCCTCCGGCGCGGCGGCAGCGCAGAGCGCGCCCCCGGCCGGCGCCCCGCCCCTGTCGTATGAAACCCTGGTGTCGGACGGCCTGGTGCGCGCCAGCGCCGCCAAATTGCCCAGCGGCGAGGCCATCGCCTCCTCGCCCATTACCTCGGTGCTGGTCTACGGCAAGACCGATGCCCTCCTGATCGACCCGCCGCTGAGCCTTGAACAAACGCGCCAGGTCGGCGACTGGATCGCGCGTTCCGGCAAGCACCTGAAGTACATCTACAGCACCCACGGCCACGGCGACCACTGGTTCGGCACCAAGCAACTGATGGACCGCTTCCCCGGCGTCACCGCCTACGCCACGCCCGGCACGCTCGCGCTGATGCACAAGCAGGCCACCGAGGGCCGCCAGAAGCTGTTCGACCGCGATTTCCCCGGCCAGCTCGGCGAGACGCCGGTGCTGGCGCAAGTGGTGCCCGCCGGGGGCTTCGAGCTGGAAGGCAAGCGCGTGCTGCCGGTCGAGGTCGGCCATAGCGACACCGACGACACCACCGTGCTCTACGTGCCCTCCATCGGCCTGGTGGCCGCGGGCGACGTCGCCTACAACGGCGTGCACCAATATCTGCTCGAAGGCGGCCACGGCGGCTTTGAGGGCTGGCTGGCGGCGATTGCCAAGGTCGAGGCCCTGAAGCCGCGCATCGTCATCGCCGGCCACAAGAACAAGGCGCTGCCGGACGACCCGAAGATTCTTGGTGGGACCCGCCAGTACCTGCTCGATGCGCAGCGCCTGCTCGCCGCCAATCCGGCGCCGCAGGCCTACTACGAGCAGATGCTCGCGCTCTACCCCAACCACCTCAATCGCGGCCCGCTCTGGTACAGCGGCGTCGGCCTGCTGGCGCAGCAGCAGGCTACGCAGGAACAGGCGGCAAAGACGGCCGCCGCGCCCACCGTCAGGTGAAAAACAGGCGGAACGCCGTCTCGCCGCCGATGCGCGCGCGGGCGGCGGCGTCCGGCACCCAGTCCTTGAAGGCGGCGACGGTGTCGGCGTAGCTGACCTTGTCTTCGAAGGCGGCGAAAGGCCAGTCGCTGCCCCAGAGCAGGCGCTCGGGACCGGCGGCTTTCAGCAGTTCTCGTGCGCAGTCGATCGCCATTTGCGGGGTTTTCAGGCGGTAACCGGCGGAGAGCTTGACCCAGGTATGGCCGGCGGCGACGGATTTGAGCACGCGCTGGAAGCCGGGACAGGCGATGCCAAGGTCGGCGCCGGGCCGGCCGAAATGGTCGATCACCAGCTTTTTGATGCCGGCTTTTTCGAGCAACTCGATGGCCGGCGGCAGGCGCGCGCCTTCGTCGTGCAGTTCCACATGCCAGTCGAGGTCGTTGACCCGGCGCAGCAGGCGCTGATACTCGGGGCTGGAGAGGTCAGGCGTTTGTTTGAGACTGCGCCATTGCAGGCGGATGCCGACCACGCCGTCGTCGCGCATCTGGCGCAAGATGTACGGGTCGGTAGTCGGCTCGACGATCACCGTGGTGCGCAGGCGTTTGTGCTTGCGCGTCGCGTCGATCATGTAATCGTTGTAGTCGCCGTAGATGCTGGCGGCGGCCATCACGGCGTAGCCGACGCCGTGGGCCTCCAGCGTCGCCAGATATTGTTCCGTGGTCGCATCCGCTGGCGGCTTGTGCCAGGCCTCGCCGCTCATCGGCATGTCGAGCATGTAGACGTGGGCGTGGGTGTCGACGGCGGGCACGTCGGCGGCAGGTATCGCGGTACGGGTCATGGCAACCATCAGGAGAAATACAGCTTCAGCGCATTCTCGCCGAACACTTTGCGGCGCGTGGCCTCGTCCGGCATCCAGGCATCCACGGTTTCCATGGTGCGCTTGTAGGTGCTGGCTTTTTCGTCGCCGACGAAAGGACAATCGCTGGCCCACACCAGGCGGTCCGCGCCAACGGTGCGCAACAACTCGCGGCCGTAGGTGGCTACGCGCTCTTCGCCGAGGCGATAGCCGGCCGACATTTTCACCCAGGTACGCCCGCGCTCGATGGAGCGCAGCATCGCCTGGAAACCCTCGCAGGCGATGCCCTTTGCAGGGTCGGGCCGGCCGTAGTGGTCCAGAACCAGCTTCACTCCCGAGGCTTCGAAATGCGACAACACCTGCGGCAGACGTGGCCCGTCCACATGCAGATGCACGTGCCAGTCGAGGTCGCGCAGCCGGCGCAGGAAGCGGCGCCAGGCGAAGGTGGCGAGATCGGGAATCTCCTTCATCGTGATGAAGGAGAGGCGCACGCCGACCACGCCGTCGCGCGCCATCGCTTCCAGCGTATAGCGCTCCACCGAGGGCTCGACGATCACCGTGCCGCGCAGGCGTGGATATTTGCGCAGCGCCTCGATCATGTAGTCGTTGTAGTCCGCCCAGGGGCTGCCGGCGGCGAGCACGGCGAACTGCACGCCGTGCGCGTCCATCACTGCCAGGTATTGCTCGGGCGTAAAGGCATAGTCCGGGTTGTGGCGCGGATTGGCCACCACCGGCATGTCGGCGGAAAACACGTGGGCATGCGCATCCACCACCAGTGCATCGACGATCGGCGAATGCGCCGCGGCCATGGCCATGACTATTCCTGTGGAATACCGGCCTTCTTGATCACCGCCGCCCACTTGGGAATGTCTACGTGCAACTGCTTGGTCAGGTCGGCCGGCGGACCGACATAGGAAGTGGTGCCGAGGTCGAGCATGCGCCTCTTGAAATCGGCTGAACCGGTGACCGTGTTGACCGCGTCGTTGAGCTTGGCGACGATCTCGGGGGGCGTGCCCTTGGGCACCACCAGCGCATTCCAGCCCACCACCTGGTAGCCCGGCACGCCGGCTTCCTGCACCGCCGGCACATTGGGCAGGTAGGGCGAGCGCTTGGGTGCGGAAGTCGCGAGCACGCGCAGCATGCCCGAATCGATCTGCGCCTTCATCGAGGCATAGGACTCGATGCCGAACTCGACGTCGTGGCCCACCAGCGCGCGCAGCACATCAGGCGAGGTCTTGAAGGGAACGATCTGCACGTTCAGGTTGGCGGTCGACTTGAACAGCTCGGCCGAGAGGTTTTGCGTGCTGCCGGGGTTGATGCTGCCGAAGTTGAGCTTGCCCGGCCTGGCGCGCGCATCCTTCAGCAGGTCGCCCAGGGTCTTGTAGGGCGAGTCCTTGGGCACCAGGATGCACAGGTCGTAGAAGGCCATCAGCCCGACCGGGGTGAAGTCATTCTCGACGTCGAAGGGCAGCTTCTTGTAGAGCGATTTGCTGATGGCCGTGCCGTTGGTGTACATCAAAAGCGTATAGCCGTCCGGGCGGTTGCCCATCGCGGCCTGCGCGGCGGGAATGCCGCCGGCGCCGGGCCGGTTGTCGACGATCACCTGCTGGCCGAGCACCTTGGTCATGCCCTCGCTGATCAGGCGCGCGGTGATGTCGCCGAAGCCGCCGGGGCCGAAGGCGATGATCATGCGGATCGGCTGGTCCGGGAACTTGGCGGCGGTCTGCGCCTGGGCGGCACCAGCGAAAAATGCGCAACAGGCGCAAACGAGAGTCAACAGACGGCGAAGCATGCGTTACTCCAAAAAATGGTCGAATGAAAAAATTGAAATGCGATCAGGCGCCCGGCGGCACGCCATACAGCGCCACCGGGTTGTCGGCGAGGATGCGCTTCTGGTCGGCCGCATCCGGCGCCCATTCCAGCAGCAGGTCGAACAGGTCGCCGTCGTTCGGCATCTGGCGGCCGACCATGTTGACGTGCGGCCAATCCGAGCCCCAGAGCATGCGCTCGGGCGCGTGCTTGATGAGGGCCTGGGCCATCGGCGTGACTTCCGCGTAAGGCATGTCGCCGGGCACGCAGCGCATCGGACCGGAGAGCTTGACCCAGACGCGGCCGGTGTCGAGCATGCGCAGGAGCGTCTGGAACGCCGGCTGGTTCAGCCCCTTGGCGGCCGGAATGGCGGCAAAGTGGTTGAGCACGATCTGGTTCGGCAGCGCCAGCAAATCTTTTTCGTAATCGACCAGGTCTTCGCCCTTGGGATAGAAATGCACCGGCCAGTTCAGCGCCATCGCCTGTTTCGCCACGCCGGGCAGGATGCGCGGCAGGTTCTTGGCGTGGCCATCTGAAACGAAACGCACACCGCGCACGCCCAGCGCGTGCAGGCGCTTGAGCTCGGCGTCGGCGATCGTCTCCGGGGGCAAAATCACGCCGATGAAGCGCGATGGATATTTTTTCAGCGTCACTTCCATGTAGCTATAGTCGCGCCCGTAGCCGCCGCCGCTGACGATGATCGAACGCGCCAGGCCAAGCGCGTCCTGCATGGCAATGTTCATCTCCGGGGTGGCGGGACCGGAGACGTAGGGGCTGGTCGGGTCTTGCGCGTACTCGTCCTGCGGACCGAACAGGTGAATCTGGCAGTCCCAGCTGCCGGGCGGCGCCGTAAGCTTGGGCTTGTTGAAAGTCAGGTCGGGGGGCGGCGTCAGGTAAGGCATGTGGCTTTCTTTCGGCAATCCGATGCTCATTCAGCGGTGATCTTGGCGTCGCGCACCAGGTCGCGCCATTGCTTGAGCTCGGTTCGGATTTGCGCGCCGAAGGCGGCGGCGTCGCTATTCAGGATTTCAACACCGTCATGGGTCAGGCGGTCGCGCACCTCGGGAATCTTCACCGCGCCCAGGAAGGCGCGGCCCACCTTGTCGACAATCGCGGGCGAGGTCCCGGAGGGCGCCATCACGCCCATCCACAGGCTGCCTTCGTAGCCGGGCAGGCCCGATTCGGCGACGGTCGGCACATCAGGCAATTGCGGCATGCGATGCTTGGCGGCGGTAGCCAGCACCTTCAGGCGCTTGGCGGCGAGCATCGGGCCGGAGGTGGCAAAGGTGTCGAGCTTCAATTGCACTACGCCGCCCAGCAGGTCGTTCATCGCCGGCGCCGCGCCCTTGTAGGCCACCGGCACCACCTGGATGCTGGCGCGCTTGAGCAGCAGCTCCATGGTGACGTGCGGCAGGGTGCCGTTACCGGCGTGGCTGTAGTTGAGCTTGTTTGGATTGGCGCGGGCGTAGGCGACGAATTCCTTGAAGGTGTTGAACGGCGCCGCCGGGTGCGCGATCAGCAATTCGGGCGCGGTGGCCACCAGCGCCACGGGAATCAGGTCCTTCTCCGTGTCGAAGGGCAGCTTCTTGTAGATCGCCGGGTTGATGGTGTGTCCGGGCGTGGTGTACAGCAGGTTGTAGCCGTCGGCCGGCGACTTGGCGATATTGTCTTCGGCAATGCTGCCGCCGGCGCCGGGCCGGTTGTCGATGACGATGGTGGTCTTGAGGGCCTCGGCCGCCTTGTTGGCGATCAGGCGCCCGACCACGTCCACGGTGCCGCCGGCGGGAAAGGGAATCACCAGGCGGATCGGCTTGTCCGGATACTCGGCGTGGGCGCCCGCGGCGCCGAACAGCACGCAGGCAAGGCCCAAATGGCGCACGACGGCGCGAAAGAATAAAAGGGAAGATGTCATATTTGTGGGAAGCATCAGACGCGAAATAAAGCGGCGCCGCGAATGAACCCCTGGGCGACAGTGCCCGACTCAACACCGTCCGCGGCGGCGGGGATGGAAGTATCGGACATTTTGCTCCCGGACACATCCGCATACCGGTTCTAACAGCTATGCATTAAGCGCATAGCCGAACCTGTTCACACCACGCCGGCGGCAATGTTTGTTAAAGATGGTCAGATTTGAGCAGATCAATTGCCTGGCGCCGTAAAAACAACCAAACTCCGTAGTCCTTTCAAACCGCGCACCATGTCCGACCAGACCGCCACCCTAACCGCAGATCTCACCATCAATTCATGGGGCATGCGCGCGGTCCAGGCGATGCCGGGGGGCGTCTCCTCCAACTTCCGCATGGCCGAAGGGCCGGACCAGCTGGTGGTGTCGCGCGCCCGCGGCGCCCACCTGTGGGATGTCGCCGGGCAGAAATATGTCGATTTCACCTGCGGCTACGGCGCCATCCTGTTCGGCTATGCCGACGCCGACATCAACGCAGCGGTAGCCGCCCAGCTCGAGCTGGGCTACCAGGTCTCCGCTACCCACACCCGCGAAGTGCAGCTGGCCGAGGAAATCTCGCTGCTGCTGCCGGGCATGGAGTCGGTGCGCTTTCATACCGACGGCAGCGAGGCGGTGCAGACAGCGCTGCGCGTGGCGCGCTGCGCCACTGGCCGCAGCAAGGTGATCTGCTTCGCCGGACACTATCACGGCTGGCTGCCACTGGGCGACGAAAGCAACCTGGTGGTGCTGCCGTGGAATGATATCGCCGCCCTCACCCAGGCGTTCGACGCCGATCCCGAAGGCTATGCCGCGGTGATCACCGAGGCGACGATGTGCAACAACGGCTGCTTCGAAGCCGCGCCCGGCTACCTCTCCGTGCTGCGCCAGATGTGCACCGAGCACGGCAGCCTGTTCATCCTCGACGAGATGATCACCGGCTTTCGTCTCGGGCTGCAGGGCGCCATCGGCGCCTACCTCCTGACCGGCAACCTCGGCCCGGACCTCGCCATCTACGGCAAAGCCCTGGGCGGCGGCCTGCCGATCGGCCTTTTGGCCGGCAAGCGCCGCTACATGGACGTCCTCGCCAGCCAGGCGGTCAACCACTCGGGCACCTTCAACGGCAACTCGCTGTCGATCGCCGCCGCCGTCGCCACCCTGGCCAAGCTGCGCCTGCGCGGGCAAAAGTTCTACATGGACCTGCACGAGCGCGGCCGCAAGCTGATGGCCGACCTCGAAGGCCTCGGCCGTGAAGCGGGCATGCCGCTGCAGGTGCGCGGGCCGGGGCCGATATTCTGGGTCACCCTGGGCGAAGACCCGGAGGCCCTGCCGGTACTGGGCGGCCGCGCGGTGGAACCGGCGGCCTACCAGCGCTTTCGCCAGCACCTGCTAGCGCGCGGCGTGCGCGTAATGCCGGCCGGCCGCTGGTATGTCTGCGCCAGCCATTCGGATGACGACATCGACTTCGCCCTCGCCGTGGTGCGGGCCTCATTGGGCGCGATGCAGGAAGAGGCGGCGGAGTAGGGACGAGGAGACGGAAAGACGAAAAAGCCCAGGTGAACAAATAAAAAAGCGGCCCGCGGGCCGCTTTTTTCGCGGCGAAGATATCTTAGAACCCGACGTTGTTACCGCCCTTGAGCTCAAGAATCTCGCGCGCCTCGTCCGGCGTCGCCACTTCCAGGTTCAGCGCCTCGATGATCGAGCGGATGCGCTTGACCTGCGCCGCATTGGTCTGCGCCAGCGTGCCGGGGCCGTCCCACAGCGAATCTTCCAGGCCCACGCGCACATTGCCGCCCATCACGGTGGACATCGCCGCGATCGGCATCTGCTGCCGGCCCGCGCCCAGCACCGACCAAACGTAGTCGTTGCCGAACAGGCGGTCGGCGGTGCGCTTCATCTGCATCACGTCTTCCGGATGGTTGCCGATGCCGCCGAGAATGCCAAACACCGATTGAATAAAGAGCGGCGGCTTCAGCAGGCCGCGCTCGAGGAAGTGCAGCGCGGTGTACAGATGGCCGATATCGTAGCACTCGATCTCGAAGCGCGTGTGGTTCTCGCGGCAGGAGGTGAGGATGTTCTCGATATCCTTGAACGTGTTGCGGAAGATGCGGTCATCCGACTCCGCCAGGTACTTTTCTTCCCAGTCGCTCTTCCAGTTCTTGTAGCGGCCGAGCATCGGGTACAGGCCGAAGTTCATCGAGCCCATGTTGAGCGAAGCGACCTCGGGTTTCAGCTTCAAGGTCGGCTGCAGGCGCTCTTCCACCAGCATGGTCGGCGCGCCGCCGGTGGTGAAGTTGATCACCACGTCGGAGCGGCTCTTGATGTCCTTGGCGAAAATCTCGAAATATTTCGGGTCCTGCGTCGGGCGGCCGTCCTTCGGGTCGCGCGCATGCAGGTGCACGATCGCCGCGCCGGCTTCCGCCGCGCCGACGGCCGCGTCGGCAATCTCCTGCGGGGTGATCGGCAGGTACGGCGACATGGTCGGCGTGTGGATCGCGCCGGTGACGGCGCAGGTGATGATGACCTTGCGTTTGGGGCGTGCAGCCATGCTTTGTCTCCAGAAAACTTTATAAGGGTCCGACTATAGCCTGCGCCCGCGCGCAGCGACAAGGCTTGCCGCCGCGATGGCGCAGATAAGGGCGAGGCAGGCCATATTTCCGGCCTGCCCGCGCATTTACCGGCTCATCTACCGCCTCATTTGCCCGGAATGAGGCTGTAATCGCGCGTATACGGCCCGGCCATCGCCTTGACGCCGTCGCAGGCCTTTTTCTTCGCCTCCTTCACTTCCAGCTTGGCGCCGGCGTCGTTGAAGACGATGCGCGCCGTGCAGTTTTCCCCCGGCAGCGGCAATGCAAGTGCATTGTCGGCCACCTTCAGACCCTGGGTTTCGCTGATGTTGGCGATCGGCGCGGCGGCGGCGCCCTCGAAAAAGTTCACCCGCAGCGCGCCGTTGGACATGCTTTCCACCGAGAAGCGCGCCTTCTTGCCGTCGTAAACCCCCTCGTAAGGCAGGCCGGCGTTGCCAAGAAAAGCCATGCGGTCGCGGTATTTGCCGGCGATGCAATTGACGTCGCCCTTGCAGCCGCCGCTGGCCGGCCCGGCGGGGCCGACGCGCCAGCGCACCTGCGCGCTTTTCACGTAGTCGCGCATTTTCAGCGGCAAATGCGCCTGCGACAGCGCATAGGCGTTGTCGAGGTCCTTGTCCAGTTTGGCCAGCGCAACCTCGGAACAGATGGTGTTCTCGTCCGGGTTGGTGATCTTGTTGCAATCGACGCTCAGGGCCTGTGCACTGCCGGCGGCCAGCAGCAAAAGGCATCCCGCGAATCCCGCGCAAAACGCTTTCATCATTGCTTCTCCAGGGGTTGGTTCAGGCATGATTGTAAAATGCCCATGGAATATTGTCGCGCCCCTCCGCAAATCCGGTCCCGCCCTGGCAACCGGAGCGCCGGTATGATGCGCACAAATCACAGGAGACATCGAGCATGCGCGGCATCCTTTTGACCAAACCGGAGTCCGGCTTCAACGCCGCCTTGACCGAGATCGACGAGGCCGGCCTGATGGAAGGCGACGTCACCGTCAAGGTCGACTACTCCACCATCAACTACAAGGATGGCCTGGCCATCACCAACAAATCGCCGGTGGTGCGCAAGTGGCCGATGGTGCCCGGCGTCGACTTTGCCGGCACGGTAAGCGCGTCCTCCCACACCCGTTTCAAGCCCGGCGACAAGGTGGTGCTCAATGGCTGGGGCGTCGGCGAAACCCACTGGGGCGGCTTGGCGCAAACCGCGCGCGTCAAGGGCGACTGGCTGATCCCCCTGCCTCTCTCCTTGAGCACCAGACAAGCCATGGCCATCGGCACCGCCGGCTACACCGCCATGCTGTGCGCGATGGCGCTCAAGCGCAACGGCGTGACCAGCGAGCAAGGCGAAGTGCTGGTCACCGGCGCCTCCGGCGGCGTCGGCAGCGTTGCCGTCGCCCTGCTTTCCAGCCTCGGCTACAAGGTGGTCGCCTCCACCGGCAAGCTGGACCAGGCGGACTACCTGAAGCAACTCGGCGCCGTCGAAGTGATCGACCGCGCCGAGCTTTCCGCCGCCGGCAAACCGCTGCAAAAAGAGCGCTGGGCCGGCGTCATCGATTCGGTCGGCTCGCACACCCTGGTCAACGCCTGCGCGCAGACGCGCTACGGCGGAACGGTGGCCGCCTGCGGCCTGGCCGCCGGTTTCGACTTTCCCGCCACCGTGATGCCCTTCATCCTGCGCGGCGTGACCCTGGCCGGGGTCGATTCGGTGATGGCGCCGATGGCCCTGCGCACACTAGCCTGGCAGCAGATCGCCACCGAACTGCCGCTGGCCAAGCTCGACGCCTTCACCACCGAGTTGCCGCTGGAGGGCGCGCTGGCCGCCGCCGCCGACATCGTCGCCGGCCGGGTGCGCGGACGCCTGGTGATCGATGTCAACCGCTGATGTAGGCGCCCGGCTGACAGACGCACCGCCCGCCGCCGGGCATCATGGCGCCATCCTGCGACCGCCTCAACCGTTTTCCCATCATCCTCAACTCAAGCTGCGGAGAAATAACATGACCAAACTGCGCATTCTCTTAGCCCTGGCCAGCTTCGCGGCCGCCGGTGCCGCCCACGCGCTGGATATCACCTACGACAAAGACTCCAGCCTGCGCATGCCGCTCAAGCCGGTCACCGAGCAACAGCGGCAGATCGACCTGGCGCTGGGCAACTGCCTGAAGGCCAACGGCGGGCGCATGGCGCCGCGTTGCGCCGCACTGCAAGACCAGTCCAGCCACGCCGCGATTTCCGCCAAGGCGGGTGACGAGCAGGCCCGCAGCGCGCAGCCGGCAGACACCACCGCCGGTGTCGTGGTCGAACGCGGCCCTGTTGTTACCGAACAGCCAGTATCGACGATGCCGCCGCCGGCCAAGTAAGACGCCTGTCTAGAGCACCCCGCGCAACTGCCGCGCCGCGTCCAGCAACAGCGGCAAAAAATCGCGCGCCAGGCTTTTTTCGTCCTGTCGCCCGGCGGCGGCCACCACGTTGAGCGCCGCCACCGTCACCCCGCGCATGTCGCGCAGAGGTACCGCCAGCGCCAGCACGCCCAGTTCGTGCTCTTCGCCCGCGAAACAATAGTCGTCGGTGCGCACGCCGTCGATCAGCACGCGAAAGCGCCGCATGTCGACCAGGGTGCGCGGCGTCAGGCGCGCCAGTTCGTGGCCGCGCAGCCGGGCGGCGAATTCACGTTTCGGCAGCGCCGCCAGCATCATGCGACCGGTGGAAGTGGCATACGCCGGCAGGCGCGCGCCGATGTGCAGGCCATAGGCCAGCACCCGTGAAGAGCCGCTGCGCGCGATGATCACCACCTCGTCGCCGTCCAGCACGACGGCGGAAAACGACTCCTGCGTCTGCGCCGCCAGCCGGTCCAGGGTCGGCTGCAAGGCACGCGGCAGGCGCGCCGAGGCAAGGTAGCTGCCGGAAAAGCGCAACACCTTGGGCGAGAGCCAGTAGTAGCTGCCGTCGGTCTCCAGGTAGCCCAGGTGCGCCAGAGTCAGCAGGTGGCGCCGCGCCGCCGCCCGCGTCAGCCCAGCGCGCTCGGCGGCGAGCGTGGCGTTCAGGCGCTGCCGCCCGACGTCGAAACTCTCCAGCACCGCCAGCCCCTTGGCCATGCCGGCGATGAAATCGGCGTTTGCGATGGTCATACCCAACCTCCTCCGCTGCCGCAACGCGCATCCGGTCGGCTGCGATTTTGCGCGATGATCGCGCACCTATTCCGATCATCGCACAAATGACGCCGCACCGCTCTGGCGCGGGCACCGGTGCAGGCCTATGCTCCAAGAGCGATTGCACCCAAGCCGCAGCAGGCGGCGGCGCAACGCAGGCAGCCATAACGGCCGCATCAGCGGCCCGCCCAAGGAGACACCATGCGCACCCAAGTCGCGATCATCGGCGCCGGCCCGGCCGGGCTGCTGCTTGGCCAGTTGCTGCATCGTGCCGGCATCGCCGCCGTCGTCCTCGAGCGCCAGAGCGGCGACTATGTGCTCGGGCGCATCCGCGCCGGCCTGCTGGAGCAGGTCACCACCGAACTGCTCATCGAAGCCGCCGCCGGCGCGCGCCTGCAGCGCGAAGGCCTTACGCACGGCGGCCTGGAACTGCTGTTCGCCGGCGCGCGCCATCGCATCGACATGGCCGGCCTGACCGGCGGGCGCCATGTCACCGTTTACGGCCAGACCGAAATGACGCGCGACCTGATGGATGCGCGCGCCGCCGCCGGCCTCACCACCGTCTATGAAGCGGCGGATGTGAGCATCCATGATTTCGACGGCTCCTCCCCGAAGGTCCGCTATTACAAAGATGGCGCCGAACACGAGATCACCTGCGACTTCATCGCCGGCTGCGACGGCTATCACGGCGTCTGCCGCGCCAGCGTGCCGGCGAGTGCCATCCGCACTTACGAAAAGGTCTACCCCTTCGGCTGGCTCGGCGTGCTGGCCGACGTGCCGCCGCTGTCCGATGAACTGGTCTACGTCAACAGCGAACGCGGCTTCGCTCTGTGCTCGATGAGGAGCAGCACGCGCAGCCGCTACTACCTGCAGTGCCCGCTCACCGACCGCGCGGAAGACTGGAGCGATCAAGCCTTCTGGGGCGAGTTGCACAAGCGCCTCGACCCCGCCGGCCGCGAACGCCTGGTCACCGGCCCGTCGATCGAAAAAAGCATTGCCCCGCTGCGCAGCTTCGTCGCCGAGCCGATGCGCTTCGGCAAGCTCTTCCTAGCCGGCGACGCCGCCCACATCGTGCCGCCCACCGGCGCCAAGGGACTCAACCTCGCTTCCTCCGACGTCAAATATTTGTCTGCCGCGCTGATCGAGCACTACCGCGATAAAAGCGACGCCGGGCTGGGCACCTACTCCGCCAAATGCCTGGCACGTGTCTGGCGCGCCGAGCGCTTCTCCTGGTGGTTCACCAGCCTGATGCACCGCTTCCCCGAGAATGGCGAGTTCGGACAAAAAATTCAGGAAGCCGAACTCGGCTACCTGGTCAACTCGCGTGCCGCCTCGCTGGCGATGGCGGAAAACTACGTCGGCCTGCCACTGGACTTCGGCACATCCTGATCGCCTCGATCAGGGCCCGCTATCGCCGGCTGGCACGACCCTCGCTAGGATACGGGCATCCCTACCACTGGAGCCCGCCATGCCCCACCAGCGCCACAACCCCGACACCCTGTACCGCGGCTCGCGCAGCTACTACAGCCAGATCGTCGAATCCACCGGCACCCGTCAATGGCATATCGCCGGCATGGTGCCGCTGACATCCGAACGCGTGGTGGTGGGCGAGAACGACATGGCCGCGCAAGCCAAGCAGGTGATGCACAACATCGGCTTGGCGCTGGCCGCCGTCGGCGCCACCCCCGGCCACGTGGTGCGCATCAACATCTACACCACGGACATGGAACGCTTTTTAGCCGTTGGCCGGCCCGCGGTCTACGCTTTTTTCGGCGACTACCCGCCCGCCTCCACCCTGCTCGGCGTAACGCGCCTGGCCGATAGCAAATACCTGGTCGAAGTCGAAGCCACCGCGGTCAGCGACTGAAGCATACGCTCCTGCGGTCATCGTCCAACGCTGGCGGGGCGCAATCCGCCTGGCGACTCCGTCGCCGGCCCCACGTCGCCCCCCGCCGGCCCGTGATTTTTAACAATGCAACCGTTATAAATCCGCTCGGCGCGCCGATAACAAGGATCGGAGCCTCATTTTCGGGGCTCCGCCAAGCCATCGAGCGGCAACTATGCATATTTCAGACGGTTTTCTCAAAGACATTCCCCTAAACGCGCCTTCACCGGCGCTTTCGGACGCTCCCGAACTTCTCGAGCCGCCGCTCGTGAAGGGCGCCCCGGTCGCGGCTTTCCCCGGCGGCCGTCTCCCAGGGTCGGCAATGACCATACGGCGCAAGGTCGGCCTCGCCTTCGGTCTCACCGGGCTGGCCATCGCCCTGTTCACCTTCCTCGCCATCGACCGCCAATTCGCCGCCGTCGAGCAGGCCGCCTTGCTGGAAGCCCGGCACGTCGGGCTGGGAATCGCCGACACGGTGCAGGAGATCGGCATCAAAAATGCGGATCGGGTCCAGGAATTCGTCGAGTTGCTCAACCAGTCCAGCAAACGCGATGTCGTTATCGTCGATGCCGGCAAGATCGGCATCGCCGATGCAAACCCGCAAGAGCGGGGGCAGGCATTCGACAGCGACAGCAACGGTGAAGTAGCGCACACGCTGGCCGACGGCCGGCCGCGCACCTTCATCGAACTCAACGCGTCTCATCCGCAGGGCATCCGGCAACTCGTCGTGCCGGTATACGACGCCCGCGGCGGCGCGCGCAAAACCATTGTCGGCGCCGTGGTCCTCGAATACACCCCCATTCGCGAAGAGCTGCTGGCAGCCTCGCGTGGCCACCTGAAGGTGATCGGCGCCGGCGGCGCCGCCCTGATCGCATTCATCCTTGTCGTCGGCCTGGGTATTTCACGCCAGGTCACCGGCCCTTTGCACGACCTGAAGAACGCGGTGTTGCGCGTCAAGTCGCTGGACTACGCGGCAGCGCAAGTCAGGGTCGGCTCGGCCGACGAGATCGGTGTGCTGGGGCAGGCCTTCAACGAAATGGCACACACCCTCGCCATAAAAAGCGCGGCCCTGCATGCGTACAAGAACCAGCTGGAGCAGCGTATCGCCGACCGCACCGCCGAATTGAGTGTCGCCAACGTGGCGCTGCAGGCGGAAATCGAGGAGCGCAAGCTTTCGGCAAAGCGCAACGAATACCTTGCCTACTACGACAGCCTCACCGACCTGCCCAACCGCGCCATGTTCAGCCGCCTGCTGCATGCGGGCATTGATACGGCGCTGGCCGAGGACATGCAACTGGCGCTGTTGTTCGTCGACCTGGACCGTTTCAAGAATATCAATGACACCCTGGGGCACGCCACCGGCGACCACCTGCTGCAGGAAATGGCGCGCCGCCTGAAGTCCTGCCTGCGCGCCGACGACGCGGTTGCGCGCCTGGGCGGCGACGAATTCGTGGTGATCCTGCAGCACATCACGGATGCCTCGGAAGTCGAGGCAGTGGCACGCAAGATCCTGGCGACGGCGAGCAAACCCTTCGGCGCGCTCGGCCAGGAGTTTCACGTCACTGCCAGCGTCGGCGTGAGCATGTACCCCAAGGATGGCAGCGACGAACGCTCGCTGATGAAAAACGCCGACATCGCCATGTATCACGCCAAGGACGAAGGCAAGAACAACTTCCAGCTCTACTCGGCGCAGCTTGACGTCCACACCTTCGAGCGCTTGACCATGGAGTCGGCCCTGCGCCAGGCGATGGCGCGCGACGAATTCGAACTCTTCTACCAGCCGAAGATCGACGTGGCCGGCGGCCGGATGAGCGGCATGGAAGCCCTGCTGCGCTGGCGCCACCCGGAATTCGGCCTGATCCCACCGGCCAAGTTCATCCCGCTGGCCGAGGAAACCGGCCTGATCCTGCCGATCGGCAAGTGGGTGCTGCGCACCGCCTGCGCCCAGAACGTCGAATGGAACATCGGCGCGCCGTACCCGCTATGCATCGCGGTCAACCTATCGGCGCGGCAGTTCGGCGACGAAGGCCTGCTCGCCGACGTCGTCGCCGCCTTGCAGGAGACCGGCATGGACCCGAGCCTGCTGGAACTGGAAATCACCGAAAGCATGCTGATGCGCGACATCGACAAGGCCATCGGCGTACTCACGGCGCTCAAGAACATGGGGGTGCGCATCGCGATGGACGACTTCGGTACCGGCTACTCGTCGCTGTCGAACCTGAAGAAATTCCCGCTCGACACCATCAAGGTGGACCGTTCGTTCGTACGCGACCTGCCGGGCTGCTTCGAGGACCGTGGCATCGCGGAGGCGATATTCGCCATGGGCCGCGCGCTCAGCCTGACGGTGGTGGCCGAAGGGGTGGAAACCGAGGCCCAGGCGGACTTCCTGCGCCTGCACGCCTGCGACAAATTCCAGGGCTACCTGTTCAGCCACCCTTTGAGCAGCGGCGAATTCGGCGAACTTCTCGGCAAACAGTTGCGATCCGAAGCAACCTAGGGACTGCTTAGTCGTCCCCTTCGGTCTCCAGTTCCTGGCGCCAGACGAAGTCGCGCTGCGCCAGGCCTTGGGCCAGTGCCTCCTCGTATTCTTTATCGAAGGCCGCCTCGATCCAAGGATTGACCCCGCGCGCCTGGCTCACCACCGCCTGCGCCCAGGCGAAATAGCGGCGTTTGCGCGACTCCGGCCAGGGCGGCGGGCTGTACTGGATCGAGCGCAGGTTGGAAGTCTTGTCGGCGATTTTGAGGATGCGCGCCTGCTTTGAAATATGCGCGGCGTGTTCGACCTGCATACGCTTGCGTACGTCCTTTTCCAGGGTCTTGTCGTCGGTGACTTCCATTACGATGCGCGCCACGTCCTCGCCGAACAGCGCGGCGATTTCCTCGCGCTTCACATCCTGGTCTTCCACCGTGTCGTGCAACAGCGCGGCGATCACCAGATCCGGGTCGCTGCCCCCGGTAGCCTGCGCCACCAGGTCGGCCACTTCGGCCAGGTGGTTCACATAGGGCTCCTGGCCTGCACCCTTGCGGCGCTGCTTGGCATGCGCGCGGCAGGCGAAGTCGAAGGCACGGGTGACGCGGGTCAAGTCTTCCGGCATGAATGTCTCTCGAAGATGTTCGTTGTTTCACCCAAGTTTAGTTGATTTTGTAACAGACCCGTTCAAGGGCTTGCGTTCGGCGACCGCTGCGATATGCTGGTCTCCAGTCGATACCTCAGTGCTTGTTTCCGCGGACCACAATTGCTTTAACCGCGCGCACGGCAGAGTTTTGTACAAGCACGCCCGCTCTTTGACAAATTGTTCAGGCCTCCGCCAGCCGTTCCTGCTTTCGCTCCCCGGCGGCGGTAAATCGCGAATTACGAAAAAAACCTGTTGTTTACTGTGGTTTTCGCGATTCCCGCCTGCATATCAACACAGGCGTATTAAGCGCCGCCGCGATTTTTGCGAAAAACCTCGGGTTTTATCAGGTTGCCGACCGGAATGGCGGCCTGGGGCACTCCGCCTTATGATGGCGGGCGCCCCAGCGCCTGTTTTTGCACCACCTCCAATACCAAGGAAAATCATGTCCATCTCGATGTATCAAGCCAGCATCCCCGTGTTCGTCCGCATGCTGACCACGCTGTCCAAGCTGCTGACCAAGGCGCAAGCCCACGCCGAGGCGAAAAAATTCGACCCGAACAATTTCCTCGCCATGCGCCTGGCGCCGGACATGCTGCCGTTTTCCAAACAGGTGCAGATCGCCTGCGATGCCGCCAAGCTGTTTTGCGTGCGCGTCACCGGCCTGGAAGTGCCGAAGTTCGACGACGACGAAGCGAGCATCGCCGAACTGCAGGACCGCATCAACAAGACCGTGGGTATCCTGAAGAACATGCCGCGCGATGCGATCGACGGCACCGAGGAAAAGCCCATCACCTTCAAGGTCGGCGGCCAGGACGTGACGTTCAGCGCGCAGGACCTGCTGTTCAATTTCGCCACGCCGAACGTTTATTTCCACGTCACCACGGCGTACGACATCCTGCGCCATGGCGGGGTGGAACTCGGCAAGAAGGACTTCCTGGGAATGTAAAACAGGGTTAATTCGGCAATCAGGCCCGCTCTGCCGCGTCCACCCGGCGCTGCGGGCCGTATCAAGAATTTGCCGGAATTTGCCCGCAGCAGGCCATAGTTTGTCAGCGTGAACCGGGGTCGGCGCGTTTAGGATTCAAGCTCACCTGATAAGCACCCCTTTCTCGTACGATCATGCAATTCGCCTTCAACCGCCGCACCGCCGCCGCCAGCATCGCCGGGGTGACCATCGCCGCCGTGGTCGGCGGCTGCGCCGCGCTGGACATGAAGCAGCGCGAGTGGATTTTCAGTCCGAGCAAGGAAGACTGGCGCGGTTTCGCCGGCCTGCCGGAGGGCACGCAGGAGTTCTGGCTGGACGTGAACGACGGCAAGACGGTGCCGGCGCGCACCGCTATTCCCGTCGCGAAAGATGGCGCCGCGCAGTGGATCCACGCCTGGTGGATGCCCGCCAGCAACCCCGACGCGCCCACCCTGCTCTACCTGCACGGCGCGCGCTGGAACCTCACCGGCTCGACCTGGCGCACGCAAAAGTGGCGCGACGCCGGCTTTTCGGTGCTGGCAATCGACTATCGCGGTTTCGGCCTTTCCGAAGGCGACGTGCCTTCCGAGAAGGGCGCGTATGAGGACGCGGCGGCGGCCTGGGCCTGGCTCAAGACCAGGCAGCCGGACGCCTCCAAACGCATCATCTACGGCCACTCGCTGGGCGGTGCGGTGGCCATCGAACTGGCGACCCATGTGCAGCCGGGCGAGGCCGCTGGCCTCATCACCGAGTCGACCTTCACCTCGATCGCCGACATGACCAAGACCTTCAAATGGGGGTTTTTGCCGGTGGGCTTTTTGATCACCCAGCGCTTCGATTCCGAAAGCAAGATCGCGAAGGTCAAGCTGCCGAAGATCTTCGTCCACGGCACCGCAGACCGCCTGGTGCCTTATCACATGAGCGAAGAACTCTACGAAGCCGCCACCGGGCAAAAGCAGTTGATCAAGGTCGAAGGCGCTGGTCACAGCAATGTGGTGTGGACCGATTTCGAACCGGTGAAAAATGCCGCCCTGGCGATGGCGGGTGTGGGCGGCACCAGGACCTTGCCGGCGCCGATGCGTGAAAGCGCGCAGGCGATTCCGGTCGGGGCGCAGCCGGTGCTGGCGCGCTAGACGCAACGTCGATACTAAGCGAGCTTTTTCGCTTTCCAGTCGCGCAGGATTTCGCGCGCCGCGTTGTGCCCCGGCGCGCCGGTGACGCCGCCGCCGGGATGGGTGCCGGCGCCGCAGAGATAAAGTCCCTTGAGCGGCGTGCGGTAGTCCGCATGGCCGAGCACAGGCCGGCTGGAGAACAACTGCTCCAGGCTCAGTCGGCCGTGAAAAATGTCCCCATCGGTGAGGCCGAAGGTGCGCTCCAGGTCCAGCGGTGTCAGCACCTGGCGCGCGATCACGCTCTTTGAAAATCCGGGTGCGTAACGCTCGACCGTCGCAATGACGAGGTCGGCGGCAGCTTCGCGGGCGTCGTCCCACGAGCGCTCCGCCGGCAGGTGCGGCGCGAACTGCTGGCAAAACAGGCTGGCGACGTGCTGCCCCTTGGGCGCGAGCGTGTCGTCGAGGGTGCTGGGGATCAGCATCTCGACAATCGGCTGCTTCGACATGCCGCTGCCTTGCGTCTCGCTGGCGTCGCGCCAGGCGCGGTCCATATAGGCCAGCGACGGCGCCATGATGATGCCGGCGCCGTGGTGCGTCTGCGGCTGTTTGCCGAGGCCGCAAAAGTCGGGCAACTCGCTCAAGGCAACGTTCATGCGCAGCACGCCGGAGCCGGTCTTGAAGCGCTCGATGCGGGTACGGAATTCGGGTTCCAGCTGCGCCGCCTCGAGCATGCGCAGGAACAGCAGCTTGGGCCCGACGTTGGCGGCGACGAGTTTGGCGTCGAGCTCGTCGCCATTCTCCAGCACCACGCCGATGGCCTTGTTGCCGGCCAGCTTGACGCGCGCCACCGGCGATTCGGTGCTGACTTCGACGCGCAGGCGCGCCGCCTCCTTGGCCATCGCCTGGGTGATGGCCCCCATGCCGCCGATGGCGTGGCCCCAGGCGCCCTTGCGGCCATTGACTTCGCCGAAGCAGTGGTGCAACTGCACGTAGGCCGAACCGGGCGCGTAGGGCGAAGCCCAGGCACCGACCACCGAGTCGAAGCCCAGCGCCGCCTTGATCGGCTCGGACTCGAACCAGTCGTCCAGCACCTCGCCGGCGCTGCGGCCGAACAGTTCCAGCAGGTCGCGCTGGGAAGCAGGCCCCAGCTTGCGCAACTCGCGCCCGGCCTTGAACAGGTCGAGCATGGCGCGCGGGCCGCCGTTGGGGTCGGGCGGTGTGCGCAGCACCCACTGGCGCAACTCGTCGGCCAGGCGGTCGAGCATGGCGTAGTAGTCCGGCAGGCGCGCCGCGTCACGGGCGGAAAAGCGCTTGAGGTCGGCCACGGTGTCGGCGAGATGCGGGCCGACCCGCAGCGCGTCGCCATTATCCAGCGGCAGGAAGTTGGACATCGGCCGCAGCACCATGCGCAGGCCATGCTCGGCCAGGTGCAGGTCCTGGATCACGTTGGGGTGCAGCAGGCTCACCGTGTAGCTGGCCACGGAGTTGCGAAAGCCGGGATGGAACTCCTCGGTGACGGCGGCGCCGCCGACGATGGCTCGCTTTTCCAGCACCCGCACCTTGAGGCCGGCGTTGGCAAGGTAGCAGGCGCAGGTGAGGCCGTTGTGGCCGCCGCCGATGATGATTGCGTCGTAGGCCATGGCGTCAGGCTAAAGCATGTTTGGGCATTTGCTTATGGTAACCAATCGCGCGGCACGCGGAGTAAAATGGTCTCACGGTAAGGTCTAAAACCCCGCCAACAAATCCCGCCCACAAACCCCTGCCCCACGCAGGGTTGAAATCGCCGCGCGGGAACCCAGCTAAAGCTGGGCACAAATGCACGCCGAGGTGAAGAACAATGGATAGCGTCGATCTGCAGGTATTGAAGTCCGCCAAGGCCTGGCGCGATGCCGGGCATGCGGTGAACCTGGTGACGGTGATCGAGACCTGGGGCTCGGCGCCGCGCCCGCCCGGTGCCATGCTGGCGATCCGCCGCGACGGCCTGATCGCAGGCTCCGTTTCCGGCGGCTGCGTCGAGGATGACCTGATCGACCGCTGGAAGAACACCTCGCTGATCCACGACAAGCCCGCGCTGATTTCCTACGGCGTGACCCAGGAAGAGGCATCGCGCTTCGGCCTGCCCTGCGGCGGCGCGCTGCGCCTGATCCAGGAGCCGCTCACCGACACCGGCTGGATCACCGATTTGCTGAAACGCATGGACGCGCACGAACTGGTGGCACGGGTGCTGGACATCGACAACGGCATGTCCAAGCTGGAGCCGGCGAACCGCCGCGATCAGGTGAGTTTCGACGGGCGTATTTTGCGCACCATCCACGGCCCGCGCTGGCGCTTGCTGATCATCGGCGCCGGGCAGCTGTCGCGCTACATCGCGCCGATCGCGCAGACGCTGGATTACGAAGTGATCGTCTGCGACCCGCGCGAAGAATACAACGCGGACTGGAACGTGCCGGGCACCGCCCTGCTCAAGGGCATGCCCGACGACGTGGTGCTGGAACTGAACCTCGACGCGCATTGCGCCGTGGTCGCGGTGACCCACGACCCCAAGCTCGACGACATGGCGCTGATGGAAGCGCTGAAGTCACCGGCGTTTTACGTCGGCGCCCTGGGCTCGCGCGTCAACACGAAAAAGCGCAAGGAGCGTCTGCTGGAGTTCGACGTCACCGAAGCCGAGATTGACCGCCTGCACGGGCCGGTGGGCCTGCGCATCGGCAGCCGCACGCCGCCGGAAATGGCGGTGTCCATCATGGCCGAGGTGACGGCGGTGAAAAACAAGTATCCACTGGAGCATGTGGGGGACAAGAAATTGTCCAACTACGCGGTGGCTTGATCGGGGCAAAAGCGGAGCTTTCTTTTAAAGGAAAGCTCCGCTTTTGAGCGGACTGGCTTGCAAGAATCACCGGCAAAGCCCGATGATTTTTTGGATTAGCTACAACGAAAAATCAAAGACCCTTGGCAGGCAGCTTCGCCGGGTAAGTGTCGGCGGGGATCGCGGTGGCCAGGCTCCTCCGGTAAATGTGCTCCATCGCGCCCAGCAACGGCGCGACCGAGGCTTCGGCGGCGTCGTACTTCTCCTTGAGCGTGGCGTGTTCGGCGGCGATCTCGGCGATGATCGCGGCCTCGTCAATCTTGGTGAGGTTGCCCGCTTGCATCACCGGTTCACCGGCAACCATGACGAAGTCGATGGCGGCGCCGCGCTCGGCATAGACCAGTTGGCGCACCGGATCGTTCAGCGGCAGGAAGGAAGGCGCGTCCAGCCGGTAGGCCGTGATATCGGCGATGGCGCCGACCTTGATGGCGCCGAGCGCGTCGCCGTAGCCCAACGCGATGGAGCCGCCCCGGGTGGCCGCGCGCAGCACCTCTTTGGCCGAGAGCCAGCGCGTGTAGTCGTCGTCGCGGATTTTCGAAATTGCCGCAGCGGCTCCCATCACCTGCAGCATGTTGGCGGAAAACGTCGAGCAGGTGCCGTCGCTGCCCATGCTGACGTTGACGCCGGCCTCCAGCAGCGGGCGGATCGGCGCCACGCCGGAGCCGAGGTTGAGGTTGGACCAGGCATTGTGCTGGGCACTGGCCCCACTCCTGGCCAGCGCCTCGATCTCGCGCGGGTTGAGCCACACGGCATGGATCAGGCTGGTGCGGGGGCCCAGGAAACCGATGCGGTTGAGATACTCGACCATCGGGCTGCCGTAGAACAAACCGCCGGTCACCACCTGCATGCGCGTCTCCTGCACGTGGCTGACGATGGGCAGGCCGTGTCCGTCGGCGAAGCGGCGCCACTTCAGCAGGAAGCCTTCGGTACAGCGCTGCGGCGCCGAGAGCGCGACCACCATGCCGACGCGCTTGTGCAGCGGATGCCGGCTTTGCGCGAGCTCGGCGCATAGCGCATCGAAGTCCGCTTCCGGTATCGGCTTTAAGGCGCGCATTTTCGCCAGGGTTTCGGCACCGAAGGCTTCCTCGGCAAACGGGAAATTGTCGACGATGGGCTTGTTCATCATCGCGAAGCCGACCAGGGCGCGGATGCCGATGTCTTCATAAGCCTGCAGCACCGCATCGAGGTTGGCGCGGTTGACCGAGGCGCCCAGCGCGACGTCGTCGAGCACGGTGGTGGTGCCGGTGCGCAGGGATTCGATCGCGCCCACCAGGGTGCGCAAATAGATCTGCCGCGGGCTCAACACAACGGGCAAGGGCGTGCGGGTGTAGTGCAGCCAGATCTCCAGGGGCAGGTTTTCCACCCGCCCTTTCTGAAAATGTTCATGGGAATGAAAGTGACCGTTAATCAGGCCAGGCACCAGCAGGTGCCCGGAGAGGTCGATGACCTGGTCACCATTCAGGGAACCGGCCGGTGCGATTGCCGCGATGCGTTCGCCCTCGACCGCGATATCGTGCGGTGCAGCATCGAAAGCGTGATCGTCACCGGTGAGAGCCAAAGCGCCACGCAACAAAGTCCGGCTCATGACATTTCCTCAAGTTGGCTTGCTATTTGCATTGTCGCTTTGTAACGCGAATGTCACCGATTGGCTTCCGCCTTACCCGCAGATCATGCCGCAAACTCACGAGCACTATATGGCGCAGGCCATCGAATTGTCCCGCGAAGCCTATAACCGCGGCGACTGGCCCAGCGCCGCGCTGGTGGTGCAGGACGACGCCATCATCGGCGCCGGCCAGAACCGCGAAGTTACCCGTACCGACGTCACCTGGCACGCCGAGACCGACGCCATCCGCAGCGCCATGGCCCGGCTCGACAGCAACGACCTTTCCTGCGCCACCCTGTATGTGCCGATGGAGCCTTGCCCGATGTGCGCCTACGCTATCCGCATGGCCGGCATCCGCCGGGTAGTGATCGCGCTGCGCCATGCCACCGTCAAGCGCACCGATTTGGGGGAATACACGATGGAGCGTTTCGGCAGTCTGGTGCATTGGCAATTCGATCTGGTTACCGGCGTAATGGAAGAGGACTATCGCAGCCTGCGTCTGGAGTGGATGGCGCAACACAAGCTGCCTGCATAAGCAAACTTGGGGCCAGGCAAACCCGGCGCGTCGGCACCTCCGGCAATACCAAGCGGAGGATGCCTTAACATAGCGCCGATGAACGTCGCCGCCATCCTGCTCGCCGCCGGCAAAAGCTCGCGCTTCGGCACCAACAAGCTGTTGCATCCTCTGCAAGGCCTGCCGATCGCCCTGCATGCCGCCGCCGCCCTCAAGTCTGCTTTTCCTGGCGCGCTGGCGGTGGTCTCGCCCGGCAGCCCGCTGCAGGCGCTGCTTGAAAAGGCCGGCCTGCGCACCGTCGTCAGCGAGCGCGCGCACGAAGGCATGGGCGAAAGCCTGAAGACCGGCATCGCCGCCACGCCCGGCGCCGACGGCTGGGTCGTCGCCCTGGCCGACATGCCCTTCATCCGTCCGCTCACGCACCTGAACATCGAGCGCGCCCTGCACCGGGGCGCGGCGATTGCCGCGCCGGCATATCACGGCGAGCGCGGCCATCCGGTCGGCTTGAGCGGTCGCTTTCGCGGCGACTTGCTGGCCCTCGCCGGCGATGCCGGCGCCCGCTTCATTTTGAAGAATCACGCACGCGACATCCATCTGGTCGAGGTCGATGACCCCGGGGTGCTGAAAGACATCGATACGCCGCAAGATCTGCCCGCGGCCTGAACCTTCTTTTTTCCGAACTCCATGAGCAATCCATTTCCCATCAGATACAGCATCGCCCCCTCCTCCCCCGAGGCACACCTGTTCCAGGTGACGATGACCATCGCCCGGCCAGACTCCGCGGGCCAGCAAGTCGCCCTGCCGGCGTGGATCCCCGGCAGCTACATGATCCGCGAGTTCGCGCGCAATATCGTACGCATCGACGCGAGTTGCAAAGGTGCGAAAGTGGCACTGAAGAAGCTCGACAAGCACACCTGGGCGGCGGCACCTTGCGCGGGGCCGCTGGTCGTCAGCTATGAGGTCTACGCCTGGGACCTGTCGGTGCGCGCGGCGCACCTGGACCAGAGCCATGGCTTTTTCAACGGCACCAGCGTATTCCTGCGCGCACTGGGGCAGGAGGAGGCCGAGCACGGCGTCGACATCGCGCCACCGCCGGGGAGCGGCTATGCGAAGTGGCGCGTGGCCACGGCGCTGCCGCGCGCAAAGGGCACCAAGCTCTACGCCTTCGGCGCATACCTCGCGTCCAATTACGATGAACTGATCGACCACCCGGTGGAAATGGGCGACTTTACGCTGGCCACCTTCCGCGCCTGCGGCGTGCCGCACGACATCGTGATCACCGGCCGCCATGACTGCGACATGAAGCGCCTGGCCGCTGACCTGCAAAAAATCTGTGAGTACCAGATCCGCTTTTTCCACGGTCCGCGCGCGACTGCCGCGAACGTGCCTTACGAGCGCTACGTCTTCCTCACCATGGCGCTGGCCGAGGGCAACTACGGCGGGCTGGAGCATCGCGCCTCCACCGCGCTGATCTGCGCCCGCCAGGACCTGCCTCACCCCGGCCTCTCCGGCACCTCGGAAGGCTATCGCACCTTCCTTGGTCTCGCCAGCCACGAATACTTCCACACCTGGAACGTCAAGCGCATCAAGCCCGCGGTGTTCCTGCCCTACGACCTGACGCGTGAAAACCATACCTCGCTGCTGTGGGCCTTCGAGGGCTTCACCTCCTACTATGACGACCTGGTGCTGGTGCGCACCGGGCTGATCACCGTTGCCGAATACCTGGAGATGGTCGCCAAGACGGCGCAAGGCGTGCTGCGCGGCAACGGCCGCAAGAAACAGTCGGTGGCGCAATCCAGCTTCGATGCCTGGACCAAGTACTACCGGCAGGACGAAAACGCGCCCAATGCGATCGTCAGTTACTACACCAAGGGCTCGCTGGTCGGACTCTGCCTGGACCTGCTGCTGCGCCGCGAGACCGGCGGCAGGAAGTCGCTGGACGATGTCATGCGCCTGCTCTGGCGCGACTACGGCGCCAAGGCCAGGGGAGTGCCGGAAGACGGCGTCGAGCAGGCGGCCTGCGCCATCGGCGGCGCCACCGCGAAACGGGTGCTGGCCGCCTTCTTTCGCCAAGCGGTGTACGGTACCGAAGACCTGCCCCTGAAAGGCCTGCTCGACTTCGTCGGCATCGAGATCGAAGTCGAACGCGGCAGCGCCGCTTCCCTTGGCGCGCGCACCGCTGCCGCGCCCGATGGCGTCAAGCTCACGCAGGTGCTGGACGGCGGCGCCGCGCAACGCGCCGGCCTGTCGGCGGGAGATGTAGTGATCGCCCTTGATGGGTTGAAGACTGGCGGCGCCAACTTCGACAAGCAGCTCACGCGCAAAAAGCGCGGCGCCACGATGAAGGTGCATGCCTTCCGCCGCGACGAACTGATCGAACGTGATGTCACGCTGACCGCCAGCGAACTGACGGTCAAATCATCCATCGCGGAAAAGGCCTCGGCCGCGCAGCGCCGGCTGCGCACGGCCTGGCTTAAGCACTAGTCAGGTCCGGCGGATCACCAGCTCCGGGTAACCGGTGGCGGCGTCGTCCTCACGCGCGAAGCGCAGGCCGGGCAGCACGGCAATCAGGATTTCCGCGGTGGTGGCGATGCGGCAGCCGGGCCGCACGTGGCCGCCGCTGACACGCCCTTGCGCGTCTGAAACGGCGACGTGCAGATGCGCGCCATCGGCGGACAGCGAACCCTGCAGCGTGAGAATTTCGTAGCGCCCCTCGACCAGCGCCGCATCCGGCTCGCCCGCATAACGCACCGCGGCGCGGTCCAGGCTGCCGATGCCGGCGACCACGAAGGCGGCGCCCAACGCGGATGCGCTGAAGTGCGCTTCCAGCGCCAGCTTCAGATCGTCGCCGGGTGAGAGACGCAAGGGTCGATAGTCCATGGCACGATCATAACGTTGTTCCCGGCCTTTCCCAAGGCCGGGAACAACGTGGCTTACTTGGCTGCCGGCAGGGGCGCGCCTATATAGCTGGTGGTCTCAAGTTCCGTCTGGCCTTCGGTGGGATCCATCAGTTCAGGATGGACACGGCCGACCAGAAAGCCCATCCCGATCGAGGTCTTGATGTAACGCACCTGCCCTTTTTCCAGGACAAAACCGACCTTCCTTTCGACTTCGGTGGAGCAGGCGACTTCATAGTTGCCGGCCGGACGATCGATGTAGAAGAAACCGCCGGGCTTCGATTCGCCGACCTTTTCGCCATTGAGCAGGACTTCGGGCTGGATCGCCGCGCCGACCATGCTGCCGGGCCGGTAGACATAGATCCGTCCCTGGTCCGCGGACATCGCGGGAATGGCGGATTTCACTTCATTGAATTTCGGGCCGCTGGCGCAGGCCCCGAGCGTGGCAAGCAGGCAAACGAGAAAAACACGACGCAGGATGAGCAGCATTTTTTATTTCCCTTTATTTTCATAGTTGATGGGTTGCGAAGGCAATACCGCGAAGGCCTGCTCGGTCGGCAGGTAAAACCCGACGACGCGCCCGCCGTCCAGCACGAGGTAGGCCTCAAGCACGTTCTTGCCTTCAGCCGTCAGCACGCCATTTACCGGCCGGTACACCCGTCCCTCGGGGATACGCCCGGTTTCGCGCCATAGGCTGCCCGCGGCGAGTACCCGCTTGTAGCCTGTGGAGGGTTCAAGAGTCACGGACTCTCGTAATTCGATTGTCCCGGGCGCGCCGGAAAGCGGCTGCCACTGCGTCTGCTGGCGTCGCACGTCGGCGGCACAGGCGGCCAATAGGGCCGCGGTCAAACAAATGGCGACTCTCGCGAGCCAGTGGAATCTGCTCATTTTTTGTCCCCTTGTTGCTATTTTTATTGCCAAAGGTGACAGCAATCTTACGATGCCGTGCGGCAGCTTGCAAGCGGACGCTCCCGCGTCCGCCGTAGTTCAAGCAGCGAACAAGTGCGCCAGTTCGGCGCCCGGGCTTTTCGCGCGCATGAACGCTTCGCCGACCAGGAAGGCATGCACATTGTTGTCGCGCATGCGCTTGACATCCGGTGGCCCGAGAATACCGGACTCGGTGACCACCAGGCGCTCCGGCGGAATGCCCACCAGCAGGCCGAGCGTGGTGTCCAGCGTGGTCTCGAAGGTGCGCAGGTTGCGGTTGTTGATGCCCAGCAGCGGCGTCTTCAGTTGCAGCGCCATGTCGAGTTCGGCGGCGTCGTGCACCTCGACCAGCACCGCCATGCCGAGCTCGTGCGCCAGGGCCTCGAAGGCCTTGAGCTGCGCCAGGTCGAGTGCAGCGACGATCAGCAAGATGCAGTCCGCCCCGGCGGCGCGCGCTTCGTAGAACTGGTACTCGTCGACCATGAAGTCCTTGCGCAGGCAGGGCAGATCGCAGGCGGCGCGCGCTTCGATCAGGTAGTCCAGCTTGCCCTGGAAGAACTGTGCGTCGGTCAGCACCGAGAGGCAGGCGGCGCCGCCGCGCTCATAGTCGATGGCGATGTCGGCGGGTTTGAAGTCCTCGCGCAGCACGCCCTTCGAAGGGCTGGCCTTTTTCACTTCGGCGATCACCGCTGCTTCGCCCGCCGCAATCTTTGCGCGCATGGCGCCGACGAAATCACGCGGCGGCGCTGCGGCGCGGGCGATGCGCTTGAGGTCGATCAGTTCGCGGCGCCGCTTGGCGGCGGCGACTTCCTCCGCCTTGACGGCGAGAATCTTTTTCAGGATATCTGACATGATCGTGACCGCGGCGCCTTAAGCGGAAACCTTCTTGGTGTATTGCACGAACTCGTCGAGCTTGGCGCGCGCGGCGCCGTTTTTCAGCAACTCGAAGGCCTTTTCCACACCCTCTTCCAGATTGGCTGCCTTGCCCCCGGTGTAGATCGCCGCGCCCGCATTGACGGCGACGATGTCGCGCGCCGCGCCGGGCTGGTTCGACAGGGCGCTGACCAGCATTTCGCGCGACTCCTCGGCGGAAGAAACGCGGATGGCGCGCGGATCGTGCACCGGCAGGCCGAAGCGGTCGGGGTGCAAGGTGTATTCGATGATCTCGCCGTCCTTCAGCTCACCGATCATGGTCTTGCCGCTGACGGAGATTTCGTCCAGGCCTTCGAGGCCGAACACCACCATCGCGTGGCGTGCACCCAGGCGCTGCAGGACGCGGACCAGGATGCCGACCAGGTCCCCATGGAACACGCCCATCAGGCTGTTCGGCGCGCCGGCCGGATTGGTCAGCGGCCCGAGGATGTTGAAAATGGTGCGCACACCCAGTTCGCGGCGCACCGGCGCGGCATGCTTCATCGCCGTATGGTGATTCGGCGCGAACATGAAGCCGACGCCGATCTCGTCGATGCACTGGCCGACCTGCACGGGGGTGAGGTTGATGTTGACGCCCAACGCTTCGAGCACGTCGGCGGCGCCGGACTTGGAGGACACCGCGCGTCCGCCGTGCTTGGCCACGCGCGCGCCGGCGGCAGCAGTGACGAAGGTGGTAGCCGTCGAGATGTTGAAAGTATGCGCGCCGTCGCCGCCGGTGCCGACCACGTCGACCAGGTTTTGCGGGTCACGCACAGTGACCTTGGTGGCGAGCTCGCGCATCACCTGCGCGGCGGCGGTGATCTCGCCGATGGTTTCCTTTTTCACGCGCAGGCCGATCATGATGGCGGAGATCAGCACGGGCGACATCTGCCCGCTCATGATCTGGCGCATCAGGTCGAGCATTTCGTCGTGGAAGATTTCGCGGTGCTCGATGACGCGGGTGAGGGCTTCCTGGGGGGTGATCATGTGCATTCTCCTTATCCGGCTTTCAGCGTTCGAGAAAATTCTTCAGCACGGCGTGGCCATGCTCGGCAGGTCAACGTTCAAGAAAGTTCTTGAGCATGGCATGGCCATGCTCGGTCAGGATGGATTCGGGGTGGAACTGCACCCCTTCCACATCCAGCGTCTTGTGGCGCATGCCCATGATTTCGCCATCGGCCGTCCAGGCCGTGACTTCCAGGCAGTCCGGCAGCATTTCGCGCTCTACCGCCAGCGAATGGTAGCGCGTGGCGATGAAGGGGCTGGGCAGGCCGGCGAACACGCCGACGCCGGTGTGCTCGACCGGCGAAGTCTTGCCGTGCATCAGCTCCTTGGCGTGCACCACGTTGCCGCCGAAGGCCTCGCCGATCGCCTGGTGACCCAGGCAGACGCCGAGGATCGGCAGCTTGCCGGCAAAGGCCTTGATCACTTCCAGCGATACGCCGGCCTGCGCCGGGGCACAGGGGCCGGGGGAGATGACGATCTTCTCGGGCTTGAGAGTTGCGATCTGGTCGAGCGTCATCTCGTCGTTCAGCACCACCTTCATGTCCGCGCCCAGTTCGCCGAAATACTGCACCAGGTTGTAGGTGAAGGAGTCGTAGTTGTCGATCATCAGGATCATGTCACTCTCCCACCTGGGTATCGAGGCCTTCGCTGGCCATCTCGGCGGCGCGCAGCACGGCACGGGCCTTGATGCGCGTCTCGTTCCATTCGGCTTCGGGCACGGAGTCGGCGACGATGCCGGCGGAAGCCTGCACGTGCAGGGTCTTGTCCTTGATCACCGCGGTGCGAATCGCAATGGCCAGGTCCATGTCGCCGGAAAAACCGAGATAGCCGACCGCGCCGCCGTAGATGCCGCGCTTCACCGGCTCAAGTTCTTCGATGATTTCCATCGCCCGCACTTTCGGTGCACCGGTGAGGGTGCCGGCGGGGAATGCAGCCTTGAACACGTCAAGCGCATCCAGACCCTTTTTCAGCCGCGCCTCGACGTTGGAGACGATGTGCATCACGTGCGAATAGCGCTCGATGGTCATCGTATCGGTGACTTTAACCGTGCCGATTTCGGCAATGCGGCCGACATCGTTGCGGCCGAGGTCGATCAGCATCACGTGCTCGGCGCGCTCCTTCGGATCGGCCAGTAGTTCCTCAGCCAGCGCCTTATCCTCTTCCGGCGTGGCGCCGCGGCGCCGCGTACCGGCAATCGGGCGGATGGTGACGCGCTTGACCTCCGGCGTATCCGGCGACTCGGGCTCGACGCGCACCAGAATTTCCGGCGAAGCGCCCACCACGTGGAACTCGCGGAAATCAAAATAGAACATGTAAGGCGAGGGGTTGAGCGTACGCAGGCTGCGATACAGCGCCAGCGGCTCGGCGGCGAAGGGCCGGGTCAGGCGCTGGCCGATCTGCACCTGCATGCAATCGCCGTCGAAGATGTATTGCTTGGTCTTGGCCACCGCCTGCAGATAGCTGGCTTCGCCGAAGTTGGAGCGCGCTTCGTGCGCCACGGCCGGGCCGTGTTCGGGAATATGCGCCGGCTGGCGCAGCGCGGTGAGCAGTTGCTTGAGACGCTCCTGCGCGTAGTCGAAGCTGCCGGGGTTGCGCGGGTCGGCGTAGACCACGAGATAGAGCTTGCCGGCGAGGTTGTCGACGATCGCCACTTCCTCGCTTTGCAGCAGCACGATGTCGGGGGTGCCTAGGGGGTCGGGCTTTTCCGGTCGTCGTCGAATGAAACGGTCGAGGCGCGGCTCGACATAGCGCACGCAGTCGTAGCCGAAGGCGCCGACCAGGCCGCCGGCGAAGCGCGGCAGGTCCTTGATCGGGGCGACGTGAAAACGGTCACGGTAATCGCGGATGAAGTCCAGCGGGTTGCCGGCGGAAGATTCTTCCACCACCGTCTCGCCGTGGATCACCTGCACCTGACCGCCGCGCACGACGATGCGGGTGGCGGCCGGCAGGCCGATGAAGGAGTAGCGGCCGAAGCGCTCGCCGCCCTGCACCGACTCCAGCAAATAGGAATACGGCCGGTTGGCCAGTTTGAGATAAATCGAAAGAGGTGTGTCGAGATCGGCAAAGGTCTCGAGCACCAGGGGGACGCGGTTATACCCGTGCGACGCCAGGGCGTCGAATTCCTGCTTGTTCATTTTGAATCACCTGAAAAACAAAACTGCATCAAAACGCCGGCCATCGTTGCGTGGTCGGCGGGGCGAGTGCACGCTTTACGCGCGCGTCAGCTCCTGGCGTCGCCAGGGCCAAGCCCCCGGAGCGGCGCTCCATGTTTGATGCAGATTCAGGTTTTGCATTTGCAAGAAGGTGAACTTTTCGCGTTCAGAGTTCCTGGAGGCGCACCCCGCGCACGCTCAACAACAGGGCGGCGACCTCCGCAAGATCAGCAACTATACCATCAGAATCAATGTTTTGCACCGGTTCGCCTTCGTTGTAGCCGTAGGGCACAACCAGCACCGGGCTGCCGGCGGCGCGGGCCGCGCCGGCGTCGTTGGCGGAGTCGCCGACCATCAGCACCTCGGCCGGCTGGAAGCCGAAAGCCTGGCAGGCGTAGAGAATCGGCGCGGCGTCGGGCTTCTTTTTCGCGGTGGTGTCGCCGCTGACAGCGAGGGCGAAATACGGTTTCATGCCGGCCCGTTCCAGCAGCGGGTCGGTGAAGCGCCGGCTTTTGTTGGTGCATACGCCGAGCTTGAGGCCGAGGTCGCGCAGCGCATTCAGCCCCTCGAACACGCCGGGGTAAGGCGTGGCGTGGGTGCCGTTCAGGCGCTCGTAGTGGCGCATATAGCTTTCGCGAAAGCGCTCGAACTCGGGGCCATGATCCGGTTTGCCGAGGTGCACCAGGCAGCGCTGCAACAGCACGTCGATGCCCTTGCCGACGAAGTTCTCGATCAGCTTGGCATCCACTGGCGGCAGGCCGCATTCGGCGAGTGCCTCGGCGGCGGCGGCGGCGAGATCGGGCGAGGTGTGCAGGAGGGTGCCGTCGAGGTCGAACAGCACGGCGTGGATATTCTTGATCTGCGCGGACGTGAGCATGGGAACGGGTGATCTTTATGTGGCCTGACTCTACACTGCTCCGGCCTCAGGGCGTGCCGTAAAAGCGGAAATCAACTTCGGGCTTGCGGCCGCTGATGATGTCGGCAATCGCCCGGCCGCTGCCGCAGGCGAGCGTCCAGCCGAGGGTGCCGTGGCCGGTGTCGATGTAGAGATTGGGATAGCGGGTCTTGCCGACGTAGGGCAAGTTGGAAGGCGTGGCCGGGCGCAGGCCGGTCCAGAACTCGGCGCGCGAGGCGTCGCCGGCGCCGGGAAAGAGTTCGACCGCGCGCCTGAGTATTGCCTGGCAACGCACCTCGTTAAGCTCGAGGTTATAGCCATTGAATTCGGCTGTGCCGGCGATGCGCAGGCGGTCGCCGAGGCGCGAGAACACCAGCTTGTGCTCGTCGTCGGTGAGCGAAACCGTATGCGCGCGCGCCGGATCGGCCACCGGCATGGTCACCGAATAGCCCTTGGCCGGGTAGACCGACAAATGCACGCCGAGCGGCCCCAGCAGGCGCGGGCTGTAGGAGCCCATGCAGACAACGAAGGCGTCGGCGGCGATGGTTTCGCGTTTGCGATCGGCCTCCACCACCACGCCGCTGACCCGCTCGCCTTCGCGCAACAGGCCGAGGATGTCGGCGCCGTAGCGAAACGCCACGCCTGCCTGCGCACACAGGCGCGCCAGCTCTTCGGTGAATTTATGCGCGTCGCCCGACTCGTCGGAGGCGGTCATGCTGCCGCCCGCCAGTTGACCGCGCATCGTGGCCAACGCCGGCTCGATGGCGACGCATTCTTCGGCGCTGACCATGCGCAGATCGCAGCCGTAATCGCGCATCAGTTGCGCCGGCTCCTGCGCGTTGTCGAACTCCTGCTTGTCGGTATAGAAATGCAGGATGCCGCGCGTCAGCGCGTCATAGGCAATGCCGGTCTCAGTCCGCAGCGTCTGCAGGCTGGCGCGGCTGTATAGGCCCAGCGCCACGATTTGCTGGATGTTGTGGCGGGTGCGCTCGTGAGTGCACTCGCGCAGGAAAGCCAGGCCCCAGAGCCACTGGTGAATGTCCAGGCGCAGGCGGAACAGCAGCGGCGCGTCCTCCTGCCCCAGCCACTTCCAGAGCTTGGCCGGTGCTTGCGGGTTGGCCCAGGGCTCGGCGTGGGAAACGGAAATCTGGCCGCCGTTGGCAAAGGAGGTTTCCATAGCAGGCGCGGCCTGGCGGTCGATCACCGTGACCTCGTGCCCGGCTTTTTGCAGGTACCACGTAGCGGCAATGCCGGTGACACCGGCGCCAAGTACCGCGACTTTCATGATTGGGCAGTCAGGTTCAGGCGCCGGCCTTGGCGAGTTCGGCGCGCATGCTCTTGATGATGCCTGCGTAGTCCTGGTGGCCAAAAATGGCGGAGCCGGCGACAAAGGTATCCGCCCCCGCCGCGCCGATGGCGCCGATGTTGTCCACCTTCACCCCGCCATCGACTTCAAGCCAGATGTCCTGGCCGCCGGCTGCCTTGTGCGCATCGATGCGCTTGCGCGCTTCCCTCAGCTTGTTCAGCGCCTCGGGGATGAACTTCTGCCCACCGAAACCGGGGTTGACCGACATGATGAGGATCAGGTCCACCTTGTCCATCACGTGGTCGAGCAGGTTCAGCGACGTGGCGGGGTTGAACACCATGCCGGCCTTGCAACCCTGCTCGCGGATCAGGCCGAGGGTGCGGTCGATGTGTTCCGTCGCCTCGGGATGAAAGCTGATGATGTTGGCGCCGGCCTTGGCGAAGTCCGGGATGATGCGGTCCACGGGCTTGACCATCAGGTGCACGTCGATGATCGCCGGCTTGCCGTCCTTGTTGGCATGCGGGCGCAGGGCCTCGCAGACCATCGGGCCGATCGTCAGGTTGGGCACGTAGTGATTGTCCATCACGTCGAAATGGATCATGTCCGCACCCGCGGCCAGCACGTTTTTCACCTCCTCTCCCAGGCGGGCGAAGTCGGCGGAGAGAATGCTGGGAGCGATGCGATGGGCCATGGAATCGGGTCAGGCGGGAACTGGAGAATGGGCCAATTTTAACATTCGGCACCCCGCAAAAATCGGGGACAATGCTTCTTTCCCGCCATTTCTTCGCCCATGCGCATCGCCGCCCTCGACATCGGCACTTCCAGCACGCGCGCGCTGCTGTTCGAAGGCGCCCGCCATACGGGCGAGCACGCGGCGGTTGAGTACGCGCTGATCAGCGAGGAACCGGGCGCCGCTGAGCTGGACCCCGCGCAAGTATTCGATGCGGTGCTGGAATGCATCGCGCGCCTGCGCCAGGGCGGCGCGATCGACGCGGTAGCGCTCTCTTCGGCGATGCACAGCCTGCTCGCCGCCGATGCGGGCGGCGCGCCGCTCACCCGCGCCCTCACCTGGGCCGACAGCCGCGCCGGCGAAGCGGCGCAGGCCCTCAAGCAAAGCGACGAGGCGGAGGCCATCTACAACGCCACCGGCGTGCCGCTGCATCCAATGTCGCCTTTGTCCAAACTGCGGTGGTTGCGCGAGGCGCGGCCGGCGGTTTTTGCGCAGGCGAACAGATTCGTTTCCCTCCTCGAGTTCGTCTGCCACCGGCTGTTCGGCACCTGGCAGGTGGACCATGGCGTTGCCTCTTCCAGCGGCCTGTATTCACTCGGCGCGCGCGATTGGGACGCGGCTGCGCTCGACGCGGCTGGCATCACCGCGGCGCGCCTGTCGAAGCTGGTTGTGCCGGGCACCGTGCTGCGCGGCTTGAACGCGGAGGGCGTCGCGCGCACCGGACTTGCAGCCGATACGCCCTTCGTCCTCTGCGGCTCCGATGGCTGTCTGGCGAACCTCGGCGCCGGCGCGCTGGCCAATGCCTCCGCCGCGCAAATGCGCCGCGCGGTGCTGACCATCGGCACCAGCGGCGCCTTTCGCATGACCGTGGACCGGCCTTCCACGGATGCGCAAATGCGCAGCTTTTGCTACACCCTCGCCGAGCACCAATTCGTCATCGGCGGCGCCACCAACGGCGGCGGCATGCCGCTGCGCTGGCTGCGCGACAACTTTCCGCAATTGCGTGGCGGCCTGGAAGGCGAAGACCCCTACACCGCGCTGGCGCAGATCGCCGCGCAGGCCACGCCGGGTGCGGGCGGCCTGTTGTTCCATCCCTACCTCGCCGGCGAACGCGCGCCGCTGTGGAATGCGGACGCGCGCGGCTCCTTCATCGGCCTGAATTTCCGCCACGGCCCGCCGCAACTGGTGCGCGCGGTGATGGAAGGCATTTTGTTCAATCTCGCGATGATCCTCGATGTGCTCGAGGAGATCGGCGGCGCTTGCAATGAAATCCTCGCCGGCGGCGGTTTCGCGCGCTCGCCCTTCTGGCTGCAAATGGCCGCCGACCTGTTCGGCCGCCCGCTGATCGTCGCCGACAACCCGGAAACCACGGCACAAGGCGCGGCGCTGATGGCGCTGACCGCACTGGGCGGCGCCGCCGATCTTGCCGCCGCCGTGGCCCTGCTCACGCCCGCCACCCGGCGTATCGAACCCGGCCCCGAAACACACGCGGTCTATGCCGCGTTACAGGCAAGTTACAGCGCCATCCCTGCTACACTCGCGCCCGTTTATGCGGAATTAAGCCGCTTTCAGAGGGAACATCCATGAGCAATGCCTTCAAGCAAAACCCCCTGGGCAACACCCGCCTGATGGTGCCCGAAGTCTGCATGGGCAGCATGACCTGGGGCCAGCAAAACGACGAAACCCAGGCACATGCCCAGCTCGATTACGGCCTGTCGCGCGGCGTCAATTTCATCGACACCGCCGAGATGTACCCGGTGCCGCCTTCCGGCGAGACCTATACCAAGACCGAGACCATCGTCGGCTCCTGGCTGAAAAAGCAGCAGCGCGAAAAGATCATCCTCGCCACCAAGGTGGCCGGCTATTCGCGCGGCATGGCCTGGGTGCGCGGCGGGCAGGATGCGACGGCCGCCAGTATCAAGCAGGCGGTAGACCTGAGCCTGCAGCGCTTGCAAACTGACTACATCGACCTGTACCAATTGCACTGGCCCTCGCGCAATGTGCCGGTGTTCGGCCAGCTCGAATTCGATCCGAAAAAAGAGCGCGAAGCCGCGCCGATCGCCGAGCAGCTCGGCGCTTTTGCCGACTTGGTCAAAGCCGGCAAAATCCGCCACTTCGGTGTTTCCAACGAAAGCCCCTGGGGCCTGACGCAGTGGATCAACGAGGCCGAGAAACTTGGCCTGCCGCGCATCGCCTCCGTGCAGAACGCCTACAGCCTGGTGCACCGCACCTTCGACGAAGGTTCGCTGGAAGTTTGCTTTCGCGAAAAGATCGCGCTCCTCGCCTATAGCCCGCTGGCTTTCGGCCAGTTGAGCGGCAAGTACGCTGACGACCCGAATGCCGCCGGCCGCCTGAACCTGTTCGACAAGGCTTGGAGCCCGCGCTGGCGCCGTCCGCGCGTGGTGGAAGCCGCACGCGATTACGCCAAGCTGGCGCGCGACAACGGCATGAGCCCGGCGGCGATGGCGATTGCCTGGTGCAAGTCGCGCTGGGTGGTCACTTCCACCATCATCGGCACTACCAGCGTGGAGCAGATGAAGGAAAACCTCGATGCCTTCAGCCTGACGCTGTCGCCCGAGCTGCTGCAACAGATCGACGCCATCCACGTCAGGAACGCCAACCCGGGGACCTGATGCGCCGCCCGCCCGCAAGGGCGGGCCGGCGTTGCCGTACAGCGCCGGTGCGGTTTGAAACCCGTACGGCCGGCGCCCTTGCCGTCGCGCTTTTCCGTTGCCTATCCGCCCCGGCGATGGGGTAAGCTTTGCCCACACGACAACCCATCACGATTCCATAGAGAATCATCCAGAGCACTCGCATGTCCGCAAAAATCATCGATGGCACCGCCATGGCAAAACGCCTGCGCGCCGCATACACCGCCCGCGCCGAAGCGCTCGCCGCCCAGGGCCACCGCCCGGGTCTCACCGTGGTCATCGCCGGGGACAACCCGGCTTCACGGGTTTACGTGCGCAACAAGATCAAGGCCTGTACCGAGGCCGGTTTCGATTCCCGCGATACTGAATTTCCCGAAGATGTCAGCACCGCAACGCTGCTGGCGGAAGTCGAGCGCCTGAACAATGATTCCAAGGTGCACGGCATCCTGGTGCAACTGCCGCTGCCCCCGCAGGTGGATGCCGAAGCCGTCACCGCCGCTATCGCGCCGCATAAGGACGTCGATGGCTTCCACGCCATCAACCTCGGCGGGCTGTTCGGCCTGGCGGGCGATTTCGTGCCTTGCACGCCGGCGGGCGCAATGGAAATGCTGCGCCAGGAAGGCATCCCGATCGAGGGCAGGCATGCGGTGGTGATCGGCCGCTCCAACATCGTCGGCAAGCCGATGGCCCTGCTGCTCTTGCAAGCCGGCGCCACCGTCACCATCTGCCATTCAAAGACGGTCGATTTGCCGGCGATGACGCGCCAGGCCGACATCCTGGTGGCGGCGGTGGGCAAGGCGGATTTTGTCACTGCCGACATGGTCAAACCGGGGGCCTGCGTGATCGACGTCGGCATCAACCGCCCGGAGTCCGGGCCGAAGGCGGGCAAGCTGACGGGCGACGTCGATTTCGCCGCCGTCAGCCAGGTCGCCGGATGGATCACCCCGGTACCCGGCGGCGTCGGCCCGATGACCATCGCCATGCTGCTGGCCAATACGATCAAAGCCACCGAAATCGCATTACAGAAAGCGGCCAAGACATGAATCCCCTGCTCGACTTCTCCGGTCTGCCGCGCTTCGCGGACATCAAGACCGAACACATCTCGCCCGCCATCGACAGCCTGATCGCCGAGGCGCGCGCCGTAGCCGCCCGCTGTTCATCCGATGCCAGCGGCAACACCTGGGACGATTTCGTCGCCCCGCTGGAGGACATCAACGAAAAACTGTCACGTGCCTGGGGCGCGGTCGGCCATTTGCACTCGGTGGTGGACAGCCCCGAACTGCGCGACGCCTACAACGAAAACCTGCCCAAGGTTACCGAGTACTGGACCGACCTCGGACAGAACCTCGGCCTGTTCAACAAGTACAAGGCCCTGGCAGCCTCGTCCGCCTACGCGGCGCTGCCGCCGGCGCGGCGCAAGATCATCGACAACGAAGTGCGTGACTTCCGCCTTTCCGGCGCCGAACTGTCGGACGAGAAAAAAGAGCGCTTCAAGGAAATCCAGGAAGAACAGGCCGCCACCGGCGCCAAGTTCTCCGAGAACGTGCTGGATGCCACCAACGCCTTCGCGCTTTACATCGAGGACGAAAAGCGCCTGGCCGGCCTGCCGCAGGACATCAAGGACGCCGCCCGCGAGGCCGCCGAGAAGGACGGCAAGCCGGGCTGGAAGCTGACGCTCAAAGCGCCCTCCTACATCCCCGTGCTGCAATATGCGGAAGACCGGGCGCTACGCGAAACCATCTACCGCGCCAACGTCACCCGCGCCTCCGAATTCGGCGATGCCAAGCTGGACAACACGCCGCTGATCGACAAGATCGTCGCCCTGCGCAACGAGGAGGCGAAGCTGCTCGGCTACAACAACTTCGCCGAGGTTTCGCTGGTGCCGAAAATGGCGAACACACCGCAACAGGTGGAAGAGTTCCTCACCGACTTAGCCACCCGAGCCCGTCCTTTTGCCGAACGCGACTATGCCGAGTTGAAGGCGTTCGCCAAGAGCGAACTCGGCCTGGAACCGCTGGAGGCCTGGGACACCATGTATGCCTCCGAGAAGCTGCGCGAGCAGCGCTATGCCTTCTCCGACCAGGAGGTGAAGGAATACTTCCCCGAGCACAAGGCGCTGGAGGGCCTGTTCAAGGTCGTCGAGACGGTGTTCTCGGTGAAGATCAAGCCCGATACCGCGCCGGTATGGAACGAGGACGTGCGCTTTTTCCGCATCGAATCGGCAGACGCGAAAGACGCGGGCGCGCTGATCGGCCAGTTCTACTTCGACCTCTACTCGCGCGACACCAAGCGCGGCGGCGCCTGGATGGACGACGCCATCACCCGCCGCGCCAAGAAGGCCGGCGTGCAGACGCCGGTAGCCTACCTCACCTGCAACTTCGCGCGCCCCGTGGCCGATGCTTCGGGCAAGAAACGTCCCG
Source organism: Betaproteobacteria bacterium (assembly GCA_028292405.1). Classification (GTDB taxonomy): domain Bacteria; phylum Pseudomonadota; class Gammaproteobacteria; order Burkholderiales; family JAEUOS01; genus JAQGMJ01. The sequence continues at coordinate 51,168 of JAQGMJ010000068.1, forward strand.
CGCTGTTCACCCACGACGACGTCATCACCCTGTTCCACGAATTCGGCCACGGCCTGCACCACATGCTGACGCGCGTCGACGACCTCGGCGTGGCCGGCATCAACGGCGTGGAGTGGGACGCAGTGGAAGTGCCCAGCCAGTTCATGGAGAATTTCTGCTGGGAATGGGACGTGCTCAAGCACATGACCGCGCACGTCGATACGGCCAAGCCGCTGCCGCGCGAATTGTTCGACAAAATGATCGCGGCGAAGAATTTCCAGGCGGGTCTGGCCACCGTGCGGCAGATCGAATATTCGCTATTCGACATGCGCCTGCACGGCGATTTCGACCCGCGCCAGCAGACGCCGCTGCAATTGCTCGACCAGGTGCGCGCCGAGGTGGCTGTGATCCTGCCACCGGCCTATAGCCGCTTCCCGAACAATTTTTCGCACATTTTCGCCGGCGGCTACGCGGCGGGCTATTACAGCTACAAGTGGGCTGAGGTGCTGTCCGCCGACGCCTATAGCGCGTTCGAGGAAGAAGGCGTGCTGAGCAGCCAGGCCGGTGCGCGTTTTCGCCGCGAAGTGCTGGGAGTGGGCGGCTCTCGCTCGGCAGCGGAGAGCTTTCGCGCTTTTCGCGGCCGTGACCCATCGCTTGACGCCCTGCTCAGGCACAATGGTATGATTGCAGCCTAACGTCTTGATTGTTTGGCCAAACCCTGCCTTAATCGAACGGCTGTGAAGGAGACCATGATGAAGATGCGATGGATCATTGGTGTGATGGCCTGTGCCGCTGCGTTCGGCGCTCAGGCGCAATACAAATATATCGGCCCGGACGGCAAGGTGGTCTATAGCGACCAGCCGCCGCCGCCCAATGCCAAGGTGCTGGAGAAAAAGGGGATGAGCTCCGGCTCCGCCGGCAGCAGCGACTTGCCTTTCGCCCTGCAAACGGCCGTGAAGAACTCGCCGGTTACGCTGTACACGGCGCCAAGCTGCGGCGCGCCCTGCAACGATGGCCGTGCGCTGCTGAACCAGCGCGGTGTTCCGTTCAGCGAAAAAACCATCAGCACGCCGGAAGACGTGACCGAGTTCACCAAGGCCGTCAACGCCAAGCAGGTGCCGGTACTGATGGTCGGCAAGAGCAAACTCTCCCCCTTTCAGCCTGAGGATTGGAACGGTGCATTGACCAACGCCGGGTATCCGGCCACCAGCCAATTGCCGCAGGGTTATAAAAATCCTTCGCCGACCAATTTTGCGCAGGCGGCGAGCCCGCCCGCGGCGACGACCGCTGCTCCGGCAAACAACACCGCCCCGCCGACGGGCCAAGCCGCCGCACCAGCCGGGGACAGCAGCAACAAACCCTCCTGGTTCAAGGGCTTCTGATTTTTTACCACTGAAAAAGCCGCTCATGCTTGAGCGGCTTTTTTTATCCGGTCTCCTTCGCGTAAACTGCCGCCCATGCGCATCGCCACCTGGAACGTCAACTCCCTCAAAGTCCGCCTGCCGCACGTGCTGGACTGGCTTGCCACCTCCAACGTCGACGTGCTCGGCCTGCAAGAACTGAAGCTCACCGACGACAAATACCCCCACGCGGAACTGAAGGAACTGGGCTATGAATCGGTGGTGAGCGGCCAAAAGACCTACAACGGTGTCGCCCTGCTGTCGCGCCTGCCGATGAGCGAGGTCAGCATGGGCATGCCCGACCACACGGATGAGCAAAAGCGGGTGATCGCCGCGACTATTACTACTAATGCGGGTGCTCATGTTCGTGTCGTGTGCGCTTACTTTCCGAACGGCCAAAGCCTGGAGTCGGACAAGTACCGCTACAAGCTCGACTGGCTCGACGCGATGAACGGCTACATGGCCGATGAACTCAAGCGCCACGAGCAGCTGGCCCTGGTAGGCGACTACAACATCGCGCCGGAAGATACCGACGTGAAGAACCCCGCCGAGTGGGTCGGCCAGGTGCTGGTGAGCGAGCCGGAGCGCGCCGCCTTCAAGGCGCTGTTGGCACAAGGCTTCTCCGACTGCTTCCATCGCTTCCCGCAGCCGGAAAAGAGCTTCTCCTGGTGGGACTACCGGATGATGGCGTTCCGCCGCAACAACGGCGCGCGCATCGACCACATCCTCGCCTCGCCCAAGCTGGCCGAAGCGTGCACCGCCTGTGTCATCGACAAGGAACCGCGCAAGAAGGAGCAGCCCTCCGACCACGCGCCGGTAGTCGCCGACTTCACGGTTTAGCCGCGCGCAGCGCAATAAAAAGCCCGAGCAACGCTCGGGCTTTTTCGTAGCATTTTTGTCTTGAAAATCATCCGGCTTTGCCGGTAATTTTCAAGCAAAGCAGCCTCGAAAAAAGTAGGTTTGTACTTTTTTCGAATCAACCGAGCATGTCAGCCCAGATATTGCGCGCCCAGGCGAAGCCGTACCTGCCTTCGAGTTCGCTCGCGGTCGCCGAGGTGCCGCCGGAGCCGGGCACCGCCTTCATGGTCTTCTCCGCCGCGTCGTAGGCGTGAGTGCTCGTGACATGGATCACCCGCTTGTCGTCGACAAAGGAGTAGCAGGTGTTGCTCATCATCGGCGCCGGGTTGGGTGCGCGCCCGCTCATCAGTTCGATGATTGCCGCCGCCGCCGTCTTGGCGTGCTGGTTGGCCATGTGGCCGGACTTGGGCATCACCGAAGCCGGGAAAGCCGAATCGCCCAGCACGTGGATGCCGGGACGCACGACCGACTCCAGGGTTAGCCAGTCCACCTGGCACCAGCGCTGGTTGACGCTGATCACCCCTGCCTTGCCGGCGATGGCGCCGGCGCGCTGCGGCGGGATCACGTTGAGCACATCGGCCTGCTGCTTGTCGCCGAGATCGGTAACCGTGGTGCGGGTGGCGACGTCGACTTCTTTCACGTCGTTGCTCGGACGATATTCGATCATGCCCTTGTAGGGTCCGTTCCAGACGGCCTGGAACAACGCCTTTTCGGCCTGGATTTCCTCATTTGCATCCAGCACGATGATCTTCGACTTCGGCTTGCGCTTCTGGAAATACCAGGCCACCTGGCAGACCCGCTCATAGGGCGCCGGCGAGCAGCGGTAAGGCGCCAGCGGGATGGTGATGACGTAGACGCCGCCGTCCTTCATCGCCTCCAGCTGGCGGCGCAGCAGCACCGTCTGCGGCCCGGCGTGCCAGGCGTGCGGCACGGTGTCGAAGGCTTTTGGATCATCGAGGCCGGCAACCTCGCCGGGAATGAAATCGATGCCTGGCGAGAGCACAAGGCGGTCGTAAGGCAGCTTCTGCCCGGATTGCAGGACTACGGTCTTCTTTTCCGCATCGACCTCCGTCGCCTCGCCGCGGATCACCTTCACCCCAAGTCTGGCGAGGCCCTCGTAGCCGACCGTAATGTCCTCGATACGCTTGGAGCCGCCGACCACCAGGGCCGATAGCGGGCAGGAGACGAAGGCCGGCTCGCGTTCGACCAGCGTCACCTCGATCCTGCCCTCCGACCACAGGCGCAGATAGCGCGCCGCCGTGGCACCGCCATAGCCGCCGCCGACCACCACGACCCTGCCGACGCTTTGAGCGCGCGCTGGCGCCGCGTACGAGGCCGCCGCGAGCGCGCCGGCCGCCGAGCCTGCCTTGAGGAAGTCGCGACGAGTTTGCATAATCTTCACGGTGCCCCCTGGACCGGCTTCTGACGCGAGAAATAGTCCGCGATCAGCGCCATCTGCGCATCCGTGTAACCCTTGACCAGTTGCGGCATCAAGGTGCCCTGTTCACCGCTGCGCGCGCCCGAACGGAACTCTCCGATGATGCGCATGATCTCCGCCTGCGGCCGCCCCGCCAGCGACGCCATGCCGGACTGCGCGTGGCCGTCGGTGCCGTGGCAACTGAAGCACGCCGCCGCCAGGTTGCGCGCGAGATTGGCGTCCTGCGCCTGCGCCTGCGCCAGGGCAGCATGTGCGCCCACGCAAAGGGCCAGCCCGGTGACGAACAAGCGCATGTAGTCTCCTCGTTATCGATTCCGAAGCCGAATGTACTCCAAGCATCAAGACTTGGAAATGCTGCGATGAAGAGCGCGGTTCAAAAATCAAAAAGCCGCCCAAAAGGCGGCTTTTTGATCGTAGCTTTCAAATCATGAAATCGACCGCCGGTTACGAAGACCCGGCCGGCGATTTCATGCAATACAGCCTCGAAAAAAGTAGGTTTGTACTTTTTTCGACTCAGAGCACTTCGACGGGTTCGTCGGCCGGCTTGCCGTCGGACTTGGGCTCTTCGCCTTCATGCACGGTGAGCTTCACCTTGGCGTCTTCGCCCTCGCCTTCGAGGTCTACCGTTACCTTGCCGCCGGTCACCAGCTTGCCGAACAGCAACTCGTCGGCCAGCGCCTTGCGGATGGTGTCCTGGATCAGGCGCGCCATCGGCCGCGCGCCCATCAGCGGGTCGAAACCCTTGGTCGCCAGGTACTTGCGCAGCGGGTCGGTGAAAATCGCCTCGACCTTTTTCTCGTGCAGTTGCTGCTCGAGCTGCATCAGGAACTTGTCGACCACGCGCAGGATGACATCCTGATCCAGCGCGCGGAAGGAGACGATCGCATCCAGCCGGTTGCGGAACTCCGGCGTGAACATGCGCTTGATGTCGGCCATCTCGTCGCCTGCCTGCTTCGAATCGACGAAGCCCACCGAGCGCTTGGTCAGGCTCTCGGCGCCCGCATTGGTGGTCATGATGATGATCACGTTGCGGAAATCCGCCTTGCGGCCATTGTTGTCGGTCAAGGTGCCAT
>JAQGMJ010000074.1 GCA_028292405.1 Betaproteobacteria bacterium
GATAACCGGCCGAAGTTCGCCATCGGCGCGGGGGAGTTTTATTTCAGCGGGGAGGAGCCGTGGGATGACTGATGGGGGTGGGGCCGGGCGGGGCGGGGAGCCGGGCCGCAAGCAGGACTACCGCAACATATTTCCCGAAAAACACCCGCATTCCTCATCATTTCCCGCCTGCCCGATCCAAAGCCCCGCGTTAACGGCCGCGCAGCCGGAAAACTGAGCCCTGATTCCCCCCTTACTCCTCCCTATGCTTCCCGCCCCCATCGGCGACCATCCTTCCATGTCCCTCCACGCCTGTGCGCGGAGGTGCGGCCTTATGGCGAAGGAGTCTTCATGTTCTACATGACCCTGGCGGGTCTCGGTCTCGCCGTTGTTTGCATTTTTGCCGGACAGGCGCTGGATGGCGCTTCGCTGGCGGGGCTGGTGCATCCTTCCGCTTTCATATTGGTCTTCGGCGGCACCATCGGCGCGGTGATCGCGCAGAGTTCGCCGAAGGACTTTCGCACCGGCCTCTCGCTGTTGCGCTGGCTGCGCCGCCCGCCCACCAGCGAACGCAAGGACTACATCAACGAAATCGTTTCCTGGTCCACGCTTTCCTATCGCCAGGGCACGCTCAAGCTCGACCGCTTGGCCCACGCCATCGAAGACCCGATGATGAAAAGCGGCCTGGAGATGATCGCCGACAAGCACGAGCCGGAATACATCCGCGACTCGCTGATGCTCGACGTGCGCATCCGCGACGCGCGCCTGAAACGCGCCGCGCGCATGTGGGAAGCGGCCGGGGCGTATGCGCCCACGGTCGGCATTTTGGGTTCGGTGATCGGCCTCTTGCACGTGATGAACGGCCTGAACGACCCGACCAAACTCGGCACCGGCATCGCCGCCTGCTTCACCGCCACCATCTACGGCCTGGGCCTGGCCAACCTGGTGTTCCTGCCGCTGGCCGCCAAGCTGCGCGGGATGATTTTCGAACTCACGCTGCGCGACGAGCTGCGCATCGACGGCCTCATCATGATCGCGGAAAACAAGCAGCCGCGCTTAGTCGAGCGCAGCCTCATCGCCGCGGGCGAGCGCGCCATCAACGTCGTGTCGCTACGCAAGGCGGCGTGATGCAGGCATCCATCGCCGTCGAAACCCGCGCCACCGAAACGAGCGCAAAGCGGGCCCTCGCCCTGCACCGCGCCGCCGCCGAGTTGCGCGAGCGCCGCTGCCATGCCCGCCTGCGGCAGATCGCGCTGGCGCAATATGAGCTGGTGGAGCAAGACTTTGCGCAAACCCTGCCGGCGCAATCCGCGCTCACGCCCGCGCTGCCAGCCCTCATCGCGCCCACGCCAGGAAAGCCGGCTGCCGTAACACCGGCGCCCGTCGCCCTAGCGCAGCGCGCGCCGGCGCTGCCGCAGATCATCTACGACCCCCTCACCCAGGAAACCCTGATCGACGAAGACCTGCTGCAAACCCTGCTCATCGCCGGCGCGCAGGCGCCCGGTTTGGCGAGGGCGCGCTGATGCTGGCCCGCGTGCTCCCCGGCGAACACGCCTGCGACGTGCTCGGCCTGCGCCACGCCGCCGCCGCGCAGCGCGTGCGGCGCTGCGAGCGACGGTTGCAGCAGGCCGCGCATGCCCAATACGAATTGACCCAGGCGCAGCTTGCCGTGAATGCGCCGCTCCGCGCCGCGAACCCGTGCGCCGAAACACCACGCGAGGCGCCGTGATGCAAAGCCTCGGCATCGCCGCACGCAACGCCTCCGGCTTGTCCTCGCGCGGGCCTGCCATCTTGCACGCGTGCGCCGCCGCCGCTCTCCACCCACGCGAAGCCGCCCCGCACACGGACGAGGCGGCAACCCCGCACCCGCGCGAGGCAACCACCTCCCGTACGTGTGCGGCGGACGAAGCGAGCGCACCGCGCCCGCGCGAGGCAACCACCTCCCATACGTGTGCGGCGGACGAAGCGAGCGCACCGCACCCGCGCGAGGCCGCCTGATGCGCACGCTGATCGCCCTCTCCGAAGACGAAGAGCACAGCGAAGGCGCCGGCACCAACCGCTGGATGGTTTCCTACGCCGACTTCATCACGCTGCTGTTCGTGCTGTTCCTCGCGCTCTACGCCAGGATGCCCAAGCTGGCCGAGGACGGCGTCACCGCGCCCAGCGGCCGCCAGGCGCAGACCGCGCGCGACGCCCGGCCGGCCTCGCAGCACGTATTGAACGGCCATGTGGAGACCGCCGCGCAGGCGGTGCCGCACCAGGAGTCGCAGTTGCCCACGCCGCGCCCGGCCGCGCCGGCCGAGACGCAGTTGCCGACGCCCGCGCCGGCCGCGCCCATCCCGGCAATCGTCGCGCAGCCGGGGTCCCCGGCCGCCGCGGCGCAGGTTGCGCCCGCGGCCAATGCGCCGCCAGCACAATCGCTCGCGGCCAATGCACCGCCAGCACAATCGCTCGCGGCCAACGCACCGCCAGCCGCTGCCTCCGCCCCGGCGCCCGCCAACACCGACACCCGCATCGCCCCCTTGCCCTCGGTGGCCGCCCCCGCCGCCGCGCGGCGCGCGCCGCAGTACCCCGGCGAGGCGCCGCGCCCGCTCGAGCCCAACTCCAAACCCGTGGTGCCGAACCACGCCGCCCCGGTCGAAGGCGCGCCGCAGACCCTGGCGGACCGCCTCGGCCGCTCGCTCGCCGACCAGGTGGCCAACGGCAACCTCACGCTGGCCGCGCGCCGCGACGCCACGGTAATCGAGATCGCCGATACCTCCTTGTTCGGCGCCGGCACCGCGCAGCCGACTTCGCTGGCGCCTGCGCTGATCGGGCGCATCGCGCAAATCGTCGGCGGCAGCAACGCCAAGGTGGTGATCGAAGGCCACACCGACAACCAGCAGCCGAAGAACTCGCCCTTTCCCTCCAACTGGGAACTCTCCTCCGCCCGCGCCGCCTCGGTCGCCCGCGCCCTGCAGGAACACGGCATCAGCGCCGACCGCCTCACCGCCTCCGGCCTGGCGCAGACCCGCCCGCGCGCCAGCAACGACAGCGAAGCCGGCCGCCGCGAGAACCGCCGCATCACGGTCATCGTGCAGAACAACTAGCCCTGCGGTCGCGGGCGGACGGCAGGCAGCCGCCGTGTATAGAGGCAGTTTAGGCTTTTGCAATATCGGCCAGCCCGAACCGCCAGGAATCGGGGTCGGATCACATTTGCAGCTTTATCGCCAATGTGCTCTGACCGCCGATTTCCGATTTGCAAAGGTCCTTGAGTCTACCCGGCCCACCCAAAGCAACCCAACCGACTCAAACCCCAATCAGCCCGAGCTGCCCATTCCCCCAATCATCCGACCCTCAAAAAATCCCCCATAAAATCAGCCGTTTAATCGGTTTCAGCCGCCTTTTACAAGCGCCGATGCCCCAAAAGTGGTACACTGTCTACAGTGGCGGTTCGTGTTGCTTTTGCGTGGACTCAGCTTGTTTCCGCAAACACGCGCCCCAAAGTATCAAGTGGGTTCCCGGCAGTGGAGCCCGCGAGTGAAGCCTGAGGTCGGCAGCGGTGGCGCGGGAAGCGTCCTGCCAGCCGGGTTTCAAATAGGTTTCGGAATTCCCTGCCCGCGCCTTCCCGGCGCAACGCGGCCGCGATGCGGCGCAGCAGCAGGCGTAGCGCCCGGCAACGGGGTTTTGGCCGGGCCGCGCACGATGTGTATGCGGCCCCAAGCTTTTTCGCGCGCAACTGCCGGTCGCGCAGGATGGATTACCAGGAAACGGAATATGGCAAAAGAAGAACTGATTGAAATGAACGGCGTGGTCGATGAAGTGCTGCCCGACTCGCGCTTTCGCGTCACGCTGGAAAACGGCCACGGCCTGATCGCCTACGCCGGCGGCAAAATGCGCAAGAACCACATCCGCATTCTCGCCGGCGACAAAGTGTCGCTGGAACTCTCGCCCTACGATTTGAAAAAGGGCCGCATCACCTATCGCCACCTCGAGACCCGCGGCGCCCCCGGCCCCCGTCCCGGCGGCTTCACCGGCCAGCGCCGCCGCTAATACGCGCGCTGTCCCGAAGAAAAAGCCCGCGAGTCGCGGGCTTTTGTTTTACAAAGCGCGGGTCGCGGCTTTTGTTTCAAAGGCGCGAGACGAACCCTTTGTTCCAAGCGCAAGTCGCGGCCTTTTTGCCTGGGGCCAGGGGCTGCAAATCAACCACACTTGGTTGATGGATCGGCGTATGTTTGGAACCATATAGCGGCCACATCGGCCCCGCTCTTTTACAACTAGACGAAGCGGTAACGCACCCCGAACTCCGCGTCCAGCAAACAGTTGTGATGGTCCACCACGTTGGTGTCGGCCAGTTCGAGATTGAAAAACGCCACCTCCGGCGCCTCGAAAAACGGCCCCGCGTGCCAAGTGCCGCGGCCCAGCATGATGGCCTGATCGCCGCCGACGCGAAAGGCGCGCAGCCTGGTGATGTCCGGTTTGCCCGCCGGATTGTCCGGCTCGTCCGGTGGGGCCACCGCGATCACCCAGTCCTTGCCGCCGACGGCGGCAAGGCATTGCGTGACGGCGAGGTGACGCGTGATGTGGCGAAACGCCATCTCACGGTGTTTCAGGTCCATGATGTAAAAGCGCGGCGTGCCGCGGTTCACCACCAGCTGCGCCTCGTCCGGGCCGAAGGGCTTGCCGTCCCAGGTGCGCTCGACCAGCGTGCCGTAGGGCGCGAAGCCTTCAGTGGTGATGGGCTCGATTTTCAGGTCGATCGTTTCAGCCTGAGGTGACGAAACAGCGGGGGCAGCAAGTTCCATGGAGTTCCTTTCGTGATGCGATGAAGCTGCCTTGGGGTGGCAATTACACCTTGCCGAGGAAGTTCTCTTCCCACCAGTTGAACACGACGTCGCGCAGCGCCGCGCCGTCGTCGTCGCCATACACCGGCAGGCGCACGGATTCGAACAGCGCCACCTCTTCCGCCGACAGCGCGATCGGAAACGCATCGTACTTGATCGGCGTGTTGGTGAACTCCGGCTTGTAGCCGGCATCACGCGTCAGCTCGCGCTCCACCTTGATGTTCTTCACCTTGAAGTCCTTCGGGGTGCGTTGGCTCGCCAGGCCCAGCGGCACCGCCGGCACCCTGGCCAGATCCTCCGCCGTCGCCTTGAAAATCGACACCTTCACCGGCTTGATCGAGTAGTTGGAAGTCTTCATCACGTCCGCGCCGCAGATGTTCGGCACCGCGAGAAGATCGAAGAGGGCCAGCAGGTCCACATGGTCGCCGGGCTTGGAGTCCTGGCGCGTCACGTAGGTCTTGGTGCCGTCCACGCCGGTGGCCATGAACAGGTTGAACGAGTCGTGCACGTCGTCCGGCGTCAGGCCGTATTCGCGCTGCGCCTCGGCCTGGATGTCGTGGCAGTTGGTATGCACCGGCAGGCCGTACAGCGTTTCGTACACGTTCGCGCTGCAGCGGGGAAACATCACGTCGTTGCACTTCACCGTGTCGCGCAGGATGTACACCATCGCCCGCTCGCGCGGCGGCGCCGACCACATGAAGTCGCCCTCGGTGGGGTTGATGCCGTGCAGGGTGCGGGTGCGACCGCAATGCATGAACTCCTTGTAGTCGTGCAGGTTGAAGCAATTGAAGTCCACGCACTGGTTGCCCTCGATCTGCTCGATGCGCATCACCTGCCCCGCCAGCAACTCGAAGGCCTTGCCGGTGCCCGGCTGCAGCACCACGGTGTCGATCAGCTCGCGGCCCTCACGTGTGTGCTCATTTGCGTTGCTTGCCAGCGCGCTCATGACTTCACCTTCGCATGCCTGGCCGCGTATTGCGCAAGCGCCAGGCGCACCAGCGCCTCGCGGTTCGGCGCGACGCCGCGCGCCACGGTCTTGTCGAGCAGCTCCTGCTGCTGCTGATTGAGTTTGAGCACCACGGTTTTGCCTTGCACCTTTGTTCTCCTTTGGGGTTCTGGACTCCCAGTTGCAGGGATCAGTTGTGACCTGCATAAAAGCAAATTCCAGTCCAAACAGCAATGACGCAGGCATGTGGGAAAACGCGGCTTTTGGGCGGCGCAGGCACTATTTCAGCGCCATGTATCCCAGGTTGCGCACCAAAGCCGCGCAACTTTACCGCCTCTGGCGCGGTGCCCTGTATACAAAGTCCGTGGCATGGAAGGTGCTAAATCCCCTCGGGGTAACAACACTTCATTCACGAACTAGGGGAATCTCATGAGCGCTTCCGATCACAAGGGTATCGATCGTCGTAACTGGCTGAAACAGGCGGCGGGGGCCGCCGGCGGCCTGGCACTGTCTTCCACCCTGATCGCCTCATTCTCAAAATCGGCCACCGCCGCCGACCCGCTGGTCATCGGCGCCATCTACGTCGGCCCGAAGGACGACTATGGCTGGAACCAGTCGCACGCCGGCGGCATTGAGTTTCTCAAGAAGCTCCCCAACGTCAAGGTGATCGAGGAAGAGAAAGTGCCGGAGACCACCGCCGTCGTCTCCACCATGGAATCGATGATCCACCAGGACGGCGCCAAGCTCATTCTCGGCACCTCCTTCGGCTACTTCGACCCGCACATGGTCAACATGGCCAAGAAATACCCCAAGGTGCAGTTCCGCCACCCCTCCACCCTGTGGACCAAGGGCAAGCACCCGGACAATCTCGGCGGCTACTTCGTCTACCTCGACCAGGCCCACTATGTCGACGGCGCCGCCGCCGGCATGGCCACCAAGAGCAACAAGATCGGCTTCGTCGCCGCCAAGCCGATCCCCATCGTCCTGCGCAACATCAACGCCTTCACCCTGGCCGCCAAGAAGGCCAACCCCAAGGTCGAAGTCAAGGTGGTGTTCACCGGTGAATGGTCGATGCCGGTACGCGAAGCCGAAGCCACCAACTCGCTGGTCGACGCCGGCTGCGACGTCATCGCCTGCCACGTCGACGGTCCCAAGGTCGTGCTCGAAACCGCCGAAAAACGCGGCGCCAAGTGCTGCGGCCATAACGTCGGCCAGGGCACCATCGCCCCCAAGGGTTTCATCACCGGCGCAGAAAACAACTACGGCGTTATCTACACCGCCTACGCCGGCCTGCTCGCCAAGGGCCAGCCCCTGCCCAACATGATGAGCGGCGGCTACGAAAAGAACATGGTGATCAACACCGCCTACGGCGCCGGCGCCGGCGCCGAATCGAAAAAGGCCGGCGATGCCGCCAAGGCCGACATGAAGGCCACCAAGCCGATGTTCGCAGGTCCCTTGAAAGACAACAAGGGCAAGGTCGTGCTCGAGAAGACCGTCGGCAACACCGACGGCGTGCTCGACGGCATGAACTACCTGGTCGAGGGCACCACGGGGTCGATCTGAACGTCATCTTGACGGCGGGGTCGATCACCTGACGGTGGTTTTCAAGGAAGTCTCGATTATCCGATGATCGACAGGGCGGGGGCCGGGCGCGATTGCGTCCCACCTTCGCCCGACCGGCCGGCGCCGCCGCACGCCGCCCGATTTTGCCCCAATTGCTCTTCAGCGCGCCAGATGCAGCGGCGCATCGTCATGCTATCTTGCGGCGATCACAAGAAGAGCAAAACCGATGTCCGCGCAATTTCATGTTCACATCGCCCCGGCGTCTCTGCTGCCCGGCCTGCCGTGGGAGGCGGCGCTGCGCGCAGCCGCGGCGAAGAGCGCGCCGCCGCGGCGAAGAGCGCGCCGCGCTTGCCCTGCTGCGTGGCGATGCCCGCCTGCGCGCGCAGGCGGCGCAGATCGAAGTTCGTAACCAGGCCGGCAACGGCGGCGGCACCCGTGTGCGCTTCGGCTTGGCCGGCGTGCAGGCGTTTCGCGCCACGCTCGCCGCCGATCGACTGCCGGAGGATTTCCATCTCTACCACTACAACTCGCCGGACGGCGTGCCGATGAACCTGTGGGTACTGGTACGCGATGCCGACCAGAAGGTGCTGGGCGTCAGCCCGGGCGGCGATGAAGGCGGCGAGGTCCTGCTGCTGGGCACCGCCGACCTCGACGGCGACGGGGTGGATGAACTGCTGGTGCGCCAGATTCTCTACAACGACGAAGACGAGCGCCTGCTGCTGTTCAAGGTCGAGGAGCGCGGGTTGCGCGTATTCGGCAACTCCAGCTACATGGGTATCTAGGCTGCGGAAACTCTTACCCGCTGCGTAGCCGTTTGCCGTTTTTACACGCCCGCGCGCCCCATGCGCGAGGCACATGCATTGCTGTTTTCAGGTACGGGCTAAACCCGTCGTACGCTGCGCAGCCCGCCGCGTCGCGCCCAGGAGACAGCCATGCGCATCCCTTTCGACTTCCACCACAGCCTGCCGAAAATCCCCGCCATCTCGCGCGAGTTGGCCTTCATCGTCGCCGTGCTGGCGCTGCTGCTGGTCACCGCCGGCGTGCTGGCGCAGCCGCTGCCCGGCAAGCCCGACCCCGGCGTTCCGCCGGTGGTCACGCCGGACAAGGGTGGCAGCGAGGGCGCGGTGGACTGCACCAGGGCGGCCAACAAAAGCCTGGCCGCCTGCAGTCAGGACAACGTCGGCCGCGGCGGCATTTCGCGCACGGCGCCGGCCGGCGTGGTGGACCGGGGCATCCAGAAAGACGCGCCGCGCACCAACGACGGCATGAGCGGCCCGGCCACCGGCAGCGCCTCGCGGCCCTCCGACATCAGTGAAGGCAAGAAAGCGGAGCCGCGCTAAGGCGTCCGGGCGGGTTGCGCCACGGCGGCGCGTCCGCCGATTGCCCAATGGCCGCGCGGCTCACAACGCGCGCCAATCGCAGCACAGGCCTTTTGCAACATGGCCATTTTGCAAGGAGACAGCATCATGAAAGCGCAACTCAAGCACGGCATCATCACCTTAGGCGGCCTGGCGCTAAGCGCGCTGCTCGCCGCGCCTCTGCACGCCGAGCCCGCGCCCGGCTCGACCGCCGTCGCGCCGAAACAAGGCCCGGCGCCCACTGTCGGCATGCCCGGCAACATCGACTGCGCCAAGGCGGAAAACAGGAAGGAGCCGGTCTGCAACCAGCAGGCCGACCCCGGCATCGCCCGCGCCCCGGCGGTGAACGAAGACCCGAAAATCGCCCGCACCCCGCCGCCCACCGGCGACGGCGCCAAGGCCGGCCCCGGCGCGCCGGACTCGCGCATCGGCCGCAACGAGGGCGACAGCGGTACGCGGGACGCCGGCATCATCGCCAAGCCGCGCAGCGGCGGCTGACCGCGTCTCGCGCCGGACGAAAAAAAATCGGGGCGCAAGCCCCGATTTTTTTTTGCGGTGGGAATGAACCAGGATTATTCGACCTTCGCCCCCGAAGCCTTCACCACCTTGGACCACTTCTCGATTTCCATCCGGTTCATCGCGTCGAAGTCCGCCGGGGTGCCCGGGATCGTGTCGCCGCCCAGCTTGGCCAGCGCCGCCTTGGTGGCGGGGTCGGCCAGGGCGTCGTTCATTTCCTTGTTCAGCCGGTTGATCGCCTCGGCCGGGGTGCCCTTGGGCGCGCCCATGCCGAACCAGGCCGAAGCCTCGTAGCCCTTCACCACTTCGCCGATGGCCGGCACGTCCGGCAATTGCGCGTTGCGCTTGGTGGTGGTCACGCCGAGCGCGCGCAGCTTGCCGCCGCGGATGTGCTCGATGGAAGAGGGCATGTTGTCGAACATCACGTGGGTCTGGCCGGCGATCAGGTCGATCAGCGCCGGGCCCGCGCCCTTGTAGGGCACGTGCAGCAGCTCGACGCCCGCCATCATCTTGAACAACTCGCCGGAGAGGTGCACCGAGGTGCCGCTGCCGGAAGAGGCCAGCACCACCTTGCCGGGGTTGGCCTTGGCGTAGCTGATGAATTCCTGGATGCTCTTGGCCGGCAGCGAGTTGGTCACTTCCATCACGTTGGGCACGCGCACGATGCCGGCGATGCCGACGATATCCTTGCCGAAATCGAACGTCAGGTTGTGATACAGGGTGACGTTGATCGCATTGGCCGGGTTCACCAGCAGCACGGTGTAGCCGTCCGGCGGCGCCTTGGCCACGGCCTCGGTGCCGATGTTGTTGCCGGCGCCCGGGCGGTTGTCCACCAGCACCTGCTGGCCGATGGTCTGCGAAATCTTTTGCGCCATGATGCGCGCCAGGATGTCGGTGGTGCCGCCCGGCGGGTAACCGACGACCCAGCGGATCGGCTTGTTCGGGAAGCCCTGCGCCTGCGCGGCGCCGAAGGGGGAGATGAGGGTGAAGGTAGCTGCCACGGCGGCGGCCATGGTCAGGAAGCGTGCGGTACTGCGGCGTGCGGTCGTCACGGGCGTTTGTCTCCAGAACGTTGTTATGGTGTGCGCCGCTGCTTTGCGGCGCGCACTGTTGGTGCCAATCAGGTGATGCGCGCCGTCGCCAATCGCGCGGCACTCAGGCTATAACGCTCGGCGGCTTCAGCGGTTGTCGTCGCCGAGCGCCTTTTGTTTTTTTCGAGTATAGCGTAAAGGCTGCGCGATGTTAGCGTAGAGCAAACCCTGAACCGGCTAGCGCTGCTGCAGCCCCTGCCAGATCAGGCGCGCGCCGAACAGCGCCAGCCCGGCGCCCACCAGGCGCTCCATCACCCCCTGCGCGCGGGCATAGCCGCGGCGCACCGCCGCCACCGAAAAAGCGTGGCTGAGGAATACCCGCCAGGCCAGCGAAGCGGCGACGATGCCGGCCCAGGCCAGCACCTTGGGCCCCAGCGGCGTGTCGGCGGTCAAGGTGACGGAAAAGATCGAGGCGAAAAACAGCACCGTCTGCGGATTGGCCAGGTCGGTGACCAGGCCGCGGCGGAAGGACCGGCTTAATGCGCTCTCCGCCGCCGGTAGCGCCTCCGGCGCAATATCCAGCTGCAGCGGCGCGTGCCCGCGCAGCAAGCCGATCGAATACCAGATCAGGTAGGCGCCGCCTGCCACCTTGATGGCGGCGAACAGCAGGCCGCCCTGAGCGATCAACGCCGCCATGCCGAACAGGCCGAGGCCGGCGTAGATGGCGTCGCCGCAAGCCACGCCCAGGCCGGTGGCAAGTCCCGCGCGGCGCCCGCGCGCGGCGCTGGCGTGGATCACCACCAGCAGGTTCGGGCCGGGGCTGAAAAACGTCAGCGCGAACAGGCCGACGGCGAGCAGGGCGGAGTGGGTGTAGGGGTTCATCAGCGGAGAAGGCGGTGAAAGTGTTGCCGCGAAGCAGTGGCCGCATCAAGTATAGCCGCGCCGGTGCGGGCGCGCCGGCCCTCGATCAGGGCACCTGCGGCGGCGCCGTCAGGCTTTCTCCTACCGCTCAATCAGCCCAACCCCGACTTTTCACGCATGGCCCGCTGGCTAAAATTGTTTTCAACCGGTGGCGCTTTCGCAAGAGGGCGCGAGGCCGGGCTCGCTGCCTGCTGTGCAGCCAAACTTAAGGAGTTTCGACATGAACAAGGAACAAATCAAGGGTACCGCCAAGGACGTCGCCGGCAAAGTGCAGCAAAAAACCGGTGAAGTGATCAACAGCACCGACCAGCAAGCCAAGGGTCTGGCCAAGCAAGTTGAAGGCAAGACCGAAAAGGCCGTGGGCGACGTGAAGGAAGCGATTCACGATGCCGACAAGGACGTGAACCGCACCCGTCCGTAACTTCACGCAGCCAGCCGCGCTGCTGCCCTAAAGCCTCGCGCCGGCCCGCTGCCGCGCGGGGCTTTGTACGTCCGGCTGCCGGAACTGGCGCGACCTAGCGCGAAACCCGCCGGCCGAACAATTCGACGCGCAGGAAGGCGCTCAATTCGGCCGTGTCCTTCTTGCGCGCCGACATGCGGATCACCTTGCCCAGGCGGGAGCTTTCCCAGTCGAAGTCCTTTTCCGGGTAATCGCGGCGGATGCGCTGGATCACCGTATTGACCACCGCCGCCTCGACGTCGCCGCCCTGGCCGGCGTCGACATCGAACTGCTCGCCGCGCCACTGGCGCGGGTCGTCGCCCCAGCCGCGGAACACCACTACAGCGGTGCGCACGCCGAGGTCGCGCACCTGGAAGATGCCGTTCTTGTCGCCCTGGTTGCGCGCCAGGTTCTTGACGATGATCGAATCGCGGTCCGGCGCTTGCGGGCTGGCATTGCCGCCGGGCGAGACGCCGTCCCGCGCCTCACGCTCTTCGCGCTCTTTCTGGCGCTCCTTCAGGGTGCTGGCCATGTCGGGCGTGTTGTCCTGCGGCGGGGTCGGAAAAGGCTCCGGCAGCGGCCTGTCGCGGTACGGCGGCGGGTTGGCCGGCGCGCTGCGCGTGCTGGGGCCGCGCTGCGTCAGCACCGGCGCGC
>JAQGMJ010000085.1 GCA_028292405.1 Betaproteobacteria bacterium
CACCGCGATACGCGCCAGTGCCCGCGTGATCTTGCGCGTGACGAAGGTCTCGCCGCGCACCGGCGACTCATGGTTGAACAGGATGCCGTTGCAGGCGTACATGCCATACGCTTCGCGATAGTTCACCGTCATCCAGTACGCGTAGAGCTTGGCCGCTGCATACGGACTGCGCGGATAGAACGGCGTGGTTTCCTTCTGCGGCGTTTCCTGCACCAGGCCGTAGAGCTCGGAGGTGGAAGCCTGGTAGAAGCGCGTCAGCTTGGAGAGGCCGAGCAGGCGGATCGCCTCCAGCACCCGCAGCACGCCGACGCCGTCGGCATTGGCGGTGTACTCCGGCTCCTCGAACGACACCTGCACATGCGATTGCGCCGCCAGGTTATAGATCTCGTCCGGCCGCACCTGGTGGATGATGCGGGTGACGGTGGTGCTGTCGGTCATGTCGCCGTAATGCAGGATGAAGCGGCGGTCGGCGACGTGCGGCTCTTCGTACAGGTGGTCGACGCGCTCGGTATTGAAAGTGGAGGAGCGGCGCTTGATGCCGTGTACCTCGTAGCCCTTGTCCAGCAGGAACTCGGCGAGATAGGAGCCGTCCTGGCCGGTGATACCGGTGATGAGTGCGACTTTGAACATGGGCTTTGTGCCTCGTCAGGTGATTCAATAATTGGAAAAAGTAAGATCGGGCTCAGAACTCGCTGAGCACGCTGCCGACCACGCCGACGCCTAGCTGCGAAAGACCGCTGCACAATTCGCCGGCGGCGGCCATGCGGGTGATGTTCTTGTGCGCGGCCAGCACCGCGCCGTGGGCGCGGGCGCAGATCATTTGCGCGTCCGCATAGTCCGAAGCGGCCGGGGTGTCGATCAGGATCACCTCGAACTCCTGGCGCATCTCGTCAAGGAAGTTGCCGAACAGCGGGCGCCCCAGCAATTCCGCCGGGTTCGGCGGCAGCGGGCCGGCCGGCACCACCGAGAGATCGAGAAAGGCCGGCACCCGCCGCACCTCGCCGCCCTCGGCACGCCCCGACAGCACGGTGGAAAGGCCGCTGCGCTGGGTGAGATTGAACAGCTCGTGCTGGCGCGGGTTGCGCATGTCGGCGTCGATCAACAGGGTATGCGCGCCGAGTTGGGAGAACAGTACGGCGAGGTTGGCGGTGAGCCGGCTGCGGCCTTCGCCGGCGTCCGGGCTCACCACCGCCAGCGCGCGGCGGTCCAGTTCGCCAGTGAACCAACGCAACATCAGCTGGCTGCGCAAGGCACGCAGCGACTCCACCTGCGGGCCGAAGGGCTGGTAGGCAGCGACCAGTTCCTCGGAGACCTTGCCGTCGCCCTTGACCAGATACGGATAGCCATATTGCCGCGCCAGCGCGTACTTGACGTCGTCCGGCGATACCACGCCGAGGCGGATCGCCGCTTCGCCGAAGCGCAAGCCGCTGGCGTGCTGCTCCTTCTGCAGGTGCAACACCCGCTCCGCGTCCTTGAACGAGAGCCGGCCGGATTCGATCAGGATGGCGCCGATCGGCCGCGCCGCTGCCGCCTCGGCGGCGTTGAAGGCAGCCGCATCGGCGCGTTTGTGGGCGGCGCGTTCCTTGAAAAAGCTCGGATAGATCATGCGGGTGCCCCCAGCGCCGGGCGGCGCGCAGTGAGATAGCGGCTCGGGCGCCGCACCTCGGCCAGCACCGGCAGGTCGAGGATCAACTCGAGGTCGGATAGCGAGCGGATGCGGCGGTCGCGCATTTCCTGCACAAAAGCGGCAGCGATGCCGAACAGCCCGCCCAGGAAAATCGCGATCGCGGTGTTGAGCAGCAGCAGCGGCGAAGAAGGCCGGAGCGGCTGCACCGCCGGCGTCAGCACCGCGACGTTGCTTTGCGTGACCCGCCCTTCGAGGCTGCTGGTGGTGACCTTTTGCGCGATCTGGTCGTAGGCCTTTTGCGCGGCGTCGCCCTCGCGCATCAGCACGCCGAGTTCGTCGCGCTGGCGGCGCATTTCCAGCAGCTTGACCTTCTGCCCTTCCACTTCGGAGCGCAGTTCAGCTTCCTTCGCCTGGCTGGAGCCGCTGGCGCTAGCGAGGCTGTCGGCGATCTTCCTGGTTTCATTCGCCAGTTGCGCCTTCAATGCATTGTTCTCCGCGATCATCCGCTGCAGGGCCGGGTAGTTCGGCCCCCAGTTGCCGGAAGCGTCCTTGATCTTGCCCTCCTGCGCGGCGATGGTGGACTTGAGTTGCTGGATCATCGGGTTTTGCATCACCTCGGGCAGGGTGGCGGCTTCTCCCGCGCGGGCGCGGCTGCGCGACTCGGCGGTCTGCCCCTGGGCGGTGGTGAGTTGCGAAGAGAGGTCGATGAGGCGGGCGGTTTCGCTATCCACCTTTTCATCGGTGGCGACGATGCCGTGCTCCTGCTGGTAGCGCGAGATGCGCGCCTGCGCCTGCTCCATGGCGTCGCGCAGCACCTTGCCCTGCTGCTCGAACCATTCGGTGGACTGCTTGGCCGGGCCGGTGCGCAACTCGATGTTGGTGTCGATGTAGGCCTTGGCGAAGGCATTGGCCACCGCCGCGGAAAGTGCCGGGTCGGGCGAGGTGAAGTCGATGTTGATCACGTCGCTGTCCTTGCCCAGCCTGACCTTCTGTTTTTTCAGCAGCATCTGGCCGATCCACACCAGCTTGGAACCCTGGCCGTCGGTGGCGTCCATCCACTTTTCGTGCAGCTCGCGGTCCTCGTCGAGCTTGAGCATTTTCGCCACCCGCTGCGCCACCCGGTCGCTGGCGGCGATGTCCATCTGCGTCGGCATGTAGCTGGGCTGCGGGCCAGTCACCAGGGTGTTGTTGCTGGAGGTGACGGGATCGGGCGCGTTGACGTCGACCACCACGCTGGCGGTGGCGGTGTAGCGCTTGGGAAAGATCAGGCTGCCCGCCACGGCGACGATCACCACCAGCAGCAGGATGTTGATCATCAGCCGCCGGCGCGCATGCAGGATCAGCAGGAATTGGCGAAAGCTCATCGTCGGCTCCTCTTAGAACAGGCTTTCGCGCACGTACAGCACGTCGTCGGCCTGCACCAGGTCAACCGGCTTGGGCTGGATGGAAACGGTCTTGCCTTGCGGGTCCTTGCGTTCCACGCGCAGCTTGCGCTCGGTGCCGCGCGGGGTCAGGCCGCCGCCTTGCGCCAGCGCCTGCTGCACCGTCATGCCGCGCTCGATGCGGTAGGAGCCGGGCTTTTGCACTTCGCCATAGATGTAGTACACCGGCGCGCGCCGCACGTAGAGGGTGTCGCCCGCCTGCACCACCAGGTCGTCCGCGCCGCTGCTGCTGCCGAACAGCGCGTCCATGTCGATCTCCTTGCGGAACGGGCTTCCGGAACGCGTGCCGACCAGCGTCACGCTGGCCGCGCCGGTATCGGCGATGCCGCCTGCCAGCGCCAGCACCTCGGTCACGCGCACGTTGAAGGTCTCCAGCGGAAAGCGCCCGGGATGATTCACCTGCCCGAGTACCGAAACCTGGTTGCCGCGCACCTGTTGCAAGGCGATGTTGACCTGCGGCTTTTCGACGTAGCCGCCGGCGCGCAAGGCGGCCGCGACCTTCTGCTCGGCCTGGCTGATGGTCAGGCCGCCCACGGCCACCGCGCCGACCAGCGGGTAGCTGATCGAGCCGGTTTCCGGCACGCGCGTCTCCAGCGTCAGGTCCGGGTTCTGGAATACCTGGATGCGGATGGCGTCGCCCGGCGCCAGGCGGTAGTCCGCGGCCTTCTCCTGCGCGCTTGCCGTGCCGATGCACAGCACCACGGCAAGCGCGCCGAGCAGATTGATCCAGCTTGAGGGGAGATGACGTTTCGATTTCATATTGACCTCCGTTGACGCGTCGGACTGGAAAGGTGCAGGCACGCGTCAGCGCTGCACGGATGGATCGTCGACCAGCAAGGCGGGCCTGCGCGTGCCGGCCCCGGTGGCGCGGGTGGTTGAATTCTGAGAACCCGCGTCGGCAAATTCGTTCCTGTACTCGATGCGCGCGCTCTCCCTGATCTGTGCGATGTCGCGCACAACGGCTACGCGTGCGCGCTCCTCCGCGATCAGGTTGCGGATACGCGGTGCAGCCGTCTCCGCGGAAAGCGGCGCATCGCGCGACTCCACCAGGTGGACCACGAACACGCCCCCGGCCGTCGCCACCACCGCGGTAGTGCCGCGGCGCATGCGGCTTACCGTGTCGAGCACTTCGGCGGGAATGTCTTCCGCCGGACGCTGCGAGGCGCTGGCCGAATAAGTCATGCCCTGGGCGCGCAGCCACGCCGCGATCTGCTCGATCGACGCCTTGCCGCTCAAAGCGCGTAGCGCGTCGAGCGGCGCGGCCTTCAGCGGCATGGCGATCTCGCGCAGTATGTAATAGCGCCGTTGCGCATAGAGCAGGGGATGTTCCTCGTAGTAATGCCCGACCTCTTCATCGGTCGGCGCCGGCAGGGCAGCGACTACCCGCTTCAGATAAGAGCGCGCGAGAATTTCGCGCCGCGCCGCATCCACCTTGCTCATCACTTCGGGGTCGTGCTCTAGGCCCTGCTTGAGCGCCATCTGCGCGGCAAGCTGCTGGTCCACCAGCATGTCAAGGGCCTGGCGGCGTGCTTTGCCGGCGCGCTCCGGCGGCGTGTCCGGCAGGCGCGCCACGGCGCTTGCCACCTGGCTGATCGGGATTTCATCGGTATTGACCCGCGCGGCGACCTCCTGCGCACGCGGGTCAGCCTTGCTGCAAGCCGCGAGGAACAGAAGCGCCAGCGTGCTGGCGGCGGCCGGCCGCATGCCCGCGGAACGACGGCTTGCGCTGGCGAAAAGAAAATAAGGTACAGAGCGACGGGGTCGAGCTTCGGCCATGCGCCAGCGATCCTTTGAAGTCCATGGATCGCATTCTTGCGCGGAGAGATGCCGTACCTCTGTTCGCCAGCGAACACTGATGCGGCTTTTTGTCACCTCCCGGTGACGCTCCCCCGCGCGTCGCTCATCGGCGACGCGCCCTAGAACATCAGGCGGGCGGTGAGGCTGAGCGAGTTATCGGTGTAGCCGAAGCCGGCGAAGTTGGAATTTCGCTGCTGGTGCGCCAGCTCGGCGCCCACCCGTACCATGCGCGTCGCGTCCCACTGGGCGCCGGTGGACAGGGTATAGATCGTCTCATAGCGCAGCGAGGGCGTCGGCGCCACCGGGCCGCGGAAGTCGCGGGTGGTGCGGTCGGCCTTGGCATGCACCGAGGTCTTCTCGGTGATCTGCCACTTCGGCCGCAGGGCCAGGGAGTCGGCGATGAAGTAGCTGTTGGTAAATTCCTGGTAGCTGTAGAGATTGCGCGCGGCGGATAAATCGACGGTGACCTTCACCGTCGGCGTCCACACGTAATCGAGCCGGCCGACCGGGCCGCTGAAGTCGCGCTGCGAAAAGTGCTCGTGCCGGCGCTGCAGGTAGCCGAGGCGGCCGTCGAGCAGCGATTGCGCGCTGATGCGCCACACCCCGCGGGCCTCCGCCTCGTGCTGCGTGAAATGATTGTCGAAGATCTGCACCGGATCGATCGGCCGGTCCTGGTATTGCCCGCGCGATTCGCGCCCGATGAAAGTGAGGGAGCTGTCGTCGCGCGTGATGTAGCGCACCCCGGCCTCGACGGTTTCCTGGTCGAAGTCGCCGACGGCGGTGAAGACGGCGGTGTTGCGCGACTGGCTGGAGATCACGCCGCCCAGCAGGTGCCAGCCGCCGTCGATCCACCAGTCGAAGTTGCCGCGCTGCACCTGGCTGGTCTGGATGTTGCGGGTGTTGTAGACGCGGTAGTCGGAATAGTCCGCCAGCGTCTGCGTTCGCGCCACGGAGAGTTCGCCACCGAAATGCGGCGTGATCTGCCACAGCCAGGCGCCGCGATAGTCAAGGCCGGTCCAGTCCAGAAACCGCGCGGTCTGGTATTTATGGTCGGTCAGGGTGGCGTCGAGCTGGAAGCGCTGCAGCCCGTAAGGCTTGTCGACCTTGAGGCCGGCATCGACGCTGTAGAGCCAATCGGAACTGCGCGAGCGCCCGAGCGTCGATTGCGCATTGGTGCCGGAAGCGAGCCGGAACAGGTTGTCGTCGTAACTCAATGAAGCGCCGACGACCGCGCGATAAAAATCGGCGTCATCGGCCGGCGCCTGCATAGGCGCCGGCGGCTGGGCTGGCCGGGCGTTGTCGTCGGCCCGTGCCCCTTGCGCGGCGGCCAACAATACGCCGCATGTCATCCACCGGACGCGCTTGCCGCGCCCCCCACCCCATCCGCTGGAAACAGCCAATCTCACGCCCCCATTATTCGAATTTGCGCAAATTGCGCCGGGTTCGCCAAAACAAGCCCGCGATTGTTTCAGGAACAACGGGATTTTATGACAATTTTATACATATTGTCTTCAGATCGGGGCGGAGGTCCTCCCGGATGTTGCAGGGGCGCCACGCCGGCCCGCCGGGTCCGGATTGCGTATCTCGCGTAGCCGCGCCGTACGGGCGTGGCGCCAGCGGTCAACCGGCTTATCCACCCAGCGATAGAGGGCGGCCGCGGCCATCAATACAAGTACGGCGGTCAACAGGAAAGCGGGACCGCTGCTGTCGTACAGGCCGCGTCCGACTATCCAGATGACAAGCACGTGCGCAATGTAAACCGGGTAGGAGAGCTCGCCGATGACGCGGTCGAGGCGATTGCTTCGCGTCTTCTCGAACAGGGTGGGCAGCGCCAGGAAAGCTGCGGCCGTGACCAGCGGTGCAATGACGTCGCCAGGACCGAAGTCCATGTCCAGCCGGCCGATGGCCACCGCGAGGACCGCCATCACGGCAAGGAAGATACGCATGTAGGGAGACACCACGTCCCGCGCGGCGCCACCCTGCAGCCGCCCGGTGTAGATGCGGCAAGCCACCGCGCCGAGCAGAAAGAACATCAGCTCCGAGGGGAAAAAGCGATAGGACCAGGGGTCGGCGTTGAGCCCGGCCAGTTGCCATAGCGCCACCCGCAAGGCAAAGCTCGCCATTGCCAGGCCGATGATGAATCGGGTGCCGCGCGTCACGATGAAAGGCGCCAGGGCGTAAAAATACAACTCCACCGACAGCGACCACGCCTGCGGCACCAGCAACAGGCGCCAGAGTTCGTGCGCATCGGCGCTGACGCCCGCCGTCAGCATGACATCGCCCTGGTTCGACAAGGTAAGGAAATTGAAACTCTCCAGACCAATCATGCTGAGTTGCGAAAAGCCGAGCCAGAGCAGTTCCGGTACGTCGAGCAGGCCAGCCGCGCGCCATTCGGCCAGATGGCGCGCGGCCTGCGGTTCCCAGCCGATCAGCGCCCGGCCGAACAAGCACAAGAACAAGGTGATGCCGGCCACCAGAAAATAAGCGGGGAAAATACGCAGTGCGCGATTGGCGTAGAACGCCTTGATGCCGGCGCCGCCGGGCGCCGCATAACGGTCGCCCAGCACCAGGGTCATGTAAAACCCGGAGATCATGTAGAAGATCTCCACCGCGTTTTCCCCGCTCACACCGAAGCGGCCGAAGGGATAGACGCAATGGGCATAGACCACCAGCAATGCCAGGGCCAGTCGCAAAACGCCCACTAGCGGCGCGCTCCTGGAACGGGCACGGCCATCGGCGCGAATGCGCCTGCTCTGGTTTCGACAGCGGCCGCGGCAGTGGCAGGCCCGCGCATGCGTAACGCCAGGCCCACCCCGATGCCGCTGGCCGCCCAGTAGATCAGCGCGGCATTGGGCTGGGTCAGCACCGGGTTGAAGGCATAGACCAGGATGCCGGAGATGAAAATCACCACGCAGCCGTGCAGGGCCGGCGCGCACTCGGGCGCGGCGCTGGTCTCGGCACGGTCGAGCGCACCCAGCGTCAGGCGCAGCACGCGCCAGATGCCGTAGAGGAACACCAGCGCATACAGCAGGCCGCCGTTGGCCAGGATGTCCAGCGGGTCGCTGTGCGTGGGCAGTACGTTGGAAGTGGACATCGAGACCTGGAACAATTCGAAACGCTCCGTTGCCGGCCCGGTGAACCAGTTACCGAACAGCGGCGAGGCATGGAATTTGTCCAGCGCCTTCTCGTAGGTGTGCAGGCGGTACTGCGGGTTGCCGTCGGGCAACAGCACCTTGCGCAAGGCGTAGAAGGACAGGCCCACCAGCATCAGCCCGCCGGCCATGAATACCGCCCAGCCGATCTGCCGCTCGCGCGCCATGCCGTCGCGCGCGGCGCGATAGCGGGCGCGCAGGGACCAGTAACCGCAATACGCCACCACCACGATGGCCAGAAGAAAGCCGGTATTCTTGTGCTCCGCCGGCGCCAGCGACAGGAAAAAGGCAGTGCCGGCCAGGCGAAGGAAGCCGGGCTTGAAGGCAAACCAGCAATAAGCGGCCATCGGGATCACCGCGAATTCGGTGCCGTGGAAAAACGTGTCGCCGGCAAAGTGCGCCCATTGCAGCAGGCCGTCGCCGGCTGCCACGCAGCCCAGGGCGATGAAAAATCCGCGCGCCAGCCGTGCCGGCTGCGTCGAGGTAAGAATCAGCCAGGCCAGCACCGGCGCCACCATCATGAACAGGCCCATGTTGAGAAAGCTGTTTTCCACGCCGCCGGCAAAGCGGCCGTAGAGGCTTCCCAGCAAAACCGCGCAGCCGAACAGGATGAACGGCCAAAGCGCACCGGCCGCTTCCCGCAAGGGTGCGGCCGGTGTGTTTCGCCGCGGGAACAGCACGCGGCCGATCACCACCAAGACCAGCGTGCCGGTGAGCGCCAGCAAGGGCAGGTGCTTGACCAAGATAAGGCGATCCAGGCCGACGCGCAAGGGGTCGAGTACCCAGACGGCGGCGAGGAACAGCGCGCCGATCAGCATGCAGTCGGTCATCATCAGGCCGTCATCCCGTCCGTATGGACGAGTTCGGCGCCTCATCGTGGAAGCGTGCATGTCCATCGCTGTTTGAGTTTCCTGTGGCGGCCGCGGCCGCAGCGGCGCAACCCCTCTTCGAAGGTGAAGCGATTGTCTGCCCGCCGCCGCGCCGCATCGGTTCGTCAGCGCACAGATGGCGCCGCTCCAGCCGGCCAGATGTAAATTCCCTGCCTGCGTTGGCTGGCGCACAGATGGCGCTTCCGGCGCCGCATAAATTGCCGGCATCGGCGCACTTGCGCGCATGCATTCTGATTGCCTCCGTTTTCCGGGCGGGCGCAGTTCCCCATCGATGACCCCACGCACCACTCCGATTCCGTTTCGCCGTGCGCCCACCTGGTCGCTCGGCTGGAACAACATCCTGCGCTGGATGCTCGGCCTGCTCGACCCGGTGGTGCTGGCCCTGTCGCTGTGGGGCATCGCCTGGCTGGTCGAAGGACGGCTGGGCGCGCCCTACCTGACGCTGTCGCTGGTGGTGTTCTCCCTCACCTTTCCCGGCACCGCGCGCCTGGAGATGCGCGGCTGGGCGCTGGCGCGGCATGTGCTGTCGGGCTGGGCCACGCTGGCCGGCCTGCTGTTGCTGTTCGGCTACGCCACCGATTACATCTGGCGCTTCGACCGCGAAGCCATCGGCCTCTGGCTGGTGGCCGCGCCGTTGTGCGTGCTCGGCGCGCACGGCGCCTTGCGCGCTCTCACGCCCTGGCTCTTGCACCTGCAAGGCGAGTCCAAGCGCGCGGTGATTGCCGGCGCCAACGCGCACGGCCTGGCACTGGCCCAGGAGCTCGAAGCCGATGCCTACATCGACACCCGCATGGTCGGATTTTTCGACGACCGCGCGCAGGACCGCGCCGCCGACACCGGCCCCTTCCCCTTGCTCGGCGCGCTTGACGACCTGCCGCGCTACGCCCGCGAAAACCGCATCGAGGTGATCTACCTCGCCCTGCCGATGGCCACACAGCCGCGCATCGTGCGCCTGCTCGATGCGCTGTGCGACTCCACCGTCTCGATCTACTTCATCCCCGACATTTTCGTCACCGACCTGATGCAGGGGCGGATGGACGCGGTCGGCGACCTGCCGGTGGTCTCCGTATGCGAGACGCCGTTCAATGGCCTCAACGCCCTGGTCAAGCGCATCAGCGACATCGTCATTTCCGCGCTGATCCTGCTGGCGATCTCGCCGCTGCTCCTGGCCATCGCGGCGGCGGTGAAAATGAGTTCGCCCGGGCCGGTGATCTACCGCCAGCGCCGCTACGGGCTGGCGGGCGAGGAAATCCTGGTGAGCAAGTTCCGCTCGATGACCACCACCGACGACGGCCGCCAGGCCATCGTGCAGGCGAAGCGCGACGACCCGCGCATCACCCGGGTCGGCGGCTTTTTGCGCCGCAGCTCGCTCGACGAGCTGCCGCAGTTCTTCGACGTGCTGGTCGGGCGCATGAGCATCGTCGGGCCGCGCCCGCATGCGGTGGCGCAAAACGAGGCCTACCGTAAGTCGATCAAGGGTTACATGGTGCGGCATAAGGTAAAACCCGGCATTACAGGCTGGGCGCAGGTGAACGGCTGGCGCGGCGAGACCGAGACGCTCGACAAGATGGAGATGCGCGTCGCCTACGACCTCGCCTACCTGCGCAACTGGTCGCTGCGCCTGGACCTGTACATCATCTTCAAAACCATTGCGGTGGTGTTCAACGATCGCCATGCCTATTAAGCCCTTCCCCTTCGCCCTGGGCGCCCTGGCCGTGGCCTGCCACATCCACGCGGCCGGCGCGGCGCCGGCCGCAAGCCGGCCGCCCGACTCGCCCTACCGCCTGCACATGGCCAACGCGCAGGACTTTCGCCTGCGAGCTACGCCGCAGGACGAATACCGCCTGGCCAAACCTTACCGGCGCGCCGAACCGGAGAAAGCGCCCGAGCCCGACCCGGTGGCGGCGGCGATCGCCGCCGCCGCGCGCGCCGAGATGGAGGCCAAGCCTTTCGCGCGCCAGATCGACAGCGCGGCGCGCGCCGCCGACCTCGACCCGGCGCTGGTGCACGCGCTGATCTACGTCGAGTCGCGCCACCAGTCCAGGGCCGTCTCGGTCAAGGGCGCCGTCGGCCTGATGCAGGTGCTGCCCGATACCGCCCTGCGCTACGGCATCCATAACCCGATGCGCACCGAGCAAAACCTCAAGGCCGGCACCCGCTATCTGCGCGGCCTGATCAACCAGTTCGACGACCGCATCGACCTGGCGCTGGCCGCCTACAACGCCGGCGAAGGCGCAGTGCTGAGCCATGCCAACCAGATCCCGCCGTATCGCGAAACCCGCGACTACGTGAAGGCGGTGATGGCGAAGTACGCCGAGTGGCGCTCCCCCGCGAGCGTTGCACTCCCGCTGCCCTATGGCGGGCTCACCACCGTGCCGCCGGTCGGCACCGCGCCGCCGCTGGCTGCCGGCACCGGCGCGCCTACCCTGATCGCCTACGAGAACCAACCATCCC
The DNA here is from genome assembly GCA_028292405.1 of Betaproteobacteria bacterium. Taxonomy (GTDB): domain Bacteria; phylum Pseudomonadota; class Gammaproteobacteria; order Burkholderiales; family JAEUOS01; genus JAQGMJ01. The sequence continues at coordinate 11,363 of JAQGMJ010000085.1, forward strand.
GGTTAAAAGTGCTGCCCTGAATGAAACGGGAAACCTCATGCCTTTCACCTCCGTGGGCGCGCGCGTCTTGCGCCGCGCCTTCCTTCTCTTCGCCGGCCTGAGCGCCGGCCTGGCGCAAGCCGCGACCTACTATGTAGCGCCCAGCGGCAGCGATGCGGCCAACGGCACCTCGATCGAAATTCCGCTCAAGACCCTGCAGAAGGCGGTCGACCGTGCCGGCCCCGGCGACGATATCCAGGTGCGCGCCGGCACCTACCGCGAGGAAGTCGAGGTGAAGAGCGGCGGCGCCGCCGGACGCCTGCTGAGCATCACCAACTACAAGAGCGAACCTGCGGTGATCAAAGGTTCGGATGTCGTCACCGGCTGGGTGCAGCACGATGCCAACACGTGGAAAAAGACCGACTGGCAAATCAACAGCCAGCAGGTGTTCGTCGACTTCGACGCGCACCCCGGCCCGCCGCTGCAGCAGATCGGCTCTCCATCCAGGTTCTACAAAACCTTCGAATATCCCAAGCCGGTCGGGCAAGGCCTGGCAGACATGGCGCCCGGCAGTTTCTTCTACGACCCCGCCGCCACTACCTTGTACATCCGCCTGGCCGACGGCTCCGACCCGAACCGCCACACCATCGAAGTCAGCACGCGCAAGAGCCTGCTGCGCGTCAACGCGCCCTACGTCAAGGTGCAGGGCCTGGCCTTTCGCCACAGCAACGTCTCAGCCTTCATGCAGCAGGGCGCGGCCATCACCCTTGGCCCCAATGCGCAGCTCGACCATTGCGACATCCAGTGGGCCGACTTCGCCGGCGTCAACCTCGGCTACCAGACCACCGGCGTGCAGGTGACCAACTCGAACATCAGCAACAACGGCAACTCCGGCATCAACGCGCCGGGCAGCTACGCCTTTCGCATCGCCGGCAACACCATCAAGGGCAACAACACCCGCAACTTCAACCCGCTGTGGCACGCCGGCGGCATCAAGGCCACCACCAAGGCCTACGGCACGGTGGAGCGCAACGAGGTGGCGGGCAACCAGGGTTCCGGCATCTGGTTCGACTATGCCAACAGCGAGCAGCCGCTGATCGTGCGCAACAACTTCGTCCACGACAACGGCCCGGTGGACTCCGGCATCTTCATCGAAGTGAGCAACAACGGCCGCATCTACAACAACGTGCTGGCCAACAACGCGCGGCGCGGCATCTACCTTTCCGGCTCCGACGGCATCCAGGTCTACAACAACACCATCTTCGGCACCAAGGGCTATGCCGGCATCGAGCTGGGCGGCATGCCGCGGCAGGGCGCCACCCTCACCAACAACCGCGTCTACAACAACATCATCAGCCATGGCGAAAGCCGCTACGACCTGATCATCATGCCGGCCAACGGCTCCTCGATCAGCTCCAACCAGAGCGACTACAACAATATCTACCGTCCCGGCGCGCCGATCCGCCTGGCCTCCGCCGGCAACTACACCGACCTGCGCGCCTGGCAGGGCGCCACCCACATGGACGAGCGCAGCATCAGCACAGACCCGGAATTCATCGCCCCTGGCGCGGCGGGCGGCGCCGTCGATCTCGAAGTCAAGCCGGGCAGCCCGGTGGCCCGCGCCGGCAAGGCGCCGGACGAACCGGCGGAAAGCGCCGCGCCGGCCTCCAAGGCCGCCGGCGGCGGCTTTGCCATCGGCGCCTCCGGCGTCGCGCCGCGCAAGTAGGCCACCCTGACAAAACCTGAGGTTTTTCGCCGTCAGCACCCGGCGGACCTGATAAAACCCGAGGTTTTTCAGGATTTCCTCGCGCCGGCCAACACAAACGTGGTCTCGAAGAGGCCACAATAAACGCGCCGCGGGAAGCCGCTTCGAGGGACCCCCGCTGGCTTTTCGCAAATCCGTCGGTTTGGCCGACGACGGGCCTATATCGCAAACATGTTGCTCCGCCAATGCCCGGCCGGGCACTGGGCGCCGGAGCTGCCTCCGTCCGCCCGATCAACGATGGCAAAGAGAACTCGTGAACGCGCGCAATATCGCAGCACTGGTTCCAAACATACGCCATTCCGATCGCCAAGTGTGGTTGATTTGCGTTGACGCGCGAGACCTCCTTGCGCAACCCGCCGTTTCGGCGGCGAAAAACGCCGGAGCGATATTTCCCCCGGCGCCACCAATAGCGCGTATCCTGCCCCTATGCCACCCGGCATGCTGTCTACACAATGAATGGGATTTCTATGGCCAAGGGCCAGGTACGCGGCAATCGCGAAACCAAGAAGCCGAAGCAGCCGCCCAAGCCGGCCGCGCCGGCATTGCCTTGGGGCAGCACCGGCGGAAAAAGCAGCCAGGCTGACCCGAAAAAGAAGTAGCGCTGCAGGCCCGCCGCGAGGCGCGGAGACAACGCGAGACAAAAGCTTGGCGCACTCGGCGCTGATGCAGCGCAGTGCAGCCTTTGGCCGGGCGAAATTTGAAGGCGTTCCGCTTCGCGGCACCTTCCCCATTCTTCCCTCGAGCCGCTGCCGGCCGCGTTGCATTCCCGATCAATCCCGGTGGTTTGCAGCCCCGGGGGCTAGACCCGGAGACCTCCGGGAAGATTTCCGGCATCGTCCTTGCGGCGCGTTTGCAGCTGCAAGTGCCGCGCGCCCTTGCCGGCTGAAAAGGCGCTTATGAATTCCCTGCTCGAATCCGCCTTCGGGCACCGCGCCCCGTCGGCCCCCTGGAACGACAAATCCCCCGTCCGCGAAGAACTGTTCGGCATCGAGCGCCTGGAGCAGCACGCGCAAAGCCTGGCGGCGGCGCAATCGGTCACGGCACACCCGCCGCGCGGCCTGCTGCTGCGCAGCCGCTTCAACGACAATGCCGCCGTGCTGCTGGCGGCCTATCGCAGCAGCTCCGCCGATTTCAGGAGCGGCGCCGGCGTGGTGCCTGCCGCCGAGTGGCTGCTGGACAATTATCACCTGGTCGAGGAGAACATCCGCGACGTGCGTAGCGACCTGCCGCCGGGCTATTACCGGCGCCTGCCAAAGCTCGCCAGCGGCCCTTTCGCCGGCTACCCGCGCGTGTTCGGCCTGGCGTGGGCCTTTGTCGCGCATACCGACAGCCATGTGGATACCGAGGTATTGCGCCGCTTCATCGCCGCCTACCAGAAGGTGCAGCCGCTGACCATCGGCGAACTGTGGGCGGTGGCAATCACCCTGCGCATCGTGCTGATCGAAAACCTGCGCCGCCTGGCCGACCAGATCAGCGCCGGCAAGGAAGCGCGCGCCGAGGCCGATGCGCTGGCCGGGCGCCTGCTCGCGCAAGGCAGCGCCTGGTCCGCGCTCGACCCCGACATCGCGGCGCTGTCGGCCGAGCCGCTGTCGGAGCGCTTCGCCGCCCAACTGGCCAAGCGCCTGCGCGACCACGACCCGCTCACCACGCCCGGGCTGGCGTGGCTGGAAGCACGCCTGGCGGCGCAGGGCACCTCGGCCGAGGAAGCGGTGCAGCACGCGCAGCAGCGCCAGGGCGCCTCCAACGTGACGGTGCGCAACGTGATCACCAGCCTGCGGATGATCGCCGACATCGACTGGCCCGAGCTGTTCGAAAGCGTCAGCCTGGTGGATGCGCACCTGCGCGACGGCAGCCCGTTTGGTTCGATGGATTTCGCCACCCGCAACCAGTATCGCGGGGCGATCGAGCAAATGGCGGAGGGCTCGGACTGCACCGAGCTGGAGATCGCCGATCATGCGCTGCGCGCGGCCCATGCCGCGGCAGCCGATGCGCAGGAGCAGCGCATGGGCGACCCCGGCTACCACCTGATCGCCGAAGGCCGGCTGGCGCTGGAAAAAAGTATCGGTTATCGCCCCCCGCCGCGTCTGGCGATCAGCCGCCTGAGCCTGCGCCTGGGGATTGCCGGCTATGCGGGTGCCATTCTTCTGCTGAGCGCCCTGCTGCTGGGCGCGGCGCTGTGGATGATCCACGCTTCCTCTTTCGCTCCCGCCCTGGTTGCCGTTCTCGCGCTGGCCGGATTGATTCCCGCCAGCGAACTGGCGGCGACGCTGGTCAACCGCGCCGTCACCTGGCTGTTCGGACCGATGGCGCTGCCCGGCCTCGAACTGGCAGAGGGCGTGCCTCCGGCGCTGCGCACCCTGGTGGCGGTGCCTACATTGCTGACCAGCGAGGCCGACCTGCTGGAGCAGATCGAGCGCCTGGAGATCCACCATCTCGCCGGCGCCGGCGGCGAACTCACCTTCGCGCTGCTGTCCGACGGCCTCGATGCCGACCAGGAGACCTTGCCGGGCGACGCCGCGCTGCTGGCGGTGGCCGCGCGCGCGATCAACGAGCTCAACCTGCGCCACGGCACGGGGCCGCAGGGCGCGCGCTTTTTGCTGCTGCACCGGCGCCGGCTGTTCAATCCCGGCGAGGGCAAATGGATGGGCTGGGAGCGCAAGCGCGGCAAGCTGCATGAGTTGAACCGCCTGCTGCGCGGCGCCACCGACACCACCTTCATCGCCCTGCCCGATTGCGCTTCGCAAGTGCCTGCCGGCGTGCGCTATGTGGTGAGCCTGGACGCCGACACGCGCCTGCCGCGCGACACCGTGGTGCGCCTGATCGGCAAGATGGCGCATCCGCTGAACCAGCCGCGCTTCAGCCAGGCGGCGCAGCGGGTGGTCGGCGGCCATGCGATTTTGCAGCCGCGCGTCACGCCTTCGCTGCCGGTGGGGCGCGAGGGCTCGCTGTACCAGCGCGTCAGTTCCGGGCCGGGCGGCATGGACCCGTATGCCTCGGCTTCTTCGGACGTCTACCAGGACCTGTTCGGCGAAGGTTCGTACACCGGCAAGGGGATCTACGAGGTCGACGCCTTCGAAGCCGCGCTGGCCGGGCGGGTGCCGGAAAACACCATGCTCAGCCACGACCTGTTCGAAGGCGTGTTCGCGCGCGCAGGGCTGGCCTCGGACATCGAACTGGTCGACGAGTTTCCTTCGCGCTATGACGTGGTGGCCAAGCGGGCGCACCGCTGGACCCGCGGCGACTGGCAGTTGCTGCCGTGGATTTTCGGACCCCGCGGCGGGCCGCGCGCGGTGTCGGCTGTGGGCTTGTGGAAGATGCTCGACAACCTGCGGCGCTCGCTGCTGGCGCCCGCCACCTTCACCGCCCTGGCAGCAAGCTGGTTCCTGCCGCTGCATGCCGCGCTACAGGCAACGCTGCTGATATTGGCGGCGGGCGCAATCCCGATGTTGCTGCCGGGCTTGTTCATCCTGGCGCCACGACGCACCGACACCCGCTTGCGCAGCCACATCCGCATGCTGGCCGCCGATTTGCGCCTGGCCCTGCTGGCGATTGTCTTTTCGCTGATGTTCCTGGCCGACCAGGCCTGGCGCATGATCGACGCCATTTCGAGAACCCTGCTGCGCGTGCTGGTGACGCACAAGCATCTGCTGGAATGGACCACGGCGGCGCAGTCCAAGGGCGCGCCGCGGCCGGGCCTGCGCGGCTACTACGAACAGATGGCCGGGGGCACCCTGCTGGCGCTGATCACCGCGCTGGGCGCCGCCGTTTTCGCGCCCGCTTCCTGGCCGCTGTTTTTGCCGCTCGCCCTGCTCTGGCTGGCCGCGCCCGACCTGGCCTTGCGCGCAAGCCGTCCGCCGGCGCTGGGCGGCGGCCTGGCTTTTTCGCCGGCGGAGGCCTTGCAGCTGCGCCTGATCGCGCGCCAGACCTGGCGCTATTTCGAGACCTTCGTCACGCCGGCGGACAATATGCTGCCGCCGGACAATTTCCAGGAGACGCCGAAGCCGGCCCTGGCGCACCGCACCTCGCCGACCAACATCGGCCTGTACCTGCTGTCCGCCGTGGCGGCGCGCGACTTCGGCTGGGCCGGCACCGCCGACAGCATCGAGAGGCTGGAGGCCGCCTTCGCGGCGATGCGGCAGCTACAGCGCTACCGCGGGCACTTTTTCAACTGGTATGCGACGCAGGACCTGCGCACCTTGCCGCCCGCCTATATTTCTTCGGTGGACAGCGGCAATCTGGCCGGGCACCTGATCGTGCTGGCCAACGCCTGCGAAGAGTGGATAGCCGCGCCGCTGACAGGCAAGGCACGCCTGGGCGTCACCGACAATCTGCAACTGGCGTGGCAGGCGCTGCATGCGCTCCCCGCCGTGGAGGCGGCGCACCGCGTCACCGCCCTGCTCGATGAAATCAGCGCGCGCCTGAACAGCGGGCAGGCGCTGGAAGCGCTGGCGCCCGCGCTGAAACGCCTGGGCGAGAAGACCGCCAAGGCCGCCGCCGAACTGGCGCCGGGCACCGGGCCCGAAGTGGCCGACCTGGTGTACTGGATCCAGGCGATGGTCGATTCCCTCGCCAGCTACGAGCGCGACCGTGAGCAGTTCGCCGGCCTCGGCGAGCAATGGGAGAAACGCCTGCGCGCGCTGGCGGCGGAGGCGCGCGCGACGGCGCTGGAAATGGACTTCGCCTTTTTGCTCGACCCGGAGCGCAAGCTTTTGTCCATCGGCTTTTCGATGCCGGACAACAAGCTCGACCCGAGTTGCTACGACCTGCTGGCCTCGGAAGCACGCCTGGCCAGCCTGTTCGCCATCGCCAAGGGCGACGTGCCAACCAAGCACTGGTTCCGCCTCGGGCGCGCGGCCACGCCGGTGGGCAACGGCTCGGCATTGATTTCCTGGTCAGGCTCGATGTTCGAATACCTGATGCCCTCGCTGGTAATGCGCGCGCCGATCGGCAGCCTGCTGGAGCAGACCAACCGCCTGGTGGTCGGCCGGCAGGAGGCCTATGGCGACGCGCAGGGCGTGCCCTGGGGCATTTCCGAGTCGGCCTACAACGCGCGCGACATGGAATTCACCTACCAGTATTCGAATTTCGGCGTGCCCGGCCTGGGCCTGAAACGCGGCCTGGCGGACAACCTGGTGATCGCGCCCTACGCTACGGGCCTGGCGACAATGGTCTACCCGCAGAATGCGTTGCGCAACTTCAAGCGCCTCGCAAAAATGGGCGCGGCCGGGCGCTACGGCTTTTACGAGGCGCTTGACTTCACCCGCTCGCGCCTGCAGGAAGACGAACAGTTCACCATCGTGCGCAGCTACATGGCGCACCACCAGGGCATGACCATCGTCGCCCTGGCCAATACGCTGCAGCATGGGCGCATGCGTTCGCGCTTTCACCGCGAGCCGATGATCCAAGCCTGCGAGCTTCTGCTGCAGGAACGTCTGCCGCGCGAGGTTGCGGTGGCGCGGCCGCGCGCGGCGGGAATGGAAGCGCCGCAGACCGAACTGCGGGCGGCGGCGCCGAGCCTGCGCCGGGTCAGCGGCGCGGCCGGCGGCGCGCCGGTGACGCACCTGCTGTCGAACGGCCGCTACGCCGTGATGCTGACGGCGACAGGCGCCGGCTACAGCCGCTGGCGCGACATCGCCATCACCCGCTGGCGCGAGGACGCGACGCGCGACAACTGGGGCGCTTTCATGTTCCTGCGCGACCTCGGCGGCGACGACAAGCGGGCAACCGGCCCGGCGGCCTGGACCGAGGCGGTGTTCAGCGAGGACCACGCCACCTTTTCGCGCCGCGACGGCAGCCTTTCCACCACCATGGAGGTGCTGGTTTCGGGCGAGGACGACGGCGAGGTACGCCGTGTTTCACTGACCAACAGCGGCCGCCTGGCGCGCAAGATCGAACTGACTTCGTATGCGGAACTGGTGCTGACGACCGCCGCCACCGACAATGCCCACCCGGTGTTCGCCAAGATGTTCGTGCAGACCGAGCATGTGCGCGAATTCGGCGCGCTGGTCGCCACGCGGCGGCCGCGCACGCCGGACGAGCCGCCGGTGTGGGCCGCGCACATCGTAGTGGTGGAAGGCGCGACCGCGGCCGAGCCGCAATATGAAACCGACCGCGCGCGTTTCACCGGCCGCGGCCGCAACATCGGCAGCGCCGCGGCGATGCGCGAAGGCGAGCGGCTCTCCGGCACCGTGGGTACGGTGCTCGACCCGGTATTTTCGCTGCGCCAAGAAGTGACGGTGGCCCCCGGCCAGGTGGTGCGCGTTGCGTTCTGGACCCTGGTGGCGGCTTCGCGCCCGGTACTGCTGGACCTGATCGACAAGCACCACGACCGCAGCGCGTTTAACCGTGCCAAGACGCTGGCCTGGACCCAGGCGCAGGTGGAGTTGCGCCATATCGGCATCGATGCCGAGGAAGCCGCCGACTTCCAGCGCCTGGCGGCGCCTATCCTTTACGCCGACGCGCGCTTTCGCGCGCCGGCGGAAGCATTGGTCCGCGGCGCGGGCGCGCAGTCGGGCCTGTGGCAGCACTCGATTTCCGGCGACCTGCCGATCGTGCTGCTGCGCATCGACGACATCGAGGACATCGCGCAGGTGCGCCAGCTGTTGCGCGCGCATGAGTATTGGCGGATGAAAAGCCTGGCGGTGGACCTGGTGATCGTCAACGAGCGTGCCTCCTCCTACATCCAGGACCTGCAGATCGTCATCGAGACGGCGGTGCGCAGCAGCCAGGCGCAGCCGCGCTTCGGCTACGAGCTGGCACAAGGGACCATCTATGCGCTGCGTGCCGACCTGATGAGCATCGAGTCGCGCACCCTGCTGCAGTCGGTGGCGCGGGTGGCGCTGGTGGCGCGCCGCGGGCCGATTGCCCAGCAGTTGCTGCGCCTGGCACCGGCGGCCGTTGCGCCGGCGCCGGCAAGCAGGCGCGAACCTTCGCGGCCGGCTTCACCGCCGGCGGCGGTGCCGACGGGGCTGGAGTTCTTCAACGGCACGGGCGGATTCGGCGACGACGGCCGGGAATACGTGACCGTGCTCGACAGCGGGCGGACCACGCCGGCGCCATGGATCAACGTGATCGCCAATCCGCAGTTCGGCTTCCAGTGCTCGGCGGAAGGCAGCGGCTACACCTGGGCGGAGAACAGCCGCGACAACCAGATGACGCCGTGGTCGAACGACCCGGTGTGCGACCCGGCGGGCGAAGCCCTGTATGTGCGCGACGAGACCACTGGCGAACTGTGGACCGCCACCGCATTGCCGATCCGCGAAAGCGGGCAGTACATCGCGCGCCATGGCCACGGCTACAGCCTTTTCGAGCGCCAGGCCCACGACATCGCGCTGGAGTTGCTGCAATACGTGCCGCTGGACGAGCCGGTGAAGATCTCGCACCTGCGCCTGCGCAACCTGTCGCCGGGGCCACGCAAGCTCTCGGTGACCGGGTATGCGGAATGGGTACTCGGCACTTCTCGCGGCGCCGCCGCGCCTTTCATCATCACTGCGGTCGATGAGGCCACCGGCGCGCTGCTGGCGCGCAATCCGTGGAACACCGCCTTTCCCGGCCGGGTGGCCTTTGCCGATCTTGGCGGGCGCCAGAGCGCGTTGACCGCGGACCGCACCGAATTTCTCGGCCGCAACGGCGCGCCTTCGGCGCCGGCAGCCCTGTTCGGCTCGGCGCGACTGAGCGGTACTGCCGGCGCCGGGCTGGACCCTTGCGCGGCCTTGCAGACGGTGCTGGAGCTGGAAGCCGGAGAGAGCGTCGAGGTGGTGTTCATCCTCGGGCATTGCGCATCGGCCGAACAGGCGCGCGCGCTGGTCACCCGCTATCGCAGCATCGACCTGGATACGGTGCTGGAGACGGTGACCGCGCACTGGCGCCGGGTACTGGGCGCGGTGCAGGTGAAGACGCCGGACCGGGCGATGGACCTGATGCTCAACGGCTGGCTGCTGTACCAGACGCTGGCCTGCCGCGTCTGGGCGCGCTCGGCGTTTTACCAGGCCAGCGGCGCCTACGGCTTTCGCGACCAGTTGCAGGACGGCATGGCGCTGACCTTCGCGCAGCCGCAGGAAACGCGGCGCCATCTGCTGCGCTCCGCCGCGCGGCAATTCGTCGAAGGCGACGTGCAGCACTGGTGGCTGCCGCATTCCGGCCAGGGGGTGCGCACGCGCATCTCGGATGACCGGGTGTGGCTGGCGTTTGCCGCGGCGACCTACGTGATCTGCTCGGGCGATGCGGCGATCCTCGACGAGAACGTGCCCTTCCTCGAAGGGCCGCCCTTGCATGAGGGCGAGGCCGACGCGTTTTTCCAGCCGATGATTGCCGATGCCTCGGCTTCGATGTACGAGCATTGCGCGCGCGGCATCGACCAGTGCATCGAACTGCACGGGGAACATGGCCTGCCGCTGATGGGCTCCGGCGACTGGAACGACGGCATGAACCGGGTCGGCGCCGGCGGACATGGCGAGAGCGTGTGGCTGGGCTGGCTGTTGTTGCGCGCCATCGAGCTGTTCGCGCCGCTGGCGCAGGCACGCGAGGGCGAGCGCGCCGCGCGCTGGCGCGCGCATGCGCAAACGCTGCGCGAAAATCTCGAACGCGATGCCTGGGACGGCGAGTGGTACCGCCGCGCCACCTTTGACGACGGCAGCTGGCTGGGCTCGAAGGCGAACGACGAATGCCGGATCGATTCGATCGCGCAATCCTGGGCGGTGCTCTCGGGCGCGGCCGACCCGGCGCGCGCGGCCACGGCGATGGCCTCCCTGCAAAGCCAGTTGATCCGGCCGCAGGACGGCGTCGCCCTGCTGTTCACGCCGCCGTTCGACAAGACCGCACGCGACCCCGGCTACATCAAGGGCTACCCGCCGGGTCTGCGCGAAAACGGCGGGCAATACAGCCATGCGGCGATGTGGAGCATTTTCGCCTTCGCCAAACTGGGCGCGGGCGACCAGGCCGCCGATCTGTTCAGCCTGCTCAACCCGGTGAACCATGCGCGCACGCGGGAAGATGCGGAGCGCTACAAGGTGGAGCCCTATGTGGTGGCCGCCGATGTGTATTCGGTGGCGCCACATATCGGGCGCGGCGGCTGGACCTGGTACACGGGCTCGGCGGGGTGGATGTATCGCGCCGGGGTGGAGGGCATTCTTGGCATCCGTCGCGAGGGCGCGATGCTGATCATCGACCCCTGCATTCCGTCCGGATGGCCAGGATTTTCAGCCACGGTGAAGGTGGAGGCGACTTCCTACGAGATCCGTGTGGAGGCGCCCTCTTCCAACTGCCGCGGCGTCTCGCGCGCCACCGTCGACGGCGCGCCGGTCGATTGCGCCGCAGGGTGGGCGAGCGTGCCGCTGGACGGCGGCATCCACGAGCTGGTGATCTCGATCTGAGCCTGCCGGCGGGGCGGCGCGCTATTCCGGCTTGATGCCGGCCGCGTTCGCCGCCTTTGCCCACTTCGCCGTCTCGTTGCGCAGCAGGTCGGAGAATTGCGCCACCGTCAGTTGCGTCGCCTCGCTGCCGGTGCCGTGCACCGGCGTCAGCACGGCCTCGGTGCGGCTGACCTTGAGCATGGCCGCATTCATTTTTTCGAGGATCGCCGGCGGCGTCTTGGCCGGCGCCACCATGCCGCTCCAGGCAATCACCTCGAAACCGGGAAAGCCTTGTTCGGCAACCGTCGGGACATTCGGAAAGTCGCCCGCGCGTTCCTTGCTGGAAACCGCCAGCAGGTTGATTTTTTCGCTCTTGATCTGCGGCAGGACCAGGGCGCCGGAATCGAACAGCACCTGGACGTCGCCGGCCAGCAGGGAATTGAGCGCGGCGGGCGAACCCTTGAAGGGCACGTGCAACAGGTCCATGCCGGTGGCCGATTTCAGCAGCTCCATCGCCAGGTGCGCGGTGATGCCGGTGCCGCCCGAACCGTAGCTCAGCTTTCCCGCACGCGCCTTTGAATAGACGATGAGCTCCTTCAGGGTCTTGACCGGCAGATCCTTGTTGGTCACCAGGTACAGGCGCCCCATCGAGCCCATGCCCACCGGCACGAAGTCGGTGAGCGCCGAGTACGGCAGCTTGGCGTAGAGCGAGGGATTGATGGTGAGCTGGCCGGAGGTGCCGAACAGCATGGTGTAGCCGTCCGGCTCGGCGGCCTTGACGATTTGCGCGGCGACGATGCCGTTGGCGCCAGGCTTGTTGTCGATGAAGATAGGCTGGCCCAGTTCCTTCGCCAATGCGGTTCCATAGGCGCGCGCCGAGATGTCCACGGTCTGGCCGGGCGGATAGCCGACGACGAACTTGATCGGACGTTCGGGATAGGCCGCGATCGAATCGGCCCGCGCCGCGCCGCCGGCGGCAAGCGCCAGCACAAGCAGGCAGACAAGATTGCGGCAAACCGGGCCGCGCAGGGTGTGGGCGATATTCACTTTGTTCTCCTCCTGTTGTACGGCCCGTTTTCCGGAGCCTTGTTCCTGCACCCATCGATCATACCGCCCGCGCACCCGCGCCGCGCGAATGGCGCGCATTCGCGTTGCAATAAAAACGCCCGCTTGCGCGGTGCCTGCCTTTGTACAATGGCGCTGCGCGACTTGCGCGGCACAAAACGGCAGACCATGAACCCCCTGCGTAACCTGCACATGCTGACCCGCTACAACGCCTGGGCCAACCAGCGCATGTTCGAGGCCCTGGCCAAGCTGCCGGCCGGCGTGCCGCAGAAGGACAATGGCGGCTTCGGCAGCATGATTTTCGCGATGAACCACAACTACGTGATCGACCGCATTTTTCGCGGCCACCTGGAAGGCAAGCCGCACGGCTACACCGCGCGCAATACCGAGGTGATGCCCGCGCTGGATGCACTGGCCGCCGCGCAGGCCGAGCTGGATGCCTGGTACGTCGCCTACGCCGACGGCCTCACCGAGGCCCTGCACGACCAAGTGGTGGAGTTCGAATTCATCGGCGGCGGCGCCGGGGCGATGAGCCGCGGCAACATGCTGCTGCACGTCACCAACCACATGACCTATCACCGCGGCTTTGTCGGCGAGATGATCAACCGCGAGCGCACCAAGCCGCCGCGCATGGACCTGACGGTGTTCCTGCGCGACGCCCCACCGCGCCTGCCGGGCGCGGCGGCGGCTTAACGCCGGTTTCGCTTTTTCTCCACCGCGTTTTCCTTATACCCAGGCCGCCTTTAACCTCTCCGGGGTGAAGGGCACCTGGCGCAGGCGCACGGCGGTAGCGTCGAAGATGGCGTTGGCCACCGCCGCGGCAACCACCCGGCAGGTGGCTTCGCCGGCGCCGGCCGGCGGCATCTCGGGCCGGTCGATCAGGGTGATGTCGATCGCCTCCGGCGCGTCCTTGATGTCGAGGATGGGATAGCTCAGCCAGTCGACGCTGGTGACGTTGCGCTGGTCGAACTTCACTTCCTCGAACACCGCGCGGCTGGTGGTCTGCACCACTTGCGCCTCGATGGTCTGGCGCAGCAAGTCGGGCGCGATCACCTGGCCGCAGTCGTGCGCAATCACATAGCGGCGCACCCAGACGCGGTAGGTCTTGGGATTCACTTCCACCTCGGCTATCACCGCGACGCGGGTGGCGCCGCGCACCGCATAGGCCAGGCCCTGGCCGGTGTGGACCTCGCCCCTCATCTGCTTGCGCGCACCGACGTGGCTTTGCCAGCTGGCTTTTTCCGCCACCGTCCTCACCACCTCGAGGTCGCGCGGCTCCTTGAGATAACGCAGGCGGAATTCGACCGCATCCGTGTTGGTCGCCAGCGCAAGCTCGTCCATGAAGGACTCGGAGGCGAAGTGGATCTGCGGGCCGCCGGGGTCGCGGAAGTGTGAAGATCGCAACGGCGAGGCACGGTCCAGCAGCGGGCCGATGGTGTCGGAGGTCTTGCGGCGCGCGAAGGAGTAGGACTCGCCCGGCACGCCCAGCAGCCACACCGGCTTGAGCGGCCAGTCCATCAACTGGCCGGCGAGGGTGCGCTCCGGCGAGCCTTCGTCGCGAAAGAATTCACGCCGCGAAAAGCCCTTGGTCTCGAAGTGCCAGGCGAGTACCTTGCCGTCCTTGTCAATCGCCGCGCGCGAACGGTGGATCGAGGCCGGTGACTTCGGGTCCCAGCCGGTGCCGTCGTGGCGCATGCCCTGCACGCGCACCGGCTCGCCGACGGCCTTCGACAGCACCGCCGCGTCCATGGTCGCGTCGCCCGAGTCGTTGCGGCCGTAGGAGCCGGGGCCGGGGGTGTAGATCACCTTGACCTTGTCTTCCGGCAGGTTGAACATGATGGCAATGCCCTCGCGGCAATGGTGCGGCTTTTGCCCGCCGGTCCATACCGTGGCCGAGTCCGCGCGCATGTCGGCAATGCCGCAGGCGGGCGAGAGCGAAGCATGGGAGTGGAAGGGCCAGGCGTAGCTGTATTCCACCACCCGAGCGGCGGCGGCGAAGGCGGCATCGACGTCGCCGCTGTTGACCTCTTCGTCGCGCTTCATCACCTTGGCACCGGCGATGTGCTTGTAGAGGTCCTGCTGCTCCGGGAAAGGCGGCGTGGCGGCCGACCACACCACTTTTAGCTGGCGCGCGGCGCGAATCGCGTCCCACTGTTTGGGGGCGACTAAGCCGATGAAGTTCTTTTGCCACACCACCCGCACCCCGGGAATATCCTTCACCGAGGTGTTGTCGACCGACACCGGCACGGCGCCGGCCACCGGCGGGCGCAGCACGCGGCCGTGCAGCATGCCGGGCACCTTGATGTCGGCCATCACGGTGGCGGTGCCGTAGAGTTTTTCGGCGACGTCGCGGCGGCGCGTGCCGGGCTTGCCGATCTGCTTGTATTCCGAGGGCGACTTCGGCTTGGCGCGGCCCTTGACCAGCAGGTCATTGCCGTACTCCTTGTTCCACTCAAGCTGCACGTCGAACTGCCGGCCGCCGATCAGCTCGCCGTAAGACACCTTCCTGCCCGGCTTGCCGCGCTGGCTGATGACGCCGTCGTTGACCTCAAGCTGGTCGATCGGCACACCGAGTTTTGCCGCGCCCATTTCCATCAGCGTCAGGCGCGCTTCGGCGGCGGCGTTGCGCAAGGCGTGGCCGCCGCGCCAGATGCCGGTTGAGCCGGAGGCGCCGCCCTGGTCCACCGTCTCTTCGGTGTTGCCCTGGACCATGCGCACCCGCTCCGGCGGCATGTCGAGCTCTTCGGCGATGATCTTGATCCAGCCGATCTCGGTGCCCTGGGCCATGTCGACCTTGCCGACCCAGCCGGTGACGCTGCCGTCGCGGTTGACGCTGATGTAGCTGGAGAGCTGGTCGGGCTTGAGCGCCATGCGCGAGGCCTGGGTGCCAGGAGTAGCAGCGTGGGCGGAGAGTCCAGGCAGCATCACGGAGACCACCAGCGTGCCGCTGCCGGCGAGGAAATCACGGCGATTCATTTGCAGGCTCATGATCGCTCCTTATGCCTGCGCCGCGCGCTTGACCGCGCGAATGATGCTCAGGTGGGTGCCGCAGCGGCACTTCAGGCCGGTGAGGGCATCGCGAATCTGCTCGTCGCTGGGGTGGGGGTTCTTCTCCAGCAGCGCGACCGAGGTCATCACCCAGCCGTTGAGGCAGTAGCCGCACTGCGGCACCTGCTCCTCGATGAAGGCGGCCTGCACCTTGTGCGGCTTTTGTGCGCTGCCGATGCCGGCCAAGGTGGTGACCTTGGCGGCGCCGACGGCGCTGACCGGAACGGAGCAGGAGCGCGCCGGGTTGCCGTCGAGCAGCACGGTGCAGGCACCGCACTGGGCCAGGCCGCAGCCGAAGCGCGGCTCGTGCATGCCGAGGTCGTCGCGCAGGGCGTAGAGCAAGGGCATTTCCGGGTCCGCCGTGACGGCGTGCGCCCGTCCGTTGACGTTCAGGTTGAAACGTTTGGCCACGAGAGTCTCCTGATATTTGTGTTCACTGCCGGCGGTGCGGCGGCGTCTGTTCTTGTTGCGGCGCGGTTCCGGTGCCGGACGCGTGCCCGCTCAATATAATCCTTCGCCCGCCGAAAGGCGATGGGAAGATGGCGGCGAGACGCCCGAAACCGCGTCATTCCGCTGAACCGGCGAATTAGCAACTCTTCACCCTGCACCATGACCATGCGCGGTAACATTCTCGCGGCCTTCCGCAGGGAAAGCCGGGGGCAACCCGCGGCCCACCCTTTATCACCACGTTGCCATCACCATGCAAAGATTATTGCAACGCAATATCGGCGGCCTTCGGGTTCTGGGCGCGGCCCTGCTCGCCTTCGCCTCCGGCATCGCGCAGGCGCAGGCGCCGAACTACCCGGAGCGGCAGATCCGCATGATCGTGCCCTTCCCGCCCGGCGGGCCGACCGACGGCATGGGGCGCATCGTCGCCGAGATAGTGTCGAAGACCCTGGGCCAGCCAGTGGTGGTGGAAAACCATGCGGGCGCGGGCGGCAGCATCGGCGCCGACATGGTGGCCAAGGCCGCGCCCGACGGCTATACACTGATGACCACCAGCGCCGGGGTGGTGACGGTCAACCCCAGCCTGTCGAAGGTGCCCTTCGACACCATGCGCGACTTCGTGCCGGTGGTGCGCGCGGCGACCATCCCGAGCATCATGGTGGCACCGCCCTCGCTGAATGTGAAGACGGTGGCGGAACTGATCGCGCTGGCCAAGGCCAAGCCGGGCGAACTCAACTACGGTACCGCCGGGCCGGGCAGCGCCAGCCACCTGGCGATGGAGTCGTTCAATCGTGTCGCCGGCACGCGCATCATGCACGTGCCTTACAAGGGCGCGGCGCCAGCGGTGACCGACTTGCTGGGCGGTAGTGTGCAGGTGATGCTGATCGGCATGTCCACCGTGATGCCCTTCGTGCGCGCCGGGCGCCTGACGCCGCTGGCCGTCTCCAGCCTCACGCCTTCGCCGCTGGCGCCGGAGATTCCGACGATTGCCGCCACCCTGCCGAACTTCGAGGTCAGCGACTGGTTCGGCCTGTTCGCGCCGACGCGCACGCCGCGGCCAATCATCGACAAGCTGAACGCCGCGGTGAATGAGGCGATGAAAGACCCGGCGATGAAACAGCGCATCGGCAAGGATGCCTTCGAGGGTGTGCCGGCGAATACACCGGCGCAGTTCCGTACCTTCGTGCAGGGCGAGATCGCGCGCTGGTCGAAAGTAGTGAAGGACGCCGGCATCGCCGCGACCAACTGAACGCCACCGCAGACAGAAAAACGCATGTCCCTGACCGCTGAACTGATCGCCCAATGCCGCGACGCGCTGCCCGGTCGCGTCGGCGCGGCCGAACTGCAGGCAGCGAAGAATTGCCTGGTCGACAGCCTGGCCGCCGCCTACGCCGCCTACGGCGGAGCGCCGATCGACACCCTGCGCGAGTTGCACATCGATGCGCGGCCCGATGGCGCCGCCACCGTGATCGGCTACGGCGAACGCGCACGGCCGGCGGACGTGGCGCTGGTCAACGGCGCGATGATCAGCCTGCAACTGTTCGACGACAACCAGGCGGAGATGCGCGGCCACCCTTCCGGGCCGCTGCTGCCGGCGGTGCTGGCGATGGCCGAGTTGAACAACCGCAGCCTGCGCGAGGCGCTCACGGCTTTTGTGATCGGCTACGAAGTGGAATGCCGCTTCGGCACCCTGCTCAATCCCTCCCACTACGAAACCGGCTGGCACGCCACCGCCACCCAGGGCACGCTGGCGGCGGTGACGGCGGCAAGCCTGCTGCTCGGGCTGGACGCGGCGGCAATGGCGCACGCCTTCGGCATCGCCGCCTCGATGGCCGGCGGCATGCGGCGCAATTTCGGCAGCATGACGATGTCGCTGCACAGCGGCCTGGCGGCTTCCAGCGGCGTGCGCGCCGCACAGCTGGCGCAGCGCGGCTTTACCGCCGACCCGGAGATTTTTGACGGGCGGATGAACTTCGGCGAGGTGTTCTCGCGCGAGTGGTCGCAGGGCCTGCTGGCGGACAACCTGCCGCAATGGGGCGCGCCGTTTTTCATCGTCTCCCCCGGCGCCACCTTCAAGCTCTATCCCTGCGGGCGGCCGCCGCTGTTCGCGGTGGACTGCGTGACGGAACTCCGGCGCAAGCATGGCGTGACGGCGGGCGACCTGAAGAAGATCCGCTGCGAGGTGAGCTATATGTACCCGCGCACCCTGATCCATTCACGTCCGAAGAATGGACTGCAGGGCAAGACTTCGCTGGAGTATTGCGTCGCCGCCAGTTTTTTCGATGGGCGACCGACCATCGCTTCGTTTACCGACGCCGCAGTGCATCGGCCGCAGATCGCCGCGCTGATCGACATCATCGAGGTTTGCGTGCCCGAGCATTTATCGGAGAGCCGGCCCGAGGTGCGCAAGGCGCCCTTCGAGCAGCCGGTGACGGTGGCGGTCGAAACCCGCGACGGCCGGACGTTTAGCGAGACCGTCGCGATCCACAAGGGCTCGCCGCTCAACCCGGCCTCCGCCGACGATTTGCGGCAAAAGTTTTTTGATTGCGCCGGCACGCATCTCGGCGGCGAGCGCGGCCAGGCGGTGCTCGATTGCATACAGCGCGGCGATACCGGCGTGCGCGAGTTGATGACCCTGGCAAGCGTGCCGCGCGCGCCCTGAACGGAAGAAGGAAAGAACAATGCGTAAACTCGTCGTAGAGGAAGATCGCGTCCTGCGGCTGGTCCAGGTGATGCTCGACCCGTCCGCGCCGGCCGAACGCATCGCCGCCTTCGCCGACTTCAACTCGACCGACGTGCCGGACTTCGCGGCCTGGCTGGCGCAGGTGCGCGCCGGGTTGCCACGACTCTATCCAGCGCGGGTGCAACTGGTGGGCAGCCAGGAAGAGTTGCGCGCGCATTTGCCGGACGCGGACATCGCCATCGTCGAAAGCCTGGAAATCGGCGAGGCGGAACTGGCGATTGCGTCGAAACTCCAGTTCGTGCAGAAATTCGGCACCGTGGGCGACAACGTCGATATAGCCGCCTGCGAGCGCCGAAGCATCCCGGCGCGCACGCTGCGCCGCCGCACCAACATCGCCATGGGCGAGCACACCATGATGCTGCTGCTGGCGCTGGCCAAGCGCCTGCCGCTGATCGACGGTCTCGTGACCAGCGAGCGCCTGGCCGCCGCCGGCATGCCCTTCCGCCCTTACGACAGCCGGCATACCGCGAAGGCGAACTTCGGCCGCATCCCCAACCTGCGTTCCCTGCATGGCGCCACGCTGGGCCTGCTGGGCTTCGGCGAAATCGCGCGCGAGGTAGCGCTGCGCGCCCGCGCCTTCGGCATGAACGTGGTCTATCACAAGCGCCAGCGCCTGGACAAAGCGCTGGAGGCGCGCTTCGGCGTCACCTATTGCGATTTCGATACGCTATTCACGACTGCCGACTACCTGAGCATCCACATTCCGATGTCCGAGCGGACGAGGAACCTGGTGGGTGGCGAGGCGCTGGCGCGGATGAAGCCTGGCGCCTATCTGATCAACACCGCGCGCGCGGAGATCGTGGAGCATGCCGCACTGGTGGCGGCGCTGGCCTCAGGCCGCGTGGGCGCGGCCGCGCTCGATGTGCTGTACCAGGAACCTGCCTCCGAGGACGAGTCCTTGCTGCGACTGGACAACGTCATCCTCACCCCGCACCTGGGCGGCGGCTCACGGCGCAATGGGCTGGAGGATGCGCGCGAGATGTTGGCCGGCATGGAGGCGCATTTGCGCGGCGCATGATAGAAGCCAAGGTGTTCCCCTCTCAATCCGGAAAGCGTGAACCTTTGGTGAACATTTTCTACAGATTTCTGCCGCTCCGAAGTATCGCGCTTGCGGCGGCCCTGTTGTTGCCGCTCGCCGGCACAGCCTACGCCCAGGCCGGCAACTACCCGAGCCGTCCGATCCGCCTGGTCGTGCCTTTCGAGCCGGGCGGCAGCACCGACATCACTGCGCGCTTTGTCGCCGAAGAGGTCGGCAAGCGCCTTGGCCAAGCGTGGGTGGTGGAGAACGACAGCGGCACCGGCGGCAGCCGCGGCACCGACATCGTGGCGCGCGCCACGCCGGACGGCTATACGCTGCTGTGGGCCAATGTCGCGCCGGTGGCGATCAATGCGCATTTGTATAAGTCGTTGCCTTACGATACGGTGCGGGACTTCGCGCCTATCACCCTGGCAACGGTGTTCCCCAACGTGCTGGTGGTCAAGCCGGCGATGAAGGGCGACACACTGGCGACCTTCCTCCAAAAAGCGAAGACGGACTACAAGTCCCTGAGCTTCGGTTCCGCCGGCAATGGCAGCTCGACCCACCTGGCGGGCGAGTGGCTGAAGTCGCTGTCCGGCGCGGACTGGCTGCACGTCCCTTTCAAGGGCGGCAGCCCGGCGCTGATCGCGGTGGCCTCGGGTCAGGTGGATATGTATTTCAGTGCGGTTCCCTCCGCCCTGCCGTTCATCAAGACCGGCCAGGTACACGCGATCGCCACCACCGGCCGGGCGCGCGACCCTTCGTTGCCGGAGATTCCGACCGTCGCCGAACAGGGCTTTGCACAATACGACGTGGTGAACTGGAACGGCCTGCTGGCGCCGGCGAAGACGCCGCCGCAGATTGTCGAGCTGCTCAACAAGGTGACTGTTGCAGCGCTCAACTCTCCGCAACTGAAGGCACGCCTGGCCGCGCAGGGCGCGCTGGCCTCGCCGATGTCGGCCAAGGCCTTCGGCGAGTACATCGCCGGCGAGTCGGCCAAATGGGGCCGGCTGGTGAATATCGCGCACGCCAAAATCGAATGAACGGGAATGAAGCCCTACCAGGAGCCGCGGGCCTGGACTACGACGACCTGATCATCCGCCTGGCCGACTATGCGGTGGCCGTTCCACGCCCCATCGGACAGACCTTGCAGACCGCGGCGCTGTGCCTGACCGATGCGGTGGCCTGCGCCATCGCCGCCCTGCGCGAGCCGGACTGCGCCAGGCGCCTCGGGCCGTGGGTCGAAGGCAGCACCGTGGCCGATGGCGTGCCGGTGTGGGGTACGGACTACGTGCTGGACCCGGTGAAAGCGGCGCAGGATATCGGCTCGATGATCCGCTGGCTCGATTTCAGCGACACCAGTTTTGTCGGCGGCCATCCTTCCGATTGCATTGGCGCCCTGCTGGCGGCGGCGGACCACACCGGCCGCCAGCAGCGCGGCACGGGCAAGGCCCCGACCATGGGCGATGTTTATGCGGCGATGGTCGGCGCCTATGAAATCCAGGGCCTGCTGGCGGCGGCGAATCATTTCGATCATCCCTCAATCGGCCTGGACCATGTGGTCGACGTCAAGCTGGCCTGCGCGGCGATGGCCACCCGTCTGCTAGGCGGTGACCGCGACACCATCGCCGCCGCCGTGTCGAACGGTTTTCTCGACGGCCAGGCCCTCAATGCCTACCGGCATGTGCCGAATGCCGGCAGCCGCAAGAGCTGGGCCGGCGGCGATGCCGCGGGCCGCGGCGTGTGGCTGGCCTTGAGCGCGATGAAGGGCGAAATGGGCTACCCGCGCCCGCTGTCGGCGCCGGTCTGGGGCTTCGAAGCGGTTTACATGGATGGCAGGCCGGTGACCCTGGCGCGCGAGCCTGGCAGCTTTGTGCTGGACAACGTGATTTTCAAATTGCATCCCTGCCAGCGCAATACCACCACCGCGGTGGAAAGCGCGCTACGTATCCACACCTGGCTGGCGGGACGGGTGGACCGGATTCGCCGCATCAGCATCCGCAGCCAGGACGAGGCGGTGCGCCGCACCGACAAGAGCGGCCCCCTGCCCAACCGCGCCGCGCGCGATCACTCGATGCAATACGTGGTGGCGGTGGCGCTGATCCACGGCCGGCTTGCGCCGGACGACTATTCCGATGCGGCTGCGGCCGACCCGCGCATCGACCGCCTGCGCGAACGCACCGTGATCGTCGAAGATGCCGCCTATACGCGCGACCATCACGACCTGCGGATTCGCAGTTGCGCGAACTCGGTGCAGGTGGAGCTGGATGACGGCTCATGCTCCGCCCTGGAAGAGACCCTCTTTCCGGCCGGCGACCCGACACGGCGCGCCGGCGCCCTGCCTGCGTTGCATCAGAAGTTCGACGCGCTAACCCGCCATCACTGGCCGCAGCAGCGGCGCGATGCGATTTTCGCGCGCATGTGCGATGCCGAAGCGATGCAAGCAATGCCGGTGGCGGATTTCATGGACTTGCTGGCCGGCGCGGCCTGAGCCGGATAACCGGCGCGGCGCGACTGCCGCATGACGCCTAGGCGCAAAGAGCTTTTCGAACCGGCGGACCAACTTTAGCCAGCACCACCGAGACGTTATCCCTGCCGCCGGCACGGTTGGCGCGGTCGATCAGGCGATCGGCGCGTGCCTGGAGATTGGCTGCGTCATCCAGCAAACCGATTGCAATTTCTTCATCGCTCAACATGTCGCTCAAGCCGTCGGAGCAGAGCAGATAGATATCGTCGGGCGCCGCGTCGACAATGTCCATGTCCGGGCTCTCGGTGTCCGAAACACCCAGGGCGCGCGTCACCAGGTGCCGGTGCGCGGACCTGCGCGCCTCCTCTTCACTCATGATGCCGGACTCGATTTCGGCTTGCACCACCGAGTGGTCGGTCGTCACGCGGGTAAGGTCGCCGTCGCGCAGGCGGTAAATCCTCGAGTCGCCGATGTTGACCAGAAAGACCGATTGCCGCCGGAACAGGGCGCCGACCAGCGTGGTGCCCATTCCCTCGTATTGGACATGGTCCCTTCCGGCGGTGCAGATGACGGCGTTTGCGCGGATGACCTGGTCCGCGAGCAGGTGGCCGTAGTAGCGTACCGGTACGTCAACCTTGCGCTCGGCAAAATCAGTAAGGCAGCCTCGCGTACCCTCCAAAACCCGGGTGACGGCGATGTAGCTGGCCACTTCGCCGCCTTTGTGCCCGCCCATGCCGTCTGCCAGCAGGGCCAGGCCGATGGCATCGTCGAAGGCGACATAGTCCTGGTTCTGCGGACGCACCCGCCCTCCGTCGCTGGCACTGGCGAACTGCAATTCGAAGTCAAATGTCATGCGGCATTCGCAATCCCAATAGCCGTGCATATGTCGGACGCTAGTACTGCCTCCATCCTGTCGTCCGCGCGCCAAGGTTGGCTGCAAGGTAATGCCAAGTTTCACGCGTCCCCCGGTCGAGCACCGTAGGCGCAGTCTGATTTCGCTGGCGGACGAGTCCGACACGGCGGGAGGTGGGGAAAGGGGAAGTCGCGGTCCGCGGTCTTTCCGGTATTATTCATCCGCTCTGCGCCGCTGTAACAAATGGATACGACCTCATGAACGGAAGCGCGTTGATCGTGGAGGACCATCCCCTGTACCGGGAGGCGCTCATCAGCCTGCTGCGCCCGGTGTTCGGCGAGCGCGAGGTGAAGGCAGCCAGTTCGGCCGAGGAAGGCCTGCGCATGGCCGTCGCCACCCCGGACCTGCGGCTTATCCTGCTCGACCCGGGCCTGCCGCGGATGAACGGCGTCGAGGCGATCGGCGCATTTTCCCGTGCCCATCCTTCCGCCCTGATCATCGCGGTGTCGGCCTCGGACGACCGGCGCGAAGTGGCCGCCGCCTTGCGCGCGGGCGCCCTGGTCTTCGTTTCCAAGGCGGTGCCCGCCGGGGTGCTCAGCGGCGTGGTTGCCGACGCACTGGCCGGCAAGGTGCAGACGGTGCGCTGGATCACGCCGGACGGCGACCAGACCATCGCCGAAGAAGGCCTGCCGGAAATGCCGCCGCGCCAGCGCGAGGTGCTGACCCTGCTGTGCCAGGGCCACTCCAACAAGGAAATCGGCCTGCGCCTGAACCTGGCGGAGGTCACGGTGAAGATGCACGTGTCGTCGATCTTCCGCTTGCTGCAGGTGGCCAGCCGCACCCAGGCTATCCTGGCGGCGCGCCGCCTGGGGCTTCAAGTGGCGGCTTGACCCTTCGCTACAAGCCCGCCGCGGCGGGCCGCATTTACGTGGCGGCCTGCGGCTCGTCGCATTTACGTGGCGGCCTGCGGCTCGTCGCTTTTACGTGGCGGCCTGCGGCTCGCCTTTGGCGAGTATCTGCGTCAGTGCCAGGCGCAGCGAATTTTCGTTGAACGGCTTGTGCAGCACGCGCAGGCCGTTGGCTTCGGCCTCGCGCATGCGTGCCGGCGCCGAGTCGCCGCTGACCAGCAGGGCCGGAATGTCGGCATTGAACTCGGTGCGCAGGGCGTCGATGACGTCGATCCCGGTTTCATGGTTGCGCAGGCGGAAGTCGCAGATCAGCGCGTCGGGCGCGCGCGGGCTGGCGGCCAGTTGCTCCAGCGCGGCTGCGCCGGAGGCGGCGGTGACCACCTTGCAACGCCATTGTTCCAGCACTTCGCGGGTGGCGGCGAGAATCGCGTCCTCGTCGTCGACCACCACGATGAACAGGCCTCTCATGTCGAGCTGGGCCTGCCCCGGCGCCAGCGCCGCGCGCGGCGGCGGCTGCACGGCGCCGGCCAGCGGCAGGTCGAGCCCGAACATCGAGCCGCGCCCGGGCCGCGAATCCATCGCCACCGGCGCCGCCAGCAGGCGCGCCAAACGCTCGACGATAGCCAGGCCCAGGCCGATGCCCTTGCTGCGGTCGCGCTCCGGGTTGCCGACCTGGTAGAACTCCTCGAAGATATTGCCCTGCTCTTCGGCCGCGATGCCGGGGCCGGTGTCGTAGACGGCGATGCGCAGGCCGGCGCCGCGCCGGCGGCAGCCGACCAGGATGCCGCCGCGCTCGGTATAGCGCACCGCGTTGGCGACGAGGTTGCGCAGGATCCGCTCGACCGCGTCGGGGTCGCTGTGCACGATCTCTTCGCTGGTCCGCACCGTGAAGGCCAGGCCGCGCGCCTCGGCCTGCGGCGCGAACTCCATGCGGATGCGCTCCAGCAGCGGCTTCAAGGCAAAACCGCGCACCTCCGTCTGCACCGCGCCGGCGTCGAGGCGCGAAATGTCGAGCAGGGCGCGGAACATTTCGTCCATGGTCTGCGCGCACTTGCGCGCATTCGCCAAGTTGCCACGGGCGGCTTCTTCGAAGTCGTGGCCCTCGAGCGCGCCCAGATAGAGCGTGAGCGCATGCATCGGCTGGCGCAGGTCGTGGCTGGCGGCGGCGAGAAAGCGCGACTTCGCCAGGTTGGCCGACTCCGCGGCTTCCTTCTGCACCGTGAGCTGGCTGACCAGGTCGGTGTTCTCGAAGGCCAGTTGCACCGAGCGCACGAAGGCGCGATTGAAGGTGACGAAAAAACGCATGACCACCGCGATGTAGATGAACATGCCGATGCCGATGTAGGCGTCCATCAGCGTACCGTGGGCCAGCGTCGCCAGCGCGGCGGGCACTGCCGTCGGCAGGAAATACGCCAGGAAGGTGCGGGCGTGCGAGCCGAAGCTGAGCATGGCGGTGATGCCCATCATCGCCACCGCGAAGACGAACAGCACGTGGTAAATGAATTCCGGCGGGAAAAAGAACACCACCGAGCCGATCGCCCACAAGGCGCCCGACAGCCCGGCGCCCCAGGCGGCCTGGCGCAACCAGCGCCGCGCGGCTGCGGCGGAAAATTCGCCGCCCGCGTAGCTGCGCCAGACCGCCAGGCGCCACACGCCGAGTACGGCGCCGGCACCCAGCCAGAGCGCCAGGCGCGAATGGCCGCCGGTGCTCCAGAAGCAGGTGACCAGGATGCAGGCAACCACGAAGCCGCCGGTGACGCCGGTGAAGACGTTGCGGTGGATCATCACCGCCTGTTCGCGGCTCAGTGCTTCATCGGCGGTCATGGCTGCGGCCTTTGTTCTCGGATCGACCAGCACGCAATCCGCCGGGTCCGGCGGATCAGGTATCGGCCGATAGCTTAACTTTTGTCGGCGGGAAGGCATAGGGCCGGCAAGCGCCCCGCATGCGCGCATGGCAAAAACATACTTTCGTATAGATCTTCCCTGAACGGAAATTGCCGCTATGCGCCGAGAGCTGGTCTGAAACGAGCGGGTGCGGTACGGGGCTGGCGGGTTTTCCCTCGCCCCGCTCCGGCCGCGTCGCCGACTATTTCAGGCGGCCGGTCTTCACATAAAACTCGCGCTCTTTCAGCGCCAGGGCGTTCAGATCAGCGCCGATATTGGTGGACTTGACCAGCGCCGGGTCGAAATACATGCCGAGCTTTTGGTACTCCGCCAGCAGTTCTGGATCCTTCAACGCAGCTTGCAGGCCGGCGGCGAGGTAAGCCTTGCGGTCGGCCGGCGTTCCCTTGGGCACCACGGCGAAGCGGATGATGTTCCAGACAAACTGCTTCGAGCCGTAGATTTCGTTGAAAGTCGGCGTGTCCTTCAGGTAGGTGGTGCGCTGCTCGCTGGCCAGTGCAATGGGCACGATCTTGTTGGCATCGACGTAGCCGCGGAATTCGCTGTAGAAGCCTTGCGCCACGTCCACCGAGCCGCCCAGCAGCGCGGTGACGCCGGGGCCGCCGCCCTGGAAAGGCACGCGCAGGAATTTCGCGCCGGTCGCGCCTTCGACCTGCTCGACCAGGTATTCCCACATGCTGCCGGGGACGATGGCGACACGCACGGTGCCCGGCTTGTCGCGGGCGATCTGGATGATCTGCTTGGCCGACATGCCCTTGTACGGGCCTTCGGTGGAAGCCACCCAGGTGAGCGGGTCGCTGTTGATATAGGCGATCGGCTCCAGGTCGGTATACGCCCAGCGGCCGTTGGCGCGCAGCATGGCGTCGCCCCAGACCAGGTTGACCAGCACGCCGACGGTGTAGCCGTCGGGCTTGGCGCCGGTGGCCAGGTAAGTATGGCCGACCATGCCGGCGCCGCCGGTGCGGTTGTTCACCAGAATCTTGTCGCCGGTGGCTTTCTCGACGTGCTTGGCGAGCAGGCGCGCGGTGATGTCCAGCGCGCCGCCGGCGGGGTACACCACGGTGTATTCGATCGACTGGGTGGGGAAGTCTTTCGGCTTCAACTTGGCAACCTGCGGTGAGATCTGTGCCGAAGCGACGCAGGCGAAGCCCAGGGCCATGATGCCGGCGCCCAGGATGGACAGGATCTTTTTCGGGTTCACGACATGTCTCCTTGTGGTTGTATAGGCTTGCGTTGACGGAAAACGAGTACGGCCAGTATCACGCTGGCGACCACCAGGCCAGCGGCCAGCGGGCGCTGCATGAAAATCAGCACGCCGTCCGGCGACATCACCAGCGACTGGCGCAGCGATTGCTCGAGGATGGGCGCCAGCACGAAGGCGATGAGGAAGGGTGAGAAGTCGTATTGCAGCTTGCGCAGCACATAGCCGGCGACGCCGAAGCCGAGCATCACCCAGAGGTCGAACACGTTCTTGTTGGCCGAGTAGGTGCCGACGATCGACAGCAGCAGGATCATCGGGAACAGCACGCGGTAGGGGATGCGCAGGCACTGCGCCCACAGGCCGGCCAGCGGCAGGTTGAGCAGCAGCAGGAAGACATTGCCGACGTACATGCTGGCCATCACGCCCCAGAACAAATCGGGGCGCTGGGTGATGAACATCGGCCCCGGCTGGATGCCCTGGATCACCAGCGCGCCCAACAGCAGCGCGGTGACGGCGTTGCCGGGAATGCCGAGGGACATCAGGGGAATCATGCTGCCGGAAACGGCGGCGTTGTTCGCTGCCTCCGGGCCGGCCACGCCTTCGATCGCGCCCTTGCCGAAACGGGAAGGGTCCTTCGCCACGCGGCGCTCCAGCGCGTAGGACATGAAGGAGGCCGTCACCGGGCCACCGCCCGGCACCAGGCCAAAGAAAAAGCCGACGAAGCTGCCGCGGATCATCGGCTTCCACGAGGCGCGCCAATCAGCCAAGGTCGGCCACAGGCCGCGGATGCGCTCGGCCAGCATGTGGTTCTTGGTGATGGTTTCGCAGTTCACCAGGATTTCGGCGACGCCGTACAGGCCAATCACCACCGACAGGATTTCGATGCCGCCGGCGAGATTGATGTTGCCCAGCGTAAAGCGGTCGCGGCCGTTGACCACGTCCAGGCCGACGGTGGCGGCGAGAAAGCCCACCGCCAGCATCAGCACGCCCTTGATCTTCGAGCCGCTGATCATGTAGAGGGTACAGACCAGGCCGAACAGCATCAGGCCGAAGTTTTCCGGCGGGCCGAAGCGCAAGGCGAACGCAGTCAGCACCGGGGAGAAAAACGTCACCGCAATCAACGCCAGCGTGCCGGCGACGAACGAGGCCATCGCCGCCATGCCCAGCGCCGCGCCCGCCCTGCCCTGCTTGGCCATCTCGTGGCCATCGATGGCGGTGACCACCGAGGCTGCTTCGCCTGGGATGTTGACCAGGATGGAAGTAGTCGAGCCCCCGTACATCGCGCCGTAAAAGATCGCGGTGAGCATGCCCAGGCCCGCCACCGGCGCCAACTGGAAAGTCACCGGCAGCAGCAGGGCCAGCGCGGCCAGCGGGCCGATGCCGGGCAGCACGCCGACCAGGGTGCCGACGACGCTGCCGAGAAAACAAAACCACAGGTTCTGCGGCGTGAAAATCACCGTGAACCCCATCATCAGGTTATGGAAGGCGTCCATTACCAGCCCCAGGGGCCGCGCGGCAGTGCCAGGCCGAGCAGGTTGCCGAACACATACATCACCGCGGCGACCGAGGCCGCGGTGAGGATGAGCGACTCGACGATGCGCGAGCGCTCCACCGCCTGCAGCAGCACGAAGGTGGTGATGGCGCTGGACACCGCGAAGCCGACATAGGGCAGGCTGACCGCCATCGAGGCGAGGCCGGCGGTGACCCCGGCAATGCGCCACATTTGCCCGCCGCGCGGCCAGGCCGGGTCGGTAACGTAGGTATTGCTGCGCAACAGCAAGGTCAGGCCGCAAATCACGATGATGATGCCGCAGAGCATCGGGAAGAGGCCGCTGTCCGGCCCGCTCGGGCCCAGCAGGCCCAAACTCCAGGCGTTGACCATGGTACCCAGGCCCAGCAGGCACCACACAACATTGAGTCCGCGCTCAATCATGGATGCTCCAGCCTGTCACGGTGATCTCCTATTCGATTTGTTTTGTACTGCCTGCCGCGAGCACGGCCGAAGCCGGAAAATCGCGGCTAGGCCGGGAACGGCGCCCCGCATGATAACCAGAGTTGCGCAAAGAGGCGCAAAGCGCCCCGGATTTGCGTATGCATGCGCCGGATTAGGTGTTCTCCACCTGCCTTCTGCCGCTGGGTCGGGGGGCCTTCGGCAACGGTCCGGCCCCGGTTTTGGCAGTGCGGATGGGATGCTATGCTGCCCATTAGCTTGTGATCCTTGCCAGCCCGCCCGGATGTTTCTATAACACTGCGGTAGCTGCCCGAAGCGCCACAAAAGACGGAGACAACATGAAACACAGCACTGACAGAATCCTCACCACCCACACCGGCAGCCTGCCGCGTCCGGCCGCGCTGGTAAAGCTCTACGCCCGCCGCGGCGACGGCGAAGCGGTGAATGACGGCGAGATCGAGGCCGCCGGCCGCGCCGCCATGGAAGCGGTGGTGGACAAGCAATTGGCGGCCGGCATCGACATCGGCAACAATGGCGAGCAGCAGCGCGAAGGCTTCTTTCTTTATGTGCAGCGCCGCATGTCCGGTTTCGGCGACAGGTGGAAGCGTTTTTCGCGCGCCGATATCGAGCAGTTTCCCGAGTACAAGGCGGCGATGGAGGCGGCCGCCGGCACCAAGGTGGCGGTGAGCAACTTCGCGCCGCCCAAGGTTACCGGCGCCATCCGCTATCTGGACCCCGCGCTGGCAGCCTCGGAAGCGATCGAATTCAAGGCCGCGCTGGCCGCGCGCAAGCAGCATTTCACCGAGGCTTTTCTCACCGCGCCCTCGCCCGGCATCATCGCCGCCGCCTGCAAGAACGAGTTCTACGACACCGAGGAAGCCTACCTGGATGCGCTCGGCGAGGCGCTGCGCATGGAGTATGAAGCCGTGGTCGCCAACGGCTTCGTGCTGCAGATCGATTGCCCCGACCTGGCGCTGGAAGGCCACGTCTCGTTCCACGACGAGCCGGACGCCAAGTACATGGCCTTCATCGAGCGCGTGGTCAATGCCATCAACAAGGCCACCCGCAACATCCCGCGCGACCGCATGCGCATGCACGTGTGCTGGGGCAACTACGAAGGCCCGCATACCTGCGACGTGCCGCTGCGCAAGATCTGGCCGGTGATCCGCCAGACCAATGTCGGCGGCTTCGTGCTGCCCTTCGCGAATTCACGCCACGCCCACGAGATCAAGGTGCTGCGCGAAATGCCGATGGCCGATGACCAGGTGCTGGTGGCCGGCGTGATCGACACGGTCAACAACTTCGTCGAGCACCCCGAGACCGTAGCCGACCGCCTGGAGCGCGCGGCTCGGGAGATCGGCGACCCCTCGCGCGTGATGGGCGGCACCGACTGCGGCTTCGACAGCTCGGCCGGCGCGGGGCGCGTGGCCAACGACGTGGTGTGGGCGAAGATGCGCTCGCTCAGCGAAGGCGCGAAACTGGCCAGCGAGCGGCTGTTCAAGCACTGAAAGGCGGGCGGCAGATTCTCATCAAAGACTGTGAAGGGCCGCCCACTGTCCGGCCGGAAAACCACGATAAAAGACCGTTGTTTTCGCAAAAATTTCCGCCTGATTTCTCCCCATCAATCCAGATAGGTCAGCGCCCGTTGAGTCGCGTATGAATACCTGCTATTTGGCGGAGAGACGGGGATTCGAACCCCGGATAGGTTATTAACCTATACACGCTTTCCAGGCGTGCGACTTAAACCGCTCATCCATCTCTCCGTTTTACTGCGACAACGGTGTCACCTTGCATGACAGTCCGTCATTTTAGCATTGCTTGGGCTTCCGTGTCCGGCGCCAGGGGTTCGGCTTCCGGGGCGCGGATCATTTCGACCAGGCGCATGGCCTCCCCGCCAGGGGGCGGCGTGAGAAGGCTGACAATGACAATGGTGGCCAGCCCGACCGGCACGCCGAACACGCCGGCGGAGATCGGCTGGATGTCCCACCATAGCTGCGCCGGGCCGGCGATGTGGAAGACGCCGCGCAGCCAGGGCTGGGTGGAGGCCATGTAGAACAGGGTGACGCCGGCGCCCGCCAGCATGCCGGCGCAGGCGCCCCACTTGTTGGCACGCTTCCAGAAAATGCCCAGCACCAGGGCCGGGAAGAAGGCGGAGGCGGCGAGCGAAAAGGCGGTGGAGACGAGGTCGAGGATGTCGGCGATCTTGCGCGAGGCGACGTAGGCGGCCGTCAGCGCGACCACCATCAACAGGATCTTCGAGATGGTGACGCGGCGCTCGCTGCTGGCTTCGGGGTGCACCACGCGGTAGTAGAAGTCGTGCGACAGGGCGTTGGAGATGGTGAGCAGCAGGCCGTCGGCGGTGGAAAGCGCCGCCGCCAGGCCGCCGGCGGCCACCAGGCCGGAGACCACGTAGGGCAGGCCGGCGATTTCCGGGGTGGCCAGCACGATAATGTCCGGGTTGATCGAAATCTCGGCGAGTTGCACCACGTTGTCGTGGTTGATGTCGATGATCGACAGGAGGCTGCCGCCGTCGATGTGCGACCATTGCGCCACCCAAGCCGGCAGGTGCGCGTACTGGCTGCCGACGAGCGAGGTGTAGATGTCGTACTTCACCAGCACGGCCAGCGCCGGCGCGGTGCAGTAGAGCAGGAAAATGAAAAACAGCGACCAGAACACCGACTCGCGCGCCTCGCCCACCGAGGGCGTGGTGTAGTAGCGCATCAGCACGTGCGGCAGGCCGGCGGTGCCCATCATCAGGCAGAACATCAGGGCGAGAAAATTGTTGCGGGCGCGGCTGCGCGCGGCCTCGTCGGCGCCGGGAAAGGCCTCGGCCGTCTTCAGCGGCGGGGCGGCGCGCGGCGCCACCCGCGCGGCATCTCGCGCCCACAGCGCGCGGGCGCCTTCGGCGTCGCGCGGGAAGCTTTTCAGCGCGCGGTCGGCGGCCTGGATTTCAGCGATCGGCGCATCGGCCGCGCGCAGTTCTTCACGGTGCGACTGCAGGCGCGCGCGCTCCAGTTCCTGTGACTGGGGCAACTGGGCGATGCGCTCGCGGTCGGCCTGGGCGCGCTCCTGCCAGAGGCGGCGCACTTCGATTTCGCTCTTGTCACGCGTCAGCGCCTCTTCGCGGGCGCCGACTTTTTCCAGCACGCGGCCATAGGCCAGTTGCGGCACCGGGGTGCCGGTGTGCTTGACCGAGAGCCAGACCACCGGCAGCAGGTAGGCGATGATCAGGATGATGTATTGCGCCACCTGGGTCCAGGTCACCGCCTTCATGCCGCCGAGAAAGGAGCACACCAGCACCCCGCCTAACCCTAAGAACATGCCGAGCTCGAACGGCACGCCGGTGAGTTGCGTGGTGATCAGGCCGACGCCGAAAATCTGCGCCACCAGGTAGGTGAAGGAGCACATGATGGCCGCGCCCGCCGCCAGCAGGCGTGCGGCATGGCCTTCGTAGCGGGCGCCGAAGAAATCGGGAATCGTGTATTGCCCGAACTTGCGCAGATAGGGGGCCAGCAGCAGCGCCACCAGGCAGTAGCCGCCGGTCCAGCCCATGATGTAGGCCAGGCCGCCCGGCGCCGTGGCGCTGCCGCCGAAGCCTTGCGAGTACAGGCTGCCGGCCATGGCGATGAAGGTGGCGGCCGACATCCAGTCGGCGGCGGTGGCCATGCCGTTGAACAGGGCTGGCACGCGCCGCCCTGCCACGTAATATTCGGCGACATCCGCGGTGCGCGAGATGATGCCGATGATCGCGTACAGCCCGATGGTGCCTACCAGGAAGGCGTAGCCGATCCAGGCGCGCGGCAGGCCGGCCCTCTCGGCTAGGCCGAGAGCGACGATGAACAGCACCAGGCCGAAGGTGTACCAGCCGTAGATGAAGGTCAGGCGGCGGCTGAGCGCGCGGCGCCAGGGCATCAGCGCGGCGCTCCGGTGTCGTTTCGAGCCGCGGCATCACTGGTGGCTTCGCGGTCGAAGCGCCGCATCTCCAGCGCGTAGATGCCGATGATCAGCAGGAAGATCAGCAGGCTGCCCTGGGCGCCCATGTAATAGGACAGCGGCCAGCCGAAGAAATGGATGCGCTCCAGGTCACGGGCGAAAAATCCGATGCCGAAAGTCGCGCCCAGCCAGAGAACCAACAGCGCGGCGGTGAGCCACCGGGTGCGCCGCCAATGGCGGGCGAGGCCTGCGGCAACCCGCGCGCCGCTCGCGGGGTCTGCGGGGTCTGCAAACCTCGCGGTCTCCGGCGGCCGGCTCACGTGTCAGGCAAGCAGTTCGCGGGCGCGCTTTTGCAGCACCTTGGCGGTTTCCTCGTTGGAGGCCTTGGCCAGCGCCTTGGCGTAGTCGTCGAGCAGCAGGCCCAAGTCGGCGCGGGTGCCGCACTTCTCCAGCTTGAGGGTGAAAAAGAAGGCCTTCAACCCGAGCGAGTTGACGATCGTGTCGTTCATGTATTTCTTCGCCACGCGAAACTTGCCGGCTTCGTCGGTCTGTGTTTCTTCGCGGACGGCGGTCGCCGCCGCGGTGGCGCCCGGCGCGGCATCCGACTTGACGATGAAGCCGCCGCTTTCCAATTCACCCATCTCGGCATCGGAGAGCCCGAGTTGGCGCGACATTTCGCCGACCGCCTCGACCGACTTGTTGCCGTCGACCAGGAACAGGAGGTTGCGGGCCTTCGGCTTGAGCTTGTATTTCTTGGTCTGGATCTCCTCGACCGCCTTGCCGGTCTTGGCATATACCTGAGCCGCACTCATAAGCCTCCTCCTATGGAAATTGGCGCATCCGCTCTGTGCCCGCCGGCGAAACGACGCTGCACGATTATAGACCGGCGCGCAAAAGCCGCGCAAAACCGGGCTACATATGCTGACGGGATCTGTCGGGGCGAAAAAAAGCCCGCCACCAGGGCGGGCTTGAAGTCCTCCCGGGGTCGCCCCCGTGAAGCCTCCTCCTTAAAACGCAAAGCCGGCCGGAATGTTCCGGCCTTGGGTCTTAGTCGATGCTGCGGATGTCGCGGTCCTTGGTTTCCGGAATGAACAACACGCCGATCACGAAGGTGACGGAGGCGATGATGATCGGATACCACAGGCCGGCATAGATGTCGCCGGTGGCTGCGACGATGGCGAAAGCGGTCGTCGGCAGGAGGCCGCCAAACCAGCCGTTGCCGATGTGGTACGGCAGGGACATCGAGGTGTAGCGGATGCGCGTCGGGAACAGCTCGACCAGCATCGCCGCGATCGGCCCGTAGACCATGGTGACCAGGATCACCAGGAAGGTCAGCAGCGCGATCACCATCGGCTTGTTCATCTGGTCATTGTCGGCCTTGGCCGGGTAACCGGCGGCCTTGATGGCGTCGCCCACCTGCTTGAGGAAGTCGGCGTCCTTGGCCTTCAGGTCGGCCGGGGCCAGACCGGTGGCGGCGTGGCTGACGATGGATTTGTCACCCACCTTGATCACTGCCGGCGAACCGGCGGGACCGGCTTCGTTCTTGTAGTTCACCGAACGCGCGGACAACGCGGCTTTAGCCAGGTCGCAGGAGTTGGTGTACTTCTCGGTGCCGGTCAGCTTGAACTGGAAGCTACAGTCGGCCGGGTCGGCCACCACGGTGACGGGCGAGCCTTGCAGCGCTTTTTCCAGCGCCGGGTTGGCATAGTGCGTCAACTGGCCGAAGATCCAGAAGTAGGAGAGCGCGGCGATCAGGCATCCGGCCATGATGATCGGCTTGCGGCCGATCTTGTCGGACCAGGAGCCGAACAGGATGAAGAACGGCGTGCCGATGGCGAGACCCGCGGCGATCAGCAGGTTGGCCGTGGTGGCGTCGACCTTCAGGGTCTGGGTCATGAAGAACAGGGCGTAGAACTGGCCGCAGTACCACACCACCGCCTGGCCCATGGTCAGGCCCAGCAGCGCCAGGATGACGATCTTCGCATTGGCCCAATTGCCGAAAGAGTCGGTCAGCGGCGCCTTGGAGGTCTTGCCTTCCGACTTCATCTTCTGGAATAGCGGCGACTCATTGAGCTTCAGGCGGATCCACACCGAGATGCCGAGCAGCACGATCGACACCAGGAAAGGCACGCGCCAGCCCCAGTCGTCGAAGTCCTTGGCGTTGATGAACTCGCGGCAGGCGACGATCACCAGCAGGGAGAGGAACAGGCCGAGGGTGGCCGTGGTCTGGATCCACGCGGTGTAGGCGCCGCGCTTGCCTTGCGGCGCGTGTTCCGCGACGTAGGTCGCGGCACCGCCGTACTCGCCGCCGAGCGCCAGGCCCTGCAGCAGGCGCAATGCGATCAGGATGATGGGCGCGGCCACGCCGATGGTTTCGTACTTCGGCAAGAGGCCGACGCCGAAGGTCGACAGGCCCATGATCAGGATGGTCACCAGGAAGGTGAACTTGCGCCCGATCATGTCGCCCAGCCGCCCGAACACCAGCGCGCCGAAAGGCCGCACGATGAAGCCGGCGGCAAACGCCAGCAGGGTGAAGATGAATGCGGTTTGCGGCGGCAGCGCGGAGAAGAAGTTCTTCGCGATCGCCGCGGCGAGCGAGCCGTACAGATAAAAGTCGTACCACTCAAAAACGGTGCCCAGCGAAGAAGCGAAAATCACCGTCCTCTCTTCGCTGGTCATGCCGGCAGCTTGTGCTTGGGCCATAGTCTCCTCCTTATATATTTACGACGGGTATTTACTGCGGGTCAAACAAAAACCAATGCGGTGATGCGAATGCGGTGACGCAGATCCCGTTACGTCGATTGTTTCAGTTGTTCGAGGATCGCCGGATTTTCCAGCGTCGATACGTCCTGAGTGATGTTCTCGCCCTTGGCGATGGAACGCAGCAGGCGGCGCATGATCTTGCCGGAACGGGTCTTCGGCAGGTTGTCGCCGAAGCGGATGTCGCGCGGCTTGGCGATCGGGCCGATTTCCTTGGCGACCCAGTCGCGCAGTTCGCCCGCGATCTTTTTCGCCTCGTCACCGGTCGGGCGCGCGCCCTTGAGCACGACGAAGGCGACGATCGCCTCGCCGGTGAGGTCATCGGGGCGCCCCACCACTGCGGCCTCGGCCACCAGCTTGCTGTTGGCCACCAGCGCCGATTCCACTTCCATCGTGCCCAGGCGGTGCCCGGAAACGTTGAGCACGTCGTCGATGCGGCCCATGATGGTGAAGTAGCCGGTTTCCTTGTCGCGCACCGAGCCGTCGCCGGCGAGGTAGAGCTTGCCGCCCAGCTCTTCGGGGAAATAGGTTTTCTTGAACCGCTCCGGGTCGCCCCAGATGGTGCGCACCATCGAAGGCCAGGGGCGCTTGACCACCAGGATGCCGCCCTGCCCGTCGGCCAGGCCCTGCCCGGTTTCATCGACGATCGCCGCCATGATGCCCGGCAGCGGCAGGGTGCAGGAGCCCGGCACCAGCGGCGTGGCGCCCGGCAGCGGGGTGATCATGTGGCCGCCGGTCTCGGTCTGCCAGAAGGTGTCGACGATGGGGCACTTGTTGCCGCCGACGTTTTCGTAGTACCACATCCAGGCTTCCGGATTGATCGGCTCGCCGACCGAACCGAGGATGCGCAGGCTCTTCACGTCGTAGTTGCGCGGGTGCGCCTTCGGGTCCACTTCGGAGGCCTTGATCAGCGAGCGGATGGCGGTGGGCGCGGTATAAAAGATGGTGCACTTGTGGCGCGCGATCATGTCCCAGAAACGGCCGGCGTTCGGGTAGGTCGGCACGCCTTCGAAAACGATCTGCGTGCCGCCCGCCGCCAGGGGGCCATAGGCCACGTAGGAATGCCCGGTGACCCAGCCGATGTCGGCGGTGCACCAGAAGACGTCGCTCTTTTTCAGGTCGAAGGTCCACTCCATGGTGAGCTGGGCCCACAGCAGGTAGCCGCCGGTGGAGTGCTGGATGCCTTTCGGCTTGCCGGTCGAGCCCGAGGTGTAGAGAATGAACAGCGGATGCTCAGCCTCGACCCATTCCGGCTCGCATTGCGCCGGCTGCGCCGCTTCGAGCTCGTGCCACCAGAGGTCGCGCCCCGCGGCCATGGTGACGGCGGCGCCGGTACGCTTGTAGACGATCACGCTTTTCACCGCTTCGCAGCCGCCCAGGGTAAAGGCCTCGTCGACGATCGCCTTGATCGGCAATGCCTTGCCGCCGCGCATCTGCTCGTCGGCGGTGATCACCGCCACCGCCCCGACGTCGACGATGCGCTCGTGCAGGCTCTTGGCGGAAAAACCGCCGAACACCACTGAGTGGGTGGCGCCGATGCGCGCGCAGGCCTGCATCGCGATCACGCCCTCGACGCTCATCGGGATATAGATGATGACGCGGTCGCCCTTTTTCACGCCGCGGCTTTTCAGCGCATTGGCGAACTTGCAGACGCGCGCATGCAGTTGCTTGTAGCTGATGGTCGACGATTTGGCGTCGTCGGTCTCGAAAATGATCGCCGTCTTGTCGGCGTTGCCGTTGGCGAGGTTGCGGTCCAGGCAATTGAAGGAGGCATTGAGCCTGCCGTCCTCGAACCACTTGTAGAACGGGGCGTTCGACTCGTCGAGCACCTTGGTGAAGGGCGTGTGCCAGCCCAGGGTGTCGCGCGCCAGCTTGGCCCAGAAACCGGTGTAGTCGGCGGCGGCCTGCGCGCACATCGCGTTGTAGGCATCCATGCCGGAAATCGCGGCATTCTTGACGAGTTCCGCCGGCGGGTTGAACACCCGCTTTTCATTCATCACCGATTCTATGTTTGCCATGTCCCCGCTCCTGCGCTTGTATGCTTCCCGAAATTTTCCCGCACCCTCCTCTGGCCCCTGGCTACAGGGCAGCGCGGTAGCCGGCGCAGGCGCTTGACGCGCATGCAGCGGCCCATCAGGACCGCTACAAGTTATGCGCGGGGTCTTACACGACCCTTACACTCGTGACAAATATCACATCTTCCGATTTTGCGCTGCAGCAAGATGGTATGCTGCGGGCCGCTCTATGCTTGCGCCTAAGCCCAATGAAGCCCATCGCATTCAACCGGCAGTTCGAACCTGCCTACGGCCGCCTGACCCGCGTCACCCCGCTGATCCGCCGCTTGGTGGCGCATAACGACAGCCCGTTTACCGCCTGGGGCACCGGCACCTATGTGATCGGCAGCGGCGCTGTCGCGGTGATCGACCCCGGTCCGGACGACGCCGCGCATATCGACACCCTGCTGGCGGGCCTGAGCGGCGAGACTGTCAGCCACATATTGGTCACCCACACCCACCGCGACCACTCGCCGGGAGCGCGCCTGCTGAAAGCGCGCACCGGCGCGCCCATTCTCGGCTGCGGGCCGCATGGCCTGGAAGGCGAGACGGTGGAGGCTGGCGCCGACCACGAACATGTACCGGACCGCCAGTTGCACGACGGCGAGACCGTGGCCGGCGCCGGCTGGACCATAGACACCGTTTTTACCCCCGGCCATACCTCGAACCACCTCTGTTACGCCCTGGCCGAAGAAAAAAGCCTGTTCACCGGCGACCACGTGATGGGCTGGTCCACCAGCGTGGTATCGCCGCCGGACGGCGACATGACCCGCTACATGGCCAGCCTGGCCAAGCTGCTGCCGCGCGCAGACCGGCTTTATTACCCTACCCACGGCGCACCGATCGCTGAGCCGCAGGCTTATGTGGAGCAATTGCTCGAGCATCGCCGCGAGCGCGAAGCGCAGGTGCTGGCCTGTCTGCGCGAGGGCCGCGACAGCATCGCGGCGATGGTCGCCAAGCTGTATGCCGATGTCGATCAGCGCCTGCACCAGGCCGCGGCGCGCTCGGTGCTGGCACATTTACTCAAACTGGTCGAGGAAGGCCGCGTCGGCGCCGAGGGCGACAGCCTGGCCGCCGCGCGCTACTTCATCAAGCCCTGAACGGTCAACGCTTCTCGTTGCAGCAACCCTTATTTCGCTTGGCCGGCGATATGACATTGGCAATATATACGCATGTTCATGCGGAATATTTGCGTTTGCTCATATAAAGCGGGCAAAATGTTTTCGGGGGAAGTTGTGTTTCGCAACGGGAGACCGCGATGTTCCGTAACTCGGTATCTGGTTTTTCATTGGGCCTGGGCCTGCTGCTGAGCCTGTGCGCCTGCCCTGCGTTCGGGCAAATCCTCATCGGCCAGTCGGTGCCTTTGAGCGGCACCAACCGCGAACTCGGCGAGGAAATCCGCGATGGCGCGCTGGCCTACTTCAAGAAGGTCAACGACGCGGGCGGGGTCAACGGCAAGAAGATCGAGTTGATCTCGCTGGATGACGCCAACAACACCACCCGCGCCGCCGAGAACGGCAAGAAGCTGATCGAGGAGCGCAACGTCATCGCCCTGTTCGGCTATGCCAGCGCCACGCTCTCGGTGCCGACCCTGCCGGTGGTGGAGAGGAACAAGACGCCCTTCATCGCCCCGTTCACCGGCGCCGACCCGATGCGCGTTTTCAAGCGCTACGTCTACAACCACCGCGCCAGCTACGCCGACGAACTGGAAAAGATCATCGACTTCTACGCCAATGTCGGCGTCAAGACCTTCGCCGTGCTGTACCACGACGACCCCGTCGGCCGGGAAAACCTGACGGCGGTGCAGCGGGCCATCGCCAAGCGCAATTTCAAGGCCGTCACCGCCATCGGCATTCCGCGCGTCAGCCCGGACATCAAGAAGGCGGTCGATTCCGCCACCGCCGCCAAGCCCGATGTGCTGATCATCACTACCCTGTTCAAGCCTTCGGCGGACTTTATCAAGGGCGCGAAGGCCGCCAACCCCGGCATGCAGTTCGTCTCCACCTCCTTCGCCGGCCCGAACGTGCTGATGCGGGCGCTGGGCACCGACGGCGCCGGCGTGGCGATCAGCCAGGTGGTGCCGCCGGTGAGCAACAAGTCGATTCTGGTGGTGTCCGAATACCAGGCGGCGTTCGCCAAGTTCACCGGCAAGCAGAATTTCGGCGCGACTTCGCTGGAGTCCTTCATCGCTGCGAAAATGCTTACCGAAGCCCTGCGCCGCGCCGGCAAGGAGCCGACCCGCGAGTCGCTCGCGGCCGCGCTTGACGGCCTCTCGGAATACGATACCGGCGGCTACACCGTCGGCTTTACCCCGACCAATCACAACGGCAGCAGCTTCACCGAAATGACGGTGATCGACAAATCGGGGACTTTTAAGTACTAGCCGCCAAAAGTACAAACCTACTTTTGTCGAGGCTGTAGTGGGAAGAATCGGCGGAGCCGGATGATTCTTACAACCGAAAAGCTACGATAAAAATGCCCGCTACCGCGGGTATTTTTATTTTAATCATCCGGCTCAGGAACATCGCTACGCAGCGCAACCCAAGGACAATGAACGCGGCGCAAGCACTGCGGACACCGAAAAAATTACGGCGCCACCTCCCGGTGGCGCCGCATCAAGCTAGCGCGCGAACCAGTCGGCCAGGGTCAGGATGCAAAAACCGGCAACGCAGACCACCGGCACCCATTTGTCGCGATCTTCGCCGCCGGGGAGGGGGAGGTGCGGCAGGCGGAGTTCGGGCAGATGGGTCAGGGCTTGAATCAATTGGCTCATGATGACTTCCTGGTGCGGACAACTAGGCTTAGGCAACCTGTTTTTGCGGACTTGTGTGGTTGCCCTCTGAAACGAACTGCATGAAGACAAACAGCCTGGTGGCAACTGCAAGGGAGCTTTGGCGGCTGCTTCGTCTTGTTACTGGTTGCTGCTACTGCCAATGGTGCCTGCACTGGTGTTTTGTACAGTTATGTAACTGTACGCCCATACAGTTACCCTGTAAACCCCTTTTTCGCAAAAAAAAGCCGCCCGAAGGCGGCTTTGCTTTTCGCGGCCGATTGCCTAGAACGGCATCTTGAAGCCCGCGGGCATGCCCATGCCGGCGCTCGCGCCCGCTTTTTTCTCTTCGGCCAGCGCTTCGGCCTTGCGGAAAGCGTCGTTGACAGCAGCGGCCACCAGATCTTCCAGCATCTCCTTGTCGTCGGCCAGCAGCGACGGGTCGATGGCGATGCGCTTGACCACGCTTTTGCCGGTCATGCTGACCTTGACCATGCCGGCGCCGGATTGGCCCTCGATTTCGATGGCGGCGAGTTCCTCGTCGATTTTCGCCAGCTGCTGCTGCATCTTGTCCTGCATCGCCTGCGCCTGCTTCATCAGGCCGGCCAGTTGTCCCTTGTTGAACATGTCTTTGCTCCTTTAAATCAAAATCGGTGGATTCGCCGGCCCGGGCTGCATGGGCCTGACGCCTTCAGCCCGGCTACACGGGCCTCACATTGGTCGGCCGGGTACCGACCTTTTCCATCATCTCTTTGACGAACGGGTCGCCCATGATCGACGCCTCGGCGGCGCGCTGGCGCTCATCGTTCTGCTTTTCCGTGATCGCCGCCACCGAAGCGCCCGCCATCTCGCCCACCGTCACGTTCATGCGCACCGGTTTGCCGAGATATTGCTCGATCGCCGCGCGCAGCTTTTCCTGCATCGGCTTGTCGTCGGCCAGTTTCTGGTGGCCGACCACCAGCTCAAAAGTGCCGGCGTTCAGGCTGCGGAATTCGCTCTTGTTGGCCCAGGTGCGCACGAAGCCGGTCAGCGGCAGGCGCGCGATCAGCGCCGGCCAGTCGCCGTCGAAGCTGCCAGTGACGGCGGGCTCGGCCGCCATCGGAGCGCTTGCGTGCTCCTGCGCGGCCGGGGCGGCGGCGGCAACCGGCGTCGGCCGAGCGGCGGGCGCCGT
This sequence comes from Betaproteobacteria bacterium, assembly GCA_028292405.1. Taxonomy (GTDB): domain Bacteria; phylum Pseudomonadota; class Gammaproteobacteria; order Burkholderiales; family JAEUOS01; genus JAQGMJ01. Next base: position 52,748 of record JAQGMJ010000085.1, read on the forward strand.
CGT
>JAQGMJ010000050.1 GCA_028292405.1 Betaproteobacteria bacterium
GGCGGCGGCTTTCACGGCGGCGGCGGTTTCCACGGCGGCCCGCGCTGGCGTGGCGGCTACTGGCCCGGCGCGATCATCGGCGGCGCCATCGTCGGCTCCGCCTTCGCCAACTCGTATTACTACGGCCCCGGCTACAACGGCTACTACGACCCCGGCTATGCCCAGCCCGGCTACTACCCGCCGGCCGCCTACGGCCCGCCGGACAGCTACGTAGAGTCCTCCGACGGCGGCGCCCCCGCCCTGCCGTACGACGGCGCCGCCGCGCCCAACTACCAGGGCGCGTACCAGGGCGCCGCCCCGCCGCCGCCGCAGGCGCAGCAGCAACTGTCGATGCAGCAGCGGGTGCAGCGCCTCGATCAGATGTGCCAGCAGGGCGTGTTCACCGCGCAGGAATGTTCGCAGCGCCGGCGCGAGTTGCTGAACCAGATGTAGGCAAAGCGCGGTTGCGGATCTGGGAAACCGTAGCAGGAAGACCCCACCCCCAAGGCCCGGCGGCGACGCCGGGCCTTTCTATTGGCCGGCGGCGACGCCGGGCCTTTCTATTGGCTGCCGGCGACGCCGGGCCTTTTCCATTCGGCCGGCCGGGACGCCGGCCTTCATCGGTGGACGGGTTCGCCTCGAATGCGCCGCCGTAGTACGATGGCGGCAACCATTGTCATTGCCGAATCGCCACTGCCGCTTTTCGCCGCATGCGCAGAAAAAAACAACAAACACTCGCCCCTCCCGCTCAAGCAGAAACGCGCCGCCTCGCCGGCATGGCGCGGCTGCCGGCGCGGGCTGGTCTGGTGCGAGGTGGTCTGGCGCGGGTTTGTCTAGTGCTTTGTGCGGCCCTGGCCCTTGCGCTGTGCAAGCCGGCGGCGGCGCAGTCCATCGAGCGCATCGACATGCCGGAAGGCAGCATCAGGCTGATCGTCCCCGCCGGCCAGTGCGCCATCGAGCGCGACACCGAAGACGGCCGGCGCATGTATGCGCTGGCGCAGCGGATGCAGACGACCAAGATATTGCTGCTCTACGCCGGCTGCGGCGACCCGCGGCGCATCGCCGGGGTGCGCTCCGGCTTCGACCTGAAGGAGTACGGCGTCTACTCGGTGCCGCAGCAAAACGGCGTGCCGTTCAAGGAAAGCAAGAGCGCGACCCGCGAGGAACTGATCGATGGCTACGCCAAGGTGTTCCCCCCGCTCGACGGCGCGGTGATCGCGCGCCTGGCGCAGCCGCGCGCGCAGGCCGAAGGAGCCGCGCCCGGCAAGCTTGCGATCGGCACGCTGGAGCGCGACGCCAACGCGCTGTACCTCGGCGTGTCGGCCGATGCCGGTGCCGCGCAGGGCGCGGGGCCGGCGCCGCGAAAGTGGTCGGTGGCGGCGCTCACGCTGATCAAGGGCTACATGATCTCGCACACCCTCAGCGGCGAACCCGCGCAGGGCGCGCCCTTCGCCGCAATGCTGGCGCGGCAGGAGAACGTTGCGGCTTTGCTGGTGGAGGCCAACCGGTAGCGCGCCGCCGGGCGGGCGAGGCCCCGCTGTTCGACAAGGCGCAGGCGCGTACTGGTGCGGCGCGGATGAGCATCGCCGTTTTTACACTCACTCCAATTAACTTAACCCCAAATAATTCCAATAATCCATGCAACCGACCCATGCCGAACTGAGTGAACGCTTCGAGTCGATGAGCGACGAGGAATTGCAGCGGCGCGCCGGCGGCGGCGGGCTGACCGAGCTGGCGCAGCAAGTGGCGGATGAGGAATTGCGCCGCCGCGGCATGGCCGTGCCCGCGCCTGTTGCCGCGCCGGCGGAGCAGGCGGCGCAGGCGCCTACCGGGGCCGTCGAGTACGTGATGGTCGGGCGCTACTTCGGTTCGCTGGAGGCGCAGACGCTGCGCGGGCGGCTGGAGGCGGAGGGCATTCCGGTGCTGCTGGGCAACGCCAATCATGCGCAGGCCATCGAGTTGCTTTCGCCGGTGATCGGCGGCATCCGCCTGGAGGTGCCCGTGCATCACGCGGCGCAGGCGCGCGCGCTGCTGGAGGAAATCCATGCCGGCAAGCTGACGCTGGAGACTGTGGAAGGCGTGGAGGGTGTGGAGGGTGGGGAGGGCGCGGAGCGGGCGCTGGCGGAATCGGGCGAAGCCGTCCTTTCCACCGACCGCAAGCGCCTGCGCGAACTGGCCGTCGCCGGGCTGGTGGTGGCGTGGGGCGCCTTCATGGTTTTCGTCACGGCCCTGCAGGTGCTAGCGGTGTCGCGCACCGACCCGCGATTCGCGCTGGCCAATTACTGGCCCGACCTGTTCACCGTGCTGTACCTGGCGGCGGGCGTGCTGCTGGCGATGCGCAGCCGATGGTCGATCCTGCTGTTCGCCGCGCACCTGGTCTGCACCGTGGGCCTGGGGGCGTTTTACTATGTCGAAGACCTGCACAGCATGGGCAGCGTGCTCTACGGCGGCGCCTCCACCGGGCTGATCATCTACTACGCGATCTACCTGCTGGGCCAGGGAAGGCTGCGCTAGGGACGGCCGCGCCAGGGGCGGCGGCGCTTCAGGTGAATATGAAGTATTAGATTTACCACCGCGCAATTGCGTAAAATGGTTCCGGCGAGCGACAGCCGGGCGACGAAGCCGGGCGGGGCATTGCGAGCAGTCGGCCGGGCATCGAAAAAAACATCAAGTCCCCGCGGCGGCGGCCTCAAATGCGCAAAAGAAATGCGCAAGGGAAATTCGCGGGTGCGGACGCCGGGCGTCCGCGCATGTTGATGGTGTCGCAATCGCTCCAGGCCGGCCATGTTGTCGAAGCTCTTCAGTTCCATCAGCCTTAAATGGCGCGCCGCCTGCGTGATGACCCTGCTGGCGCTGTGCGTGCTGCTGCTGTCGAGCCTAGTGCAGCGGCACTACGCCCGCGCCGACCTGCGCCAGGCGATCGCCGACCAGCAGGCCGCGCTGGTGACGCGGGTGGCCGGCGAGCTGGACGCCAAACTCGACACCGCCTTGCAGATGCTGCAGCGTACCGCCGAGGCGATGCCGGCGCAGGCGCTGGAGGCGGCAAACACGCCGGCGGCGATCCGCGAGCATTTCCGCGCCCGCCGCGCGCTGTTCGTGGTGTTCGACGACATCTATGTGTATTCGCCGCAGGGGCGGGTGCTGGGCAATTTCGAGATTTTCGCCAATACCGATTTCTCGGTGGCCGACCGCCCGCACTTCAAGTATGCGCTGGCCACCGGCAAGCCGGTCATCTCAGAGCCTTTCATCGGCCGGGTGCTGGGCGAGCCGATCGTCCAGGTGACGGTGCCGGTGCTCGACCGCAACGGCCGGGTGATCGCGGTGCTGGGCGGCATCCTGCGCCTGTACCGGAAGAACTTTCTCGCCGACCTGGGCGGCGCGAAGGTCGGGCGCTCCGGCTATTTCGTCATCCTCAGCAAGGGCCCCGCGCCGGTCTACGTGGTGCACCCGGACCGCAAGAAGATCATGCAGCCGCGCCCGCCGGCCAATACCCCCGAGGTGAGCCGGGCGCTGGCCGGCGACGAGGCGCCGGCCGAGGGCGTGGCCGTCGGCGGCGCGCGCATGCTCTACGCCTTCCGCTCGCTGCGCCAGGTCGACTGGCTGCTGGTGGCGGCGGTGCCCACCGAAGAGGTGTTCGCGCCGCTGGTGCGCGCCGAGGAACGGCTGGCCGTCATCGGTACGGTGCTGGCGCTGTTGATGCTGCCGCTGTTCTGGTGGATCAGCTGGATCTTCCTCGGGCCGCTGACGGCGCTGCGCGACAAGATGGAGCGCATGCGCGCCGGTGCCGTGGGCAACAGCGAACCCGACCCGGTGCTGGCGCGGCGCGGCGACGAGATCGGCGCGCTGGCGCGTTCCTTCGACCGGCTGTTCGCCGAGCGCCGCGCCGCCGAGCGCGCCCTGTCGCTGGCGCGCGAGCGCCTCGCCACCATCCTCAACAACCTGCCGGTGGTGGTGGCCCACCTCGACCCGCAGGAGCGCTACCTGTTCGTCAACGACCGCTTCACCCAGTGGCACGGCGTGCCGGTGGCCGAGGCGATCGGGCGCACCCCGCGCGAGGTGCTGGGCGAGCGGGCGTATGAAAGCATCGGCCCGAAGCACCAGATGGTGCTTACCGGCAGCCGGGTGCAATACCGGCGGCAGATCATGCTCGACGGCCGCGAGGGCTGGATCGACGTCATCCTGCTGCCCGACTTCGGCGCCGACGACACCCTCACCGGCTTTTACGTCGTCGCCACCGATGTCACCGACCGCAAGCTCGGCGAAGACCGCCAGCGCGCCTTCAGCGAAGAGCTGGCCGCGCGGGTGGAAGAGCGCACCCGCGAGCTGCAGGAGAGCAACCGCGAGCTGGAAACCTTTGTCTACTCGGTGGCGCACAACTTCCGCGCGCCGCTGCGCGCGATCAACGGCTACGGCGCGCTGGTGGCCGAAGACGCCGCCGGCCTGGCGGAAGAAAAGCGCGAGCTGCTCAAGCGCATGCGCGACTCCAGCACCCAGCTGGCGCGCCTGATCGACGGTCTCTTGCGCCTGGCCAACGTGCGCAAGCTGCCGCTGCAGCCGCAAACCGTCGACGTCAGCGCGCTGGCGCGCACGCTGCTCGAGGGCCTCGCCGCCGGCGAGCCGCAGCGGCGCCTGCGCGCCGAGATCGAGCCCGGCCTCACCGCGCACGGCGACCCGGAGCTGCTGCGCCAGGTGCTGGCCGAACTGCTCGGCAACGCCTGGAAATTCGGCGCCTTTCGCCACATCCTGGAAATCGGCGTCGGCGCCGTACGCGAGGCCGGCGAGGCCGGGGCGAACGATGAGGGCCGCGAGGGACGCGAGGGCCACGAGGGTCACGAGGGCCACGAGGGCCGCGAGGGCCGCGAGGGCCGCGAGGGTCACGAGAGCGGCTTCTACGTGCGCGACAACGGCTGCGGCTTCGACGCCGCGCTGGCCGACAAACTGTTCGTGCCCTTCAGCCGGCTGCATGGGGTCGAGGACTTTCCGGGCAACGGCATCGGCCTGGCGCTGGTGCAGCGCATCGTCCAGCGCCATGGCGGCAGCGTGCGCGCGCAGGGCAGCCCGGACCTCGGCGCCTGCCTGATTTTCACCCTCGGGCCGCGCGCCGGCCAGCCGCCTCCCGCCGGCTAGCTGCCCCTGGCCGGCCAGCCTCGCGCCGCGCTCGCGGCCGCGTGCACCGCAACGGCGCGCCGTGCGGAAATGCCGCCTATTTCACGGGATTGACCGGCGCGCCGCGGCGTATGCTGATGGTCGCGATAACGCTTGGGGCCGGCCCCGCGAGAGACGCCGCCAGGGCGTCTCGGACCGCCCCTGGATTGTGAATAAACGAGACATCGCCTGCCGATTTGCCATGCTGAAAAAAGTATCTGTCACCGAATTGCGCCCGGGCATGTTCCTGCACAAGCTGTGCGGGCCGTGGACCCAGCACCCGTTCTGGCGCACCAGCTTCACGCTGAACGACGCGGCGCAGATCCGCCAGTTGCAGGGCAGCGGCATCACCGAAGTGTGGATCGATGCCGAACGCGGGCTCGACGTTGCCGCGCCGGCGCCGGCCCCGGCGGCGGCGCAAGCACCCGCACCAACACAAGCCGCCGCCGCGGCGCCCGCCCCGGTGCGCGCCGCCGCCCCGCAGCGCGTCAGCATCGCCGATGAAATGGGCCGCGCGCGCAAGATCTGCGACGCCGCCGCTGAAGCCGTCACCGCCATGTTCAGCGAAGTGCGCATGGGCCGCGCCGTTTCCAGCGCCGCCGCCGCCGCGCTGGTGGCCGACATTTCCGCTTCGGTGCGCCGCAATCCGGACGCCCTCATCAGCCTGGCGCGCCTGAAGACCGCCGACAGCTATACCTATTTGCATTCCGTGGCCGTCTGCGGCCTGATGGTGGCGCTGGCCGGCAAGCTCGGCCTCTCCGAGGAACAGACGCGCGAAGCCGGCCAGGCCGGGCTGATGCACGACATGGGCAAGGCCTTGATGCCGCTGGATGTGCTCAACAAGCCCGGCAAGCTGACCGACGCCGAGTTCACCATCATCAAGGGCCACCCGGCGGAAGGCCACCGCATCCTCCAGCAAAGCGGCGGCGCCAGCGAGGCGGTGCTCGACGTCTGCCTGCATCACCACGAGAAAATGGACGGCAGCGGCTACCCCGAGGGCGCCAAGGGCGAAGAAATCAGCCTCTACGCGCGCATGGGCGCGGTGTGCGACGTCTATGACGCCATCACCTCGAACCGCGCCTACAAGCCGGGCTGGGAGCCGGGCGAGTCGATCCGCCGCATGGCCGAGTGGCACGGGCACTTCGATGCGCGCGTGTTCCAGGCTTTCGTCGGCTGCATCGGCATTTACCCCACCGGCTCGCTGGTGCGGCTTTCTTCGGGACGGCTGGCGGTGGTGCTCGAGCAGGGCAGCGCCTCGCTGTTGAAACCGGTGGTGCGGGTGTTCTTTTCCACCAAGTCGAAAATGCAGATCGTGCCGGAGCGCATCGACCTGGCGCAGTCGGGCGTCACCGAAAAAATTGTCGCGGTGGAAGACCGCGATGTATGGGGCATCACCCATCTGGAGAGGTTCTGGGCGGAGTAGTGGTACCCGACGTAGTCGATAGCCGGTAGCCGATAGCCGCTAACCGCTAGCCGATAGCCGCTAGCCGACAGCCGACAGCCGACAGCCGACAGCCGATAGCCGATAGCCGAAGCTGCCGAAGCTGCCGAAAGTGCCGAAGCCCCCGAAGCTGCCGCATTCACGTTACGTCTCGCCTTGACGGCGTCCTCCTACCCCGGCGCGGCAAGCGCGCCGACAGATGCCGCCCCAGGCGGGCGCGATTATCGCGGCCTTGTCCCTGCTCCCAAGGCCGCGCCGTGTTGTCACGCAAAGGGCTGGTTGCCGTCTCCGTCATCGCCACCGCCATCGTGGTGGTGACGGCGCTCAACTGGAGCCTGTCGGAAAAGCGCGTCGACCCGGTGGTGGAGACGCTCTATACGGTGCAGGACCCGCAATTTTTACGCAGCATGGGCGCGATGCTCGGGCCGCCGCTGCTGCCGGGCAACCGCGTGCGGGGCTTGCGCAACGGCGACGAGATTTTTCCGGCGATGCTGGCGGCCATTCGCGGCGCGAAACGCAGCATCAACTTCGAAAGCTATATCTACTGGTCCGGCCGGACCGGGCGCGACTTCGCCGACGCGCTGGCCGAGCGCGCGCGCGCCGGGGTCAAGTGCCATGTGCTGATCGACTGGGTCGGCAGCGAAAAGATCAGTGCAGATCTCTTGAACGAAATGAAGCAGGCGGGGGTGGAAGTCCGCCGCTACAACCCGCCGCACTGGTATAAGCTCGCGCGCCTGAACAACCGCACCCACCGCAAGATACTGGTGGTCGATGGCCGCACCGGCTTTACCGGCGGCGTCGGCATCGCCGACTTGTGGAGCGGCCACGCGCAGGACCCCGAGCACTGGCGCGACAGCCACTTCCAGATCGACGGCCCGGCGGTGGCGCAGATGCAATCGGCCTTCGACGACAACTGGTCGGAAGTCACCGGCGAAGTGCTGCACGGCGAAGCCTACTTCCCGGCGCTTGTTCCCGAGGGCGCCCCGGCAGGCACGCAAATGGCGCAGATGTTCATCAGCTCGCCCGGCGGCGGCGGCGAGAGCATGCAACTGATGTACCTGCTGTCGATCGCGGCGGCGGCGAAAAACATCCGCATCGCCAATTCGTATTTCGTGCCCGACGACGCCACCGTCGCCACCCTGGTCGCCGCGCTCGGCCGTGGCGTGAAGGTGCAGATCATCGTGCCCGGCCCGGTGATCGACTCGCAACCGGTGCGCAGCGCCTCCAAGGGACGCTGGGGGCCGCTGCTGCGCGCCGGCGCGGAGATTTCGGAATACCAGCCCACCATGTTCCACTGCAAGGTGATGGTGGTCGACGATCTCTGGACTTCGGTGGGCTCGACCAACTTCGACAACCGTTCCTTCGCCATCAACGACGAGGCCAACCTCAACATCTACGACCGCGAGTTCGCGCGCCAGCAGATCGCGGTGTTCGGCGACGACCTGGCGCATGCGCGGCGCGTCACGCTGGAGGAGTGGGAGCACCGGCCCTGGCGCGAGCGGGCGATGGAGATGATTTCGAGTCCGGTGGGAGAGCAGCTTTAGGCGGCGGGCACGCGGCCTCAGTGCGCCTGCCGCGCCGCGCGCTGCGGGAACACGGCGATGCACAGCGCGATGAAGGCGAGCAGCAGCAGGGTGGCGGTGTAGCGGCTGAAGGCGAAGCCGCCGTTGGCCACCGGCTTGTCGAGCAGGTCGCCGAGCACCGCGCCGAGCGGGCGCGTCAGCACGAAGGCGAGCCAGAACAATAGCGTGCGCGAAATGCGCGTCCAGAAATAGGCGGCGGCCACCAGCGCCAGCAGGCCGCCGAAAATGACGATGCCCCCGCCGTAGCCCATGCCTTGCGTGTCGGCCGTCCAGTCGCCCAGCGCGGTGCCCAGCGTCTGCGAAAACATGATGGTGACCCAGTAGAACATTTCCGCCGGCGGCGAGCTGACGCTTTGCACCGAGATGCTGCCCAATGTGCGGTGCCAGAAGAAGAGGGAGGCGGCCAGCAGCGCCAGCAGCAGCGCCGAGCCGCCGGCATAGCCGATGCCCAGCGACCGGTCGGCGAAGTCGGCCAGCGTGGTGCCCACCGTGGTGCTGGCGATGATGGTGACCCAGTAGAGCAGCGGGTGAAAGCGCTTCGCCGCGATCTGCGCGCCGACGGCGGCGACGAAGAACACGGCGAATATGCCGGTGGAGACCAGGTAGCCCAGGTTCATCGACATCGAAAGCGCGTCGCCGCCGGTCTCCCCCAGCGTAGTGGCGGCGATCTTGATCAGCCAGAACAGCAGGGTGACTTCGGGGACCTTGCTCAAGGGGTGGTCGGGGCTGGAGGGCATGGTGGGGTTTCCTCGAACGGGTGATGTCGGCGGCGCCGGCAGGCCGGGCAATGCGTATAGACCCGACGCGGGGAGTGTAAGTTCTGCCCGCCGCCGCGCGACCCTGGCGGCCGCCGCTGTCCGGAAATCTGATCTGCGCGTTTATACGGTATTTCGTATAATCTGCGAATATTCGTTAAAACGTATATTTTTTGTTTATTCGTTAAAACGTATATTGACGCTTTATGCGTTTTAGCGTATAAATAACGAATGGCCCATCTTCAACTCGCCCGGGACCCCAGACAGGCCGGGAACATCATCAGGAACGCCCGCAAGGCCCTCAACCTCAGCCAGGGAGAATTGGCGGAGAAAGTAGGGACGCGCCAGGCGACCATATCCCTGATCGAGAGCGGGTCGGGAGCAACAAGGCTTGAGACCATTCTCGCCATTCTGGCGGCGTTGGATCTGGAACTGACCATAGGGCCGCGCTCCAGGGGCCCGCGCTTTGACGCCGGAGGGCCGCAGTAATGGCGCGAAAACCTGCCCACGCGCCGCTTAAGGTCCTTCTGAATAACCGCCTCGTCGGCCACCTTCGCAAAGAGGCCGGCGGCGCGGTCGAATTCACGTACGACGAAGGCTGGATCGAATGGGAGGGAAACCTTCCCATTTCCCTCTCTTTGCCGATTCGCAAAGACCCTTACAAGGGTGAGAAGGTTATTGCCGTCTTCGACAACCTTCTGCCGGATTCGGAGCAGCTCAGAAGGCGGGTCGCTGAAAAAGTCGGGGCCGCCGGAACGGACCCTTACAGTCTTCTCGCTCAAATCGGACGTGATTGTGTCGGCGCCCTGCAGTTTCTAGGCGCGGACGACAACACTGAATACGGCAGCCCGAAAATCGAAGGCGAGGAAATCAGCGGGGAAGACATTGAGATTCTCCTCAAAGACCTTGCACGCGCGCCACTGGGACTCGACCGCGACCAGGATTTCCGGATATCCGTCGCCGGAGCGCAGGAAAAGACCGCCCTCCTCCGGTACGAGGGAGCATGGCTCAAGCCCCATGGGACAACGCCGACAAGCCATCTCTTCAAGACGCAGATCGGAACACTGCAAAACGGCCTCGACCTCTCGAACAGTGTGGAGAATGAATACTATTGCCTGGCGCTTCTCCGCCGCTTCGGTCTCGATGTCGCCAAGGCCGAAATAAAGACATTCGGCAAGACAAAGGCCCTGGTCGTCGAACGCTTTGACCGGATCTGGACCGGGGACAAACGCCTCGTCCGCCTGCCGCAGGAAGATTGCTGCCAGGCATTGTCAGTTCCCTCTACTCGAAAATACGAGAACGACGGCGGCCCGGGAATTGTGAAAATCCTCAAGCTGCTTCAGGGCGCGGACAGCCCATCTGACGACCAACTCGCATTCCTGAAAGCACAAATCATTTTTTGGCTTATCGGCGCAGTGGACGGGCACGCAAAGAACTTCAGCATCTATCTTTTGCCCGGCGGACGATTTGGCTTGCAACCCTTCTACGATGTCATCACGGCCCAGCCAAGCCTGGATAAGGGGCAGGTGCAGAAAAAGCAAATGAAGCTGGCGATGGCTGTTGGCGACGGGCGCCATTACAAGCTGGAGGAAATCCAGCCACGCCACTACTTTCAGACTGTCCGTCAGGCGGGACTTTCACAGACGCTTGTTGAACTCGCCTTTTCCGAGGTATCGAAGAATGCGGAAAAGGCGCTGCAGGAAGTCGAGCAAGACATGCCGAAGGATTTCCCGGCGTTCATCCATGCATCGGTTGCGGCATCCGTCGCGGCGAGGTTGAGGACCTTCGAGTACGTAGCCGACGACGAAAGTAAACGGAGAACAAAAGTGGCGGCTAAGCGAAAGGCAGACGGAGCGTAAAGCTGCTTTCCATGGGAGCCGGATTCCGTGACGGCCGGACTTCGTCTTTCGGCCTTCGATGACAACAAGACAAAAACCGCCACGTCCTGCCTGCCGTAGCGGGCACGGGATATTTCCGGCGTAATGCGGGTCAGAGCCTGATCCCTCATAAAAGCGCCGCCCCGGTGTCAGACCCGAGCGCATAGAAATGAACGCTGCCAAGCGCAAAGCCTTGTTTCTCGAAGGCCCGATTCCCCGGGCATTGGTGACGCTGGCCATCCCCATCATCCTCGGCAACCTGCTGCAGACCGGCTACCAGCTGACCGATGCCTTCTGGGTGGGGCGCCTGGGCGCATCAGCGGTGGCGGCGGTGTCGGTGAGTTTTCCGGTGACTTTCCTGGTGATCGCGCTGGGCTCGGGCCTGGCGATGGCGGGGGCGACGCTCTCCGCGCAGTACATGGGCGCGGGGCGGCAGGACATGGTGAACCACGTGGCGGCGCAGACCATGCTGATGGTGGTGGTCACTTCCGTCGTGCTGGGCGCGCTGGGCTTTGCGCTGGCGCCGGCGCTGCTGCACCTGCTGGGAGTGGCAAGCGACGTATACGAGGGCGCCCTGGGCTTTTTGCGGGTGTCCTTCGTCGGCATCATTTTCGTTTTCGGCTATGCGATGTTCCAGGCGCTGATGCGCGGCGTCGGGCAAACAAGGGCGCCGTTATACATCGTCCTGTTCACGGTGCTGCTCAACTTCGCGCTGGACCCGCTGTTCATCTTCGGCTGGGGGCCGGTGCCGGGCTACGGGGTGATGGGCGCGGCGCTGGCGACGCTGATCACGCAGGCGCTGGCGGCGGCCATCGGCATCGTGGTGTTGCTGCGCGGACGGCACGGCATCAAGGTGGCGCTGTCGGACTTCATGCCGGATCTGCCGTACATCAAGCGCGCGTTCTTTTTGGGCTTTCCCGGCTCGGTGGAGTTGTCCACGCGCGGCCTGGGCCTGGTGGTGATGTCGTTTCTCGTCGCCAGCTTCGGCACCATGACGATCGCGGCCTACGGCGTCGGGTCGAACGTGCTGCAGGTGATCACGATACCGGCGATGGGCCTGTCGATGGCGGTCTCCACGCTGGTCGGGCAGAACATCGGCGCGGGCAATGTGGAGCGGGCGGCGCGCATCACTTACCTCGGCACGCTCGCCGGGTTTGCGCTGCTCACTTGCGTGGGGGTGGTCGCGTATTTCGCGGCGCCCTGGATCGTGGCGTTTTTCGTGCCCAACGAGGCGGGCGTGATCGAGAACGGCGCGCGGTTCATCCGCATCATGTGCCTGGCCTGGGGCGGCATCGGCGTGCAGCTTAGCGTGGTGTCGGCGTTTCGCGCTTCCGGCAACATGCTGTCGGCGATGGTGATCGCGCTGGTGTCGCAATGGATGATCCAGTTTCCGCTCGCCTACGTGCTCTCCAAGCACACGGTGCTGGGGGCGGAAGGGCTGTGGTGGTCCTTCCCGGTCACCAACGTGGCGGTGGCGCTGATCTCGATCGCCTGGTTCGCGCGCGGCGGCTGGAAAAAGACGCGGCTGACCGAAGAGGACGACGAAGTGGCGAAGGTGACGCAGGAGGTGATGACGGAGGAGGGGATACGCTAAGGCGTATGCGCCCACCTCGTCCGCGAAGCGCCATAGCGCCGGCTCGCAGGCGAAGGCGCTGCGGCGTCGCCCGCGCGAAGGCGCCTTGCCACGCCGCTTAACGCCAGCCCGTGTTCCCAGTGTCGTCCCGGCCATAGCCCATGCTCGCCAGCATGCGCCGCAGCAGGGTCGCCAGGCCCATCGCCAGAAAGCCGAAGCCCTGGGTCTTGAGGCGGGAGTGGTGGGTTTTGGCGGACCTAGGCAAACAGCTCATCGAGCCCGTAGCCGGTCAGCCACGCCGTCACCAGGAACAGCGCACCGATGCCGAAGACCACGGAGACCCGGATATCGCCGGCGGTCTCCCCGTCGACGGCAAACAGCATCCAGCCGCACATCGCGGTCGTTATCAGGAAGAACTCGATGGTGTTGGAGCGCGTCGCCGGCGGTTGATGGCAGCCGCCGAACATGTGCATCAGCCCGAAGCAAAAAAGCCCGGTGATGATGAACAGGAAAACGATATTGCGCGGCATGCCTGCCTCCGGCGGCCGGGCCCGGTTGGGTGCGCGTGAAGGGCAGCCGCGTTGCTGTTCTGCGGCTTATATTACACGCGTGGGAGCGGCTGTGAAGGGGTGTGCCGGGTTTGAAAAAGCCCGCGTTGCGGGCGCGCGGGCAGCACGCTTCGTTGCGAAAATCGGGGTCAGAGTCACTTTCGCAGAAACTGGAAGTGGCTCTGACCCCGATTTTTTTCGGAGTCGGCGCGCTCTGGTCAAGAGCGCGCGTGCGTGCCTAGTGGCTCGCGGCCACGCGCACTTCGCCCTCGGTGCCGATGCCGGGGCGCTTGCCGGTCATCGCGGCCTTGGTCATCTCGTAGAGCTGGGTGAGCTTGTTTTCCTTCACGTCCCAGTAGTGGGCGTGGCTGATGCGCACGCACAGCAGGGCCAGGTCGGGGTCGGTTTCGCCGCTGGGAAAGTACGCCTGCACGGGTTTGCTCCAGAGCTGCTTCTTTTTCGCCGCGTCTTCGACGATGGAGGCGGTGCCGGAGACGGAGACATAGCTGTCCTTGCCCGGGTGCGCATAGGCGAGGTTGACCTGCGGGGCGCGCGCGGTGTCGAGCGCGGGCTCGCTGGTGCGCGAGATGAAGAACCACAGGGTGTCGTCGTGGTCGATGCTCTTGTTCATGGTGGTCACCGGGCGCGAATGCAGGTGGCCGTTCGCATGCGAGGTGGTGAGCATGGCGAACTTGATGTCCTTGATCAGGTCCCAGAGGGTTTCGCGGGGGGTGGGCGTGCTCATGTGATTTCCTTTGCTTGAAAAGGCGGGCCGCCCTGCGGCGGCCCGGTGTTGCGTCTGCTGTGGAGGTTGCGCCTGCTGTGGCGATTGCGCCTGCTGCCGCTTATGCGCGCGTTTGCGCGCGTTTACGTTCGCCGCGGCGCTTCTTCGGCCCTTACTTCAGCGAAGACGGATTGGTGGTGGTGGTGGCGTTGCTGCCGCTGCCGGCCGCGTCGGCGCCGGTGGTGCCGCTGCTGGCGCTGCCGGTGGTCTGGGCGGCATTGCCGCTGGCGCTGGTGTCGCTGTTCATCTTCGACTTCTTCGCCTTCCTGGCTTTCGGCGCCTTGGCCGGCTTGCTCATGCTGTCGGTGCTGCCGTTGCCGCTGACGCTGGCGCTACCGGTGTTGGCGGCGGCGGGGCCGCCGGAGGTGCCGGTGGTGCCGCTGCTGCTGGAGCCCTGGGTGTTGCTGCCGGTACCGGCGGCGTTCTGCGCATACACGGGGGCGGCCAGCGCGAATGCCAGGACCGGCAGGGCGATGAGGGTGAGCTTTGATTTCATGGTATGTCTCCGGGTTGACTGTTAGGCATGCCTCTCCGAAGCGGAGAGCCTTTTGCCACGCTTGCACAATGAACCTGCGGCGCCGCCCGGTCTGTGGGAGCCGGCGGGAAAGCGCTGTAGGAAAGGGCCGACCACGGTCCCTCGCGCTGGCCTGCGTGCCGGAGCCGGGGCTACCGGGCACGCCCCGCAAAAAACGCAGTCGCGCTGTCGGAGAAAGCGCGATTGCGTCGTGATCCGGTCAATCGCCCGCGCGCCTGCGCCGATCGGCGGCGCGGCGCTTCCATGCGGACCAGGCCAATAGGCCGAATGGCGGGCTCGCACGGGCGCGCCGCATTGTAGTGCTGACACATGGCCCCGCTACAGTAAGCGACGCTCCGCGGTTGTCCCGCGAGCCTGGCTGTCCGCAACTTTTTTCCGCGGGCCGGTGTTTTAAGGCCGTTGTCGCGTCCAGGCGCGGCGCGGCGCGGGCGCGCGCTGCCGCGTGCGCCCCTAACGCTCAGCGTGTTGCACCCGCTGCAACCCGTAAAAAGTAGCGGATTTTCGCCTTGCTGTTCGCCTGCTGGCTGATGCGTATCGTGCTTATGATTTGCCCAGGTTTTCGCAGCATCGCGTTGTCGTTCTTTCCGCTTGTTCTGCTTGTTGCGCGTGTTCTGCTTTTCGCCCGGCGCCCCGTCCACTTTTTCGAGATCACACCGACCCCATGAAACTTCCACGCTTGCGCTTTTGCGCCGCCCTCCTCGCTCCGCTGCTGCTGCTCGCGCCCGCGCTGGCCCAGGCCCACGGCGGCGGCCACGCCGGCATGTCCTGCTCCGGCCATGAGTATTCCTCTTCCTTCATCGTCGTCTCGATGCAATGCGCCGGCGACTTCGCGATCAGCGGCGGCAGCATCAGCTCGCCGCTGGGCGTGATCGTGCGCTCCGGCGGCGACCTCTCGCTTAGTGGCGTCAACGTCAGCGCGCCTTTCGTCGAGTTCATCTCGCAGGGCGCGCTCAGTTTCGGCGGCGGCGGCAAGCTCGACGGCAGCACCTGGAGCATTCTCGACGGCCAGTTGAGCGCGGTGGGCAGCCACACCACGCAGCCGGTGGTGGTCAGGTCCGGCTCCGAAGTCTTCACCGGCCTGCCTTCGCACCCGCTGGCCACCGCCAGCACCCTGAGCTGGGAAATCTTCAGCACCGGCACCGACTGCGGCCCCTTCTTCGACCTGCCCGGCCACGGCGCGCTCGACCTGCACGCCGGCGCCGACCTGATCGGCCTCTACTTCGGCGCGCTGGCCCTGGCCGCCGATCTCACCAGCGGCAGCGGCTCCATCTTCATCGAGATCGCCGGCCACGGCGGCGCGCTGATCACCCTGAGCCCGGTGGCCGCGGTGCCGGAGCCCGGCACCTGGGCGCTGATGCTGCTGGGCCTGGCCGGGCTGCTGCTGGCGGCGCGGCGCGGACGCCGGGCCTAGGCGCCCGTTTCAGCCGCGGCAGGAATCAACACCGGCGCTGTTGCCGGCGCCCGCCGGCGGCCTGCGCGCGGTCGTGTGCGCGGCGCTACCTTGCGTCAACCGGCTGCGTACGCCGCGCCACGCTGCCTGAACCGCCGCGTATGCGCGCCACCGCTCTTGAACCGCCGCGCATGTCCGCGGCGGTGTGCGTTAACATGCGCGCCTGTTGAATTTCTTGCGAGCCGAAATGCGCCGGACCCTGCTGTCACCTCTGCTGCGTGCCGTGATGTCGATCCTCCTGTGCCTGGCCTTTGCCGCGCAGGCGCAGGAGTTTCCCAAGGGGCCGGTGAAAATCATCGTTCCCTTCCCGCCCGGCGGGCCCACGGACACGGTGGCGCGGCTGATCGGCCAAAAGCTGGAGGGCTACTGGGGCCAGCCGGTGATCATCGACTACAAGCCGGGCGCGGGCACCGTCATCGGCGTCGACTTCGTCGCCAAGAGCCTGCCGGACGGCTACACCATGGTGATGATCAACTCCGCCTTCGCGGTGAACCCCTCGCTGCGCAAGACCATGCCCTACAACACGCTGAAGGATTTGGTCGGCGTCTCCCACATCGCGGACCTGCAACTTGCCATCGTCGCGCGCAACGACGCGCCCTTCAACACCGTCGCCGAACTCATCGCCTACGGCAAGAAAAA
Source organism: Betaproteobacteria bacterium (assembly GCA_028292405.1). Lineage (GTDB taxonomy): Bacteria > Pseudomonadota > Gammaproteobacteria > Burkholderiales > JAEUOS01 > JAQGMJ01. Next base: position 16,310 of record JAQGMJ010000050.1, read on the forward strand.
CCCGGGCAAGCTCACCTACGGCACGCCGGGCGCGGGCAGCACCACGCACCTGGGCGCCGAGCTGCTCAAGCGCACCGCCGGCTTCGACATGCTGCACTCGCCCTTCAAGGGCAGCGCCCCCGCGCAGGCCGAGCTGATGGGCGGGCGCATCGATTTGATCTTCGACCCGTACCTCTCGGTGCAGCCCTTCGTCAAGGCCGGGCGGATGAAAATGATCGCCACCGAAGGGCTCAAGCGCATCCCCGGCACCGATTACCCGACCGTGGCCGAGACCATTCCCGGTTTCAGCGTCAACGCCCTGCTCGCCTTCGAAGCGGCGGCCGGCACGCCCAAGCCCATCCTGCACAAGATCGCCGCCGACACCGCGCGCGCCCTGAACGAGCCGGACATGAAAAAACGCGTGGAGGATTTGGGCATGGCCAGTGTCGGCTCGACGCCGGAACAACTCGACGCCTTCATCGCCACCGAGATCAAGCGCTGGGCCAAGGTGGTGGCCGACGCGAATATTCAGCCGGAGTAGAGTCAACAGCGGTCAACCGCGAACAACCGCGAGAAAGACCCGCAGCACAGGAGACAACCATGGCCCTGCAACTACACCCCCTGCACCCCCTCTTCGCCGCCGAAGCCTTTGGCATCGACCTCACGCAACCCCTTGCCGACGAAGACCGCAAGCAGATCAACGCCGCGATGAACAAGTACGGCGTGCTGGTCTGGCGCGGCCAGCCGCTGACCGAGCCGCAGCAGGTCGCCTTCGCCAAATCGTTCGGCCCGCTGGACATCGGCCTGAAGAAACTCTTCAACCGCCCGGAGCGTTTGTCCGACGAGCGCCTGATCGACATATCGAATGTCGACGCGCAAGGCAATGTCTCCAAGCGCGACTCGCCGAAAAACCTCTCCAACTTCGCCAACCAGTTGTGGCACAGCGACAGCTCCTTCCAGGACCCGCGCGCCGCCTATTCGCTGCTGCACGCCGTGGTGCTGCCCTCAAGCGGCGGCAACACCGAGTTCGCCGATTTGCGCGCCGCGTACGACGCGCTGGAGGCCGACCTGAAGGCCGAGTGCGCCACGCTTAGCGCGGAGCACTTCGCGCTGCACACGCGCATTCTCCTCGGCGACGACGCCTATACCGACGCGCAAAAGAAAGCTATCCCGCCCGCCACCTGGCCGCTGGTGCACACCCACCCCGGCTCGGGCCGCAAGCTGCTGTTCGTCGGCGTGCACGCGCGCCAGGTGATCGGCTGGCCGGTGTCGGAAAGCCGCGTGTTCCTCTCCGATCTGCTGGAGCACGCGACGCAGCGCCCCTTCGTCTACGCCCACCAGTGGCGCGTCGGCGACACCGTGATGTGGGACAACCGCGCCACCCTGCATCGCGGGCGACGCTTTCCGATCAGCGAGCGGCGCGAGCTGCGGCGCACCACGGTGGACTTCACACCGGAGGCGATGCTGGAGGCGGCGGCTTGAATTCCTCCCCGCTTTACTTCATCGCCACGCGCGAGCCTGTCACCTGGCCGCAGGGGACTTACAAGACCCTTGCCGTGGTCAAGGTCGAAGACGGCGTGGCCGCCTATATCGCGGCAGCGACACCCGGGATCGCGCGGACCATACTCGATGCCATGAAACCGCCGCACCATTACGAGTTTGTCGAAAGCGCCGCATTGGGCAACGAGTATTACCTGCGTGACTGCCCCTTTCGGATTCTTTTGATCGGCGATGAAAAAACAGCCCACGCCTGGCTCGCCGACCGCCTGAATTTCCCCTATGCCGGTCACCTGAACACCGTCGAAAACCTCAATCCGCTGCGTCTCGCGCGCTAGTCCGCGACGCCTGCTCCCGCAGGCTGGCACCATTCGTGCTGCACAGGCTTGTCCCTCTCGCGGAGAAGCCAAGAATGAAAACATTTGTGCGCGCGTGTGAAGTCTGGGTGCCGTCTAAATCCAGAAACCAGCTTGAATACTACGGGGGACTCTATCCGGAACACGGCAACATTTCGCTGCGCCAGTTTCGCGCGGCGAGCGAGCGCATGGTGCTCGGTTACGACGAGGGTTTGCCGGGGCATGCGTGGGCGATGCGCGCGCCGGTGGTGCTGAAGGACCTGCAGCATTCCTACTTCAAGCGCTCGCGCCAGGCGAAGGCGGCGGGGCTGACCTGCGGCATCGCGCTGCCGATATTCGCCGGCGACTACCTGCTCTCGGTGATCGTGATTTATTGCGGCGACGACCAGGAACATTTCGGCGCCATCGAGGTGTGGCACGCGGCGGCGGGCGCCGACCTGGTGCTGGCCGACGGCTACTACGGCAGCGCGCTGGAATTCGAGGCGGCCTCGCGCGAGAAGAGTTTCAAGCCCGGCGTCGGGCTGCCGGGCGCGGTGTGGCAAAGCGGCATGCCGGAGGTGATGAGCGAGCTGTGGTTCGAAAAGCGCTTCGTGCGCCGCGGCGACGGCGCGCCGCTGGGCTTGTCGCACGGCCTGGCGCTGCCGATGTTCGCCGGCGACGGCACGCGCTTCGTTATGACTTTTCTTTCCGCGCTGGGTTCGCCGCTGGCGCGGCGCTTCGAGATCTGGACCTTCGACGAGGCACACCAGGCGCTCGTCTTTAACGGCGGCGATTGCGACCTCAACAAAGCCTTTCCGCAGGACTACGCCAGCGCGCGCATCGCCCGCGGCGAAGGGCCGCTGGGCCGGGTGTGGGCCAGCGGCCTGCCGGAAGCGAACCAGGAAATCGCGCAGGACGCTTCGGTCAACGGCCGCTCGGCGCGCAAGGCGGGCTTGTCCAGCCTGCTGGCGCTGCCGGTGCTGGCCGATGGGCGATTGAAGGCGGTGGTGGGGCTGTATTTCTAGGGGCGCCCCGATGGGGGCTGCCGGCGGCAATGCCCTGTCACCGGGCCGGGGTGGCGCGCGAATAGGGCCTTGCGATGCGGAACGCGCGGCGGCTCATGTCACGTCCAGCTTGCCTCGGCCTGCCTCGGCCTGGCTTTGAGCTTGCCTCGACCCTACCTCGAGCTCACCTAGACCTCACCCCGGCGGCCACGGCAGCCCGGCGCGCTGCGAGGCGCCCTCGACGATGGTCATCGGGCCCGCCTTCGGGCCAACGTGAAAGTAGGGCGTGAAAAACGAACGCGCGGGGTGGTAGAGATGCTCGGCGGTGGCGGGGCTGGGAAACAGGTCGCCGCATAAATCGCGGCGCACGAAAAAGGCGTTGCAGCCGGCCAGGTTGCAGGTGACCAGCTGGTATCCGAGCTGGTTGCCCAGGCGCGTAAAGGCGGTGAGCGAAGCGCCGAAGCGGTCCGTGTTGTCCCACCAGTGGCCGGCGTCGTAGGTGATGGTCCAGTCGTTGGGCGGGCGCAGGCGCGCGTTGTACTCCACCACCACCACGCGCGGGTTGACGCTGTGGATCGCTTCCCAGACATGGTAGTCGTTGCCGTCGATGTCCACCGAGAGCAGGTCGATTTCCGCGCCGAGGTCGGCGGCGGCGATCAGCCCGTCGATGTTTTCGCGGGTGATGAAGGTGCACTGGAACTTGAGCAGGCCATGCTCGATGAGATGGGCGAAGTGCCCGGTGATGAAGGCGCCGTTGGCTTCGCTGCCGTCGAGCCACAGGCCGCGCCAGCCTTGCTGCAGCAGGTAGCTGCTGTTGTTTTCCATGCCGTTGCCGCAGCCGAACTCGACAAAGCTTTTATGCGGCGCGCCGATGCGCCGGAAGATTTCCTGCAGGATGCCGTCTTCGTCGTTTTGCGAGTAGGCCTTGAAGCCGGCGCGCTCCAGGCGCTTGGGGTCGTCGAACTGCGGCTGGGCCAGCGTGGTCTGCATCAGGGTTTGCGCGGCCAGCACGTTGCTGGCGTAGAGGTCGTCGCGCAGCGCGTCCACCACTTTTTGCAGCAGGCCGACGAAGGGCGGCATGCCGGGCGCGGCCGCTTCGGGGGCGGCGGCCTCGCCGGGGGTGGCGGCCTCGCCGGGGGTGGCGGAAGCGCCGGCGCTGCTCCCGGCGCGCCCCAGGTTGGAAATCAACTTGCCGATCATGGTGTCCTCTTGCTGTTGCCTGCGGCCGGCCCTGCGGGGCCGGCGCGATGTCCGGATATTAGCCTTGATTGCCGCCGCGGCGAGCGCCCGCCCGCGTATTCCCCCTCGCCATTTTAATGACACTGGTATAAACTGCCACTCCGGAAGATGCGAAGTTCGCAGGAGGACCCATGCAAGCCTTACTGGTCGGCGGCCCCTGTCACGGACAGATGGTCGCACTCGTTGGCGACGCCGCCACCCAGCCCTCGTTCAAGGCGATGGCCGGCGACGTCGAATACGAATATTTCCGCCGCAGCACCGAGAGCGGCCACAGCGTGGTGCTCTACGCCATCGGCGACCCCAGCTACAGCCAGGTGGTGGACGCTATCCGCAAGTCCGACCTGCTCTCTTCCACCGGCAAGTTGCGCGTGCTCGGGCCGGACGACACGCTGCCGGCGAACGACGGCGGGACGGCTTGAAGGTTGCCGGGTTGCCGGGGTTGCCGGGGTGGTCGGGGTGGTCGGGCTTGCCGGGGTGGTCGGGGTTACCGAGGTTGCCGGGGTGGTCCCTCAGGCTTGCTTCGCGCGCGCCGGGTTGGCCCGGCGCACCGCGATGCAGCCGATGATCAACGCCAGCTCGAACACCAGCGCAATCGTAAGCCCCAGGTAACCCATGGGGGTGGCGCCGTCGGGCATCGGGCCGGCCGAGAGCTGGCCGGTGAGGCGAAACACCAGGAGGCAGGCGTGTATCGTCATCGCCAGGGTCGCGCACATCAGCACCAGGGTGGCGAACATTCTCAGCAAGGTCTTGGCGGACGGCATCGCCCCATTCTAGCCGGCGCGCCTACAGCAGCCCCTTCGCCATCCCCCCGTCCACGTTGATCGCCTGGCCCACCAGGTAGGAAGCCTGGCGCGACATCATGAAGGTGGCCACCGCCGCGATCTCGTCGGGCTGGGCGAAGCGCTTGAGCGGAATGTCGGCGGCGAAGCGCTTCACCACTTCCTCCTCCGTCAGCCCTTCCTTCGCATTGAAGTCGGCGGCGCGGTCGCGCCACAGCTTGGTCCAGGTGCGCCCGGGGCAGATGGCGTTGACGCGCACGCCCTCGGGCGCCAGCTCGTCGGCCAGCGTTTTCGCCAGCGCCAGGATGCCGGCCTTGTGCACGTTCGACACCACCTGCTGGGGGTGCAGCATTTTCGCGCCGGCGCCGCCGAAAAAAAGCACGCGCGCATCGCGGCCCTTTTTCAGCGCGGGCAGCAGGCCGCGCAGCAGGCGCACCGGGCCCAGCACGTTGAAGGTGTAGTTCTCCATCCACTTCGCGTCCGTCAACTCGGTGAAGGGCGCGCGGTGGCTGCCGCCGGTGGCCAGCACCAGGCCGTCGAGCGGCTGGTTGTCCCAGGCGACGATGAGGGCCTCGGTGGCGGCCTCGTCCATCACGTCGACCACCAGCGGCTCCACCGCGTGGCCGGTGGCCCGGGTGATGCGCTTGGCCGCCGCTTCGATGCTCTTCGCGCTGCGCGAGGCAATCGCCACGCGCGCACCTTCGTGGGAGAGGGCCAGCGCGGTTTCGTAGCCGATGCCTTCGCTGGCGCCGATGACCAGGATGCGGTCGCCTTCGATGCCGAGGTTCATGGGGTTTCCTTGCAGAAAATGGGAGCGTGAGGTGGGACTGTGAGGTGGGACTGTGAGGTGGGACTGTGGGGTGGGACTATGAGGCGGGACTGTGAGGCGGGACTGTGAGGCGGGACTGTGAAGCGGGATTCTAGGCGGGTTCAGACGGCGGCGCACGCGCCATGTCGGAATCCGCCGACAAAATTCTCCGCGCCGCGCTGGCTTGGCGCCGCCCACCGGGCCCCCATAGTGTCAGTCACAAGACAAGGCTAGATGGGAGCAGGATATGCTGGAAAACATCATCAACCAAACAGATAGCCACCCGGACAGGTCCGCATATAGCGCGCCGCTGGTGCGTACGCCCCTGACCCTGACCCGATACATCGAGGAAATGAACCGGCGCCTGCCGGACCACCCGCAATTCCGCCCGGGCATGCGCGTCGTCAAGGACGCGCTGGCCGCCTCAACCGGCGGCACCGGCGGCTACACCTTCACCTGGCCGCCCTCGGCGGACGACGATCCGCAAGCCTTTTTCGACGCGCGCAACGTGGTGTTCGACATCGAGTTGCAGATGCGCGAGCACTATGTGCTGGAGGAGATGGTGGATCACGTGGAGCAGCAGGCGACGTAAGTCCTGCCCGGAGCCGGCAAAAACGAAGGCGTGAGATTTCTCTCACGCCTTTTGTTTTTCTGCCGCGGGCCTGTCCCGCTTTGTTTACTTCGCCTCGCGCGACTGCGCGATGATGCGCAATTCCCACGGCAAGATCACCTTCGAATAAATCACCGGGTCGGTCCAGCCCTTTGCCTCGCGCCCGAGGTGGCCGCCCACCGGGTTGAGCCATTCCTCTTTCGGCGCGGTACCGCTGCGCATCAGCAACTCAAGGTCGGCCACCGGCACCTGCGTGTCCTTCACGCCGCCCACCAGCAGCATCGGCGCCATCGGGCGGCCGAGCAGGCCGAGTTTCACCAGCGACATGTCGGGCAGGTTGCGCGCGAGGTCGTCTATCGTTTTGGTGTTTTCCACCACGGCGATGAAGGCGGGCGCGAGGTCGAACAAATATTCGCGATTGCCCAGCGTGCCCTCGCGGGTGAATTTCTCGGAGAAGAAAATATCCACCGGCGGGCTCTGCGCGACCGCGCCGATCAGCCGCTTCTCTTCCGTGATGGCGATTTTCGTCGCCCAGTAGCCGCCGAAGGAAACGCCGTGGGTGAGGATGCGCTTGGCGTCCACCTCCGGGCGCTTGCCGAGGTAATCGAGGATGGCGCTGAACATGCGGTCGGCATTGGCGCTCACCTTCACCGGCGCCTGTCCCGTGCCGGGACTATCCACCGCGAAAAAGCCGACGCCGTGCTTCAGCACCGCATCGTAGGTCTCGGCCACGGTTTCCTTGCGGCTGTCCAGGCCGCTGATGGCCAGCACCAGCGGGACGGGACCGGTCGCGTTTTTCGGCAGGCGCAAATAACCGACGATCTCGCTCATGCCGCGCCCGGTGTCGAAGGGAATGCGCACCACCTGCATCGGCGGGTCCAGCGTGCGCGCGTATTTGGCGTAGGCGTCGAGCGCGTTGGCGTACGACTGCTGCTTGCCCGGCGAGGCCGGCACCGGCCACTGGCCGAAGTAGTAGAGGCGCCAGGCGCGCTTGTAGTTCGCCGCGGCTTGCGCGGGGCCGCTCGCGGCCTGCGCCTGCGCCATGTATTTGGCGGCGACAGCGCCGAAGCCGGCGGCCCAGTCGTCACGCTCGCGCGTGCGAATGCGCGCCAGCGCGTCGCGCACGTCGGCAGGGTCCAGCCCGCCCAGCGGGTAGGCGCCGCGCTCGGCGCGCGCCTGCGCCTCCACCTTGATTTCGTCGATGGTGCGCTCGGGCACCTGGGCGTGGGCGGCGCTGAACAGCAGCGCGGCGGCCAGCGCTACGAGGGCGCGGCCTGTGAAGGGTAAGGGCATGAGAGTCTCCGGATATTTTTATCGGCGGCCGTCGAGGCGCCTGCGGCGATTGTCGCACCAATAAATTGTTCGCGCGGCGAATTGGCGTGCCGCCTGCGCCGCTGAACGACGGCAGGCTGACGGACTTTTTCGAAGCCGCCTGGGCGCGCAATCCAGGGGGCGGGCCGCCCCCTGCCTCAGCGCGCCGCCTTGTTCTGCAAGCTGAGCTGCTTCGGCAGAAAGGCCGCGACGATGCCCAGGAGCGGCAGATAGGCCACCGTGTGGTACACGAACTCCACGCTGGTGTGATCCGCCAGCACGCCGAGCACGGCGGCGCCCAGGCCGCCCATGCCGAAGGCAAAGCCGAAGAACAGGCCCGACACCATGCCGACGCGCCCGGGGATCAGCTCCTGCGCGAATACCAAAATGGCGGAGAAGGCGGAGGAGAGCAACAGGCCGATGACGATGGTGAGCGTCGTCGTCCAGAAGAGATCGGCGTGCGGCAGCAGCAGCGCGAATGGCGCCACGCCGAGGATCGATATCCAGATCACCGGCTTGCGGCCGATGCGGTCGCCCAGCGGGCCGCCGACCAGGGTGCCGAGCGCGGAAGCGAGCAGGAAGTAGAACAGGTGCACCTGCGCGCTGGGCACCGAGAGGCCGAATTTTTCCATCAGGTAAAAAGTGTAGAAGCTGCTGATGCCGGCGACGTAGAAATACTTGGAGAAGATGAGGATCAGCAGCACCGTGATGGCACCGGTTACCACGCGCGGCGGGTAGGGCGACTGCCGCGCGGCGGCGGCCTTGCGGCGCGCGCCGTGGGCCATTTGCACGGCGTACCAGGTGCCCACGCGCACCAGGATGACAATCGCCGCCGCGACGGCAAGCGCGAACCACGCCACGCTGCGCTGGCCGAAGGGTACGATGATGGCCGCCGCGATCAGCGGGCCGATGGCGCTGCCGACGTTCCCCCCGACCTGGAACAGCGATTGCGCCAGCCCATGCTGCCCTGCCGAAGCCAGCCGCGCGATGCGTGAAGACTCCGGGTGGAAAGTGGCGGACCCGGTGCCCACCAGCGCCGCCGCCACCAGCACCATCGGGAAGCTGCTGGCGAAGGCCAGCAGCAGCAGGCCCAGCATCGTGCAGGCCATGCCCATCGGCAAGGAACGCGGCGTCGGATGCTTGTCGGTGTACAGGCCGATGGCCGGCTGCAGCAGCGAAGCGGTGAGCTGGAAGGTGAGGGTGATCAGGCCGATCTGCGCGAAGTTCAGCGAGAACTCGCCCTTGAGGATGGGGTACATCGCCAGGATCAGCGACTGCATGGTGTCGTTGACCATGTGCGAGATGCTCAGGGCGGAGAGCACACCGAGGGCGATCTTGGGACGGTCCGCGGAGAGCGGCAATGCTTGGGCGGTCATGATGATGGGCGCGTTGATCAGGGAGCTTGCGGAGAGGTCGCGCAAGGGGGAGAAACCCGGCCGGCCAGGCTCTCGCCAACCCCATATTATAAGCCCGGGCCGCTTGTCCTGATTTCGCAATACCGTCAGGTTTTGTCGCGAAACGGACAGGGATTCGCCCCAGCCGCGTCCCCGTAAGGCGTTTACGGACGCGGAAGTCCGACAAGCACCGATGCCGCACGGCGTTACCGCAGCGGAAAATAAGTTACATCGGCCGTGCGCCTATTCCGGCGTAGCGACAGACTTCCGGAGAAATCAAATGAACCAGATCCTTAAGAACTTCAAGTGGCTCGCCGTTGCTTCGCTGTTCGCCTTCGGCGCCGGCGCTTACGCGGGCACCGACGATGGTAACGTGGGCAGCAATGCCTCGCAGCAAACGCCGGCTAGTTCCAGCCAGCAGAAGTAAAGTAAGGAAAGGCAGCAAGCCCGGCGCGGGGTTCCTCGTGCCGGGCTTTCTTTTGGCCAGTCGTTTACGCAAGCGGCCGCCTAGCCCAGCGTGTACTCCAGCACGTACGAATGCTTGCCGCCCTCGCGCACGATGGCCATCGTCCCGCTGATCCCCTCCAGCGCTCCGGTGCCCGAGCCGGGCGCGATCAGGATGGTCATCGAGGGCGCGCTGCCGGCCGTCATCGTGCCCAGTTGCATCAGCGCGAAGCTGCCCGCGCGGCCGTCGAGCGTGCCGGTGATGCGCTCGATCGCCACGTAGCCCGCATTGCCGCTGGCCGGGTTGCCGGCGGAAAGCATCTCGCCTTTCGCCGTCGCCTCCAGGCCGCCGTGATAGGTCTTGGCAAGCGCCAGGCTGCCCAGGCTTGGGTCGGGCGCGTGGCCGGTGGGAGTAAGGGTGATCTCGAAGGTGCCGGTGGCGTGGGTCATCGTAGTAACTCCAAAAGTAATCGGGCAAACATGGGGCGCGCGGAAAGCCGGGCCTATTGCCCGGCGTTGCGCAGGCCGGCCTTGCGCGAGCAGGCGTAAGCCCCGGCGATGCTGCCAAGGAACGGCACGCCCAGTTGGTACAGCGCATACCAGGCCGGCATGGCGCCGTTGTTCGGGTTGAGAAACATGATCACCGGGAACGAAGCTGCCAGCAGCCCGGTGGCGACGCCCTGCAACACCGGCGCGCCGCGCCCATACGCCGCCGACACCCAGCCCGAGGCGCAGGCGAACACGACGGCGGCGGCCACGCCCGACACCACGGGCAGCGAGAACGCGCTTTGGCCGATCAGCGCATTGGCCTGCTGTATCGTCCGGCCCTGCGCCAGGTAGATCCACAGCGTGACGGCCCCCAGCAGCGTGCCGAAGTAGGCCGGGCCCGCAATCCCGATGGCCGCGCCCAGAAAGGCGGAGCGCCAGCTGAACCGCCGGGGAGAATCGGAATCTTGATCGAGATCGCAAGCCGGCTTCGGCGGTTCGAAATTATTTTGCATGGATGCGGCAACCCTGAAGTAAAAACGGCGAGGCAAGCCTGGCGGCGCGGGCAGAGGGGCGATAGCGCCCGCATCCGCCGCGGTCAGCCGCCTGTTTCATGGTTCCCCCGTCCCCACAAATTCCAGATCAGCACCAGCACCCCGTGCATCAGCGCCGCCGCGCCGGCCACCACGATCTCGAAGGCCTTGCGCGGGTACACCTCTTCTTCCAGTTCCGGTTTGGGCGGCAGCGAATCCGGCGCGGCCTCGGGCAGGAAGCCGTGCGGCAGCCAGGCCACCGCGGCGGCCAGCAGCACCGCGCCGAGCGCGATCAGGGCCAGCGCGCCGGGCACGCCGAAACGCGGCAGGCGCGGCGCGCAAAACAGGCCGGCGCCCAGGCCCGCGCCGATCAGCCAGTGCAAATGCGGCACCGGCATGCCGAGTCCCGCAAAGGCGAGCACGCCGGCGCCCAGCAGCAGCAGCACCTGCGGCGAGGTGAGTTCCTGCCAGCGCTGCTGCTGGCCGGCGCGGCGCGCCTGTTCCTCTTCTTCGGGCGTGCGCGGCGGTGTGAGGTTGCCGTTCTGCTCCGTGTCCTTGCCGTGCATTGCCTCGCTCCACGCGCACCCGCCAGCGGGGGAAAGGCCCGGCTTGCGGAAAGGTTATGCGCGATATTGTGCTGCGTCTTGCGATATTCTCGCACCATTGCTGGCTGAGGCTGCCTTGCCCCTCCAAATCGAACCGGTCCGTTTTCTTCGGAGCCGGTCATTACCAGAGACAACGATGAGCAAAGAAGACGATTCCGTAAACGGCGCCGTGCAAGGTTCCTCCTTTGGCGTCAATGACTGGCGCCACCTGCTGCGCTCCCTCGGCGAAGATCCGATGCGCCAGGGCCTGGTCGAAACCCCCGAGCGCGCCACCAAGGCCTGGGCGCACTGGACCCGTGGCTACAAGGAAGACCCGGTGGCCATCCTCAAGACCTTCGAGGACGGCAGCGAAAACTACAACCAGCTGATCGTGGTGAAACGCATCCCGGTCTACTCGCATTGCGAACACCACCTGGCCCCCTTCTTCGGGCATGCGGCCATCGGCTACCTGCCCACCGGGCGCATCGTCGGCCTCTCCAAACTTACGCGCCTGGTCAACTGCTTCGCCGCGCGCCTGCAGGTGCAGGAAAGGCTGACGCAGCAGATCGCGCAGTCCCTGCTCGAACATCTGCAGCCCAAGGCGGTCGGCGTGATCATCCGCTGCCGCCACATGTGCATGGAATCGCGCGGCATCGCGGTGGCGGGGGAAGAGACGGTGACTTCCGCCATGCTCGGCGATCTCGAAAAGAACCAGGCGCAGCGCGCCGAGTTTCTGGCGCTGGTGGCGGACAGGGACTGATCCGCAAGGCACAACGCAGGAATTTGGCATCGGAGTCGTTTCGCTTTTTGAAATGACCTGATCCCGATATCGGGGCCGCGAAGTTCTTCACCTCGCATGCCGCGGTAGAAAATTAAACAGTAGCGCTCACCCTGCTTCACTCCGCACCCCGGATATCGGGGTCAAGGGTCAGGCAAGTGCGCCCTGCGCTGTCCGACAAGCACCGACAGACTCCCGCGCGCGCGCAAGGTAAGGTCGTCATCAGGCGGTCCCATGCCGCCCCATGCCGCCCCATGTCGCCCCATGCCGCCCCATGTCGCCCTCAAGGCCCCCATGCCCATCGGATTAGCCGCGCCGCCCGCTTCTAGCCCCCCCGGTAATGCCACCGGTAACCCCACCGGCCCGCTCGCCGGCACCTGCACATCCTCGCTGCGCGCGCTCGACTGGCTGAATTTCTTCGTCGCCGACATGCAGGCATCGGTCGGCCCTTTCCTCGCCGTCTACTTGGCCTCGCAAGGCTGGAACGAGCTGCACGTCGGCCTTGCGCTCACCGTGCTCGGCGTGTCCGCGATCGCCGCGCAGACGCCGGCGGGCGCGCTGGTCGACCGCACCCGCGCCAAGCGCGCCCTGGTCGCCGCCGCCACGGTGCTCACCGCCCTGAGCGCGCTGGCCGTCGCCTTCCGGCCGCAGCCGGCGGTGATCTACATCGCCGCCGCCATGATGGGCGTGGCCGGCGGCGTGCTCGGCTCCGCCATCTACGGCATCACCTTAGGCATCGCCGAACCCGGCGCCTTCGGCGCGCGCCAGGGCCGCAATCAATCCTTCAACGCCGCCGGCAACATTTTCGCCTCGGTGGCCGTCGGCCTGGCCGCCTACTTCATCGACAACCGCACGGCGCTGTTCGCCGGCGCCGCCTTTGCCATGCCCGCGCTGCTCTCGCTGGCCGCCCTCTCCGCGCGCGAGATCAACCACGAGCGCGCGCGCGGCGCGCAAAGCAGCGCCGACGCTTCCGGCTCCGCCTCCCCCGCCGGCTCCGCACCGCCGCTCACCCTGCGCATGGTCTTCGCCAGGCGCCCCGTGCTGGTCTTCATCGCCTGCTCGGTGCTGTTCCATTTCGCCAACGGCTCCATGCTCCCCCTGGTCGGCCAGAAGCTCGCCCGCGGCCAGGGCGCCGGCTCGATGGCCTTCATGGCTGCCTGCGTCATCACCACCCAATGCGTCGCCGCCGCGGCCTCCGGCTGGATCGGCCGCGCCGCCGCGCGCGGGCGCAAGCCCCTGTTGCTCGCCGGCTTCGCCGTGCTGCCGCTGCGCGGCCTGCTCTACACCCTCACCGACAGCGCCACGCAGCTCGTCGCCATCCAGGTGCTCGACGGCATTGCGGTGGCCGTCTTCGGCGTCGTCTCCGTCCTGGTGATCGCCGACCTCACCGCCGGCAGCGGGCGCTTCAACTACATGCTCGGCGCCATCAACACCACCGTCGGTATCGGCGCCGCCGCCAGCCAGGTCGCCGGCGGCGAGATCGTCCACCTCACCGACTTTCGCACCGGCATGATCCTGCTCTCCGCCGTGGCCGTGGTTGCGCTGGTGCTGTTTGCGTGGGCGATGCCGGAGACGCGGGAGCGAAGGCGGGTTGCGTGAGTTGCGATGTGAGGGATGCTGCGGGTGGTGATAGTCCTCTCGAAAATAGCTGGTCGGGACCACGGCCGCGGTCAATTCCGAAACCGCGCTATGTTCGGTCTCACACAGACGCCCGTCCGATTCCGTCCTATTGTCGCTGCACGAATTTCGCACCTCGAATCACGCCGAATTGGTCAGGCGTTGAAGGGAAAAGGGGGCGAAAAGATTTGAGCCATCCCTCCCTTGCAGCCGGTGCGCGCCAGAACATCCGGGTAAGGCCCGGACAGAGGCCTTTCCACTCTTTCTCACAGCGGACCAAGGAAACATGATGGCGAAGAAAACATACCAAGGCTCGTGCCACTGCGGTGCGATCGCCTTTGAAGCCAAGATCGACTTCGATAAAGGAACGACGCGCTGTAATTGCTCGATTTGCACCAAGTCGCGCTTTTGGTTCGCGATCGTGCCGCCTGAAGATTTTGAAGTCAAAAAAGGCGAAGACCAGATGTCCGATTACTCGTGGGTTCCGCCTGGAAAATCCGAGTCCCACCTTCGCTATCGCTTCTGCAAGACCTGCGGTGTCCGCACCGTCGCAGAGGGAAACGGAGCCAAATTTTTCGCTGTGTCTATCGCCGCGCTGGACGGGATCGAGCAAGACGCCGATCAACTCGCCAAGTCGTTGAAATACAACGACGGCCGTCACGACGACCTCAAGCATGCGCCGGCCGACACGCGCCTGCTTTGAACGCGGTTGAACGCGCAAGCGCATCCTTCGGGGACGCGAATCATTCGGGGACAGGCCACGATTCTTTCAAACATTGGTGGTCTGTCCTAATGTCCGCTTTCACTTGCCAGAGACGTCGCATGCTGGCCCTGAAGTCACCCTTAGGGGATTCTTAGGGGATTAAAGGGGCCAGCAAGTGTCTTGAACATCAGGCTTGCAAGGAAGGTTCAGCAGCCTCGGTGAGATGTGCAGAAGTCTGCCACGGCGTCCCGGCCTTGAGCATCGCATTCAGGGTGATCAGCAGCTTGTGCATGCAGGCCACGATGGCAACCTTCTTCATCTTCCCTGCTGCCAACAGCCGTTGGCAGAAGGCCCGGATCACCGGGTTATGCCGCATTGCGACGATGGCGGCCATGTAGAGCGAAGCGCGCACCGACGCCCGCCCTCCCCAGATCGACCGCCGGCCGCGCATGGTGCCGCTGTCGCGGCTGAATGGACAGACCCGACCAGGCCGCTGATCTTGCGGCGCGACAGGGTGCCCAGCTCAGGCAACTCGGCCAGCAGCGTGGTGGCGGTGACTTTGCCGACACCTGGAACCGAAGTCAGGATCTGCGCCTTGTGCTGCATGATCGGGCTGTTGCGGATCATCTGGTCAAGGTCATCGTTAGCTTCGCCCAATTGCTTCTCCAGTCAGGCGATGTGCCGGTCAATCTGCTTGGCAATGCGCGCACTGGCGCTGGCGCGGCGGTTGGCTTCGGCGGTAATCATTTCCACGAGCTGGCGGCGGCGCGTCAGGGTGGCCTCTAGAAGCGCGATGCCAATACGCTTGTAGTGGCGCCGCGCTATGCCGCGCGCTGCCCGGCCCTGGGCAAGCTGAAGTAAAACGTCGCCCCCTTGTCCACCTCGCCATGCGCCCACACCCGCCCGCCGTGGTGGGTGATGATGCGCTTGACCGAGGCCAGGCCGATGCCGGTGCCGGCGAATTCGTTGTGCGCATGCAGGCGCTGGAAGGTGCCGAAGAGCTTGGCGGCGTAGTGCATGTCGAAGCCGGCGCCGTCGTCGCGCACGAAGTAGACGCGCTGGCCGGCGCTGGCGGTGACGCTGTCGGTGTTGCCCGGCCCGGGGTCGGGGGCGCAGGGGGCGGCGCCGCCATCTTCGGTCGTGCACTCGCCGAATTCGATGCGCGCGTGCGCGTGGTTGGAGGTGAATTTCCAGGCGTTGCCGAGCAGGTTGTCGAGCACGTTGTGGATCAGGCGCGGGTCGGCCCAGGCGGTGATGCCGGGGGCGATGACGAATTCCACGTCGCGCGCCGGCTCGCGCACGTGCAGCTCATGCGCGATGGAGCGCACTTCGCCGGAGAGGTCGAGTTCCAGCGGCCGCAGTTCGGCGCGGCCGAGGTGCGCCAGTTCGAGCAGGCCCTCGATCAGCCGGCCCATGGTGGCGCCGCCCTCGGCGATGCGGTCGAGAAACAGCAGGTCTTCGCCCTCCAGCCTCGGCCCGAGGTTTTCCTTCAGCAGGCCGGCGAAGCCGGTCATGCGGCGCAAGGGCGCGCGCAGGTCGTGGGCCACGGTGTAGGAAAAGGTTTCGAGGTCGGTGTTGGCCTGCTTGAGTTCGGCGGTGCGCCGCTGCACCGTTTCCTCCAGCTCGGCGGCGTGGCGCAGGGCGGCGCGCTCCATCGCCTTGCGCACCGTGAGGTCGCGGGCGATCGAGAGCACGGCCGGGCGGCCCTCGAACTCGAAGGGCAGGGTCAGCACTTCGACATCCACCATGCTGCCGTCGGTGCGCACCAGGGTGGTCTCCTCCAGCGGAATGGTGACGCGCTCGCGCAGCACGCGGGCGTTGCGCGCCAGCGAAGCCTCGCGCTTCTCCGGCAGCACCGCGTCGACCGCCAGCTGGCCGATGCCGTCTTCCGGCGTGGCGTAGCCGAGCAGGCGCGCGCCGGCCGGGTTGAGCATCACCATGCGGCCGTCGCAGATCACGCGGAAGGCTTCCGGCGTGGCGTCGAAGAGCATGCGGTAGTGTTCCTGGCTGCGCTTGAGCTCGGTCTCGGCGCGGATCTTGGTGAAGGCGAAGGAAAGGTTGTGCGCCATCTCCTGCAGCACCTGCACCAGCTCGTCGTCGAAAAAATTCACCTCGCCGGCGAATACCGAAAGCACCCCGGCCAGCTCGCTGTCGATGGAAAGCGCGAAGCCGGCGGAGGCGCGCACGCCCAGGGCTTCGGCGTCTTCCACCGAGGCGGTGCGCCCGGGGCCGTTGATCATGTCGTTGTGCACATAGCGCGTGCCGTCGCGCGCCACCCCCGCGGAGTAGCTGTGCGGGTCGTCCACGCGGATCGTGTCGGCGCCCAGGCGGCCGCGCAGCGGGCCGTAGCCGCAGTAGGGCTCCAGCTGGTGCAGCACCGGGTTGTAGGCGCGGATCGCCGCCGACACCAGGCCGCCATCGACCACCGCGATCTCACACACCTTCTGGCACAGCTCCTCGACCCCGGTGAGGCGGAAGATCGCCTCGTTCATTCGCGAAAGCGCCGTGTTCAGGCGCGTCAGGCGCGCGATGCGGCGCTGGTTGGCGTGGCGCACGTACAGGGTGCGCAGCACCGAAATCACCGCCGGGCGGCCCTCGTATTCGAACGGCAGGCTGGTGACTTCGATCGGCACCTCGGCGCCGTCGGCGCGCAGCAGCGCCTGCTCCGAAGGCGGCAGGCCCGTGCCGCTGCGCATCACCTCGCCGATGCGCTCGCGCGCCAGCTCGTGAAAGCGCGGCGCGATGGTCTCATAGACCGGGCGGCCGATGATTTCCCGCTCCGAGGAAAGGCCGAGCATCCGCAGCCCCGCCGGGTTGATCACCACCACGCGCTCGTCGCTGAGCACGCGGATGCCCATCGGCATCGAATCGAACAGCTTGCGGTAATGGTCGGCGTTGTGGCGCACGGCGGCATCGGCCCGCGCCTTGGCGAAGGCGAAGGAGATGTTGCGCGCCATCTCGTCCAGCAGCCCGGCCAGCTCGTCGTCGAAATAATCCGGCGCCGCCGCGTAGACCGAAAACACCCCGGCGGGCACGCCGTCGATCGACAGCGGCAGGCCGCCGGAGGAGCGCACGCCCAGGCGCACGGCGTCGTCGCGCGCCTCGGGAGAGGCGAAATTGGTCAGGATGTCGGCGACGATGTGGCGGCGCTGCTCGCGCGCTACCTTCGCGGCGCGGCTATGCGGGTCGTCGCGCGCCAGGCTGCGCTCCCCGACCCAGCCGGAAAGCGCGCCGTAGCCGCACAGCAGCACCAGGTTTTCGCGGCCCTCGTCATACAGGCGGATCGAGGCCGACGTCAGCCCGCCATAGGTGACGGCGATCTCGCACACCGCCCGGCACAGGCGCTGCGGGTCGCTCTCGCGGAAAATCGCCTCGTTGGTGCGCGACAGGGCGGCGTACAGGCTGGTCAGGCGGGCGATGCGCTCGCCCGCGCCGGGCGCAGGCGCCCCTGTGGCGGGCGCAGGCGCCTCGGCGGCGGGCGCA
>JAQGMJ010000057.1 GCA_028292405.1 Betaproteobacteria bacterium
GGCCGCCCTGCCCCGGCCACCCCGCACCGGCCACCCCGCACCGGCCGCCCTGCCCCGGCCGCCTTGGCCCCGGTCCACTCCGCGCCTGCCTGCGCGCGGCCCCGCCGTCGATATATCCGAAAAGATACAACGATACGATATATCTGATAGGATATATCCATTCCTTTTGCGATCCGGGAGTCGAAGATGTGCCGAAGCGAGCAGCCCGCGCAATCCGGGCCGGTGGTGATGCTGCGCCAGCCTGCCGGCAACGGCGGCAACGGCGGCAACGGCGGCAACGGAGGCGTACCCGACTGGCTGGCCCGGGTCGCGCCGCTGGCCGCGTCCCGCCCCGCGGCCGCCCCCCTGGCGCGCGCCCAGCCGCGCAAAAAGCTCGGGGAGCTGCCGCAAAACCTGCATTGCTCGGTGGTCGGCACCTGCCTGACGACCCCTGAATTGCGCAAGGTGCTGGCGCGCTTTTCCGGCGACGAGCTGCGCCACCTCTCCGACCTCGAACTGCACGAGCAGGGCGTGATGGCCGCCGGCCGCCACGACGACGCCGGCCGCGCCCTGCACAAGGCGCTGGACCGGCGCCACGAAGCCACCCTGCGCAAGTTCACCCGCGCCGGCGAGGGCGAGCTGCGCGCGCTGTGGCGCGAGGCGCGCCAGCATGGCGATTTGCCCGGCGCCTACTGGGCCACCCTCACCCACCCGCAGGTCACGGCGGCGCTGGTGCACGAGATTTTCGGCGACGTCCACATGCTCTCGCATCTCGTGGGCGCGGCCAACCGCAACGCACTGGCGCAGGTGGCCGAGCTGGAAGAGCGCGAAGCCGAGCTGCTGGCGCGCATCGAGCGCCAGCAGGTGCGCTTTGCCGAACTGGTGGCCGAGCGCGACGGCTTCGCGCGCCGCCTGGACGCCGCCAGCGTCGAGCAGGCTGCCGCGCGCGCCGTGGCCGCCGCCGACAGCAGCCCGGCGGCCGGCACCATCGAATTGCAGGACCGCCTCGCCGCCGAGATCATGCGCCGCGAGCGCGCCGAACAAAAGTGGCGGGAGGCCGGCGAGGCGCTGGCCGAATCGCGCCGCAATTTCGCCGCCGCCGGCGAACGCGCGCAGGCGCTGGAAGCCGAAGCGGCCGCGCTGGAAGACCTGCTGCTGGCCGGCTTGAATGGAGAAGCCCGCGAACGGGCGCGCGATTACACCGGCGTGCCCGCCGGCAGCGTCGTCCTCTACGTCGGCGGCCGTCCCGCGCAAGTCGCGCAGATCCGCGGCCACCTGGCCGCCGGCGGCGCCGAACTGCTGCACCACGACGGCGGCCTGCAGGAGCGCGTCGGCATGCTCCCCGGCATGATAAGCCGCGCCGACCTGGTGGTGTTCCCGGTCGACTGCATCAGCCACGGCGCGATGCACGCCGTCAAGCGCCTGTGCGGCCAGGCCGGCAAGTCCTGGCTGCCGCTGCGCAGCGCCGGCTTCGCCAGCTTCGCCGGCGCTTTGGCCGGTGCGCCGCGGCTGTTCGCCGACGCGCAGGCGGCGGCTTAAAGCCGGCGCCGTATGCTCCCGGCACTGATTTTCGAAGCGGAAGATTGATGATGCGCGATCCAGTCAATGCGCCGGCCATGGTTGGCGCCGTCATTTGCGAACACGCGGCTGCCTGCGGTCCGCCGCGGTTGCGGTCGCCGCTATTGCGCGCGCTGCACTTGCGTTCGTTGCGTTCGTTGCGTTCGTTGTTGTTGCGCGCGGCGCGCTGGCATTCGATGATGGTCCGCTGCCTGTTGCTGCTGGCGCTGGCATTTTCAACCCAGGCGCAAGCCCAGGCCCAGGGCGCGGGCGGCGTCGCTGTTTCCGGCGACGGCATCGCCGCGCGCAGCTTCAGCACGGCCGAGCTCGCCGCCCTGCCGCGCGTCAGTGCCCCGGAAAAAAAGCGCGACGGCGCCAGCTTCACCTATGAAGGCGTGACCCTGTTCGAACTGCTCAAGGCGGCGAAGGCGCCAATCGAGAAGGAAGTGCACGGCGAGCAGCTTACCTGGGTGGTGCTGGTGCAGGCCGCCGACGGCTACCGCGTGGTCTTCACCCTGGCCGAGCTCGACCCGACGGTGAACGACCGCCTGGTGTTGCTCGCCGACCGCCGCGACGGCGCGGCGCTGCCCGCCGCCGAGGGCCCGCTGCGCGTGCTCGCCGCCGGCGACAAGCGGCCGACGCGCTCGGCGCGCCAGGTGGTGTCGGTGACGTTGAAGAAAGTGCAGTAGCACCGGCGTTTCGCCACGCGTTGTAAGGCAGCCGGTTCCGGCCGTGGCTTCGGCCGCTCGCCCACATGCGACCGCTGGCCGCCGGTCTGCCACTTCCGTTCGCCCTGAGCCAGTTGTGCACTGGAACCAAGCGCATTTGCCCTTGATTCCAGTGCAAGCATTCCGAATCGTACCGGCTCTCCACGGTTCATTGCCACAGTTCATTGCCGCAGTTCATTGCCACAGTTCATCGCCGCAGTTCATTGCCACAGTTCATCGCCATGGCCCGCGCCGCTCGTTCCGCATTGTCGGCGCCCTCCCACACCCGTTTCAGCCCCCACCCGCCATCCACACCCGCACGGCGACACTAAAGTCACTCTCATGTTGCGCCGGCCGCGAAAGGCGCGGTAGCCGCCCCGAACAAGTCCCCATGCCCAGTGCCAGGACGTCCGCGGGGCAGCGCCGCGAACGCGGCCGGCCGGCGTGCGCCGCGCCTGCCGGGTGGCCGGGGTCGGCGCTCCCTTAGGAGAGAATCATGCTGACACCGCAATCCATCAAATCCCTGTCGCTGCTGCTGATGGCCGGCGGCGCGCTCACCTGCTTTAGCCAGGCACGCGGCGCCGACGCCATCGAAGTCGCCGCGGCCAGCCCCGGCTCCGGCGCGATGGCCGCCGCCGGTACGACAAACCCGGCGGCGCTGCCGAACTGCGCCTCGACCAATTACGACGGCACCCGCAACCTGTTCACCGTCACCAGCGGCATGCCGCCCGTGGCGCGCAGCACCGGCGAGCCGCTGACCACCAAGGGCGCGGTGCTGGAGGCGAAGGACATGCCGGTGAACCAGCAGTGCATCCTCCACGTCGTTCGCGGCGCCGCGCAGCCCGGTGAAATCACCGCCGGCCGCTACACCGCCTACTTCAGCGGCGGCGGCGACGGCGGCGCGGGCGGCTCCCAGCGCTTCAACGGCGGCGGCGGCGGCGGCGCTTCGGCGGTGCAAAACCGCATGGCCGTCAACCTCTCGCCCGGCGACTACAAGCTGACGCTGGGCAACGGCGGCCCCGGCGGCGTGGCGTGCAAGGACGTGCTCGGCGGCGGCCCCGGCTACCCCGGCAGCCCGACCAGCCTGGTGGCCCTGAGCAACGGCCTGGTTATCGCCGGCACCCCCGGCGCCGATAGCTGGAAGCGGCCCTCGCGCTCGCAACTGGAAAAAATGGTCGGCAACAAGGACGGCCATGGCGGCAGCGGCCCGGGCAAGGCGCCCGGCGGCAACGGCGGCTTCAACACGCCCGCGCGCGCCTTCGGCGCCACCGATGGCGCGCCCAACCCCGCGCCCTGGGTGGCCGGCGCGCCCGGCGACAACGGCACCGGCGTGCTGCCCGTGGTGGCAAGCGGCATCGGCGCCGGCGGCGGCGGCGGCGCGGGCCTGGGCAACGGCGGCGATGGCGCCGGCCTGAACGAGCCGACTCCCACGCAAACGCGCGACTTCCTTCCCGAGATGGGCGGGCTGGGCGCGGGCGGCGGCGGCGGGCAGGGGCGCGAGACTTTCTGCACGGCAGGCGCGGCGGGTGGGCCGGGATATTTCGCGTTGCGTCGCGGTTAAGTTGGCGCAAGCCTGAATAAAAGCGCGGCGATGCCGCGCTTTTTATTGCGCCGAAGTCGGGCCGGACCTGGGGAGCGGCCGCGCGGGCCCCGCGGTTATAGCACCTGCTCCAGCCCCTGGCTGCGCGCCATCGCTTCGGCAACGTGACGATGGTCGTCGCCGAACTGTTGCAGGAACTGGGGGAAGGCGCGTTTCACCTGGCCGCGCAGGGGCGGCGGCATTTGTTCACCCATCGCCAGAAGAGCGTCGAGTGCGCCGCTCTCGGCCAGGCACGTTGCCAGCGCACCGGCCTGTTGCAAATCCTTCCCCGCCTTGTTTTTCATGTGCTGCTCGCGCAGCTCGGCCACGGCGATCTTGTGCCAGCAAAAGCGGGTGGCGGCGGGCACGCGCACCGGCACCAATTGCGATTTGCCGACCACCATCGCCGGCGCCGCTTCCGGCAGCAGGAAGTCAAGCGACTGCAGGGCCGAGGCATGGGCGCCCAGCGCGGGCAGGGGCACCAGGCCGTGCGCGTCTTTCTCGCTGCGCGCGCTCACCAGCAGGTCGAGCTTGATTTCGCGGCCGACCACGCGCCAGGAGGCGGAAGGTTCGTTGTGGCGCAGGCCGGGGATTTCGACGAACTTCAGGCCAGTGCCGCGCAGCAGGCCGAGCATGCCGCCTTCCTCCAGCGGGCGCGCCAGCTTGATCGCGCGCGGGCTGGCTACGTCCACGTCCTGCGTTGCCAGGCTGGGCAGCTTGTAGCCAAGGTGGTTGGCAATGCAGTTGAAGGCGCGCGTGCCCACCAGCACCGCGCCGGCCTCGAACACGCCGCTGTTGGCCAGCGCCGCCAGCACGATGGCGGAGGAATGGTCCTCGCCGGCGAAGCCCAGCTTGCGCAGGTTTTTGGCCATGCGCTCGATGCGCTCCAGGTCGGCCAGGCGCGCCTGCGCGGCTTCGTGTTCATCGCTGCCTTCGAGGCCGAGGTAGGCCGGGGGCAGAGCTTTGCCGTCGGCCCCGGTGCGGCGCCATACAGCGTATTTGCCGCCGCGTTCGCGCGCGTCCACATAGATGTTGCCAGGCGGCAGCGCGTCGACCGCGCCTTGCGACAAGCCGATTTCCATCGCCTCGGCAAAGACTGCGCGGGCGATGGCGTCGAATGGCGTGACGACGAAAGTGGAGCGCTGCATGGCGGCTGTTGGTAAGAAATTAGTGAAATCTTACCAACAATTTGCCTGTTTGTAAGAAAAAGATGGAATCTTACAAACAGGGTGCCAGAACTGAAGTTTCAGTATAATCCGACAAACCATTTTTATACTGAAACTTGCGTTTAATCATGCACTTATGGGCCGATGCCGGCTTATTTTAATGCCAGCCCAAGCGTCCGCGCATCGTAAACATACTTCCCCAGGTTCCGCGCCTTCACCTTGGCCATCCCCGGATGCCCCGGGTTGAGCAGGTAATTGCGCTCCAGCGGCACGATCACCGAGGGCACGGCGAGCACCAGCTGGCGCGCGGCGCGGGCCCAGGCGTCGCCGAATTCGGCGGACTTGTAGGAAGCGGGGCTGGCGTTCCAGGCGGCGGGCAGGTCGCTGTCGGCGGGGCGCTTTTGCTTGCTGAACTCGGCGTCCGGAATCTCGATTTCGATCACGTAGCGGTTCAGCGGGAAGATGCCGGCGCCCAGGTGCACCACCGTTTCGAGCACGGCCAGCGCGATCGAGCTGGCGGTGTAGAGCATCGGCACGCCGACGCTGTTCCAGCGGCCGCCGGCGGTCTTGGCGCCGAGGCCTTTCAGGTCCAGCTCGTCCCACAGCGGGCCGGCGGCGGCGATGCGGTAGACGCGTGCCATCTTTTTGGGTCTCGTGACCGTGAGCTGTTACGCGGCGTTACGCGTAGGTGCCGGCGGCGATCACGTCCAGCAGGTGGCTCACCTCTTTGCGGCCGCGCAGATCAGCCATCGCCTGCCAGGGCGTGAGGTGGTTCAGCGCGGGCACCGGGGCATCGATCCACGCGCGCAAATTCTCTTCCGTCTCCAGCATGCCGCGCGCTTTTTCCACCACGCCGACCATGTCGGTAAACGCGTCACTTTCGAGGGCCGAAATGCTTTTCGATGCGCTCTCCAGCCGGTGCGCGGTGGCGCGGCTGATGCCGATGCGGTCGAACACCTCTTCCTTGCTCTTGCCGATCAGCGCGGCGAACTTGGCCACCGCCTGCGCGGGAATGCCGGCTTCCAGCAGGCGCCGGTACACCGAAGGGTTCGGGTCGCGCGCGATGGCGTAGATTTTCTCGGAGAACTCGCGCGCGGTAAGCCGCCCCAGGCTGTTGATGATGGCGCCGCCTTTTTGCGCGGCAGGAGGCTTGGGGGTTTTGGTGTCGGACATGGCGGGACTCCGGCGGATGAAACACGTCGTATCAAATACGTCGTATCAAATGAGGTACAACATTGTATCACATGAGACATTGCCAACGAAGCAGCAATCTGGCCGCCTGCGCCTGTTGACGCCACGCCGATGATGACGCGTTGTTGCGCCCTGCGAAAGGTGCCTATCGGCGAACTCAAGCCGGGAGATCTGCGCGTGCTGATTGGACAGGGCATAGGCACGGAGCACCTGATGCCGCTGGCGCTGGAATTGTTATCCAAAAATGCGCTCATCGAAGGCGACTACTACCCCAGTGCCATGGGGGCCTGGCTCGACAGGATTCTCAGGCCTGAGGGTTCGGAAAACAATGTTCGAGCCGGGCCCCCTTGATCCCGCCTTTGTTCAGCCCGCCGCCTTTACCCCTACAATGCAGCCAACCCCCGACGGCCCTCCGAATTAGATTGAACCGGATCGCCGCGCCCGACGACACAGGTGGGAGCAAGCCAAAAGCGCGGCACCGCGCATGGCGCCATAAACCAGCGGGTTCCAGGGAGAGAAGAAATGAAACAGCCAAAATTGAAGATGCTGCTCGTGTTATGCCTGTTGGCGGCAGGCGCGGCGCAGGCCGAGAACAACGGCAACATCACCACCATGACGGTGAGCAACCCCAAGCCCAAAGTGGGCGAAGCCGTCACCGTAACAATCAACGGCACCCTTACCCCCGGCAAGGGCTGTCACCTCGGCGGCGGCACGGTCAGTCCCTACAAGGACCTGGGCGTGATCACCAGCCTGCCGGTCACCCTGACGCAGACCTTCAGCTTCCCCGTCGCGGGCCCGAACTACATTCACGTCTACCCCGGCACGACCGATCCGGACAATATGTGCACCATGACCGGCCCCGGCTCGGTCAAGGTCGATGTCGGCGCCGCCGCCGGCAACATCACGGCCGTCTCCGCCAGCACCATGACCCCCGTGGTCGGCCAGCCGGTCACCATCAGCCTGGCCGGCCAGCTCGACCCCGGCAAGAAGTGCCATGTGTACGGCGGCGCGGTCTCGCCCTACAAGGACCTCGGCCTGGTCAGCTCGCTGCCCGGCAGCGTCGCCACCACCTTTACCTTCGACAAGGTCGGCCCGGTCTACGTGCACGTCTACCCCGGCACCGAAGACACGGACAACCTGTGCACCCAGACCGGCACCGGATCGGTCAAGCTCGAGGTGATGGCCGCGCCGATCATGCGCCAAGCCCCCGTCACCAAGCCGATGGTGCTCACCCCGGCCAAGCCGCTGGTCGCGCACTGAAGCCGGCGGCGTGGTTGCGTCCGCGCCAGCGCGGGTAGTCAGGAAAACGTTCGGCCACAGGCCGCCATTGCTTCGAGAGAATGGCGGCCTGTTCGCGAGGTTTTCCCCGGGATTGTTCCTGCCGGGGTTAGCCTGAGGCTGCCGGCGCGCAGGCGCCCTACCTCCCCAGGTGCTTGTCGAAAAACCCCGCGATCTCCTCGAAGGCTTCCTTCGTTTCCGGCGCATTCACGTCGCGCGAAAACTGCGAGTGGGACATCGCCTCGAACACCTGCAGGCTCGCCTCCACGCCGGCCTGGCGCAGCTTGCGGTGCGTGCGCACGGTGTTGGAGAGCAGCAGGTCGCGGGTGCCGGTGGTGAGGATGGTGGGCGGGAAGCCGTGCAGGTCGCCGAACAGGGGCGAGAGCATCGGGTCTTTCGCATCGCGCCCGGCCATGTAGAGGTCGGCGCGCTTGTCGCAGTTGGCGCCCGGGGCGACGAGCACGTTGTCGACCATCGCGTTGGTCTGGAAGGAATCGCCGGAGAGAGTCAGGTCGCTCATCGGCGTGCCGGGGCCGATGGCGGCGGGCATGGGCAGGTGTTCCTGCTTGATGCGCAAGACCATCGCGAGGGTGAGGTTGCCGCCGGCGGATGAGCCGAAGATCGCCATGTTTTTCGGCTTGGCCATTGTGGTGGCGGCCTTGTAGACGGCGACCGAATCGTCCAGCGCGGCCGGGTAGGGAAAGTCCGGCGCCATGCGGTAGTCCACCGAGATCACCTTGTAGCCGCCGAAGCCCGCCATCATGATGGCCTCCACCGTGCCCGACTCGCCCGGCCCGTTGACGAAGCAGCCGCCGTGCACGTGCACCAGCAGGCGGTTGCGGTTTTTCGCGGGGATGCTGGCGGGCGTGAGGATGTTCACCTTCACGCCCGCGATCACGCCGGGCTCGCTCTTCACATGCAGCGCCTCGCGCAGGGCCGGCACGCCCTTCATCGTCGCGGCGGTGACGGCGGCGACTTGCGCCTTCCAGCCCTCGGCGGTGGCGGGGATGTCGTTGTACACCGGCGAGAGCGGCTGCGCGATCAGCTTCTGGATGCCGGGGCTGACCGAGTTGGGGACGGGGATGGTTTTGGCGGGGACTTCGCGCGGGGCGAGGGCTTGCGCATAGGAAGTGGCGGGTAGGGCGATGGCCGTGACGGCGAAGGCGGCGGCGAGGCCGGCAACGAGAGATGCGGCGAGTACGGGCGTGCGTGGGCGAGGCTGGTTCATTTTTGTCTCCGTATTGTTTTATGTGTGCGGCGCAGGGCCGACACGAACATCTTAGCGAAAAGCGGAATGCAAAAGCGGTACAGTTCTCAAGTATTGGCGATCTGTCCCGCCACGATCAATTGGTCGTGATGCGTGTCAAATATGACCCAGGCTGGCTCGATAGCATTGGCGGGAACCAGGAAAAACTCGAAATACGATTGCTCTCCGATCAGAAAAAATATCTCCTCGCGGAGGCCTTCGAAGGCCGGCCAGGGGGGCGGCTCGTCGTCCGTCACAAACAATCTGACCCGCTCGTCCTGCTTGATCAGTTTGCGGAGTTCCGCAAAGACGTCCCGTTCACCGTAATTGATTGTGAGAGTTTGGGAATGAAGGCTGTCCCACCACCAGACCTTCGAAGCGTCCTCTACAAATGCCGACGCCACCGCCGCCGCGACGCCGCCGGCGACGTCCGCATGAAGTTCCAGCACGCCCTCCAGCCGCGCTGCTATCACTCGTAGTGACTCCAGCAGTCTGTGATTCAGGTGGTCGCCTTGATCGCTACCGCTTCAAACTCATCCCCGCCTGCGCCTGCGCGTCAGTGGGCAATTCCTTGTCGCCCTTGGCATACCCGTTTTCATCCAGCAGGTAGGCGACGAGGTCGGCGTAGGTCTGGTCGCTCAAACCGCCGGGGCGGTCGGGCGGCATCTTGGCCTTGGTGTAGGCGAAGAGGGCGGCGACGCTGCCGTTGCCCCAGTGGTTTTTGAAGTAGCCGCCGTTGAGCGGGGCGCCGCCGAATTCGCCGTTGTCCAGCGTGCTGCCGTGGCAGTCGGTGCAGCGGTGCTGGAAGGTTTCCTTGCCGCGGGCGGATTGCGCGGCGGTGAAGGTGACGGGGGCGCCGGCGGCGGCCGATGCGGCAGGCGCGGCGCCGGCCTTGTTGCCGGGGCGTTGGGCGTAGACGGCGGCGGGGGTGAGGGCTTGCGCGCGCGCGGCCTTGAGGTCGTCGGCGGTGTAGGGCTTGAAGTCGGCGGGGAGCTGGGCCTTGTTGTCGAAGGCGGTGCCCACATAGTTGAGCACGGCGGCCAGCTCACCGTCGCTCAATGCCTTCCACGGCGGCATGCTGCCGGCGAAGGTGGCGCCGTTCACCGTGATGCTGCCTTCGACGCCGAACAGGACTGCCTTGGCAATGTAGTTGCGGCCGTCGGGTTGCTTCAGCAGCGAGGGAAAGTGGCCGGCCAGCGGCGGAAACGCGCCGGGCAGCCCGGCGCCGCTGGCCTGGTGGCAGGCGGCGCAATTGGCGGCGTAGACCTTGGCGCCGGCGTCGGCGCTTTGCGCGTGGGCGGATGGGGTTATTGCAATCGCGGCGAGGGTGAGGGTGGCGATGGCGAGTTTGCTGCGAAGGAAGCTGGTGCGCATGTTCGTGGTGTTGCTAGAGAGGTAAGGGCGGAGTGCGGCTGTATGCCATCCACTGTATGTCATTCCCGCGAAAGCGGGAATCCAGGGGGTTGGATGTTTGAATGAGTGACTGGATTCCCGCTTTGGCGGGAACGCCCTGAAAGAAATGGCTTGGGCCATGACAGGGGTGGTGTGCGGAGCGCCTCAAAGGAAATGGCTTGGGCCATGACAGGGTGGTGTGCGGAAATGCTTCGCGGGAAGTAGCTTGGGCCGCACCCCGAAGGAAGTGGCCCCGGGCCACGACAAAGGGAGCGGTACGTCCACCAGCCGACGCAGCGCTCCCCCTTTGTTCTACTCCGGGCGCCGCCACTGGCCGCGCCCGCTTCACATCACTTCCCCGGCAGCGCAAACACAAACAGCGCCGAGCCGCCATCCGGCACGCCGATTTCCGGCGTGAGGGTGGAGAGCGAGCGGGCCTGGCTGGAGCCGTTGCCGACCGCCACCGCCACGTACTGCTTGCCCTTCACCGAGTAGGTGATGGGGAAGGAGTTGACGATGTTGGAGGCGCGCATTTGCCACAGCACGCGGCCGGTCTTGTCGTCGTAGGCGCGGAAGAAACGATCCAGCGCGCCGGCGAAAACCAGGCCGCCGCCGGTGGCGAGTGCCGCGCCGGTTTGCGGCGCGCGGGTGCGGTTGGACCACGCGGCCTTTTGCGTGAAGAGGTCGACGCCGTCCATCCGGCCCACCTTGCCGTCGCTATCCGGGACCGGCTTGCGCGAGAAGATGGCGCGGCTGCCGCCGGTGTAGGCCTTGCCTTCTTCGATCGGCAGGGGCGTGGTCTCGGAGCAATATTCGTTCAGCGGGATGTAAAGCATCTTGGTGCGCGGGCTGTAGGCGGTGGCGGGCCAGCCGCGGCTGCCGGGGTCGGCCGGGCAGTTGGTGGTGGTCTTGCCGATGTGCGGCACCGCTTCCGGGTTGATGGTCTTGGCGCCCGTCTTCGGGTCGATGGCGGAGATCACGTTCTGGTACACGGTCTGCTTGGCCCACAGCCATTCGCCGTTGGTGCGGTCCAGCACTTCGATGATGCCGAGCTTGCCCACGGTCACCAGCGCCTTGCGGATTTTGCCGTTGACGGGAATGTCGACCAGCACGCGCTCATAGGCGTAATCCAGGTCCCAGGTGTCGTTGGGCAGATGCTGGTAGTACCACTTCAGCTTGCCGCTGTGCGGGTCGAGGGCGAGGGTGGAGTCGGTGTACAGCGCATCATTGTTCATGCCCTCCTTGCGCGGCGAGAGGCCGCCGATTTCGGCGATATGCGGGTAGGGCTGGCCGACGCCGAGAAACAGCGTATCGGTGTCCGGGTCATAGCTGCCGGAGTTCCAGGTGGAGGCGCCGAAGCGCTTGTCCAGCGGCAGGCCGTTCCAGGTGTCGCCGCCGGGCTCGCCCGGTTGCGCCAGGGTGTGGAAGCGCCACAGCTCCTTGCCGGTGGCGATGTCGTGGCCGGTGATGAAGCAGCCGCCGGGGGCGACGTTGCCGCAGCCGGTCATGCCCTGCACGATCACGTTGCCGGCCACCAGCGGGCCGCCGGTGTAGCGCCAGCCCTTTTTATAGTCTTCGGTCTGGTGGTCCCACACCACCTTGCCGGTCTTCATGTCGAGCGCGACGATGTGCGCGTCGGTGGTGGCGACGATCAGCTTGTCGTCGATCATCGCCATGTTGCGCTTGGCGCCGTTGTTCGGGTTCTGCCGCGCCAGTTCCTGGTCGATGTCGCGCTTGTATTCCCACAGCAGGTTGCCGTTGGTGGCGTCCAGCGCCTGCACCTTGTCGAGGTAGTTGTAGAGGAACAGCACGCCGTCGTGCACCATCGGCGTGGTCTCGGTGGCGCCGGGAGTCATGGCCCAGCTCCAGGCCACCGTCAGGTTTTTCACGTTGCTCTTGCTCACCTGGTTCAGCGGGCTATAGCCCCAGGCGTTGTACGTGCGGCGCCACATCAGCCAGTCTTTGTCCGGCGGGTTGAGCAGCATCTGCGCGGAGACCGGGCTCATGTCTTGCGCCGGGTTGGGCACCTCCACCTTCATCGGCTTGGCGGGCTGGGCCAGGGCGGGGGTTGCAACCAGCGTGGCGGCGAGTAGCGCGGCCGCGCTTGCGCCTGATGCAATCGCGCTTCTCAGGCGTGGATGGAAGTTCATTGTCTTCTCCTTTTGATGTTCTCTTGGGTGCGCTGGAACTGCCACGCCTGCGGCGTGATATCCGAAATTACATATCGGCGCGGCGAAATAGTAGCACCGGGGGCGCGGGCCATATACTTTTTTGCGGGCGGTTATCGCGCACTTAAGCAAACCATGCATCAGCGCGGGCTGATGCGGCGCACGGCCTGCCGCCTGCTGGACCCGCAGGCGCGACCCACTGGCCGTCGATGAAGAATTTGTCGGTGCCTGGCATGGCGGATCTCCTTGTGGTCGCCACGGCGGCCGTTGCGGCGCGCGTTATATATTTAAGAATATGACGATTGACATAACGCTTTGGCGCGCCGCGTACAAATGCGGCCGCTTATGCCGCCCTCGCGGATGCGGTAGATTGCGTCTGCACCTCGCCACGGCCGGCCCTCATGACAGACATCCACTTCAAGCCCATCGGCATCATCCGCTCGCCCTTCGACAAGCCGGAGGGCATGCCGATCCAGGCGCCCGGCGCCGCCGGCGTGCGCGGCACGCTGGAACTGGACCCGGCCTACGCGGAAGGCCTGGTGGATATCGCGGGCTTTTCGCACCTCATATTGCTCTACCACTTTCACCGCGCCGCCCGCGCCAGCCTCACCGTGGTGCCCTTTCTCGACAAACTCCCGCACGGCATTTTCGCCACCCGCGCGCCGGCGCGGCCCAACCCCATCGGCTTGTCCGTCGTGCGTTTGCTGTCGGTTGCCGGCTGCCTGCTTACAATCGAAGGCGTGGACGTGCTCGACGGCACGCCGCTCATCGACATCAAGCCCTACGTGCCCGCCTTCGACGCGCACGCGGCGGATAAAATCGGCTGGTTCGCCACCAAGGTCGGCGCCACCGCGCAAACCCGGGCGGATGACCGCTTCAGCAAGCCGCAGTAGCAGTGACGAAAGCCCGCGCGCATCGGGCACAACAATCCGGCACCAAAACAAGCGCGAAAACGATCCCCTTGGCAAGCACCGCAACGAACACCGAAAGCCCAACCATCCGCCGATGAACCTGCGCCACTTAAGCTACCTCGCCGCCCTCGCCCGCGAAGGCCACTTCCACCGCGCCGCCCTCGCCAGCCACATCACCCAGCCGACGCTCTCCGCCGCGATCCGCCAGCTCGAGGAAGAAGTCGGCGTGCAGCTGGTGCGCCGCAGCCAGCAGCGCTTCGAGGGCTTCACCCCCGAGGGGCTGAAGGTGCTGGAATGGGCGCGGCGCATCATCTCGGATGTCGATGCGCTCAAGCAATCGCTGGCCGAAACGCAGGGCAAGCTGCGCGGCCATTTGCGCATCGGCATCATCCCCACCGCCGAGCCGCTGGCGGGCGAGATCGCCGGCGCTTTTTTACGCCGCCATCCCGCGGCCTCCATCACGCTGCTGTCGATGACCTCGCAGGAAATCGAGCGCGGCATCATCGAGCACAGTCTCGAAGCCGGCATCTCCTACGTGGACGAAGCGCCGCCGCGCGGCTTGACGGCGCAGCCGATGTACGCCGAGCGTTATGTGCTGATCGGCCTTGCGCGCATATTGGGTAAACAGTCCCGCAACGCCATCACCTGGCGCCACGCCGCCGCGCTGCCGCTGGTGCTGCTCAATCGCGAAATGCAAAACCGCCGCCTGATCGACCGCCACTTCGCCGCCATCGAGGCCGCGCCGGTGGTGGCGGCCGAGGCCAGCACGCTGGTGGGCCTGCTCAGCTACGTGCGCGCGGGGCTGGGCTGCGGCATCATCCCGCGCACATTTGCCGCGCTGATCGGCAAGGTGCCGGGGTTGAAGGTGCTCGCGCTGGAAGCGCCGGATGCCGCGCACCAGGTGGGCCTGATCATCCCCGCGCGCACGCCGCTGCAGCCGCTGACGCAGGCGCTGGTGGACGCGCTGAGGGAGACGCCGATTGATGGGGATGGGGCGTGATGGCCACAATCGGGCGCGGCGCAAAAAATTGGGCCTCTGCAGGCGTCGGAACGCCGCAGGAAATTAGGCTCACATCATATTTTCAGCTTCATCGAAAATGTGCTCTGACCGCCATTTTCCGGGTTGCGGAGTGAAGCGGATGCGCGCTCTCGCAAAACAGAATGACGATCACCTAAAGCGACGCCGTCACTCCGCAGAAAAAATCGGGGTCAAGGTTACGCAAATGAGATTTTTCGATACGGCTGCAAAACGACTCCGACCCCGCATTTTTTCACCTCGTGCCTGCTTGATGCGCGATTCGCCTCCGCAGGAAATCGGGGTCGGAGCACATTTTCAGCTTCATCAAAAATGTGCTCTGACCGCCGATTTCCGATTTACGAAGTGCGGCAGATAGCGCACCACCGGCGTTCAACGCCGGCGCATTGAAACACCCCGCTGGTGCTTTACCTCGCGCGGCCTCGCCCGCCACCGCTTCGCGCCTCCCCCGCACGTCCGCCTTGGCGCGCCGCCGCCACCCCCACCGTCCCTTCCTGGTGCCGCCCATGACAAACCCGTGACGCGTGATAGACGTTTCCAATCACGCCCCGGAGAAAACTCATTTGAACCCCCGGGGCATGCGCCCCAACATGGTCAGAGACTCCCTCTAGAAAGTGGACCATGGACAGCTTTTACGACACCCTCGAAGCGCGCATCGACCTCCCCGACACCCGCCTGCTGATCGGCGGCGAGCGCCGCGACAGCGTGACGGGAAAATCCTTCGAAACACTCAATCCCGCCACCGGCACGGTGATCGCAAGCGTTGCGCAAGCCGAAGCCGGCGATGTGGACCTCGCCGTCAAGGCCGCCCGCGCCGCGCTGGGCGGGCCGTGGAAAACCCTCACCGGCGCGCAGCGCGGCCGCCTGCTCAACAAGCTGGCCGACCTGCTGGAAAAGAACAGCGAAGCCCTGGTGCAGCTCGAAAGCCTGGACGCCGGCAAGCCGCTGGCCGCCACCCGCCGGCAAGACATTCCTGCCGCCATCGACTGCCTGCGTTACTACGCCGGCTGGGCCGACAAGATCGACGGCGTGGTGGTGCCCGCGCGCGCCGATGCGCTGACCTATGTGAAGCGCGAACCTGTCGGCGTCGTCGCCGCCATCGTGCCGTGGAATTTCCCGCTGATGAACGCGGTGTGGAAGGTCGCGCCGGCCATCGCCTGCGGTTGCGCCGTGGTGCTCAAGCCCGCCGAACTCACGCCGCTGACCGCGCTGCGCCTGGGCGAACTCGCGCTGGAAGCCGGCATCCCGCCCGGTGTGCTGAACATCGTGCCGGGTTTTGGTACGGGAGCGGGGCAGGCGCTGATCGAACACCCGGGCGTGGACAAGATCGCCTTCACCGGCTCGCCCGCCGTCGGCAAGCACATCATGGCCGTGGCCGCGCAAACCTGCAAGCGCGTCACGCTGGAACTCGGCGGCAAGTCGGCCAACCTGGTGTTCGCCGATGCCGACATCGAAGGCGCGGTGCGCGCCTCTTCCTCCGGCATCTTCTTCAACGCGGGGCAGGTGTGCTCGGCCGGGTCGCGCATCCTGGTGCAGGAAAGCATCCACGACCAGTTCGTCGAGCTGCTGTCGGCACGCGCCGCCAAGATCAAGCTCGGCGACCCGTTCGACACCACCACCACCATGGGCCCGCTGATCTCCGCCGTGCAACAGCAGCGCGTACAGGACCACATCGAAGCCGGCCGTAAAGAGGGCGCGCAAATCGCCTTCGGCGGCGCGCAAGTCGAGGGCGCGGGCTTCTACGTGCAGCCGACCATCTTCGCGCGTGCGAACAACAGCATGGGCATCGCGCAGGACGAGATTTTCGGGCCGGTGGCTACCGTGATTCCGTTTGCCGATGAGCGTGAGGCGGTGCAGATCGCGAACGACAGCCGTTACAGCCTGGCGGCGGCCGTGTGGACGCGTGATGTGACGCGCGCGCATCAAGTCGCCAACGCCCTGCGCGCCGGCACCGTATGGATCAACACCTACGGCCACACCGACACGCGTCTGCCGTGGGGCGGGTATGGCGGCGATTCCGGCGTCGGCCGTGATCTTGGGCGCGCGGCGCTGGAGAACTACACCGAGCAGAAGACGATCTGGCTGCACCTCGGCATGGCGGCGTAGGAAATCGGGGAGCTGCAATCTCAGAGCCCGGCCCCTTCGATTTAATTGCAAGGCGGGGATTGCAGCAGTTGGAGCTAATTGGCCACCAAGAACGAGTCCATCTATCGCTGCATCAAATGGGGTTATGGCTCGGAATCGACATCGCTTCTTGCCTTCTGAACGTTGGAGTAGAAGACGAAGAACATAATTATTGAGCCGAATATGGGAAGTAATACCGCCAGAGCAACACATCCGATGACGCTCTTAGAAAGAGATGAAGCAAGCCGTCCGTAGAAAAACCAGAGCGCGAAGGATGTAAAGAGCAATCCGTAGACAGCAGGCATCTCGAATTGCGAGTGGGTGAGGACGATTGAAGGGATGAGAAATGCGATCCAAACTACGAACACGGGCCAAACTACTTTCCAAGATTTCTCAACTCTTGGCAATTTGGCTACAAATATTTGTCGTCGCCTTGCTTTCTCCTCGGCCTGCTTTCGGAGGTGGTCCGCGACGATAGTTGAATCAATTCCGCGCTCTGAAATGATTGCGTCTAAGATCCTATATGCAGCATCGGTTAGTTGATCACTACAGCGAAGCTCCACGATTTCTTCATCCGATTTTTCCTTGTAGGTCTCTCTTAAATGCTCCTCATAGCTGGACATGCGATCTTCCTATTTTTCTGATTGAGAACTACGGAACATCGGGGTCGGAGTCGTTTTGCGATGAAGCTTGCGAAACGACTCCGACCCCGATTTTTTCACCGCGTGCCTTGCGGCGAAGAACCTTAGACGGTCTGATGCGTGATCAGCTTCGTGTTGAGATACGCCTCGATCGCTTCCGAGCCGCCTTCGGACCCATACCCCGAATCCTTCACCCCGCCGAACGGGATTTCCGGCAGCGCCAGGCCGTGGTGGTTGATCGAGACCATGCCGCTCTCGAAGGCGCTACCGATGGCCGCGGCCGTTTTCGCCGACGAGGTATAGGCGTACGCGGCGAGGCCCCAGGGCAGGCGGTTGGCTTCCGCCACCACGCTGTCGAAGTCCTTGAACGGCGCGACCGGGGCGATGGGGCCGAAGGGCTCTTCGTTCATGATGCGCGCGTCCATCGAGACGTTGGTCAGCACGGTGGGCTGGAAGAAGAAGCCGGCGTCGCCGATGCGTTTTCCCCCGGCCACAATCTTCGCGCCCTTTTCCACTGCATCTGCAACGATGCGTTCCATCGCGCTCACGCGGCGGCCATTGGCCAGCGGGCCCATCTGCGTGGCCGGGTCCATGCCGTCGCCGACCTTCAGATCCTTGGCGTATTGCGTGAAGGCGTCGAGGAAGCGCTCATAGATTTTTTCCTGCACCAAAAAGCGCGTCGGCGAGACGCACACTTGTCCCGCGTTGCGGAACTTGGCGCCGGCGAGCATCTTGGCGGCGCGGTCCACATCGGCGTCGTCGAACACGATTGCCGGCGCGTGGCCGCCCAGTTCCATCGTCGCGCGCTTCATGTGCTGGCCGGCCAGCGCGGCGAGCTGCTTGCCGACGGGCGTGGAGCCGGTGAAGGTGATCTTGCGGATGACCGGGTGGGCGATGAGGTATTCGGAGATCTCGGAAGGTACGCCGTAGACCAGGCCGATCACGCCGGCGGGAACACCCGCGTCGACAAACGCGCGAATCAGCGCGGCGGGCGAGGCCGGCGTTTCTTCCGGCGCTTTCACGATGATCGAGCAGCCCGTCGCCAGCGCGCCACTCAGCTTGCGCACCACCTGGTTGATCGGGAAATTCCACGGCGTGAACGCGGCCACCGGGCCGACCGGCTCCTTCACCACCATCTGCGTCACGTTGTCCGCGCGCGCGGGGACGATGCGCCCGTAGGCGCGGCGGCCCTCTTCGGCGAACCAGTCGATCAGATCAGCGGCGGCCAGCGTTTCCATCTTCGCTTCCGCGAAGGGCTTGCCCTGCTCCATCACCATCAGGCGCGCGATCGATTCAGCCCGCTCGCGCATCAGGTCGCCGGCGCGGCGCATGATCTTGTAGCGGTCGAAGGCCGAGACCTTGCGCCACACCTTGAAGCCCTTGTCGGCCGCGTCCAGCGCCCGGTCCAGGTCCGCGATTTCCGCGCGCGCGAGGTTGGCCATCGGCTTGCCCGTGGCGGGGTTCAAAATCGGCAGCGTGCGCCCCTGCGCGCCGTTGCACCACTCGCCGTTGATCAGCATTTGCACGTCGGCGTACGCGGTCTGGTTCGATTGGGTCATGGGGGTTCCTTCGGAAAAAGCGTTGAGGGGAATGCGGGTGGGGAGTGCGGGTTAAAGCGCGAATGCGGTCGGCGCAATCAGCGCCGGGGGAGGAGAAGTTTACTCGCTTGGCACGGGGAAGGTGGGGGATGTATCGGGAAGACTATTTCGCGCCAGCGCCCGGCAGTCCGCATCACAGATTCCCGCAGACACCCAAAAAGCTGGAGGCAAGATCGCCGAAGTCGCGGCCGGTGCACGAGCAGCATTTTCCGTCCTTCCTTTGTACCCCGCCTTCGATGCAGGTATCCAGGCACGACGGACCATAGCGTTCGCGGGCCGAGGCCGGCTCGCTGCCCCAGCGCTCGTTCGGGTCCGGCTCGCCTTCCCGCAGCGTCACCAGCGCCGCCCGGCAGGCGGCGAAGCGCGCGCGCACGTGCGGCCAGGCGGCCACCAGGCCATGCGCCTTGATCATTGGTTGACGGCTTCCGAGCAGCCGTGGGTGCCGTGCACCACGCCATAGGCGCAGCGGTAACCCTTGTACGGCGACAAAAAGCGCTGGTAGCCGCCGATGGCGGCGCTGGCGAGCGCCACGCCGAAAGGCTGCGTGATCGCGGCGGGTTTCCACATTGGCATGCTGTTGTTGTTTGGCCAGGGAGGCGACCAGCTTAGCACTCCCCCTGTCTTGGCGAGAGTGGGCGATTTTCGCTACAATGCATCGCAATTGCAATGCAGAAGCCACGCCGATGAAAACCGCTACCTTTCCCGCTGTCCGTGTCGAGCCCGAATTGCGCGAGGCGGCGGAAGATATCTTGCAAGAGGGCGAGACCCTCTCCAGTTTTGTCGAGCAGTCGATTCGTGACAACATCGAGCGCAGGCGGGTGCAGGGCGAATTCATCCGCCGTGGCCTGGCTTCGCGCGACGAGGCGCGGCGCACCGGCAAATATATATCGGCCGATACCGTGCTGCGCGGGCTGGACGCCAAGCTCAAGAAAGCGCGGTCCAAAAGCAAGGCCAAAGCTTGAGCTTCAAGGTCCGCTTTACCGGAGCGGCCAACGAAGACCTGGAACGCCTTTACGATTTCCTGCTGGAACACGACCTGGCGGCCGCCGAGCGCGCGCGCGATGCGATTGTCCAGGCGATGGCGTTTCTGCGCGAATTTCCATTCGCTTGCCGCAAGGCCGCGGATGGCGACCCCTTCCTGCGCGAACTGGTCATCCCCTTCGGCTCCGCCGGCTACGTCGCGCTATTCGAGATCGAAGACAGCAAGACGGTGACAGTGGTCGCGATTCGTCATCAGCGCGAAGACGACTATCATTGAATTCCCGCTTCTAAAGATTGCTCCGCGCAGCGCCTAATGCCTGGGACGTGCCCGCGCCGCGCAACCTCACCCCGCCAGCCACTCCCCCGCGCCATCCAGCAAGGTCAACCGCAGCAGCACCCCCGCGCTTTTCAGCGTCGCGACGCCGCCGCGCCTGAAACCGCGCGAGCGGAAGAAATACACCGGCAGGCCGATGAGCGCCAGCGCCGCCACGCCCACGTTCTGCAGCGACCCCGCGCGAAAGCGCTGCTCGCGCTTGTCGACGTAATACCAGCAGTAGATCAGCGGCATCCACAGCACGCCTTCGGCGATGGACCATTTGCCCCACGGGTCGCCGTCGACGCGGCCGGTGATCAGGGCCTCGGCGATCGGGCAGAGGAGGGAGAGCAGGGCCAGGGCGATGAGGGAGAGGCGCTTGGTCATGGGGCGTGCTGGGACGAACCAAACCTCATTATTTGAGGTCACGATCGATGACCTCAAACTTCACCGCGAATGCCGCGCCACATAGGCGCGCAGCACGCTATCCATGCGCGATTGCCAGCCTTCGCCGGTGGACTTGAAGTACTCCAGCACTTCCGCGCTGTAGCGGATCGAGACGAGCTGCTTGGGCGAGAGGGTCTTCGGCCGTCCGCGCAAAGTGCGCAGGGGAACCATCTTTTTCAGTTGCGCGGCAGTCAACGGCTGCGCGTCCGGGTCCGACTTGGCGGCGGCGCGGATGGCGGCGTCTTCCTTCAGCGTCGGCATGCGGATCGCCGGACGCTTGGCGGCTTTAGCAGTTTTCGACATAGTGTTTCACCTCGTTGCGGGTGGCGCGGCGCAGGCTGATGATGCGGCGCACTTCCGCCCCTTCGTCATCCGCGCGGTCCACGAAAACCACGTAGTAGAGCGTGCTGGTCTCCGGCGCCAGCGCGATCATGCGCATCTCGTCATACTCGAAACGCTGATCCAGCCAGACCAGGGCCGCGTCCGAGTCGAGTTCCGCCGCGAGAACCAGCGAGACGCCGTGCTTGGCGATGTTGCCTGCATCCTTGGCGGGATCGAACTCGATCTGCATAATTATTGTAGCTACAATAAAGCAGGGTGTCAACAGCGGGAAAGCGTCGCGCCCTTGCGCATCAGCCCCCGCCTGCGTGCAGCGCCGCTTCCCCGGCGTGTGTCAGCCGGCTCTGGTCGTGGGGTGGGGCAGGTTCACGCGGCCTTGCGGGTTGCCTGCAGGGTTGCTCGTCTGGGAATATACAAGTACCAAGTCAGAAACCCCAGCAATGCCAGGTTGGCCAGGTTCGAGGCGACGCCCACTTCAAACGCCAGATCATAGGAGCCGGAGTGATCGTAAAGAAAGCCGGCAAGCCAGCCGCCCGTCGCCATGCCCGTGCCGGTCATCAACAGCATGACGGGCACGCGCCAGTAAGCCTCGTTGGTGGGGAACAGCTCGCGAACCGCAAGCGCATAAGCCGGAATCAGCGCACTGAAGCCCAGGCCGAAGGCGATCGAAACCGCGAACAGTCCGAATTGCTCCTGCACGAAAAGGTAGCCGGACACGGCCGCCGCCTGCAGGAACGAGCTGATCAGCGCGGTGCGGATGCCGCCTATCCTGTCGGAGGCAAGACCCCAAGCCTGCCGGCTGATGAAGGCCACCGTCAGCAATACGGACAACATCGCGGCCCCCACTGTCGGGGCGATGCCCCTGTCCGAGCACAGGGCCACGAGATGGCCCTGCGGCATTGCCATCGGCACGCAGCAAAGAAATGCGGCGGCCGCGGTGACCAAAAACACCAGGCGGTGATTGCGGCCGGCGAGAAGGGGCGAGGCGCCTCCGGCGTTTGCGCCCGCGGCGCCCTGGCTCGGCGCGGGCGCCGGCGGGAGGAAGAACCCGGCCAGCAACAAGACAAGAACAACTTCGAGAGCGCCATAGCTGAGCATGGTCGCGCGCCAGCCCCAGGCCGCGGTGACCTTCTCGAAAACCACGGGCCAGCAGATCCCGGCGATGTAGTTCCCGCTGGAGAGAAGCGCCAGCGCGGACCCGCGCCGCCGCGCGAACCAGTGGGACACATACACGTACAGCGGCGCGTTCAGCCCGCCGATGCCCAGCACGCCGACGAAAAGCCCGTGGCCCAGCCAGAATTGCCAGGGGTGTCCGAGCGTGGAGATGGCGAGGCCGATGCCGACGCTGACCGCGCCGCCCATCACCGTCCATCGCACGCCGAAGCGGTCGGCCAGCCGCCCCATCACCAGGCCGCCGACCGCGGACCCCAGCCACGCCAGCGAACTGCCGAGTGCCGGCACGGTCCGCACGCCGCCCATGTCTTGCGCGATCGCCTTCAGGCTCACGGTCGACACCAGCGGCGCGCCGAAGGAAAGCCCGAGGCACACCACGGCTACGATGGCTGCCCCCCAGGCGGTACGTGTGTCGATGAGGGAGGTCGGGCTGGTTTTCATTTTTCTAAGGAGCGCGTGGCGTGGCGCAAGTGAACCGCAAGCCCAAGCGCCGTGCCCGGGATTACGCAAGACAGACTTGGTACGCCCGGCCTCAGTTCTTTGCCTTCGGGTTGTATACAATAAACTGCGGCGCCCTGGCAAAGCCTTTTTGCTGATCCATCAGATGGACGTGGCTGAAGTTATTGCCCGCCTCTTCCGCCGCCTCCATTTCGCGCGCGGCGTTTTCGATGAAGGCGGCGATCCTGCGCAACTGGGCGGGCGTGGCCACCAGCGTTACCTCGGCCATTTTTTCAGGCGTGCCGCTGTCGGCGTTGCGGGCTTTCTGGGTGTAGCCGTAGAGCTTCATCATCTCAAGCCGCGTCCAGCGCCTTGTCGATCACCTTCTTCGACACGCCGCTTTCCTTCAGTGCGCGGGCGATGGCTTCGATGTCGGGGCGGTCGAGCTCTTCGGGGTCGGCGCGCATGCCCCGGCTGACGTAATAGCGCATCAGGCCCTGGTAGCCGGAAAAGCCCTTCGCCTCGGCGATCTCCTTCAGCTCCTCGATCATCTGCGCGGGCAGGCGCATGCTGGTGGCGGCCATCGGCGCGTCTTTCACCAGGCGTTTCTTGATGCGGTTGACGGCTCTCACGATTTGCGTCCCTTCGCGGCAGCCCTGGCACCTTTGCTTTTGGTGCTTTTCTCCTCGGTGACAAAGCCGATCGGCCGCTTCGGCGGGTCGGGCGGCGTCATCAACTGGCGGATGGCCTCGAGCACCTGCTTTAATTGCGCGCGTGTATTTTGGGCCAGCGTGTCGTGCCGCAGCGAGAGAGCCTCGGTCTTCTCTTCAAGCTCGGAGAGGCGCTTGGCAAGCTCGCCATGGGAGGCGGCAAGTTCGCGCACCCGCACGAAGGTGCGCATGACTTCGATGTTCACGGCGATGGCGCGCGGGCTGCCGAGCACTGAAGAGAGCATGGCGACGCCCTGCTCGGTGAATGCGTAGGGCGGGGTGCGCCGGCCGCCGCGGCCAACGTTTGAGGTCACAATTTGTGACCTCAAAGCCGTGAACTCCACCGCCGACAAGCGAAACATGAAATCGGCCGGGAAACGGGCGAGGTTGCGCTTGACTGCCTGCACCAAAACTTTGGTCGGTACTTCGTAGAGTTCAGCCAGATCGCTATCGAGCATGACCCGCTGCTCGCGCAATTCACGTATGCGTCCACCGATCAGGGTTTGAGTTGCAGAAGCAGGCATCGGAATTTACCGTTCGGCTTGGAGGGCGGACTCGTATCAGGGTTTGCGTTTGGGCGGCTTTGGCCCGATCAATCCCACACGCAGCCCGTGATCTTCCGCGCCCGCTTTCCACCAGCGTGCTTTGCCTGGAATGCGCGCGGCCTCTTCCGGATCCTCGGGGCCGCCTCGCTTGATCGCCCATGCCTGCTTTGGCGTCAGCTTGCGGACGCCGCAATGGACCAGGCTGCAAGATCGGGGAAACGAGCCATCGATGAGCGAAACGCCCCAGATGTCGTCGTTCTTGTAGTCGATGCCAAGACACAGCACCGGATGGTAGCTGCAACTCTCATAGATGTCACCGGGCTTGATGCGGAGTTGCCTTTGCGCGCGGCGCATCGCGGTATCGAAAGCTTTTCCCATGATCAACGCCACGCCGGCTCGCCTGCCTTCGGCCGGCACCGCTACTCCGGCTCCCCCTTATATATCACCGTCCCCAGCACCTTGAACTTCTCGAAGATCGGCGGGAACTGCGGGTTCAGGGGCTTGAGGAAAACGCGTCC
Organism: Betaproteobacteria bacterium; assembly: GCA_028292405.1. Classification (GTDB taxonomy): domain Bacteria; phylum Pseudomonadota; class Gammaproteobacteria; order Burkholderiales; family JAEUOS01; genus JAQGMJ01. The sequence continues at coordinate 24,038 of JAQGMJ010000057.1, forward strand.
CGCGTCTTCCGTGTACACCTTGAAGGTCACCTCGTCGTTGCCGTCGATCTTGGCGATGATGCGCTCGCCGTTGTGCGGGCTGCGGCGGTTCGGGTCGACGAAGATGATGCAGCCGTCCGGGTAGCTCTTCGGCCCGCCGGGGTTGACCATCGAGTCGCCGCGCACGCGCAGCGCGTAGACGTTGCGGCTGGCGCGCACCGGGGAGTCGAGCCACTCTTCGGCGTCGCCCGGCGCATAGGGGTCGGCGGCCGGTTTCCAGTCGCCGGCCTGCACCCAGCTGATCAGCGGCACGCGGCCCTCGTGCATCGCCGGGCCGGCCTCGACGTTGGCGTCGATGCCCTTCGGCCCGCGGCCCTTTTCCAGCCAGTTGCGGTTCACCCCCAGCGCGATGGCCAGCTCGCCGGAGAAGCGGCTGGAGAGCGAGTCGCGGCTTTCCAGGTTCGAAATGCCGACCTGGCTGATGGAGTGCCTGAGCATGGACGAGAGCTCCGCCTGTGAAAGGCCGAGTTCCGTCCGTCTTTGTTTAACGCGCGCGCCGAGTGCCATAACACAAATGTATTAGAAAATAATAAAACATGGGTGTTGACGTGCGATATAACAAGTGTTTTAATACTCTCCATGCGCAGAACCGCCGGCCTCGAATATAGAGGAAAAGACGGCAAAAGCGGCGGTTCCCGGCCTTGCGGCCGGCCCGCCGCGGCGCTTAAAACAAGCCAAATCCCATCCAAAACATGTTTTGGGCGGCGGGCCGCGCTTTGCCCGGCGTTGTCGCCCACCCCGCCCGCAAGGAGTCAACGATGTCCCCCCCCGTCACCACCGCGCCGCCGAAACCCGCCGTTCCGCCCGGCGCTTCGCTGGCCTACAACCATGCCGCTGTCCATGCGCCGCCTGGCGCGTTCGGCACTTGCGCTTTGCTGCGGCCGGCGCTGCGCGCGAGTGTTCTCCAGGGCACGCCGCCGCCTCCGGGCGCGCCGCCTGCCACGCCCTCTTCCCACGTTCGTCCTGAGCCTGCCGACGCCCCGAAGGAAGTCCCCTTGGGGGACGCCCCGAAGGAAGTCCCCTTGGGGGACGCCCCGAAGCAGGCCCTCAGGGCAGGACATGTGACTTACCCCTGTGCCGCGCCATGCGTTTCGACAAGCCCAGCGCGAACGGAGCAGGGAAGCGAAGCGGTGTGCCAGGCATATACGCGGCGCACTGCCATCGCCGCGGCCGATACCGATGAAGCGTGGGACCACACCGCTCCCGCATCCACCTCCGCCCCCGACCTCGCCACCGCCTCCCCCACCGGCCCCGCCGCCCTGCGCTGCGCCATCGCCCATTGCGGCGGCCAGTCCGCGCTCGCCTCGGCCATCGGCCTGTCGCAATCGCACGTGTGGAACTGGCTCAACCGCCGCTCCATTCCCGCCGAACACTGCCCCGCCATCGAACGCGCCACCAACCGCGCGGTGCGCTGCGAAGCCCTGCGCCCGGACGTCGACTGGGCCTACCTGCGCGCGGTCTGCGAGGAGCTGGCCGGCGTGCGCGAAGAAGCGTAAGGCGCCGCTCCCTTCCCTCTTTCCATCACGGAGAACACCTTGCACTACTACAACTTCAACATCGGCGACTACCTCGTCGCCACCGCCCATCTGCCGCCCCTCGAGGACCTCTACTACCGCCGTCTGATCGACACCTACTGCGACCGCGAAGAGCCGCTGCCGGCCGAAATCGCCGTTCTCTCGCGCCTGGTGCGCGCCCGCGCCCCGGAAGAACTGCAGGCGGTGCAAAACGTGCTCGCCGAGTTCTTCACGCTCGACAACGCGGGCTGGACCAACCGCTTTTGCGACGTCCAGATCGAGAAGTACTACGAAAGCAGCATCAGCGCCGCCCGCGCCGCCAACATCCGCTGGACGCTCTATCGCGGACGCAAGGCGCAAGCCGAGCGCGAAATGCTCGACGCCGCGCGCGCCGCCGGCGGCCCGGCCCCGGCGGATGAAGCGGACGATGCGGACGCAATGCGCACGCATAGCGGACGCAATGCCCCCAAGCCCAAGCCCACACCCAGTCCCAGTCCCACACCCAGTCCCAGTCCCAATCCCAATCCCAAGCCCAGTCCCAGTCCCAGTCCCAGTCCCAATCCCAATCCCAGCCCCAGTCCCAGTCCCAATCCCAATCCCAATCCCAATCCCAATCCCAAGCCCAGCCCCAGCCCCAATCCCAATCCCAATCCCACACCCACACCCACACCCGCACCCAATCCCACACCCACACCGACGCCCGCACCCAGCGCGCCCGCGCCTGCTATTGCGTCATCCGGAGTAAGCATTCCCGACCCGCCCGCGGCGGTCAGCCACTGGGTCGACTTCTTCGCCCGCGAAGGCTTCGACCAGATCGCCTTCACGCGCAACCGCGGCCTGCAAACCGACATGGAAAACTGGGTGGCGTCGCGCGTCAGCCTCGGCCTGATGCGCGACGCCATGCGCCTCGGCCTGCTGCGCCTCGGACAAAAGCCGGCCTCGCCGCGCTACTACGCCGCGCTGATCGACGAGTTGCGCCGTCCGCCCCACGCGTCGGCCAAGCCGTCGCCGGCAGCGCCGCCCAAGCCACCGCGTCCGCCGGTCGAGAAAATCTGATGCAGGCCGATAACGGGATGCCCGCTTGCGATAAGGGCCTGCGCGGCTCCATCACCTCGGGCGAGGCCGCATGCGGCTTCGCTGCTGGTGAGGACGCGCGCGCCTCCGCCGCGCCGGAAACCGACGCACGCGCCTTCGCTGCGCCGGACAGCGACGCACGCGCCTTCGCTGCGCCGGACAACGACGCATGCGCCTTCGCTGCGCCGGACAACGACGCATGCGCCTTCGCTGCGCCGGACAGCGACGCACGCGCCTCCGCGCCGGAAACCGACGCACGCACCTTCGCTACTCCGGAAACCGACGCACGCACCTTCGCCGCACCAGGCAACGACGCCCGTAGCTCCGCTGCGCCGGGCAATGGCGCGCACGCCTCCGCTGCTCCGGACAACGACGCACGCAGCCCCGCTACTCCGGAAACCGACGGGCGCGCCTCCGCCGCTCCGGACAACGACGCATGCGCCTCCGCTGCGCCGGACAACGACGCATGCGCCTTCGCTGCGCCGGACAGCGACGCGCACGCCTCCGCTGCTCCGGACAACGACGCACGCAGCCCCGCCGCTCCAGGCAACGATGCGCGCGCCTCCGGCGCTTCCGGGACCCGCGCCGCGATCGCCGCGTTCGCTGTCCGCCTGGCGGCGTGGCGCGCGGCGCGGCCGCGTGAAACACGCCAGGCGCGGCCGGCATCGGCATCCAGCGCGGACGCGGACGCGCCCGCCGGCACGGACCCATCGGCCGCACCCTTGGTCCCCGAACAGGGCCAGTGCGAAACCCACGGCGCCTATCCGCTCAACCAGCTGGACCCCGACGGCACCTTGCGCTGGCATGCGCCGGGCTGCCCGGCGTGCCGGCGCGTGGGCGCGGCCGAAGCACTGATGCAGCGCGCCGCCATCGCGCCGCGCTTCGAGCACTGCCGCTTCGACAACTACATCGCCACCACCGAGGCGCAGCACCAGGTAGTGAGGCAATGCATGCGTTACGCGCACGAGTTCCCCGCCATGCTCGAAGGCGGCGTCTGCCTGGTGCTGCGCGGTGCGCCGGGCACCGGCAAGAACCATCTCGCCACCGCCATCGCGCGCCGGGTGATCTTGCAAGGCCATACCGTGCTCAACGCCACCGCGCACGAAATCGTGGTGCGCGTGCGCGAAGCCTGGAAGGGCAACGAAAGCGCAAGCGGCCCGCGCCTGACCGAGCGCGAAGTCATCGCCGAATTCGCCGCCTTCGACCTGCTCATCATCGACGAAGTCGGGCGCAGCTACCGCAACCGCGAAGGCACCGACCCGGTCGAGCTCTTCAACGTCATCGACGCGCGCTACCGCCGCCTCAAGCCCACGCTGCTCATCAGCAATCTCGAAGGCGCGGCCATTGCGCAGGCCATCGGCACGGCCGCCTACGACCGCCTGCGCGAAGGCGGCGGCGAAGTCCTCAATTTCGAATGGGATTCCCATCGCATCACCAAGACGGAGACCTGACATGCAAATCGCCTTCACCCTCCCCGGCGTGCGCAACACCCGCGCCGCGCTGCCCGCGCCGCTTGCCATGGGCGCCGAGCCCGCCCTGGTGGCGCGCCACCGGCGCGACTGGTTCCGCATCCTCGCCGAACTGCAGGCGGCGGGGTTCTCCAACGCCGACGTCGCCCGCGCGCTCGGCCTTTCCGGCAGCACCATCCGCAACTGGAAATACGGCATCGAGCCGATCCACTCCAAGGGCTGCGCGCTGCTCGAGCTGCACAGGCGCATCTCCCGCGGCCGGCGCAGCATCCGCGGGCGCGTGCTGCTGGAGGCCGAGCCGGGGGAAGCGCTGAAAGTGCGCCGCCCGCCGCGCGCCGCGCAGGCAAAGGCGCGCGGCCGGCCGACCCCGGGCGCGACCACGGGCGCGACCACGAGCGCGACAACACGCGCTACGGCACGCATCACCGCGCGCCCCGGCAGCAAAGAGCCGCGCATCAAGGCGCCAAGGAAGGACACTGCGTTTTGAGCGCGCCCTGCGGTGCGCGCCTTGAGAGGCGCGCTAAAAGGCCGCACCCCAAAGGCGCACCCCAAGAGGCACATCCCAAGAGGCACATCCCAAGAGGCGCATCCCAAGAGGCGCACCCCAGAGGCACATCCCAAGAGGCGCACCCCAAGAGGCGCACCCCAAGAGGCGCATCCCAAGAGGCACATCCCAAGAGGCGCATCCCAAGAGGCGCATCCCAAGAGGCGCATCTCAAGAGGCATGCCCCAAGAGGCATGCCCCGAAACGCATGCCCCGAAACGCATACCCCGAAACGCATACCCCGAAACGCATGCCCCCGAAACGCATACCCCCAAACGCATGTCCCTAGAGGTACATCCGAAAGGCGCCTCCTTGAAATGCACGCTTTGAGTTGCGCCCTTGAAGCGTGCGCCTTGTGCTCCGCGTTTTGTGCTGCGCTTCGGGACAAAACTCGCCGAAGCATTCGTGCTGTCCCGCAGTCTTCACCAAAGCCGGGCACAGGGTTTGCGAACGCATGTCGCGCGCGCCCAGCCGTGCCGTGCCGTTGCCGCGCGCATCACGCCATTGTGCTCATGCGCCACCCCTTAACCCGGCGCTTCCTACAGGCAAATCAGCGTTTTCCTACAGAGGGTAAACCCGCCCCTGCCTACCATGGTTGCGTAGTTTCGATGCACTACCTGACCTGCATCCCCGATAGCGCACGACCGATGCCCACCCTTACTGAATGAAAAGGAAACCACCATGAAATACGCCACCCTGCTGGTACCGGTGTTCGCCGCCATCACGCTGACCGCCTGCCACAAGGCCGACAGCACCGACCCGGCCACCGCGGCCAACTCCACCTCGGCCAGCACCTCGTCGAGCACACCGTCGAGCACCCCGTCGGGCACCGACTCGTCCTCCTCGACCTCGAGCGCGCCTTCGTCCGCGCCGGCCCCGGCCCCTGCGGGCGCGATGGGCTCCTCCTCCGGCATGGGCTCCTCCTCCGGCACCTCCACCCCGTCCAACACCGCCTCAGGCGCGGCAGGCTCGTCCACCCCGTCCTCGTCGGCCATGGGCGGCTCCAGCACCAACCCCACCGCCCCCGGCGGCGACAAGGCCGGCAACGCGATGACCAACGACCCGACCAAGCCTGACCAGACCGCACCGAAGCCGTAAGGCTGAGGTGCCCAGAGTCTAAGCCGTAAGGCTGAGGTGCCCCGAGTCTGAGGCCGCAAGGCTTAGGTGCCCCGAGCCTGAAGCCGTAAGGCCGAGGTGCCCGAGCCTGAAGCCGCAAGGCCGAGGTGCCCGAGCCTGAAGCCGTAAGGCTGAGGTGCCCCGAGCCTGAAGCCGTAAGGCTGAGGCGCCCCGAGCCTGAAGCCGTAAGGCTGAGGTGCCCCGAGCCTGAAGCCGCAAGGCCGAGGTGCCCGAGCCTGAAGCCGTAAGGCCGAGGTGCCCGAGCCTGAAGCCGCAAGGCCGAGGTGCCCCGAGCCTGAAGCCGCAAGGCCGAGGTGCCCCGAGCCTGAAGCCGCAAGGCCGAGGCGCCCCGAGCCTGAAGCCGTGAGGCTGAGGCGCCCGGGCCTGAAGCCGTGCTTCACCCCCGCAGTTGAATCCCCTATGCGAGCAGGACAGGCAGCCAACGCGCCGTCTGCGATTTTCATGATCGCGGACGGTGCGCATGTCGAATCCGGAACAGGGGCATCGTTACGCCCGTACGTCGCGCTGCCGAGTTAAGCAATCCGTGGCAGCGCCCCTGGACCGGATACCTTGCCGCTGGTCATAAAGAAGCATGACCGGCGCGGAAGGCGTTAAAACCGGAGCAACAACACGCTGATATAAAGCGTGCACAGATTCAAGAGCGGCATGCAGCGCCGGTTGCGGGCGATTGACGCACCGGCATACAGGCGCGCCCTCGCAGTCCCTGCGGTTGGCTGTTGTTGCAGCGGGCGCGTCGCGGCCGTGTTGTCGCTGCCGTGCTGCTGTCCGTGTTAGTGGTTGTTGTTGCCGCCGTGCCGTGCGCCCGCTGCATTGTTTGCCCGGGCGCGCCGCGCGGCCGGTGCGGCCGGCCCCCCGCTGTTTTGGCGGGGGGCCGGTGGCGTTTTGGCGGGGGCGGGGCGACCATGCGGCGGGCGCTGCGCGGCTGCGGTTATCCGCAGGCGCGCCGACGCCGCCGGGGGCGTGGCATCCCGCGTGGCCCGCGTCCGCGCGGCGTTGTTAGAATGGGGGCTGGTGCGCTGATGCGCCCCGGCAGGGGAAAGGCGGGAAGTTTTGGCGGAGACTCTGGGCGGAGACGCTGCGGACAAGGAGGACACGGGTGCGGGCGCGCCGGCGCAGGCCGTTGCTTCCGGCGAAGCCTTTGTTGCCGCCGTCCCCGCGCCGCCGGGCAGCGAGGCGCGCGCCGCCGAGGAAATCGCCGCCGCGCGGTTCGCCAATGACCAGAGGGCGGATGCCGCCCGCGCGCGCGACCCGCTGGCCGTCGACCCCCAGCTCACCGACGCCCGCGCCCCGCGCACCTACTCGATCCGCCGCGCCCTGGTCTTCATCGTGCTCGCCGCGCTGCTGCCGATGGGCCTGTTCTCCGGCGTGCTGTTCTACTTCCTCTGGCAAAACCAGCAGGCCCTGCGCGACCAGGAACAGCTCGCGCGCGTGCGCACCATGGCCGCGCTGGTGCAAAGCGAGATCAACAGCAGCACCCGCCGCCTTGAACTGCTCACGCACAGTTCCTACCTCGCGCGCAACGACATGGCGGGCTTCTACAACCAGGTGCAGGGCCTGCTGCCGGACAACCCGGACTGGAGCAACCTGCTGCTGATCTCGCGCGAAGCGCAGGTGTTCAACGCGCGCCTGCCCTACGGCGCGCCGCTGCCGCGCCTGGGCGACCTGCCCTACCAGCGCCAGGCATTCGATACGGGCAAACCCGTCGCTTCGGACCTCTTCATGGCCCGCACGCGGCCGGTGGAAACGCTCGACGTGGCCGTGCCGGTGCTGCGCAACGGCAAGGCCGCGTACCTCTTGATCGCCGCCCTCAAGCGCGAGCACCTGAGCGATGTGCTGCGCAACATGAACACCACCGACGGCGTGGCCGCCGTGTACGACCGCAACCTGCGCTTCATCGCCCGCACCCGCGACCAGGAGCTCTACTTCGGCCAGAGGCCCGGCCCGCAACTCGCCGCCAGCCTCAAGGCCGGCGGCGAAGGCGTGACACGCGCCGTCAACCAGGAAGGCGTGGCCTCCTACACGGCGTGGACGCAGCTCGACAACGGCTGGTGGATCGCCGCCGGCTACCCGGCGGAAGAGTCCGACCGCGCACTGGTGCGCTACATCTCGCTCCTGGGCCTGGCCTGGCTGGCGATGATATTGCTCGGCCTGGTGATGGCGCGCCTCTTGTGGCGGCGCATCGGCGACAGCATCGACGCCACCGCGGAAGTGGCCGCGCGCCGCGCGGCAGGCGAGCGCGTGCCCTTTCCCGCCACCAGCTTCGCCGAGCTGGTCGGCCTGTCGCGCGCGGTGGACCGACTGTTCGCCCGCGAAAGCGCCGCGCGCGCGCAGGCCGAAACCGCCAACCGCACCAAGGACGAATTCCTCGCCATGCTCGGCCACGAGCTGCGCAACCCGATCGGCGCCATTTCCAACGCCGTCTACATCCTCGAGCACGACGAGCGCGCCGCGCGGCGCGAAGCCGCAGGCGTCAATGGGGCCAGCGGCGTCAGCGGCCTCTCCGGTTTTGCCGGCCTGAATGGCTTGAGTGGCCTCTCCAGCCAGGGCGCCCCAGGCGGCCACCAAGGCGCAGCCGCCCCCGGCGGGCACCAAAGCGCAGCCGCCCCCGGCGGGCACCAAGGCGCAGCCGCCCCCGGCGGACACCAAGGCGCAGCCGCCCCCGGCGGACTGCGGGACCCCGGCGGCGCCATGCAGCAGCCCGGCGCCGTGCCCGGCATGGGCGGCGCAGGACGCAGTAGCGACACCGCGACGGGTCACAGCATAACGGGGCGCTACACCACCCGCATCCCCGCGCCGCCGCCGCGCCCGGACGGCCGCAAGCTCGCGCTCGACGTCATCAGCCGCCAGTCGTCGGTGTTAAAGCGCATGATCGACGACCTGCTCGACCTCTCCAAGGTGCTCACCGGCAAGGTCAGCCTGGAACTGCGGCCGATCGAGCTTTCGCTCTCCGTGCGCCACGCGATGGAAGGCCTGGCCGCCGCCGGGCGCACCGACAACCACAAGATCGAGCTGCACACCGAAGAAGTCTGGATCAACGGCGACCCCGCGCGCATCGAGCAGATACTCACCAACCTGGTCGGCAACGCCGTCAACCACACCGACGCCGGCCGCGGAATCCGCATCAGCCTGCAGCGGGCCGCCGCGCGCCCGCGCTTCGGCCCCGGCGGCGCGCTGGAGATGGCCGTTGCCGGCGAAGCCGTGCTGGCCGTCGCCGACGACGGCGTGGGCATCGCCGCCGAAACCCTGCCGCGCGTCTTCGACCTGTTCTTCCAGGAACGCCAGCAGGTGGACAGGCCGAAGAGCGGCCTGGGGATCGGACTCACCCTGGTTCAACGCTTGACCGAGCTTCACGGTGGCGAAGTCCGCGCCGAAAGCGCGGGCCTGGGCCACGGCGCGCGCTTCTACGTCACCCTGCCCGCCATCGCCACGCCCATCGCGCCCGCCCCCGCGCCCGCCGCCCCGCGCGCCGCCCAGCGGCAGATCCTGCTGATCGAAGACAACATCGACGCGCGCGAAACCATGCAGACCCTGCTGGAGATGGACGGCCACATCGTCGAAGCCTGCCCCGACGGCGTCAGCGGCCTGGCGCGCCTGCGCGCCTTCCCGGCGGATGCCGCCATCGTCGATGTCGGCCTCCCGGGCATGGACGGCTACCAGATCGCCCGCGAGATCCGCAAGATCGGCTTCCTCGGCATGAACCGCAAGCCGATCCTGCTGATCGCGCTCACCGGCTACGGGCTGCCGGAGGACATACGCAAGGCAGAGCAGGCGGGGTTTGATGCGCACCTCGTCAAGCCGGCGGACTTCACCAAGCTGGCGGCGCTGTTGCAGGACGGGGCGGGGAAGAAGTAGGCGAGTCGGTGTGCCATTCTTCGTGCGCCGTCACCGCCGGTGTTTCATCTCCCCGCGGTATGCGCTGTGGAGCATTCTGGCGTATCTGTTCGGCTGAGGATCATGGCAATGCGTGAGGCCGCTGAAAACGCGCAAGGGCAGTTGCAGCCGCTGCCACCAGCGCCGCAGCTGCAACCGCTGCCGCGCTGGTGGCTGGCCGAACTGTGCCTGCACGTCGCGATTTTCGCGCTGCCCTTCGTGGTGATCTGCCTGCGCTAGCGCACGGGCAAAACAGGCGTCGCGGCGCGCTATGATGCGCCGATGCGCACCCCGGAGCCACCGGACGAGAAACACAAGCGGCGCGGGCGCTGGTTCGAGCGCCTGATGCAGGGGATTGCTTTCGAAGTTGTCTGGGTGCTGGTGCTGGTCGCGATTTTCGCGCTGACCGGCAAGCACTAGGCTGCCCCCCTTATCCGCGCTAGCAGTTGTCTCCGCCGCGCTTTTGCTCTAGTCTTCACCTCGCGCTGCGCGCGCGGGGACGGTCGCACAAATCTTGTGCGTACAAGTACCGGGCGCGGGAGTGGCTTGGGGCGGGTGTTTGGCTGGCGCTGCTTGTGGGTTCCATGCTCGCGGCATGGCGTGGCTGCAGGGTTTATCCCAAGGGTCCTTAAGGGATTTGCGGGTTTTCCCTGTCAATCGCGCGGCGGGCTTCAAGCGTTGTACAGTGGCGTCGGATTCAACAGCCTCGGGCATTGCAGCACCGGGCATCAATAACTTAAATTTGGAGACAAACCGTGCAAGATTCACGTCGTCACGTCATCAAGGCCTTCGGCGCCGCGCTGGCCGCCTCTTCCGTGCCGCGCGCTTTCGCGCAGGCCAAGCCGATCAAGATCGGCTTCGGCATGGCGTTAACAGGCGGCATCGCCATCAACGGCAAGGCCGCGCTGCTGTCCATGCAGATGTGGCAAAAAGAGGTCAACGCCAAGGGCGGCCTGCTGGGCCGGCCGGTCGAGTTCGTCTACTACGACGACCAGAGCAACCCATCGACGGTGCCCGGCATCTACACCAAGCTGCTCGATGTGGATAAAGTGGACGTGATCGTCTCCGGCTACGCCACCAACATGCAGGCCCCGGCCATGCCGGTGGTGATGCAGCGCGGCATGATGTTCGTCGGCCTGTTCGGCCTGGCGGTGAACGACCAGTTCAAGTACGACCGCTTTTTCCAGATGATGCCCTCCGGCCCGAACGCCCGCCTCGACTTCTCCAAGGGCTTCCTCGACACGGCCATGAGCATGAACCCGAAGCCTACGACCATCGCGCTGCTCGGGGCGGACGCCGAGTACCCGCACATCGCGCTGGACGGCGCGCGTGAAAACGTGAAGAAGCTCGGGCTGAAAGTCGTCTACGACAAGACCTACCCGCCCACCACCATCGACGCCGGCCCGATCATGCGCGCCGTCGCGGCAACGAATCCCGACGTGGTCTTCGTCGCCAGCTACCCGCCCGACTCCGTGGCGATGGTGCGCGCGGCCACCGAAGTGGGCCTGAAGACCAAGATGTTCGGCGGCGGCATGATCGGCCTGCAGTCCGGCGCCGTCAAGGCGCAGCTCGGCGCGCAGCTCAACAACATCGTCTACTACGACCTCAACGTGCCCGAGCCGACGATGAACTTCCCCGGCATCAAGGACTTCCTCGGCAAATACCAGGCGCAAGCCCAGGCCGCCGGCGTCGACCTGCTCGGCTTCTACCTGCCGCCGTTCGCCTACAGCGCCATGCAGATCTACGAGCAGACCATCAACGCGGTGAAGTCCACCGACAACGCCAAGATGGCCGAGTACGCCCACAAGAACACCTTCAAGACCATCGTCGGCGACATCAAGTTCGGCGGCAACGGCGAATGGGCCGAGTCGCGCCTGCTCTTCGTGCAATACCAGGGCATCGTCGGCAACGACATCAACCAGTTCAAGGAAGTCGGCAAGCAGGTCATCCTCACCCCGGCGCAGTACAAGAGCGGGAATTTCAAGTACCCGTACAAGGGGTAAGCGCGACGGCTGCGTAAAGAGCAATCAGGGAAGAAGCAAAGAGGGCGGCGTCCGAAAGGGCGCCGCCCTTTTCTTTACGATTTTTGCTGCTTTCGCTATCATGTGAAAATCTTGCTGTTCTCCATCGCATAAAAATCAAGAACATGATGAATAGCTTTTTTTCTGACCTGTCCGCGCGCTATATCTGCGTTGCCGTATGCCTATCGCTCGCATTTACAGTCCATGCTCAGCCGGCGGCAACGCTCTCGTCGGGAAGGCCAGGCGCCGCCGATCCGCAGGTTGACGCGCTGAGTGCGGCACGTGAACGATTGCAAAAGCTGCTACGCGAGCAGGAGAGACTGCTGAAGGGCCTTCTGAAGGGCGCCCCAAACGACCCCAAACTGCGCAAACAGCTCGAACAGGTGCAACAGGAAATCGTCCATGGCGAGGGGCGCGGGTATGTCACACTCACACCTTCCCTGCGCGAACCGGAATTGGCCGCCTACTATGAACGCTTTGCGACGCGTATTGAATGCGCTGCCCAGAAAAACTATCCTACGGCGGCCAAGGGCAAGAACCTTACGATGATCGTTACCGTTTCGGTTTTCGCCGATGGGCGCCTTGAGAAGACTGCAATTGAAAAAACTTCCGGCGTGCCCGACGTGGACGCCGCTGTTGAATCCCTGGCGCGCGCTGCCGCTCCATACGAGAAATTCACGCCGGCCATGCAAAAGCGCTTTCATGTGATCGAATTCACCGCAGGCTGGAAATTCTCGCAAGACAATAAGCCGCCGCCGCGTAATTGCTGATCGCGAGTTTGTTGGTCTATCTCGGATTGATTTACCACGCTTTTCTAACCTCAATATACCTTCGACCAGACCTTTCCAAACCTCATGGGCTATACCCTCGGCAAGAGATTAAAAGGGGCCGTGCTCGTTTTATTTTCTCATCGCCTGAAAAATATTCGACCACGGCCTCTGTCCTACTATCATTGGCCGTCTGTCCTCGGCCAAGCCGGGAGAAGCCTTGAACGAAGGTGGCAGGATCATCACGCACATGCAATCGATGGTTGCGCTGTTTGCGCCCCGTTGCGCGGATTGCTCAACCCTGGATGAGTTGCAGGAAAAAGGTACCAGGCTCGATTTATTTCTTCAAGCCTGTTAACTGAAAAAGAATTCGACCCCGGTCTCTTTCCGTAGCATTATCATGCTGCAACAATTCAATCACCTCCAATAACGTGCCGGATATTACGCAAGAGCAATATTTGAAATGGCGTTCGCCTCGCTTCGGCACCTGCAATCCCACGCCAATGAACAACCCGGTGTGGGAATCGCTTGTCCGTTCCGGCGAATCCGCATATAGCGCTAACAAGCAATTCTCCGGTCCATCCCCTTTCCAGGCGGGGCCGGGCTGGTGCTTTGAGCGCTTCGGCCGGAGCAGCACAATGCTTGCGCATGGCCGCGAGATACTGATCGCCGGTGAGCATGAGGACCACTACGATCCTGATTTCCATATCTACAACGATGTGGTGGTGAAGCACCCGGACGGTCGCATCGACATCTACGGCTACCCGCGCGAGGTGTTTCCGCCGACCGACTTTCATTCCGCCACGCTGGCCGGCGACCAGATCGTCCTGATCGGCAACCTTGGAAACGAAAGCGATCGCCAGCCCACAGCGACGCAGGTGCTGGTGCTCGATCTGGCGGACTTCAGCATTCGGCGCATCGAAGCCGGCGGCGAGCGGCCCGGCTGGATTCACCGGCAGCAAGCGCTGCTGGCACCAGACGGGCGCTCCATCCGCATCACCAAGGGCGAGCTCGTCCTCGCCGACGACAAATCACTGGCGGAAAATTTCGACGACTGGACACTTGACCTCGGCACGTGGACCTGGGCCAGGAGCGAGCATCGCCGCTGGCAGACATGGACCGTCAGGCGTGAGGACAAAAAGCCCTCCCAGCTCTGGAACCTGCGCCAACTCTTGTGGCTGCGCGGCTGGAAGAACGACAAGGCATTCAGCCTGCAGTTTGACGAAGGCATGCAGCAGACCACCGCCGAAATGGGCCGCGCGCCCGACATTGATGCCATCGCCACCCTGTACCAACCGCCGATGGCGCATGAGGTCTTGCCGCAAGACGAAGACGAGTCACAGGTACATCGCGTGCTTGTCGATGATGTTGTGGTGCGGTACGTCGAGCAGTCAAGAACGATCAGGGTCGTGGTGGAGGGCCAGTTGCCTTCTTCAACGATTCAGATGATGCAGGCCGATTTGCTGGAGAAGCTACAATGGATCGAAAATGCGTCGTGGGAATACGAGTATTGATGGGAGCCCGCTGGGGGAGGCGGGCGGCTTCGCTCCCGAATGAAGATATTCGACCTTGGCCCTTGTTTCATTTCCGGTTCAGCACCGCGCCGCGTTGCGCAAGACCTTGTCGGCGGGCGGCTGGATGTTCCTCTGCATCGCCACGATGATGTGGGTGGGCATTGCGAGCCTTGCGTTGCGGATGTTCTGATGCCGCGCCTGTTCAACAAACCCACCTGGTCATTTTTCCGCGAGCACCCCGTGTTCACCGGCTGTATTGTGCTTGTGCTCGGCCTGATTGCGTGGGGCGGCTATCGCGTGCAATCGGCTTCCGCGGAAGCGAACGCGGCTTGTGCGCTCGCGGTTGAAGGAAGGCCGCTGGCCGATTTCGGCGTGGCGATGCGGGAGCGCGGCTACGCGGTGAAGGGATATTCCACCCAGGGCGATCAGGTCGTCTGGGTGGAGTTCAAGGGGCTTCCCGGCGAACGATTCGTGTGTACGGCGACCGGGCGCGAGGGGACCATCCGTTCAGCCGAGGTGAACCACCTGGATTGAACAATAGGGGGTGGACCATCACGACCCGCTCCCCCGCCGTGCACCTACTCCGGAATCGACCCAAATATATACAGCGACTCCAGCAGCGGCGTCGCGCGGCCGAAGGGCTTGAACCAGCGGTCGTAGATGTCCTTGATCTCGCCGCTGCCGTAGACCTTGGCCAGGCCGGTGTTGACGGCGAGGCGCAGCGAGGATTCGTTGCGCGGCAGGGCGATGCTGTAGGGTTCGAAGGAGAGGTCTTCGGGCAGGATGGCGAGGCTGCTGGTGTCCTTGGCGCGGGAGGCGGCGCCGATCAGCAGGAGCTTGTCGCTGGCGAAGGCGTCGACCTTGCCGTCGTTCAGCGCGGCGAAGCCTTCGTCGGAATTGCGCATCGGCACGACGGTGACGGCGAGCTTGCGTACTTCGATCTGCAGCTTGAGCGAGCGTTCGTTGGTGGTGCCGCCGACGACGGCGACTTTCTTGCCGGCGAGGTCGGCGAAGGCGCGCACGCCTGATTCGCCCTTCACCAGTACGCCGGTGGTCTCGAGGAAGATGTAGCTGGAGAAGTCGACCCGCTGCATGCGCGCGAGGGTGACGGTGGAAGAGCCGCATTCCATGTCGGCGCGGCCCTGGGTGATGACGTCGAAGCGCGACTCCACGGTGACGGGCACCCAGTTCACTTTCAGGGCCGACAGCTTCAACTGGCGCTCGATCGAGCTGGCCACGCGCTTGCAGAGGTCGACGGAAAATCCCGCGGGCTTGCCTTCGGCCTGGAAGGCGAAGGGCGTGGCGTCGGTGCGGTAGGCGATGTTGATGGTCTTGGTCGCGGCGATTTTCTTCAGCCGGCCGTCGAGGCCCTGCGCCTGGGCGGCGCCGCTGCCGGCGGCGAGAATGGCAAGGGTGAGTGCGATGGTGCGGAACATTGAGGCCCTCTTTTCTTGTTCATGGCAGCGCGAGGCAATGCCGTAGTGGGATAGCGGTGACGGAAAACTGCCGGCCCGCGCGAAGGCGCAGGGCAGCCTGGCCCAGAGTATCAGGATTAACATTCCTGTAATCATTTCGTGTACCCCGGGTGCTATGCTCGCGGCGGACTATTCAAACACAGAGCCCGCAAACACCGTATGCAAAACCATCGTCTCAAACGCGCCGCCTTGCTGTCCGGACTTTCGTTGCTCTCGGCGCTGTCGCTTTTATTCATCGCGCCCGCCGATGCCGCGGGCGCCGGCAACGGCGCTGCCGCTCCCGGTGCTTCTCCCGGCGGCGAAGCCCGCACCGCCGTCCCGCGCGACCCCGCCCGCCAGGCGCTGATCAAGCGCGTGCTCACCGCCGCCGGCCTGCCCGAGCAGATGCAGGAAATGCAAAGGTCGGTGCAGGAAGGCTTCGTCGCCAGCCTCGGCCGCCGACTCGGCGGCACCCCCACGCCCGAAGCGCGCGCCCGCCTGGAAAAAATGGGCGCGGCCGTCGGCACGGCCTTTCGCGCCGAAGACTTCGTCGAGCGCGCCGTCACCGTGCTGCATGAGGACTACAGCGAGGCGCGCCTGCGCGCCGCCCTGGCCGCACTGGAAACGCCGCTGATCAAGCGCATGACCGAAGTGGAAAAACAGCACACCGACACCGCCGCGATGATGGCCTTCGCCGGGCGGCTGCGCACCGAGCCGCTGCCGCCCGCCCGCGCCGCCCTGCTCGCGCGCATCGACGAAGCCAGCGGCGCCAGCGAACTCAACGCCCGCGTCGTCACCAACACGGGCCGCCTGGTGATCCACGCCAACCCCGGCATAGGCGCCGCCCAGGCCGAAACCGCCGTCGCCGAACTCGAAGCCCACCACGCCGACATCCTCAAGCGCGCCCGCGCGCAAACCGCGCTGCAATTCGCCTACACCTACCGCGACGTCAGCGACGCCGACCTAGCCGCCTACGCCAGCGCCGGCGAAGCCGAAAACCTGCGCTGGTTCAACCAGAAACTCGCCCTGGCCCTCGGCCGCCAGTTCGACGCCGGCACCGCGAAGATGGTCAACGCGTTTCGCAACATCCTGCGGCCGGGTGGGGCGGCGGCGGCGAGTTGAGGGGCGGGCCTTTTGGCAAGCCAAACACGCTATTTTTCCCGTTCAAGAATAATATGCTCGACGACTATCTAACCGACCTCGAATACAGTTCATTGGCGCTTCCCCTGTGGGGCATTGCGCTGCTTTGGCTGGTCGCGTTTGTTTTCAGCCACATCCTTTTTCGCAAGACCCGCAAGCTGCTGGAGCAGCAAGCCCTGGTGAAGCTGGAGGGAATGGCGGCGCTCGGCCGTGCTTCATCGCCGGGGATCATCGGCGCGCGGATCGGCATGGCAACTGCCATCTTCGCTGTCAGCAACTATATCGGCGGCTATAGCGTGCCATTGTATGCGGGAGGCTGGTTGCTGACGACTTGCGCATCGCTGGTGGTCAACTTGCAGGGCTATCTTTATGTCCGTGCAATGACCCGGCAAAGCGCCGCCGCGGGTTCGCTGACGATCACCAAGGCATTGGTCTACCGCGAAAACGCGTTTTCATTTTTCGCCTTCGCAACCTTTTGCCTTGTGGCGGGCTTGCTGTTGCCGCACCTCGCGCTGCTGGGCGGCGCGCTTTTTATTGGCGCTACGGCGTTCGGCTATTTGCGCAGGGCACGCAAGGCCGATGCGGCGCCGGCCGCCGGCAACTGACGGGGCCGCGCCCGATCTCATGCGTGCACCCGATCCACGCAAGCCGCGCTTCTCGCACCATTTAAATGCCGGGCCGAGCCATGTACGCTATTAGAATGAATCAGGGTCAGTGTAAATATCCATCGCCCCACCAGCGGTGTGATGCGAAATTTACTCTGACCCCAATATTCTAGGTGCCAGGCCCGATTTATTTCTCAACCCGGGACAAGCGCGGCTGAACAACATGAAGCTTCTGTCGTCCTATCTGACGCCGGTAATCAAGACGGCATATCCGTTGCTGTTCACTTTCCTGTGCTGCGTCGGCATCTGTTCGTCGTGGACGGGCGGCGCGATCGACGGCGCCGTATTGCCGGAGACGCCGAAGCTGGTTCTTGAGCTATTGCTGCTGGCGGCCCTGGCGGTGCTCCTCTTCGGCATGGCCGCGCGGCTCATGACCGTGGCGGCGGACGAAGAAAAGCTCTACGTCAGCAGCTGCTTCAAGCGCGTCGAGGTGCCGCTGGAAATGGTGACGGACATCACTGACACCCGGTTCATCAATCCGCGCACGGTGACCGTTCGCCTGGGCTGCGATACGCCCTTGGGCCGCAAGATCATCTTTGTTCCGAGATGGAACGTGGGATCGTTCCGGCATCCCCGCAGCGCAGCGTCGGCGCTGAGGGTGCTGGTGCAACTGCGGAAGGATGAGTTGATGGGCCAGGGTCAATAAAAGGGCAATCGATGGCAGAATATCGCGCATGACCTGGCACTGGCCTGACCTTCTGCTGCTTGCCGGACTCTGCGCCAATCTCGTGTGGCCCTGGTTCCGGCCCTCCACGCGGCCGACGCATGCGCAGTTGCTGCGGCGCACGCCGGCCGAGCAGCTGTGGCGCGACAGGCTGCGCAGCGCGGGCCCGGTGCTGCTGCTCCTGGTCGGCGCCCCCCTCTGGGTGCTGCTCATGCTCCTGCCTTATCGTCCGGACGCCTTCACCTGGGGCGTGTTGGGGTTCGGCCTGCTGGCGATGATGGTGGCGGGCGCGCTGCTGCGCAACCTTGCGATATCGACGGCGTGGTTCGACCGCCTTCCCCTCTCGCTGCGCGTGTCGCTGACGGTGGTGGCCGGCGTGCTGGTGGTGATGGCGATCGCGCGCTACTGCGACGCCGTGCTGGCGTACTTTCCGCTGCGAATGGCGCGTTGGTAACCGGAAGGGCGAGGCTGCCTTACTGCGCCTTGCCCATCATCTGCACCAGCTGGATCAGGTTGCCGCAGGTGTCGTCGAGAATGGCCATGCGCACCGGCCCGGCATCCATCGGCTCGCGGGTGAACCTGACGCCTGAGGCCTTGAGTCTTTTGAACTCGGCGTCGAGGTCGTCGACCTGGAAGGAAGCGGCGGGAATGCCGTCATTGACCAGCGCGTTCTTGAAGGGCGCGGCCGCGGGGTGGGCGCTGGGTTCGAGCAGCAGCTCGGTGCCGCCGGGCTGCTCTTTCGAGACGACGGTGAGCCAGCGATATTCGCCCATCGGAATGTCGTGCTTCACTTCGAAGCCGAGTTTGCCGGTGTAGAAGTCCAGCGCCGTGGCCTGGTCGTCGACCATGACGCTCGTCATGTAGATGCGCATATGCGTCTCCAGCGAAAGTGGGAAGGCGGGTCGCCATTCTCGCGCAATCGGGCGCGGGCCGCGTTGGCGGCGCGAATCGCGGCCTGCCTCGATTGATATTACGCCCCGGCGTCGATGCTGCGCACCACGCGGCAGTGGATGGCGTGCGGCTTCAGTGAGGGATCGACAGCGCGGATGGCCGCTTGCAGGCGGGCCGTCTCGGGGTCCTGCGTGAAACCGTGGAAGGCGGCTTCGTCGCGCCACTGCGCATAGTTGAGCACGTGGCGGCCGTCGTGGCTGGCGTGGAAGGTGGAGGAGATATAGCCGGGCCGGCGGCGCACCCAGCGCTCGACCTCCGCGACGATGGCGGCGATCAGCGCGCCCTGCTTGTCGGGCGAGACATCGAAGCGCACCAGCTGCGTGAAGGTGTCGTCCTCGCGTATGGTGGCCATGCCCTCTTCTTACGCCGGCTTTTTCGGAATCTGCAGGCCCTTTTGCACGGCCGGGCGCGCGAGGTATTTTTCCAGCACGCGCTTGACGTTGGGAAATTGGTCCATGCCGATCAGCGTGGCCGTCTCGGGCGAGGAGGCCATGGCGTTGACCCAGTTCCAGGTGGCGATGTCGGCGATGCCGTAGTCGCCCATGATCCAGTCGCGCCCGGCCATGCGCTGCTCGAGCACGCCGATCAGGCGCCGCGCTTCGTCGACGTAGCGGTCGCGCGGGCGCTTGTCTTCGAAGTCCTTGCCGCCCATTTTGACGAAGAAGCCGACCTGGCCGAACATCGGGCCGATGTGGCCGACCTGGAAGAACAGCCACTGCAGGGTCTCGTAGCGCAGCGCGGGGTCTTTTGCGAGGAATTTGCCCGACTTGTCCGCGAGGTAGATCAGGATGGCGCCGGACTCCCACAGCGGCAGCGGCTTGTCGCCGGGGCCGTTAGGGTCGATGATCGCGGGGATCTTGTCGTTCGGGTTGAGCGTGAGGAATTCGGGCGAGGTCTGGTCGTGCGCGCCGAAGTCGATCAGGTGCGGCTCGTAGGCCAGGCCGGTTTCCTCCAGCATGATGGAGGCCTTGACGCCGTTGGGCGTGTTCAGCGAATAGAGCTGGATGCGCTCCGGGTGCTGGGCCGGCCACTTGCGGGTGATGGGAAAGGCGGAGAGATCGGCCATGGCGCGGCTGCCGCTCAAGGCGCCGCCGAGAGCACGCGCATCTTCGCCGTCCGGGTGAGCGGGGCACGGTCGACGGCGTCCTGCACTTGCGCCGGCGTCGGTTTGCCGCCGAAGACGAAGACGGCGGTTTCGGCATTCGCATTGGCGTTGCCGCCGGTGCGGCGCACGTACAGATATTGCTCGCCCTCGTGTTCCGGCATCAGCGTGACGGCGCGCTCCGCACTCAGCGGCAGCAGCTTGCCGTGCAGCGGGCCGCCGACCAGCAGGGCTTGGGTGATGGCGCGTGCGGCGGGCGTGGCGTCGAGAAGTTCTGGCATGTGGGTACCCCTGTTTGCTCGGGATACAAGGTGCCATCGCGCGCGGGCGCGGTGTATCGGCGCGCTTCCAAGCGGCATGTAGGAATTTTCCGACACGCGAACCGCAATGCTGCCTGGCCACGCAAACCGCAATGCTGCCCAGCTACGCAACCGGCCGCGCAAACTGCCCGCGCAAACAGGCCATGCGACCCGGCATGCGGCCCGGCCATGCGACCCGGCATGCGACCCGGCCACGCGACCCGGCATGCGCCCCGGCCATGCGCCCCAGCCACGCGACCCGGCTACGCGACCCGGCCACGCGACTCGGCTACGCGACCCGGCCACGCGACCCGGCTACGCGACCCGATTACGCGACCCGGCCCACGCGACCCGGCCACGCGACCGGACCACGCAATCCGCAGCGGCGCCCGGCTACGCGACCCGATTACGCGACCGGCCCGCAACCGGGCCCGCAACCCGGACCACGCAACCACGGCCGGCTCCATCTCAACCGATGGTGCCCGCCACCAGCCGCGCCACTTCCGCGATCGCCGCGTTGCGGCGCTCGGGCGTGGCCTTGGTGTTGGTCAGGTAGATGGAGAGCAACAAGGGCGCCTGCTCCGGCGGCCAGATGATGCCGAGGTCGTTGGTGCTGCCGTAGTCGCCCGAGCCGGTCTTGTCGCCGACGCGCCAGTGCACGGGAAAGCCGGCGCGCATGCGGGTGGCGCTGGTCTTGCTGTCGAGCAGCCACTGCGTGAGGGCCTGGCGCGATGGGGCCGAGAGCACGTCGGTGAGCACGAGCTTGCGCAGGTTTTCCGCCATCGCCGCCGGCGTGGTGGTGTCGCGCAGGTCGCCGGGAATGGCGGTGTTGAGCTCGGTCTCGTAGCGGTCGAGGCGGGTGACGCTGTCGCCCAATGAGCGGGCGAAGGCGTTGAACTTCGGCAGGCCGTCGATCTGCTTGAGGATCAGGTTGCCGGCGGTGTTGTCGCTGCGGGTGATCGCGGCTTCGCACAGGGCGGCCAGGGTCATGCCGTCGCCGACGTGCAGCGCGGTGACGGGCGAATTGTCGACCACGTCCTTCTGCGTGTAGCGCACGCGCGTTTCCAGCGGCGCCGCGCCGTGGTCGATCTGCGCCAGCAAGGCGCCGGCGGCGAGCAGCTTGAAGGTGCTGCAGATCGGAAAGCGCTCGGCGGCGCGGTAGCCCACGCTGGTGCCGCTGCCGGTGTCGACGGCCATCACGCCGAGGCGCCCGCCGCTTTCCTTTTCGACGCGCTTGAGTTCGTGCGCGGGGATGCGCAGGCGCGGCGTGGCCGCAGCGGCGCCGCGCGTGATGCTTAAGGTGGCCGCCATCAGGCCGGCGCCGGTGGAGATTGAAAACGTTCTTCTATCCATGTGCTCTCTTCCTCTTGTTGCAAATGTCAGGCCGGGCAACGCGCCCGGGAGAGCAGTCTAGGAGGCAAACGTGGCATCGCCCTTGCGGATTTATGGCAAGGCGCGGGCAAAGCCAAGCCCGCGCCGCGAAGGCGTGGCGGTGAAGGTCTTGCTGACCGAGCCGAGTTCGAACAGCGTCTCGCGCGTTACCGGCTTGCGTGTCTCCAATGAGGCGACGCCGTAGTCGAACAGGTAGCGCTGCCCCTTGAGCGTGACGCCGACGGCCATGCCGGGGATGGCGTATTTTTGCATCACCGGCATGGCCGCCGCATCGACGATGCCCTGCACCTGATGCGGGTCGGCGGATTGGCCATGCGCGGAAAAGGCGCTGGCGGCGATGAGGCTCGCCGCCAGCAGGCGCGAGAGGCTGGCTTTCATTTCTCGATTCTTTCAATTGCGGTCGCAGCTCTCAAGCCGGGAGCCGCAGTATCGCGGAAAAGTCTGGCAGAAAGATGGCTGCTAGACAGATCGGGGCGAACTACCAGGCGCCTTAGCCGCGCTGACCTCGATTCGCGTTCTGCCTGCTGCCGGCTACCCGTCCGCCTGCTTCATCGCCGCCGCTTGGGCATTCAGCATCTGCCTCGCCTTGAACCATCGGCAAGCGGCCCAGGCGTTCAGGATGAGAATCGCGAACAAGGGAAGCAAGCCGGGCGACACCACGCGATGATCGGCCGCCGGCAATGCGAATACGCAGAACAGAATGACGCAGCCCGCAATGATGAGGGTCGCGACGGGGGGAATCATCGAGGGCGCCGTCACTTCGCCGTTGGCGTGATCCACCCAGCCGATGATGGTCCGCCAGTCGTCGTTTCTGCCCAGCAGGAGGGTCACCGTCATGCCATTGCGGAATTCGGGAAAGCCGCGGACGCACGCTTCCTCCTTGCGCATCCGGCTGTTTTCGAAGCCGAAGGTGGTCCGCATCCCGCGGATGCCAAGGTAACCTTGGCGAACGTCGAATATGCGTTCGAACGTGACTGTTACTGGTTGCATGCGTAGGCCTGGAATTTACACTGACCGCGATTGATCCTTCACGCAGCCCTCCCCCGTTGGGTGAGCCAGTCGAACCACGTGTGCTGCGCGGTGCGGGGAGTCCGGAAGTCACATGTCCCCTTCGACAAGCTCAGGACAGGCTTCGACAGGCTCAGGACGAACGGGGGAGGGGCGCCGGCCGGCGAACCCAGGTGGCGCCCGATGAATCCTCCCACGCGCTCCGTCCCTACCGCAACAATTTCCCGCCCGTGCCGATCACCGAAAGATCGACCGCGCCCCAGCCGCGCCGCTCCGTGGCGGAGTAGTTGACGTAGACGCCGCCGAGGTCGTACTCGCCCATGGTGAGCAGGGCCTTGAGGACTTTTTCGCGGGTGGGGTTGGGGCTGGCGCGGCGTAGCGCTTCGGCGGTGATCTTGCCGGCGGCGAAGCCTTCGAGGGTGGAGAAGGACAAGGGCGTGTCCGGGGAATATTTCTTCATCAGCTTCTGGTATTCGAACACCATCGGCAGCGTGGCCGAGAAGGGGAAGGGAATGGCCTGGGTGATGATGATGCCGCGCGCCTTGTCGACGCCGGCGGCTTCGACCAGCTCGGCGGCGGGCTCCACCGAGAGGGTGTAGAGCTGGGCGCCGGCCGCCGGCGAATTCTTGATCTGCCGGGTGTAGTCGGCGGCGTACTTGGTGGCGATGAGCATCATCACCGCGTCCGGCGCTTCCTTCACGGTGGCATCGACCGCTTCCTTGACCACGGCCGGCTCCTTGTCGGGCGACTTCGCGTCCATGGTGATGAACTTGACGATGTTGAGCTTTTCTTTTTTCGCCGCTTCCTGGGCGAAGGCCAGCATGGCCGGGCCGAAGGAGACGTTCCAGGTGACGAGCACCACCTTTTTCTTGCCGGTGGAAACCGCTTCCTTGATCAGCGCGGTGACCTCGGCGGGGTAGCCGGAGCGGAAGGGGAAAATGTTCGCCGCGCCGACGATGTTCTTGTCGCCCGAGAGCGGCGAGACCAGCGCGAAGCCGAGCTTGGCGACCAGGTCCTGCTTGGCCAGCTCGGTGAGGCCGGCGGTGCCCTGGTAGGCGGCGAGTACCAATACGTCCTTGTTGTCGGCGAACTCCTTGGTCATCTCGATCATCTTCGCGGGCTTGATGTCGTCGTCCTTGTTGACGATCTTCACCTGCCGGCCGTTGATGCCGCCCTGCGCATTGATGAAATCAAAATACGTTTTCATCCCGAGGTACAGGCCCTTGGCATTGGCCGAGGTGATGATGTTGCTTTGCGATGCAATCTGGCCCACCAGCAGGTCTTGCGCGTGCGCGGGTGAAATGGCGCAGCAGGCAAGCACTGCCGTGGTGGTACTGGCGAGCGCACGCAAGACGCGCAACATACGCAAAAGCGGCGCGCGGCGATGATTCCGGAGCATATCGACTTTGTCCCTTCTAACTTGTTTTTGATGACCGCCCGCCCCCATGCGGGCCGGTCACTTTATGTTTTTACGGATTGTCGAGGTCTACCGGGGGTGCTTTTTATTTGTTATAGCAGGAGCATACATGAGCGCGGGGCATCGGAGAGCCGCGCCGGCGAATGCGCCGGATCAGGCCGGCGAGGTGTGCGATCAGCCGGCGCGCGATGACGGCGCGCGGCGCGGCGGATATTGCGCAGCGGCTGCATTTCGGGGTGCGCCAGGCGCCTCTTCCCGCCGCACCCGGCCCGCGAAGCCGCCAAGGAAATCGACAGCAGCGTGCCGTGGATCGCCTTTCCGGTCGCTTACGCCGTCTCCGGAATTCTGCTCACCGTGTTCGGCTATTTCGCCATGGTGCTGGCGAAATGACGGGATAGTCGTTGCCTCGAAGCCGGAAGCAGGCGCTGGTTGCGCGAGGATGTCGAAGCCCGGCGGCCGCGCTCGGGTGATGAAGGCATTTACTTTTTCGCTATGTGTGGCAGCGCACAGACCCGGCCCGCCGACAACGCGGAGTATGGGGAACGGTTGGATGCGTCGATTTCATGAGCAGCCTCCAACGGTCGAGGCCGGCCTGAAGCGTACCGATACAAAACGATATCAAGGGGAACGCGTGAAGGCAAAACTCATAGCTGCGGCAGTGGCGGCGGCCATGGCCGGATGGGCCGCACCCGGCTTCGCACAGCAAGTCGTCGCCCTCCCCGGCGTGGTCGGCCCGGTCGGCGTTACCGACGGCGTGCAGACCATCGGCCCGGGCCTGCTGACCGTCGGCAACCAGAACATCAACACCAAGAACCTGCTCTCCGGCGGCATTACCACCAGCGCCGCCAACACCGCCAACATACTGTTCACCGGAAATTCCACTGTCAGCGGATTTACCGGCACGGCGCTGTCGACCTTTCTCGGCATCAACGCCGGCGCCAACGGCACCACGGTCACCTTCAACGGCGATGTCTTTTCCACCACCTTCACCGTCTCCGGCACCGGCATCGTCAATTTCAACGGCAATGTCACCGGCGCCCCGGCCTTCGGCGGCGACGGCTTCATCAATCTCGGCGCCGGCCAGACCATCACCGGCGCCATCACCACCGCGGCCGCCGGCACCGGCAGCCTGACCCTGGGCGGCGGCAGCACCGTGGTCGGCGCCGTCGGCGGGGGCAACGGCCTGCGTCTGATCAGCCTGCCCGGCGGCAACGCCACCATCACCGGCGCGGTCCAGACCCTCGGGCTCAACCTCGGCGCGAACACGCTCAACATCACCGGCGCGCTGACCACCAATGCGGGCGCCACCATCGCCACCACCCTGGCCAGCAACCTGGTGTTCGGCAACGTCAAGGCCACCGGCGCTTCCAACATCAACGCCGGCGGCATCACCGTCACGCCGACGGTCACCGGCGTGCTGACCAACGGCACCACCTTCAACATCGTCAATGCGCCGGCCGGCACCAACGGCGCCACCGTGTTCGTCGTCAACAACAGCCCGCGCTATACCTTCGTCGGCCTGCCCACCACCCTGGGCAATGTCAACATCCAGCTCTCCGGGGTGGCGCCCCTGGCGACCCTGGTCAGCTCGCCCGGCGCCGCCGCGGTGGCGCCGATCCTCGACATCAACGCCGCTCCCGGGTCCGACCTTCTGGCGGTGCAAAACGCCATCGCCGTGCTGCCCAACGCCGCTGCCATCAACAACGCCCTGATGCAACTGGCACCCGGCACCGCCAACCTCGCCGCGCCCCTGGTGGCCGCGCAATCGACCCGCATGTTCGAAGACATGTGGATGGGCCGGATGGAAGAAATCCAGGGCCTGTGCTGCAGCAACACCTGCGAGGCCAGGCCCGCCGTGCCCGCCTATGCGCAGAAGTGCGCGACCCCCGAGCAGCGCGGCAAGTGGTGGGCGCGCGCCTTCGACAACCAGGGCCGGCAGGGCAGCGCCGACAACCTGAACGGCTACCGCAGCAACGCCAGCGGCCTGATGCTGGCCTACGACACCCCCCTGGGCGAGCACACCCGCGCCGGCCTGGGCATCGGCGCGGTGAACACCGCCATCGACGGCGACAATGCCAGCGGCCGCACCACCATCACTTCCTACCAGCTCACCGGCTATCTCAGCCAGGCCGTCGGCGCCGGCTTCGTGCAGGGCGCCGTCACCGCCGGCCGCGACAGCTACCGGGGCTCACGCTCCATCGTCTTCCCCGGCGTCTCGCGTACCGCCAGCTCGAACTACAGCGGCAGCCAATACACCGCCCTGGTCGCCGCGGGGCAGCACTTTCCTGTGGGCGGCAACATCGTCACCCCGCTGGCGTCCTTGCAGGTTTCGCGCATCCGCGTCGATGGCTACGCCGAAGGCGGCGCCGGCGACATCGACCTGCAGGTCAACCGTCAGAGCTACAACTTCGTCCAGTCCAGCCTGGGCGTCAAGGCCGAGCGCGTCATGCATGCGGGCAGCGCCACCTTCTCCCCCGAAGTGCATGCCAAGTGGCTGCACGACTTCAGCTCCACCACCATGCGCGAAACCGCCGCCTTTACCGGCGGCGGCGGTTCTTTCACGGTGCAGGGCATCAGCCAGAACCGCGAGCTGTTCAACGTCGGCGCCGGCGTCACCTTTCTCTCCTGCAGTTGCGGCGGCACTGCCGTGACCGTCAAGGCGCTGTACGACTACAAGTGGAACCAGAGCAACTACTCGTCGAACCAGGTGGCGCTCCTGGGCAGCATCAGGTTCTGAGCCGGCCCGGGCCGGCGCTTGCCGCGCCGCTCCCGGCGCAGGCTGGGTCGCGGCATCGGATCCCGCCACCGCGTTGAAAGCCTCGCCGCTATGTGTGCGAGCGAACGGACGCCGCCTCGACAAGCGCGTAGTTTGCGGAGGTACTGCGCCATCGCATGCCCGCCCGGGCAGGCGCTTCCAGGCAGAACAATCAGGAAAAACCCAATGAAAGTATCTATTGCCCTCGCGGCGGCAACCATGGCACTCGCGCTCAGCGCATGCAACAACAAGCCGGCCGAGGTCGCACCGCCCGTGGTGGTGACCGTGCCGGCCGCACCGCCGGTGGCGGGTCCTCCGGGACCGGCGGGCGCTACCGGCTCGACCGGGTCCACCGGTTCGACCGGCGCCACCGGCGACACGGGTAGTGCAGGCGGCACCGGCGCGACCGGATCGACCGGCGCCACCGGATCGACCGGCGCCACCGGTTCGACGGGTGACACCGGCGCCACCGGCTCGACCGGCGACACCGGCGCCACGGGCCAGCGCGGCAAGACCGGCGGCGACACGGTGATCGTGGTTCCGCCGTCTAAATAAGACGGTGAGGCGGTCGGGCCAGCCAAGAGGTAAGCAGCAGGCTGACCCGTTGGGCGGCGTGTGGGTTGAGCTGCGGAGCGGCCCGCACGCCGTGTTGTTTTCCGCGCTGGTACGGGCGGCGGCGTGCTGCCTGTGCGCCCTTACCGCCTGCGCCACGGCGCCGGAGCCGGCGGGGCTGGTCGATTTGCATGAGCAGGCGCTGTCCCTGGGCCGGCCGGCCGGCGGCGGCAAGGTGGACGCGGAGGCAGACGTTTCCGATATACTCCGCCGGCGCTAGAGCGCGGCACGCCCGCGCTTGTTGCAACCGGAATGTCTTTTGGCGACTCCGTGTGAGGCCTTGCTGTTTTCGCGGCAAGGCGACCACCATGGAGGTCCGCCCGATGTCCGCCACGCGCGTCCCCGTTCTATCCAACAATGTGCTGGCCGCCATGCCGAAGGCGGCCCTCAAGCTGATGCGTGCGCAACTGGAGCCGGTCGACCTGGTCTACGGCCAGATATTGTACGAGCCGGCGCAGCGCATCGCCTACGTCTACTTCCCGCTCGATTGCCTGGTCTCGCTGCTAACCGTGGTGGACGAGCATCAGGCGCTGGAAGTGGGTATGGTGGGCAACGAGGGCATGGTCGGCATGCCGATGGTGCTGGGCATCGGCGTTTCGGCGGTGCGCGCGCTGGTGCAGGGCAGCGGCACCGCGCTGCGCATGGGCGCGGCGCGCTTTCACGCCGAATTCAAGGCCAACCCGGCGCTGCAGCGCGCGCTGTTCCGCTACACCCACCTGCTGATGGCGCAGGTCTCGCAGACCGCCGCCTGCAACCGCTTTCACTTAAGCGAAGAGCGCCTGGCGCGCTGGCTGCTGATGACGGCCGACCGGGTGCACACCGAGGAGTTTTTGCTGACCCAGGACTTCCTGGCCAACATGCTGGGCCTGCGCCGCGTCGGCGTGACGCGGGCCGCCGGCGACCTGGCGCGCAAGAAGCTGATCCGCTACAGCCGCGGCCACATGTACATTCTCGACCGGCCGGGTCTGGAAGCCTCGGCCTGCAGCTGCTACCGCATCGTGCGCGATTTGCAGGACGCAGCACAGATTTGACCCGCAGGCCCAAGACCCGCGGCCGGCGCGGGGCCGGACCGGCTAGGGCTGCTTGCCCGCCGCGAGCGGATCGACATCGGGCAGCAGGCGCTCGTATTCCTTTTTCACCCCCGCATAGCATTCGCACACCTGCTCTTCCAGCCTGGCGCGGTCCAGCACCCGGATGCGGCCGCGGCTGTACTCGATCAGCCCTTTGGCCTGCAGCTTGCCGGCGGCGTGGGTCACGCCTTCGCGGCGCACGCCGAGCATGTTGGCGATCAGCTCCTGGGTCATCGAGAGCGTATCGCCGGGCAGGCGGTCCAGGCTGAGCAGCAGCCAGCGGCACAACTGCTGCTCCAGCGAATGGTGGCGGTTGCACACCGCCGTCTGCGCCATTTGCGTGATCAGTGCCTGGGTGAAGCGCAGCGCCAGGTGCTGCAAATTGCCGCCCAGGGCGAATTCACGTTTCAGCACGCTGGCGCGCAGGCGGTAGCCCTCGCCCGCGCTTTGCACCACGGCGCGGCTGGTGGTGCTCTCCCCGCCCATGAAGAGAGAGATGCCGACCAAGCCCTCGTTGCCGGTGATGGCGATCTCCGCCGAGGCGCCGCTTTCCATCACGTAGAGCAGCGAGACGATGCTGGTGGTGGGAAAGTACACAAAGCCCTGGCGGCCGCCGGCTTCGTACACCGGCCAGCCCAGCGGCATCTCGATGGCCTCCAGGTCCGGCAGCAGGCGCGCGTAATCCGTCGCCGGCAGGCGGGCGATGATCCGGTTGTTCTGGGGCAGGCGGCGGGAAGGCATGGCAGCCGATCTTGATGGGGTGTTGCCGGGAATGCACGGCGGCGCGAATCGAGTCTACTCGCTTATGTGCGCTAGCGAACATAGATTCGAAGCGACTGACGCGCACATCCCACAGGCGGCCGGTTTCGGCGCCCTATGTGCGCAATCGCACAGTGCGCGGCTTGGCGATGCGGTATCTTCAAAGATCCTGCGCCTGTGGGCCGCACGGCGGCCGCCGCTGCAACGAGGAAGGATCATGAGCCTGGCGCAAACGACAAACATATGGCCGCCGGTGGGCGACAAAATGGCCCGGCCCTTGCGCATCATGGTGGTCGACGACAACGTCGACTCCGCCGCCACCGTCGGCATCCTGCTCGAAATGGAAGGCCACGCGGTGGTGATCGAGCACACCGGCGAAGGCGCGATGCACCGCGCGCAGGCCTTCGCCCCCGAAGTCTGCCTGCTCGACATCGGCCTGCCCGACCTCGATGGCTACCAGCTCGCCGTGCGCCTGCGCGTGCTGGGCGAAACCGCCGGCGCCCTGATGATCGCCATGACCGGCTACGACCAGCCCCAGGACCGCGAGCTGTCCAGGCAGGCCGGCATCGACCACCACATGATCAAGCCGATCGACCTTGCGGCACTGGAAGATTTGCTCAAGGCCTACGCCGCCGAACCCGGCACCGCGCGGGTGGTGCCACTGCGCGCGTAAAGAGAGGCGGGCCGCGACTTCCTCTGCAGAGCGGTGGCCTGTCCCGGCACGAAGCTAGAAGCACCCTTCAAGAAAATCTGCTGCCTCCTCCGAGAGGCCGGCAATCTTGTTCGTCGCCTGCCGATAGAACTTGAAGTTGAGCTCGGTTTCCGGGCGGCCGTCGTTCCAGTCCGAAAACGGCTTGAGCTCCGCGCGTCCCAGGCGGCGCTTCGCGTGTGCCGTGCGCTTGACGGCAATACTCACCAGCGGCGTTTGCCGCTCGACGCCGGGCTTGCGCGGGATCGCTTTCGCCGCAGTCACGACGCCGCGCACGATCAATCCGGCCCCGCCTTCGATCTCGCTGGCGAAAATGAAAATGGCGTCGCCCGCCGCGATGCCCTTGCCGCCGTACGTTTTCTGCGGGTCGAATACGAAGCGCGCCGCGTCCGCGCCGGGCACCTCGGTCTTGATGGCGTACAACATGGCCGCCTTCTTCAAAGCACCGCCTGGTAGCCTGGCGCCTTATTTTGCCTTGGCGCTAGTGCGCCCGGTCGGCAGCACCAAGCCGAGCCGTTTCAAGCGCAGGGCGCCTTCGCGCACCGCCTCGCGCAGTTCGGCTTCGACGCGTTCATCAAGACTCATGCGCCGGACGGACTTTTTCGGGCGCGGCTTGCTTGCCTTTGCCACCACTCTTGGCTTTGCCATGCTTGCATCTTATCAAGCGAGCGCCAGAAATCACCTGCGGCCATTGCTGGCGGCAATTGTGGTGCCTACTGTCCAACCCCCGTCATCCCCAGAAACGCGCCGATCACCATTACCCACAACGGATGCAGGCGCGTCCTCGTCGCCACCACGATGGCGAGCAGCACGATCAGCGCCAGCCCCCATTGCAAATGGAAGTCGCCGCCGAAGTCGCCGGTGGAGACTGACGAGCGCGCGAGCAGCGCGCCGCTGGCCGCGATCAGGCCGACGGTGGTGGGCAACAGGCCCGCCTGCACCGCGCCGCGCCAGGGGTGGTCCTTGTAGCGCTCCCAGGCGCGCACCGCCAACACGCTGACAATCGATGAGGGCAGGAAGCTCGACACCGAACTCACCAGCAGGCCGGCGAAGCCGGCGACGCGCCAGCCGATCATCGGCACGATCATCAGGTTCGGCCCCGGCGCGGCCTGCGCCAGGGCGAAGAGGGCGGTGAACTCCTGCGCGCTCATCCAGCGCTCGACTTCGACCACCTGGCGCTGCATCTCCGGCACGATGGTGTTGCCGCCGCCGAAGGCCAGCAGCGAGAGCTGCGAGAAAATCAGGAACAGGGCGACCAGCACTTGCGTCATGGCCCCACCTTGCGCACGATGAAAACGGAGACCGGCACCAGCACCAGCATGGTCGGCAACAGCGGCAGGCGCAGCACCGCGATGGCGGCGAAGAACAAGGCCGCCACGATTATCGACACCGGCCGCCCGCGCATCGGCCCGGCGATGCGCAGCGCCACCGAAATCATCAGCCCGGCCGCCGCCGCCGCGAGGCCGGCGAAAAAGTGCGCCACCTGCGCGTTGTCGCGAAAGTGGTCGTAGATGCCGCCCAGCGCGATCACCACCATCGTCGGCGCGGCGACGAAACCCAGCAGCGCCGCCACCGCCCCGCGCACGCCCTGGAAGCGCATCCCCAGCACCACCGAGAGGTTGATCACGTTGCCGCCGGGCAGCACCTGGCATAAGCCCAGCAGGTCGGTGAACTCCTCGCCATCGACCCAGCGCTGCTCCTCCACCGCCATGCGCCGCACCAGCGGCAGCGCGCCGCCGAAGGCCACCAGGCCCAGCTTGAGGAAACCGAGAAACAATTCGCGCACAGTGGGCCTGTGAAGCGGCGTGTGCAGGGGGGCGACGGGCGCGGCGCCATCGTCCATGACAATACTCATATCGGGCTTTCCGGCTTGTTGCGAATCTGGTTGCGAATCTGGTTGCGAGCCTGGTTGCGAGCCTGGTTGCGAAGCGGGGTGGCGGACCGCCGGTTGACCGCGCATCAACGCCGCCATTTTAAAGCCCGCCGTGCCCGGCCGCGCCGGTCCGGCGCTTCATGGGTGGAAATTAATCCGGCGGGGAGAGAGCCCCGTTGCGCCGGCCTGACGTTCGCCGCCGCATTGCCGCACGCCACCCGCGCGGTAACACGAGCAACATCATTTTGAGGGAGAATATCCCTCTTGACCGGAGGATTACAACAAAATGAGAATCCCGCTCCTGCTATTGCTGGGCAGTGCTGTCCTGACCCTGACGCCCGCGCATGCCGGCGAAGTCTACAAGTGGACCGACAGCGAGGGCCACGTGCATTTCGGCGACGCCGTCCCGCGTGAGGCGGAAAAGCGCGCCAAGCCCTTTGTCGTGCGCGACCCCACCGCCGCTTCCGCCCCGCGCAATGCGCCGCCGCCGGCCGCCTCGGCGGCCCGCCACGCCTCGGCCGCCA
>JAQGMJ010000070.1 GCA_028292405.1 Betaproteobacteria bacterium
GATGGGCGGCGCCGCCGAATACCGTTTGGCCAACGGCATGCGCTTCGTTCTCCTGGAAGACCGCTCGCAGCCGCTGATCACGACCAACGTGGTGTACCTCGTCGGTTCGCGCAACGAAGGCTACGGCGAGGCCGGCATGGCCCACCTGCTGGAGCACATGCTGTTCAAGGGCACGCCCAAGCACCCGGAGATCAAGGCCGAGTTCACCTCGCGCGGCGCGCGCTGGAACGGCACCACTTCCTACGACCGCACCAATTACTTTCTCACCTTCGACTCCAGCCGCGAAAACCTCAGCTGGGCGCTGGCGCTGGAAGCCGACCGCATGGTCAACTCGACCGTCTCGCGCGCCGACCTCGATTCGGAAATGACCGTGGTGCGCAACGAATTCGAGATCGGCGAAAACGCCCCCGAGCGGGTGCTGGCGCAGCGGGTGGCGCACGCCGCCTTCGAGTGGCACAACTACGGCCGCGCCATCATCGGCAGCCGCTCCGACATCGAGAACGTGCCGATCGAGCGCCTCCAGGCTTTCTACCGCACCTACTACCAGCCGGACAACGCGGTGATGGTGATCGCCGGCGACTTCGACACCGCCGAGATACTCAAGCTCATTGCCGCCGACTTCGGCGCGATCCCGAAGCCCACGCGGGTTCTGCAGCGCACCTACACCTACGATTCGCCGCAGGACGGCGAGCGCGAAGTGTTCCTGCGCCGCAAGGGCGACAACCAGTCTTTCATGCTGATGTACCACGCGCCGGCCGGCACCGACCCCGGCTATGCCGCCATCGACATCCTCGCCTTCATCCTCGGCGACACGCCGACCGGCCGCCTGCACAAGGCGCTGGTCGAGACCAAGCTTGCCACCAGCGTCTCCGGCTGGGACCGGCAGTTGCGCGAGAACGGCGCGATGCAATTCGCCGCCTCGGCGCCGAAGGAGGCGCCGCCCGCGCCGATCCGCGCGGCGCTGCTCAAGACCATCGAGGGCCTGGCCGACGACCCGATCCGCCCCGACGAGGTCGAGCGCGCCAAGCAGCGCGCGCTGACGCAGATGGACATGCTGCTGACCAAGACCCACGAGTTCGCCACCGCGCTGACGGACTGGATCGCCATCGGCGACTGGCGCTACTTTTTCCGCTACCGCGACAGCGTCTTCAACCTCACCGCCGACGACGTCAACAAGGCGGCGCGCACCTACCTGATCTCGTCAAACCGTACCTTCGGCGAATTCATCCCCGCCGACCAGACACCGCCGCGCGCCGCGATTCCCGCCGCGCCCGACCCGCAGGCGGCGCTGAAGGATTACGCCGGCCCGCCCGGCATCGGCAGCGGCGAAGCCTTCGAGCTGACCCCGGCGAACATCGACGCGCGCACCCGGCGCTTCACCCTCTCCAACGGCCTGCAGGTGGCCTTGCTGCCGAAAAAGTCGCGCGGCGGCATGGTCTCGGCGCAGATTTCCTTCCAGTACGGCACCGAGCAATCCAAATTCGGCCGCGCCCCCGCCTGCGGCTACGCCGGCAGCATGCTGATGCGCGGCACCGAGTCGAAAACGCGCGAGCAGATCCGCAACGAGATCACCCGCCTGCGCGCCAACCTTTCGGTGGGCGGCGGCGGCGCCAGCCTGGAAGTACCCTCGACCACGCTGGAAGCCAGCCTGACGCTGATTGCCGACATCCTCAAGCACCCGCGCTTTGACGCGGCCGAGTTCGACCAGCTGAAGCGCGCCTCGATCGCCGGCATCGAGTCCTCGCGCAGCGAACCCGGCTCGATCTCCAGCCTGGCGATGGCGCGTTACCTCAACCCCTACCCACGCGGCCACTGGTCCTACAGCCCGACCCTGGACGAGCAACTGGAAGACGCGCGCGGTGTCGGCCTGGACGACGTCAAGCGCTGCTTCAACGACTTCTACGGGCTGTCCTATGCACAACTGGCTGTGGTCGGCGACTTCGACCCCGAGGTGTTGAAGCCCGTGCTGGAAACCCTGTTCGGCACCTGGCAAAGCAAGCAGCCCTACGAGCGCATCCCGAACCGCGCGCGCCAGGCCGCCGCGATGGACGAGACCATCCGCACCCCGGACAAGGCCAACGCCTTCCTGCGCGGCAATGAAGTATTCGACATGCGCGACGACGACCCCGACTACCCTGCGCTGGTGCTGGCCAACTACCTGTTCGGCGGCTCGATCGACGCCCGGCTGGCGAAACGCATCCGCGAAAAGGAAGGCCTTTCCTACAGCACCGGCTCCTCGGTCTCGGTGGCCGCGCTCGACCGCTACGGCAGCTGGAGCATGTCGGCCCAGTTCGCGCCGCAAAACCGCGCCAAGGTCGAGGCGGCGTTCCGCGAGGAACTGGCGCGGGCGCGCCGCGATGGCTTCACCGCCGATGAAGTGGCGCAGGCCAAGCGGGCGATGATGCAGCAGCGCAAGCTCTCGCGCGCCTCCGACCTGGGACTGGCCGGCAAGCTGAACAACGACCTCTACCTGCACCGCACTTACGACTGGGAGACCCAGTTCGAGAAAAAGCTGCTGGCGCTCACGCCGGAGCAGGTCAGCGCGGTCTTCGCAAAATACATCGACCCGGCGAAGGTCAATATCGTCCGGGCGGGGGACTTCAAGGAGTAGCGTGCGCAAAGCCACCCTCTTCTCCGCGTTCCCCTGAACGTTGCTTAGCAGGTCTCCTCCCTTTCAAGGGGAGGGACAGGGTGGGGATGGGGTCAAGCCGCAATAGCTGACGAGGCAGGCAGAGCGAGCGCGCCCTAGCGCGCTACCAAACCCCATTCCCCCTTGCAGGGCGCGCTGGCCGTTTGCATCGGCCAGCCGTTCAGGCGGCACGCGGCATGCCGCGCGAAATCCCGCCTTCACCCCCGGCCCTCCTCTTGAAAGGGAGGGTGAGAACAGAGTGTGCTGCGCACACTGCGATCTTAAGCCGGCAACAACGCCTTGAGCGCCGCTTCGGCCTCGGTATAGCGCACATCGAGTTCATCCAGATCCGCCTGCATCGCATTGCCGTTACCCGCCTTGCCTGCGTGCTCCATCCGTTTGGCAACCTCGGCCACCAGGCGGGCGCCCAAGTTGCCGCTGGCGCCCTTTAGACTATGGGCGACGGAAGCGATGCGCGCCAGGTCGCCCTGCCTGAAGGCGGCGCGCATCTCCGCGATGCGTTCCGGCACCTGGGTGGTGAACATGCCGACAAATTCGGCCAGTACCGCACGGGTCTCATCCAGGCTGATCAGTTCTTCGATCTGCGCCATGTCGAGCACTTCTTCTTGGATCATTTCCGGGCTTTCCGCGGGGCCTGTGGCGGCCTCAAGGCCGGGATTGTCGCCGCCGGGCGCCTCGCGCGCAAGGGGCGCTCTCTGGCGCAGCGCCGCGGCCGCCTTGGCCAGGATATCGGCCAGCAGCTTGAGCTGGATCGGCTTGGCGATATAGTCGTCCATGCCGGCGGCCAGACATGCCTCGCGGTCGCCGGCCATCGCGTTGGCGGTCATGGCGATAATATAGGGCCGGCGCGCGCCCAGTTCGGCATTGATGCGCCGGGTCGCCGTCAGGCCGTCCATCTCCGGCATCTGCACGTCCATCAGCACGCAGTCGAAGTCGCGCGCATGCACCGCCGCCAGCGCCTGGGCGCCGTTTTCCACCCAGTCGGCGGTCTGCCCAAGGCGCTGCAGCATGCGCAGGGCGATGCGCCGGTTCACCTCGTTGTCCTCCGCCAGCAGCAGTTTTAGCGGCGCCAGGGAGCCGGTGGCGGACATCGGCGGCGCGGTCTGCTCCGGGCCTTCGAGGTCGAACAGGCGCTCCGGCGCCAGCGCGTCGAGCAATGCATTGTAGATCTGCGATTGCCGCGCCGGCTTCATCAGGTAGGCGTTGATCCAGTCCTCCGGCACGGCGCGGCCCTCGAAGGCGTCCGACTTGCTGGCGGAGGAAAGGATGATCAGCGGCAGGCGCGTCTTGTGCTCGGTGCGGAAGGTGGCAAGGGCGGCGGCCACGTCCAGCCCGTCCATGTCGGGCATCAGCATGTCGCTGACCACCACGTCGTAGGGCCTGCCCTCGGCCTGCGCCGTGCTGAGCAGCGCCAGCGCCTCCGGGCCGCCGGCGGCCTCGTCGGCCGCGAGACCCCAGGAGGCGCACTGGCTTTTCAGGATGCGCCGGTTGGTCGGATAGTCATCGATCACCAGCGCGCGCTTGCGGCCGAAATCGGCCGTTCCCTGGCGCGGCGGGCGCGGCGCGGCGATCGCGCGGGTATTGATGGTGAAGACGAAGGAAGAGCCCTGCCCCGATACGCTCTCGGCGCGGATGGTGCCGCCCATCAACTCGACCAGGCGCTGGCAGATCGCAAGGCCCAGGCCGGTCCCCCCGTATTTGCGGGTGGTGGAGGCATCGACCTGGGAAAAAGCATTGAACAGGCGCCCGATCTTGTCGGCCGGAATGCCGATGCCGGTGTCGCGCACCGCGAACTCCAGCAGCATGCCGCCCTCGGCCGCATGCTCGCTCAGGGCCGGCATCGGCAGCGCCGTCACGGTGACGCAGACCTCGCCCTTGTCGGTGAACTTGACCGCGTTGCTCACCAGGTTGATCAGCACCTGGCGCACCCTTGTCACGTCGCCGCTGACCCAGCGCGGCGCGGTAGGCAGGAGGTCGTGCAGCAGTTCCAGGCGCTTGGCCCGCGCGTTTTCGGCGATCAGGTCGAAGGCGTCCTCGATCACCGGCGCCACCTCGAAAGGCTCGTTTTCCAGCTCCATCTGACCGGACTCGATTTTCGAGAAATCGAGGATGTCGTTGATCAGGCTGAGCAACTGGTTGCCGGAGTTGCGGATGGTCTCCACATATTCGCGCTGCTCCGAGTTCAGGCGCGTGTCGACCAGGAGGCCCGCCGAGCCGATCACGCCGTTGAGCGGGGTGCGGATCTCGTGGCTCATGGTGGCGAGGAAGGTGGACTTGGCACGCGCCGCCTCCAGGGCCGCCGCGTTGGCCGCCAGGAGCGCGGTCTCCGCCTCCTTGCGCACCGAGATGTCGACGATGGCGCCGGCGAAGCGCACCGCCCGGCCGGAAGCGTCGTGCACCGTCTTGCCTCGGGCGTTGATCCAGACGTATTCGCCGTCGGCGCGGCGCATGCGGAATTCCTCGTCCCAGATGCCGCCGCGCGACAGCACCAGGGCGCGCATTGCCATCACCCGCGCCTCGTCCTGCGGGTGCACCCGCATCGCCAGGCGCCCGGTGCGGCCGTCGCCGTCTTCGGCCGGCATGCCGAGAATCTCGCGATAGCGCGGCGACACCACGGTTTCCTGCTTGACCAGATCGGTGTCCCAGATGCCGGCGCGCGAGGACTCCACCACCAGCTCGAGCTGCTGGCGCTGGCGCTCAAGCTCCGCCTGCGCGGTCTTGCGCGAAGTGATATCGATGATCGAGCCGGTGAAACGCACCGGCTTGCCGTCGGCGTCGAAGGTGGCCAGGCCGCGGCCATTGACCCAGAGGAAGCTGCCGTCGGCGCGGCGCAGGCGGTATTCGCAGTTGAAGTTCGGCGTCTGCCGCGCGAAGTGCGCATTGCGCACCGCGATCATGTGTTCGCGGTCCTCCGGGTGCAGCAGGTAGCCGCTGCCGAAGTTGGTCTCGATGTCGTCGTTCTCGCCGTAGCCCAGCATCTCGCGGAAGCGCGGCGCCAGGTAGGTCGGCCCGCCAGGCAGGTGGCGGTCCCAGACCCCGGCCTGGGACGACTGGTGCACCAGTTCCAACTGTTCGCGCTGGCGCTCCAGCTCGGCCTGCGCGCGCTTGCGGATGGTGATGTCGATGATCGAGCCGGTGAAGCGCACTGGCTTGCCGTCGGCGTCGAAGGTCGCCAGGCCGCGGCCGTTGACCCAGCAGTGGGTACCGTCGGCACGCAGCAGACGGTACTCGCAACTGAAGTTGGGGCTTTGCCGCGCGAAGTGCGCGGTGCGCAGGGCGATGAAGCGCTGGCGGTCTTCCGGGTGCACCATCAGCCCGCCGCTCATCAGCGGCGCCAGGTCGGCCGACAGCGGGTAGCCGGCCATTTCGTAGAAACGCGGCGAGGCGTAGGTGCGGCCGGTGACCAGGTCGCGGTCCCAGACCCCGGCCTGGGCCGAGCGGTTGACCAGCTCGAGCTGCTCCCGCTGCGACGACAGTTCTTCCGTCAGGCGCTTGACCTCGGTGAAATCGGTGAGGGTGCCGATGAAGCCGGCCAGGGTGCCGTCGGCGCGCTTGAGTACGCTCTTGCTGATGATCACGTCGTAGACCCGGCCGTCGATCGCGGTGACGCGGGTTTCCTGGCGCGAGACAGCGTCGGGGTCGGTCAGCAGGGTGCTGTCGTTCTCGGCGTAGCGCGCGCCCGACTCCGGGCTGGAAGTGTCGTAGCTGCTCTTGCCGATCCATTCGTTGCGCGAACGCCCGGTCATGCGCTCCCAGGCGCGGTTGAATTGCAGGTAGCGACCTTCCAGGTCCTTGCGGAAGATCGGGTTGGGGTTCAGTTCCACCAACGCCTCCGTCAGCGCCATCTGGTCCGACAGCGCCTGGGTGGAGCGTTGCGCGATCTCCTCGGCGCGGCGCCCGGTGCGCGCCAGCGACCACACCAGGGCGAACAGCAGCAGGGAGCCGGCCCCCCCGACCCCGAGGATCACCAGCGGCCGGATATCGGCGTAGCGCGCCTCCAGGTCCGGGGTGGAGACGAAGTCCATGGTCCAGGCGCGGCCGGCGATCTCCACCTGGCGGCTGGCGTGGAAGGCCGGCGCGGCGCCGCTGCGCGGGGTGTCGCTATAGAGCAGGCCGGCGGCTTCGCGGCCGCGGCCGTCGTACAGGCTCAGCGCCAGGTCGCCCAGTTCGTCGCGGCCAACCGCGGCGGCCAGGGCCTCGACGCGAAACAGCATCTGCGCATAGCCGAGGAAGCGGTCGCCGCGATACACCGGCTGGTACATCAGCGTCAGCGGACCGCCCTCGCCCTCCAGACGCCCGGTCAGCGCGGCGGCGCGCGTTTTCAGCGCCCGTTTCATCGCCTCGGCACGGCGCGGGTCGGCGAACTGGTCGGCGCCCAGGCGCGCGTCGTCGCCGCCGCGTACATCCAGCACGTGCGCCAGCACCAGCGGGGCCACGCTGTCGGCGGAGCGCGCCGCCGGGTCGGGAGTTACCTGGTAATCCGGATGGCCGCGGCGGATATCGGCCAGGTGGGCCGGCAGGTCCTTGATGTCGACCACCGGGGAAAAGCCGAAGCCGACCACCACGCCGGCGTCTTCCTGGAGGTTCAGCGCGGCGATATAGTTGCTCCAGTCCAGCGGGCCGATCGTGCCCGCCGATGCCAGCAGGCCGCC
The DNA here is from genome assembly GCA_028292405.1 of Betaproteobacteria bacterium. GTDB lineage: Bacteria > Pseudomonadota > Gammaproteobacteria > Burkholderiales > JAEUOS01 > JAQGMJ01. The sequence continues at coordinate 7,303 of JAQGMJ010000070.1, forward strand.
CATGCCGCGCAGGGTGTACTCATAGTGGTGCATGCTGGTTTCCAGGTCGCGCACCTTGCGGTTGACCAGGCGGTCGAAGCGGGCGCTGGAGTCCTGCCGGGTCTGGTCGCGCGCCCACCACCAGGCGGCGCCGGTGAGGGCCAGCGCTGCGATCAGCACGGCTACCGGCAAATAGGCCTGGAACAGGGAACGGCTTTTGGGCATAGAGGGGGATTTTATAGTAGCGCGCGCCCCGCGCTACTCGCGGCCCCTTCCCCCGTTTGCAAGGGGGTGAAAAACAGCCGCTAGGCGGCCTGCTCGATCAGGCCGGATTCGAGCACGTATTCGATCAGGATATTGGCCGTCTCGAAGCGTTCGGTCTTTTTCTTCGCCATCATCTTGTCGACCAGCGGCTGGTAGGCCGAGAGCGTGGTCGGCAGGCGCGGGATCGGCGCGTTCACGTGCTGGTACATCAGCGCCTGGGCGTTGTCCGCCTGGAACGGCCGGCGCCCGGTAAGCATCTCGAAAAACAGGATGCCCAGGCTGTAGATGTCGGTGCGCTGGTCCACCGGCAAGCCGAGGGCCTGCTCGGGCGCCAGGTAATACGGGGTTCCAAAAACCTCGCCGTGCTTGGTGCGCGAAAACTCGGAATTGGTCTGCTTGGCGATGCCGAAGTCGGCCAGCGCCAGCGAACCGTCGGCGCGGATCATCACGTTGTCCGGCTTCATGTCGCGGTGGACGATGCCTTGCGCGTGCACGGCGGTTAGCGCGCCGCCGATCTGCAGCAGGATGGCCACGGCCACGTTCGGCGCCAGCCCCTTGGCGATCAGCTCGCGCAGGTCGCCGCCGGGGAAATACTCCATCGAGATGTAGGCGTAGGCGTCCGTGAAGCCCTGGTTGAAAATGCGCGCCACATTCGGGTGGTCGATCTGCGAGACCAGGGCGAATTCCTGCAGGAAGCGCTCCATCAGGTCGGAGCCGATCTCGTCGTCGGCCGGGGCGATCGGCAGCATCTTCAGCACGTGATGCTCCTGCGAAGGCGACTGCTCCGCCAAGAACACCTTGGACATGCCGCCCTCGCCGAGCTTGCGGATCAGGCGGTAGCCGTCGACGTTGATCGGCGCGTCGCCGCGCGGCGCCGGCGAGTTGTTCGACTGCGAGACGCGCTGCTGCGCCGTCATGTTCTTTTGCAGGGCGGAGACGATGATCGCCGAGTTGGCGGCGATGGCCGCGCTGATCAACTCGTAGAACTGCGTATCGGCGCCCGGACGCGCGGTCATGCCGATGACTTCGACGATGTCCACCGTGCCGGTGCGGCCCTTGAGCGCCAGCTGGCCGCCGCGCCCGGCGATGAAGCGGCGCCCGGCGGCATCCGCCGAGGCGCGCGAGGCGACGATCGACCAGCCCAGCTCCTTGGTCTTGCCCTCCAGGCGCGAGGCGATGTTCACCGTATCGCCGATCACGGTGGTCTCGGCGGCTTCGCCGGCGCCCATTCGGCACACGGAAACTTCGCCGGTGTGAATGCCGACGCCGATGGCAAATTCCGGCAGGTTCTTGCCCGGATGCTTTTCGCGGATCCACGGCTTGAAGCGGTGCGCGGCCAACACCATCAGCACGGCGGCTTTCAGCGCGCGCTCGGCGTGGTCGGTCGAAGACCCGGCGCGGGTGTCGAACATGGCGACCAGGCCATCGCCCAGGAATTTGACGATCCAGCCGGCCTGGTCGAGGATAGGCTCGCAGGCCTGGCCGAAGAAGGCGTTGAGGAATTCCACCACCTGCTCGGGCTCGAGGATTTCCGAGAAGGTGGTGAAGTTGCGGATGTCGGCGAACAGGATGGTGCCGTGCACCGTCTCGCGGGAGGTAGCGGCGCGGATGTCCGGCGGCGAGCTCTCCTCCATCGAGGTGAGGTGGGCGGTGAGGTCGAGGGCACGCTTGGAGCGGCCGGTGGCGCGGGTCTTTTTCGGGTCGCGCAACTGGGTACGGGTGCCGGAGGACTGGCTGCCGCGCGGGTCGGTGGCCTTGTGGTCGCGATCGCGGTCCCGGTCGTGCTCCCGATCACGGTCGCGGGCGCTGGAGACGTTGCGGCGGTCTTCCGGCACTTCGGTATCGGCATTTTCCAGGCCCGCGCCGGTGCGCATCGGCCGCGCCTCCGCGTTGGCCGTCTCGTCGGTCACCACCATCTGCGAGCCGGACAGGCGCTGGCCTTCGAGGCGCTTCAGGCGCCCGGTGATGGCGTTGAGCAGCTCGTTGCGCTTGACCGGCTTGTTGAGAAAGTCGTCCGCGCCGAGGTTCATGCTCTTGCGGAAGCTGTCGCGGTCGTCCAGGGCGGTGAGGAAGATCACCGGAATGCCGGCGGTCTGCTCGTTGGCGCGCACCGCGGCGAGCATGCCGAAGCCGTCCATATTCGGCATCTGCACGTCCGAGACGATGATGTCGGGCAGGCGGTTCACCGCCAGCTGCAGGCCCTGCAAGCCGTCGGAAGCCGTGATGACGTCGTGACTCGCCGAAGCCAGATGCAGCCGCACCAGCTCGCGTATCGTCGGATCGTCTTCGACTACGAGTATGTTCGCCACGGGCTAGTCAGTGCTTCGAACCGGTAGATGACAGATTTGTTACAGCAAAGGCCTGATGTTCATTATGGGTATCGCGGCCTCTGAACCCTGTTGCCTCAAACTGCGCGCCTGCGTGGCCACTTCCGTTTCCACTCAGGGTTCCAGTTTAACGCACCCTCTCAGCGCATATAGTAGCAAGGTGGGAAGAGTTTTCCGACTTCTGCGCGTGTTAATGATTGTTACAGGTGCAAAATTTGCCAAAGTCCGATGACTTTTGCGGATTTATCACACGGCCAGGCTCGCGACGGGCCGCGCGCCCCCCGGCCGGGGCGCGCGGCGTGACTTGCGGGTCACGCCGTTTGCAGCTCCGGCCGGTCGCGGAACAACTCCAGCGATTCCGGATAGGCCAGCGCGTCGACGTTCTTCACAGGGTGGTGATGAACGATGTCTCGCACCGCCAGCTCGACGATCTAGCCGCACATGGTGCGCGGGATGTCGGCCACCTGCAGCACCTTGGCCGGCACGTGGCGCGGCGTGGTGTTGACCCGCACCTGGTTCTTGATCTTCTCGACCAGGGCGGAATCGAGCTGCATGCCTTCGCGCAGCTTGACGAACAGCACGATGCGGATGTCGCCGTGGATCTTGCCCGGCGGCCAGGTCTGGCCGATCACCAGCGACTCCACCACCTCGTCGAGCTTTTCCACCTGGCGATAGATCTCGGCGGTGCCGATGCGCACGCCGCCGGGGTTGAGCGCGGCGTCCGAGCGGCCGTAGATCACCATGCCGCCGGAGGGGGTGCGCTCGACGTAGTCACCGTGGCGCCAGACGTTCTGGTAGGTGTCGAAGTAGGCGGAGCGGTACTTGCGGCCTTCTTCGTCGTTCCAGAAGTAGATCGGCATCGAGGGGAAAGGCGCGATGCAGACCAGCTCGCCCTTCTTGCCCGGCGCCAGCGTGCGGCCCTTATCGTCGAACACCTGCACGTTGACGCCGAGGGCATTGCCCTGGATTTCGCCGCGATGCACCGGCAGCACCGGCACGCCGAGAACGAAACAGCCGCAGATGTCGGCGCCACCAGAGATCGAGGCCAGCAGCAGGTCCGACTTGATGGCGGTGTAGACGTAGTCGAAAGACTCCGGCGCCAGGGGGGACCCGGTCGAGAGCACCACGCGCAGGCGGTTCAGCTCATGGGTCTCGCGCGGCTTCATGTTGATCTTGGCGATCGCCTCGATGTACTTGGCCGAGGTGCCAAAATGGGTGACCTTCTCGGCCTGCGCCAGGTCCCACAGGATGTTGCCGCGACGGATGAAAGGCGAGCCGTCGTAGAGGATCAGCGTGGCGCCCGAGGCCAGGCCCGAGACCAGCCAGTTCCACATCATCCAGCCGGTGTTGGTGTAGTAGAACAGCCGGTCGCCGGGGCGGATGTCGCTGTGCAACTGATGCTCGGCCAGGTGCTTGAGCAGGATGCCGCCGGCCGAGTGCACGATGCACTTGGGCACGCCGGTGGTACCCGACGAATACAGGATGACCAGGGGGTGGTCGAACGGCAGCAGGTTGTACTCGACCGGACCCGCCTTGTACGGCGCCGTGAACTCAGGCCAGGTGAGCGCGCGCGGCACGCCATCCACATTGGGCGATGCCGAAAGATAAGGAACGATCACCGCTTCACGGACGGAGGGCAGCTTGCTGACGATGTCCGAGACCTTGTCGAGCAGGTCGATCGCCTTGCCGTTCATGTAGTAGCCGTCCGGCGCCAGCAGCACCTTGGGCTCGACCTGGCCGAAGCGGTCCAGCACACCCTGCACGCCGAAGTCGGGCGAGCAGGAGGTCCATACCGCGCCGATGGAGGCGGTGGCGATCATCGCGATCACCGTCTCGGGCATGTTCGGCATGTAGGCGGCGACGCGGTCGCCCTGGCGCACGCCGGCGGCCTTCAACCCCTGCGCGCAACGCGACACCTGGTTGTTCAGTTCCGCCCAGGTGACCTTGCGCTTGACCTTGTCCTCGCCCCAGAACAGCATGGCTTCGGAGGAGTCGTGCTTTTTCAGGATGTTTTGCGCGAAGTTCAGGCGCATGCCGGGAAACCACTTGGCCCCGGGCATGCGCTCGCCTTCGATGAGGATGCCGGCCTTGAAGCCGGTGGGCGCCTTGCTGCCCTTTTTCACCTCGACCGGCTGGCCGATTACTCCCAGCTCTTCCCAGACCGATTGCCAGTACTGCTCGGGCGCATCGATACTCCACTGGTAGAAATCCGGATAGGTGTTGAGCTTGAGCTTCCAGCGCTTGATCGCGGCGCGCGCGAAATGCGTGAGATTGGCTTTCTCAAGCTGGACCTGGCTCGGTTCCCACAGGATCGGATTTGTCTCGGTCATCATTCACGCAACTTTAAACATCGGTACAGATCGGCTATACATCGGAATTTGCGGCGCTTTTTCCAGCATCCTCTAGGCTTGAGCTTCGAGACGCCGGCGCACCGTATCGGGAAATGCGGCGGGTTTCCCCGTGACATTGTTCAACCAGACAAACAGCGCATCACCGGTGGCATAAATCGTTTCCGGGTCGTCCGTGCGGCGCATTTCGTAAAACGTCGGCAGGCTGGACCGGCCGATACGCCCCGCGTAGACCCGCACTTCCACGCCGCCGGGGTACTTCAGCGGACGCTTGAACCGGCAAGACGCATTCGCGATTACCGGCCCCTCGGCGTCCATCGCCGTGGTGCCCACACCCCAGGTTTCGATCCAGCCGATGCGCGCCTGCTCCATGTAGCGGAAATACACGGTATTGTTCACGTGCATCATCGCGTCCATGTCGCCCCAGCGCATTGCCATCGTTTCCGTATGCACCAGCCTGATGTCTTCCGGAAAAGCTTCTTTTTTCATGCCGGAACCGGACCTGAGCCTAACGCTTTCATCACCCTGACGTAACGTTGAAGGGTGCTGCGCGGCAAAACCTGAAATTATAAGCATTTTCGCCTAAAAAACAATCGCTTAATCTTCTCTCCAGGGCTTGACAAGCCGCCAAAAAAGACGCCCGTAGCCCTATAAATCAAGGGCTTGGCAGCGAGGCGGGGCGATGCCCGAGGGCGGGTTTCCGGCAAACCGGCCCTCCGGCGCAAGCACGCCGAAAACGGCAGATTTGTAAACACTTACAGGGGTTTACGCGCTTTCGGACCGGTCTGAACTGCCTGAAAATGTCCCCCGGAGAAACCGCCGGCCTCAGGTGACGGACAAGCCGTCGTCGGCCGCGATCACCGCGCCGTTGACGAAACCGGAGGCCTCGCTGGCCAGCAGCAGCATCAGGCCGTCCAGGTCTTCCGGCTGGCCGAGGCGGCGGCGCGGCAGGATGCCCAGCAGCTTTTGCCCGCCCTCGCCCTTGAAATAGGCGGAATTGATCTCGGTTTCGATGTAGCCGGGGCAAATGGCGTTGACGTTGATGCCGTAGCGGCCCCATTCCAGGGCCATCGACTTGGTCATCGCGATGACTGCCGCCTTGGAGATGCAGTACACCGAAAGCTGCGACAGCGCGCGCATGCCCGCCACCGAGGCGATGTTGATGATGCGCCCCGGGGTCTTGCGCTCGGCCATCACCTTGCCGACCTGCTGGGCGACGAAAAACGCGCCCTTCAGGTTGGTGTTCATCACGTAGTCGTAGTCTTCCTCGGTGACGTCGAAGGCGCGCGCCTGCGCCGAGACGCCGGAGTTGTTGACCAGGATGTCGATCTTTTTCAGGTCAGACTCCACCTGCGCCACGCAGGCCTGCACGCTCTGCACGTCGGTGACGTCGAGTCCGTAGACGTGCGCCTCGCCGCCTTCGGCGTCGATCTCGGCGCGCAATTCCTTCAGGCGCTCGGTGCGCCGCGCGGCCAGGGCCACGGTGGCGCCGGCTTGCGCCAGCACCTTGGCGAAGCGCGCGCCCAGGCCGGAAGAAGCGCCGGTGACCAGCGCCACTTTGCCGCTCAGGTCGATTTCATAAGACATTTCGTTGCACCTTCATTTTGTTGCCTTCAAGCGGGGCCGCTATGGTAACCGCGCATCCCCGGGGTGTCATCTTTGGCTCATTGCGCCGGCAACCGATGGGCGGCGGCCTGCGCCGCGGCGCGCACAGCCGCCAGTTCTTCCACTTCATGGCCGGCGTCAACCCAGGCGTCGAGCCCGCCGTGCAGCGGCCGTACCTTGGTGTAACCCAGGTCGATCAGCACCTTGGCGACATGGGCGGCGGACTCCTCGTTCGGACAGGTGCAGTAGAGAATGATTTCGCGGTCGCGCGGCAGGTGCTGCACCTGGTCGGACAGGCGTTCCATTTCCAGCGGCAGCGCGCCCGGGATGCCGCGCGGGTCGACCTTGCGCGCCACGCCCGAGCGCACGTCCACCACCACCGGCTTGTGCCCGGCCTGCATCAGCTTCCACAATTCATCGACGCTGATGCGCGCCATCCGCAGCATCTTGAACAGGCGGCGCCGCTCCCACCACTTGAAGCCAACATAGGCGGCCAGCAGCGCGCCCAGCACCGGCACGGCGATATGGCCTAAGCCTTCGAGGCGAGCGAACAGCTTCTCGATCTCTGCGTGAAACAGCAGCCCCAGGCCCGCGCCCACCGCGATCCACAACAGCGAACCCAGGCCGGTGAAGAAGAAGAACGTGGTGGCGCGCAAGCGGATGGCGCCCGCCACCGGCGCGGCCATGGTGGCCAGGCCGGGGATGAACTTGGCCACCACCAGGAGCGGCCCGCCGGCGCGCTCGAAGCGCGATTCGGACTGCTTGACGCAGGAGTCCGGCGACAGCGAAATGCGGCACAACAGGCGCAGCACGCGCGCGCCGTAGCGCCGCCCCGCCGCGTACCAGAGGCCGTCGCCGATCAGGCAGCCGGCGAGGGCCACCAGGCACAGCAGGGGCAGCGACATGCGGCCATCGGCCGCCAGCGCGCCGCCGACGATCATGATCGGCAGTGCCGGTATCGGCACGCCGATGCGTTCCATCAGCACCCAGCCGAACACCAGCCACAAGCCGTCTTCGGCCAACAGGGACAACAGGTGTTGCATCATCGACTGCGATTACCCCTCGAACGATATCGGGTTTCTTCGGACCCGCGTAGTGCGAAACCAGATGGTGACGGACAAGGCGAACTAAAAGGGCCTGCCTGAAAAATGTCGGCTGGCTCCGACAGACAAATCGGCCGCACACCGCCAGCCCGGCCGATGCCCGGACGCGCAGCATAGCTTTATTTAGGCCGCCCATGCCCACTTTCCCCCTTGTCCGCAAAGGCGAAGCCGCGCCCTACTTGGAACGCGAAGAATTCAGGCGGCGCTTCATGCAATCCTTCTACGATCCCGCCTTTAAAAGCGAGGCGCAAAGCCTGGAACGACTGGAAGCCATTGCCTGGGATGCGTACAAGGAAGCACGCAAATCCCCGGTCACCCGCAAGGCCGGTCCGGGTTATGCCGACCCCGACTACGACCTCGCGGTGGAGTGGATAGAGACCAGCGAGCGCCTCAAGGCCGCCGCGAAAAAGCAGGCGGACGCGGCCACCCGGTCGCGCGTGCTGGTCATCTCCGGCTCCTCGCGCAACGACACCACCTGCCCGGGCGAAATTTCCAAGTCATATCGCCTCTCCGAACTGGCGCGCGAGATCGTCGCCGCCGCCGGCATCGAGGCCGACTATCTCGACCTGAGCCTGGTCACTTCCGAATACGGCCGCGAGATCCACCCCTGCAAGGGCTGCGTCTCCACCGCCATGCCGCTGTGCCACTGGCCCTGCAGCTGCTACCCCAACCACGCGCTCGGCCAGGTGCACGACTGGATGGCCGAGATCTACGAGCGCTGGACCGCCGCCCACGGCATCATCATCGTCACGCCGGTGTACTGGTACCAATCACCCTCCCCGCTCAAGCTGATGCTCGACCGGCTGGTGTGCGCCGACGGCGGCAACCCCGACCCCACCACCACCCACGGCAAGAAAGCCGACGAGGCAAAGGCGCTGGAATTGGCCGGCTGGGGCTACCCCAAGCACCTCGCCGGCCGGGTCTACGGCACCTTGGTGCACGGCGACGTTGCCGGCATCGAAGGCACGCGCCGCGCGCTTTGCGACTGGCTCGACTGGATGGGCCTGGTCGATGCCGGCGAACAGGCGCGCGTGGACCGCTTCATCGGCTATTACGAGCCCTATGCCACCAGCCACGACGCGCTGGACCGCGACGAGAACGTGCAGGAGGAAATGCGCAACGTCGCCCGCGCGGTGGTAGGTGCCATGGCCGATTTGCGCGCCGGGCGGCTGTCGGTGCCGGACGCGAAACTGAAACGGCCACGTCCCAAGTAAACCGGCTACTCAGGCTTGCGTGGGCGCTTCCGGCACTCGTCATGATCACAAAGATACGCTAGTCCACGCCCTGAAGGTGGTCGATTTTGCAGAGTTAAAAGCGACAAAATAAGCACCTGACAAACTGCTTCGCCACCGCCGCACATCCCCCTGCGATACTTGCCAAAACCCCGCCAATCCCTGTTAATATATACAGGCAGCATCGAACCCCGCGAGCGGAGGTGACCCGTGCATTACGAATACACCATCTATGAGCCCGGCAGTACCGAGCAGGTGGCCGTGACGCTGTTCATGGCCGAGCCGCTGGCGCATCTCACGGTGGGCAACTCGCTGCAGCTGGAAGGCGAGAACTATTCCACCGTCGCCGGCTACCACCTGGTGATCCGCCACGTCGAGATCTACATGAACGCGCCGATCGAAGAGGCGCAGCCGGCGCGCATGCGCGTGAGCGTGTTCACCAGCGAGCGCGCGCGCAGCGAAATTCCCGAGATGCTGGAAGAAGCGCCCTGGATGGCCCTGGGCCGCTAGGTGTCGAGTTGCAATAGGTTGTTCCCGGAGAGGCGGGAAGCTGGAGGATGGTGATTCAAAGCGGAATGAGGTCGGCGGGTGTTGTAGTAGGCCAGGAAAGCCGCCAGCCAGGAAGTTCGTTCAGTACTGTTGGCATAGGAACGTGCATAAGCCCACTCCCGCAAGCAAGTCTGGATGAAACGCTCGGCCTTGCCGTTGGTCTGCGGGCGGTAAGGCCGGGTGAAACGATGCTTGATGCCCAACGCCTGACAGGTCCGAGCGAAGGCACGGGAGCGGTAAGCGCTGCCGTTATCGGTCAGGATACGGCGGATGGTCACGCCCAAGGCCGCATAGTGTGAAACGGCGGCCCGCAGGAAAGCAATGGCCGAACTCTTGCGCTCATCCGGATGCATCTGCACAAAGCCGACCCGGGAATGGTCATCAATGGCCACATGGGCAAACTCCCAGCCAGCCCCCTCGACCGAATTGCGCCGATCTCCGGTGACCCGATGGGCCGGGCGCTCGATGCGCCCCAGTTTCTTGGTATCCAGATGCAGCAGGTCACCGGGCGCCGCATGCTCATAACGTACCGTCGGTACGGCAGGATCGAGCGCCTTCAGGCTGGATAAGCCCAACTGCGCCAGCCAGCGGCAGATGGTGGCCAGACTACGCCCGACCAAGAGGGCGATCAGGCGCATGGGCAGGCGCCGGCGGCGCAGCCCTGCAACACGATCGAGCAGCGTTGCATCGCAGTTCGAGCGTGTCTTGTGGGGCCGGGAGGAACGGTCCCACAGTCCCGCTTCCCCTTGGACTTCATAGCGATCAAGCCACTTGCGCGCGGTGCGCAGGCTGATGCCGGCGGCCTCGGCCGCCGGCATCAGCCCTTGCTCCGCGATCCGCGCAATCAACAATTTACGCCCTTCATACGTGGTTCTGGCATTCTTATGGCTGTTCATCCGGTCGGTTCCTCTGGGACTCTGAAGCGTCGAGAACTCCAGTTTCCCAGATACCTCCGGGTGAACAACCTATTGAAACACTACAGCTAGGCCGGCCGCGGCGGCACCTTCGAGGGGCCGTAAAGACCGCGCGGCGCTTGGCAGGCAATGGCCCCCGCTCCGCTTATACCGGCACATCACCTTTCGCTGCCGCATGCGCACTACTCCTCACGGCCCGGCAGATGCCGCGCGTTTAATCCGCAGCATGCGATTTCACGCAATTGACAGGCCGATGACGCCTCTGTAGAACGGGCAGCGACCGGGCCCACATGCGTCGCCGCGAAAGCGGCAGCGTGAACAAACACAGCAGGCCCGGCGCCAATAACCGCTGTTCAACGAGACAAATCGCCGGCGTCCCCGGCGGGGAGAGAAGACATGCGCCTTACATCCACACCCGCGTTCGGCCGCGCCGTGGCCGCCATCCTTTGCGGCTTCGCCTGCAGCCTGGCCGCGGCGCAAGACTACAAAATGCCGCCCGATAGCGAGCGCTGCCCCTCCCGCTGGGGCGCCGGCGACCAGAAGGGCGCCGCCAACATGATGAATCCGGCGCGCGTGCTGGCCGCCACCAAATTGATCAAGACCGGCGAGGTGTTCGACCTGGGCGAGCTGCTCTCGCCCGACCCGAAGGAAATGTTCCTGGTCGATGGGCGGCAATTCAGCATGTACACCAAGAACTGGCCGATCGTGCCGGGTGGACGCCAGGTGAACGAGGAACTGGTGATCACCGAGCTGGGCCAGGTCGGCACGCAGATCGACGCCTTCGCCCACCAGATGTGGGGCGACAGTTTCTACAACTGCTTCAAGTGGGCCGACATCGCCACCCGCGGCGGCTTCAAGAAGCTGGGGGCGGAAAATATCGGCGGGCTGATGACCCGCGGCGTGCTGATCGACGTCGCCGGCGCCAAAGGCGTGGACATGCTGCCGACCTCCTACGTCATCACGCCCGAAGATCTGCAGCAGGCGCTCGACAAGAGCCACCTGAAGATCAACCCGGGCGACGCCGTGCTGATCCGCACCGGCTGGACCAAAATTATCGGCAAGGAAAACAACCGCTATGGTTCCGCCAACGCCGGCCTGGGGATCGCCGCCGGCCAGTGGCTGATCAAGCAGGACCCGATGATGGTGGCGGCCGATAACTGCTGCGTCGAGGTGCGGCCTTCGCAGCCGGGCCACAGCCTGCCGCTGCATGCGATGTTCATCATCCAGCACGGCATCTTCCTGCTGGAAAACCTCGACCTGGAAAAACTCGCCGCCGCCGGCGCCACCGAGTTCGCCTTCGTGGTGCAGCCGCTGAAGATCAAGGGCGCGACCGGGGCGCCGATCGCGCCGATGGCGATCCGATAACTCCCGGGGCCCGGGGGCGGCAGCCGTGCCGCCATCGCCGCGCCGGCCCGCTGCTACACTGCACGACTTTTCCGGACCGACCAGGCGCCATGCAGCGCTTTTCCTTTTTGCGTCATGCGAACTCGCTCAAGGCGAAAGTGGCCATTGGCGTGGCGCTGCTGTTTGCCCTGTTGGTGGTGGCGCTGACCGCGTTTCACCTGCACCAGACGCGCGAGTCGATGGTCAGCCTGCTGAGCAGGCAGCAGACCACGCTGGTCAACCGCACTGCCGAGGAGATCGACGACAAATTCCGCGACCGCAAGGAGGCCCTGCGCGAAACCGCCGGGGGCTTGGCCTCCGCCCTGGAGGTCAACGTAGCCGCCGCCCCCCTGCTGTTGCGCGATCAAAGGGCGCTGGGCACGATGTTCGACATCGCCTTCCTGTTCTCGCCCACCGGGGAGGTGATGGCTTCCCTGCCCGACACGCCCAGGCTGCGCGCCGTCAATGTGGCGAAACGCGAATACTTCATCCGCACCGTGGCCGGCCGCAAAGCCCTGATCTCCGCCCCCTACCTGGCCCTTGCCTCGCACCGGCCCTTCGTCATGATGACGGCGCCGATTTTCGACAGCAACGGCAGGCTGATCGCCATCCTGGGCGGCGCCATCGACCTGCTCAAGCCCAATTTCCTCGGCGAAATCGGCAGCACGCCGGTGGGCCAGACCGGCTATTTCTACGTGCTGACGCGCGGCCCGAACCCGATCGTGGTCAGCCATCCGCGCAAGGAGATGATCCTCGGGCCGGCCGTCAGCCCGGAGCAGAACACCAGCACGGCCGCTGCCCAGGCCGGCTTCGAAGGCACCGCCGAAGGCGTCAACAGCCGCGGCGTGCGCGCGCTGATGAGCTACAAAGACCTGAAGGAGGCCGAATGGCTGCTGGCCGCCGTGCTGCCGACGGATGAGGCATTCGCGCCGATCCAGCGCTCGCAGCGCAAGACCCTGGCGGTGGGCGCGCTGGCCGCCCTGCTGGTGGCCGGGGCGGTGTGGATATTGGTCCGCCAGGCGATGCGTCCGCTGGACGCCTTGCAGGCCAACGTGCGCCAGCGCCTGGAAGACCCGCGCGGCACCGTGGCCCTGCCGGTAACCCGCCAGGACGAAATCGGCCGCCTGACGCTCGACTTCAACCGCCTGATGGCGGCGCAAGAGAGCGCCGAGCAATCCCTGGCCGAAAACGAGCAGCGCCTGCGCACCATTACCGACAACGTGCCGGTGCTGATCGGCTATGTGGACGAAACCCTGCGTTACCGCTTCGTCAACCAGCCCTTCGAGGAATGGTTCGGCATGCCGCGCGAGCAGATGATCGGCAAGACGGTGGAAGAGTTGCTTGGCAGCGGGGAAAACTATGCCGGCTTGCAGGAGCGCATAGACCACGCCATGCAGGGCTACGCGGTCACCGCGGAGCGCGAAATCGTAACGCAGGGCCGGCATCGCTATGTCCAGACCACCTACCTGCCGCACTACGGCGCCCCGGGCCAGGTGCTGGGCCTCTATATCCTGGTGACGGACCTGACCGAGCGCAAGGCCGCCGAGGACCGGCTGGATTATCTGGCGCACCATGATCCGCTTACTGCGCTGGTCAACCGGACCGCTTTCGACCGCCAGCTGACGATGGGCATCCGCCGCGCCCAGCGCGTGCGCAAGCCCGGCGCGCTGATGTACCTCGACATCGACCGCTTCAAGAGCATCAACGATAGCCACGGGCACGGCATCGGCGACCGGCTGCTGCGCGAGTTCTCCGCCCGGCTGCTGGCGGCGGTGCGCAAGACGGACACGGTCGGGCGCCTGGGTGGCGATGAATTCGTCATCCTGCTCGAAGACCTGGCCTGCGCCGAAGACGCCATCGTGGTGGCGCAAAAAATCATCGACGCGATGCGCCAGCCATTCCGCTTCGAGGAACTGGAACTGCAGGCCACCACCAGCGTGGGCATCGCCATTTGCCGGCCGGAGGACGAAGGCATTGACGCCGCCGCCCTGCTGGAGCGCGCCGATGCCGCGCTCTACGAGGCCAAGGCGGCCGGGCGCAACACCTTCAAGGTGCTGTCGCGAGCTGCGCACGACCAGGAAACCGCGCAAACGGCACCGGCCAAATAGGGCGCCTCCCGCTGCGGAGTTTGCCGCGGCGGCGTACAGTCGCGTTTTTGCATCCTGGAACACCGATGAGCGACGATCTGCGCACCCCGTGCGAAACCTTTGAGGAAGAACGCGCGCGCGGGCGCGAGCTTGCGCGCCTGCTGGTCGAACACCTGATCGGCATGCAGTCCGACGACTTTCACTTCACCACCGGAGGCTACGAAGTCTCGGTGATCCCGCTGAACCAGGCGATCAGGGAAGTCGATACCACCGAGTACGACGAGTCGAATGCCGGCGAGGGGCCGGACTAGGGGCAGCCCGTGCGGCTGGGCGCCGCCCTTCCCTTTCCAGCCTCAGTCCGGACTGATGCCCAGTTCCTTCACCACCCGGGCCATTTTCTCGACCTCGGCGTTGACGAAGGCGATCGCCTCCTGGCCCGAGCCCATGAAAGGCTCGGCGGTGAGGTCTTCGATGCTCTTGCGCACCTCGGGCATTTTCAGGGTCTGCTGCAGGGCGCCGGCCAGGCGCTCGATCGCCGGGGCGGGCGTGCCGGCGGGCACGTAGAGGCCGTTCCACTCGACCATTTCGACGCCGGGCACGCCGGCTTCCTTGAGCGTCGGCACGTCCGGCAGCGCCTTGGAGCGGATCGGCGTGGTCACCGCCAGTGCGCGCAGCTTGCCGGACTTGGCGAATGGCAGGGCCTGCACGGCGTTGCAAAAGTACAGCGGTACCTGGCCGCCGAGCACGTCGGTCATCGCCTGGCCGCCGCCCTTGTAGGGCACGTGGGTCATCTTGACGCCGGTGTTCTTGGCGAAGAGGGACGTGGCCAGGTGCATCAGCGAGCCGTTGCCGGAGGAGGCGTAGAACACTTCGCCGGGCTTGGCGCGCGCGACCGCGATCAGTTCGCTGATGTTTTTCGCCGGGAAGGAGGGATGCACCAGCACCACCAGCGGCAGGGTGGCGATCACGCCGACCGTCTCGAACGAGCGCTGGGTATAGGGCAGCTTGGGGTACAGGGCGAGATTGATGGCGAAGGAAGCGGCGTCGACAAAAGCGACCGAGCCGTTGGGCGTGCTGTGGGCGACGTAGGCCGCGCCGATCTGCCCTGCGGTGCCGGGCTTGTTGTCGACCAGCACGGTCTCGCCCAGGATGGGGCCCATGCGCGCGGCGATCAGGCGCGCAACGATGTCGGAGCCGCCACCGGGCGCGTAGCCGGTGATAAGCAGGGTCTGGCGGTTTTGCGCCCAGGCCGGCAGCGCGGCCAGGGCGAAGCCCGAAGCGGCGAGGCGCAGGACGTTGCGGCGGTGATTCATGTTGTTTCCCTGTTGATGCGTGGTTGCGGCACTTTGCTTTACAGCTTGGGCAGGTCGAGCAGGATGCCCTTGTCCACCTTGTTGATATCGGTGTGGCCGCAAAAAGCCATGGTGATGTCGAGTTCCTTGTGGATGATCTGCAGGCACTTGGTGACGCCCTCCTCGCCCATCGCGCCCAGCCCGTAGGCCATCGCGCGACCGATCAGGGTGCCGCGCGCGCCCAGCGCCCAGGCCTTGAGTACGTCCTGGCCGGAGCGGATGCCACCGTCCATCCACACCTCGATCTTGTCGCCTACCGCGTCGACGATCGCCGGCAACGCCGAGATCGACGACGGCGCGCCGTCAAGTTGCCGGCCGCCGTGGTTGGAGACAACGATGGCGTCCGCGCCGCTGGCCACCGCCAGGCGCGCATCCTCGACATCCATGATGCCTTTGAGGATCAGCTTGCCGCCCCATTGGCGCTTGACCCAGTCGACGTCGACCCAGGACAGGCGCGGATCGAACTGCTCGTTGGTCCAAGCGGCCAGCGAATTCATGTCGCTCACGCCCTTCACATGCCCAACCAGATTGCGGAAGGTGCGCCTCTGCGTGCCCAGCATCCCCAGGCACCAGGCCGGCTTAGTCGCCAAGTTCACCAGGTTGCGCAGGGTCGGACGCGGCGGCGCAGTCAGGCCGTTTTTCAGGTCCTTGTGACGCTGCCCGATCACCTGCAGGTCTAGCGTCAATACCAGGGCGCTGCACTTGGCCGCCTTGCAGCGCTCGATCATGCGCGCCATGGCGTCGCGGTCGCGCATCATGTACAACTGGAACCAGAACGGCGCGCTGGTGTTTTCGGCGATGTCCTCGATAGAACAGATGCTCATGGTCGACAAGGTGAACGGAATGCCGAACTTTTCGGCAGCGCGCGCGGCGTGAATCTCGCCGTCCGCATGCTGCATGCCGGTCAGACCTACCGGGGCGATGGCTACCGGCATTTTCGCGTCGATGCCGATCATCTTCACGGCGGTGCTGCGGTTTTCCATATTGACGGCCACGCGCTGGCGCAGGCGAATCTTGCCGAAATCGCTTTCGTTGGCGCGATAGGTGGTCTCGGTCCACGAGCCGGAGTCGGCGTAGTCGTAGAACATGCGCGGCACGCGCTTTTGCGCGATCACGCGCAGGTCTTCGATGGTGGTGATGACTGGCATGCTGTTTTTCGCGGGCGCCCTTTACCTTCCAGGCGGCCCTTGTCCCCGTGATTGTCAGACCTGCAATGTTACAGCCCCGCGCCCCGTTGCGCATCGCAGCAGGAGTGCGCGCTAAGCGATACAATTTATCAGCGGATCAATCTTGTCCGGCTGCGGGGTGAGCCTCACACTGCGGGCCGACGATTGCGCAACGGATTTCACGCCACCGTCATACATTGCATAAAACCGGAATACAGGGTTAACGGAGACTTATCACCATGGCAGTAAGCAAGATTTACCCAGATGCAAAGGCGGCCTTGGCCGGCCTCCTGCACGACGGCATGACGATCATGTCGGGCGGCTTCGGCCTGTGCGGCATCCCCTCGGTGCTGATCGAGGCGATCCGCGATTCCGGCGTGAAGAACCTCACGGTGGTGTCGAACAACGCCGGCATCGACGACGTCGGCCTGGGCCTGCTCTTGAAGACCCGCCAGATCAAAAAAATGATCTCCTCCTATGTCGGCGAGAACAAGACCTTTGCCGAGCAATACCTGGCCGGCGAACTGGAAATCGAGTTCAACCCGCAAGGCACGCTGGCCGAGCGCATCCGCGCCGGCGGCGCCGGCGTGCCGGCCTTTTTCACCCGCACCGGCGCCGGCACCGACGTCGCCAAGGGCAAGGAAGAGCGCGAGTTCGACGGCAAGAAATACGTGATGGAAAAAGGCCTGCGCGCCGACCTTTCGGTGATCCACGCCTGGAAGGGCGACACCGAGGGCAACCTGGTGTACCGCATGAGCGCACGCAACTTCAACCCGGTGATGGCGACTGCCGGCAACGTGACGGTGGTGCAGGTGGAACACCTGGTGGAGGCCGGAGAACTCGATCCGGACCACATCGTCACCCCCGGCATTTTCGTGCAGCGCATCGTCCATCCGGCGAGCATCGACAAGCGCATCGAACAGCGCACCACGCGGCCCAAAACGTAAAGCACCGTTTTGAAATGGGGCCTGCCCCTTTTTATCCCCGAAATTGGTTGAATGGCTTTAAAAGGAAACAAACATGGCTTGGACCAGAGACCAGATGGCTGCCCGTGCGGGCAAGGAACTGAAAGACGGCTTTTACGTGAACCTGGGGATAGGCATCCCGACTCTCGTCGCCAACCACGTGCCCCCGGGCATCTCGGTGCAGTTCCACAGCGAAAACGGCATGCTCGGCATGGGCCCCTTCCCCTTCGAGGGCGAGGAAGACCCGGACCTGATCAACGCCGGCAAGCAGACCGTCACGGTGCTGCCGACCACCAGCTTTTTCGACTCGGCAACCTCGTTCGCGATGATCCGCGGCGGGCACATCCAGATTTCGATTCTCGGCGCCCTGCAGGTGGCGGAGAACGGCGACCTGGCCAACTGGGCGATCCCCGGCAAGATGGTCAAGGGCATGGGCGGGGCGATGGACCTGGTGGCCGGCGTGCCGCGCGTGGTGGTGCTGATGGAGCACACCGCCGGCGGCAAGGCGAAGATCCTTAAAACCTGCAACCTGCCGCTGACCGGCGCCGGCGTGGTCAACCTGATCATCACCGATCTGGGCGTGTTCGAAGTGGCGCGCCCGGGGCTGACCCTGATCGACATCGCGCCCGAGGTGACCATTGATGAGATCAAGTCCAAGACCGAGGCCGGGTTTACGGTGAGCCCGGAGTTGCAAAAGCGCACCGCCGCTTGAAGCAAGCAGGAGGCCCGCGTGCCGCCGATGAGCGGTGCGCGTGGTCGGCGTTGCGGTTGGCCGCATATGTCGCGGCGGCCGTATGATGCACAACGAGGGCGCGGGCCTTTCCTTGAAGCCGCGCAGGGGTAGCACTAAGGCAACAATCTGGGTTCTGCCCGGGGGGGTAGTACGTGGTGCAAGCTTTTGAGCCGATTGCGTCGCATCCGTTTGCCAATGCCGAGACATGCAAGGCCTGGTTTCGCGGCCTGTCGGTCAGCGACTCGCGCGCCGCGGTCGATATCGTCGGCAGCGCGCTGGCGCGGATGCCGCAGACCGCCTTCGGCGGCCTCGCCGCTGTAGGCGTGCTGCAAGCCCTGGAAACCCTGCGCAAGCCTATCCACGCGCTCACCGTGGACCTTTCTTCGCGCTATGCCGACAAGGCGGTGCCGCTTTCCGATACCCAGCGCGCCGCCTTCGAGAGCAACCTCACCCTGGCCTACAGCCTGGCCTATGTGTACTACTCGCTGATCCGCGACAGCCTGTCGGAAACCAGCGTGCTGCGCGAGCGCGCTGCCCTGCTGCACCAGCGCGCGCTGTTCTGGACCGCGCAGGGGATGCTCGAGCACCTGCGCGGGCGCCAGCGTTTCGCCGACAAGGACTGGGACCTGGCGCAGGAGGTGCTGCAAAGCGCCGACCGCCACCAGTTGATGGACGCCGACGTGCGCGACAGCCTGCAGCCGCAGAACGTCAGCAGCGTCACCGCCACCTATTCACGCATGCTGCTGCTGCACCTGGCGGGCGCGCGTTCGCTGGCGACGCGCGAGATCGAGTGGACCGCCGAATACGCGCATTACTTCGAAGGCAAGGGCGAGCTGACCTACGTGGTGGCCGATAGCCAGGGGGTGCTCGCCGGCATGCCGGGGCCGGCGGCGGGCGAGCAGGTGAGGTCGGTCAAGGCCGGTTCGCTGATGCATTACCTGCACATCGGCGCGCTGTCGAAAAGCATCAGCCGGCGCATCGATGCGATGAACAAGGGCAACCTGGTGGAGGCGCCCAAGCTCTCCGGCTCGCCTACCCTGACTTCGCAAAAGTCGCTGCTGCCCAAACTGCACCGCGCCTGGTGCGCACGCGCCAACCAGCGCCAGTTCCCGCGCCGCCGCACTGATGAGGAAGTGTATTGCGCCTTCGACGCGCCGGGCATCTACGGCCTGATGAAGCGCCGCCCCTACGTGGCGCCGGCGCCGCCCAAGCTCTACGACCACACCGAAGTGGCGAACATCTTCCTGCATCGCGACGCCTCCTCTTCAGCCAGCGCGCGCCGCGACGTGACCCAACACACCGCCGCCACCTGGGGCGAGGCGCGCGAACAGCTTGAACTGTGGCAGTCGCAGGAAGAGTCAGCCAACGGCATGAGCATGCTGCGCACGCGCGGCGGCACCCGGGTGCGCCAGGGACAGTTGATTGCCCTGCGCCTGGGCGACGCCGGGGTGGCGATGATCGGCGTGGTGCGCTGGGCCGAACAGGCCGCCAGCAGCGCCAGCGATGCCTCGGGCGCCGCCGGCATCGACCCCGGCCATACGGTGGAAATCGGCGTGCAGCTGCTGCCGGGCCTGGCGCGCGCCGGCGCGGTGCGCTACATCGGCGCCTCTGCGGTTGCGCAGGCGGGCGGCAAGGCCGGTTCATCGGCCGCGCTGATCCTCGACCACTTCAGCCGCGCGGCGGCGCGCAGCGGCGCCGACAGCAGCGGCCCCAACACCATCATGCCGGGCCAAGTGCCGGAGCGCTCGATGGCCGGCGAAGAATTGCCCGAACTGGAGATGCAGGAGGAGCATGCTGCCGCGGTGGAAAGCGGCAAGCCCTATCGCTACTCCGAGCGCGCCACCATCGTGCTGCCGGCGGGCTGGTCGCGCGAGGGCGAGGTGATCGAGTTCATCGACGGCGCCAACAGCTTCAAGCTGCGCCTGGGCAAGCAGACGCATCGCCACGGCGACTTCGACCGCCTGCACTTCAGCGTCACCGAGTAGGCGCCCCGGCGAGGCGCCCCACCGGGAAAACCCGGCGATATCTTAGTAGCAGCTGATCGAAAGCGTGCGGTGCTCGAAGGCCGAGGCGCGGCGGTTTTCCGCGCCGCAACTGTACTCGACCACCAGTTCCTTGCGCTCGCCCGGCGCCGGGTCGCCGCACAACTGGTTGGTCACTTCGACCGACTGCGAGGGGCGGCCGTTGAAGTGCCGGGCCATCCGGCCGGTGAGGTCGCAGGCGCGGCGCTCGCCGTCGCCGTACCAGGCGCGCAGTACGTAGATGCCGCGCCGCTGCGGCGGCATCGGCACCACGGCGGGCGGCGACGGGCGGTTTTCGCGCATGGCGCGGTCGTAGCCCTGCTGGAAGCCCTGGTCGTAGCCTTCGCGGTAGCCGCGCTGGTATTCCGGGTGCTGGGCGAAAGCCGAGGACGCCGCGCAAATACAGACGGCGGCGGTCAAGCCAAAAAACAATGCGGACGGGCGGCGCCTGGCGCGGGCGGCGCGGGTTGAGACGGTCATGTTGTTCTCCCTGTTTTATGGTGCGCGGCCGAAGCAGCGGCCATGCAGGCGACATCTTGCCACGAGCGCCGCGAAGCGGCGCGGCGCTCGCGGAGAATGCAGGCAATAACCCTACCGGCGGTCCGTGCTTGGTGCGGAAATCCGTGCCCAGCCGCTACAATGAACGGTACACCGCGCACTGCCTTGCTCCTGCGCCGGATCTTCAACCGCTCTTACACCCACCATTACGCCCACCCGCAACCAGCCCATGTCCTCCGCCCTCTTCTCTCCCTTCAAACTGCGCGGCCTTGCGCTGCCCAACCGCATCGTCGTCTCGCCCATGTGCCAGTACAGCGCGGAGGACGGCAACGCCACCGACTGGCACCTGCAACACTGGGCCAGCATGGCGATCTCGGGCGCGGGCTTGTTCATCATCGAGGCGACCCACGTGACGCGCGATGGCCGCATCACTCCCGGTTGCATGGGCCTGTATTCGGACGCCAACGAGGCCGCCTTCAAGCGCGCGCTCGACAGTGTGCGCAAGCACAACCCGCCCAGCTACATCGGCGTGCAGCTGGCGCACGCCGGGCGCAAGGCTTCCAGCCACCGCCCCTGGGAAGGCGGCCAACTGATCCCGGCCAATCAGCCCGATGGCTGGCAGCCGGTCGGCCCTTCGGCGGTTTCTCACATGCCGGGCGAGGCGCCGCCACGCGAGTTGACGCGCGATGAAATCCTCGGGCTGGTGGACAGTTTCGTAACGGCGGCGCAACGCTGCGAGCGCCTGGGGCTGGACGCCATCGAGCTGCACGGGGCCCACGGCTACCTGATGCACCAGTTCCTTTCCCCGATTTCCAACAAGCGCACCGACGACTTCGGCGGCTCGCTGGAAAACCGCATGCGCTTCCCGCTGATGGTCTACGACGCGGTGCGCAAGGTGTGGCCGGCCCACAAGCCGCTGGGCGTGCGCGTTTCCACTACCGACTGGGTCGAGGGCGGCTGGGATGTCGAGGAGTGCATCGTCTTCGCCAAGGAGTTGCACAAGCGCGGTTGCGACTGGATCGACTGCTCCTCCGGCGGGGTCGACCCGGCGCGGCAGAAGATCGCCCTGTCGGCCGGCTACCAGGTGCCGAACGCCGAGAAGGTGAAGCAGGCGGTGCCCGGCGTGCCGACCATCGCCGTGGGCCTGATCACCGAGGCTGCGCATGCCGAGGAAATCGTCGCCAGCGGCAAGGCCGACCTGGTGGCCCTGGCGCGCGGCCTGCTCTACAACCCGCGCTGGCCCTGGCACGCCGCCGCCGCACTCGGCGCCACCGTGGTCGCCCCGCCGCAATACTGGCGCTCGGCGCCGCGCGAGCATGCGAAGGTGCTGGGCGATACGAAGATCGGAAGTCGCTAGCAGTTGCGGACAAAAGTAAAACCCTGCTTGTGTCCGGGCTGCCTTGCAAGGCGATCACCGGCGGAACCGGATGACCGTTTGAATAAAAAAAACGAAAAAACAGAGCCCGGCCGCTGTAGCGGCGGGCCTGTCAGAGACAAACGGACAGAGTCCCCGGGCCAAGAGGCTACAATTCCGCCCTGGCTCAAGGCAACCCGGGCAACCCGGGCAACCCCGTGCAGGAATATAAAAGCTCATGACTCGCGAAGTGATGGAATACGACGTGCTGATCGTCGGCGGCGGCCCGGCCGGGCTGGCCACGGCGATCAAGCTCAAGCAACTGGCCGCGCAAAAAGGCAGCGAGATCAACGTCTGCCTGATCGAAAAGGGCTCCGAGATCGGCGCGCACATTCTCTCCGGCGCGGTGATGGACCCGATCGCCATCAACGAGCTGTGGCCGACCTGGAAGGAAGACGGCGCGCCGCTGAACCAGCCGGTGACCGAAGACCGTTTCCTCTTCCTCGCCGAAAACGGCAGCTCGCAGGTGCCGAATTTCGCCCTGCCCGGGGTATTCCAGAACCACGGCAATTACATCATCTCGCTGGGCAATCTGTGCCGCTGGCTGGGCACCAAGGCCGAGGAGCTGGGCGTGGAGATTTACCCCGGCTTCGCCGGCGCCGAGATTCTTTACGACGAAAAAGGCGCGGTGCGCGGCGTGGCCACCGGCAACATGGGGGTGGGCCGCGACGGCCAGCCGACCGACCACTTCCAGGAAGGGATGGAGCTGGTCGCCAAGTACACGGTGTTCGCCGAAGGCTGCCGCGGCCACCTCGGCCGCCAATTGATGGCGAAGTACGACCTCACCAAGGGTTCGGATCCGCAGGTCTACGGCATCGGCCTGAAGGAATTGTGGGAGATCGACCCGGCCAAGCACGTGCCCGGCCTGGTGATGCATACCGCCGGGTGGCCTCTCGCGGCCGACACCTACGGCGGCTCGTTTCTTTATCACCTGGAGAACAACCAGGTGGCGGTGGGCTTCGTCGTCGGCCTGGCCTACCAGAACCCCTATCTCAATCCTTACGAGGAGTTCCAGCGCTACAAGCATCACCCGACGATCCGCAAGTTCTTCGAGGGCGGCAAGCGCATTTCCTACGGCGCTCGCGCGCTGGCCACCGGCGGCCTGCTGTCGCTGCCCAGGCTGACCTTCCCCGGCGGCGTGCTGGTGGGCGACGATGCCGGTTTTCTCAATGCCGCGCGCATCAAGGGCAGCCACGCGGCGATCAAGAGCGGCATGCTGGCGGCGCAGGCGGCTTTCGACGCCGTCGGCGCGGGCCGCCAGCATGACGAGCTGACCGGCTATCCCGAAGCCTTCAAGACCAGCTGGCTGCACGAGGAGCTCAACCGCACGCGCAACTTCAAGCAGTGGATGGCCAAGGGCCTGTACCTTGGCACGCTGATGGTGGGCATCGAGCAAAAGGTGTTCGGCGGCAACGTGCCCTGGACCCTGCACCACCAGCATGCGGACCACGAGTGCCTGAAGCCGGCTTCGCAGTTCAAGCCGATCGCCTATCCCAAGCCGGACGGCAAGCTTTCCTTCGACAAGCTCTCCTCGGTGTTCATCTCCAACACCAATCATGAGGAGAACCAGCCGGTGCACCTGACGCTGAAAGACTCGAAGGTGCCGGTGGCGATCAACCTGGCGCAGTACGCCGGGCCAGAGCAGCGCTACTGTCCTGCCGGGGTCTACGAGTTCGTGCGCAACGACAGCGCGGGTGCTGGTGAAAGCAATGACCGCCTGCAGATCAACGCGCAGAACTGCGTGCACTGCAAGACCTGCGACATCAAGGACCCGACGCAGAACATCGTCTGGGTGGTGCCCGAGGGCGGCGGCGGTCCCAACTATCCCGGCATGTAGCGCGATGCGGAAGAGCGGCAAAACAATAACAAGCAAGCGATGAATTCCACCACCTACGCGTTCGACCAGGCGATGGCTTTCGGCTGGCAGTCCGAGAGCCCCTACGTGATCGCGCTGGCGGCGCTGTGCGCCCTCGCCCTTCTGCGCTTCGGCGGCGACAACCGCCGCGCGCTGTATCACACGATGATCCTGTTCGTCGGCGGCATCGCCGGGCAGTTCCTCGCCGGCTTTTTGCACGCCGGGGATTTCGAGGCCGGCGCGCGCTTCGTCTACGAACTGGGCACGCTGATCGCCGGGGTATCGCTGATCCGCCTGATGGGCATGCTGTTCTTCCGCCTGCTGCTGCCGCTGCTGCGCCTGGACACGCCGCGCATCGTCGAGGACATCGTCACCATCCTGTTCTACATGGCGTGGATCCTCCTGCGCCTGCGCGCCAGCGGCCTGGACCCTTCCAGCCTGCTCGCTTCCACGGCGGTGGTCACCGCCGTGATCGCCTTCGCCATGCAGGACACGCTGGGCAACATCCTCGGCGGCCTGGCGATCCAGCTCGACAATTCCATCGGCGTCGGCGACTGGGTCAAGGTCGACGACGTGATCGGCCGGGTGGTCGACATCCGCTGGCGCTCCACCGCGATCGAGACCCGCAACTGGGAAACCGTGGTGGTGCCCAATAGCGAGCTGATGAAAAAGAAGTTCAGCGTGCTGGGCCGGCGCCAGGGCACGCCGCTGCAATGGCGCCGCCACGTGCTGTTCAACGTCGACCTGGCGGCGCCGCCGACGCGGGTGATCCCGGCGATCGAAAAGGCGATCCGCGAGGCCGAGATCGCCAACGTCGCGCATAGCCCGCAGCCGAACTGCGTGCTGATGGACTACGCCCACGGCTACGGCCACTACGACCTGCGCTACTGGCTCACCGACCTGATGTTCGACGACCCCACCGACAGCCAGGTGCGCATCCACATCTACACCGCGCTGCAGCGCGCGGGGCTGCGCCTGGCGGTGGAAGAGCGCGACATCCGCATCACCGAGCAGAGCGAGGCGCACCGCGTGCTGGTGCAGGAGCGCGAAATCGGCCATCGGCTCAATTCGCTCAAGTGCGTGGACCTGTTCTATGCGCTGACGCCGGAAGAGTTGCGCACCGTGGCCGAGCGCCTGGCCTACTCGCCCTTCGCCCAAGGCGAAGTGATCACGCGCCAGGGCAACGTGGCGCACTGGCTATACATTCTCACCGCTGGCGAGGCGGACATCGTGGTCGGCGAAAACGGCCAGCGCCAGCACATCAACACGCTGGAGGCCGGCGCCTTTTTCGGCGAAGCCGGTATGCTCACCGGCGCGCCGCGCAGCGCCACCGTGCTGGCCAAGACCAACGTCGAGTGCTACCGGCTGGACAAGGGCGCGCTGGAAGACATATTGAAAGCACGGCCCAAGCTGGCGGAAGAAATTTCGCAGGTGATGGCCTCGCGCCTGAGCGCCCTGGCCAATGCCATTGCCGCGCACAGCAAGAGCGAGGTCATGCATACCCGCGGCCCGCGCGAGTTGCTGGAAAAAATGCGTGCGTTCTTCCGCCTGGACGAAGCCGAGAAGTAACGCGAAGGCGAGGCTGCCAGGCCTTGCCGCGAGCCGCCTGAGCCCGCAAGAGCGAGATTCGCGGGGGCTACCCGGCGGGTTGCCCTAAATCCGCAAAAGCGAAGCCGCCAGGTGGTGCCTGGCGGTTGCCTGAAACCCGGCTCAGAACTTCGGCTTCTTTTTCGCCTTCTTGTACTTCGCCACGCCGGCCGTGATCTCGGCAATCGCCTCTTTCGGACCGCCCCAGCCCTCGACCTTTACCCACTTGCCTTTTTCGAGGTCCTTGTAGTGCTCGAAGAAGTGGCGGATCTGCGCCAGGCGCTCGGCCTGGATGTCTTCCGGCTTTTGCCAGTGCTTGTACCAGGGCAGCACCTTGTCGATCGGCACCGCCAGCAATTTGGCGTCGCCGCCGGCCTCGTCTTCCATTTTCAGCACGCCCACCGGGCGGCAGCGCACCACCACGCCGGCAAACAGGGGAAAGGGCGTGACCACCAGTACGTCGACCGGGTCGCCATCGTCTGAGATGGTGCGCGGAATGTAGCCGTAGTTGCACGGATAGTGCATGGCCGTGCCCATGAAGCGGTCGACGAACAGCGCACCGGTCTTCTTGTCGACCTCGTACTTGATCGGATCGGCATTCATCGGGATCTCGATGATCACGTTGAAATCGTTGGGTAGGTCGCGGCCGGAGTCGACTCGGTCCAGATTCATTTTTTTCATTTCCTTGAAGGCGGCTGATGCCCACATCATCCATCATTTGAGGGTGCGATTATAAACGCCGCTGCTGCGCCGCACAATTCTCTAACGTCGCGCAGGCCGCGCCGGCAGCGATAATTGCGGCACGTCCAGTGCTTTGCCCTACCGATCTTTCCCGAGACCTGCCGACCATGCTCCCCACCATCCAGGCCGCCCACTTAATCGCCAACCGCTGGGTCGCTCCCGCCGGCGGCGCCACCCTGCCGGTGCTCGACCCGGCCGATGGCGAAATCTTTGCCTACATCGCGCGTGGCAACGCGGCGGATATCGATGCTGCCGTGATCGCGGCGCGCGCTGCCTACGACGGCGGCGACGGCCCCTGGGGCCGGGTACCGGCGGCCGAGCGCGGCCGGCTGCTGGCCCGGCTGGGACAGGAGATCGCCGCCAACGCCGAGGAGCTGGCGCTGCTGGAGTGTCGCGACACCGGCAAGCCGATGAAGCAGGCACGGGCCGATGCCGCCGCCTGCGCCAGGTACTTCGAGTACTATGCCGGCGCCTGCGACAAGCTACACGGCGAGACCCTGCCCTACCAGCGCGGCTATACCGTGCTGACGGTGCGCGAGCCGCATGGGGTCACCGGCCACATCATCCCGTGGAATTACCCGATGCAGATTTTCGGCCGCTCGGCGGGCGCGGCGCTGGCCGCCGGCAACGCCTGCGTGGTCAAGCCGGCTGAGGACGCCTGCCTGTCGCTGCTGCGCATCGCCGAGCTGGCAGTGAAGTATTTGCCTGAAGGGGCGCTGAACATCGTCACCGGTCTGGGCAGCGAAGCCGGCGCCGCGCTTTCGGCCCATACCGGCATCGACCACATTTCCTTCACCGGCTCGCCCGTCACCGGCTCGCTGGTGGCGCAGGCGGCCGCCGTGAACCACCGCCCGGTGACGCTGGAACTCGGCGGCAAGTCGCCGCAGATCGTGTTCGCCGACGCCGACCTCGACGCCGCCCTGCCGGTGCTGATCAACGCCATCATCCAGAACGGCGGGCAGACCTGCTCGGCCGGCAGCCGCGTGCTGATCGAGCAAAGCATCTATGCGCCGCTGATGGCGCGCCTGGCCGAGGCCTTCGGGCGCCTGCGCGCCGGGCCGGGAAGCGCCGACCTCGACCTCGGCCCGCTGATCAACGCCAGGCAGCGCGACCGCGTCGCCGGCTATATCGCCCAGGGCGAGCGCGACGGCCTGCGCGTGGCCGCGCGTGGCACGGTGAGTGAAGGCGCGGCCAGCAGCGGCTACTACATCGCCCCCACGCTGTTTACCGACGTGCCGGCCAACCATGCGCTGGCGCGCGAGGAGGTGTTCGGCCCGGTGCTGGTGGCGATGCCCTTTGCCGACGAGGCCGAAGCCCTGCGCCTGGCCAACGGCACCGACTACGGCCTGATCGCCGGACTCTGGACCCGCGACGGCGCGCGGCAGTTGCGCATGGCGCGCAAGCTGCATGCGGGGCAGGTGTTCATCAACAACTACGGCGCGGGCGGCGGGGTGGAGTTGCCCTTCGGCGGCATGAAGCATTCGGGCTATGGCCGCGAGAAGGGGTTCGAGGCGCTGCTCGGTTTTACCGCGCTAAAGACCATCGCCATCAGCCACGGATGAACTTTCCGGCAAAAGGCCCGACTTACTTACCGGAGGTGGCTTTTGGTGAAATCGTCGGCCGGGTTTTCGTGTCCTGCCAGATTTGCCCAAGTAAGCGCCGCTAACAAGCGAAACCGCCCGCGCCACAGGTAAACTCCCACCATGCTCGTTTTTGTCATCCGGCGTTTGCTGCAAAGCCTGCTGGTGCTGTTCGTCATGTCGCTGCTGGTGTTCGCCGGGGTTTACGCGGTGGGCACCCCTATTGACATCCTGATCAGCCCGGAGGCGACCCAGGCCGACCGCATCGCGGTGGTCGCGGCGCTGGGCCTGGACAAGCCGCTGTGGCTGCAATACCTGTTGTTCGTGCAGCATGCCTTCGGCGGCGACCTCGGCAAGTCCTTCGCCTACAACATCCCGGCGATCCAGCTGATTTTCGAGCGCATGCCGGCGACCCTGGAACTGGCCTCCTTCGCGATGCTGCTGGCGGTGGTGATCGGCCTGCCGCTGGGGCTATACGCGGGCCTGAAGCCGAAGTCGCTGCCGGCGCGGAGCATCATGGCCGGCTCAATTCTCGGGTTCTCGCTGCCCACTTTCTGGGTCGGCTTAATGCTGATCATGGTGTTCGCCGTCTGGCTCGGCTGGCTGCCGTCGAACGGGCGCGGCAGCACCGTCGCGCTGCTCGGCGTGCCGGTGAGCTTTCTTTCGATCGACGGCCTGCGCCACCTGTTGCTGCCGGGGCTGACCCTGGCGCTGCTGAACATCGCGCTGATCATCCGCCTGACGCGCGCCGGCACCCAGGAGGCGCTGCTCACCGACTACGTGAAGTTCGCCCGCGCCAAGGGCCTGACGGACGCGCGGGTGGTCGGCGTGCACATCCTGAAAAACATCCTGATCCCGATCGTCACCGTGATCGCGCTGCAGTTCGGCTCGGTGATCGCCTTCGCGGTGGTGACCGAAACCATTTTCGCCTGGCCCGGCATGGGCAAGCTGCTGATCGATTCGATCAACGTGCTGGACCGCCCGGTGATCGTCGCCTACCTGCTGATCGTCGTCGCCATGTTCATCCTGATCAACCTGCTGGTCGATATTGCCTATTCGCTGCTGGACCCGCGCGTGCGCCTCTCCGACGCCGGAACAAACTGAAAGAATAAAAAATGGTCGAGGCACTGTTCGAGATATTCGGCGAGCTGATTTTCCAGGTGGTGTTTTCGCTGCTGGGCGAATTGTTTTCCGGCGCCATCGGCGCGGGCTTTCGCACGGCATCGAAATGGAATCCGCCGCCGATAGTCAAGGCCACCCTGTACCTGACGGCGGGCTGCGCCCTGTGCTGGCTCTCGCTGCAGATTTTCCCCCACCCCTTCGCCCAGCGCCCGGAGAGCCGGATGATCGTGCTGATCGGCACGCCGCTGGGGTGCGGTTTGTCGATGGGCCTGATCAAGGGCCTGCGGCGGAAAAATCCTGATGGCGTGCCGTTCAGCTTTTACGGCTTTTTCTACGGCGTGCTGTTTGCATTGCCGATGGCGCTGGGCCGCTTTTTGTTCGCCCACTAGCCACTCTCGTGCAGGCAATGGAAGAAACACCGTTCAAGCGCTTCGTCAGGGACTTTTGCGCCAGCCGCCTGGCGCTGGCGGGGGCGGTCGCGCTGCTGGCGGTGCTGTTCATCGCCTTGTTCGCGCCTTGGATTTCGCCCCAGAACCCGTATGACCTGTCGCAACTCGACGTGCTGGATGCGCGCCTGGCGCCGGGGGAGAAGCTGGGCAACGGCAAGGTCGCGCTGCTGGGCACCGACGACCAGGGCCGCGACATGCTCTCGGCGATTTTCTACGGCTTGCGCATCTCCCTGGTGGTGGGCGTCTCGGCCACCGTGATCGCACTGGCGATCGGCACCGCGGTGGGCATGCTGGCGGCCTATGCCGGCGGGCGCACCGACGGCGTGCTGATGCGGGTGGCCGACATCCAGTTGTCGTTTCCGCCGATATTGATCGCGCTGGTGCTGCTGGCGCTGCTGGGACAAGGCACGGGGAAAATCATCGTCGCGCTGATCACCGTGCAGTGGGCCTATTACGCGCGCACGGTGCGCGGGGCGGCGCTGGTGGAGCGGCGGCGCGAATACATCGAGGCGGCGCAGGTTCTGGCCCTGCCGGTATCGCGCATCATCTTCCGTCACCTGCTGCCGAATTGCCTGCCGCCATTGATTATCATCGCGGCAGTGCAGGTGGCCTCGGCCATCACGCTGGAGGCCACGCTCTCATTCCTCGGCCTGGGCTTGCCGATCACCGAGCCTTCGCTGGGCTTGTTGATCGCCAACGGCTTCAACTACATGCTCTCGGGAAAATACTGGATCAGCCTGTTTCCCGGCGTGGCGCTGCTGGTCACGGTGGTGGCGATCAACCTGGTGGCCGACCAGCTGCGCGACGTGCTCAACCCGAGGCTGCAGCGATGAGCGAGCGCGCACCGGCCCTGCGGGTCGAGCACCTGTCGACCCACTTCGACACCCGCCAGGGGGTGATCAAGGCGGTGAATGACGTATCGTTCACCATCGAGCGCGGGCAGATCATGGGGCTGGTGGGCGAGTCCGGCTCGGGCAAGTCGATGACCGGTTATTCCATCATGGGCCTGATCGACGCGCCAGGCAAGGTGGTGGGCGGGCGCATTCTGCTTGACGGCACCGACCTCGCCAGCTTGAACCCGGAGCAGATGCGCCAGTTGCGCGGCAATCGCGTGGCGATGATTTTCCAGGACCCGATGATGACCCTGAACCCGGTGCTGCGCGTCGATACGCAGATGACCGAGGCAATCCTGGCGCATGAAAAGGTCAGCCATGCGGAAGCGCTGCGCCGCTCGCGCGAGGCCCTGGCCACCGTCGGCATTCCCTCGCCGGACGAGCGCCTGCAGAACTACCCGCACCAGTTTTCCGGCGGCATGCGGCAGCGGGTGGCGATTGCGATTGCGCTGCTCAACAAGCCGAGCCTGATCATCGCGGACGAGCCGACCACCGCGCTGGACGTGACGATCCAGGGGCAGATACTTGCCGAGATGCAGCGCCTGTGCCGCGACACCGGCACGGCGCTGATCTGGATCACCCACGACCTCTCGGTGGTCGCCGGGTTGGCCGATACGGTGAGCGTGATGTACGCCGGGCGCATCGTCGAATCCGGCACGGTGGATGCGGTGTTGGACTATGCCAAGCACCCGTACACGCGTGGGCTGATCGATTCCGTGCCTTCGCGCAACCCGCGCGGGCAGCGCCTGAAGCAGATTCCCGGCTTCACGCCTTCGTTGCTGCACCTACCCTCGGGCTGTCACTTCCGCGAGCGCTGCCCACGAGCCGACGAAGCCTGCCTGCAAGACCCGCAACTTTCGAATGAACCGCACGCCGTGCGCTGCTTTCATCCGCACACCGATCGCGTGGAGGAGCCTGCATGATTCAGGCGCCTTTGCTCGAACTGAAGAACGTATCCAGGCGCTTCGTCAAGCGCCTGGATACGGCCGCGCGCATCGGCAACTGGTTCGGTGCGGGGCTGAAGGAAGAGGTGGTGCGCGCGGTCGATGGCGTCGATCTCTCCATCGCCAAGGGCGAGGTGGTGGGCCTGGTCGGCGAGTCCGGCTGCGGCAAATCGACACTGGGCCGCATGGCCGTCGGGTTGCATGCGCTGGACGCGGGCACCCGTACCTACCAGGGCACCGACCTCTCCACGCTTTCGGGCAAAGCGGCACGTGCGGCGCAACTGAAAATCCAGATGATTTTCCAGGACCCCTATGCCTCGCTGAACCCGCGCATGCGCGTGACCGACATCGTCGGCGAGGCGCCGGTGGTGCACGGCCTGATCAAGCGCGGCGAGCAAAACGACTACGTGGAAAAGCTGCTGGCGCAGGTGGGCCTGGACGCCACCCTGGCGCGGCGCTACCCGCACCAGTTTTCCGGCGGCCAGCGCGCGCGCATCGGCATTGCCCGCGCCCTGGCGGTGAAGCCCGAATTCATGGTGTGCGACGAGGCGGTGGCGGCGCTGGACGTGTCGATCCAGGCACAGGTGCTCAACCTGTTCATCGACCTGCGCGAGCAGCTCGGGCTGACCTATCTGTTCATCAGCCACGACCTCGGCGTGGTGCGCCACCTGAGCGACCGCGTACTGATCATGTACCTCGGGCGCATCGTCGAGAGCGCGCCGACTG
This sequence comes from Betaproteobacteria bacterium, assembly GCA_028292405.1. Taxonomy (GTDB): domain Bacteria; phylum Pseudomonadota; class Gammaproteobacteria; order Burkholderiales; family JAEUOS01; genus JAQGMJ01. Next base: position 39,140 of record JAQGMJ010000070.1, read on the forward strand.
ACGCCATTTACGCCGAGCCGAATCACCCCTACACCCAGGCCCTGCTGGCGGAGATACCGAGCCTGGCCAAGCGCAAGCGCACCTACATTCCGATCAAGGGCGAGATTCCCTCGCCGCTCAACCCGCCCCCGGGCTGCCACTTCCACCCGCGCTGCCCGCACGCCTTCGAGCGGTGTAAAGTAGACGATCCGAAACTGAAGGAAATCGCGCCCGGCCGCATGAGCGCGTGTCATTTGAACGACCGGGTTTGAACGACCCCAGTTGAACAACCGGCAACTGCCTTGCAACAGGTGAAAAAATGAAAGCAGAACGCCTTCCCGCCCCCAAATCCGAGAGCCTGGAAATCATCCAGAAGCTCATTTCCTTCGACACCACCAGCCGCGATTCCAACCTCGGGCTGATCGAGTGGGTGCGCGATTGGCTCAAGCCCTATGGCATCGAATCCACCCTGGTGTACGACGCGGACAAGCGCAAGGCCAACCTGTTCGCCACCATCCACGGCAAGAGCGGCCGTGCGCCGCGCCCCGGCATTGTGCTTTCCGGCCATACCGACGTGGTGCCGGTCGATGGCCAGGCCTGGGACACCGACCCGTTCAAGGCGACGATCAAGGACGGCCGCCTGTACGCGCGCGGCTCCTGCGATATGAAGGGCTACCTCGGCGTGGCGCTGGCGATGACGCCGCGCTTTCTCGAGGCGGACCTGAAGGCGCCGATCCACTTCGCGCTTTCGTATGACGAGGAAGTCGGCTGCATCGGCGTTCGCGGGCTGATCGAGCTGCTCTCCAAACAGGGCTTCAAGGCGGCGGGCGTGATCGTCGGCGAGCCGACCTCGATGAACGTGGTGGTGGCGCACAAGGGCAAGCGTTCCTTTCGCTGCACGGTGCACGGCAAGGAGGCGCATTCCTCGCTGACCCCGCAAGGCGTCAACGCCATCGAATACGCAGCGCGCCTGATCACCTACATCCGCAGCATGGCCGACCGCATGCAGGCTTCCGAAGCACGCGACAACGGCTTCGACGTGCCTTTCACCACCATGCAGACCGGCACCATCAAGGGCGGCACCGCCACCAACATCGTGCCCAAGGAATGCGCCTTCGACTGGGAGTTCCGCTACCTGCCCGGCGCCAACCCGGACGCGATCGAAAAAGAGGTGCGCGACTACGCCGCCTCCATGCTGCCCGAGATGCGCAAGGTGGCGCAGGAGGCCGGCATTGACTTCAAGCTGCACTCCGCCATTCCCGGCTCCAATGCGCTGGAGATGGATGAACTCACGCAGCTGGCGCTGGCCTTGTCGCGCCAGCCCGGCGTGAGCAAGGTGGCCTACGCCACCGAAGCCGGCTTGTTCGAGCAGGCGGGGCTGCCCTCGATCATCTGCGGCCCCGGCTCGATCGAGCAGGCACACAAGCCGAACGAGTATTGCGACCTGGAGCAGATCGCGCTGTGCGAGACCTTCATGGACCGGCTGCTGGAGCGGGTCTGCGCTTAGCCGGCCTTATTGCTTGAGGCCGAACACGACGCGGATTTCCGCGTCGAACTCCTGGCCGCGTAATTCAGCCGGGATTTGCACAAAGGGCTTGGCCTTGTTCGTGGTGTTCTTGGCCTGCTCGTCCAGCAAGTCGTGACCGCTGGAAGAAACCAATTCGACGCCGCTGATGCGCCCGTCCTTGCCGATGTGCACCTTGATCCGCGCCGTACCCTCCCAGCCCTGCTGCATGGCTTCGCTGGGATAGCGCTTGAATTTGTCGGCGGCCTGCGCCAGTTGCAATTCGTAACTACGGATCACCGCTTTCAGGTCGCCGCTGGCGGCTGCCGGCGCGGCCGATGTTGCGGGAGTGGCCGGCGGCGTGGCCTTGGCATCACTCTTCGAATCCGTCGGCGCCGAAGGCGCGGCCGCGGCCGCTGCTGGTGGCGGCGTAGCCGGCTGCGGCGTGGCGGGCGCGACCGGCGCAGCCTTGCGCTCCACCGGTGGTGCCTTGGATGGCGCCAAAGGCGTCACCGGTGGGACCACTGGCTTGGGCAGCGACTCGGGTGGCTTCGGCGGCTCTGGCTTCGGCGGCTCCGGCACAATGGCCTCCGGCTTGGGCGGCTCGACGGCAGGCCGCGGCGCGGGCGGCGCCTGGGGGCGAATGGTCGCCTTGAACTCCTGCACCATCGGCGCGGCCGGCTCGACCCCGTGCATGCGCCACATCAGCAGCGCATGCAGCAGCAGCGACGCCACCACGCACCCCCATAGGAGGCGTTCGTTGGCGGGCGGTTGGTAGGCGAGCGTGGTCATCGAGCAAAAAACTATAGCACGCGGCTTATGCATTACAGGCAGGCCGGCTTGCATCGAAATAACATATTCATATAAAATATTGGTTCTAAACAACTATTAGTTATATAGATATGAATTTTCAGCAACTGCGTTATGTGCGCGAAACCGTGCGCCAGGGGCTTAATTTGACGGCGGCGGCGGAAGCCCTGCACACCTCGCAACCCGGCGTCTCGCGGCAGATCCGTGACCTGGAGGAAGAGCTGGGGGTGCAGATTTTCGTCCGCTTCGGCAAGCGCATCACGGCGCTGACCGAGCCGGGCCGCGCGGTGGTGCAGGTGATCGAACGCCTGCTGGTGGAGGCGGAAAACCTGAAAAGCACCGCCACCGAATTCGCCGACCAGAAAAGCGGCACGCTGACCATTGCCACCACCCACACGCAGGCACGCTACACCCTGCCGCGCGCGGTGGGCGAATTCAAGCGCAAGTACCCGAAGGTGAAGCTGTCGATCCATCAGGGCGCGCCGGCGCAACTGGCGCAGATGGTGATGGACGGCGAAGCCGATGTCGCCATCGCCACCGAGACCATCGACCATCATCCGGACCTGATCGCACTGCCTTGCAACCATTGGCACCATGTGGTGGTGGTGCCGCCCAAGCACCCGCTGCTGGCCCTGGAAAAGCTCACGCTCAAGGCGCTGGCCGACTTTCCGATCATCACCTATGACTCGGCCTTCGCCGGCCGCTCCTCGATCAACCAGGCCTTCGCCGCCAAGGGATTAACGCCGGATATCATCCTCTCGGCAATCGACTCCGACGTCATCAAGACCTATGTCGACCTGGGCCTGGGCGTGGGCATCCTCGCCGGCATCGCCTTCGACGAGCAGCGCGACAAGCACCTGCGCGGCATCGACGCCGGCCACCTGTTTCCGGAGAAAACCACCCACCTGGCGGTGCGCGAAGGCGCCTACCTGCGCGGCTTCGTTTATGATTTCATCCACATGTACGCGCCCGACCTCGGCCGCGAAAAGGTGGATGCGGCCCTCAAGCGCGCCGCGGAATAACGAATACGCCGTTACAGGCGCAGCGGAAGGACGGCGATGGGTTTCGAGCCGGATGGCGAGTCGAAGGCGGAAGACAAAAAGGGCCGGGAGTTTTTTCAGTCCGAGGTGTGGAAGGAAAAGCGCGTCAAGGCGCCGCGGCCTGATCTCGGCACCTGGCGCGAGCCGGCGCGTGACCTGCGCATCTACAAGCACACCGATGTGCTGGTGATCGGCGGCGGCCCTGCCGGCACCGCCGCCGCCGTGGCAGCCGCGCGCAGCGGCGCCGACGTCACCCTGCTGGAGCGCTACAACCACCTTGGCGGCTTGTCCACCGGCGGCTTGGTGATCTGGATCGACCGCATGACCGACTGGGACGGCAAGACCGTGATCGCCGGCATCGCCAACGACCTGCTGGAGCGTCTGCCGAAAGACGCGGTGGCCGGCCCGCCGCGCGAAAAATGGGGCTCGCGCGATCCCGCTGAAGTCGCGCACTGGTCGATCCGCACCGCCGCCTTTCACGGCGTGGTGACGCATTCACCGACCATCGACCCGGAGTGGCTGAAGTGGGAATCGATGCGCATCCTCGCCGAACACAAAGTGCACCTGATGCTGCACAGCTGGGCGGCCGCACCCATCGTAGAAGGCACGACGATGAAGGGCGTGGTGTTCGAGAGCAAGGAGGGCCGCCAGGCGATTTTCGCCAAGTGCGTGGTCGATTGCACCGGCGACGGCGACCTCTATGCCTTCGCCGGCCACCCGTATGAGTCGAACATCGTCGAGAGCGACATCAACCATTCGATGAACGTGTCGTGGACCTTCGGCGGGGTCAACATGGAAGCGTGGCTGGCCTTTCGCGCCTCACCCGCCTATAACGACTTCATGGCGCGCGGCCGCGCCGCCGTCACCCTGTTCGAAAAGCCCTTCGTTTCCTGGCGCAACGACGTGGCGCTGTTCATGGGGCCGCGCAAGTCGGGCGTCTCCTGCCTGGACGTCGAAGATCTGACTTACGTCGAATACGAATCGCGGCGCCTGATGGTGGCGCACCTGGCGTTTTACCGCGCGCATGCGCCGGGCTTCGCCGGCGCTTTCCTGATGCTCTCCGCGCCGCAGATGGGCGCGCGCCACAGCCGGCGCCTGGCTTCACTAAAACGCGTCACTCGCGAACAATGGGATGCGGGGTTGGTGCATGCCGACGAGATCGGCGTCTCGCCCTCGCCTTCGCTGAAATTCCCTTCCATCTCGATTCCCTACGGCGCCCTGGTGCCGCAGCGCCTGGACGGCATCCTCGCCGCCGGGCGGCACATCGGCTGCGACCCGAACTCGCATTCCTTCCTGCGCGAAATCCCGCAATGCTGGGTCACCGGCCAGGCCGCCGGCACTGCCGCCGCATTGGCCGCCGGGCAAGGCATCGCCCCGCGCGCGGTCAACCCGGCCGAGTTGCAGCAGGCCCTGCTCAAGCAGGGCGTGCACCTGCGGCCTGCACGGGCCGCGCGCGCCGCGGCATAGCGACATGGGGTCGAGACCAGGCAGATGAGCTTTTGTTCTTTGCAAAAACTCATCTGCATCTCTACTGACCCCGATTTCGCGTCCCATGAAGTTCCCGGCCACGCCATGGTGGCCGATACGTGACAAATCTCACACGCGTTACCAAAGCTTCACGCCGCGCCGCATGCCACTGTTCTAAAATGGCGCCCATGCAAAAATGCCTACCCCAAAAATAAACGGAGACAACGTGCGCCTTTCAAACAAGATCATTATCGTCACCGGGGCCGGCTCCGGCATCGGTGCCGGCATCGCCAAGCGCTTCGCCCAGGAAGGCGCGAAAGTGATCGTCGCCGACATCAACGCCGCCGCCGGCCAGGCCATCGCCGCCGAGATCGGCAAGGCGGGAGGCAGCGCGCAATTCATCGCTGCCGACGTCACCAAGGACGCCTCGGTGAAAGCCCTGATCGAGGCCACCGTCAAGCAGCACGGCGGCCTGGACTGCGTGGTCAACAACGCCGGCTGGACCCACCGCAACAAGCCGTTGCTGGATGTCAGCGAAGAAGAGTTCGACCGCGTCTACGCGGTGAACATGAAAAGCATTTTCCTGACCGCGCGCCACGCCATTCCGGTGTTCCGCAAGCAGGGCAAAGAGCGCGGCGGCAACTTCGTCAACATCGCCTCCACCGCCGGGGTGCGCCCGCGCCCGGGGCTGACTTATTACAACGGCAGCAAGGGCGCGGTGATCATCACCAGCAAGTCGATGGCGGCCGAGCTGGGGCCGGACCAGATCCGGGTGAATTGCATCAACCCGGTATTCAATGCGGACACCGCCCTGTCCGCCGAATTCGCCGGCGGCGATCTGTCGGAGGCCTCCAAGGCCAAGTTCCTCGCTTCCATTCCGATGGGGCGCTTTTCCACCGCGCTCGATGTCGCCAATGCCGCGCTGTATCTCGCCTCCGACGAAGCCAGCCTGGTCACCGGCGTGTGCATCGAGGTTGATGGCGGCCGCTGCGTATAGCAAATGATCTGTCCGCCTTCCATGATTTTTTCAACAAGGAGTCAAAAAATGAAGTTTCGCACCCACCTGCTGCTCGCCGCCGCCACCCTGGCCCTGCCGATGAGTTCCGCCTTCGCCGCCAACGGCTGCACCGCGCCGAACAGCGATTTCGACCAGGTCTATTGCTACAGCAAGCTGTACATGCAGGCCGATGCCGACCTGAACAAGGTCTATGGCGATCTGCGCAAGAAGCTGGACAAGGATGGCCAGGGCAAGCTCAAGACCACGGAACTTGCGTGGATCAAGCAGCGCAACGGCAAGTGCGCGGAAAACCGCGGCACCGAGATCCTGGTGAACCTGGACTGCACGGTCGATGAGACCACCAAGCGCACCAACTGGCTCTCCGATCGCCTGCGCGAATGCACGGCCGCCGCCTGCAAGAACGAAAAGATTCAATAAGCCTGGGCGCCAATGAAAAGCCCGGCGTCCGGCCGGGCTTTTTTCTTTGCATGCCGTCAGTTGACGGACCCCGGCGTACCGGGCGGATCGAAGCCGCGCCGATGCCGGCGAAAACGCCCTTCGTCGTCTAGAAAGGTTTTCGCGGTCCGCACCAGTTCGAGGTTGGTCGAAGCCAGGGCCTCCCTTAGCATCTTGCGGCCATAGGGGTCATCGTAGGCGAACTGCTCGACATCCATCGGGTGGCCGAATTCCTTGCGGAACAGGCGCTGCAAAGTGGCCAGGGCAGTAATTTCCTGCACCGTAAAGCGGGCCATGGTGGTACGGCGCTCGACGCCGCCGGCGGCAGGCAGCGGCAAAATGCCGTCGGGCAGCATGTTTTCGGCCGGGGCGGGAGGAATGGCCAGCACGTCGATCGACAGCACCGGCATCAGCCAGGTGCTCCCCAGGTCCTCGGGGCCCTTCAGGCTGATGGTTTCGATCGCCGCGCTGCGGTAAGCCTGCAGGTGCGAGGCCAGGTTGCGCAGTTCGGCGTTCTCCGAACCTAGCGCAAGCTCGAAGACTTCAAAGGCGTAGAGCTCGTCACTATCGAACCTGGAAAGATCAAAGGCTTCCCCGACGATCGCCTTGTATAAAGCAATGAAGAGCGGCCGTTCAATCCGGTAGTCGTCAACAGCGTCCATAGCCGATGCTAGCACCCTTTTCGAGACTGGCCGCGTTTACGTCGGATCATCCATCCACCCATTTGAGGATAGGCGCCCACTGGTCCAGGTCCTGTTGCACCCGGCCGGGGGCGACGTCGAACAGGGTCAGCCCGCGCGCGGCGAGGTAGACGTAGTTCTGGGTGTGGCGGATATAGCCCAGCACCGGCAGGCCGAGGCCGTCGAGAAAGCGCTGCAACTCGTCGAAGGCGCGGGTGCGGCTGTCGACCCGCATGCCGACCACGCCGATCAGCGCGTCGCTGTCGTGCACCGCCTTGTCGCGCGCCAGTTGCTCGATAAAGCCCTTGGTGGCGAGAATGTCCATCATCGAGGCCTGCAGGGGGATGATCACCCGCTTGGCCGGCTTGATCACCTGGTCGAGCAATTTGTCGGACAGGCCCGCCGGGGTGTCCAGCACCACGTGGGTGGCTTCGCGCGGCGGCTTGGCGGGCTTGCCGCGCTCGACGTCCCAGCCCTGGATGGGCGCAGCCTCCGGCGGGCGCAGTTTCAGCCACATGCGTGCCGACTGCTGCTTGTCGACGTCGCCCAGCATCACGTTTTTACCCCGGTTGGCGTAATAACCGGCAAGATTGGTCGCCAGGGTCGATTTGCCGACCCCTCCCTTGGGATTCATCACCACAACGACTTGCGCCACGGCCTCTCCTTGTTTTTGAATCCTGCCTCGGACACTTCCCCAGACGTTACAATACTAGTCTAGCAGTTTGGAGGCCTTTCCCGTAAAACCGGCGGCCAGCGCCCGTTTCGGCCCAAATCCTGCGTCAATCGTGCCAGTTGCCCGCGCACGTCGGTCAGTTTGGTTTTTTTGTAGCCTTTCCGTCATCAAATCGCCGTCCGACACACCATTCGGCCAGCGATTTTATGCATTATTGAAGCAGGCAAAAGCGGTTGCTTTCTTTTTAAACAAAGCCACCGCTTTTGCCTGGTCCCCCGTCATGATCCGCCTGCAAAACCTCAGCCTGAATCGCGGCACCAAGCCGCTATTTGAATCCGCCTCCCTGACGATCAACCCCGGAGAGCGGGTCGGCCTGATCGGCGCCAACGGCTCGGGCAAGTCCACGCTGTTCGCCATGCTGCTCAACGACCTTCACCCGGACGGCGGCGAGATCGACTTTCCCAGCCAGTGGCGCGTCGCCCACGTGGCGCAGGAAACCCCGGCGCTGGACCGCTCGGCGATCGAATACGCGATCGACGGCGACGGCCACCTGCGCGGCCTGGAGGCTGAGCTGGCGGCGCTGGAAGCCGACACCGAAGACATGAGCGTCGAGCATGGCAACCGCCTGGGCGAACTGCACGGCCTGCTCGACGAAGCCGGGGTCTACACCGTGCGCTCGCGCGCAGAGCAGTTGCTTACCGGCCTGGGCTTTTCGCAGGCGCAGATGGACGATTCGGTGGCGCATTTTTCCGGCGGCTGGCGCATGCGCCTGAACCTGGCGCAGGCGCTGATGCGCCCTTCCGACCTGTTGCTGCTCGATGAGCCGACCAACCACCTGGATTTGGACGCCATCATCTGGGTCGAAGACTGGCTCAAGCGCTACGCCGGCACCATGGTGATCGTCTCCCACGACCGCGACTTTCTCGACGGCGTGGTCAACGTGATCGCCCACATCGACCAGAAAAAACTCAAGCGCTACGGCGGCAACTATTCGGGCTTCGAAACCCAGCGCGCGGCGGCGATGATCCTCACCCAATCGGCGCACGAAAAGCAAAAACGCGAGCGCGACCACTTGCAGTCCTTCATCGACCGCTTCAAGGCCAAGGCCAGCAAGGCCAAGCAGGCGCAAAGCCGGATGAAAATGCTGGCGCGGATGGAAGAGATGGCGCCGCTGCATGCCTCCGCCCCGTTCTCCTTCGAGTTCCGCGAGCCGCTTTCGACGCCCAACCCGCTGCTGGTGATGGAGGATGCGGACACCGGCTACACCTTGGACGATGGCGGCACCAAGATCATCGTCGGCGGCATCAACTTCTCGCTGCAAAGCGGCCAGCGTATCGGCCTGCTGGGGGTGAACGGCGCCGGCAAATCGACGGTGGTGAAAACCATCGCCGACGAGTTGCCGCTGATCAACGGCATCGCCCGTTTCGGCAAAGGGCTGGTGATCGGCTACTTCGCCCAGCACCAGGTGGAGATGCTCAGGCACGACGAGTCGCCGCTGTGGCACATGGTCAAGCTCGCGCCCACGGTGCGCGAGCAGGAGTTGCGCAACTTCCTCGGCGGCTTCAACTTCCCCGGCGACATGGTGACGAGTTCGATCGCACCCTTCTCCGGCGGCGAAAAGGCGCGCCTGGCGCTGGCGCTGCTGGCCTGGCAGCGCCCCAACCTGCTGCTGCTGGACGAGCCGACCAACCACCTGGACCTTGAAACTCGCGAGGCGCTCACTGTCGCCCTGGCGCAATTCGAAGGCACCCTGGTGCTGGTCTCGCACGACCGCCATTTGCTGCGCGCCACCACCGAGCAGTTCATGATCGTCGCCGACAACAAGCTGCAGCCTTTCGACGGCGACCTCGACGATTACCGCGACTGGCTGCTCAAGACCAAGCTGGCCGCCAAGGCTGATGCGGCGGCCTCAGCCCAGCCTGCTGCCAAGGTCGCCGCGCCCAAAGTAGAGGCGACAGTGAAAGCACCTGTGAAAGCCGCGCCGGCGCCGAAGGCCGAAGCCCCGCTTTCCACCGCCCAGCGCCAGGAGCAAAAGCGCGCCGAAGCGCAAATGCGCCAGCAGCGCGCCGCCCAGGCCAAGCCGCTGGAGATCCGCATCAAGCGCATGGAAGAGCAGATGGCCAAGCTCAACGAAAGAAAGAAGGTGGTGGACGCGCGCATGGCCGCCCCCGCCATCTATGAAGAAGCGAATAAGGAAGAACTCAAGTCGCTGGTGCTGGATCAGGCGTATATTGCGCGCGAACTCGAGGAACTCGAATCCGAGTGGCTCGAAAAACAGGCGGAACTGGAGAAGCTCTCCGCCGCCTGAATTCCCTCGCGCAACGGAGAAATAACTTGGCAGACTTCGCCACCATCGACGGCATCCGCACGCAATACGAAGTCCACGGCAAGGGCATACCGCTCTTGATGATGGCGCCCTCCGCCTTCGACTCCTCGCTCTCGCGCTGGCGCGTGATCGGCGTGTGGAAGGAAATGCGCCCGCTGGAAACCCTGACCGACCATTTCCAAGTGATCGCCTATGACCGCCGCGAAGCAGGCTTAAGCGGCGGGCGCCTCGAGCCCCTCACCTGGGAAGCCTACGCGCGCCACGCCAAGGCGATGCTCGACCACCTGAACATCAAGAGCGCGCTGGTGCTGGGCGGATGCATGGGGTGCTCGGTGGCCATGGCCTTTGCCGCCGCCTACCCCGAGGCCTGCCGCGGCATGCTGCTGCACTGGCCGGTGGGCGGCTACCGCTGGCTGCTGAAGGCGCATTCGATTTTCGATGCGCATATCGCCTTCGTCAAAGAGCAGGGCCTGGCTGCCGTGGCCGAACGCGCGGCCGGCTCCGGCCTGTTCTGGAACGACCCGCCCAGCGGGCCGTGGTCGGCGGCGATTGCCTCGGACCCCGCGTTTCGCGCCAGCTTCGTCAAACAGGACCAGGCCGCGTATATAAAGATGGTCGAAGAGATCAAGCTGCGCCTGTTCCACGACACCGCGCCTTCCGGCGTCACCGGCGCGCAGTTGATGGCGATGCGTGCGCCCGGCTACATCATGCCGGGCAACGACCCGGCGCATGCGCTCTCCGCCTCGCACGCGCTGCGCGAGCTGCTGCCGGTAGCGCAGATGGCGGACATGCTGCCGCCACACCAGACGCCGGACGTGGTGCGCCAATGGATCATCGACTCGGGCACGCAGGCGTGGAACGCCGCATGAAGCGCGCGCTGTGCGCCGCCGCCCTGGCACTGGCGGCGGCAGCCACCCTGCCCGCGCAGGCGCAGGATTATCCGAACCGGCCGATCCGCTTTGTGCTGGGCCCCGCCCCCGACCTGCTGCCGCGCATCGTCGGCGAAAAGCTGCTGGTGAGCATGGGCCAGCCGGTGGTGATCGACCAGCGCCCGGGCGCCGGCGGCATTATCGCTACCGACACGGTGGCAAAGTCGCCGCCGGACGGCTATACGTGGCTGATGTCCACCGCCTCTTCGCTGATCACCGGCACCTTCACGCCGAATGTACCGTTCAACCAGGCGCGCGATGTCGAGCCGGTGATCTTGATGGCGAGCATTCCCTTTGTGCTGGTGATCAACCCGGACGTGCCAGCGAAGTCGGTGGGCGAACTGGTGGCGCTGGCGCGCGCGCAGCCGGGCAAACTCAACTACGCCTCCTCCGGCAACGGCGGCTCAGGTCACCTGGTGGGCGAGATGTTCAAGCACGCCGCGAAAATCGACATGCTGCACGTACCCTACAAAGGCGTGGCGCCCTCGGTCACCGACCTGATGGGCGGCCAGGTGCAGGTGAGCTTCATCCCGGCGCAGGCGGCACTGCCGCAGGCGAAAATGGGCAAGCTGCGCGCGCTGGCCGTCACCAGCCTGGCACGCTCGGTCTCCGCGCCGGAGTTGCCGACGGTGGCCGAGTCCGGCTACCCCGGTTTCGAGATGATCGGCTGGAACGGCCTGCACGTGCCGGCGAAAACGCCGCGCGCCATCATCGTAAAGATCAATGCCGAAATGGCCAAGGCACTGGCCCTGCCGGACGTGCGCGAGCGCATGGCGGTCGCCGGGCTGGAGCCCGCGCCTTCATCGGTGGAAGCCTTCGATGCCTTTGTGAAGCGCGACGTCGCGCGCTATACGCAGGTGATCCGCGACTCGAAGATCGTCTTCGAGTAAGCAGCAACGCGCGGCTGCCGCGCGCCTTTCTTAAGCCGCGATGCCCTGCGAGGACAGGTATTCGTCGTAGGTGCCGGAGAAGTCGGTGATGCTGCCGCCCTCCTTGATTTCGATGATGCGGTTGGCCAGGCCGTTGACGAACTCGCGGTCGTGGGAGACGAAGATCATCGTGCCGGGGTACTTCTCCAGGCCGATCTGCAGCGACTCGATCGACTCCATGTCCATGTGGTTGGTCGGCTCATCGAGCAGCAGCACGTTGGAGCGGCCCAGCATCAGCTTGCCGTAGAGCATGCGGTTTTTCTCGCCGCCGGAAAGCACCTTCACGGTCTTTTTCAGGTCGTCGCCGGAGAACAGCAGGCGGCCGAGGGTGCTGCGCACGATCTGGTCGTCGTCGCTGGCGGACTTCCAGTAGCTCATCCAGGTGGCGAGGTCCAGGTCTTGCGCGAACTCGGCCTGCGGGTCTTGCGGCATGTAGCCGACCTTGGCGTTCTCGGCCCACTTGACGCGGCCCTTGGAGGGCTGCAGGTCGCCGGCGAACAGGCGCATCAGCGTGGTCTTGCCGACGCCGTTGGCGCCGATGATGGCGACGCGCTCGCCGGCTTCGATATTGAAGGTGAGCTTGTCGACCACCGGTGCCGGCGCGCCGGGGTAGGTGAAGGAAAGGCCGTCGACTTCTATCGCCAGACGGTAGAGTTTTTTCTCTTCCTCGAAGCGGATAAAGGGATTTTGGCGCGAGGAAGGCTTCATGTCCTCAACCTTGATCTTTTCGATCTGCTTGGCGCGCGAGGTAGCCTGGCGCGCCTTCGACTTGTTGGCCGAGAAGCGGCGCACGAAGTCCTGCAGGTCGGCGATGCGGTCCTTCGCCTTGGTGTTGGCTGCCGTCACCAGGGCGCGCGCCTGGGTCGAGGCCAGCATGTAGTCGTCGTAGTTGCCGGGGTAGACGGTCAGCTTGCCGTAGTCCAGATCGGCCATGTGGGTGCACACCTGGTTCAAAAAGTGGCGGTCGTGGCTGATGATCACCATGGTGCTGTCGTAGGCGTTGAGCACGTCTTCCAGCCAGCGGATGGAGTTGATGTCCAGGTTGTTGGTCGGCTCGTCGAGCAGCAGCACGTCCGGCTTGGAGAACAGGGCCTGGGCCAGCAGCACGCGCAGCTTCCAGCCGGGGGCGACTTCGCGCATTGGGCCGTTGTGGAATTTTTCTTCCACGCCGGCGCCCGACAACAAGGCAGCGGCGCGTGCCTCGGCTTCGTAGCCGCCGTACTCGGCGTACTTGGATTCGAGGTCCGCCGCTTTCATGTAGTCGTCGTCGGTGGCGTCCGGATTGGCGTAGATGGCGTCGCGGTCTTTCATCGCCTGCCACATTTCCACGTGGCCCTGCATCACCACGTCGAGCACGCGCTCGTCTTCATAGGCGAACTGGTTCTGGTTCAGCTTGCCCAGGCGCATGCCGGAAGCCAGCATCACTTCGCCGCCGGAGGGTTCGAGGTCGCGACCGAGGATTTTCATCAGCGTGGACTTGCCGCAGCCATTGGCGCCGATCAGGCCATAACGATTGCCGTCGACGAACTTGACGCTGACGTTTTCGAATAGCGGCTTGGCGCCGAACTGGATGCTGATGTTGGCGGTGGAAAGCATGGGAACAGGAAAACCTTAATCGAGATCAAACCAAAAGCTGCGCCCGGATCCGGTGCATTTCAAGCGCTGGAGCGATTTAAAACACCTAAAAACGCAAGGCGGGAGGGTGCCGGGCGCGGGTTTCAAGCGGGCAGCCACGGACGGGACCGCAGCATCGCGATGTTAACGGAAATAGGCCCTTTTCGCCCCTGTTTTCGGCAACTTTTCCGTCCTTGCCGGGCAAAAACGTGAATCAGGCGCGGCCCATCAGGCCAAGGTTGCTGCTGCCGGGCCGATGCCTGCCTGCTGCCCAAAAATCAGCCCCTGCTGCCGCTGATTTCGCGGTCCGGCGCCAGGGTGCTGTCGCCCTCGCCGATGGAGCGCTGCATGTAGACGCTGTCGACCCAGCGGCCGAACTTGAAGCCGACAGCTTTCATCACGCCGATCAGCGTGAACCCGCAAGCGGTGTGCAGCTTGATCGATGCTTCGTTGGCGCTGTCGCCGATGACGGCGATCAGCTGGCGCGCGCCGGCCTTTTCGCAGGCCTCGACCAGCGCATTCATCAACAGCCTGCCGATGCCGCGCCGGTTATAGTCCTTGTGGATGTAGACCGAATTTTCCAGCGTATGGCGATAAGCCGGGCGCGCGCGGTACAGGCTGGCGTAGGCATAGCCCACCACCTTGCCGTCGTACTCGGCCACCAGGTAGGGAAAATTCTTGCCGATCACATCGGCGCGGCGCTTGGCGATCTCGTCGACGGAAGGCGCCAGCAACTCGAACGAAGCCAGGCCGTTGAGCACGTGGTGGCCGTAGATTTCGGCGATGGCGGCGACATCGCCGGCTTTGGAGGGTCGTATGGTAGGTGGCATTGATCAGACCTAACGCTTGGCAGCCCCAATCGTTGTCATCGTGCCGCTTATGCAGTGCTTAATCAACATAAACAGCCGAAAACCGCCGGGATGTTGCGTCCTTGCCACCGAACGCTGGGCAAACACGGGCGAATACGGACGGAAATCCCCGAAAAGGGGCACGGCGACACGCAGCGGAATGCCGCCGGCGCTCAGGTTTCCCCCAGGCCCATCGCCGCGCGGACGTCGCGCATGGTCTCGTCGGCCAGCTTGCCGGCCTTTTCGCAGCCGTCCTCAAGGATGTTTTTCACCAGGGTCGGGTCATCGAGATACTTTTGCGCGCGCTCGAACATCGGCGCCTGCTCGCGGATCACCCCGTCGATGACCGGCTGCTTGCATTCCAGGCAGCCAATGCCGGCGGTAGTACAGCCCTGGCGCGCCCAGGCGCGGGTGGCCTCGTCCGAATATACCTGGTGCAACTGCCACACAGGGCACTTGTCGGGATTGCCCGGGTCATGGCGGCGCACCCGCGCCGGATCGGTCGGCATGGTGCGGATTTTCTTTTCCACGCTCTTCGGGTCTTCGCGCAGCGCAATGGTGTTGCCGTAGGACTTGGACATTTTCTGCCCGTCCAGGCCCGGCATGCGCGAAGCCTCGGTCAACAGCGCCTTGGGCTCGACCAGGATGATCTTGCCGCCGCCCTCGAGATAGCCGAACAGGCGCTCGCGGTCGCCCATCGAAAGATTCTGCGCCTCGGCCAGCAGCGCGCGCCCGGCCTCGAGCGCATCGGCCGCGCCCTGCTCCTGGTACTTGACGCGCAATTCGGTATAGAGCTTGGCGCGCTTGCTGCCGAGCTTTTTCACCGCGTCCTGCGCCTTTTGCTCGTAGCCCGGCTCCTTGCCGTAAAGGTGATTGAAGCGCCGCGCCACCTCGCGGGTGAACTCGACGTGGGGCACCTGGTCTTCACCCACCGGCACGTGCTCGGCGCGGTAGATCAGGATGTCGGCCGCCTGCAGCAGCGGGTAGCCGAGAAAGCCGTAAGTCGTCAGGTCTTTCTCGGAAAGCCTCTCCTGCTGGTCCTTGTAAGTCGGCACGCGCTCCAGCCAGGAGAGCGGCGCCATCATCGACAGCAGCAGGTGCAGCTCGGCGTGCTGCGGCACCCGGCTCTGCACGAACAGCGTTGACTGCGACGGGTCTACTCCCGACGCCAGCCAGTCGATCACCATCTCGTGGGTGTTGGCGCCGATCACCTGCACGTCATCGTAGTGCGTGGTCAGGGCGTGCCAGTCGGCGACGAAAAACAGGCAGGGGAATTCGTTCTGCAGCCTGATCCAGTTTTTCAGCACCCCGTGGTAATGGCCCAGATGCAGGGCGCCAGTGGGGCGCATGCCGGAAAGTACGCGTTCGGCGAACATAGTTTCTTCAATCGCCGCTGCTGTCGGCGGCGCAAAAAGGCTGAGTCGAAAAGCGCGGCGATTCAGCGCGCCGCGTCTTGCTAGGAGGGGCGAATTCTACCAAATCGCCCCGCGGTCACACCTGCCGGGTGCCCGCCCCTTCAGTCCGCTGACAGGCCCAGGGGTTCCAGCGCACCTGCGCCGGCGCGGATCAGCGCGGGCGCAGGGCCGGTCAAGTCGACCACGGTGGTGGGCGTCAGGCCGCAGGCGCCGCCGTCGATGATCAGGTCCACCAGCTTTTCCAGGCGCGCGCGGATTTCCTCGGCGTCGTTCAGCGGGTCGTCGAGGTCGGGCAGCAGCAGGGTGGTGGAAAGCATCGGCTCGCCCAGTTCTTCGAGCAGGCATTGCGCCACCACGTGCTCCGGCACGCGCAGGCCGATGGTGCGGCGGCGCGGGTGCGCCAGGCGGCGCGGCACTTCGCGGCTGGCTTCGAGCAGGAAGGTGTAAGGCCCGGGCGTGGCGCTTTTCAGCAGGCGGTATTGCGCGTTGTCCACCTTGGCGAAATTGGCAATCTCGGAAAGGTCGCGGCACACCAGGGTGAAGTGATGATTGTCATCCACCTGGCGGATGCGCCGCAGGCGCTCGGCCGCATCCTTGTCGCCGATGTGGCAGCCGAGCGCGTAACAGGAGTCGGTGGGGTAGACGATAACGCCGCCGCCGCGCACGATTTCCGCCGCCTGCTTGATCAGGCGCGGCTGCGGATTCACCGGGTGGATGGAAAAGAATTGGCTCATGGTGCGGCCGGGAGTCTACGACTTACCGGCATGTCCTTGTTGTTCTTTTTTGACCTTGCTTCCTACCAATCGTGCCAGACCGGCGTGAGATCGGAAGGCAAGGGAGGAAGCTGGCCCGGCTCGATCCGGCTTTCGCCGGGGCCGTGATAGTCCGAGCCGCGCGAAGCCATGAAATCGTAGCAGCGCGCCACTTCGGCGAAATGGTTGTATTGCTCGACGGTGTGGCTGCCGGTCATCACCTCGATGGCCGCGCCGCCCAGGTCCTTGAACTCGTCGAAGAACTGCCCCAGTTGCTGGCCGCCGAGCCTGTAGCGGCCCGGGTGCGCGACCACGGCAACACCGCCGGCGCCGCGTATCCATTCCATCGCCTCCGGCAGGGTGGCCCACTGGTGCACCACATAGCCCGGCTTGCCTTCGGTGAGGAAATTACCGAACACCTGATGCGTGTTGCGCGCCTTGCCGGCTTCAACCAGAAAGCGCGCGAAGTGGCTGCGCGACAGCAGTTCCGGATTGATGGCGTACTTCTTCGCGCCTTCCAGCGCGCCGGGAATGCCGGCAATCTCGAGGTCGCGCGCCATACGTTCAGCGCGCTCGTCGCGGCCAGAGCGGATTTGTTTCAGGCCTGCCTGCAACGCGGCATTGGCCGGGTCAATCTGCAGGCCCACCATGTGGATGGTGGTGCCCTTGTCCGCGGGCTGCGCCCGCCAGGTGACGGAGATTTCGACGCCGTCGACAAAGCGCATGCCCATCCCTTCGGCGGCGGCGCGCGCGGCGGCCAGGCCCTTGGTCTCGTCGTGGTCGGTCAGCGCCCAGATGTCGACCCCGCCATCGCGCGCGCGCGCGGCCACCTCTTCCGAGGTCAGCAGGCCGTCGGAGGCGATGGAGTGGGAATGCAGGTCGACGTTCATGGTTTACCGCTTTGCGCTAGCGCGCGAGAAATTCCTCGATCAGGGCGGCCAGCTCTTCAGGCTGGTCGTGATGCATCATGTGGCCGGCGTCCGCCATCACTGCCGCGGTGAGATGGCGGAAATGCGTCAGGCGCTGGCGCGCCTCGTCTTCGCCTATCCACTTTTTCACCAAGTCGGAATGCGCGGCCGTCACCATTAATGTGGGGGCGGTAATCGCATTCCAACAGGCCTGCGCCTCATCGAGGTTGTATAGCGTGGCGCTGGCGATTTTATGCGCCGGGTCGGCCAGCAGCACCACTTGGCCATCGCGCTCCTCGCCCCAGTGGCGGGCGAGGAAATCGGCCCGCACTTCGGTCAGGCGCCGATTGTTCTTGCGCAGGCGCGCCGCCAGTTCGGCAAAGTCCTTGTAAGGTTTGAGCCCGGGCGGGTCGGCGAGTTCCGCCAGAAAGCGGCGATAGCGCTCGGGCGCCTGTTCCGGTTTGGTCCGCGGCAGGCCCAGGCCTTCGAGGTTGATCAGGCGCTTGACGCGCTCCGGCCGCACGCCGGCGTACAGGCCCACGACATTGCCGCCCAGGCTGTGGCCCAGCAGGTTCACCGGTGCATCCGGCGAATAATGGGTCAGCAGCGCATCGAGGTCGGCCAGGTATTCCGGAAACCAGTAGACATCGGCGCGGGTATTGCCGCTGTGGCCGTAGCCGCGCCAGTCCGGCGCGATCACGCACCAGTCGCCCTTCAACTCGTCGACCAGGAACTGGAACGAGGCCGAGACGTCCATCCAGCCGTGCAGCATGAACAGTTGCGGCGCGGCCGGATTCCCCCACAGGCGCACATGGTATTGCAGCCCGCGGATGGGCAGGGTTTCGCTACGGCTTTGGCGCATGACAAAGAAAAACGCCCCGGCAGGCAGGGGCGCCAGGTCGAAGAATCGTACAAGGACGATTATAAGCCAGGGGCTTCCCCGGCCTTGCGGCGCTTCAGGCTAGAAGCGGAAGTTCAGGTTGGCCGACCAGACTTGGTTTTTCACCACGCTGCTCTGTTCTGCGGAGTAGGCGATGCCCCCGGAAAAGTCGCGCTTGGCGAAAAAGTCCACCCCCAGGCGCGGAATCCAGGCACCGCTGCCGATCCCTTGCAGGGCCGGACTGCCCGAGTGGCCGAGGTCGGAAGCCAGGGTCAGCGAGGCATAGGGCATGAAACCGTCGAACCAGTAGCCGTAGCGCGCGGTGGCGGCGGCCTGACTCCAGTTGCTGCGATAGTCAGGCAGGGTGTACGGCACGCCGCCGCTCAGCCGGTCCACCCCCTGGTTGAGGGAAAAACGGGTGGCGAACTGCGAGCGCCCGAACCAGTAGGAACCGTTCAGGTCGGCGCCGGCATAGTTGCGGTCCAGGCCGTCGCGCGAAGTTTGCGCCAGCGAACCGGGCGCGGCAATGCCGCGGGCGGCGCCGGCATTCGCGCTCAGGGACCAGTTATTGCCCAGGGGCAGCCCGGAGAGGGTGCCGGGCGGGGGCGGGGGGTTGGCGGCCAGGCTCTTGGCGGCGGCGCAGTTGGCCGAGGCGACGGTGCCGGGCATCCAGGCGGAGCAGTTTTGCGCGCGCACCTCACCCGCCGCCAGCGTGAGCGTAGCACTCAGCAAGAAGACGTAGAGCCGCGACAGCATTGCAATTTCCCCGGTAACGGTGCTTGCATGTGCCTGTTTCCACAATGAAAAAGCACACCACCGCTAGGGCGGATGATAGCAGGCGTTAGTGCCAAAAGCCAGTGCGCGGGGCGCCACTTAACAGCTTTTAACAGCCACCGTTGCGGCCGGCCCACAGGGGGCGGCGCGGTTGACCCAGAGCTCTAGCGCGGCTGCACCTGGGTGCCGTCGGCGGGGCCGGTGTTGCCGGCTTTGGGTACCACCGCCGGATGGCTGTCGGGATTGGCGAACCAGCCAACGTCGGAATAGCCGCCGCCGCTCTTCATCCGGCCGCCGCCGTCGTCCATCAGGATGGGCATCAAAAAAATGCCGTTGAGGGCATTCAACGCGCCGCCGGACACCGGAATTGCCACCGAGCAGCCGTTAAGCGCCAGCGCCAGGCTGCAGACAAGCAAACGCGAGAGTGGGCGTATCATTTCCGCAAAAGCAGTCAATAGGAGGAGACCAGTTGGCCAAGGACGACCTGTACCAGGAACTGTATACCAGCTTTCGCTGGCAGGTTCCGGAATACTTCAACATCGGCTGGGAGTGCTGCGGCCGCTGGGCCGAAGACCGCGCGCGCTTCGCGCTGTATTACGAAGACGATGCCGGCGCGGTGGAAAAATACACCTACTGGGACCTGCAGCAGCAGGCCAACCGCCTGTCGAACGCGCTCACCGCCCTGGGCGTGCGCCGCGGCGACCGCGTCGCCCTGGTGCTGCCGCAATGCCCGCAGACCATCGCAGCGCATATCGCCTGTTACCAGATGGGCGCGGTGGCGATGCCGATGTCGATTTTGTTCGGCCCGGACGCGCTGCAATACCGCCTGTACAACAGCGCCGCCGCTGCCATCCTGATCGACCATGCGGCGCTCGGCAACCTCACCCCGGTGCGCGACAACTGCCCGTTGCTCAAGCATGTGATCGTGGTCGGCGAGAGTAGAGACCCGGCCGGCCGGATCAGCAACACGCTGGACTACGACGAGCTGCTCGCCGGTCACGGACGCGACTTCACGCCGGCGAAGACCCGCGCCGAAGACCCGGCGCTGCTGATCTACACCAGCGGCACCACCGGCCCGCCCAAGGGCGCGCTGAAGCCGCATCGGGTATTGATCGGCAATCTTTCCGGCTTTGTCGCCTCCCAGAACTGGTTTCCCAAGCCGGCCGACGTGTTCTGGTCGCCGGCCGACTGGGCCTGGACCGGCGGGCTGATGGACGCCCTCCTCCCGACGCTTTACTTCGGCCAGCCGATCGTCGCCAACATGGCGAAGACCCGCGAGCGTTTCGACCCGCTGAAGGCCTTCGCGCTGATGGACCGCTACGCCGTCACCAACGTCTTCCTTTTCCCCACGGCGCTGAAGATGATGATGAAGGCGGTGGACAAGCCGCGCGAGAAATACGACCTCAGGCTGCGCGCCATCATGAGCGCCGGCGAAAGCGCGGGCGAGACGGTGTTTCACTGGGCGCGCGAAAAACTCGGCGTGACGATCAACGAGATGTGCGGCCAGACCGAGATGAACTACGTGGTCGGCAACTCCTGCGAGAAGTGGCCGGCCAAGCCCGGCTCGATCGGCCGCCCCTACCCTGGCCACCTGGTGGCGGTGATCGACGCGCAAGGCAACGAGGTCAAACCCGGCACGCCGGGCGAGATGGCGGTCAGGCGCTTCGACATCCACGGCGACCCCGACCCGGTGTTCTTTCTCGGCTACTGGCAGAACGACGAGGCCACGCGCAACAAGTACACCGGCGACTGGTGCCGCACCGGCGACGAGGCGGTGATGGATGAGGAAGGCTACTTCTGGTACCAGGGCCGCGCCGACGACATGTTCAAGGCCGCCGGCTACCGCATCGGCCCGTCCGAGGTGGAGAACTGCCTGGTCAAGCACATGGCGGTGGCCAATTGCGCGGTGGTGCCCAAGCCGGACGCCGACCGCGGCAACGTGGTCAAGGCCTACGTGGTGCTGATCGAGGGCGTCGCCGCTTCCGACGATCTGGTGCAAAGCCTGCAGAACTTCGTGCGCGGCAAGCTCGCGCCCTACGAATATCCGAAAGAGATAGAGTTCGTCGATGCCCTGCCGATGACCACCACCGGCAAGGTGCAGCGCCGCGTGCTGCGCCTGGCCGAGGAAGAGCGCCATCGCAAAAAGCTCGCCGCCACGGCGCCATGACTTTCCAATAATATCCGTCAACCCTCATCGGAGAACAACATGCTGGAACTGTATACCGCGGGCACCCACAACGGCATCCGCGCCAACATCGCCTTAGCCGAGTCCGGCCTGTCCTACACCGTGCACAAGCTCAATCTTTCCGCCGGCGACCAGCGCCAGCCTGACTACCTCGAAGTCAACCCGGCCGGGCGCATTCCCGCGCTGGTGGACCCGCAGGGGCCGGGCGGGGCGACGCGGATTTCGCAGTCCGGCGCGATCATGATCTATGCCGCCAACAAGTCCGGGAAAATGTGGCCTTCGAGCGACGCCGGCAAGATCGCCGCGCTGCAATGGCTGATGTTCGCCTGCACCGACGCGGCGCCCTGGAGCGGGGTCTACAACCAGGCGATGAACATGATGCCGGAGAAGGTCGACGCCAACATCGAGTACTGCAAGCAGCGCCTGCTGCGCTGGTTCGGCGAGGCCGACGCGCAACTGGGCAAGACCGAATACCTGGCCGGCGAAATCTCGCTGGCCGACTACGCGGCCTACCCGGTGATCAACCAGCGCAAGGCGCTGGTCGAGGAGGCCGGCATGAAGAACCTGCTGCGCTGGTGGAGCAAGGTAGGCAACCGGGCCGGCGTGCAAAAAGGCATGAGCGAGTCGACCTGACGAGACCTGCCCCCCCCCCGTCCCGGCGGCGGCTGCCCGGCCGCGCCGCCCGGTCACGCTCCTGTCACATGGGGAGCGCCTCCTACGCTCCTTGAGCGCCCCGGCGCCACGGAGTCCAGACAGGGTGAAAAACAAGATGATGGCGCGCGCGGCCCGCGGCTTGCGCGCGGCAGCGGCCATGGGCCTGGCCCTGCTGCTCGGCGCCTGCGCCACCGGACCGCTGGCGCTGCAGGAAACGCGGCTGCAGTACAACGAGGTGATCAAGTCTTCGGCCGAGCAGCAACTGCTGCTCAACATCGTGCGCCTGCGTTATACCGACACGCCCAGCAGCCTTTCGGTTTCCAACATCGCCGCGCAGTTCGAGCTGGTCAAGCAATTGCAGCTGACGCCATTCTTCGCCCCCTCCGGCGCCGAGCCGAACCGCGCCTATAGTGCCTTTGCCGCAGGCCGGCGTCAGCTACGCCGACCGGCCGACATTCAGCCTGGTGCCGATCGACGATGCCGAATTCACCCGCAAGCTGTTCACCCCGCTGACGCTCGAAGGGGTGATCTATCTCGCCAACACCACCTGGCCGATCGGCACGGTGTTCCGCCTGTATCTTGAGAACCTCAACTGGGTGCCAAATGCGGAACTCGCCAGCGGCCCGACGCCGGCGCGCGCGCCGCCCTACTCCGCCTTCGTCTACGGCGTGATCGCCCTGCAGCAGTTGCAGGCCGACGGGCGCGTGCGCTTCGCCACCGAGGAGCGCTTCGAGCCGGCCGGCGGCCCGATTCCGGCGGGCAAGGTAGACGCGGCCGATGTGATCGAGGCGGCGAAAAGCGGCTTCGAATTGCGCCGCGACGAAGGCGGCGCCACCTGGACCCTGGGCAAGAAAACCCGCCAGCCGGTGCTGTTCATCGACCCCAAGGCGCAGGGCACCGACGCGGCGCGCGAGTTCACCCGCGCCTTTCGCCTCAAGCCCGGCGCGGCCAAGTACGACGTTACGGTGGACAGCCTGCCGCCCTTCAGCGAAGGCGACACGCCCGGCGGCGTGGCCGTGATGGACCTCGAGCCGCGCTCGCTGCTGCAGGCGATGTACTTCGCTTCCCATGGCGTGGACATACCGCCCGAACACAGCGCCGCCAACCTGGCGCGCACTACCCTGACGGACGACGGCAGCGTGTTCAACTGGAAGGACGTCACCTTCAACCTGTTCCATGTGAAGTGGGCCGCGGGCGACGCGCCGCCGCGCAACGCCCACGTCTCGGTGCGCTACCAGAACCGCTGGTTCTACATTGACCAGACCGACCACGACACCAAGGCGACGTTTTCGCTGCTGCTGGAAATGACGCGCCTGGACCTGCAAGGCAAACAGGGCGACCAGCCGCTGCTGACCCTGCCGCTGGGGCGCTGAAGCGGCGCGTGGAATAAAAAACGCCGGTTCGATGAACCGGCGTTTTTGTTGGCGCGAGAGAAGCTGCGCCGGTCTGCTTCGGGTTTACTCGGGTTTACTTAGATTCGGCCAGCTTGCGCCAGGTATCGACCACCGTGTCCGGGTTCAGGCCCAGCGCGATGATGCCTTCGTCGCGCAGCCACAGCGCCAGGTCCGGATAGTCCGAGGGACCCTGCCCACAAATGCCGACGTACTTGCCGGCCTCGCGGCAGGCCTTGATGGCCATGTGCAGCATGATCTTCACCGCCGGGTCGCGCTCGTCGAAGGAACCGGCGACCAGGCCTGAATCGCGGTCCAGGCCGAGGGTGAGCTGGGTCAGGTCGTTGGAGCCGATCGAGAAGCCGTCAAAATACTCCAGGTACTCCTTGGCCAGGATCACGTTGGTCGGCAACTCGCACATCATGATCATGCGCAGTTCGTTTTCGCCGCGCTTCAGGCCATGCGAGGCCAGCAGCTCGATGGTCTTCCTGCACTCGGTGAGCGTACGGACGAACGGGATCATGATCTCGACGTTGGTGAAGCCGAGATCGTCGCGTACCCGCTTCATCGCCTCGCATTCCATTTTGAAGCACTCCGCGAAGTCCGGCGCGATATAGCGCGCGGCGCCGCGGAAGCCGAGCATCGGGTTCTCTTCGTCCGGCTCATACAGCGCGCCGCCGATCAGCTTCTTGTACTCGTTCGACTTGAAGTCGGAAAGACGCACGATCACCGGCTTGGGCCAGAAAGCAGCGGCAATCGTCGCCACGCCTTCGGTCAGCTTTTCAACGAAGAACTCGCGCGGGCTGGCGTAGCCGCGCGTCAGCGAGGCGATCGCCTTGCGCAGATCGTCCGGCACGTTCGGGTAGTCGAGAATTGCGCGCGGGTGCGCGGCGATGTAGCTATTGATGATGAATTCCAGGCGCGCCAGCGCGACGCCGTCGTTCGGCAACTGGCAGAAGTCGAAGGCCAGTTGCGGGTTGCCGACGATCATGCCGATCTTTACCGGAATCTTCGGCATCTCGCCGCGCCGGGTTTCGGTGACTTCGGTTTCCAGCTTGCCGGCGTAGATGTTGCCCGTGTCGCCCTCGGCGCAGGAGACGGTGACTTCCATGCCGTCGGTCAGCACTTCGGTGGCATCGGCGCAGCCGACCACCGCCGGCACGCCGAGTTCGCGCGCGATGATGGCGGCGTGGCAGGTGCGCCCGCCGCGGTTGGTGACAATCGCCGCGGCGCGCTGCATCACCGGTTCCCAGTTAGGGTCGGTCATGTCGGCGACCAGCACATCGCCCGGCTGCACGCGGTCCATGTCGGAGGCGTCGAGCACCACGCGTACGCGGCCGGTGCCGATCTTCTGCCCGATGGCGCGGCCGGTGACCAGCACTTTGCCGGTGCCCTTGAGCACGAAGCGCTGCTGCACGTCGTTGTTGTCCTGCGACTTCACCGTCTCCGGGCGCGCCTGCAGGATATACATCTTGCCGTCGCCGCCGTCGCGGCCCCACTCGATGTCCATCGGCCGGCCGTAGTGCTTTTCGATGGTCACGGCGTAGCGCGAGAGTTCCAGCACGTCGTCGTCGCTGAGCGAAAAGCGGTCGCGGTCGGCCTCGCTGTTTTCCACCGTCACGGTGGACTTGCCGGCGCGCGCCTCGCTGCCGAAAATCATCTTGGTGATTTTCGAGCCGATCGAGCGGCGGATCACTGCCGGCTTGCCCAGCGCCAGCATCGGCTTGTGGACGTAGAACTCGTCCGGATTCACCGCGCCCTGCACCACCGACTCGCCCAGGCCATAGCTGGAAGTGATGAACACCACGTCGCGGAAACCGGACTCGGTGTCCAGCGTGAACATCACGCCGGCCGCGCCGGTGTCGGAGCGCACCATGCGTTGCACGCCCGCCGACAATGCCACTTCGGCGTGCGTAAACCCTTTGTGCACCCGGTAGGAAATCGCGCGGTCGTTGTAAAGGGAAGCGAACACTTCCTTCATCGCCTGAAATACGTTGTCGATACCGACGATGTTGAGGAAAGTCTCTTGCTGCCCGGCGAACGAAGCGTCCGGCAAATCCTCAGCCGTCGCCGAGGAGCGCACCGCCACCGAGATTTGCGCACCCGCGCTCATTTTCTCGAAAGCGGTACGGATCTGCGTTTCCAGCTCGGGCGGAAACGGCGTCTCGATGATCCACTTGCGGATTTCCTTGCCCGCTTCAGCTAGCGCACGCACATCCTCGACGTTCAGGGTTTCCAGGCGGGTGGCGATTTTCTGCGCCAGGCCCTTGTGCTCGAGAAAGTCGCGAAACGCCAGGGCCGTGGTGGCAAAACCGCCGGGCACGCGTACGCCGGAGCCCGCCAGCTGGCTGATCATCTCGCCCAGGCTGGCGTTCTTGCCGCCGACCCGGCCGACATCGCTGTTGCGCAGGTTCTCGAATGCGATGACGTACTCTTTAACCGCCATGAACTTCCCCTAGCTAGAATATTGGTATTGCGAAATACAGATTAAGTAGGCTACGCCCCCTTAACAACCGCCGATTTGAGAGGGGAGACCGCGATGCCTCTACTTCTTGAGACAGTTGATCGCCATTCCTCTTACTATCACTATCTATGACAGGATTTTCGCGATAAATTCCGTACCAAGCCGGAAAGAATCCCGAAAAACGCATCAACCGACCGCATCCGCTCTCGTGGAGACGGTGCAGGCCCAAGCGAGACCACAATTTTACCCGCTTAGCCCCGTTGCCGCAGAGCAGCATAATCCCGCGAACCCGGGCTTCACACCTTACTCATGCCCAAATTGTCCCGCCTCCTTGCCGCCGCCCTGCTTCTCCTGTCGGGCCTCGCTGCCCAGGCCCAGCCACTGCGTTGCGACCTCAATGGCGAATCGGTCAACCCGGCCAACGGCAACACCACCGCCGGCAAGACCGGCCTGATGCGCTGCCGCACCGAAGACGGCGCCCTGCAGCGCGAAGAGGAACTGAAAAACGGCAGGTTCATGGGCCGCCGCGTGTTCTACAGCCGCGAAGGCCGCAAGGAACACTACGTCAACGAAAAGGGCAACCTCGACGGCCTCGCCCGAGAGTTCTACCGCAGCGGCAAGCTAAAGGAGGAATCGCTCTACAGCAACGGCGAGCGCAGCGGCCTGGGCAAGCGCTTCTATGAGAACGGACAACTCGAACTCCTGTCCTTCGCCATCATCCGCACCGGCGGCAACAGCGAGCGCGGCGCCAACCTGGAATACAACGAAGAAGGCAAACTCACCGCCCTGCAATGTGGCGCCCGCTCCCTGCTCCCGGAAGACCGCGCCCCCTGCGGCTTTGCCGGCGCGCCCGGCAAGGTCGAGTTCTACAGCCGCTCGCGCAGTAGCAGCGGCAGGCTGGTGAAACGCGCCAGCTACCGCGAAGGCGTGCTGGTCGAAAGCACGGATCTTAACGACGCCGGCCAGCCGCAGCGCAGCTACAGCCTGAAAGACGGCATCGAGACCACGCGCGAGTATTTCCCCGACGGCAAGCCGCGCCGCGAACGCGCGCTCACCCGCGACGGCAACAACCGCGGCCGCGACGGCGCGGAGCGCGAATGGGCGAGCAACGGCCAGATGGTCCTGGAAAAGCGCTACGCCGACGGCGCCGAGAGCGCGGCCACCGAGTGGTTCATGAACGGCAACCTGAAGCAAAAGCGCGCCTCGGAAGGCGCCGGCCGCGACGCCCTGGTGCGCAGCGAGCGTTACTACGACACCGGCAAGCTCGCCGAGCGCAGCACCACCCGCGGCGGCCGCCCGGTGGGCAAGCGCGAGTCCTTCGACGAAGCCGGCACCCTGCGCGAAGAGGCGATGTACGACGAGCGCGGCACGCTGAAAAACAAGCGCAGTTTCGACGAGCATGGCAAGCTCAGCGCCGACGAGGAATACTTCGAAGACGGCTCGAGAAAACTCAAACCCCTATAGGCGCCCATGTCCGCTCCTCCAGACGCAATACCCGGCGCAGCCCCGGCCACGCCCCCGGCGGTGATCAACAGCAAGGCGCCCACGCGCAGCGTGTTCTTCATCTCCGACGGCACCGGCATCACCGCCGAAACCCTGGGCTACGCCCTGCTCACCCAGTTCGAAGGCCTGCCGACGCGCCAGGCGCGCATGCCTTTCATCGACGCCATCGACAAGGCGCACGCGGCGGTCTCGCGCATCAACCAGGCAGGCCACGACGACGGCGTGCGCCCGATCGTCTTCAACACCCTGGTCAACGCCGAGACCTCCAGCGTGATCCACGGCGCCGACGCCCTGGTGCTCGACCTGTTCGAGACCTTCATCGGCCCGCTGGAGCGCGAGCTGGGCCTGGCCTCCACCCACACCATCGGCCGCTCGCACAGCGCGACCAAGAACCAGGCCGAGTACAACCACCGCATCGAGGCGATCAACTTCACCCTGGCCCACGACGACGGCCAGACCGACAAGAACCTGGCCGAGTCCGACGTCATCCTGGTGGGCGTCTCGCGCAGCGGCAAGACACCGACTTCACTTTATCTCGCGCTGACCTTCGGACTGAAGTGCGCCAACTACCCGCTGATCCCCGACGACTTCGAGCGCCAGGCCCTGCCGGGCTCGCTGGTGCCGCACCGCTCCAAGCTGTTCGGCCTGACCATCCTGCCGGAGCGCCTGGCCGAAATCCGCAACGAGCGCCGCGCCAACAGCAAGTACGCCTCGCTGGAAAACTGCCGCTACGAAGTCGCTGAGGCCGAGGCGCTGATGCGCCGCGAAGGCATCCGCTGGCTCTCCACCACCACCAAGTCGATCGAGGAAATCGCCACCACCATCCTGCAGGAAGTGAAGCTGGAGCGGCGGTCGTTTTAGGAGCATGCACGCATGAGCAGATATTTTCCGGAAATTTTCGATGCGGCCGATGAAGCCGCCGCGCGCGCCATCATCCTGACCCCGGAAGGCGATACCACGGAGGGGCGCTGGGCTCGGGAAACCCCCTATGTCGCCGAGCGCTTCGCGCAACTGCTGAAGGTTCGGGCTTCGCACACCGTGGTCGATTTCGGCTGCGGCATCGGCCGGGTAGCCAAGATGCTGATCGAGGACACCGGCTGCAGCGTACTCGGCGTGGACATCAGCCCGCGCATGCGCGAACTGGCGCTGACCTACGTGGCCTCGCCGCGCTTTCGCGTAGCCAGCCTGGAGCAATTCGACGCCATGCGCGAGTCGGGATGGCGCGCCGACAGCGCCTACACCTGCTGGGTGCTGCAGCATTGCATGGACCCGCACCAGGAGGTGGTCCGCATCGCCGGCGCGCTCCATCCGGCCGCCCCGATCGCGGTGCTCAACAATTCGCGCTTCCAGGTCATCCCGACCGATGCCGGCTGGGCCTTTCACGATACCGACCTCCGCGCCATGCTATGCGGCATGCTGACGGAAACCTCGGTGGAAAAGCTCGCCGCCGATTCGGCGGCGCCCGAGGTTGTGGCAGACAGTTTTCTCGGTGTTTACATCACCCGGCCAGACCGCGCTTCCGGCTCCGGCGCATGGGCCAGGCTGAAGCAGCGGCTCCGCGGCAGATAAGCCGCGCAGAGCGCGGGGTCCCGGCGCCGCCACGCTCAGGTTTTTTCCAACTGCTCGGCCATCGGCTTGTAGATCTGCTCCAGCGCCTTTTTGGCTTTTTCATATAGCGCCGCGTCGCGGGTGCGCTTGCCGATCAGGCCGATACCGTACCAGGCGAATACATCGGCGCGGTCGATCTCCAGAGCACGGTTGTAGGCCAGCAGCGCCTCCGAGCTTTGCCCGCCTTCGCGCCGCAGGTCCCCCAGGATCACATAGGCAGTGCCGGAGGAGGGGTCGATCTGCAGCGAGCGCTGCACCGCCTCCAGCCCGCGCCGGTTGTCGCCCAGGTTTTTCAGCGCAAAGGCATACAGGTTCCAGGCGCCGCCTTCTTCGGGATTCAGGCGCACCGCCTGCTCGAAACAGTCGCGCGCCAGCGCGTTTTCGTTCAGTTGCAGGTGGCCGTAGCCGGCGATCTGCCACCATTGGCCGCGCTTCGGGTTGAGAGCCAGTTTTTGCCGCGCCAGGACAGTGAGGCCCAGCCAATCCCTGGCCTTGATGAATGGCGCGGCTTCGCGGAATTCGGAGCGCACCTCGACATCGCCGATCATGGTGGCGAACATCTCCGGGCTGACCAGGCCCAGCGCCGCCTGCGTGGCGATGGCCGCGCAGCCGGGCAAGCCGGCGGCCATCGCCCCCGCCAATGCCAGGCAGCCGAGCCTGCGCGACACGCTTCTCATTGCCTCGCCGCTCAAACTTTTCTCCCGCCCGCGCGCCGCTGGCGCATGGCTTCGAACATGCATATCGCCCCGGCTGCCGCGACGTTGAGCGACTCCGCCGCCCCCGCCATCGGGATCGACACCTTGAGCGCGGCCGCCGCCAGCATGGCCTCCGACACGCCTGCCCCCTCGTTGCCCAGCAGCCATGCCACCGGCCCGCGCAGGTCCGCATCGTAAAGTGTCGCATCCGCATGCGAGGAAGTGGCGACGAGCCGCGCCTGCAGGCGCGGCAGGGCCGCCGCCAGGTCGACGCCTTCGTAGATCGTCATGCCGAAGTGCGCACCCTGCCCCGAGCGCAGCACCTTGGGCGACCAGGCGTAGACCGTGTTCATCGATAGCAGCACGTGGGCGATGCCGGCGGCCGCCGCGCTGCGCAAGAGGCTGCCGAGATTGCCGGGGTCCTGCAGGTGCTCCACCAGCAGGCAGTCGCCCTCGATGCGCGCCGGCAGCTCCGGGCGCGGCGTATGCACCGCGGCGATCACCCCAACGCCGTTCTCCACCTGGCTGACGGCGGTGAACAGGTTGTCCGGCAACTGCAGCACCTCGCCCTCGGCGCGCGCCAGCAGCGCCGCGATCTCCGGGTGCGCCGTGCCGCTCTCGCTCACCGCCAGCACCTCGGGCGCGCCGACCTGCTCGAAGTAGGCCGATACCAGGTGCACGCCGTCGAGCAGGCTCAGGCCCTCGCGCTTGCGCGCCTGCGAAGAGCTGGCCAGGCGCTGCAGTTGCTTGTAGCCGGGGTTGTCGCGCGAAGCGATGCTTTTGAGCCTCATGCGCGGATTATAGGAGAGGCCGCGCTTGCGCTCCTAATGTGCCGCCCGCATGTGCGCCCGCGCGGTGTACTGGCTGTATGCCGGTATCGCGACCGCCGCCAGGATACCGATGAATATAAGGGGAAAAAGGCAGGCCAGGATGATGACTCCGGCCGAATTCGGCACCGGGCGGGCCCCGAAGCGGTTGGGCCCGTCCGTGCCGGGCATAAAAGTCAGATAGAGGGCAAAAAGCATGTTCAGCAACGGCACCAGCATCAGCAATACAAACCAGCCCGATTTGTCGCAATCGTGGCAGCGCTGGATCGCCTGCATCGCTCCCATCACCATCATGCCGACATACGCAATGCCGAAGGGGATGAAAAAAAGACTGTTGTTGCGCATTCCCAGGCCGGCACCCATTGCCGCGACCAGCCCGATCACCAGGCCGAACAGGAAGTAGGTCCCCATCAGATAGCCCAGATAGCGGACCCGCCCCAGCCTGCCGGCGGCCGAGAAGAAGCTGACCTCCTGGAATTCTTCGTACTGGACATCGCCAACCGCCGCCTGCGGCGCGGCATAGGGATTGAGTTGTACCGACATTTGCGCCCCCTCTTTGCTGTTGTTGTTGACAGCATCCTGCCAAAAACCGCGCCGCGATGCAAGCGGAGGCAACGGAAAGCCTTAGGCGGACAGGGCGGCGAAGTCCTTGCGCATTTTTTCGCGCTGCGCCGCATCCGGCAGCGCGCCGCGCGCGGCGCCGAGATTATCCATCAGGTGCTTCGGGTTGCGCGTGCCGGGGATCACGCAGGTGACGGCGGGGTGGCCGACGATCCACTTGAGGAAGAACTGGCCCCAGCTCTGGATGCCCAGTTCCTGCGCCGCCCATTCCGGCACCGGCTTGCCGCGCACGCGCGAGAACAGGCTGCCCTCGGCGAAGGGGCGGTTGATCAGCACCGCCGCACCGCGCTCGCGGCAGAAGTCGAGCAGGTGCGCATCGGCCTCCGGCTCGGCCATCGAATAATTGACCTGCACGAAATCGACCTTGTGCTTTTTCAGCGTGCGCTCGAGATCCGCATGGGCGCCGGCGTGGTAGTGGGTGATGCCGAGGTAACGCACGCGCTTTTGCTCGCGCCATTTGGCGAGGGTGGAGAGGTGGATGTCGGTATCGACCAGGTTGTGCACCTGCATCAGGTCGAGCACGTCGACGCGCAGGCGCTTGACCGAGGTGTTCATCTGCGCGATGCCTTCGTCGCGCCCGCGGGTCCACACCTTGGTGGCGATGAAGAGTTTCTCGCGTACCTGCAGTTCCTGCGTCACGTCGCCGGTGACGCTTTCGGAGCGGCCGTACATCGGCGAGGAATCGACCACCTTGCCAGCGCCGTCCACCAGGGCCTGCATGGTGGCGCGCGCCTCGCCGTATTCGCCGCCGGCGGCCGCCACGTCGAACACCTGCCAGGTGCCCAGGCCCACCACCGGCAATTTTTCGCCGCTGGCGGGAATCGGACGGACATTCAACGCTTCAGCACTCATGGCGGACCCCACGGCAAGACCAGGGAAGGCCGCCAGGCTTTGGCAAAAGCGCCGGCGGTCCATGCGAACTCTACGCCGGTTTTTTCGCCGGCGGCATGTCGGTGATGGTACCCAGGCCCACTTCCGCGGCGAAGAACGGCGTCTCCGACAGCGTCGGGTGCGGGTGGATGGTCAGCGCCACGTCTTCCAGGTCCGCGCCCATTTCCAGGGCCAGGGTCAGCTCGGCGATCAGCTCGCCGGCGTTGACGCCGACGATGCCGGCGCCGAGGATGCGCTGGCTCTTCGGCTCATAGATCAGCTTGGTCAGGCCGTCGGGGCGGCCCACCGAAATCGCGCGGCCAGAAGCGGCCCAGGGAAAGACCGCGACAGCATGCTCGACACCGTCTTTTTTCGCCTGGGTTTCGGTCAGGCCCATCCACGCCACCTCGGGGTCGGTATAGGCCACCGAGGGAATGGTCATGGCGTCGAAGGCCACCTTGTGGCCGGCGATGGTCTCGGCCGCCACATGGGCTTCGTGGGTCGCCTTGTGCGCCAGCATCGGCTCGCCGCAAATGTCGCCGATGGCGTAGATGTGCGGCACGTTGGTGCGCTGCTGCTTGTCGACGGGAATGTAGCCGCGCTCGTTTACCGTGACGCCGGCGCCTTCGGCACCGATGTCGCGGCCGTTCGGGCGGCGGCCGACGGCCATCAGCACGCGGTCGAACATCTGTTGCGCGGGTTGCGGACCCGTGCCTGCTTCCGCGCCCTCGAAGGTGGCGAGCAGGCCTTCGCTCTTGGCCTCGATCTTGGTCACCTTGGACTTGAGGTAGATCGCCTCGTAGCGCTTCTCGATGCGTTTTTGCAGAATCTTCACCAGGTCGCGGTCGGCGGCGGGGATCAGGCCGTCGGCGAATTCGACCACCGTCACCTTGGAACCCAGCGCATCGTAGACGCAAGCCATTTCCAGGCCGATGATGCCGCCGCCGATCACCAGCAGGCGCTTCGGAATGTCGGCCAGTTCAAGCGCGCCGGTGGAGTCGATCAGGCGCTTGTCGTCGTAAGGGAAGCCGGGAATCTTCGCCACTTGCGAGCCGGCGGCGATGATGCAGTTGTCGAAGGAGACTTTCTTCTCGCCATCCTTGGTCTTCACCACCAGCATGTTGGGCGAGGTGAACCTGCCCACGCCTTCGACGGTGGTGACCTTGCGGCCTTTCGCCATGCCGCCGATGCCCTTGGTCAGCTTGCCGACGACGTCATCCTTCCAGGCGCGCAGGGCATTGATGTCCACCTTCGGCTTGCCGAAGGAAATGCCGCTGTGTTCCATCTCTTCCGCTTCGGTGATCACCTTGGCGGCGTGCAGCAGGGCTTTGGAAGGGATGCAACCGACGTTCAGGCAAACGCCGCCCAGCGAGGCATAACGCTCGACCAGCACGACCTTCTTGCCGAGGTCGGCGGCGCGGAAGGCGGCGGTGTAGCCGCCGGGGCCGGAGCCCAGCACCAGCACTTCGGCATGTACGTCGCCTTGCGGCACAGGGCCGGAGGAAGGCGCGGGTGCGGCCTTGGCAGATGCAGGTGCGGCAGCGGGCGCTTGCGCAGCGGGCGCTGGCGCGGGCGCAGCAGCAGGCTTGGCCGGCGCGGCGGGAGCAGCAGCGGGCGCGGCAGCGGCAGCGCCCGCCTCCATGATGAGGATCAGGCTGCCGGTGTTGATCACGTCGCCTATCTTGACCTTGAGTTCCTTCACCACGCCGTCTTCGGGCGCGGGAATCTCCATGGTCGACTTGTCGGACTCGACCGTGATCAGCGACTGCTCTTTCGTGATCGTGTCCCCGGCTTTGACCAGGATTTCGATCACCGGCACGTCCTTGAAGTCGCCGATGTCCGGGACCTTTACTTCGATAGCGCTCATCGCGGTTTCCTGTTCTTCGTTACGGCGTTTACTTGGTGCGCATCACGTGCATATTGATCGGCCCTGCGGAGTTCTTGTCGAATTCGCAACCGGCGTTGACGCCGACTTCGGCGACTTCGCGCGCGGTCTTCGCCTTGTCGTAGGACGCATACATCGCCCCCAGCGCGAAGGTGCGGCCCGAGCCGATGGCCCAGAAGCGGTCGAAGGCGAATACTTCACGGTAGGAGTAGACGCCATAGATGCCGCTGGCGTTGGCCATCACCATGATGTAGTGCGAAGACTCGTAGGGATCGTCGTCCTCTTCCTTCGGGTTGAGGTAGAAAAACTCTTTCAGCAGCGGGTGCAGCGAAACCATGGTGGCGAATACCTCGGCCTTGCTGTTGAAGCGCGGCGCGTCGAGCTTTTTCATCGCGTTTTCCACCACGTGGTGGTGCGCGCTGGAGCCGGCGATGCCGATGAAGGTGTCCTTCACCTTGAAGATCTTCGCGTTCGCCTCGTAGCGCGACGACAGGCGCGTGTCGCCGAAGGTGGTGAGGCGGTCGGCGGCGATGGCTACCTGGTTGTTTTTCCTGACGACGGTGATGGTGGTCATGTGCTTGGAGTGATCCCGGGATTGAGGTCGCCTGCCTGAACTGGGTGGCGATTATGTTTGAGCGGGCGGCGCGGCCGGAGTGTCCCGGCCGCCGCAAGGCCCAATTATCGCGCGAGTTCGCCGGCGCGGCGATTCAAGCTCAGAGCAGGGTCCGGCGCATGTCGGAGAGCAGCAGCCCGAGGTGCGCGGCAAAGCGCGCGCCGGCGGCGCCGTCGATCACCCGGTGGTCGTAGGAAAGCGAGAGCGGCAGGATCAGGCGCGGCACGAACTGCTTGCCGTCCCACACCGGCTTCATCTGCGTCTTCGACACGCCGAGGATCGCCACTTCGGGCGCATTGATGATGGGCGTGAAGTAGGTGCCGCCGATGCCGCCCAGCGAGGAAATGGTGAAGCTCGCGCCCTGCATGTCCGCCGGTTTCAGCTTGCCGTCGCGCGCCTGCGCCGAGAGGTCGCCCAGGTCGTGCGCCAGTTCGATCACGCCCTTCTTGTCGGCGCCCTTGATCACCGGCACTACCAGGCCGTTGGGCGTGTCCGCGGCGAAGCCGATGTTGTAGTACTTCTTCAACACCAGGTTGTCGCCTTCGAGCGAGGAGTTGAAGTCCGGGTACTTTTTCAGCGCGGCGATACTGGCCTTGATGATGAAGGCCAGCATGGTCAGCTTGACGCCGGACTTGGCGATGGATTCGTTGGTGGACTTGCGGAATTCTTCCAGCTCGGTGACGTCCGCCTCTTCGTTTTGCGTGACGTGGGGAATCATCACCCAGTTGCGGTGCAGGTTCGCGCCGGAAATCTTTTTGATGCGCGACAGCGGCACCGACTCGGTCTCGCCGAACTTGCTGAAGTCCACCTTCGGCCAGGGCAGCAGGTTGAGCCCGCCGCCGGCAGCCACCGCCGCGCCGGGGGCTGCAGCACCGCCGCCTTGCAGGGCCTGCTTGACGAAGTTCTGCACGTCTTCATGCAGCACGCGGTTCTTCGGGCCGTTGCCGGCAACGCGCGACAGATCGACGCCGAGTTCGCGGGCGAACTTGCGCACCGAAGGCGAAGCGTGCGGCTTGTCGCCCGAGGGCGCTTGCGCCAGGGGCTGCACCGGCGTGGTCGTCGGCGGGGGCGCTTCTTCCGTCGTCGCTGCTGCCTGGAAGCCTTGCGGCGCGACCGGGGCCGGCGCGGGTGCCGGCGCAGGCACCGCTGCGGCTGGCGCGGGCGCCGCCTTGGCGGCAGCAGGCGCAGCAGCGGGCGCCTCGGCGGCGCCCTCTTCCATCACCGCGATCAGGCTGCCCGTGTTGACCACGTCGCCGATCTTGATCTTCAGTTCCTTGATCACCCCGCCGGCGGGCGAG
Source organism: Betaproteobacteria bacterium (assembly GCA_028292405.1). GTDB lineage: Bacteria > Pseudomonadota > Gammaproteobacteria > Burkholderiales > JAEUOS01 > JAQGMJ01. The sequence goes on from JAQGMJ010000070.1 coordinate 74,735, forward strand.
GGGATTTCCATGGTGGACTTGTCGGACTCGACGGTGATCAGCGAGTCTTCCGCCTTCACCGTGTCGCCGACCTTGACCAGGATCTCGATCACCGGCACGTCCTTGAAATCGCCGATGTCGGGTACTACAACTTCTCTAACGCCCATGATGGTCTTTGTCTTAAATTTTGGTCGGAGGGGTCTATATGACCTGTACGTTCGATGTGCGTTTTATACGTGCGTGGGGTCGGGCTTGTTCACATCGAGCTCGTACTTCTTGATCGCATCGGCCACGGTTTGCGCCGGCACCGCGCCGTCCTCGGCCAAGGCGCGCAGGGCAGCCACGGTCACCCAGTAGCGGTTCACTTCGAAGAAGTGGCGCAGTTGCTCGCGCGTGTCGGAGCGGCCGAAGCCGTCGGTACCCAGCACCTTGTACGTGCGGCCCTTCGGCATGAATTCGCGGATGCCGTCGGCAAAGGCCTTCATGTAGTCGCTGGTGGCGATTACCGGGCCGCTGGTCTTTTCCAGGCACTGCTCGACATAGGACTTCTTGCGCTCGCCGGTCGGATTGAGCAGGTTCTGGCGGTCGACTGCCAGGCCTTCGCGGCGCAGCTCGGTAAAGCTCGGGCAGCTCCAGATGTCGGCGGCGACCTTCCAGTCCTTTTCCAGCAATTCAGCGGCGGCCATCGCTTCGCGCAGGATCACGCCGGAGCCCAGCAGCTGCACCCGGTTCTTCGCCTTCGAGGTGGAAGTCTTGAACGAGTACATGCCCTTGATGATGCCTTCCTCGGCGCCCTTGGGCATTTCGGGATGCTCGTAATTCTCGTTCATCACCGTGAGGTAGTAGTACACGTCCTCCTGGTCCTGCACCATGCGCTTCAAGCCGTGCTGGATGATCACCGCCAGTTCGTACGACCAGGTGGGGTCGTAGGAGACACAGTTGGGGATGGTGGCCGAGAGCAGGTGCGAATGGCCGTCTTCGTGCTGCAGGCCTTCGCCGTTGAGGGTGGTGCGCCCGGCGGTGCCGCCGAGCAAAAAGCCGCGCGCCCGCAGGTCGCCCGCCGCCCAGGCGAGGTCGCCGATGCGCTGAAACCCGAACATCGAGTAATAGATGTAGAACGGGATCATGATCTGGTTGGTGTTCGTGTAGCTGGTCGCCGCGGCGATCCAGGAACAGAACGAACCGGCTTCGTTGATGCCCTCTTCCAGCACCTGCCCCGCCTTGTCTTCGCGGTAGTACATCACCTGCTCTTTGTCCACCGGCACGTACTTCTGCCCTTCGGCGGAGTAGATGCCCAACTGCCGGAACATGCCTTCCATGCCGAAGGTGCGCGCCTCATCAGGCACGATGGGCACGATGTACTTGCCGATGTTCTTGTCGCGCAAGAGCTGCGTCAGGATGCGCACGAAGGCCATCGTGGTCGAATTCTCGCGGCCTTCGCCGCTACCCTTGAGTTGCGCCTCGAACACCTCCAGCTTCGGCACCTCGAGGGAGGCGCCCGCCTTGCGGCGGCGCTGCGGCAGGTAGCCGCCCAGGGCCCTGCGGCGTTCCTGCAGGTATTCGTTGAGCGGGTCCTTGGGTTCCGGCTTGAACAGCGGCAGATCGTGCAGTTGCGCGTCGGTGAAGGGGATGTTGAAGCGGTCGCGGAATTCGCGGATGGTTTCGATCTCCAGCTTTTTCAGCTGGTGGGTCGGGTTCTTCGCCTGGCCGGCCTTGCCCAGGCCGTAGCCCTTGATGGTCTTGGCGAGAATCACCGTCGGCTGGCCCTTGTGGTTCACCGCCGAGTGGTACGCCGCGTAGATCTTGTGCGGGTCGTGGCCGCCGCGGTTCAGGCGCCAGACGTCGTCGTCGCTCATGCGCGAGACCATCTCCAGGGTCTCGGGATACTTGCCGAAGAAGTGTTCGCGCACATAGGCGCCGTCGTTGGCCTTGAAGTTCTGGTATTCGCCGTCGACCGCTTCTTCCATCCGCTGCAGCAGCTTGCCGGTGGTGTCGCGGGCGAACAGCGGGTCCCAGTAGGCGCCCCAGATCAGCTTGATCACGTTCCAGCCGGCGCCGCGGAAATCGGCTTCCAGTTCCTGGATGATCTTGCCGTTGCCGCGCACCGGGCCGTCCAGGCGCTGCAGGTTGCAGTTGACGATGAAGATCAGGTTGTCGAGCTTTTCACGAACCGCCAGGCCGATGGCGCCGAGGGACTCGGGCTCGTCCATTTCGCCGTCGCCGCAGAATACCCAGACCTTGCGGTTGGAAGTGTCGGCAATGCCGCGGGCGTGCAGGTATTTGAGGAAGCGCGCTTGATAGATGGCTTGCAGCGGCCCCAGGCCCATCGACACGGTGGGGAATTGCCAGAAGTCCGGCATCAGCCAGGGGTGCGGGTAGGAGGAGATGCCCTTGCCGTCGACTTCGCGGCGGAAGTTCAGTATTTGCTCCTCGGACAGGCGCCCTTCCATGTAGGCGCGGCCATAGATGCCGGGGGCGGAGTGGCCCTGGATGTAGACCAGGTCGCCGCCGTGGTCGGCGGTGGGGGCGTGCCAGAAATGGTTGAAGCCGACTTCCATCAGGGTTGAGACGGAAGCATAGGAAGCAATGTGGCCGCCGAGATCGCCTTCGGCCTTGTTCGCCTTGGCCACCATCGCCATCGCGTTCCAGCGGATCAGCGAGCGGATGCGCTCTTCCATCGCGTGGTCGCCCGGGCTCTTGACCTCGAGATGCGGCGGGATGGTGTTGATGTAGGCGGTGTTGGCGCTATAGGGCAGGTAGGCGCCCGAGCGGCGCGCCTTGTCGACCAGGCGCTCGAGCAGGAAGTGCGCACGCTCAGGGCCTTCGCGCGACAGCACCGCTTCCAGGGCATCGACCCACTCCTGGGTTTCCTGGGCGTCGCTGTCGCCGGCGGCGGGGACGGGGACGGGGACGGGATTGGAAGATGGAAAATTCAGTACTGCGGCCATTGCTGTTCCCTCATGAGGCTTTTGAGTCTTGACGAAAAAATGCCGGCTGCCGGGGGTCACCCGTTCACCGGCCTCGCGACGTTGCGCGGCGCTTCAAGCTTGGCTGATTTCCGTGACAAACACAATCACGCAGCGCCGCATAAATCGCTACCCGCAGTACCCAATATTTTTCCGTCTCCATAGTGCTGCCGCAGTACTGCCTTATCTCCGGATTTTTATGTCTTTGGAATTTATTAAGTACTTACTTAAAAATATTTTACCCGAGCTTTTTCACTCTGGAAAGTTGCAGCGCAACATAGAGTGAAGGAATAGCGATGCAGCCGGTTGCCGCAGGGAGTTACGGCGGCGGCTTGCGGTGGGGAGTTACTGCGATTTCGGTCGCAAGCTACGAGGGCGCTTGCCGCGACGGGTCACATCACACGTCACATCACACGTCACATCACACGGCACATCACACATCACACGGCGCATCACACCGCACATCACACTGCGCATCACACGGGCAGCGCGAGGCGCTTGACCTGCTCCCAATCGACCAGGGCAGCGAGGTCGGCCGTCTCCGGCAGGGTGATGCGGCCGCCCTGCAATTGCAGCGGCCTGGTGATGACCTGCTCGGTCATGCACAGGTAGAACCCCTGTTCAGCCGCCAGCAGGCGCTGCTGCGGGGAAACAGCGGCGGCCAGTTGCAGCGACAGCAGGCTGCCGAGTTCGCTCTCGCCATACAGGCCGACGGCCACCTTGGCGCCGCGGCGCGCGCCCAATTGGGCGATCTGCCGCGCCTCCGAGAGGCCGATGCGTCCGGGCTTGATGGCGAAGGCAGCGGCGCCGCGCTCGAGAAAACGCCGCGCGTCGTCGGTGGAGGTGCAGTTGCGGTCGATCAGCACCGGCAGGCCGCCTTCGGACTGCAGTGCCTCGAAGCCCTGGTCCGGCTGCAGCGGACACGGGTCTTCGGCCGCCAGCGCGCCGGCGCGGGCGATGGCGCGCACATACGAAAGCGCCTCGGTGCCGGGAGTGCTGCTGTTGGCATCGATATACATGGCCACCTCGGCACCGACGGCGGCGCGCACTTCGCGCAGCGCGGCGACGTCGACCTCGGCGCCCTGCCCGCCCCTGAGCTTGAAGGTGCCAAAGCCGTATTTCTCGCGCATCGCGGCGGCCTCGGCGGCCATCGCCTGCGGCGATTGCCCGGTCAGCGCCCAGGCGATGTCGACCTCGGCATTGCCCCCCAGGTGTTTCCACAAGGGCTGGTCGGCCGCCATCGCGCGCAGGCCCCAGCAGGCGGTGTCGGCCATGCCCTTGGCGAGGCGATTTTCCGGGATGCCGGCCAGCGCGATGCGCACGGCATCGGCGTCTCCGACATCGACTGTGGCCAGGCGCGGCATCACAAAGTCTTCCAGCGCGGCACGCAGCGAACGCGGCGAGACGCCGGACCAGGTGGCCTTGACGGTGCCCTCGGCAATGCCGCGCGCGCCGTTCTCGGCCTCGATCAGCAGGAGGGCGAACACGCCGGCATGCTCCACCGCGTTCACCCAGACGATCTCGCGCTCGTAGGGCAGGGTGTAAAAATGCAGGGACCAGCGGCTGATTTTCATGGCAGGCGGCGAAGTGCGCAAAGCACGACCCGCGTAACTGTATTAACGCATTGTCGGGTTAGAGCGATGACAGGGGCAATGATTCCCGGCTGGATTTAACCTTTGTTTATTGCAGGCATCAGCCAAAGGCCCTGCGCTGGAAAGCCCGCGCTGGAAGCCCGATGGCCGTCGGAAAGCCAGGACCTGCCCCAAAGCCGGGGCGCCGCCAAGAAGCCAAGGCCCCCAAAGCAAACGGCCGCCCTGGGGCGGCCGTTGCGGTGCGGCGACAGCGCCGGATCAGACGCGGCGGCGGTACTCGTGGCTGCGGGTGTCGATTTCGATCTTGTCGCCTTGGGCGACGAACAGCGGCACGCCGATCTCGAAGCCGGAAGACAGCTTGGCGGGCTTGAGCACCTTGCCCGAGGTGTCGCCGCGCACGGCCGGCTCGGTGTAGATGATTTCGCGCACCAGCGAGTTCGGCAGTTCCACCGAGATCGGGCGCTCGTTGTAGATCGTCAGTTCGCAGGCCATGCCGGCTTCGAGGTAGTTGAGCGCTTCGCCCATGCTCTCGCCTTCGACATCGTACTGGTTGAACTCGCCGTCCATGAAGACGTAGAGCGGGTCGGCGAAGTAGGAGTAGGTGACTTCCTTCTTTTCGAGGTTGACGACGTCGAACTTGTCGTCGGCCTTGTAGACCGTCTCGGTGCCGGAACCGGTGAGCAGGTTCTTCAGCTTCATCTTGACGACGGCGGAGTTGCGGCCCGACTTGTTGTAATCGGCCTTGAGCACGACCATGGCATCGCTGCCGACCATGACGACGTTGCCCGCGCGGACTTCTTGAGCAGTTTTCATAACTAAAACCCTTGTGACCTGTGGAGATGAAACCGGAATTCCCGGAACGCGGCGGGACGGTGAAAACGCTGGAGCGGCGGCGGGCCTGTGGGTTCGGCAAATCACGGTGGAGTTCACCGACGGCGTCCGTGCCCGCGCACAAAAAAGCTTCCTATTATAACGCGAATTTCGGCACTTTTGCCGCAAATTCAACCAGTTGGGCCGCCAGATCGGGTTGCATCGCAGCACGCGAGGCCCAGCCGTCGGCGTGGCTCTGCAGCGCCGCGCGTTCCCTGGTCAGCGCGGACCAGTTGCGCGGCCAATCGGCGGCGGCAATGCCGTTCCAGCCGTGCCAGGCGGCCTGCATTGCCGTCGCGGCTCCTTCGGGCAGAGCGGCGCGGTAACGCCGCCAGAACGCCGTCAGCTTTTCATGATGCGCCGCCTCCGCCTGCGGATAAATCTGCCAGACAAAGGGCCGCGCAGCCCATTGCGCGCGCACGAAGGAGTCTTCGCCGCGCACGAAGTTGAGGTCGCAGGCCCACAGCAGGCGGTCGTAGCCCGGTTGGTCGGTGAAGGGCAGCACATGTACGGCAAGTTGCCCGCGCGACCATTGCGCGCCTGCCTGCACCGCTTTGGCGTCCCCCGCGCCAAAGAACGCCGCCACCTGCGGCAGCGCCCGGCCCACCGGCACCAGGCAGCGCACCGCCACATCACCTTCGGCCCACGCTGCCAGCAGTTCCGGCAACGCCAGGTTTTCATAGGCGAAGAGGGAGATGCGCAACTCGCCTGACGGGGCCTCTTCGCGCGGCGGCACGTCAAGGGCGCGCCACAGCACCGCCTGCGCGGCCGCGTCGGCCTGGAACTTGGCGCGCACCTGCAGCAGCCCGCGCTCGCGCAGCAGGCCGCCGGTGGCCGCTGTGAAGCCGGGGAAGAAGAAGTATTTGTTCAGCGGCGGCGGACGTGTCGAAGCAACCGCGGCGGCACTCGCCTTCTCCCGCCGGTCCGCATCTGCACCGGCCTGCTCGCTCGCGGCCGCGCCCGCAGCGCCAACGCGCGCCCCTGCCCCAGCCTCAGCATCGTCAACGCCACCTGCCTCAGCATCAGCATCGTCAACCCCACCTGCGCCGGCACCTGCGGACGCAATCGCCGCCGGCACGTTCTGCGGCGAGGCGAGCTTGTGCGTGCCTTCCACCCAGTCTTCCGCGCTGAGATATTCGAGGTTGATCCACACCGGCCGCGCGACGCGGCGCGCCATGCCTTGCACATAGGCTTGCGGCAGCTCGCAGGCGAAGGCTTCGATCACCACATCGGCAATCGCATCCTCCGCCGTCACCGCGCCTTCGCGCCACTGACGCAGTTCCACTTTCTCCACCATCTGCACCGCCAGCGCCACATCCAGCCCGACGCCCATGTGCGCCAGCGCCGCCGGCTCGTCGATCCACAGGCGCGGCGCCAGGCCGTACTCGGCCGCGAGCTGGCGCGCCAGGCGCCAGGTGACGCCGGCGTCGCCGTAGTTGTCCACCACGCGGCAGAAAATATCCCAGACCTGCATCGTTTCCCTCAACACCGCATCGCGCGCGGCATGCGTGGTTAAATGCGCCATGCGTTCAACCAACAATGTTCCAGAGGGCGCAGCCGCGGGTCTCGCCACACCCGCCGCCCCTGCCGCGCCTTCCCCGACGAAGCGCCGCCTCGACGCCCTGCGCCACCGCCCTTCGCTGCGCGACGCCTTGATCATCTGGCTGCCGCTGCTGGCGCTGGTGATCGGCGCTTTCTGGCTGACCTACCACTTCCTGCAGCCGGCCCCGCCCGACCATTTGAGCATTGCCACCGGCGCCACCGACGGCGCCTATTACCAGAACGCCCTCAAATACCGCGCGATTCTCGCACGCGACGGCGTGCGCCTGGATGTGAGGGCCACCGGCGGCTCGGTGGAGAACCTGAAACTCCTCAAGGACGACGCCAGCGAAACGGATGCCGCCTTCGTCCAGGGCGGCTTCGGCCCGCTCGGCAGCGGCACGCCGCAGGAGCCCGACGCCACGCAATTGCATTCCCTTGGCAATCTCGCCTTTGAGGCCGTCTGGGTCTTCGTGCGCGGCAAGAAGGAGCCGACCCGCTTGACCGAACTGGGCGGCGCGCGTCTGGCCATCGGCGCGCCCGGCAGCGGCACGCGCAAGGTGGCGCTGGACCTGCTGGCCGCGCACGGCATCGCGCCGGACAGCCCGAAACTCTCGCCGCTTTCCGGCGCCGCCGCCATCGCCGCGCTTAAGGCCGGTACGCTCGACGCCATCTTCCTGATCGCCGCGCCGGACGCGCCGGTGGTGCGCCAGCTTGCCGCCGCGCCGGACGTGCATGTGATGAGCTTCGCCAACGCACCCGCCATCGCCAAGCGCTTCCCCTATCTCACCGCCGTCACGCTGACGCAAAGCGTGTTCGACCTCAAGGCCGACCTGCCGCCGCACGACGTGCAACTGGTGGCGACCAAGGCCAACCTGGTGGTGCGTGAAGACCTGCATCCCGCCCTCGCCTACCTGCTGCTCGAAGCCGCCACCGAAGTGCATGGCGGCCCCGGCCTGTTCCACAACGCCGGCGACTTCCCCTCAGCGGTGGCCACCGACTTTCCGCTGGCCGACCAGGCCCAGAGTTTTTACAAGAACGGCCGTCCCTTCCTGCAGCGCTACATGCCGTTCTGGCTCGCCAACCTGGTGCAGCGCATGCTGCTGTTCCTGCTTCCCGTCATCGGCGTGCTGATCCCGGTGATCAAGTTCCTGCCTTCCATCATCAACTGGCGGCGGCAAAAGCGCATCAACCGCTGGTACGGCGAGCTGAAGGCGCTGGAGCTCGAGCTCGACGCGCATGAGGTGAAGCCCGCGGACCTGGAACGCCACCTCGCGCGCCTGGAAGAAATCGAAGAGGCCGTGCGCTACATGAACATGCCGCTGGACTTCAGCGACCGCGTCTACACCCTGCGCATGCACATCGCCTTCGTGCGGGCGCGGCTGGACGGGTTGCAACAAAACGAAGACCCGGGCCGTTTCGCTAACGGCCGCGCCAACGACACCGCCAATCAAAACCCGAACCCCCACGTCACCGCGGGCGAACCGCCGAAAGCCCCCGCATGAGCGAGCCCCTGCCCCCACCCTACGCCGGCCTCACGCCGCAAGCCGTGCTCGACGCCGTCGAAAGCCTCGGCATGTATTGCGACGGCCGCCAGCTCACGCTCAATTCCTACGAGAACCGCGTCTACCAGGTCGGCATCGAAGACAGCACGCCGCTGATCGCCAAGTTCTACCGCCCCGCGCGCTGGAGCGATGCGCAGATACACGAGGAGCACACTTTCCTGGCCGAACTGGCGCAGGCCGAGGTGCCGGTGGTCGCGCCCCTCGCCTACAACGGCGCCACCCTGCACAGCCACGCCGGCTTTCGCTTCGCCCTGTTCCCGCGCCGCGGCGGCCGCGCGCCGGAACTCGAAGACCCCGAGGTGCTGGAGTGGATGGGCCGCTTTCTCGCGCGCATCCACACCGTCGGCGCGGCGCGGCCCTTCGATGAGCGCCCGGCGCTCGACCCCGTCACCTTCGGCTTCGAGCCGCGCGACTGGCTGCTCGGCCATGGCTTCATCCCGTCCGACCTGGCCGAGGCCTGGACCTCCACCGCGCAGCACGCGCTCGATGCCATCGCCCGCTGCTACGAGGCCGCCGGCCAAGTCCCCCTCTTGCGCCTGCATGGCGACTGCCACTCCGGCAACGTGCTCTGGACCGACGACGGCCCGCACTTCGTCGACTTCGACGACGCCCGCAGCGGCCCCGCCGTGCAAGACCTGTGGATGCTCCTGCCCGGCGACCCCGCCGCGATTCCGCAAGCGTGGAAACACCTCCTCGCCGGCTACGAACAATTCCGCGACTTCGACGACAACGAACTCCACCTCGTCGAAGCCCTGCGCACCCTGCGCCTGATCCACTACAGCTACTGGCTCGCGCGGCGCTGGGAAGACCCGGCTTTTCCGGCGGCCTTTCCGTGGTTCAACACCGCGCGGTATTGGCAGGACCGGATACTGGAACTACGCGAGCAACTTTCGTTGATGCAGGAAGCGCCGGTGAGGCCGGCGCGGTAGCGAACGGGGCGCGATGGGGGTGTCGCCTGAGCGGAGACAGCCATGCCATCCTCCGCTGTCATTCTGAGCGCAGCGCGCCGCGAAGGAAGTGGCCCTGGGCCAAAGAAGCTGCTTTTCGATGCACTCTGCCTTGCGACCAAAAAGCAAATCCTTCGCGTTGCTCAGGATCACAGGACTTCGCAAGCAGGCGCATTCGTTCACGGGCACGCACAACATCCTCACTATCCCTTAGCACGCCCCCTCCCCTTCAAGCGGAGGCCGAAACTAAAACCCGGGTGGGGCGCATTGGCGTGCCCCACCCCATAGCAAATTGGGGTCGCGGCGCTTGATCGGCGGCGGCGCCTGCCACTCGGGCTGGGCTGCCTCTGCGTCCTCCTTACCGGACGTAAGCACCGCCAGGGCCTTGGCCAACATCGAAGGCTTGGCCTCTTTCGGCGCCGACCCTGAAAAACCCTGAGATTTTTCAGACGAATGCGCAGCCGGCTCCGCCGACCCTGAAAAACCCTGAAGATTTTCAGCACTTGTTTGCGGCTGCCGGACCACGGCAGGTTCGCCGACCCTCGCCGGCTCCGGCGCAAGCTGTGGCAATGGTTGCACCGGCGGCAACGGCACCCATCCCACCCCGCCCGGCATATACACCCCCAGCTGCCGCTCGATCTTCTCGTAGTGCTGCTCGTCGAGCTTTTCCAGGCGCTCGTGCACGCGCTCCAGGGCGCGCAAGGCCGGTTCGCGGTTCGGCGCGCGGAAACTCACTTCGCGTTCGCCATTGCGCCACTTGCCGCTGATCACCAGCGAGTCGCGCACGGAGGCTTCCATCTCTTCGAAGCCGCGCAATTGCCCCGACGGGTCGAATAACTGCCCGGCGCGAAAGAAGGCGGCGCGCATGCGCTCCTTCATCAGGTCGATGGCGGAAAGGCGCAGTTCGGCCAGCATGCTGTGCATTTCCAGGCGGATGCGCTCGCGCACGGCGGGGTTTTGCATCAACTCGCCGGCCTGCGAGCCGCGCGAACGCGCCGAATAGCCGGCGCGCTCGGCGGCGGCGCTGGCGTTCAGGTCTTTCAGGTACTCAAAAACGAACCGCTGCTGGCGGTGGTTGAGAACATCGCATTGCTCTTCCATTTTGCACCTCGGGAATAAAAGTTTGCGCGGACGCGCAGCGGCACGAACGGCCGCAGAGGAAGGATTTTTTACGGCCGCCTGTTGACAAACGACCATGACAGTATTAAAACATATGCTTTAAAACAAGTCAACACAAATGCGCATGAATGCCGCCCACGCCCATGCAAGCGCGATGCAAGCGCCGCGCGCCAGGCATCACAAAACCGATGCAGGAAACGCTGCGGACGCATTGCGCAAGCATTGCCTCCGCTATGCCGGAGCCGCATGCGCAAATCGACCCCCACCCCACCCGCTTTTCAACCCCCAGTGGGCGCACCCGGCACCCCCACTGGGGGTCGCCCGGAATCCCCCCTGGGGGTGCCGCCGTTACCCCGAAGCAGATGAAGTTTAAGCAGATGCAATGAACCAGATCACACACACACACAGCGCAAGCAGACAAGCGCGCCCGCGCCTGCGAGTGCGTCGGCGCAGGATTCGCCAATGAATACCGTGCTGAACCGCAAATGGACCGCCGACGTCATCGCCCGCGGCTACACCGCCGTTCCCGATGTTCTGCTCAGCCACATGGGCCAACTCGGCCTCACGCCCACCGAACTGGTACTGCTGCTGCAACTGATGCGCTACTGGTGGACCGCCGACACCTTGCCCTTCCCTTCAAAACGCGCGCTCGCGCTGGCGATGGGGTGCAACGAAAAGAATGTGCAAAAGCTGATGAAGGGGCTGGAGGCCAGGGGCTTTGTGATCCGCGTGCAGCGCCGGCAGGCGGCGGACAAGAATGGCTCGAACCTCTATTGCCTGGACCCGCTGGTGGAGAAATTGCGGGCGGTGGTTTTGGGGCCAGCGCAGGCGCCCACGCCCGCGCCTGTGCCCATGCCCATGCCCGAGCCAGTGCCCACCTCCGAGCCTGTACCGATGCCCACTCCCGTTCCAACTCAGAAGCAAATGGAGCCGGACTTCGACGAGTGGATGGAGATGGATGAAGAGGAGGAAGAAATACCGATGCCGATGCCGGTGCAGGCGCCAACGCCGATGCAAATACCGAAGCCGATGAAGTTGCCGATGCCGAGCATGCGACAGCCATCAGGCGGACCGCTGGCGCGGAAGGCTCGGTTTGACGAAATGATGGCGGAGGTTAGAGCGCGGTTGGGGAAGCCGTGAGGTTTAAGCGGAGAAAATATTCCACCCTGGCCTCTTTGATTCCACCTTCTTTTTAGTGTCCGCCGAAGCTGGGGAAGATCAGACCACCATTGTTCCAAAAGATTGGTGGTCTGTCCCCGAATGATTTACGGCACGATCCCATGTTCGATGAGGGAAGAATCGAAGCGACGATGAAGCGAATTCAGAACGTCACTGGCGAAAAGATAGCTGCACGTGTGTTCGAGATGTATTCCAAGGTTCAGACAATCCGTGGTGCGCCTTTGGTTTGAGAAAAAAGAAGTGAGAACAAAAAGAGGCCAGTGCCGATTAATTTTTAAACGAATAAAAGGGGCCTGGCTCGATGTAATTTCGGGCGCAATGCCTCAGAAATTTATTCGAGCTAGTGCTCTTTTACCCGGGGAGCGGCCCAACGAAAGTTTTTGCTGTCTGCGGAAAATACCTCGACTCGTATCCATCCGGGCCTAAGCAGCGATTCATATTTCCCAAGGGATCAATCATCCCAGAGAAGAATCGGTTTTGCGGAACGGCGATGAAAGTGAACACATAGTTCGTCAACACGTACTTGACCTCGTTGACGTAGGTCAAATAAGTATCGAAAGCATCCAAGAACACGTCAGCCAAGTCGCCGATGTATTCGCTTTGGGTAAACCAGAATTCCGCATCCATGGGCTTGCCAGAAGAATTTTTCACAGGCGCCTTCTTGCCAATAAACGCCGCACCGAGTTGGATTTCAGGCTTGTATGCAAAATTTCGGATGACGGCTTCTCTTTTCCAGTCGTTATGCCGCCCTGTTAGATGGACGGCATGATTGCGCGCGTAGCGCCATTTATCGTTGATTCCCTTCTGTCGTAGATTGATCGCAAATGCCCGCAACTGAGCGGCGATAGGTGGCGCTAGGCCAGGTGACCAGCGTAATCGGCTATTTTCCTTACCGATCAGATCATCTTCAGTTGCCGTTACGATCGCATTTAGAAACGCCTCGACTTCATACTTCGATCGCGAATCCCCCGTGTGAACAATCGCATCTGCGGGCACGCCATGACGTGTCCAAACGGATGTAGCTAAGTCAATATCAGCTACGAAGTTTCGAAGCACATTCGATGCGTGAAAGACAGCGCGCTCGGTGGTTCTCAGGAATGCGCCTAGGTATGGTGCATTGCCGTCACCCAAGGTGAATGGTCCGAATTGGGTCATCACTTTTGCGTTCTTTTCTGTCACGTTCCAATTGACAAAATTCCATAGCAAATCCAACTCGCCCATGGCGATGTTGGCATCTACGTATCGTTGAATATATGCGTCGCGCACGTATAGATGTAATACTCAATAAAAATGCTCGGTTAAAAATGCCAGACTCGAATTATTTTCAAAAATCAAATCCTGCCTGCCCATCATCCTTCTTCTTTTTCTCCGGCTTCACCTTCGGTGTTTTCTCCTTTTTTGCCTTCGCCTGCGGCGGCTCTTCCTCCTCCCCTTCCTTCACCGGCTCGATCAGCCCCGCGTCATTGGCGCGCGTTGAGTTGACGCGCGTGCTGACGCGGGAGAATTCGATGAGTTCGGCGGGGTATGGCTTGACGCAGGCGGCGGCTTCTTCGGGGGTGCCTTTGAGCCAGGCTTGGTGGTCTTCGAGGCGGAGGATGGCGGGCATGCGGTCGTGGATGGAGGCTAAGGCCGTGTTGGGGGGCATGGTGATGTGGGCGCAGGTGAGGATGGCCTTGCCTTCGAGGTCGAAGTCCCAGAGGCACGCCAGGCCGAAGGTTTCGCCCTGGTCTTTGGGGCGGATGTAGTAGGGGAGCTTGCGGCCGTCCTCCGTGACTTTCCATTCGTAGTAGCCCATGACGAGCTGGATGCCGCGCTGGCCTTTGCGCCAGGCGTCGGCGAAGGGCGGGGTGCGTTTGTAGCCTTCGACGCGGGCGTTGTTGAGTTTGCCTTTGGCGATTTCGCCGGTGGCGCGGTCGATGCGGTCCATGCCCCAGCGCATGGGGAGGATGGTGTGGACGCCTTCGGGGCTGATGCATTCGACCGGGACGGTCTGGGTGACGACGGCGTTGTAGTTGACGCGCGAGAAGGCGTCGGCGGGCAGGTGGCTGTTGTCGAACTTGGCGTCGAACTTGTAGTACCAGTAGCGTTCCAGCGCTGCTTCATCGGGGGCTACGTAGCGGCCGCACATGGTTGCCTCTGCTGTGGGGCCGGGAAGGTTATCCGGCCCATTTTGTCCAATAACACCACGCTACAAATTACTGTATTAATATACAGTCATGACTGACGATGTTGATTACACGAACCCGTTTCACCGTGGGCCGATTTGCTGCGTGCCGGGGGCGTTTGTTTGCCCGATCTGCCGGTCGGAGGCGTATCACCTGGTCACGTCATACACCCGCGATGGGCGAAGCAAGGTTACGTCACTTTACCAATGCCGGGGATGCACGGTGGTGTTTACCAATGTGGAGGCATTCATGAAGCGCCGCCGCTTCGTGCTGCGATTGGTGTACGGTTACGAGAATCTCTATACCGCTGCCGAGGTCGAGCCTTTCGAGGCGGACAAGCCCGATGGCACGGAGCCGCCGCAGATGCCGAAGTGAGCACGCGCGGAGGCGGGGCCGTGGGGAAGGAGCTTGTTGCGGTTGGGCGGTGACCCGCCGCCCTATTGCGCGGTCGTTATAATCAGCTTTGTGATCAATTTCCTGCGACTTCGGAGTGCTGAAGCGCGGTCCTCCATCGAGGAAGCGGCGCGAAGGCCGCGTGAAAAAGGAAAAGCCTGATGAACGACGTATCGACCGCTGAAGCGATGGCCGGCTCTGCCGTGCCGGGGGGCGCGCGCGGGAGCGATTACACGGGGATTTTGCCGAGCCAGAAGATCAGGGAGATGCTGGCGAACGGCGAGATCAAGACGGTGCGGCCTGTGGATGTGGATCAGGTGCAGCCGGCGAGCATCGATTTGCGGCTGGGGGATTTTGCGTACCCGGTGGATACGAGTTTCCTGCCCGGCAGCGGGGTGGAGGTGCTGGAGAAGCTGAAGCAGCTGGACGAGGATTTCGACCGCTTCAAGATTCCGCTGGCCGATGGGGCGGTGTTGCAGAAGGGGCATGTGTATGTGGTGCCGCTGCTGGAGTCGATCAGCCTGCGCAGCGATGTGGCGGCGTTTGCGAACCCGAAGAGTTCGACCGGGCGGCTGGACATTTTGACGCGGCTGATCGCGGATGGGGCGACGAGCTTTGACCAGGTGAAGGAAGGGTTCAAGGGCAGGCTGTACCTGGAAATCGCGCCGCGCAGTTTCAACGTGGTGGTGAGGACGGGGACGCGGCTGAACCAGTTGCGCTTCAGGCGCACGCGGGGGGAAGAGGCGAAGCCGATTACGGCCGGGGACTGGAAACAGTTGCTTGAGCAGGGGCAGATTATCAACCCGGCGAATGCGGCGAACGCGACGAAAACCCCACAGACGAGCAAGACGGGGACGCTGGACTTCACCGTGGACCTCGAAGGGGCGGGGCACGCGGGGGCGCTGATCGGCTTTCGCGCGAAGAAGCATGCGCGGCGCATCGACCTGGAACGGCGCGATTACGACCCGCTGGATTTCTGGGAGCCGATACGGTTCGGCAAGCGCTCTTCGCTGATTCTCGATCCGGACGAGTTCTACATCCTGATGACGAACGAGGAGATCGGCGTGCCGCCGGAGTACGCGGCGGAGATGCTGCCTTACGACACGCGCGCGGGGGAGTTTCGCGTGCATTACGCGGGATTTTTCGATCCCGGTTTCGGCTGGAATACGCTGACCTGCAAGGCGGAGAGCAGCCGCGGAGTGCTGGAGGTGCGTTCGCACGAGGTGCCGTTTTTGCTGGAGCATGGGCAGACGGTGGGTTGGCTGCGCTATGAGCGCATGGCGGCCAAGCCGGACATGCTGTACGGGCGGGAGATCAAGTCGAACTACCAGGGGCAGGGGCTGAAGCTGGCGAAGCAGTTCAGGGCGATGGCCTGAGGGGCGCCGGGGCGCAAGCGGACTGGATGATGGACACTTCCCTGCTTACCGACCCGGTGGTCAAGGCCGCCTTCGAGGCCTGGCAGCGCGCCGATCTGAAGGCGTGGCTGGCGCATTTCGCGCCGGGGGCGCGCCTGCTGGACGACGGCAAGCCACGCGACCTGCAGGCGTTTTCACGCGAGATCGGGCGCGAGCGCTTTACCGGCATCACGCGGGTGGAAAACGGCGGGCGCGATGTCTACGGGCCGTTTCATAGCGAGACCTGGGGCGATTTCAATACCTATTTCAAGTTCAGGCTCGATGGGCAGGGGAAGATCGAGCGGCTGGAGATCGGCCAGGCGGATTGAGGCTGCTGAACAAATTATCAGGTGTTGTGCTACATAGCCCGGCCCTGAGGGGAGCGTAGTTTGTAGTAATGAAAATTCCTTTCGACACCACCCCCTCCGAGCAGGATGCCGTGTTTTCCATGCAGGTTCGCGCGGAGCAGGATGTGCAGACCTGCATTGCGAATTTCTTCAATGGCGACACTGACGCAGCGACCAAGATGCCCGGCGCCCAGCTGCGGTTCGAGAAGGCGCGCAGGACGTGGCTGATGTTTTGCCACAGAAAGTATTCAAAGCCCGCGCCCTTGGAACCGGCTGCGTTGGCAGAGGCCGGCCACGCGGATTGCGCCTGCTGCGGAGTTGAAGGGGCGGATAAGCGGATCCGCCGGATTGATGCGGCGCCGGGTTGTTAAGATAGGCGCCCTCTTCACTCGCCCTGCCCTGACATGACTACCAACACCTGCGTTTTTCTCGCTTCGATCGCCCTTGAGCATGCGTACAAGGAATTGATGCCGATGTTCGAGAAGCAAAGCGGCATCAAGGTGGAGGCGGACTGGTCCTCCTCCGTGGACATGCTGGCGCGGCTGAAGGGCGGGGAGATCGTGGATGTGGTGGCCTTGTCGGCGCAGGCTATCGACGCGCTCGCCGAGGCGGGTGTAATCGTGCGCGGCTCGCGCCTGGATGTGGCGAGCTCGGCGGTGGGCATGGCGGTGAAGCAGGGAACGCCGCGGCCCGATACCAGTTCATTGGCGAAGCTGCAGGCGGCGGTGCTGGCGGCGCCGACGGTGGCGATTTCGACCGGGCCTTCGGGCATCTACCTCGCGCAGTTGTTCGAGCGCCTGGGGATGATGCCGGCGTTGAAGCCGAAGCTGACGGTGGTGAAGGGCAAGCCGGTGGGCGAGCTGGTGGCCGCCGGCGAGGTCGCGCTGGGGTTTCAGCAGATGATCGAATTGCAGCCCGTTGCGGGCGTGGACTTCTGGCCGATACCGGACGATGCGCAGAACGTGACGACGTTTTCGCTGGGCGTGCACGCCAAGGCGCCGCATGCGGAAGCGGCGCGGCAGTGGGTGGCGTTCGTGGGCTCGGCGGCGGTGGTGCCGGTGCTGAAGAAGCACGGGGCGACGCCGCTGCGCGGCTGAAGAGGTTGACCCCAAGCGGGCCGGCGCTCACAAGCGCCGGGGCCGCCGGGCTGCGTGTTTGCGCGCGAAACCGCCACGCTCCGCTGTTTACGCGCGATGCCGCCACGCTCCGCGTTTTACGCGCGCTACCGCCGCGCTCCGCCATTTACGCGCGATACCGCCGCGCTCCGCCATTTACGCGCGATACCGCCGCGCTTCGCCATTTACGCGCGATACCGCCGCGCTTCGCTGTTTACGCGCGCTACCTCCGCGCTTCGCTGTTTACGCGCGATACCGCCGCGCTTCGCTGTTTACGCGCGATACCGCCGCGCTTCGCTGTTTACGCGCGATACCGCCGCGCTTCGCCATTTACGCGCGATACCGCCGCGCTTCGCTGTTTACGCGCGATACCGCCGCGCTTCGCTGTTTACGCGCGATACCGCCGCGCTCCGCTGTTTACGCGCGATACCGCCGCGCTCCGCTGTTTACGCGCGATACCGCCGCGCAATCAGCGCCACATTGTTGCCGCCGAAGCCGAAGGAGTTGGACATGGCGATTTCCAGGCCCTCGACCTGGCGCATGCCGGCGGCGACGTAGTCGAGGTCGCATTGCGGGTCGGGCTGGGTGAGGTGGGCGGTGGGTGGCACGGCCTGGCGGCTGATGCTTTGCAAGGCGGCGATGAATTCGATGGCGCCGGTGGCGCCCATCACGTGGCCGTGCAGGGCCTTGGTGGCGCTGATGGGGATGGCGTGCGCGTGGGCGCCGAAGACTTGCTTGATGGCGTTCGTTTCGATCACGTCGCCGACCACGGTGCCGGTGCCGTGGGCGTTGATGTGCTGCACCTGGTCGGGCGATATGTTGGCTTCGGCGATGGCTTGCGTCATGGCGCGCGACTGGCCGGCGGCGTCGGGCTGGGTGATGTGGACGGCGTCGGTGGTGTTGCCGTAGCCCACCACCTCGGCAAGGATGACGGCGCCGCGGGCGCGGGCGGATTCTTCGCTTTCAAGGACGAGCGCGGCGGCGCCTTCCCCGAGGATGAAGCCGCTGCGGTCCGCGGCGAACGGGCGGCAGGAGGTTTCAGGGTGCGCGGGGTCTTCGCGGGCAAGCGTCTGCAGCGAGGCCCAGGCATTGATCACGCCGAAGTTGAGCAGGGCGTCGGCGCCGCCGGCGATGGCGCGCTCCACTAGGCCGAAGCGGATGGCACGGCAGGCTTCGCCGATGGCCACGGCGGAAGAGGAGCAGGCGGAGGAGTAGGTGTAGCTGGGGCCGTGGACGCCGAAGTCGATGCCGATCTGCCCGGTGGCGCCGTTGCTCATGGCGGCGACGATGGTCATCGGCCGCAGGCGCGCGGCTTTTTCGATGAACAGTTCGCGGTAGGCGTTTTCCAGGGTGCCGGCGCCGCCCATGGCGGTGCCCCAGTAGATGCCGGTTGCGGCTTGCGTGCTCTCGTTTTCTGCGATGGCAAGGCCGGCCTGCGCGATGGCCTGGCGCGCGGCGAGCAGAGCCATTTGCGTGGTGCGGTCCATCGCCAGGCGCTTGATACGCGGGAACGGCGTGTCGATGTCGGAGAGCACCGGGGCGACAAGCCGCGTGCCCCAGGCGAACTCGTGCGGGCGCACGCCGGAGGCGCCGGCCAGCAGCGCGTCGAAAAAGGTTTCAACATCGTCGCCGAGGGGGGAGATGATCCCCATGCCGGTGACGACGACGCGTTTCATGCGGGCGCTGCCGCCAGGGCCGCCCCGGGATCTTCCCCCTGGGCCGCCAGCAGGCTGTCGACCACCCGGGCAATGTCGCCGACGGTTTTCAGCGCGGCGAGTTCGCCGGGCAGCTTGATGCCGAATTCGTCTTCGACGACGAACATGAATTCGAGGGCGCTCAGGGAGTCGATGTTGCTGGCTTCGAGGGAGGCTTCGGGGGTGAGCTTTTCCAGCGGAATGTCAAATTCCTGGGCGAGCATTTGCTGGATTTTTGGCAGGGATGACATCTGGGGTTCCGTAACTGTTTCGTGGTTTCTAGACGCTGGCGGCAAAGCGCAGCGTTTCGTCCACCACCACGTCCTTGTCGTTGTCCATGGTGATGATGTGGTAGCTGTTTTCGAGGATCACCTTGCGCAGGATCGGCGAGGCGACGCTGGTGGCGACCAGCTCGGCGCTGCGCAGGCTGCTGGTGTCGTCCTGGCGCGCGTGCATCACCAGGGTGGGCGTGGTGATGCGGTGCAGGTTGGCGCGCAAATAGCGCATCATGCGCTCGGTCTGGTAGACGCCCATCAGGCTCGATTTGGAGGCGCCGGCGGAGGTGCTGCCGCCCTTGCGCATCTGCTCGCCGATCCATTCGCGGATGCGCTCGTCCTTCAGGCCGTAGGGCGGGGTTTCGTGGAAGTACATCAGGTAGCGCAGCGGCGTGTAGTAGGCCAGGGCGCGCAGGTAGCGCAGGCGGGTGATGTTCCAGCCGTCGTAGAACAGGGTGGTGGCGTAGAGGCAGAGGCTGTCGATGTCGCGGCTGCGGTTGATCGCCAGGGCCAGCGCGAGGTTGGCGCCGCAGCACAGGCCGGCGACGCTGACGCGCTCGTGCTCGCGCTTGAGTTTGTCGAAGTGGGTTTCGACCTGGCCGTACCAGTCTTCCCAGCGGCTGCGCCAGGTGTCGCGGCGGCTGTCGTTGACGCCGCAGCCGCGGATGTACGGGATGTGGACGGTATAGCCGGCGCGGTTGAGCTTGCGCCCGACGTATTTCATTTCCTGGGGATTGCCGTAGAGGCCATGCAGCAGCAAAAATGCATGGTCTCCCCCCTGCATCACGATCTCGGTATTGCCCACTACTCCCCCCTCCCCCGTACAACTTGTCGTTATCTGGTGCATCCCTTCCGCCGAGACGCGAATCCGGCGCTGTGCCCTCACACGTAAGGGAATGCACTTAGCCCAACTTTACATTAATTTTTTTTAATTTTCTGTTAATTTAAGTAAACCGTCACTTAGCGCCGGTATTAGCGCGCATTGATGCACTGCAACCACGCTGGCGTGGCGCCGCTAAGGGCAGTGTAAGGGAATGCGAAGGCGCGGGTGCCGGATTTTGCAGCGAAGAAGCGCGTCGGGCGCGGTTGGCGCCTGGAGCTCGGGCTTGCGCGGCCCAAGCCTCAGGCGTTTTCGAGGACGATGTGCCCGACGGCCGTGTTCGACGCCGGCACATGGTAGAAGCGGTGCAGTTCCTTCACGCGGGCGTCGAGCGCGCCGCGCATTACCAGCCACATGACCATTTCGATGCCTTCCGAGCCGGCTTCGC
The DNA here is from genome assembly GCA_028292405.1 of Betaproteobacteria bacterium. Taxonomy (GTDB): domain Bacteria; phylum Pseudomonadota; class Gammaproteobacteria; order Burkholderiales; family JAEUOS01; genus JAQGMJ01. The sequence continues at coordinate 95,142 of JAQGMJ010000070.1, forward strand.
GCACGTAGTCCACGTGCGGGATGCGGGCGAGGGTTTCGGGGTCATTCGTTATCTGGTCGAGGAAGGCGTGGTCCCAGGCGGAATTGATGAGGCCCGCGCGCTGGCCCTGGATCTGGTGCGAGAGGCCGCCGGTGCCGGCGATGACTACGCGGCGCTCCGGGCCGAAAGCCTCGACCGCGCGGCGGATCGCCTGGCCCAGCGCGTAGCAGCGGCGGCCGGTGGGCGGCGGGTACTGGATCACGTTCACCGCCAGGGGGATCACCTTGCAGGGCCAGGCGGGCGGCTGGCCGAACATCAGCGAGAGCGGCACAGTGAGGCCGTGGTCCACGTCCATTTTGTTGACGATGGTGATGTCGAATTCGTCCAGGATCAGCGACTCGGCCAGGTGCCAGGCCAACTCCGGGTCGCCTTTCACCACCGGCACCGGGCGCGCGCCCCAGCCTTCGTCGGCGGGCTGGTACTCGGCGGCGCAGCCGAGCGCGAAGGTGGGCACGATGTCCATCGAAAAAGCATTGGCGTGGTCGTTGTAGACCAGGATGATCACGTCGGGCTTCTCGCGCGCCAGCCAGGCCTTGGTGAATTCGTACCCTGCGAACAGCGGCTTCCAGTAGGGCTCGGCGGTCTTGCCCGTGTCCAGCGCCATGCCGATGGCGGGGACGTGGGAGGTGCCGATGCCGGCCACGAGCTGCGCCATGGTTACGCCGCCTTGTTCTGGTCGCGGCTGCGGTTGCCGGCGATCGGGCGGCCGCCGGCGACCATCATCCGCATGTAGTCGGCGGGGGCCATGCCGGCCATCGACGCGCACATCTGCGCGACGGCAATGCCGTCGGTGGCGGCCAGCTTGACCATGAAGAAGACGTTGCCGCCAAGAGCGGTCATGCCGTTCCAGTCGCGCGCGAGCACGGCCTGCTTTTGTTCGGCGCTCAGGGAATAGTTTTCCATATAGGCGGCCTCGCCGGCCTTGAAGGCGGCGCGGTTATCACTCTTCATCAGCGACATGAAAAAGGTGTTGAAGTGGTAACCCTTTTGCGCCATGCCGCCGTCGAACAGCGGCGTGCCGGGGATGTCGTCGAACTCTCTTTGGCTCATCTGCGGGCTCAGGCGTGGGCGCCGTTCAAGCGCCCGCGATGGTCATGCGGTCGATCAGCACCGAGCCCGAAGTCATGCTGCCGCGGGTGATCATGTCACTGCCTACCGCGACGATGCCCTTGAACATGTCTTTCATGTTGCCGGCGATGGTGATTTCCTGCACCGGGTAGGCGATCACGCCCTTTTCCACCCAATAGCCGGCGGCGCCGCGCGAGTAGTCGCCGGTGACGTAATTGACGCCCTGGCCCATCAGCTCGGTGACCAAGAGGCCCGTGCCCAGGCGCTTGAGCATCGCTGCGAAATCATCAGCCACCGTGGGCTTCATCAGCATGTTGTGGCAGCCGCCGGCGTTGCCGGTGCTTTGCATGCCGAGCTTGCGCGCGGAGTAGCTGGAGAGGAAGTAGCCTTGCAGCACGCCGTTTTTCACCACGTCGCGCGCACGGGTGGCCACGCCTTCGTCGTCGAAGGGGCCGGTGGCGAAGCCCTTGTAGACGTTCGGGTCTTCGGTGATGGTGATGTTGGGGGCCATGATCTCCTTGCCCAATGTGTCGAGCAGGAAGGTGGTCTTGCGGTACAGGTTGCCGCCGCTGGCCGCCGAGACCAGCGCGCCGGTGAGGCCGATGGCCAGGGGCGCTTCGAACAGCACCGGGCACTGGCGGGTGGAGAGTTTGCGGCTGCTCAGGCGCGAGAGGGCGCGGCGGGCGGCGTAGTCGCCGATGCGCGCGGCTTCGGGAAAGTCTTTCGGGTCGCGGGCGGAGGCGTACCAGTCGTCGCGCTGCATGCCGTCCTTGTCGCGGGCGCTGCGGGCAGCAATCACCGAGCAGCTCAGGTAATGGCGCGAGGTGGGGTAGCCGCCGATGAAGCCGCTCGAGTTGCCGTAGACGAATTGCGAGTGCTGGGCGGAGACGGAGGCGCCTTCGGAATTGGTGATTTTCGGGCTCACCTTGAAGGCGGCGGCTTCGATTTCCTTTGCCAGGTCGATGGCGGCGGGCACGTCGATGGTCCAGGGGAAGAGCAGGTCCGGTGTCACCGGGTTTTTCGCGATCAGGGCGGGGTCGGCCAGGCCGGCGCAGTCGTCTTCGGCGGTGAAGCGGGCGATGTTCAGCGCGGCTTCGACCGTGGCTTTCAGCGCGCTCAATGAAAAGTCGGAGGAACTGGCGTAGCCCTTGCGCTGGCCCATGTAGATGGAAACGGAGACGCCCTTGTCGCGGTTGTGCTCGATGTTTTCCACTTCGCCCTTGCGCGCCGTGACCGACAGGCCGTAGCCCTCGGAGACGTCGACTTCGGCGTCGCTGGCGCCCATCGCCTTGGCGTGGGAGAGCACTTCACCGGCGAGATTGCGCAATTCGTCTTGGGAAAAAGCAAAGCGGGCTTCGGACATGGGGGATTTTATTCTGTGCAAAAAGTACAGATGGGGACGGACCGGGAGTAATCAAACCCGGTAAATCCAGAGCGGCGGGGTCAGGCAACTGAAACTCGCGATTTGCGCGCGAACCGGCTCCGGAGGGGCCGGCGACATATAATTATACGTTCAGACACAGTAGCCCTCCCGCATGCGCAACCGCACCCCCGTGGTCAACCCCGAGCCGCCGCCGAAGACGGAGTACGACCGCCCGAGCAAGTCGCAGCGCAAGCGCGACGTCACCGCCCTGCAGGAACTGGGGCGAGAGCTCGGCGAGTTGTCGCGCTCGCAACTGGCGGAGCTCGAATTGCCGGAAAAGCTGCACCAGGCCCTGCTCGACTACCAGACCATCACCGCCCACGAAGGCAAGCGCCGCCAGTACCAGTACATCGGCAAGCTGATGCGCGACGTCGATGCCGAGCCCCTGCGCGATGCGCTGGAGCGCTTCAACGGCGACTCCAAGGCCGAGGTGGGCGACATGCACCTGGCGGAGCGCTGGCGCGAGCGTTTGCTGAGCGAAGAAGGCGTGCTGGCCGAATTTGCCAACCTCTACCCCGCCACCGATCTGCAGCAGTTGCGCGTGCTGGTGCGCAATGCCAAGAAGGAGCGCGAGACCACCAAGCCGCCGCGCGACTTTCGCAAGCTGTACCAGTTGATCCGCGAGCAGATCGACGCGCGGCGCAAGGCCGAGGCCGCGCCGGCGGTTGAGCCCGGCGAAGAGGACAAGGAATGAACCTGCTCGACCGCCCCTTGCGCGTCGGCCTGGTGTCGATCAGCGACCGCGCCTCCGCCGGGGTGTATGAGGACAAGGGCCTGCCGGAACTGCAGGCGTGGATCGACAGCGCGCTGCTGACGGCCTGGGAGCCGGTGACGCGCCTGATCCCCGATGAGCAGGCACAGATCGAAAAGGCCCTGATCGAACTGGTGGACGTGGAAAAGTGCGACCTGGTGCTGACCACCGGCGGCACCGGCCCTGCGTTGCGCGATGTGACGCCGGAGGCGACGCTGGCCGTGGCGCACAAGGAGATGCCGGGCTTCGGCGAGCAGATGCGCTCCCTGAGTCTGCGCTTCGTGCCCACCGCGATACTCTCGCGGCAGGTGGCGGTGATCCGCTTCGCTCCGGATAAAAAATCGGGTGCGCTGATCATCAACCTGCCCGGCCAGCCCAAGGCGATCAAGGAAACCCTGGAGGGCCTGAAGGATAAAGAGGGCACGCAAATCGCCGGCGGCGTTTTCGCCGCCGTGCCGTATTGCGTCGACCTGATCGGCGGCCCCTATATCGAAACCGACGAGAAGGTGTGCAAGGCTTTTCGCCCGAAAACCGCCGTACGCGCGCGCGACACGCTGCCGCTGCGCAAATAAGGAAGACCATGTCCGCATCAAAGTCCGACGGCAAGCTGCTCGAACAAGTCGAACTCGTCACCGGCCCCGAACCCACCGCCACGGTGATCTGGATGCATGGCCTGGGGGCCGACGGCTATGACTTCGTCTCCATCGTGAAAGAGATCGAGGTCAACACCCTGCCCGGCCTGGCCGCTGGCGTGCGCTTCATTTTTCCGCACGCGCCGATGCGCCCGGTGACCATCAACAACGGCATGGTGATGCGCGCCTGGTACGACGTCAAAATGGTCGACCTGTCGCGCCAGGAAGACGAAGCCGGGGTGCGCGCCTCGCAGGCCGAAATCGAAAAATTGATCGCGCGCGAGAAAGAGCGCGGCATTCCGGCGCAGCGCATCGTCCTCGCCGGGTTTTCGCAGGGCGGCGTGATCACCTTGCAGACCGGCCTGCGCCACGCGGAACGCCTGGGCGGGCTGATGGTGCTCTCCAGCTACCTCCCGCTGGCCGCCACGGTGCAGGCGGAGGGCAGCGCGGCCAACCGCGACGTGCCGATCATCATGATCCACGGCAGCCACGACCCGGTGATCAACGTGGCGCTGGCCACCGCTTCGCGCGACAAGCTGAAGGAACTCGGCTACGCCGTCGAGTGGCACGAGTACCCGATGGAGCATTCGGTCTGCCTGGAGGAAATCCAGGCGATACGCACCTGGCTGGGCAAGGTGCTCGGCGCCTGACGCAGCGCCCCCGGGCATCTGACGCGGCCGCTGCCTAGGGCAGGCTGAAATACAGCAGGGTCGCGCCCTGCGGAAACTCGATGGGCCCGTGCTCCTCGCCCTTGCGCATGGTGATGAAGTCCCATTCGCCAAGAGTCTCGCCTTCGATCACCGCGCTGCCCTTGAACAGCAGCGCGTTGTGCAATTGCTCGCTGCGCCCGGCCGGCAGGCTCGCGCCCGGCGCGAATTCCAGCACCTCCTCCAGCATCTTGCCGCAGCCGTGGTCGACCAGCATCTTGGCGCGGCAGCCCTCGCCCTTGTTGCGCCAGGGCAGGCCGGCCTGCTCGATCAGCCGGTATTCCTTTTTGCCGGAGAGCTTTTCCACTTCGCTGTGGAAATAGCTGCCCTGGAAGGCGGAGAGCAGCATGCAGCCTTCCGGATAGTCCAGCGGGCCGTGCGGCTCGTGGCTGGGGCCGAGGATGACGTCGAGCGGCTGTAGCGTCAGGCCATCGACGATGGCGCGGTTCTTCAGCACCGTGGTGGCGTGCATGCCGGCATGCACGTGGCGCGGCTCGATCGAACCGAAGGGGTAGTCGATCAGGCGGATGCAGAGTTTCGTCTCCTCGTCGTTGAAATACATGCCGGCGCGGTTCGGCCAGTTGTCGACGTTGACCCGCGCTTCCCACGGGATCTCCGCCAGCCGGGTAATTTCGATGCCTGCCTGCTTGATCATTTTGCGTTCTTTCTTTTCCCTGGATTGCCGAATGCAGATTTGCAATGCGCTGCATTTGGACACGCCGCGCTTGTCACTTCCTATAATAGGCCAAAGCGTTTTTCGCGAACGCCGATGCACCGTATAACTGGTCGAGGCTCCGAACAATAAGAGCGCGCCCGGCCGGGCCTGAAGCAGTCATCTGGAGGAGACAAATGTTGAAACGAATTTTGGCCGCGCTGGCTTTCTCGGCGGCAGCACTGCCGCTGTACGCGCAACAGGACTACCCGAACCGCCCGATCCGCATCATCGTCGGCCCCGGCACCGACCTTCTGGCGCGCATCGTCGGCGAAAAACTCACCGAGGCCTGGGGCCAGGGCGTGGTGATCGACCCGCGCCCGGCGGCCGGCGGCATCGTCGCCGGCGACGCGGTGGCCAAGGCGGCGCCCGACGGCTACACCCTGCTGCTGTCTTCCAGCTCCTACACCGCCAACAGCCTGCTGCAGCCGAAGATGCCCTACGACATCCTCACCGATCTGCGGCCGGTGTGCCTGCTCGGCACCATCCCGGTGGTGGCGGTGGTCAACCCGGCCTTGCCGATCAACAATTTCAAGGAACTGGTGGCGGCGGCGAAGGCCAATCCCGGCAAGCTCAATTATGCTTCCGCCGGCAACGGCACCGCGCCGCACCTGTCGGCCGAGATGTTCAAGCAGCTGGCGCACGTCGACATCACCCACGTGCCCTACAAGGGCGCGGCGCCCGCCTTGACCGACGTCATGGGCGGCCAGGTGCAGCTGATGTTCAGCACCGCGCCCACCGTGATCTCGGCCGTGCAAGGCGGCAAGCTGAAGGCGATCGGCGTGACGGGCGCGCGCAGGTTCAAGGGCCTGCCGGATGTGCCTTCGGCGGCGGAACAGGGCTTTCCCGGCACGGCCTACATCGCCTGGAACGGCCTGCATGCGCCGGCGAAGACGCCGCCGGCGATCATCGAAAAGCTCAGCACCAAGATAGTCGAGCTGATGCGCACGCCCGCCGCCATCGAGCGCACCGAAAAGGCCGGCTTCGACCCGGTGAGCCTGCCGACCAAAGAGTTCGAGCAGTTCCAGGAGCAGGACCTGGCGCGCCTGCGGGTGACCATCCGGCAGAGCAACATCAAGGCCGACTAGCCGCCCTTCCACGCAACTGCCACGAACCGCCAATGACCCGCCCTTGCCTCGGCCCCGACCCGAACACCCGCCGCCCCGCCTACGCCGCCCCGCCCGGCGCCTGCGATTGCCATGCGCACGTGTTCGGCCCGGCAAGCGCTTACCCCTTCATTGCCGAGCGCAGCTTCACCCCGCCGGACGCGCCGGTGGCCAATTACCTGCGCATGCTCGACACCATCGGCATCGCGCGCGCGGTGATCGTGCAGGGTTCGGTGCACGGCACCGACAACAGCGTCACCTTCGACGCCATCGCTTCGGCGCCGCAGCGCCTGCGCGGCGTGGCGGTGGTCGGTCCGGACATTACAGAAGAAGAAATCCGCCGCCTGCATGCGCGCGGCTTTCGCGGGGCGCGGCTTTCCACCGTGGTCAAGGGCACGCCGAGCTTCGATTTTCTGGAGACGATCGCGGCGAAGGTGAAACCCTTCGGCTGGCACATCGTAGTACATGTGAATCGCTCGGAAGAACTCACCCGCCTGGCGCCGCGCCTGGCGGACACCGGCTGCGCGCTGCTGATCGACCACATCGCGCGGGTGCGCCTGGAGGAAGGCGTCACCTCGCCCGGCTTTAGCACGCTGCTCGACCTGCTGGCGACGGGCAATTGCTGGGTGAAGATCTCCGGCCAGCATCGCATGTCGGGCCAAGGCTACCCATGGACCGACATGCGCCCACTGGTGCGCGGCGTAATCGACGCGCGGCCGGACCGCGTGCTGTGGGGCTCGGACTGGCCGCACCCGAACCAATTCGACGAAATGCAGAACGACGGCGACCTGCTCGATGCCTTTGCGCAATGGGTGCCGGAAGAGAACCTGCGCCGGCAGATATTGGTGGACAACCCCGCCGCCCTTTACGAATTCACTTAAGCGAACTGACCGAGACATGCGCATGTTTTCCTCTCTTCCCCGGCTCCTGTGCTGCCTGTTGCCGTTGACCGCGATGAGCGTGTTCGCGCAGGACTTTCCCTCCCGCGCGGTCACCGTGACCAACAGCTTCGCCCCCGGCGGCAATGCCGACATCGTGCTGCGCCTGGTGGCCGAGCGCATGGCGGCGGGGCTCGGCCAGGCGGTGGTGGTGGACAACCGCCCGGGCGCCAACGGCGTGATCGCCGCCGAAGCGGTGGCGCGTGCGCGGCCCGATGGCTATACCCTGCTCCTGGTGAGCGGCGCCTTTCCCACGCTGGTGGCAACTTCCAAAAAGCTGCCCTTCGACCCGGTGAAGAGCTATAGCTGGCTGTCGATGATGATCTCCTACCCGCTGGTGGTGGTGGTCGCCGCCGACTCGCCCTACAAGACCCTGGCCGAACTGGTGGCGGGCGCGAAGGCGGCGCCGGGCAAGCTCACCTATTCCTCCGCCGGCGTGGGCTCGCTGTTTCACCTGGCCACCGAGTCCTTCGACGCCACCGCCGGCATCGACATGACCCACGTGCCCTACAAGGGCGGCTCCGCGCCCCTGGCCGAACTGCTGGGCGGCAGCAAGCTCGACCTGACATTCAACACGCTCTCCGTAGTCGGCCCGCAGCTCAAGGCGGGCAAGGTGCGTGCGCTGGCAATCACTTCCGCCGCGCGCTCGCCGCTGCTGCCGGGCGTGCCGGCGGTGGCGGAGACCTACCCCGGCTATGAGGCCTCTTCCTTCCTCGGCATCGCCGGGCCGGCGGGCCTGCCGGCCCCGGTGGCGGAGCGGCTAAACCGCGAAATCCGCAAGGTGGTGGCGATGGCCGAAATCCGCCAGCGCTTCGCCGAGCTCGGCGGCACGCCGGTATCGGGCACGCCGGAGGAAATGGGAAGCTATGTGGAAGGCGAGATCGCGCGCTGGACCCGCATCGTCGCGGCGAAGAAGATCGAAGTGCAGTAGCCCGTGCGCGCCAAGGCAGCGCGGCCACAACTTGCGCAAGTCTTGTCTCGCGGCCGCATCCGGCCCGCGGGCAGACCTTGATCGTGCCCCTGCTCCCGCGCCGGCCCCGCTTCAGTCCTGCAGGCCGCGCACGTTGCGGTAGCGGGCGTGGCGCGCGTCGACAAAGCGCACGCGGAATTCCACCGGCGTGTCCTTGAAGGTGTAGGCGGTGCGCTCGATGCGCAGCAGCGGCGCGCCCTCTTCCAGCCCCAGCACGCCGGCCAGGCCGCGCTCCGCCGCGCAGGCGCCCAAGTCCTCCAGCACCCGCACCACCGAGACGCCGTACTGCTCCTGGTAGTAGCTGTAGATCGAGTCGCGGCGCGCGGTGAAGTTCTCCGGCGTGAGGTCCTTGAACAGGGACAGCGGAATCCAGATGCGGTCGAGCATCACCGGCGTGCCGCCGATGAAGCGGATGTTTTCCACCTTCGCCACCGGCGCGCCGGGCGCCAGGCCCAGGCGCTGCGCCAGTTCCTTGCTCGCCTTTTCGCGGCGAAAGCTGCGCAGGCGCGCACTCACTTTCAGCGGCTGGCCGGCGCCACCAACGAAACTGAAAAACAAGTCGAAGGCACGCGTGTCGGTGAGGCGGGCGACGGTGGTGCCGACGCGGGCGCGGCGGATCAAGAGGCCCTCGGCCACCAGTTCTTCCACCGCGCGGCGGATAGTGCCGATGCCGACGCCGAACTCCTCCGCCAGCTGGCCCTCGGTGGGAATGCGGTCGCCGGCGGCCCAGCGCCCGCTGTGCAGGCGTTCGTTGATGCCGCTGCGCACCACTTCGTAGAGCGGCTGGTCCTGCTTGCGCGATTCTCGTCGCATGCGTTTTGTCTGGGTTCGTTTTGTAAGAGGCGCCGGGAGCATAGCGCATGCCCGGGTTTTGCCAGTGCAGATCATTATGATATCAATCATTCGAATGATTGATTGACGCCGGGGACGGCTTTGCGTAGAATGCTTTCATCGTGCCGCATGCATCCCGCCGCATGCACCTGCCAATGCATGCCTGACGGCACCCGGATTCCACAGGAGCGCCCATGCCCAACCTGATCAAGCACATCGCGATGAAGGTCGAGAATCTCGACAAGACCAGCGCCTTTTACGAAAACGTCTTCGGCTACAAGCACGTCAACACCGTGCGCCGCAAGGGCAAGAATGGCGACCACATTTCGCGCCACCTGACCGACGGTTACATGGACCTGACGCTGATCTATTACGAAAGCCCGGATTCGGACGAAGCCGACTTCGCCGGCCCCGCCCCTTGCATCCACCACATCGGCATGGAAGTCGAAGACCTCGACGCCTTCGTCAAGGCGGTGGTCGACAACGGCGGCGACATCCTCACCGCCCCCGGCCACCTGCCGGTGAAGTTCCGCTCCGCCGGCGGCCCGGTGTGCGAAGTGGTGCCGATGGAGCGCTGGGAGAAAAAGACCCTGGCAGGCGGCGTGCACGGCGAGGTGCTGGCCTGAGCGTTCCCTCAGGTGCTGGCCTGAGATTTAGCCTGACCGCATAACGGGCAGGAGACAAAACAAAAACAAGCCGCCCAAGAAGTGCCTGGGCGGCCAGCAGGTACGACAGCTGCGCGCTTGCATGTCGGGCAGTTTGTAGAACGGCGAGGCAGATTCTGCCCCGCCGTTTTTTTGCCAGCGCCGCTTCTGCAATGCCTACAACGTTCTACAACGCCCCGGCCGCCTTCAGCGCGGCGATCTTCCCGGCGTCGTAGCCGAGCAAGCCGGTGAGGATTTCATCGCTATGCTGGCCGAGCGTGGGCGGCGCCGTCTTGTGCTCCACCGGGGTGGCGGAAAACTTCATCGGGCTGGCGATGAGAGGCGCCTTGCCGCCCTTGGGGTGCGGCAGGTCGATGCGGGTGCCGCGCGCGATCACCTGCTCCTCGGCGAAGGCCTGGGCAATGGTATTGATGGGCCCGTTGGCGACGCCGGCTTCTTCGAGGATCGCCACCCACTCCTTGGTGCTCTTTTTGGCGAACACGCCCTTGAGGATCGGGTCGAGTTCCTTGCGGTTTTGCACCCGCAGGGCGTTCTTCGAAAAGCGCGCATCAGCGATCAGCTCCGGGCAGCCGGCGGCGGTGCAGAACTTGGCCCACAGGTTGTCGTTGCCGCAGGCGAGGATCACGTTGCCATCAGCCGTCGGGAACACCTGGTAGGGCACGATGGTCGGGTGGGTGTTGCCGATGCGGCCCGGCGCTTCGCCCGTGGTGAGGTAGGTCATGCCCTGGATCGACAGGAAGGCCATCGCGGTATCCAGCAAGGCGAGGTCAAGGTGCTGGCCAACGCCAGTCTCGGCGCGATGCGCGAGGGCCGCGCAAATCGCCACCGAGGAATACATGCCGGTGAGGATGTCGATGATTGGCACGCCGACGCGCATCGGGCCGCCGCCGGGCACCGTGTCCGGCTCGCCGGTGACGCTCATCAGGCCGCTCATGCCCTGCACCATGAAGTCGTAGCCCGGACGCTCGGCATAGGGCCCGGTCTGGCCGAAGCCGGTGACGGAGCAGTAGATGATCTTCGGGTTGATTTGTCTGATGTCTTCATAGCCCAGGCCGTAGCGCACCAGGTCGCCGACCTTGTAGTTCTCGATCAGCACGTCGCAATGCTTGGCGAGTTCGCGCACCAGTTCCTGCCCTTGCGCGTTCGACAGGTTGACGGTGATGGATTTCTTGCCGCGATTGGCGGCCATGTAGTAAGCAGCCTCGGTCGTGTCGCGGCCTTCCGGGTCCTTGAACCAGGGCGGCCCGAAAGCGCGCGAGTCGTCGCCCTTGCCGGGGCGCTCGACCTTGATCACTTCGGCGCCGAGGTCGGCCAGGTTTTGTCCGGCCCAGGGGCCGGCGAGCACGCGGGAGAGGTCCAGCACGCGGATGTGGGAGAGAGGTCCAGCCATGGAAGTCTTTCTGTGGGGCGTTGATGAAAACGGTTGGTGGGCGGCTTAATGCGCGGGTTTAATCCCGGGTTTAATCCCGGGTTTAATCCTCGGTCTAATCCGAAAACTGGGGCTTGGTCTTGGCGAGAAAGGCGCGCACGCCTTCCTTGTAATCGGCGCTGTCGAAATAGGTGAAGTGCTCGCGGATTTCGGCCTCCGTCAAGCCCTGCTGCACCGGCGCGAGGCGCTTGATCCAGCGCTTGTTGGCGCGCGCCGACATCGGGCTGCCAGCGGCGATGCGCTCGGCGGCGGCGTAGGCTTCGGCTTCGATTTCACTATCGGGCACGATACGCGTGAGCAGACCCTTGGCATAGGCTTCATCGGCGCCGAACACGCGCCCTTCGAGCAATATCTCAAGCGCCACCGCGCGGCTTACCAGCCCGAGCATGGCGGTCAGTTCCGCATGCGCCAGCGGAAACCCCAGGCGATTGATCGGCACGCCGAAGCGGCTCGACTGCGCGGCAATGCGCATGTCGCAGCAGCAGGCGATCTCCAGCCCGCCGCCGACGCAGGCGCCTTCGATCAGCGCAAGCGTCGGAATCTCGCAATTGGCGATGGCCTCGTTGGCGCCCTTCACCGTGGCCTCGTGGTAATGCGTGCCCTTGGCGACGTTGGAGCGCACGGTGGCGAACTCGCTGATGTCGGCACCCGCCGCGAAATTGCCGTCGGCCCCGCGGAGCACGATGCAGCGCACCCCGCCCTCCTCGGCCAGGCCGTGCATCGCGGCGGCCAGCGCCTCCCAGTGCGCCACCGACAACGCGTTGAGCTTGCCGGGCGTGGAAATGACGACGGTGGCGATGGCGCCGTCGCGCTTGACGGTGATGGGCTGGGACATGGTTCTGCGAGAGAGCGGCGCACGAGGCGCCGCGTGGCGAAAAGACCGTAATGTTAACGCAGGCCCCGCCCGCGAGCGGCGGGGCCGCGGCTATGCGGCGAAGAAGGCGGCGGACCGCCTCCACGTACGATCAGACGTCGACCTTCGCCCCCGAGGCCTTGACCACCTTGCCCCACTTCTCGATTTCGGCGCGGATGAATCTAGTGAAGTCGGCGCTGGAATTGCCGCCCGGCTCGGCCCCTTGCGCGAACCACACTTCCTTGATCGAGGGTTCGTGCATGGCCTTGGCGATTTCCTGCTGCACGCGGGCAATCGCCTCGGCCGGGGTGCCCCGCGGCGCCCACATGCCGTACCAGGCGGTGGCGGAGAAGTCCTTGACGCCGGCCTCGGCCATGGTGGGAATTTCCGGAAAGGCGGCGACGCGCTGGGTGGAGGTTACCGCCAGCGCCTTCAGCTTGCCGCCCCTGATCTGCGAGGCCGAGGTGCCCATGGCGTCGAAGGCGAAGTCGATCTGCCCGGCCAGCAGGTCGGGCATCATCGGCCCGGCGCCCTTGTAGGGCACGTGGGTCATTTGCAGGCCGTACATCTGCTTGAACATTTCCACCGTCAGGTGGTGCGAGGTGCCGTTGCCGGCCGAGCCGAAGTTGAGCTTGCCCGGGTTGGCGCGCGCGTAGGCGATGAACTCCTGCATGTTGTTCACCGGCAGCTTGCCCGGCGCGAACACCACCACGTGCGGCACGGAGCAGACCAGGGTGATCGGCACCAGGTCGCGCTCTACGTTGTAGGGCAGCTTCGTGTAGAGCGTCTCGGCGATGGTGTGGTGCACCGCGCCGCAGAACAGGTTGTAGCCGTCAGGCGCGGCCTTGGCGGCGGCCGCGGCGCCCACCGTGCCGCCGGCGCCGGCGAGGTTTTCGATCACCCATTGCTGGCCCATCGAGGTGCCGACCCGCGCGCCCAGCGGGCGCAGGAAGGCGTCGGTGCCGCCACCGGGGGCGAACGGGTTGATGATGCGGATGGGCCGGTTTGGGTAGGCCTGGGCGCGGGCGGTGCCGGCAGTGCCGGCGATGCCGAGTACGCCAGCGCCGCCGGCGGCCTTGAGAAGGTCGCGACGTGAAATCATTTTTTTGTCTCCGTTATGGGTCGTTTGAGTGATCGGTATGCCGTGATTTGTTTTTTTGACTGCGCTCACGGCGAAGCGCCAATTCTATCCGTCCGCCAGCGCCGGCACCGGCTTGCCTTCGAGCACGCGGGTGCCCAGCTCGGCCAGGCGGCGCACGCGGCTGTTGGCCGCCACGGTGCCGTCGCGGTCGAAGGCCTCGACGTTGACTTCGATGTCGTCGAGCGCGTAGTAATAGTTGACCATCAGCCCGTAGGCCTGCTTCAGGCCCTTCACCGAGGTGTCGGCCAGCCAGTTGATGCGCTCCAGGCGTGCGCCGTTGCCGAGGTGAAAGCGCGCCACGGGGTCGCGCGGCCGGCCGCTGCGTTCCTTCACGTTGGCCAGGTAGTGCGCCACCAGCGCGGTGAGCGCGCCGCGCAGGCGGTGGGTGGATTCGGCGTCGCGCGCCCAGTCGGGCGAGCTGTTGACTACTGCCAGCGCCTGCTGCAGTTCCGGCGGCAGGGTCGCGCCCTTCAGCCAGCCGGCGAAGCCCGGCACCGGCGAGAGCGTGGAGAAATGCGCCAGCTTGGGGAAGTCGCGCTTCAGGTCTTCCACCACACGCTTGATCAGGAAGTTGCCGAATGAAATGCCGCGCAGGCCGACTTGCGTGGACGAGATCGAGTAGAACATCGCCGCCCGCGCGCGCTTGGTGTCGAACACCGGGGCCGAGACGTCGAGCAGGGCCTGCACGTTGCCGGCGATGTCGTTGGTCAGCGCGACCTCGACGAACACCAGCGGCTCGCCCGGCAGGCGCGGGTGGAAATAGGCGTAGATGCGGCGGTCGTGGTCCAGGCGATTTTTCAGGTCCGCCCAAGAATGGATCTCGTGCACCGCCTCATAGGCCATCAGCTTTTCGAGGATGGAGGCGGGCGTGTCCCAGCTCAAACGCCGCAGTTCGAGAAAGCCGACCTCGAACCACACCGAGAGCTGCTCGGCCAGCTCGGCGTCGAGCACCTTGAGTTCGGGCATCGCCTTGAGCTTCTCCAGCACCTCGGCGCGCACGTCGACCAGGAAGCGCACGCCGGCTTCGGCCGAGCCGACCTGCCGGATCACCCGCGCGCGCGGCGACACCATCGCCTCGCGCAGGCGGGTTTCCATCTCCCACTCCTGCGCGCTGTCGAGGCTGGCGGCGTACTCGCCATAGGCCTTTTCCAGCGGCTGCGCATCGGGCTTGAGTTCGGTGGCGAAGGCGCGCAGCGCCTCCAGCCGGGTGGCGGCGTCCATCGCCCGGTACTGGCCGATCAGGCCCAGCGCCCGGGCGCGCGAGGCGACCGGGCCGCCCTGCTCCTTGGCGCACGATTCGAGGTCGCGCCGCCAAGTGCGCAGGCTGGAATTGGAGACCGGCGCCTCGCCATTGCTGTCGCCCTTGAGCCAGGCGCCGACGCGGCCCAGCAGGTTGGGTTTGGCGGCATTCGGGGCCGTGCTTTCAGGGGAATTCGGAGTGTTGCTCATAAATTAGGCAAAAACTCAAGAAATATGACGCACTGCGGCAACAAAGCGTACCGTAGGCATCAGGATAGCAGTGAATTGACCTCAATTGGGCACAACTAGGATGGCGAAACGGCATTATTGCGACTCCGCAACGCGAAGCGCCGGCCGAACCGCCTCAGGGGTAGGCGGCAGCGAGTATCTGTCCCAGGCGCGGCAGCTCGGCCTTGGGCAGCCAGTTGATCCCCGCCGCACGGCTGCGCCCGCCACCGCTGGCGAACTGGCGGCACACCGCGTCCGCCCCCGCCGGGCGCACGGTGGGCGCGCGCACGCTCACCATGTAGCCGGGCGTGCCTTCGCGCACGCCCTCGACCAGCACCGCATGCGCGCGCTCCGGGTGCTCGCGCGCCAGTTCGTTGGCGAACACGCCATTGACCCGCCGCGCCCAAGGCGCGTCCGGCAGCAGGTAGGCGGCGACGCCGCAGGGGGCGTCGTGCAGCAGCGTGGGTGTAAGCGAGTGCGCCTGCGCCATGTCGCGGGCGAAGCACTCGCGCAGGCGCGTGAGCAACAGCGGGTCAGCGGCGATCAGCCCGCGCGGGTCGGCATGGGCGGCGAAGCGGCTAAACAGCGCCAGCGGCGGCATGCACAGGTCGGCCTCGCTCTCGCCATAGGCGTTGTAGTTCACCAGTTCGCCGAACTCGCGCAGCAGCGCTTCGTCGACCGCGCTCATTCCCGCTGCCTGCGCGGCGGCGTGGGCGGCCGCGTGCAGGTTGTCGCCATAGGCGGCGGCCACGGCCCAGGCGCGAAAGCGTCCGTTAAGCAGCGCATCGACGATCAGGCTGGAGCAGGTGTCGGGGGAAGTGTCGATGTGCGCGGCGAGGCCGGGGTGGGCCGGAATCTCGCCGGCGAAATGATGGTCGTGCCAGGCCACCTGCACGCCGGCGTCGAGCAGGCGCGTCAGCGCGGCGCGGTTGCTGTCGAGCGAAATGTCGGCGACGTGGACGGTGTCGCCCGCGGTCGCATCGACGCGTTCGAGCAGCGCGATGTCGCGCTTCACCCCCGTGACCAGGTGATCCGGAACAAAGCCCGCCAGGCGCAACTGCTGGGCGGCGCACAGGCCGTCGGCATCGCCGTTGAACACCAGGTGGCGCGCCATCAGCCCTCCCCGCCCGGGCGCGCGGCGCGGCTGGAACAGCACGTGAAAAGCGGCAACGTCATGGTGGACCGGTACGCGTTCGACGATGCTTCGATTGTCGCATGCGCCGGCCCGGCTGCGCGCGATGCGTCGCGCCGCGCCCTATCGCAGTGCGAGGACGCACCACGAGCGCACCGCAATGGACGGCGCCCCCGGTCCATGCCGGGCAGACGCGCCGCCTGGCCCCTCTGGCGCCGCCGCCGCGCGCGCTGGCATATGCCTTGCGAGATACGGCTCACGCAGTCTGAAATCCCGGCCCCGGCCGCACGAAAGCGGTGTAAATTCACCCTCGCGCGCCTTCATCAACGGAGAAAAGTTTCATGTCCAAGCCTGCTGCCCGGGCTTCCTCGCGAGTTTCCTTCTGGCGTGCCGGCCATTCGCCGACGCTGGTGGCCGCTTTTCTCTATTTCAATTTCACCTTCATGGCCTGGGTGCTGCTGGGGCCGCTGGCAGTGCAGATTGCCGCCGACCTCAAGCTTTCCGCCGCCGAGCAGGGCCTGATGATTGCCACGCCGCTGCTGGCCGGCGCGATTTTGCGCGTCGCCATGGGCATGCTGGCGGACCGCCTGCAGCCGCGCCTGGCAGGCGCCATCGGCCAGGTGGTGGTGATCGCCGCGCTGATGGCGGTGTGGCTGATCGGCGTCGACAGTTACGCCGAAGTGCTGGCCCTGGGCGTGGTGCTGGGCCTGGCCGGCGCCTCCTTCGCAGCGGCTTTGCGCCTGGCTTCCGGCATCTACCCGCCGGAGCATCGCGGCCTGGCGCTGGGCATCACCGGCGCGGGCAACTTCGGCACCGTGCTTGCCGCTTTCTTCGGCCCATCGCTTGCCGCCGCCTTCGGCTGGCAAAACGTGCTGGGCATGGCGCTGGTGCCGCTGATCTTAGCCTTCGCCTATTACCTGCTGGCCGCGCGCGACGGCGACGAGCCCGCGCCGGTGCGGGTGAGCGCCGACTACCTGCGCGTGCTGCGCAACCACGACGCGCTGTGGTTCATGTTTTTCTATGCGGTGAGCTTCGGCGGCTTTGTCGGACTGGCCTCTTTCCTCACCGTCTACTTCGCTACCGAGTTCGGCCTCACCGCTGTTTCAGCCGGCTATTGCGCGGCGCTGTGCTGCTGCATCGGCTCGGTGTTCCGGCCCTTCGGCGTTCGCTTTGCCGAGCGCCTGGGCGGCATCCGCGCCCTCGCCATTCTCTACGGCACGGCGGCGGCAACCCTGGTGCTGGCGGCCGTCGGCCTGCCCTCGGCCTTGAGCGCGCTGGTGGTGTTCGGCATCGCCATGCTGGCGCTGGGCATGGCCAACGGCGCGGTGTTCCAGGTGGTGCCGCAGCGTTTTCGCCAGGAGATGAGCGAGATGACGGCGATGATCGGCATGGCCGGCGCCGTCGGCGGCTTTTTGCTGGTGGCCTCGCTGGGCTTTTCGCACCAGGCCGGCGGCAGCTACCGCGCCGGCTTTTTGATGTTCGCCGCCTGCGCGGTGATCGCGCTGATCGGCCTGGCGGTGGTGAAGACGCGCTGGCGCAGCCTGTGGCGCGGCGCTGCCGCGCGCGCGTGAAGCTCACAAGACACGACACACGAAACGACGCCAAGCAACGACGCTTTCCGATAAACATAACCGAGACCAGAGCTACGCAATGCCGCGAGCCCTCATACTGACCGAAGCCCCCGCCTCACCCGAGCCCCTGCGCCTGGGCCTGTTGGCCGGCGGCTACAACGTACTCGACGAAATCACCGAGCCGCAGCGCCTGCTCAAGCGCGCCAGCGCGATCGAGCCCGACATCGTGGTGATCGCCACCGACACGCCTTCGCCGGCGCTGTTCGAGGCCCTGCGCGTGCTCTACGACAACGCGCCCTGCGCGGTGGCCGTGTACACCACCGACACCTCGGAAGCCAGCATCGAGCAGGCCGCCGCCTGCGGCGTGCAGGCCTGGGAGACCGGCGGCCTTTCGGGCGAGCGTTTGCCGGCGCAACTGGCCGCCGCGCGCGCCCGCTTCCGGCTCCTGAACGACACCCGCGAGGCGCTGGAAGAAGCCAGCAGCAAGCTCGAAGAGCGCAAGCTGGTGGACCGCGCCAAGGGCATCCTGATGCAGTCCAAGCGCATGAGCGAGAATGAAGCCTATTCCGCGCTGCGCAAGCTGGCGATGGAAAAGAAACTCAAGATGGGCGCCATCGCCGAACAGATCATCAACACCGCGCACCTGCTGGCGTAAAGCGCAAGCCACACGCGCGGCGCCTCAATGGCGCAGCAGCGCCAGCACCAGCAGCACCGCCAATACCAGGCAAAGCGACTTCCAGAAAGCCAGCGGATTGCGCTCCAGCAGGGGCGCGCGCGTACGGCTGAGAAACTCGCTGTTCGGATGCCGCAGGTCGTGGAGAAATTCGGAAAGTTCGCCGTAGCGCCGCGCCGGTTCCGGCTGCAGGGCGCGCCGCAGGGCTTCGTCGACCCAGGCAGGAATCTCGCGCTTGTCACCCAATGCGGAGTCGTAGCGCAGGCGCCGCTGCGCCGCCCGGCTGCGCGCCTTGGCCACTTCGGCGCCGTAGGGCAGCCGGCCGGTAAGCATCTGGTAGGCGATCACGCCGAGCGAAAACAGGTCGGAGCGCGGCGAGCCGCCCTCGCCGAGAAAATATTCCGGCGCGGTGTACTGGGCGGTGCCGAGAATGTCCTCTTCCGCCCCGGGCGGCGCGGTCTCGGCCAGGCCGGCGACGCGGGCGGAGGCGAAGTCGATGATCTTCACCGTCCCGGTGGCGTCGATCAGGATGTTCGCCGGCCGCAGGTCCTGGTGCAGCATTTCCATGCGGTGAAAGGCCAGCAGGCCGCGCGCGATCTGCTCGACGATGCCGCGCACCGTCTCCAGCGCCGGCGCGGGGTTATCGATCATCCATTGCGCCAGCGACTGGCCGTCGATGAATTCGCTGGCGACATACAGATAATTGCGCTTGCGCGCCGGGGCGCAGGGCTTGAGCACGTGCGCGTTGTCGATGCGCCGCGCCACCCATTCCTCGAGCATGAAGCGCTCGATATAGGCCGGGTCGCCGCGCAGGTCGATGGAGGGAATCTTCAGCGCGACTTTCCCGCCGCTGGCGTTGTCGACGGCGAGGTACACATGGCTACGGCTGCTGCCATGCAACTCCTTGACGATGCGGTAGCCGTCGAAATCCATCCGCGGCTCGAGCAGCGGTGGTAATTGCAGGCCGGCCAGTTGCTGCTGGATTTCGTTGGCGCCCCGTTCCGGCAGCGCGTCGACGCGGATGATCTGCACCGTGAGATTGTCCGGGCTGCCGCACCGCGCCGCCTCGGCGACGATCTCCCGCGCGGCGGTGTCGAGGTCCACGCCGGGGACGGCGAGGGCGGCGGCGATGGCGCCGGCGACGAATTCTGCCTCGACGTACTCATGCACCCCGTCGGTGGCGAGCACGAAGACGTCACCGACTTCGACCTGCAGCGCCTGGTAGTCGATCTCCACCCGCGGCCCCACACCCAGCGCGCGGCCGAGATGGCTTTGCCCGGGCGCCACCCAGATGCGGTGGTCGGTAGTGAGCTGTTCCAGGCCATGGCTGCTGACACGAAAGATGCGCGCGTCGCCGACGTGGAACAGGTGCGCCGTGGCGGACTTGAGCACCAGCGCGCTGAAGGTGCAGACGTAGCCGCGGTCCTTGTCGTAGCGCCCCTGGCTTTGCTGGGTCTGGGCGTGCAGCCAGGAATTGACGGCGGCCAGCACGCGCTCGGCCGAGGTCTTGACCGTCCAGGCCTCGGAGGTGCAGTAATAGTCTTCGAGAAAGCCGCCGACCGCCGCCTGGCTGGCGACATCGCTGACGGCGCTGCTGCCGATACCGTCGGCCAGGGCGATGGCGATGCCCTTGCTGTCGAGCAGCGGCTGCGCGGGAACGCACAGGCCGTGGAAGTCCTGGTTGACCTCCTTGCGGCCACGGTCGGAATGCTGCCCCGCCGATATTTTCAGTTCACTGGACATCGCTCGCGCCGGATCGGCCCGCCCCCGGCATTGGGGGCGGGCGCCCTATTCTGACGCCAATCAGACCAGCTTGCGTTTCGGCGCGGTCTTGATGTGGGTGGCGTAGAGGGTCAGGCCGGTGAAGGAGAGGCCGCCGACCAGGTTGCCCAGCACGGTGGGGACTTCGTTCCAGATGAAGTAGTCCATCCACGAAAAGGCGCCGCCCAGAAAGAGCGCCGAGGGGAACAGGAACATGTTGACCACCGAGTGCTCGAAGGCCATGCCGAAGAACAGCATGATCGGCATCCACATGGCGATCACCTTGCCGCTGACGGAGGTGGAGATCATCGCGCCGACCACGCCGGTGGAAACCATCCAGTTGCACAGGATGCCGCGGATGAACAGGGTGAGCATGCCGGCGGCGCCGAACTTTTCGTAGCCCAGGGTGCGCGCCACGCCGATGCCCGCGATCACCTTGCCGACCTTGTCGGGCTCCTGCGAAAAACCGTAGGTGAAGACAATGGACATCAGGATCGCCACTGTCAGCGCCCCGAGAAAGTTGCCGAGGAACACGAGGCCCCAGTTTTTCAGCACCCCGCCGATGGTCACGCCGGGGCGCTTGTCGATCAGCGCCAGCGGGGTGAGCACGAAGACGCCGGTGAGCAGGTCGAAGCCGAGCAGGTAGAGCATGCAAAAGCCCACCGGGAACAGGATGGCGCCGATGATCGGAAAGCCGGTCTGCACCGTGACGGTCACGGCGAACACGGCGGACAGCGCGAGGATGGCGCCGGCCATGTAGGCACGGATCAGCGTGTCCCGGGTTGCCATGAATATTTTGGATTCGCCCGCATCCACCATCTTGGTGACGAATTCCGCTGGTGCCAGATAAGACATGCTGATCTCCTTTGATTAGCGATTGTGGAAACAAAGCGTCCACCTGCACGCCCCCCGTTAATAGTGAGGACCGTGAAGGTGGACGCCGTTATCCCTGAACTTCGGTTTGCACTGCCAGTTCTTTCCCGATGCTAATGGCCGCCGTTGGCCATTCCTGTGCCGACAAAAGCACATACCGCGCCAACCGCTTTTTGCGTTGCGAAGCGCCTGTGGGGCGCCTCAGCCAGCCATTGCCCCAGGCGGAGGGTGCCCAAAGGCAGGGCGCGGGAATGCACGGCTGGTAGCGTTTGGTGCGCGGGCGCGGGTTTTCCAAGCCGGTGCGTGGAAGCCTCTTTATGCACCGGCAGTGCGCGTCGGATTGTATACAGTGCACCCGGTGGATTGTTCACACCGTCACGGCCGCGCGACCTTCACATGCCGCGAGATGCGGCGCACCCGCGGCTCGCCAGATGGAGCACAGCGGCGCGCCGCCCCACACCACGTCCATCAATTGCAAACCCTTGCAACGCTTTGTGTGCAGCGCATCAAATTGGCATAAGGGTTGCTTTTTAGAGCAACGGGACCTCTCAACGAAGAGCGGTTCTTGAACAAGGGTGTTTTCCCGCACAAAAGCTGTGCGCGGCCAGCGCCTTTGTTGCTTCCACTCAACTCTGGAAACGCCAGCGCCCATGAAACCGCAGAAGCCTGTCTCCCCTCCCGCCGTATCGGCAGTTGCCAACGAAGGCCGCCGCTCCCTCCTGAAAAATGCCGGGGTTCTCTCCGGCGCCGGATTGATGGGCATGCTCACACCCGGCTTGCGCGGCGCGGTCTACGCCGCCGGCAGCGACGCTCCAGAGAAAAAAGAAGTCAAGGTCGGATTCATTCCGCTCACCGATTGCGCCTCCGTGGTGATGGCCTCGGTGATGAAGTTCGACGAGAAATACGGCATCAAGATCATTCCCTCCAAGGAAGCCTCCTGGGCTTCCGTGCGCGACAAGCTCGTGAATGGTGAACTCGACGCTGCCCACGTGCTCTATGGCCTGATCTACGGCGTGCACCTGGGAATCGGCGGCCCAAAGAAGGACATGGCCGTGCTGATGAACCTGAACAACAACGGCCAGGCCATCACGCTGTCGAAAAAGCTGCATGAAAAAGGCGTGAAGGACGGCCCCTCGCTGAAAAAGCTGATGGACACCGAAAAGCGTGAATACACCTTCGCGCAGACCTTCCCCACCGGCACCCACGCGATGTGGATCTATTACTGGCTGGCGGCCCAGGGCATCGACCCGTTCAAGGACGCCAAGGCGATCACCGTGCCGCCGCCGCAAATGGTGGCCAACATGCGCGTCGGCGCGATGGACGGCTTTTGCGTCGGCGAGCCCTGGGGCAATCGCGCGATTGCCGACGGCGTCGGCTTCACGGTGGAAACCACCCAGGCGATCTGGAAAGACCACCCCGAGAAAACCCTCGGCACCACTTCCGAGTGGGTCGCCAAGTACCCCAACACCGCGCGCGCCATGACCATGGCGGTGATGGAAGCCGGCCGCTGGATCGACGCTTCTCTCTCCAACCGCCAGAAGACGGCGCAGACCATTGCCGACCGCTCCTATGTGAACACCGATGCCGATATCATCGTCGCGCGCATGCTCGGGCGCTACGACAACGGTATCGGCAAGAAGTGGGACGACCCCGACTACATGAAGTTCTACAACGACGGCGCTGTGAATTATCCGTACCTGTCGGACGGCATGTGGTTCCTCACCCAGCACCGCCGCTGGGGCCTGCTCAAGAGCGACCCGGACTATCTCGCCGTGGCCAAGCAGGTGAACCGCATCGACCTCTACAAGGAGTGCGCAAGCGCGCTGAAGATGCCGGTGCCGAAGTCCGACTTCCGCACCAGCAAGTTCATCGACGGCACGGTGTGGGACGGCCGCGACCCGAAGAAGTACGCCGCCAGCTTCAAGATCCACGCGTAATGGGAGACAGCATGAGCGCCGTTCTTCCCGCCAATGACGCCGGGAGTGCCCCCGTGGGTATCACCGAGATCAACAAGCCCGCCGCACCCGCGGCGGCGCAAGCTGCTGCCGCGCCCGTCGCGGCACCTCACACGCCCAGCCCCCGGCTGGTGCTGGCGCGCCGCCGCGCGCTGATCCTGCGCTTCGCCGCGCCCCTGCTCGGCTTCGCCATGTTCGTGCTGATCTGGCAGGTGATCTCGCACACCGGCGGCGGCCAGTTGCCCGGCCCGGCCAAGGTATGGGTTTCGGCGGTCGAAGTATTCTCCGACCCTTTTTACATCAAGGGCCCGAACGACCAGGGCATCGGCTGGAACATCATCTCCTCGCTCAAGCGCGTCGGCATCGGCTTCGGCCTGGCGGCGGTGATCGGCATTCCGCTGGGCTTCATGATCGGCCGTTTCCAGTTCCTCAACCACATGACTTCGCCGATCATCAGTTTGCTCAGGCCGGTGTCTCCGCTGGCCTGGCTGCCGATCGGGCTGCTGGTTTTCAAGTCGGCCAACCCGGCGGCGATCTGGACCATTTTCATCTCCAGCATCTGGCCGATGATCATCAACACGGCGATGGGCGTGCGGCAGATTCCGCAGGACTACACCAACGTCGCGAAGGTGCTCAACCTTTCCGAGTGGAAGGTGTTCACAAAAATATTGTTTCCCGCGGTGCTGCCCTTCGTGCTCACCGGCGTGCGTCTCGCCATCGGCGTGGCCTGGCTGGTGATCGTCGCCGCTGAAATGCTCACCGGGGGCGTCGGCATCGGCTTCTGGGTGTGGGACGAGTGGAACAACCTCAACGTGCAGCACATCATCATCGCCATCTTCGTGGTCGGCATCGTCGGCCTGCTGCTGGAAAATGCGCTGGTGCTGCTGGCCAGACGATTCGAATATAAATAGGGGATAAGACCATGGTACCCATCGCCCAGAACCCCAAAGCCGCCATGATCAAGAACCCGGAGCGCTACCTGCAGGTGGCGCACGCCGGCATGGTGTTCGACACCAACGACGGCGACTTCATCGCCCTGCGCGACATCGACCTCGACATCGCGCGCGGCGAATTCGTCTCCCTGATCGGCCACTCCGGCTGCGGCAAATCGACCCTGCTCAATCTCGTCGCCGGCCTCACCCACCCCACCTCCGGCTCGCTTCTGTGCGCCGAGCGCGAAATCACCGGCCCCGGCCCGGACCGCGGCGTGGTATTCCAGAACCATTCGCTGCTGCCCTGGTTCACCTGCTTCGACAACGTTTACCTCGCGGTGGAGCGCGTCTTCGGCGCCACCGAGACGAAGGAAAAGCTGCGCGACCGCACCCACGCGGCGTTGAAGCTGGTGGGCCTGTCGCACGCCGAATACAAGCGCCCGGGCGAAATCTCCGGCGGCATGAAGCAGCGCGTCGGCATCGCCCGCGCCCTGGCGATGGAGCCGAACATGCTGCTGCTCGACGAACCCTTTGGCGCCCTCGATGCGCTCACCCGCGCCCATTTGCAGGACGAGCTGATGCGCATCGTCGGCGAAACCGGCAGCACCGTGCTGATGGTCACCCATGACGTGGACGAAGCCGTGCTGCTGTCGGACCGCATCGTCATGATGACCAACGGCCCGGCCGCCACCATCGGCGAAATCCTGCACGTGCCGCTGGCCCGCCCGCGCGACCGCCTCGGCCTGGCGCACGACGCCACCTACATCGACTGCCGTACCGCCGTGCTGGAGTTCCTCTACCAGAAGCAGCGCAAGATGGCAGCCTGATGGTGGACTGAAACCCGCCCCGCCGACACCGAGACCACCTTGCGTATGAACGCGCTGACCCCCGATGACCTGCAGGTGATCACCGCGGCGGCGCAAAGCTACTTCAGCCGCCTGACGCGCAAGGCCGCCACCGTCTCGGCCGCCTATCCCGGCGAGCGCAGCGCCCTGCCGGAGTTCGACTACACCGGCCTGATCCAGGTCTCCGGCTCGCACCGCGGCTGCGTCTATTTCACCGCGCCGAAACTGATGATGCGCTACCTGCTGCTGTCGGCCGGCGAAACCCTGCAGGGCGACGACATCTACATGGGCGCCGCCGGCGAGATCGCCAACACCATCGCCGGCAACGCGCGCAAGCACTTCGGCGAAAAAATGGAAATCTCGGTGCCGGCCACGCTCAAGGGCGCCGCGCTGGAGAGCTTGAGCAAGAGCGGCGTGCTGCAGATATTGCGGCAGCAGCCGATGGTAATCAGCATCCAGTGGCAGGCTCTCGCCGCCGCGCTTGTGGTGGATTTGGAGAGCGCGGCGGCCTGAGCCGCAGAGCGGCGAACCTAAAACGAAGCCGCATTGGCGGCCGGCCTGGAGAACGCGGCGGCCTGAACGTCCGGCGTTCGCGCCACCTCCATTCGCGGCGAGCTGCTTTTCCGTGGCCCTGAACCGCGCGTGAATCCTGACAGGCGCCGGCTCAGATCATGTTGAGCTGCAGCCCGTCCAACGCATCGAGCAACTCTTCAGTACTGGCGTAGCGGTCCGCCGGCTCCTTGGCCAGCATGCGGTCAAGCACCGGCTGGAACATCGCCGCCTGCGCCGGCAGCGGCGGCGGCGGATTGTGGATGTGCTTGAAGACGATCGCCTGGTGGTTGCTGCCGTCGAAAGGCTTCACTCCCGTGAGCAGCTCGTAGGTCACCACGCCGAGGTTGTAGATGTCGGTCCACGGCCCCACCGGCCCGCTCATCGCCTGCTCCGGCGCCAGGTAGGCGGGCGTGCCCAGCACCTCGCCGGTGGAGGTGAGCGAAATGTTCTGCTGCACCATCTTCGCCAGCCCGAAATCGGCAATGACGAAGTCGCTGGTCGAGCGGATCATGATGTTGGCCGGCTTGATGTCGCGGTGGACGATGCCGGCGGCGTGCAGCGCGCCCAGGCCCTCGGCCACCTGCGAGACCACCCGGCGCACCAGCGCCGGCGCCAGGCCCTCGCCGATGAAGCCGGCCAGGTCGCCACGCGGAAAATATTCGAAGGCGACGTAGAGCAGGTCGCCCTGCACGCCCTGCTCGTAGACCGTGGCCAGTTGCGGGTGCTGCACCGCCGAGGCGATTTCCACCTCGCGCGAAAAGCGCCCGAGCAGGCGCGCGTCGGCCTCGCGCCGGGTGCGGAAAATCTTTACCGCCGCGTCGTCGGCCGGGTTCTCGACATGGCGCGCGTAATGCACCTCGGAGGAAGTGCCGCGCGCCAGCAGGCGCTCCAGCAGGTAGTTGCCGATGCGCACCGGCAGGCCGCCCACGGTGCGCCCGCGCTGCGCCTGCTCCTGGCGCTGCAGGCGGGTGCGCACGGCGGTGAGCACGTCGGGCCCGGCCAGCGGCTTGACCAGGAAGTCGTCGGCGCCCAGTTCCATGCCGACGCGCAGGTAGCGCTTCGGGTCCAGCGAGGTGATCAGGATCACCGGCAGGTTGCCGGTCGCGGGCTCGCCGCGCAGGCGCTGCAGGATCTCCATGCCGTTGACGCCCGGCAGCAGCAGATCGACCAGCAGCAATTCAGGAACCTCGTTTTTCAGTTCCTCGAACATCTCTTCGCCGCTGCCCACGGCGGTCACCTCGTAACCATCAACGCGCAATAGCGCCTGCAGCCAGCTGCAAATCGCCTCGTCGTCGTCGACCACCAGGATGCGTGTCATGTAAGAGCAGCGCGGGAAGGCGCGAATCAGGGACAATACAAGCCGTATTGTAGTCGCTGCGCCGCGCCGCGCCGGGCGTCCTACAAGCAGCCAAAAACCGGACCGCCGGCCGCACATCGGCGCGCCCCTTTTTCCAGCCCATGCACGCCAATTCCCGTCCTGTCGAAAGTCCCCAGCAGGGACCGCACCAGCAACTGGTCTCCCTGGTATTGCGCCATGCGCGCAGTCCCTTCCGCAAACCGCCCGCGCCCTACAGCACGGCCGCCTTCGGGCGCCTGCTGGCGGCCTGGGACGGCCGCGCCCCGCTGCTGCTCGACGCCGGCTGCGGCACCGGCGCCAGCACCCGCGCGCTGGCGCGCCTGCACCCGGAGTGCCTGGCCGTCGGCGTGGACCAGTCCGAGGCTCGCCTGGCGCAGGGCGAGCAGGCGGCGCGCGGGCAGGCCGCGCCGCCCAACGTGCTGCTGCTGCGCGCCGACGTGGTCGACATTTGGGGCCTGCTGGCCGCGCGCGGCATGCGCCTGGCGCGCCATTACCTGCTCTACCCCAACCCCTGGCCAAAGCCGGCGCAGGTGATGCGCCGCTGGCCGGCGCATCCGGTGTTCCCGCTGCTGCCGGCCCTGGGCGGCATTCTGGAATGCCGCAGCAACTGGAGCGTCTACGTGGAAGAGTTCAGCGCCGCCCTCGGCCTGCTGCGCGGCGCCGCGCCGGCCTGCGAGGCCTTTGTGCCTGAGGAACCGCTGACGCCCTTCGAGCGCAAATACCGCGACTCCGGCCACGCGCTGTGGCGCGCGGCGGCGGATCTGGATGCAAGCCGTCCGGCGACGGCCGCAGCCAGCCCGGCCGGCTTCGGTCCAACGGCCGGCGCGACGGGTTTCAGCTCCGCAGCGGGCCCCGCAGTCAATCCCACGCTCAGCCCAGCAGCGCCTTGATCCCCGCCTCGGCGATCGCCGCGTCCTCGGCCGACTTCACGCCCGAAGCGCCGACCGCGCCCACGCACTGGCCCTCGACCATGATAGGCAGCGCGCCTTCCATGTGCAGCATGCCCGGCATCATGGTGGCCGACACCCGGCCGTCCTTGTTCACCATCTCTTCATAGACCTTCGTCGGCTTGCGGCCATAGGCGGCGGTGCGCGCCTTGCCCTCGGAGACACGCACGGTCGAAATGCCGGCGCCGTCCATGCGCTGCAGCCACAGCAGGTGGCCGCCGTCGTCGACGATGGAAATGGCCACCGCCCAGTTGTTGGCGCGGGCGTGGGCTTCGGCGGCGGCGGCGATGGTCTTGCAGTCGTCCAGGGTCAGGCAGGGTTTGGTTTTCATGTTTTTAATGGAGAAGAAAAGCCGGATGCGGCAGGCGCGCAGTATAGCCGCCGACGCGGCGCGCCATCATCGAACTGTCACGGTTTTGCTTTATGCTATGCGTAAGCGAGGCGCGTAGCGTACGTGGCATCAAGCGCAACAAACGCTCCAAGGAATTGTCACAAACCCGGCGACCCATGCCGCGCCGTCTTTCCCTCCCTCTTCCCTTCCTCTCCCTTTCCGCACCCTGCACGCATGAACCTGAACGATTCCTACGGCCCGGACGCCGCCGGCCTGATCTGCGGCTATGTATTCGCCCCCGGCGAGCGCGGCCGCAAGGTAAACGCCGCCGATGCGCAGGCGTGGCTGAAGACTCCAACGACGGACGGCAGCTTCGTCTGGCTGCATTTCAACATCGCGCACGCCGCCTGCGAAAAGTGGCTGGCGCAGAACCTCGGGCTGACCGACGCCTTCTACGAGACCCTGCGCGAAGAGTCGCGCTCCACCCGCATCGAATACGCCGACGACGCCCTGATCGCGGTGGTCAACGATGTGCTGTTCGATTTTTCGCTCGACGCCCCCGACATCGCCACCATGTGGGTCAGCGCCGACACCCGCATGCTGGTGAGCGTGCGCACCAAGCCGCTGCGCTCGATCGACCAGCTGCGCGCCTCGGTGAACAACGGCGAGACCTTCCGCTCCACCGCCGACCTGCTGGTGCGCCTGCTGCGCGACCAGGCCGACGTGCTGGTGCGCATCATGCGCGAAGCCACGCAAAAGACCGACGTGGCCGAAGACAGCCTCCTGGCCGGCCGCCTGGAGACCAAGCGCGCCAACCTCGGCACCCTGCGCCGCGTGCTGGTGCGCCTGCAGCGGTTGCTGGCGCCGGAACCCGCCGCCCTGTTCCGCCTGCTCAATCACCCGCCGGTATGGATGGCGACCCAGGACGTGCAGGAACTGCGCGAGTCCACCGAGGAGTTTTCGACAGCCCTCAACGACATGGCCGGCCTGCTCGAACGCATCAAGCTGCTGCAGGAAGAAATCGCCGCCATGGTCAACGAGCAGAACAACCGCAGCCTGTTCGTCTTGACCATCGTCACCGTGCTGGCGTTGCCGATCAACATCATCGCCGGCCTGCTCGGCATGAACGTCGGCGGCATTCCGCTGGCGAAGGAAGACAACGGCTTCTGGATCATCGTCGGCATCGTCGCCACCTTCACGGTGATCGCGGTGTGGATCACCTTCAAGCGGCGCCGCGACTGATGCACTACATCGTCGCCGGCGCCGGCGCCATCGGCTGCTACGTCGGCGGCGCGCTGGCGGCGGCGGGCGCGCGCGTCAGCTTCGTCGGCCGGCCGCGCATCGTCGAGGCCTTGCGCGGCGGCGGCCTGAAGGTCACCGACCTCGAAGGGCGAAGCGTACAGGTGCCGCCGTCGGCCTTCGCCGCGTTTACCGCGATGAACGAATTGACACATGCGCTGACACATGAGCTGAAACCCGTCCCCAATGAAGCGGTGATGGTGCTGCTTTGCGTAAAGGGCGGCGCCACCGCCGAGACCGCGCGCGAAATCGCTGCTGCCTTCCCCGCCGGCACGCCGGTGCTGTCGCTGCAAAACGGCGTCGACAATGTCGCGCGCATCCGCGCCGCCGCCCCCGGGCTCACGGCCATCCCCGGCATGGTGCCCTTTAACGTGATCCAGCCGCGGCCCGGCGAGGTGCACCGCGCCACCTCCGGCGTGCTGCGCGCCGAGCGCAATGCGCTCACCGAATCCCTGCTGCCGGACTTCGCCGCCGCGCAACTGCCGCTGCAGCTCGAAGCCGACATGCGCGCCGTGCAATGGGGCAAGCTGCTGCTCAACCTGAACAACCCGGTCAACGCGCTCTCCGGCTTGCCGCTGCGCGAAGAGCTGCGGCAGCGCGACTACCGCCGCGTATTCGCCGCGCTGATCGACGAAGCGCTCGCGGTTCTCGCCGCCGCGCGCATCGCGCCGGCCAAGGTGGCGACCTCACCCGGCCTGGTACCGGTCATCCTGGGCCTGCCCGACATCGCCTTTCGCGTCCTCGCCGCGCCCATGCTGCGCATTGACCCTACGGCGCGCTCCTCGATGTGGGACGACCTGCAGGCCGGACGCGAGAGCGAGATCGGCGACCTTTGCGGCGCGGTGATGCGCCTGGGCGCCGCGCACGGCGTGGCGACGCCGGTCAATGCGAAGATGCTTGGACTGATCGCGGGCCATACCAGCGGCACGCGTTACAGCGGCGCCGAACTCATTGCCGCGTGTGGAATCTGAACAGCTACTTCCCCGCCACCACATCCTTCAACTGCGCCAGCGCAACCGGGTCCTCGATCGTCGTCAGGTCACCCGGGTCCCGTCCCTCACATACCGCCTGGATCGAGCGCCTGAGCACCTTGCCCGAACGCGTCTTCGGCAGCACGCTGACGAAGTACACGCGCGAGGGCCGGGCGATGGGGCCGAGTTGCTTGTCGATGGTCTTCATCACGTCGCCTTCGAGCGCCAGGCGCGCGGCCAGCGTGTCGATGGCGGCCGGGTCTTTCACCACGGCGAAGCCGACCGGCATCTGGCCCTTGAGCGGGTCGGCGACGCCGACGACGGCGCATTCGGCAATCGCGGGATGCGACGAAATCGATTCCTCGATTTCGCGCGTGCCGAGGCGGTGGCCGGCGACGTTGATCACGTCGTCGGTGCGGCCGAGGATGAAGTGGCAGCCGTCGGCTTCCTTGATGCCCCAGTCGAAGCTGGAGTAGACCTCGCGCCCGGGGATGCTGCGGAAATAGGTTTCGACGAAGCGCGCGTCGTCGCGCCAGATGGTGCTCATGAAGCCCGGCGGCAGCGGCGGCACGATGGCGACCACGCCCTTCTCGCCGGTGGCGAGTTCTTCGCCGGTGCGCTCGTGCAGGATGCGCACGTCGAAGCCGGCCATCGGCACGCCGGGGCTGCCGAAGCGCGGCTTGCACTCCTCGACGCCCATCGGGTAGGTGAGGATGGGCCAGCCGGTCTCGGTCTGCCAGTAGTTGTCGACGATCGGGCGGCCGAGTCCCTCGGAGATCCAGCGCGCGGTGGGCTCGTCCAGCGGCTCGCCGGCGAGGAACAGGGCCTTGAGCGAAGAGAGGTCGTACTTGTTGAGATAGGCCGGGTCCTGCTTTTTCAGCACGCGGATGGCGGTGGGCGCGGAGAACATCACGGCCACCTTGTGATCCTGCACGATCTTCCACAGGATGCCGGCGTCGGGGCGCAGCGGCGTGCCTTCGTAGAGGATGGTCGCCATGCCCGCCAGCAGCGGCCCGTAGACGATGTACGAATGCCCGACCACCCAGCCGATGTCGCTGGTGCAAAAATAAGTCTCGCCCGGCTTGCCGTCGAAAATGTCGCGCATCGAGGCTGCCAGGGCCACGGTGTAGCCGCCGGTGTCGCGCTGCACGCCCTTGGGCCGGCCGGTGGTACCCGAGGTGTAGAGGATGTAGGAAGCCTCGGAGGACTCCAGCCAGGCGCAGGGCACGCTGGCGTTCATGTGCTGCGCGCGCAGGGTTTCCCAATCGACGTCGCGCCCCGCCTGCATCGGCATGGGGGCGAGCTTGCGGTCGAACAGCAGCACGTTTTGCGGCGGCGACTTCGCCAGAGCCAGCGCCTCGTCGAGCAGGCCCTTGTAGGGCACCACCTTGCCGGCGCGCGAGCCGGCGTCCGCCGCGATGATCAGCTTGGGCTCCGCGTCGTCGATGCGCGTGGCCAGCGAATGCGCGGCGAAGCCGCCGAAGACCACGGAGTGGATCGCGCCGATGCGCACGCAGGCCAGCATGGCGAAGGTGGCCTGCGGGATCATCGGCATGTAGATCAGCACGCGGTCGCCGCGCGCCACGCCGAGGGACTGCAGCAGGGCGGCCGTGCGATTCACCTCCGCATGCAATTGCGCGTAGCTATAGGTCTCTTGCGCGCCGGTTTCGGTGGAGATGTAGATCAGCGCCGGCGCATCCGCCTGCGTCTTCAGCCAGCGATCGACGGCGTTGTGGCACAGGTTGGTGGTGCCGCCGGTAAACCACTTGGAGAATGGCGGGCGCGAATAGTCGAGGATTTTCTGCGGCTGTTGTTGCCACTCGATCAGTTGCGCCTCTTCGGCCCAGTACCCTTCGCGGTCGCTCAGGGAACGCGCGTACTTCTCCGCGTAGTTCGGCATGCCTTGTCTCCGTTGCCGTCAAAAGTAAAAACCTACTTTGACGGATTTTATTTTGCAAAAGAATCGCCGGCAAAGCCAGTCGATTTTTTGACCAAACATCCACGAAGAAACCTCCACCACGCGAGACAGGAGTGCGACCGGCGCGACGCCCGATGGCTAGTCGAGAAAGCCGCCCTGCTTCAGCGTTTCCATCGGCTGGGTCTTCATCAGCAGGAGCTCGGAGGCCTTGAGCATGCGCGTCTGGTGGCTGGTCGCCGCCTTTTCGAACATCTCGTCGCAGAACTTCACCAGCGGGTAGACCGCGCGCGCCAGCTCGGCCACGTGCACCTCGAGTTCCGTGCCGCGCCCTTCGGCCAGCAGGCGCAGGGCCTGGTCCACCGAGAGGCCGGCCAGCGGCAGCGGCGCGGCCGGCTTGACGGCGCCATCCGTATCGCTGCCGCCGTCGTCCGACAGCACCCGGCCAACGCCGATCTCGCGCGCGCGCTCGACGCGGCGCGCGGCGGTGCTGTAGATGTCGGCGAAGCTCTCGCCCGGATCGCTCACCGTGTCGGCCACGCCGACGCTGGCGCTGATCTTCAGGGTCTGCGACTGCCAGACGATTTTCGCCTGGCGCACTTCCTCCACCAGGCGCTCGGCCAGGCGCGCGGCGCCGGCGCGGGTGGCGGCCGGCAGGGCCACGGCGAATTCGCCCGGGCCGGTGCGCGCCACGCAATCTTCCTTGCGCATGCGCGAAGCCAGCAGCTTGCCCACGCCCACCAGTATCTGGTCGGCAACGTGGTCGCCGATGCGCGCGCGCATCACGCCGAAATCGTCCAGCACGATGCGCATTACCGAGAGCGCCAGCTGGTGGCGCCGTGCGTAGGCGAACAGTTGCGCACCTTGTTTCACCAGCGCCGAAAGCGTGAGCAGGCCGGTGACCGGGTCGTTCATCACCTGTTCCATCGCCGCGATGCGCGCCGCCTCGGCCGCCTCCTGCGCGCGGGTGGCCGCCAGCGCCGCCTCCTGCGCGTGGCGCGCGATTTCTTCGGGCGTCGGCGGCGCCATCGCCGCCACCGGCGCGCCCTCGGGCGAGCTGATCAGCGCCTCCAGGCGCGCCAGCAGTTCGCCGCCGCCCACGCCCTTGGTGATGAATGCGGTGGCGCCCAGCGCCGAGGCGCGGCGCCGCGGCTCGGCCTCGTCGTCGCCGGAAATCATAATGATCGGAATGTCGCGGATGCGCGCTTCGCTGGAGGCGCGGATGCGCTCGATCAGGCCGAAGCCGTCCAGGCGCGGCATCGACAGGTCGGAAATCACCACGCGGATCTGCGCATCGGCGACCAGCGCGGTCCAGCCGTCTTCGCCATCGCTCGCCTCGCTCACCTCGTACACGTTTTTCACGTGTTTGCCGATGGTGGCGCGGACGATGCGCGAATCATCGACCACCAGCACGCGCGGCTTTTCCGGATTGACTGCGGCAGATGCCATGGACTGCAATTCCCATAAATGGTCGCGACCGCCGCCCCCGCCGGTCACCGACTGCGGCTGTTGGGCCGCCTTCTTGCCTTGTACGGAACCTTTCCTCCAGCCGATCCCGCCTCAAACTCGGACGAATTATAAGTGAGTCAAGCCTTTACGGGGGCCGCGTTTGGCGGAGTAAATGCCATTGTCATTATTAAAAAACGCATGCAAGCCCCTGAAAAGCGCCAACTTTTCGCCAAAATTTTACAAAACCGGCTTTGACAATGCCGCCGGCATGTTCTAGAGTCCGTTTCGTGAATAGACGCCATGCCCTTTTCCGACTCGCGATTATCCCGGGAACCTTGAGTCTCCCGGCGCTTGCGCGCGCCCAATCAATCGAGGTGCCCGGCCTGCCGGATCCGCCGCCCTCCAGCACCCCGCGGGTATCGCTCACCCCGAGCTCCAGTCTCGAAAGCTTCACCGCGGCACCGGCCGCCACGACGCTGCGCGCCGGCGTGGACGACTTGCTGTTCAAGGCGCTGTCGCTGGTCGGCGTGCGCTACCGTCCCGGCGGCGTCTCGCCGGAGACCGGTTTCGACTGTTCCGGCTACGTCTGCTACCTGTACCGCGAAGTCTTCGCGATGAGCCTGCCGCGTACGGCCGACGGCATCGGCCGCCATGGCAGCGAGGTGCCGCGCACCGCCCTGCAGCCCGGCGACCTGGTGTTTTTCAAC
Organism: Betaproteobacteria bacterium; assembly: GCA_028292405.1. GTDB lineage: Bacteria > Pseudomonadota > Gammaproteobacteria > Burkholderiales > JAEUOS01 > JAQGMJ01. The sequence goes on from JAQGMJ010000070.1 coordinate 129,144, forward strand.
ACCATGCACCGCCCCTTCACCCATGTCGGCCTGTACATCGGCGACGAGCGCTTCGTCCATTCGCCTTCTTCCGGCGGCCTGGTGCGCACCGAAAGTCTGAACGAACGCTACTGGGTCAAGCGCTGGAACGGCGCGCGCCGCATCAGCCCGGCCTGAACGGCGCCTGCATAGAAAAAAGCGGCCATCGGCCGCTTTTTTCGCCCTGGGCCCGGTTCACCCGCGCACCACGCTCGCCCCCGGCCGCGGTCAGGTTGAGCTTACGGGAGGCGGCGCGTGCCGCCGCGGCTGTCATACAGCGTTTTTGCGCAGATTAGCCGGAGATTAATTTGTGTGAATTTTTGTCAACTGCGGATCTGCAACCGAAGTTGGCAGACGCTTCAATGATCGTGATGCAGGTAAGCCGGCTGTTTCGGCAAACGCAGCGCGACGAGGAATGCGATCACCATCATCGCCGATACATACCAGTAAAACGCCGACTCGTCGCCCAAAGTCTTCAGCCACAGCGCCACGTACTCCGCCGAGCCGCCGAAGATCGCGTTGGCCACCGCGTAGGCCAGGCCGACGCCTAAAGCGCGCACCTCCGCCGGAAACATCTCCGCCTTCACGATGCCGGAAATCGAGGTATAGAAGCTGACGATCGCCAGCGCCAGGATGATCAGCGCGAATGCGGTGTACGGGCTGTCCACGTGATTGAGCGCCGTCATGATCGGCACCGTGCAGATCGCCCCGAGCGCGCCGAACGCCAGCATGTTGTTGCGCCGGCCGATGCGGTCGGCCAGCATGCCGAACAGCGGCTGCATGCACATGTAGGTGAAGAGCGCGAAGGTCATCACCGCGCTGGCCGTCTTGATCGACATGTGCGCCGAATTCACCAGGTACTTTTGCATGTAGGTGGTGAAGGTGTAGAAGATCAGCGAGCCGCCCGCGGTGTAGCCAAGCACCGTGAAGAACGCCGCCCTGTGGTTGCGGAACAGCCCGGCGATGGTGCCCGCCTCCTTGTTCTTGCGGCTGGCCTCGCTCGCCGTCTCGGAAAGCGAGCGCCGCAAATACAGCGCCACCACCGCCGTAATCGCCCCGATGATGAACGGAATGCGCCAGCCCCACGCCTTCAACTCATCGGTAGTCAGCGCCTGCTCCAGCGCCACGATCACCAGCACCGCCAGCAGTTGCCCACCGATCAGCGTCACATACTGGAAGGAGGAGTAAAAGCCGCGCTGCCCGCGCAAGGCCACCTCGCTCATGTAAGTGGCCGTGGTGCCGTACTCCCCGCCCACCGACAAGCCCTGGAACAGCCGCGCCACCAACAACAAAAAGGGCGCCGCCGCGCCGATGCTCGCATACGTCGGCAAACAGGCGATCAGCAATGAGCCGCCGCACATCATGGTCACCGAAATCACCATCGACACCTTGCGCCCGGCGCGATCGGCGATGCGCCCGAACAGCCAGCCGCCGATCGGCCGCATCAAAAAGCCGGCGGCGAACACCCCGGCGGTATTGAGCAACTGCGCCGTCGGGTCCGACTTCGGAAAAAACGCCGGCGCGAAATACAGCGCGGAAAACGCGTAGACGTAAAAGTCGAACCACTCCACCAGGTTGCCCGAGGAAGCCGCGACGATGGCGAAGATCCGGTGGCGCTTCTCGGCGGCGGTGTAATGCGTCGCCCCCGGTGCGGGGGTGGCGGGGGCGAAACTGTCCGGCGTGTTGCGTACAGTGAGATCATCGGCGCTCATGATGGCGTGGCCTTTGGCGGGGAATGGCGGCAATTATGCGCCGTTGCAAAGCGGGCTTGCTGTCGGAGAAAGACTACATTCCACACATCAGCAATGGCGCCAGGACACAGCGCCCCTCTTCTCGGGCATCGAGCTGGCAGGCCCCCTCCCTTTCAAGGAGAGGGACAGGTTGAAGCCGGGGTTTCGCACGGCATGCCGTGCGCCGGCTGAACGGCTGCCCGATGAAAACGGGCAGCGCGCCCTGCCAGGGGGGATGGGGTAAAGCCCCCTTAAGAATACTGTTCCACAGCCGCTTACTCCGGGGCGGCAACTTAGCGGTCTCTCCCCCTTTCAAGGGAAGGACAGGAGGGGGATGGCGTTGTGCTGGATGGCGCAACCTGTGGCCGACTGACCACTCCACCTCACTTCTCCGGTATCACCAGCGCCCCGCAGTTCTCCTCCGTGACGAAAAACGCCAGCAGCTTCGCCGGCTTCTTCGGGTCCGGATTCTCGGCGAAATTGTGCAGGGCCTTCGGCTCTTCGAACCAGGTCTGCCCCGCCACGAAATCCCCCACCCCCCCGCCGTTGACCTGCGAGCGGATGGTGCCCTCCATCACCACCGCCGTCACTTCACCCGGGTGGCGGTGCGGCGGCGTATACGCCAGCGGCGGATAGTCCACCATCGCGGTCGTCACCGACTTGCCCGGCACGCTCGCAAGCCGGCTGCACGAAAGCACTGTGGTCATGGTCACCGGCCGCCCCGCCGCCTTGTCCGCCGCGCTGCTGGCGAACATCGGCCCGCTGTCGGTGAAGCACACGCTGCCCGCCATCTGTAGAGCCCCCTGCCTGGCCCCCGGCGAAAGCGCAAACCCCGCCGCCGCCATCAACGCCAGCGCCGCCGCGCCGCCGCCCGCGCCAACCTGCCTCCACATCGCCGCCTTCATGATTGCCGCCTTCATGATTGCCGCCTTCATGATTGCCGCCTTCATGATTGCTGCCTTCATGATTGCTGCCTTCATGATTGCCGCCTTCATGATTGCTGCCTTCATGATGCCCCCTTCACGCGCGCGCTCGCATCAAAGCCCAGCTCACGCCGCGCCTTCGCGCTATCGACTTCCGCATTCTCTTCCGCGATGTTGAAGACGCCCCCCACCCCCCGCTGCACCGCCAGCAGCGCCGCCAACGCCGCCGCCTCCACATGCAGCGGACTGGCGCCCCGCCGCGCGTCGAACCCCGTGCCCGGCCCATACAAGTGCCCATAGCGCAACACCGTGCCCACCAGCGGCGCCGAGTGCAGCACCGCATCTTCCAGTGTCGCCACCCCGCGCACACTCACCAGCCGGTCGCCGCTGGCCTGCAAATCCAGCGCATCTTCCTCGACATACGGCAGCGGCTTGGCCGCATACGCCCACGCGATGCTCTGCGCCACCATGCGCTTCGTTCCCGCCGCGATTGCCGCCGCCACCAGATTGCGCGTGCCTACTTCGCGCACCCGCGCATTGCGCGCCAGCGCCGCCGCCATCGCGGAGGGCTCCAGCTTTTGCGGCAAGTCCGTCAACTGATGCACCACGATGGCGGGCGCCACCCGCAGCAGCGCCGCGTTCAGCGCGGGCGCATCGAACACATCCACCACCACCGGCGTCACCCCCTGCGCGCGCAAGGCCTGCGCCTCTTGCCGCGTGCTGCCATGCACCTCATAGCCCGCCCGCACCAGCAGCGGCCCCAGCACCCGCCCGATGGCGCCCGCGGCGCCCGCCAGAAACAGTTTTTCCCGCATCGCTCTTCTCCAGGACACCGAACCCATATGCCCCGCAGAATAGCCTCAGCAGACCTCGAAAAATAGTGCCAAGAACTGCCGATTCGACTGCACCATGATGCCGCTGGCCGCCGCTGGCCGCCGCTGGCCGCCGCTGGCCGCCGCT
>JAQGMJ010000014.1 GCA_028292405.1 Betaproteobacteria bacterium
TCAGCCCTCCCTTCAGACCAATGCTGATCCTTTCTCTCTCCAACGCACTCAAATGACTGTAGCTCTTCGTTTCCATTGCAACTCTCCCGGTCGGTATGACCATAGTGTTGCACTTGGAACTTGAGACCAAGCCATCATTTACCGTCTTTTGCTCCAGGGCTGCGCGGCAAAAAACGAAAAAAGCTATGGTTTTCTCAGTTTTTACGACAGATGTAGTCGTCGGCTACTTCTGCCGGCGGGTCGGCTTCGGCTGGGTTTCCGAACTCGGGTCGCTGGCGGGAAAGCTGTCTTCCACCGCCTCGTCGACGCGCTTTTCCTCGGTCGCCGGGTTCTTGTGTTCGGGGCGCGGCTTGGCCTGGTCGGCCTGCGGCGCGCTGGGGGAATCCTTGCTCGGGTTCATGTCGGCTCCTCGGGTAAAGCGCGGGAATGTCCGCGCCTCCTGTTGGAGCCCGTGCGGCGCGAGGGAGTTCCTGCGGCCGCGCCCGCCTTATTTTTTCTTTTTGGTCGGCTTGGGCTGGGTTTCGGAATTGGGGTCGCTGGCGGGGGAAGCTTTCGTCCTCGGCTTCGTCGATGCGCGCTTCTTCCGCATCTTTTTTCGGCGGCGCCGGTTTTCGCGCGGCCGGCGCGGGCTTTTTGGGCTGGGTCATGGCGGCTCCTGAAGGTGGCGCGGGGTGGCGAGAATTATGCGCCAGCGATTCTCGCGCTCAGTCCTTTTTCTCGCGGAATACGAAAGGAAACATCTGCTGCTTGACGAAGCCGGCCGGCATGTAGTCGCCCAGCACGCCGTATTCCTTGGGAAAGCGCTCGTCGGTTTTCACCGCGGTGCCGAACAGGTAATCGAGAAAAGCGTAGTGGGCGGCATAGTTGCGGTCGAGCGCGACGCGGTCGGAGCTGTGGTGCCAGTGGTGGAAGTCGGGCGTGACGATGATGTATTTCAGCGGCCCCCAGGGCAGGCTGACGTTGGCGTGGTTGAACACCGCCTGGAAGCCGACGATGATGATGTAGATGTCCATCACTTCCTTGTGAAAGCCCAGCACGTAGAGCGCGCCGAGCACGCCGACGCGGGTGACGACGAGTTCAAGGATGTGCTGGCGCGAGCCGGCCATCCAGTCCATCACCTTCGTGCTGTGGTGCACCGAGTGGAAGCGCCAGAGGAAGGGCACCTCGTGATAGGCGCGGTGGGTCCAGTACTGCACCATGTCGGCCGCCAGGATGATCAGCGCGAGCTCAAGGAAAAACGGCAGGCCCTGGATCGCCTTCTGCAAGGGCGGGAACACGGCCCAGGAGAACAGGCGGTGGATCAGGAAGTTGACCACCAGCAGGATCAGCCCGACGATGAAGTGATTGACCACGAAATGGGTGAAGTCGGTCTGCCAGTCGAAACGGAATACCGGCTGGCCCTTGTACAGGGGAAACATTTTTTCGATCAGCACGAACACCAGCGTGGAGCCGAGCAGGTCGAGAATGAACCAGTCCAGGCCGACGTAGGGGGTATGGTCGGGAAAGTTGCCCACCGGCACGGCGGCCCCGCCCAGCGCCTGCGCGGCAATGATCAGCACCAGCGCGGCGAAGTTGAGCGCGCGAAAGCGCCGCAGCATCAGGTTGGTGAGCGAAATGCCGCCGGCGATCAGCATGCAGGCGAACAGCAGGTGCCGCAGCAGGTCCGGGTTGTAGTTCTTGCGTAACTCGGGCGTGGTCAGGTATTGCGGATAGAGAAATGCCAGTACCCCGAGCACGCAGAGTATGCCCAGCGAGAAGGCGATGACGCCGGAGACCTTGCCGATGCCGGTCTGCAATTCACCGCTGCGGCCGAACATGCCGACCACGTCCTGGACTTCTTCTTTCATGATGATTCCCTTTATTCGCAGACGGCAAGGCGCGTGGCGATATTGTTGGATGTGTGCTTGCGCTGCCGGCGTTGCGGTCCGCAACCGCGACGCCCGTGCCCTGCCATTCTAGGCCAAACCACCGCGGCCCATGCCGCGGCGATGATCGGGCGCGGCCTAGAAGCTGATGTTCAGCTTGGCGAAGATGTTGCGCCCGATCTCGCTGTAGCCCGGCGCAGTACCGAATTCCGGGTGGCGCGGGTCGAACAGGTTTTGCACGATCAGCGCGGCCTGGACGTTGGGGCGCACGCGCCAGCCGTAGCGCAGGTCGACCGCGGTGTAGGCCGGCACCGCCGGCGTCGGCAGCGCGCCCATGTGGCGCACGCTGACGTCGAGTTCCTGGCGGTCGCCGATGTCCAGCGAGGAGCGCAAGGTCCAGTAGCGGCTGGGGTCGTTGCCCAGGCTCAGCGCGGCGCCCTGGTTGACGGCGTCCGGGGCCGGGCGGGCGCCGGTGTGCTGGCCGACGAAGCCGCCGGAGAGGCGCCAGGCGCGCGTCACCTGCCAGCTGCCCCACATCTCGACGCCGCCGACCGAGCCGATCGCCGTGTTGTCGAATGCCAGGTTCAGGCCGAGCAGGCCGGCCTGGAGGTTACGCAGCTTGTCGTAGTGCTGGTAGAAGGCGGTGACCGAGTAGGTGAAGGCGGCGGCGGGCTGGCCGCGATAGCCGACCTCGTAGACCTTGGCCACTTCGGAGACGAAGTTGGGACCGCCGGCGAGCAAATAAATCGGCACGCCGGAGATGGTGAGGATCGGTTTGGCCGGGACGTAAAGGTCGCGGTCGATGCGCGAGGGCGCGCGCACCGCGCGCGATACCGCGCTCCAGAGCAGGTGCTGCGGCGTTACCCTCCAGGCCAGGCGCAGGCTGGGCAGGAATTCGGCGCCGGTGTAGGAGTTGGTCTCGACCTTGGCGCCGGCGGTCAGGCGCAGGCTCTCGGTCAGGGCGATCTCGTCCTGCGCGAATACGTTGCCCCAGTGCATGTTCAGCGCCGCCGGCAGGAAGGCCAGGCCGGGGGTGTTCTCCAGCCGGTCCCAGGAGGCGCGGTAGCCGCCGCCCAGGGTCACCTGGTGCGCCGCGCCGAGCTTGAAGGCGTATTGCAGGTCGGCGCTGGCGGTGTCGAGGTTCTCGACGAACGCGCCCGGCTGGCTGCGATCGGTGTGGTCGAAGTAGGCCGCCACCCGCAGCTGCGCGCCGTCGTCGAAGCGCCGGTTCCAGTGGCCGGTGAGATTGGCGCCGCCGGTCTGGATGGCGCTGGTGAGTGCCTGGTGCAGCTTGCCGCGGTAGGCGTCGCCCTGCAGGGTGAAGGCGTCGGCGCCGCCGCCCCAGTCGGCGCGAAAGCCGACCTGGTCGCGGCGCCAGCCGTCGAACACCTGGGCGCCGCTGGCGGCGCGGGTGTCGTCGTAGTCGGCATGCTTGCCGTAGATGCGGTAATGGCCGCCGTTGGACAAGGTACCGCCGTAGCGCATGGCGGTATCGGTTTCGCGGCCGCTGGTGCCGGCGGCGAGCAGGCCGCCCTGGGTGTCGGCGGCGGAGCGGGTGATCACGTTGATCACGCCGTTGACCGCGTTGCTGCCCCACAGGGTGCCGCCGGGACCGCTGATTACCTCGATGCGCTCCACATCCTCCAGCATCACGTCCTGCGCGTCCCAGAACACGCCGGAGAACAGCGGCGTGTAGACGATGCGGCCGTCGATCAGCACCAGCAGCTTGTTGCTGAAGGCGCCGTTGGAACCGCGCGCGGTGACGGCATAGTTGCGCGCGTCGATGCGCGCCACCTGCAGGTTGGGCGCCAGGCGCAGCGCTTCGGGCAGGCTGGTGGCGGCGGAGCGGCGGATGTCCTCGCCGGTGATGACGTAGATCGAGGCCGCCGCGCCGGAGAGCGGCTCGGCGTTGCCCGATACCGAGGTGACGGTGATGTTGCTGAGTTCTTCCAGGCTGAGGTCGGCCAGGTCTTTCAGTGCCACCTGTTGCGCGCCTGCCGGCGCCACGCACAGCAGGGCCGCAGCCATGGCGGCGACGGCGACAGCGCCGCCGCCGGCCGGCCAGCCGGCGGTGGCGCGCCGCCGGTGCAGCACCGCAATGCCGGGGACCGTCGCCGCATGCAGATTCTTATTGCTCATGTCCACCCTCCCTGGCGCATGGCCGCGGCTGCCGCGCCGGCGCTTGCGTTTGCAGTCCACGTCCGCTATCGGCGGAGGACAATTGTAGTTTCACGCGGCGCGCCATGTCGTCGACCCGTGGCTCAGGCGCCGCCGGGCGCGCCGAGGATGCGCGGCAGCAGGGCGGTGAGCGGGCCGAGATCGTTCTTCGACACGTAGCCGGCGGCGCCGGCCTTAAGCGCTGCCGCCACCTGTGCGGCCCCGCCCGAGCCGGAAACGAACACGAAGGGCACCGCCGGCGCCAGTCGGCGCGCCAGTCCCAGCGCCTGCCGGCCGTCGAAGGCCGGCATCGAAAAATCGCAAATAATCAATTCGGGCGTGAACGCGGCGAGGGCTTGGGTAAAGCCTTCCTCGGTCCAGACGCGCCGGCTTTCGGCGCGGTAACCCAGGCGTTTCAGGCGCGACAACAGCAGTTCGGCGTCGGTGAGACGGTCTTCCACCAGCAGCAGCCGCAGCGGCCTGGCCGGGGCGGCGCCGGCGGCGGGCGCGGGCGGATGAGGGTCGCTCATGGCGTGCTTTCCGGGGCGTGGAGGGTTGGGCTGGGGCGCGGGCGATGCGGCCGGCTTCAGCGCGGAGCGCTGCGGTTCATGCCGAGCCAGTAAACCCCGGCCTGGCGCGCCACTTCGGTGAGCGCGTCGAAGGCGATAGGCTTGACCAGGTAGCTGTTGACGCCGAGGTCGTAGCTTTTCACCACGTCGCTTTCCTCCTGCGACGAGGTCATGATGACCACCGGGATACGCCGGGTGCTCTCGTCGGCCTTGATCGCCCGCAGTACCTCGATGCCGTCGACACGCGGCATCTTCAGGTCGAGCAGGATCAGGCGCGGTTCGCCGCCGGGGCGCCCGGTGTGCGCGCCGGCGCGAAACAGGTAGTCCAGCGCCTGCTGGCCGTCCTTCAGCCAAGTGACCTTGCCGGCAACCTGGCCGCTCTTCAGTCCGCGCATGGTCAGCTCCGCGTCCAGCGGGTTGTCCTCGACCAGCAGGATCTCGATTGTTTCAATCACTTCCATCAGCGGACTCCTTGGGCAAGGTGAAATAAAAGGTGGCGCCATGGTCGAGCTTGCCTTCGGCCCAGACCCGGCCGCCGTGGCGGTTGACGATGCGGCCCACCAGCGCCAGGCCGACGCCGGTGCCGGCGAAATCCTCGGCGTCGTGCAGGCGCTGGAACACGCCGAACAGCTTGGCCGTATAGCGCGGGTCGAAGCCGGCGCCATTGTCGCGCACGAAGTAGATGTGCTCATTCTCGTCACTGACGGCGCCGACTTCGATCACCGGATGTTCGCGCTTGGCGGAGAACTTGATCGCGTTGGACAGGAAATTGGCCCAAACCTGCTCCATCAGCACGCGGTCGCCTTGCACCGACGGCAGGGTGCCGAGGTTGAACTGCACCGGCGGGCCGGCGTGCTGCGCCAGCAGGCGGTCGTAGACGCGGCGCGCCATCTCCTGCATGTCTAGGGGCCCGAGCTGCATGGCCTGGCGCCCCAGGCGCGAAAACGCCAGCAGGTCGTCGATCAGCACGCCCATGCGCTGCGCCTCGCTTTGCACAAAGCCGAGCTTGCGCTGCGCTTCCTCGTCGAGCTGCGCCGCATGGTCCTCCCACAGCAGGCGCGCAAAGCCGGCCACCGCGCGCAGCGGCGAGCGCAGATCGTGGGATACGGAGTAGCTGAAGCTCTCCAGTTCCTTGTTGGCGGCTTCCAACTCGGCGGTGCGGCTGGCGACCCGGCTTTCCAGCTCGGTGTTGAGCTCGCGCAACTCCTGCTCGGCGCGGCGCTGGTCATCGATATCGGTGATAGTGCCGATCCACTCGCCGGCCGTGCCGTCGGCGCCGACCAGCGGCACCCCGCGCACGCTGACGTGGCGGTGGCGCTGCGTGGTTTCGTGCCACAGGCGCAGTTCGAGGCCGAAGGCGCCGGGGTGGGCCAGCGCCCTGGTCCAGACGGCTTCGACGGTGGACTGGTCCTCCGGCGCGAAGGCGCGGCGCCAGCCCAGCCCCTGGTACTGGTCGCGCGCCTGCCCGGTGTAGTCCGACCAGGACGGCACCTCCTCGACGAAACGGCCGCGGCCGTCCGTGGACCACACCACCGCGCTGCTGGCGTCGACCAGGCTGCGGTTGCGCCGCTCGCTCAGGCGCAGGGCCTCCTCGGCGCCGCGGCGCTCGGCGATCTCGGCGCCGAGTTTGCGGTTCGACTCTTCCAGGATCTCGGCGCGCCGGCCGATCTCCGAGAGCATGCCGTTGAAGGCGTCGGCCAGGGTGCCGATCTCGTCTTCGGTGGTCTTGGTCACGCGCAGGCTGAAGTCGCGGCTTTCCATCACCCGGCGGGCGACCCCGCTCATGGCGACGATCGGCCCGGCCACCCCGGCGTTGAGCCGGTAGGAGAGCGCCAGCGCCATCAGCAGGCCGATGATCGTCACCATGCCGAGGATCACGCAATAGTCGCGCGTGCGGTCCAGCAGGTGGTGGCTGGCGCGCAGGTAGACCGTGCCGAGAATCTCCCGCTCGTCGATGATCCGCTTGAACACCTGGAGTTCGCGGCGGTCGATCTCGTAGCCGTCGTTCTCCGGCAGGCGCGGCAGGCGCGCGTCGGCCAGGCCGGGCGCGGCGTAGCTGGCGAACAGGCGGCCCTTCGCGGTGTAGATCGCCGCCGCCGTGATTTCCGGCCGGGCCTGGAGCACCTGCAGGCTGTCGCGCGCGGTTTTCGGATCGTCGAAACTGAGCGCCGGGGCGCTGGCGCGGCCGAGGATGTCCGCCTGCGTGGTAAGGTCGCGGATCCACGCCTGCTGCGAGGTGCGGAAGTCGTAATACAGCATGGCGATGCCGCTGGTGAACAGCGCCGCCAAGGTCGTCGCCGTCACCACCAGCAGCAGCTTTTGCCGGATCGACCGTTTGCCGGAGAGCAGCATATCAGGGGGCTCCCATGTTCTGCGCCACCGTGAGCAGGCGCGAACTGAGCTTGAGGGAGCGTTTTTCCGCGCTTTCGGCGGAAATGGCGAACTTGACGCGGCCCTCGGCCACCACGAAATTGATCGTGCTGCCGCGCGCCAGCCCGTTTTCGAACTCGGAGACGATCAGCACCGGGCGGGCGGCGATGGCGCGGCTTGCCTGGTCCAGCAGCTGGTCGTCGGCGCGGCCGATGAACAGGATGTGCAGTCCGGTCAGCGGCTCGCCTTCGCGCACCCGGCGCACCGCCAGCGCCCGCCCGGCGACCGAGCGGCCGGCCACCAGGCGGGCGAGCTCGGCGGCAAAGGCCTCGTCGCCCATCACGCCGATGGTCAGCGGCGTGTCGGGGCGGAGAAAAGCGCCTTCCGGCCACTCGACGTAGCCCGCGAACTTGTACAGATAGGCCGCCTTGACGCTGCGCTCGGTGGCGGTAGCCTCGGCTTCCGCGACCACAATGGGCGCGCCAGCGGCTTCGGCGCGTGCGCTCGCGAGAACGGCATGCAGCGCCACCGCGGCGCAATAGGGCAGCAGCCGCGTGAGCCAGTCTCGTCGTTTCCCGCCGCCCCTATGCATTTCGTGCTCGCGCCCCACGCAGATCACGCCCGCCATTGCCGCAGGCTCCCCGCCCGCGTTTCCTATGGCAGATACGGACAGGATATTGGGGATGTCCCGCCCCTGTCCAGTAATTGTTCGAATTGGTGTCCTTGACCTTGCTGGAAATGCGGCGGTACGAAATCCTGCCCGTCAAAATGCATGCCGCGATAGTGCGTATCACCGCCGCGCGGGCATCCGGCGCGGCCGCTCCCGGTATGATCCGCCTTTCCTTTCGCAGGCGGTTTCCGTAAGCAGTGCCATGACAGCAGTTCCCGCCAGCAGCGCCGACGGCCCTTACGCGCCGTTCCGCATCCGCGATTTCCGCCTGTTCGTCACCATGATCCTGTTCTCCTCGGTGGCGCAGCAGGCGCAGGCAGTGGCCATCGGCTGGGACATCTACGAGCGTACCGGCTCGGCGCTGGCCCTGGGCTGGACCGGCCTGGTGCAGTTCATCCCGGTGCTGGCGTTCTTTCTCCCCGCCGGGCAGATCGCCGACAGCCACGACCGCCGCAAGGTGTGCGGCTATTCGCTGCTGATCTGGTTGGCCGGCGCGCTGCTGCTGGCCATCGGCGCCCACCTGCATGTGGCGCTGGGCTGGATCTACGTCACCGTCGCGCTCACCGGTTTGTCCACCGTTCTCAATCGCGCCGCGCGTGACGCCTTGTTGCCGCAGATCGTACCGGCGAACATGCTGGCGCGCGCCGTCACCTGGAACGCCACGATTTTCCAGAGCGCCTCGGTGGCCGGGCCGACCCTGGCCGGCGTGCTGATCGCCGTCGGCGGCTCCGCCTTCACGGTCTACGCCATGAACGCGGGGTGCATTTTCATCGCCGCCAGCGTAGCCATCGCGATCCGCTCGCGCCCGCCTTCGGGGCCAAAGCGCCCTTCCTCCTGGCGCGACGTGTTCGGCGGTCTGGCCCATGTGTGGAACACGCCGGAAGTATTCGCGCCGATGACCGTCGACCTGTTCGCCGTGCTGCTGGGCGGCGCCACCGCGCTCTTGCCGCTGTACGCCAAGGACATCCTGCACGTCGGCCCGACGGGCCTGGGCTGGCTGTCGGCCGGGCCGGCGCTGGGCGCGGTGCTGATGGCGTTTTATGTCGGCCACCGCAAGAAGGAGGCGCATGCGGGGCGCAGCTTCCTGCTGGCGGTGGGCATCTACGGGTTCGCCACCGTCGTGTTCGGTTTTTCCACCAGCTTCTGGATCTCGCTGGTGGCGCTGGTGGTGATCGGCGCGGCCGACAACTTCGGCGCGGTGATCCGCCAGACCTCGGTACAGCTTTACACGCCGGACGAATTGCGCGGCCGCGTCTCGGCGGTCAACCGCGTGTTCATCAGCTCATCGAACGAACTGGGGGCGGTGGAGTCAGGCCTGGCGGCAGCCTTGCTGGGTGCGATGCCGGCGGTGGTCGGCGGCGGCGTCATCACGGTGCTGATCGCCGCCTTCGGGCTGAAAATATTTCCCGCCCTGGGCGAGATGGAAAGCGTGGCGCCGAAACATAAGGTGTGAAGATCGTCTGAGGGTTTCGCGTGACGGGCTCGCGTGACGGCTAGGTCAGCGCCGTCCACAGCATGGTGAGGCCGGAGAACAGCAGCAGCCCATCCATCAGGCGGCGGAACTTGGCGGGGTCCAGTTTCAACAAGAACCCCTTGGCGATATAGGCGCCGGCCATCAGCGAGCCGCCGATGATCAGTCCCTGGCCGATGGCGGAGAGCGGCAGGAAGCCGAAGCTGCGGAACACCAGCGCCTTGGTGATGAACACCGCCACCGAACTCATCGCCTCGGTGCCGATGAAGGCACCCTTGACCAGGCCATAGGCGAGGAAGAAAGGCACGTTGATCGGCCCGGTGGAAACCACGATACCGGTGATGAAGCCGATGAAGGCGGCGATCACCGAGAGGTGCCACAACTTGAGTTTGAACTGACGGGCCGCCAGCCAGTGCCGCAGCGGAATCATGGCGATGAAGAAAACCGCCAGCGAAGCCTCGACGATGCGCGGCGGCAATATCAGCAGCGTGCGCGCGCCGAGTGCGGAGAAAGGCGCGGCGGTGACCACGTAGGCGCCGACCACGCGCCAGTCGATCTCGCGCCACCACACCATCACGCGCGAAAGGTTGCCGATGATCGCCGCCACTGCCATGATCGGCACTGCCTCGCGCGGGCCGAAGGCGATGATCAGCGCCGGCATCAGCATGATGCTCGAGCCGAAGCCGACGATTCCGGAAAGCACCCCGGCCGCCAGGCCGATGGAGAGTACGATGATGTAGGCGGTCAAGTCGGTACCCGGTAATCCTGCTCAATGGCCCTGCTCAATGGCCCGGTTCAATAGCCCGGTTCAATAGCCCGGTTCAATAGCCGATGGCAGCGCCATCGCTGCGCGGGTCCGAGCCGCCGGCATACACGCCGCTGACCGGGTCGATGGTGATGCCGTGGGCGTGGCCGGCGAGCTCGTTGAAGGCGCCCCAGCGGTCGATCAGGTGGCCGCGCTTTTCGAGATCGCTGATGGCGTGCGCGCCGAAGCGGCTTTCGATATGCAGGGTGTCGCGCGACTCGCCCAGGCCGAAGCGCCCGGAGAGCCAGCGCGGCGCTTCCACCGCCTGCTGGATGTCGTAGCCGTGGTCGATCATCGCGGTGTATGCCTGCAGGTGGATCTGCGGCTGGCCGTCGGCGCCCATGCACCCAACCAGGCTGGCCAGCTTGTCGCCGCGAAAACCCAGCGAGGCGATCAGCGTATGCAGCGGCACCTTGCCGGGCGCAAGGCGGTTCGGATGGCGCGCATCCAGCGAGAAGTAAGCACTGCGGTTTTGCAGCACCACACCGGTGTTGCCGGCGACGATGCCGGAGCCGAACACGCCGTACAGGCTGTGGATCAGCGAGGCGGCGTTGCCCTCGGCATCGATGGCGGCGATGTACACCGTGTCGCCCTTCAGGCTGCCGTAGGAAGGCACGCGGTCCCAGGGCAGCGCGCGCGCCGGGTCCATCAGGGCGCGGCGCTCGTCGAGATATTTGGCCGAGAGCAGCATCTCCATCGGCACCTCGGTGAAGGCGGGGTCGCCGATCCAGCGGTCGCGGTCGTGATAGGCGATCTGCTTGGCCTGCACCATCAGGTGGGCGCGCTGCGGGTCGTAGAAGTCTTTTTTGTGCAACTCGAAGGGTTCGAGCAGCCCGAGCATCTGCAGCACGGTGAAGCCCTGGGTTGGCGCCGGCGTCTCATAGATCGTCATGCCGCGATAGCTGCCCTTGAGCGGCGTGCCCCATGGCGCCGGCTGCGCGGCGAGGTCGGCCTCGTTGAAAAAGCCGCCCTGCTCGCGGGCGAAGCGCGCCATCTCGCGGGCAACATCGCCCTCATAGAATCCGGCGCGCCCGCCGGCCGCCACTGCCTGCAGGGTGCGCGCGAGGTTCGGATTGACGAGCTTGCTGCCCGCGGCCGGCGCATTGCCGCCGGGCAGGAAGATTTCCGCCCACTCCTTGTACTGCTTCAACTCCGGCGCGACAGTGTTGATCCAGTTCGCCAGGCGCGCGGTGACTGGAAAGCCGTCACGCGCATAGCCGATCGCCGCTTCCAGGTCGCGTGCGAAGGGCAGCCTGCCGTAGGCTTCGTGCGCCGCCGCCCAGCTCGCCACCGCACCGGGCGTGCTCAGGGTGGCGGGGGCGATGCCGCGAAACGGAATCTCGCTCATGCCCTTGCCGGTGAACCAGGCAATGTCCGCGTTCTCCGCTGCGCGGCCGCCGCCATCGAGGTAGCGTACCTGTCTTGCCTTGGCGTCGTAGATCAGCCAGAAGGCGTCGCCGCCGGCACTTGTCATGTGCGGGTAGATTACCGCCAGTGCGGCGGCGGCGGCCAGCGCCGCGTCGACCGCAGAGCCGCCGGCGCGCAGGGCGTCGACGCCGGCGGACGACGCCAGGCTGTGCGGGCAGGCAACCATGCCGCGCGCGGCCAGGGTGACGGGGCGGCCGGTGTTGATTTCCAAGAGAACTCCTGTTGGGGAAGTATTCGGGCAGACCGTGCGCCACGCGAACAGCGACGGACCGGCAAACAGCGGCGCATCTTAACCGCGCGCAGCGGGCGCGGCAATGGCGCCGATGATGACCGGTTGCAAAACGGACGAGCCGGGCAGGCCAGCCTCGCTTGATGCCGCGCGCCCGCGCCTGTGCTTTAATTGCCGCATAACTACCGAGGAGACAAGATGAACGCCCGACCCCTGCAGGCCGCGTGCCTGCTGCTCGCGCTTTGCTCCATCGCCATTGCGCCGGCGCGCGCCCAGCAGGACTACCCCAGTCATCCGATCCGCCTGGTGGTGCCCTTCGCCCCCGCCGGCGTCACCGACACCAGCGCCCGCGTGCTGGCCGACAAGCTCTCGCGCGTCACCGGCCAGCAGGTGCTGGTGGACAATCGCCCGGGCGCCTCCGGCAACATCGGCACCCAACAGGTGGCAAGCTCCGCGCCGGACGGCTACACGCTGCTGCTGGCCTTTGACGGCACCATGGTGATCAACCCCTTCGTGTTTCCGAAGATTCCCTTCGACACCCTGCGCGACTTCGCCCCCGTCACCAAGATGGGCGATGCCGCCCTGGTGCTGGTGACACATCCCTCCGTACCGGCGAAAAACCTCGCCGAGCTGGTCGCTTATTCCAAGGCTAACCCGGGCAAGCTTTCCTTCGGCCATTCCGGCACCGGCGGCACCACGCACGTTGCCGGCGAATTGCTGAAGCAGCGCACGGGGCTGGACATGCAGAACATTCCCTACAAGAGCGGCGGCCAGGCGGTGGCCGACTGCATCGGCGGCCAGGTGCCGGTGGTCTATTCCGCGGTGGCCGGCGCGCAGGCCTACATCAAGAGCGGGCGCCTGAACGCCATCGGCGCCTCCACGCCCAAGCGCCTGGCCTCGCTGCCGAACGTGCCGACCTTCATCGAGCAAGGCGTGGCCGGCTTCGACGTCGCCTCCTGGGTCGGCATCATGGTGCCGGTGAAGACCCCGCGCGCCATCGTCGACAAGCTGAACCACGATCTGGTCACCGCGCTGAAGGACCCCGAACTCGTCGCCCGCTATGAAACCCTGGGCATCGACGTCGTCGCCAACAGCCCGGAGCAGTTCGGCGAGCAGATCAAGGCCGACCTGGCGCGCTGGAGCCGCGTGGTCGAAGCCGCTAAAATCCGGGTGGAGTAACTCGACCCAACAGAGAAATGAAAACCAAGATGCGTCTCGCTCCTGTCTTCAGTTCCGCTCCCTTTGCGCTTGCGCGTGCCGCGCGCCTCCTTTGCCTGGCTGCGCCGCTGGCCATCGCCGTGCCGGCGCAGGCGCAGGACTTTCCCGCGCACTCGATCAAGGTGGTGGTGCCGCAGCCGCCCGGCGGCGGCTTCGACTTCGTCGGCCGGGTGATGGCCGACAAACTCACCAGCATCATCGGCGTGCCGGTGACGGTGGAAAACCGCCCCGGCTCCGGCACCCTGGTAGGCAGCGACGCAGTCGCCAAGGCCGCGCCCGACGGTTACACCCTGCTGGTCGGCGGCCTGCCGAACATCGGTTTCAATCCCGGCCTCTATACAAAGTTGCCGTATGACTCGCTGCGCGACTTCGTGCCCGTCGGCCTGGCGGTGAGCTATGGCTACACCATCGTCTCGCGCAAAAGCCTGCAGCAAAAGACCCTGGCCGAGGTACTGGCCTTTGCGCGCCACAATCCCGGCAAGCTCACTTACGGCTCGGGCGGCAACGGCACCGGCCAGCACGTCGGCATGGCGATTCTCGCCAATCTGGCGCACGTCGACATGGTGCACGTCCCCTACAAGGGCGCGCAGGCGGCCTACCAGGACATGATCGGCGACCGCATCGACCTGATGCTCGACAACACCTCCACCGCGCGCGGCTTCGTCGCCAACGGCCAGGTGCGCGCCATCGCTGTCACCAACCACGACGCCGACCCCACCATGCCCGGCCTGCCGACGGTGCGCGCCGCCAAGGGGCCGAACTTCGAGCTGGAAAGCTGGTTCGGCTACTTCGCTCCCGCCAAGACACCGCCGCAGGTGCTTACCCGCCTGCGCGCCATGTTCGCGCGCGCGTTGACGTATCCGGACCTGATCGACCGCTTCGAGAAATCCGGCGGCCGAGTGCTCACGCTCTCGCCCGCGGAGACCGAGGCGCTGGTGCAGAACGATACCGTGCGCTGGACCCGCCTGATCCGCGACGCCAAGCTGCGCGTCGAGTAGCAACCAAACAGCGGTACCCGAAGATCTTCATCAAGGAAACGGCAACATGAACGCAGCAATGGAAACCCGCTTGACTATCACCGAAGTCGTGCAAAACTGGGCGCTATGGCGCGACGCCGGCCACTGGGACCGTTTTCGCGGCGTCTGGGCGCCGAACGGCTGGATGAGCGCTACCTGGTTCCAGGGCCCGGCGGAAGACTTCATCAAGATTTCCAAGGAGGGCTTCGACAAGGGCGTGTCGATCCTGCACTTTCTCGGCGGCACCAGCGTCGACGTGCAGGGCAGCCGGGCGATCGCCGTCACCAAGATGACCATCAGCCAGCGCGGCGCGGTCGATGGCGTCAAGGTCGACGTCGTCTGCACCGGCCGCTTCTACGACTTTTTCGAAGAGACGGCCACCGGCTGGAAAATCGTCCGCCGTCAGCCGATCTATGAAAAAGACCGGATGGACCCGCTCGACCCCAACGCGAAAATCGTTTTTGATGCGGCCGTGCTCGACAGCTTCCCCGAAGGCTACCGCTACCTCGGCTACCTGCAGACCAAGCTCGGCTTCAAGATCAAGATGGACATGCCGCAACTCAAGGGGCCTGTGGTCGAAGCGCTATACAAGCACGGCCACGCCTGGCTTGAGGGCGCGCCCTCGGCGTTCCCGGCCTAACCGGCCTGGCCGGCCGGCAATCCCCGGCTTAGGGGCTGAGCGGCATCCGCACGCCCAGCCGGCTGGCGGCCAGCACGGCCTGGGTGCGATTCTCGGCGTTGAGCGCGCGCAGCACCGCGCTGACGTGCACCTTGACGGTGTTCTCGGCGATCGACAGCTGGCGGCAGATGCGCTTGTTCGAATGCCCCTGCAGCAGCAGCTGCATCACCTCGCGCTGGCGTGGGGTCAGGGCGGCGAATTCTTCCGGGCGCGGCGGCGCCGGACGGTCGACGGTGGGGGCGCTGCCGCCGTCGAGCGCTTCTGGCGGCACATAGATGGCGCCGGCGAAGACGATGCGCAGGGCGCTCATCAGCACGTCGGACGGTACGGTCTTGGGAATGAAGCCCATGGCGCCGGCGTCCAGCGCCGACAGCACGGTGGCGCGGTCGTCCAGTGCGGAGAACACCACCACCGGTACCTCCGGCACCTGCTCGCGAAAGCTGGTGAGCGAGCCGATGCCGCTTTGTCCCGGCAGGCCCAGGTCGAGGATCGCCAGGGTGGGTTCGTGGGCGCGCGCCAGGCTCACCGCCTCGCCCAGCGTGCCGGCACAGATGATCTCGCCGTCGGGCAGCATCGAGGCGAGCGCGATCTTCAGCGCCTCGCGCATGATCGGGTGATCATCGGTAACCAGAATCTTCATCTTGCCTTCTGACACTTGGTAGCCAATGGGACGGTGGGGCCAGCGCGCAGGATAGCGCCAATAGCTTGTATACGCACTAGCGCATGGGGTTCGCCACCGCTAATAGACTGGTTAAACCAGGGCTGAACCTGCTTTCGGGCGCATTTTATGCGTTTTATGCCTTATGCATGAAACGTGGCGGCAAGTGGTCCGGCCCTGGTCATCCGGGCTCAGGGATCGGCGACGAGTTCGGTGATCAACTGGGTGTCGATGCGCCAGGCCGCCGCCGCTTCCTCGCCGCCGGTCCGGGTCAGGCGGATTTCCGCGCGGCCCGAGCCGCTGGCGCGATTGGCCGGCAGGCACTCGATCTCGTAACCTTCGAAGCGCTCCAGTTCGGCCAGGGTGTGCACCGGGTCGTTGACATAGCGCATCGGCGCGTACAGCGGCGGCACCACCACCGCCTGCGCCACCAGCTTGCCTGCGTAGTGGATGGTCGCCTGTGCCGCGCAATGGTAGTCGCCGGAAACCAGCAGCACGTTGCCGCCGCCGCGCAGGCGGATCAGGTCGAACAGCTGCCTGCGCTGCACCGCGTAGCCTTGCCAGCTGGCGTAGTCGCCGCAGCGCGCCGGGTCGAGTTCGCCTTGCGCATCGAGGGAGCGGGTGTACCCGGGCGCGGTCACCGCGCCGGTGCAGATCAGCTTGGGCTCGCCGGGGTCCAGGCCCGCCAGCCATTTCTCCAGGCTGGCGAGCTGCGCGGGCTCGACGATGTTGCCCGGCGGCACATGGCGCATGGTGATGGTGTCCATCATGTACACCGCGACCCCGCGGATGCGCATGTGGTAGTCGAACGGCGGCGCCACCGCGCGCGCGCCGTAGGGCGAGTGCGCCATCTGGCAGGCATGCAGCAGGCCCAGCGCGGTGCGGTATTGCGCGTCGCCCGCCGGGCCCTGGAACATGTCTTCCTGGCACCAGTTGTTGACGAACTCGTGATCGTCCGGCGTCATGTAGACCGGCACACTGGTGGCCAGGCGGCGAAAGCGCGGCGAGGCAAACAGCGCCTGGTAGCGGCCGCAGTATTTCTCAATCGGCGAGGAAGTGTCGAACAGGCCGCCGGTGGCGTCCGCATAGATTTGGTCACCCAGCATCAGCAACGCATCAGCCGCGCCCTGCGGCTGCTGCAACTGCTCCAGCATCTGCGCGGCGGCCTTTTCGCTGCGCAGATGCTCGATGCCGAAGCCAGGGTAGCGGCAGGTGGTGGCCAGCAGGGTCAGCGTGGCGCCGGGCGCCAGGGGCTCGGCCCAGCGCCGCTTCAATTGCGCGCGCGCGTCGCCCAGGGAGCGCGACTGGCGCATCTGGAAAGAGCGGGTCGGCGGCGCCGGCGCGTAGAGCAGGGTGCGGGCACGGTCCAGTTCGCGGCCCAACTCGTCGCGCTTGTCCTGGAACACGGTCTGGCCCGGATCGGGCTCCAGCAGCGCGCGCAATTCCCGCACCGCCGCCGAGCCCGGCTTCTTGTCCTCGGTATCCAGCGAGGAGGCCGCCGGCCAGTTGGGCGCCTCCGAGCTTGTGCCCGGTTCCGTGGCCGGCCCGAAGCGCAAGGTGTCCTGCTCGCCGGCGTACTGCGGCGAATCCAGCAGCAGGCCGCCGGTAAGCCCGGCCAGCGGCGACTCGCCGTTGCGCGCCGGCAGGTGCACCGAATACACCTCCAGGGCCACCGTGCCGTCGGCATCGAAATGCGTCAGCGGCACGTGGATGTCGTCGGCGAAAAAGGTAATCAGGCGGGTGGTCTCGCCGCCCAGTTGCGCCTGGGTGGCCAGGGGCTCAAGATAGTGGAACACCCAGCTTGAGGCTGGCGCCGGGCGCTGGTAGGCGATCAGCAGGCACAGCGGCTCGTCGGTGCCGCTGTCGTCGGGCTGGGCGAAAATGCGCGCGCGCACCCCCGGCTCCTGAGTGGCGGCGGTTTCATCTTCGGAGTCGCCGGGCCGGCACCAGCCGATCAGCGGGCCGGCGGCCGGCAGGCGCAGGCGAAAGCCCTGCATCATGGCGCCAGCAATGGGTTTGCGTTGGATGACCGCACTCATGCCTGAAACTCCCCTTCGAGCGCATCTTCCGGGTTGTCCCAGATCGAATCGTGAAAGCCGACCCGCGATTTCATTGCCCCGCTGTCGTCCTCATCGGCCGCTTCCTGCGCCGCGTTCGGTGGCACGCTCAAGGCCGGGTTGACCGGCCGGCCCTTGATGTTGGCCTCCCAGGCGTCGGCGAAGTAGCGCAGCACGTAACCGTAGACGTCTCGGTCGGCGCGTTCACCGATGATCGAGTCGAGGTGCCCGTAGCCGGGAATCTTCATCAGGCACACGCCGCCGGCGGAGTTGCCGAAAATGTTCACCAGGGTGTTGGCAGTGCGCACCGATGAAGAGATGTGGAACAGCCGGTTGTCCACCCCATGCAGCAGGCCCACCGGCATGTGCATGTGGCGCAAGATGTTGTCCTGGGTGCAATAGACGTTGCGGCCGTTGTTGTCGACCAGACGCTCGTACTCGACGCATTTTCGCGCGTGGTTGAACAGGTCGATGTTGGCATGGCCGAACAGGATCGGCATGCGCACGTGGGTGGCGTCCGACAGGTTGCGTTCGGCGAACAGCACCGCCTCGATGCCGGCAATGCGCCGGCAGGTGGCGCTGGCGTGGTCCATGCCACGGCCCCAGCCCTGGTCATGGCGCAGTTCGTCTTCCGGGATCGGGAAGGCGGCGAGTACGCGGTCGATCACGCTGTCGGCGGCCGGCATGCTGGTCTGCTCGCCGGTTACCGCGCGGTAGTCGGTGCCGGCGCTGGTGCCGAAGTCGCCCTCGGCCACCGCCTGGCGCACCGAGTCGAAGGTGGAAAAGTTGATGCCGGTCAGGCCCGCGGCGGAAAGCATTGCCGGCACGCCGGTGCGCATCTGCGTGTCCGGGTCGCCGACCGGGAAGGGGACGAATTGCGACAGGCCCAGGCCGGCGACTTTCGACAGTCTGCGGCGCGCGCTCTTGTCCTTTGCTTCTTCGTCCGTGTCGTAGGAAAGCTTGCCGGAGAGCGTGGCCATCGCCAGCGAAGCCGCGCCCACGCATTGCGCAAAAGCGAACATGCGCAAGGGTGCGTCGCCGGCCAGGCCGAGTTCGCGGCGCAGTACCGTCAGGGCAAGCTCAACGGCGGCGGGAATGTCGGCGCCGCCGATGTCGTCCATGGTCGAGGGGCGGCGCGCCGCTTCGCGCGCCAGGGCGGGCACATCCGGATCCGTATCGTTTATCTTTTCCGCATAGCCCTCGAGTGCGGCGCTGATGCGCGTCTCCAGCAGCCAGACGTCCCAGCCCGCATCGAGGAAGGCGCGCGCCACGCCGCCGTCGATCGACGGTTCGGCGAAGGAGAGCGCCGACTGGCCGAAGGCGTGGACGATCAGCACCGACTTGCATTGCTGGCTGTCGCGCGTGCGGCCGTGGCCGGGCACTGCCGCCAACCCGGGTTTGCCGGCGTTGCAGCGATAGCGCCACAGGCCCAGGGTGTGGGGGCTGCCGTCGCGCGAGCGGTCCACCGTGAAGGAACGGAACTCCGGCTTGCGGTTGCCCAGAATCGGCAGGCGGTGGGTCGGGCGGATCAAACGCTGCATCGCCTCGTCGGCCTGGTATTGCTGGTCGACGTGCGACTCCGGCAACAGGCCGTAGTCGGGCAGGCGCAAGTCCCACAGCCGCGTCTTGATCAGCAGGCGCAGGAATAGCGCGGGGTAGCCGAACAGGCGGATCATTCCCGGCGAGGTGTCGCCGCCGCTCACCTGCGGCGTCAGGTGCTGCGCCATGTCGGTGCCGTCGATTTTCAGCACACCGGAAGCCCAGAGGGCGGCGCTGTCGTTCCCGGTGTCGGCCAGGGTCAACTTGAGCTGGGTCATCGAGTCCAGCACATTGGGCCGCTCGAGAAAGCGCGGCTGGTCCTGGTTCAGCAGGACAGCGCGCAAGTGCGGCCAGATCGCGCTCCAGTCGGCGGCATAGGAAATGAACTTGCTGCCGCTCAAATGGAAATGCACCGGGTAGCGCGCCTGGCGCGCCTTTTCCTCGTCAGTGGCCTGCGCGTGCAGGTCGATCTCGTAGACCATGATGCGGGTTTCGGTGCAATGCCAGGCCTGCTTGATGCCGGCAATCGCGCGCTCCATGGCGGAGGCGCCGCCGTCCATCCCCCCCTTCTTTTTCGCCTTGGTGATTTCGACGTAGCCGCGCGAGATCAGCCAGGTCAGGCCGACCGCCGGCAGGCGCAGCGCGCGCATGAACCAGCGGTTGTCGCCCGGCGCCAGCACCTGCACATGGGCGCGGCCGCTGCGATAGTTGACCCAGGCGGGCAACGCCTCGGCCGGCGGCGGTTCGCCCGGTGTGGGCGCGGGCTGTCGTGGTTGCGGCAGCTCCAGGCGCAATTGCGCGCCGGTGGTCTCGAACAGATGAGCCGGATCGCTTAGCCAGGCCGTCATGTCGCCCGCGCCGAAGCGCACCAGCAGCGAGGCGTTGATGCGGCGACCGTCGGCCAGCGCCAGCGGATTGCGCAATACCTCGAACAGTTCGATGCCGGCCGGGCGCGCCGGTGCGAAATAAGGGGAGGGGTCGGGCTGCTTCGGCAGCGTCCGCGGCGGCAGCGCGGTAATGGCGTCCGGCTTGCCGTCTGCCGTTCGGGCGCGGCGCACCAGCGCGGCAATGTGCGGCGCATCCAGTTCCAGCGCGCGCTCGGCGAGCGCGCAAATCGTCAGGAAGGGGTTGGCGCCGAGCGAGCCGTTGACCATCGCACCATCCAGCACGTACAGGCCTTGGTAGGTGAACTCGCCGGTCTCGCCCTGGAACACCCGGCCGCGCTCGCTGACGACGCCGCGCGCGGCGTCGTCAGCCATCACGCAGCCGCCCAGCGGGTGGGCGATGGACAGCTTGTTGCGCAAGGGCGGACCGGAGAGCAGGCCCTGCGCCGCCGCCGGCAGCGGCTGCCAGCCCGGGTTGGAAAGATAGACCGCGCCGAGTTCTTCGACCAGTCCCATGGCGGCATCGACCCGGCGCAAATAAGCATCCGCCGGCGACAGCGCCCCGGCCGGGCCGGGCGCCGGCTTCAGGCTGGGCCAGGAGACTGCTGCGCGATTGCTTTGCGCGTCGAGCTTGATGCGGCCGTCGGCCTGGTCGTGGCCGATCCCCAGCAGCACCTGGGTGTTGTCCGTCATCTCCGGCGCCAGGCCGACGGCGTCGCGCGCTGCGCCGCCGTTGCCGCGCGTCTTGTAGCCCTTCAACGTGAGCTGGGTCAGCGCGCCGGCAAAGGCGGCGATCTCGCTGAACACGCTGGCGATGGGGCCGGGTACCGCGCCGTCCTGCAGCAGGAAGCTTTCGCGCGGCGTGGCGCCGCGTATCTCGGCGATGCGGGTGATGGTCGGCCCCACCGGCGTCTCTTTTTCAAGCTCCTGCGCGCTCGACCAGCCGACCGCGCCGACTGGATCATCCTGCCAATAGCCGAAGGAAATCTGGTCGCCGTTGCCGGAAAAGCGCTCGCCCAGGGCGCGCGCGAAGGGCAGGGGGGCGCCGGCGTGGCGCGCGGTTTCCTGCAGGTGCAGCAGGATTTCGGTCGAGCCGATGCTGCCGGAGGCCAGCACGACGATGGGCGCCGTCAACTCGTAGACGACGGGGTCGCCGCTGGCGCGCGCCGCATCCGGCGCGTCGCCTTGCTGCGCCTGGCCGTCGGCGCGCGCCTTGGCCACTGGCACTTCCGGCGCCGACAGGTCGCTGTTCCACAGGCGGCGCCGGGCGACGTCGCGCGTCGGCAGCCAGCGCACGGTCCAGCGCTGCAGCGGCGGCTCCTGCTTGCCCAGCGAGGTCTCTTCAAGACGCAGGCCGATCACCGTGGCGCCGGTATAGATCTGCGCGCCGGCGCGGCAGGCCAGCGGCAGGTAGCTCATGTTGAGCGAACCCTTGGCGCCGAAGTTGCAGCCGGTAGAGCAGTTGCCGCAGCCCTTGCAGTCGGCCTGGTTTACCCCGGCTGGGTTGGGTTTGCCGCCGCCGTCGAAGCGCACCGTAAGTTCGGCGTTGCGCGACATCTCGAAGGCGGCGTCGAATTGCTGCGATTTCTGCGGCTGGGCAAAGCTGCCGTCGGCGCGGCGCACGCCGGGGAAGGGTGTGGCGTCCAGGGTCTTGCGGGCGCGGCTGTAGTAGCGCGCCAGGCCGGCCTCGGGGTCTTCCGGCGCTGCCTGCATGGCGCGCGCCTGCGCTTGGATGGCTTGCGGCCAGGCGTAGTCCGGATTGCCGGTGTCGAGAAAGATTTCCGGCTGCGGGGCGATGGCGACGTTGGCGTTGATCTGGCTGCCGCCGCCCAGGCCGCTGCCCAGCAGCACCGCGGTTTCGTCGCCGATGCGCAGGTCGAGCAGGGCGTCGTCGTCGCCCCAGGGGTCTTTCTTGCCGGCGAAATCGACCCGCACATGTTTCGGCAATTCGGACAGGTTGTTCGGAAAATCGCCTGCCACGCGCTCCTGCCCGCGTTCCAGCAGGCAGACCGACAGGCCTTGCTCAGCCAGGCGCAGCGCGGCCACCGAGCCGCCGTAGCCGGAACCGATGACGATGGCGTCGAAGTGTGGCGGGCCCGGCTGATCGGCCGGGCCGTGGATGCTGCCCGCGGCCGCGGGTTTGAGGCGGGCGATCAGCGCGTCCACCGGTTGCGAAAGCCAGAACATGGTACCCCCTGCACCGGCGTGCGGTGCCGGTATTTCTGTTTGTTGTTGAGTTTTTGTTGCTTGTTGCTGCCGTGCTGCTGTCGCGGATTTTCCGCGCCGGGTGAACCCGCGGGCCCTGCGTTTAATGTACGGTGGTCAGCATGTCGGAGATGATGCGCCGCAGCTCGTCGTGCGCCACCGGCTTTTTCAGCACCGGCATGCCGGCCTCGGCCAGTTCCGGCTGGTTCAGCTCGCCGGTCATCATGATGCGTTTGATATCGGGAAAGGAGAGGCGCACTTCTTCCGCCACCTCCAGGCCCACCGGCCCTTCGGCGAGGCGATAGTCGAGGATCGCGATGCGCGGACTGGCGGACTGGCGCTTCAGGCCGTCCAGCGCTGCCGGCAGGCAGGCATAGGTGTGCGGCTGCGCGCCCCAGGCCTTCAGTGCCAGCGCCAGGGCCTCGCGGACTAGCTGGTCGTCGTCGATCACCAGTATCGGGCAGCCAGTCAGCGCGGGGTGGCCGGGCGAGGTGATCATGTTGAACGGTTCGGGTTTATTCCCGATGGTCACGGCGCTGGCGGGAATATGCACGCTGAAGGTGGAACCCTTGCCCTCGGTCGATTTGAGGCCGATTTCCAGGCGCAGCAGGGCGGCCAGGCGCTTGACGATGGCCAGGCCCAGGCCCAGGCCGATGTTGCGGCTGGAGGCGTCGGTGGTATCGAGCTGGTAGAACTCCTCGAAAATCCGCGCCTGCTCGCCCTCGGGAATACCGGCGCCGGTGTCGCTCACCTGCAGCACGAAGCCCTTTTCGGTCTGGTCCAGCGCCAGCCCGACCTGGCCGCTCTCGGTGTAACGCACCGCGTTTTCCAGCAGGTTGCGCACCACCCGCTCGAACAGCACCGGGTCGGTCATGATCCACAGGCCGCGCGGCTCGCAGATCATCTGCAGGCCCTTGGCGGCCGACTTCGAGCCGTATTCGGAAGCCAGGCGCGACATCATGTCACCGACGTTGAGCGTGCGGGCGTCCGGCGTGATGGTGCCGGCTTCCAGCTTGGACAAGTCAAGGATGGCGGAGAACAGGTGCTCCAGGGATTCGGAGGCGCGCGCGATCTGCAGCGAGATTTCGCGCTGGCGCGGGTCGGCTACCGTGGCCTTCAGCACGCCGGCCAATAGCGACAGGGCCTGCACTGGCTGGCGCAGGTCGTGGCTGGCGGCGGCGAGAAAGCGTGATTTCGCCAGGGTGGCGTTTTCCGCCGCGGTTTTTGCCGCTTCGAGTTCCTCGATCAGGGTGTTGCGCCGCTCCAGCAGCAGGTCCTTTTCCTGGTTCAGGCGGATCTGCTCCGACTCCAGGTTGGAAACAGTGACCACCATCGCGCCGATGTCGCGCGAGGCCAGGCCGAGCACGAAGGGGTAGACCATGATGCCGAAGGCCACCGCCGGATGTTGCGGCAGGTAGTAGATCCAGGCGGCGGCCAGCGTCGCGCAATACACCAGCAGGTAGGCGCGGAAGCTTTTCGGGTGTGGCCCCTGCACCGCCACGCCGATCGCCGGCCAGCCGCACAAAATCACCGTGAGCAACAATTGCGTCTGCATGCTGACGAAGGGAAAGAACCACCAGGCGGCGCTGGCGATCACCGCGCCGATCACCGCGGTGGACAGCACCAACACGCGCTCGGCGCGCAATATCGTGGCCTGGTCGCACTTCTGGTCGGCCAGGCGCGGCGCGTAGGGCGCCAGCAGCAGCGAGCGCGCGCCGAAGGCGCAGACCATCAGCGCCGCCCAGCCCAGCGCCACGCGCCAGCCGGCCTCGTCCACCGCCAGCCAGATCATCAGGGCGGCACCGAATACGGCGGAACCCAGCGCGCGCTTGATCTGGCGCATGAACAGCTCCAACTGGCGGCGCGTGGCGCGGTCCGCGCTTTGACGGCTCAAATCGACTCCTCTGGGGGAATTGCTGTTCATTGAAGGGTCAGGCGAGGTTAGTCCAAACGGACAGGGTTTTGAATAGCACTTTGGGATTAGTCACTACCGGCTTACGGGAGCGAGCGACGGGCGGATGCGGGCGGCGGACCGGTGGCTGCCGCGCAAGCGGCTTATGCCCGGAAACGGCGCAGGCCATCGACGTCGAGGATGGTGATGCCGCCATATTCCACCTTCAGCAACTGTTCGCGCTCCAGCACCTGCAGGGCCTGGTTGACGCGCTGGCGCGAGGCGCCGGAAAGGTAGCCGACTTCTTCCTGCGAAATCAGCAGCTGGCGCGAGGTGCCTGGGTAGAGCAGGGGGTTGTACAGCGCCGCCAGGCAGCGGGCGACGCGGGCGTCGATGTCCAGCAGGCGGTCGGATTCGACCATGGCGATGAACTGGCCCAGGCGCTCATTGAGCTGCCCGAGCAAAAAGCGGTTGAAGCCGATGGAGGTGTCGAGCAGCCATTCGAAGGTGGCGCGTGGCATGAAGGCGACGCGCGAGTCGCGCAGGGCCACCACGTCATAGCGCCGCGCCTCGTTTTTCAATAGCGACCCCTCACCCAGCCAGCCGCCGGTGGGAATGCCGGCGAAGGTGACGGATTTGCCGGAGGCCGAATCGGCGTTGATCTTCAACAGGCCCTCGATCACCCCCAGCCAGGCCTCGACTGGCTCGCCACGCCGCGCCGCGTAGCCGCCGGCGGCGACCTCCCGTGCCGTCGTCTCGGCGCACACCCGCTCGAACTGCGCCGGCGTCAGCTCGCGCGACCAGCGTGCCGCACGAAGCGCATCGGCCAGCGGCGCGCCCGACCGGGTTTCGCCCGGCGGCGCGGATTTGGAGAGCACGGGACTTACAAGCGGGTCGGCGGCCAAGATCGATGCAAGCCTGGTGTAAGAAATAAGCCGCTGAATTGTCGGCGGCGCGACAGCCTGGAGCGCCAGGGCCTACGTATCATAGCAGCGGCCCCCTTGGCTGCAACGATTGCAGGGGGTCATAGCAGGGCTTGTGCCGGTCTGGCGCGTCTGCAACAATGGGCCGCGACCATGGTTGGCGGTGCGGCAGTGCAGCAGAGGGCGGTAAATTGCAGTTCAGCGGTAAAAAAACATAAAACCGGCATCAGGGACGCGTCCAGCGCCGCCGGAGAGAGACAAAGCAGATGAGTGGGCAGATGAACGAGGGCGCCCGCGAGGGTGTCCGTGATGAGGCCGCCCTGGCCAACACCTTTCCGCAATTGCTGTTGCACCACGCGGCGGTGCGCGGCGCGCGGCCGGCCATCCGCGAAAAGGATATGGGCATCTGGCAGAGCTGGACCTGGGCGCAGGTCGCGGCCGAAGTGCGCTCGCTCGCCTGCGGCTTGGCCGCGCAGGGCTTGAAGCGCGGCGAACACATCGCGGTGATCGGTGAAAACCGCCCGCGCCTTTACTGGACCCTCACCGCCGCGCAATGCCTGGGCGCGATTCCCGTGCCGCTATACCAGGACGCGGTGGCCGCCGAAATGGTCTACGTGTTCAAGGACGCGAACATCACCTGCGCCGTGGTCGAAGACCAGGAGCAGGTCGACAAGGTGCTGGAAGTCGCCGAAAGCGTGCCCGGCATTGCCCGCATTTGCTACGACGACGGCCGCGGCCTTCGCAACTATGCGCGCGAGGGCCTGACCTCCTTCGATGAACTGCAGCGCATCGGCCGTGAATACGACGCGGCGCATCCGGATTTTTTCATGCAGCAAGTGGCGACGGTAAAACCCGAAGACACCGCCGCCATGTTCTACACCTCCGGCACCACTGGCCACCCGAAGGGCGTGGTACACACCCAGGGCGCGCTGATCGACCGCTCGCGCGCCGCCTGCGTGCTCGAGGGCCTTACCGACCGGGAGGAAGTGCTGGCCTACCTGCCGCCGGCGTGGATCGGGCAGAACATTTTTTCCTATGCCCAGGCCTATGTCGCCGGCTTTTGCGTCAACTGCCCGGAGTCGCCCGAGACCGTCGCTGGCGACATGCGCGAAATCGGCCCGACCTATTACTTCGCGCCGCCGCGCGTGCTCGAGGCGCTGCTCACCACCATTACCATCCGCATGGAAGACGCCAGCCGCCCGAAGCGCGCCTGGTACAAATACTTCATGAATGTCGCCACCCGCGTCGGTGGGCGTCTGCTGGATGGCGATTCCGTCGGCGTCGGCGGCCGCCTGCTCTGCGCCCTGGGCGACTTCAGTGTCTATGCGCCGTTGCGCAACGCGCTCGGCATGAGCCGCATCAAGGTGGCCTACACCGCCGGCGAGGCGATCGGCCCGGATTTGTTCCGCTTTTACCGCTCCATCGGCATCAACCTCAAGCAATTGTATGGCTCGACCGAGACGGCGGTATTCGTCTGCATCCAGCCCGATGGCCAGGTGCGCGCCGACACCGTAGGGCCGCCGGTGCCCGGCGTGCAAATAAAAATCGCCGACAGCGGCGAACTGCTGATCAAGTCACCCGGCCTGCTGAAGGAGTACTACAAGAACCCCGAGGCCACCGCCGAAGTGCTCGACAGCGAAGGCTGGTACCGCACCGGCGACGCCGGCTACCTTGACCGCGACGGGCATCTCAAGATCATCGACCGCGCCAAGGATGTCGGCAAGATGGCCGATGGCACCCTGTTTGCGCCGAAGTACCTGGAAAACAAGCTCAAGTTCTTCCCCTTCATCAAGGAGGCGGTGGCCTTCGGCGACGCGCGCGACAAGGTAGGCACTTTCATCAATATCGATATGGAGGCGGTGAGCAACTGGGCGGAAAAGCAGAATATCCCTTACGCCGGCTACCTCGACCTCACCAGCCGCGCCGAGGTCTATGCGCTGATCCGTGATTGCATCGAAAAAGCCAATGCCGATCTCGCCACCGACCCGAAGCTGGCCAATTCGCAGATCAGCCGCTTTGTCATTTTGCACAAGGAGCTCGACGCCGACGACGGCGAACTCACTCGTACGCGCAAGGTGCGCCGCGGCTTCATCGGCGACAAATACGGCGTACTGGTCGATGCGCTCTACAACGGTTGCGCCAGCCAGTTCATCGAGACCCGGGTGAAGTTCGAAGACGGCCGTGAAGGCATGATCAGCGCCGACCTGAAGATCATGGACGCGCGCGTCTTCCCCGCCATGCGCGCCGCTGCATAACGTGAGAACCGCACCGGCATGAGCGAACGAACCATCGGCGGCGTGATTCTCGACCTGCGCAACATCTCGCTTTCCTTCGGCGGGGTGAAGGCGCTGACCGACATTTCCTTCGACGTGCGCGAAGGCGAGGTGCGCGCCATCATCGGCCCGAACGGCGCGGGCAAGAGCAGCATGCTCAACGTGATCAACGGCGTCTACCGGCCGCAGCAGGGTCAGATCGCGTTCCACGGCAAGACCCGTCACGACATGGACACGCACGAGGCCGCCGCCCAGGGTATCGCCCGCACCTTCCAGAACATCGCGTTGTTCAAAGGCATGAGCGTGCTCGACAACATCATGACCGGGCGCAACCTGAAGATCAAAACCAATTTCCTGCAGCAGGCGATCTGGTGGGGACCGGCCCGCCGCGAGGAGATCGAGCAGCGCCGCAAGGTGGAAGAGGTGATCGACTTTCTCGAAATCCAGCACATCCGCAAGACTCCGGTCGGGCGCCTGCCCTATGGCCTGCAAAAGCGCGTCGAACTGGCACGCGCGCTGGCGGCCGAGCCGAAGATATTGCTGCTCGATGAGCCGATGGCCGGCATGAACGTGGAAGAAAAGCAGGACATGTGCCGCTTCATTCTCGACGTGAACGAACAGTTCGGCACCACCGTCGTGCTGATCGAGCACGACATGGGCGTGGTGATGGACCTCTCCGACCGGGTCGTCGTGCTCGACTACGGCAGGAAGATCGCCGACGGCTTGCCCGACGAAGTGCGGGGCAATCCCGAAGTGATCAGCGCTTATCTTGGCCAGGCGCATTGACCGGCGAACGATGAGAAAAAGACGATGAACTGGCAAGCATTTATCGAAGTCCTGGTCGGCGGCCTGCTCTCCGGCGTGATGTATTCGCTGGTCGCGCTGGGCTTCGTACTGATCTACAAGGCCTCCGGCGTGTTCAACTTCGCGCAGGGGTCGATGCTGTTTTTCGCCGCCATGACCTGCGCCGGCCTGGTCGGCAAGGGCCTGCCGCTGTGGGCGGCGGCGTTGGTCTCGCTGGTGGTGATGGTAGCGCTGGGCCTGGCGGTGGAAAAATTCGTCCTGCGGCCGATGGTGGCGCAGCCCGAGATCAGCCTCTTCATGGCCACCATCGGCCTTTCCTTCGTGATCGACGGCCTGGCGCAGATCATCTGGGGCTCGACGGCAATGAAGCTCGACCTCGGCGTCGAAGACATGCCGCTGGAGGCGCTGATGGACAAGACCGGCATCGCCGTCTCCCAGTTCGACTTGCTGGCCGCGGCGGTGGCCGCCGTATTGGTCAGCGGCCTGGCGGTGTTCTTTTCCAAAACCAAGGTCGGCCGTGCGCTGCGCGCCGTGGCCGACGACCATCAGGCGGCGCTGGCCGTGGGTATTCCCTTGCAACGCATCTGGGGCATCGTCTGGGGTGTCGCCGGCTTTGTCGCGCTGGTCGCCGGCATGCTCTGGGGCGCGCGCAACGGCGTGCAGTTTGCGTTGACCAGCCTGGCATTGAAGGCGCTGCCGGTGCTGATCATCGGCGGCTTTACGTCGGTGCCGGGTGCCATCGTCGGCGGGCTGATCGTCGGCGCCTCCGAAAAGCTGGCTGAGGTCTATATCGGGCCACACGTCGGCGGCGGCATCGAGGCGTGGTTTCCGTACATTCTGGCGCTCGGTGTCTTGCTGATCCGCCCCGAAGGACTGTTCGGCGAAAAAATCATTCGCCGCATCTGAAGACAAAGCAAAGACCTCAATGTTCTACCGCGAAGCCGGGCAATACAAAACCTCCTACGCCGACGATGGGCAGATATTCCCCATCCGGCAGGACCGCTATGCCATCGCGGTGCTGTTGCTCGTCGCCTTCGTGGTCGTGCCCTTCACAGCCTCGGCCTACCTGCTCTCTGGCATCCTGATTCCCTGCCTGATCATCTCGCTGGCGGCGCTGGGCTTGAACATCCTTACCGGCTACGCCGGCCAGTTGTCCCTGGGCACCGCAGCGTTCATGGCAGTCGGCGCCTTCGCCTCCTACAACTTCGTGCTGCGCATCCCGGGTATTCCGCTGCTGCTGGCCTTCGCGCTGGCGGGCATGGTGGCGGCCTTCGTCGGCATCATCTTCGGCCTGCCTTCGCTGCGCGTGCGCGGCTTTTACCTCGCCGCCTCCACCCTGGCCACGCAGTTCTTCATCGTCTGGTGCCTGACCAAGTTCTCCTGGCTGTCGAACAACAGTTCCTCCGGCATCATCACCGCGCAGCCGATGCAGATTCTCGGCTACACCTTCTCCAGCCCGGCTTCCAAATACCTACTGGTGCTGTCGATTGTCGCGGTGATGGCGCTGGCCCTGAAAAACCTGGTGCGCTCCAACACCGGCCGCGCCTGGATGGCGATCCGCGACATGGACATGGCGGCAGAAGTCATCGGCTTTCCGCCGATGCGCACCAAGCTGCTGGCCTTTGCCGTCAGTTCCTTTTATTGCGGCGTCGCCGGCGCGCTCTACGCCTATGCTTTTCTTGGCACAGTGGAGCCTGACGGCTTCAGCCTCGACCTCTCCTTTCGCGTGCTGTTCATGATCATCATCGGCGGCCTGGGCAGCATCTCCGGCTCCTTCATTGGCGCGGGCTTCGTGTTCCTGATGCCGATCGCGCTGAACATGTTTTTCGGCGCCACCGGCATCCACATGCCGGAGTCGGTGAAGTCCAACCTGGAACAAATGATTTTCGGCGGGCTGATCATCTTCTTTCTGATCGTCGAACCCCACGGCCTGGCGCGCCTGTGGCAGATTACCAAGGAAAAACTGAGAATCTGGCCGTTTCCGCACTAGCAGTTCCGCGGAACGAGCACAGGCCCAACCGCAGCAAAAACGAACCACAACCGAAGGAGACAGAGATGAACATGCGACACACCCTGGCAGCCACCGTGGCCGCCGCGGCTCTGACGGCGGCGGCCCTGCCCGCGCAAGCCCAGGAGCAATTCATACCCTTGCTGTCCTACCGCGTCGGCGACTACGCGGCCGGCGGCTCCGGCTTTTACGGCGGCATGATCGACTACTTCAACCTGACCAACGCCAAGGGCGGCATCAACGGCGTGAAGATCACCTTCGAAGAGTGCGAAACCGGCTACGTGCCGGCGCGCGCCGTCGAGTGCTACGAGCGCCTGAAAAAGAAAAACGGCGGCGCCACCGCCGTCGAACCGCTGGGCACCGGCGCTGCTTATGGCCTGCTGGACCGCGTCGCGGTCGACAAGATTCCGCTGACCACCCTGGGCTACGGCCGCGCCGACTCCGCCGACGGCAAGACCTTCCCCTATGTCTTCCCGCTGATCACCACCTACTGGAGCCAGGCCTCGGCGATGATCCAGTACCTCGGCAGTAAGGAAGGCGGCATGGCCAAGCTCAAGGGCAAGACCATCGTCCACCTGTACCACGACAGCGCCTACGGTAAGGAGCCGATCCCGGTGCTCGACGCCTACGCCGCCAAGGAAGGCTTTAACCTGGTGAAGATCCCGATCCCGCCCGCCTCCGGCACCGAGCAGGGCGCGCAATGGGCGCAGATCCGCCAGTTGAAGCCCGACTACGTCATCCTCTGGGGCTACGGCGTGATGAACACCGTGGCGCTGAAAACCGCGCGCAAGACCGGCTTCCCGGTCACCAAGATCCTCGGCGTGTGGTGGGCCGGTTCGGAGGAGGACGTGATCCCCGCCGGTGACGCCGCCAACAACTACGTCACCATGACCTTCACGCCTTCCGGCAACTATCCCCTGGTCGAGGAAATCCGCAAGACCCTGTACGCCAAGGGCCGTGGCAACCTCGAAGACAAGGACCGCATCGGCTCCGTCTACCACCTGCGCGGGCTGGCCGCCGGCATCATGTACGTCGAAGCCATGCGCAATGCGCAAGAGAAGTACGGCAAGGGCAAGCCGATCACCGGCGAGCAAATGCGCTGGGGCTTCGAAAACCTCAACATCGACGACGCCAAGCTCAAGGCCCTGGGCGCCACCGGCATGATGCCGGTGATGAAAACCTCCTGTGCCGACCACGAAGGTTCGGGCGCGACCAAGGTGCAGAAGTGGAACGGCAAGAAGTGGGAGCCGGTCACCAAGGACTGGATCCAGGCCGAGCGCGACGTGCTTTCCAAGCTGATCACCGACTCCAGCGCCAAGTACGCGGCCGACAAGAAAATCACCCCGGCCTGCGCGGCGGGTTAAGTCGGTAACGCCCGCCTCCCCCGTTCGCGTTGAGCCTGTCGAAACGCGCGTGCATCGCGGTGCACACGTCCAACGACCAAGCTCAGGACGAACGGTGGCGGCAGGCGTGATTGTTTTGTCTCACTAGCCTGATCGGTATTCAATGGCCACCCCCATCCTCGCCGTCAACAACATCGAAGTCATCTACGACCACGTCATCCTGGTGCTCAAGGGCGTGTCGCTGACGGTCGAGGAAGGCCGCATTGTTGCTTTGCTCGGCGCCAACGGCGCCGGCAAAAGCACCACCCTCAAATCCATCTCCACGCTGCTCAAGGGCGAGCGCGGCGACATCACCAAAGGCAATATCGAATTCAAGGGCGAACGCATCGACCACCTCACCCCGGCCGACCTGGTAAAAAAAGGCGTGTGCCAGGTGATGGAAGGCCGCCACTGTTTCGCCCACCTCAGCATCGAGGAAAACCTGCTCACCGGCGCCTACTCGCGCAAGGTGCCCGGCAGTCAGATCAGACAGGACCTGGAAATGGTCTACGGCTATTTCCCGCGCCTGAAGCAGCGCCGCACCTCGCTCGCCGCCTACACCTCCGGCGGCGAACAGCAGATGTGCGCCATCGGCCGCGCCCTGATGGCGCGCCCGACGATGATCCTGCTCGACGAACCCTCGATGGGCCTGGCGCCGCAGATCGTCGAGGAAGTGTTCGCCATCGTCAAAAGCCTGAACGAAAAAGAAGGCGTCAGCTTCCTGCTCGCCGAGCAGAACACCATGGTCGCGCTGCGCTACGCCGACTACGGCTACATCCTGGAAAACGGCCGCGTGGTGATGAACGGGCCTGCCGACGACCTTGCCACCAATGAAGACGTGAAAGAGTTCTACCTCGGCGTCGCCAGCGGCGAACGCAAGAGCTTTCGCGACACCAAGTTCTACAAGCGCCGCAAGCGCTGGCTGGCTTAAGGAGCCAACGTGACCGACAGCCGCTATTACGACGCGCTTGAAACGCGCGACCCCGCCGTCCGCGAAGCCGCATTGATGGCCGCCCTGCCGGGCCTGGTGGCGCATGCGAAAGCCAGGTCGCCCGGCTTCGCGAAAATCCTGCACGACATCGACCCGACGGCCGTCACCAGCCGCGCCGCGCTGGCGAAACTGCCGGTCACCCGCAAGTCGGACCTGAAGGCCCTGCAATCCGCGATGAAGCCCTTCGGCGGCCTCACCACCATGATGCCGGGGCAACTGGCAAAAATCTTCATGTCGCCCGGCCCGATCTATGACCCCGAAGCGCGCCGCGCCGACTATTGGCGCTCCGCCCGCGCGCTGTACGCCTGCGGCATCCGCGCCGGCGACCTGCTGCACAACACCTTCTCCTATCACCTCACCCCCGCCGGCTCCATGCTCGAGGCCGGGGCCCTGCAACTCGGCTGCGCGGTGATCCCCGCCGGCACCGGCAACACCGAGCAGCAGATCGAGGCCATCACCGACCTGCAACCCACCGCCTACGTCGGCACCGCTGCCTTCCTGCGCATCCTGGTGGAAAAGTTCATCGAGCTGAAAATCCCTTTTCCGATCAAGCGGGCAATTACCGGCGGCGACGCCTTGCCGCTGGCCCTGCGCAACTGGCTGAAAGAGCAGGGGCTCGCCAACGTGCTGCAGTTCTACGGCAGCGCAGACCTCGGCAACATCGCCTATGAGTCCGAAGCCCTCGAAGGCATGATCCTCGATGAAGAATTGATCCTGGAAATCGTCCGCCCCGGCAGCGGCGACCCGGTCGCCCCGGGCGAAGTCGGTGAAATCGTCGTCACTACGCTGAACCCCGAATACCCGCTGATCCGCTTCGCCACCGGCGACCTTTCCGGCGTGCTGCCCGGCGTTTCGCCCTGCGGGCGCACCAACACCCGCATCAAGGGCTGGATGGGCCGGGCCGACCAGACCACCAAGGTCAAGGGCATGTTCGTGCAGCCCGGCCATATCGATGCAGTCGTCAAGCGCCATCCGGAAATCATCCGCGCCCGCCTGGTGGTCGAAGGCGAAATGGCCAACGACCGCATGAGCCTGAAGGTGGAAGTCGCCGACCCGGGCGCCGCCGCGCTGGCCGACGGCATCGCCGCGACCTTGCGCGATGTCACCAAGATGCGCGGCGACGTGCAGCTCGTCACACCGGGTACGCTACCCAACGATGGCAAGGTGATCGAAGACGCGCGGAAGTATGATTAGCGCCCCTGCTTTGTTGCGCGCAACATGATTCGTCCATTTCCTCTCTCCGGCATCCGCGTCCTCGACCTCTCGCGCCTGCTGCCCGGCCCGATGTGCACCCTGCATCTCGCCGATCTCGGCGCCGACGTCATCAAGATCGAAGACACCGGCGCCGGCGACTACGCCCGCACCATGGGGGAGACCAAGGGTGAAGGCGACGCGGCGATGAGCGATTTTTTCGCCGTCATCAACCGCAACAAGCGCGCGATCAGTCTCGACCTCAAACAGCCGCAAGGCGTCGCCGCTTTTATGCGCCTGGCGAAGACAGCGCATGTCATCGTCGAAAGCTTTCGCCCCGGCGTGATGGACAAGCTCGGTGTCGGCTACGAGGCGGTGAAAGCAATCAACCCGCAAATCGTGTTTTGCGCGATTTCGGGATATGGCCAGACCGGCCCCTATCGAGAGCACGCCGGCCACGACATCAACTATCTCGGCTACGCCGGCGTGGCCGAGCAGATCGGCGCCGCCGGCGGCCCGCCGACCCTGCTCGGCTTCCAGATCGCCGACCTGCTGGGCGGCGCCATGACGCCCGCCTTCGCCATCATGGCCGCGCTGTTCGACGCGCAGCGCAGCGGCCAGGGCCGCTTTGTCGACGTCTCGATGACCGACGCCGTGCTCGCCCACTCCATCATGCCGCTGCTCGGCGTGCTGCGAACCGGTGGCGCTCCGGCGCGCGGCGCCGACATGCTCTCCGGCGGCATCCCCGCCTACAACATCTACGCGACGAAAGACGGCCGCCACATGGCTTGCGGTTCGCTGGAGCCGAAGTTCTGGCAAAAGACCTGCGAAGTGCTGGGCCTGCCGCATCTGGTCAGGCGCGGATGGGTGGAAGGTGCGGAAGCGCAGGCGGTGCGCGCCGAAGTGCAGGCCGCGTTTGCAATCAAAACGCAAGCCGAGTGGGCGCCGGTGTTCGAGGCGGCCGATTGTTGCGTCAGCCCGATATTGCCGATGCAGGAGGCGCTGGAAAACGAACAGTTCCGTGCACGCGGCATGGTGGTCGAAAGCGATCACCCCACCTTCGGCAGGCACAAACAATTCGCGCCGCCGTTCAAGCTCTCTGGATTCGATTTCGCCATCGAGCGTCACGCTCCGGCGCGCGGCGCGCACAGTGATGAACTGCTGCGCGAAGTTGGCTACGGCGATGCGGATATCGCCGCCATGCGCGGCAGCGGCGTCATCCGTTAGCGACGCCAGTCGCGGTTTCCGGGAATTCAAAAGGGCCAGCCCTTTTTCAATGCCTCGCTAGCGCTTGCCCCGCGCCAGCAACTGCCACACCCCGCAAGCCAGCGCCGGCAGCGCCACCACCAGATAGGGAATGCGGAAGCTGTCGGTGGCGTCGTGGATCACCGCGAACAGCGGCGGCAGGGTCATGATGCCGGCGTAGGCCATGAAGGTGCCGGCGCCCGCCACCACGCCGGCCATGCCGGGCGGCGACAGGCGGCTGACTTCGGCGATCTGCACGCCGTTCCATGAAATGCCGGTGAAGCCGAACAGCAGGCACACCGCAATGGTGAGTGCCGCCGGCCAGTAGGTGCCGATGGCCGCCAGGCCGATCGAGGCAAGTGTCATCACCACGCCGAGCCAGCCGAGAATCTGCCGCGACGCGCGGGTCCGGTCGGCCAGCAAACCCCAGAGGATGCGCCCCGCCACCCCGGCGAAGTTGCCGGCGGCAAGCGCAATGCCCGCTGCCGCGAGGGTGTAGGCGAAGTCGTGGGTGAGGTAGGCGACGATGTAGGCGGTGAAGCACATCTGCAGCCCGGCGAAGGCGCCGCCGGTGAGGCAGTGGCGCATCAGTGCCGGGTCGGTGGCGAGCAGGCGAAAAGGCTGCGACAGGCTTTTCATCGAGATCGCGTGCTTCGGGTCGCGGTCGCCGTCCAGCGCCGCGCGCAGGTACTGCGAAACCAGCACGGTGAGCACGCACATCACCGAAACGGTGAGGGCGGCGGCGCGCCAGCTGAAGTCGGTGACGATGGGCGGCAGCATGATGCCGGCCAGTGCCCCGCCCAAGGTAACGCCGGTCTGCTTGACCGAAAACATCAGGCCCATCATGTGCGGCGGCGTGGTCTTGGCCAGAACGTGGGAGGAAGCCGGGGTGATCGGCCCGTAGCCCATGCCGAGGAACAGCGCCGCCAGCGGCATTGCCCATAGCGGCAGCACGGTGAGCAGGCCCATGGCGATGGTGCAGCACAGGAGCGCCGCCTGGCTGACGCGGATCGAGCCGAAGCGCAGCACCAGCGAGCCGGTGAGCAGGGCGGCGGCGGAGCCGAACAGGTAGGTGATGCCGACGAAGTAGCCGGCCAGGGTCGGAGAAAAGCCGAGTTCGCGTCCGGCCGCCGGCGCCAGCACCGGCACGGCCACCGCGCACAGCGAGG
The DNA here is from genome assembly GCA_028292405.1 of Betaproteobacteria bacterium. Taxonomy (GTDB): domain Bacteria; phylum Pseudomonadota; class Gammaproteobacteria; order Burkholderiales; family JAEUOS01; genus JAQGMJ01. Next base: position 35,698 of record JAQGMJ010000014.1, read on the forward strand.
TGAGCACCTGGATCAGCGTGGTGATGACGAGGGTGGAATAGACGGAAGGCAAAATCGGCGAAGTGTTTTATGCGCGGCGTGGCCGGGCTTTGTTGGGGCTTGCAAGCCCCGATTTTATCGCCTCGCGGGTAGAATGATTTCGGTAATTGCTTCAGTCCCCGGTTATCAGGCTTATGCCCGCACAGTTGTCGCAATTCTTCGCCCGTGCCGCCGCCATGCTGGCACTGTGCGCCTGCGTGCTGCTGGCCGGCATCTACCCGCTCCATCCGCGCGGGCCGGAGGGCTGGGGCATTTTTCTGTTGATGGCCGCGCCGCTCACCATCGGGCTGGACCGCATGGGCCGGCGCGCCCTGCAGAGTCGCTTTGTCGAGTGCCTCGGCCAAGCCGGGCGTCTGTGCGCGGGTGTGCTGGTGATCGCCGGGCTGGCGGCGTTGATGCTGCCGGTATGGCAATGGGCGCTGCCCTACATGGATACTTGGTAGGTCCGTAAAAAACCGGGGCCCGCGCTTTGCAGCGTGGGCCCCGGCCTGAACCAACGGTTAAAACGGCTTATGGTTTGCCGCTGGCGCTGCCGGTGGTGTTGACGCCGCCACCCGCATTGCTGGAACCCAGGTTTTCGCTGGAACCGGCACCGGTGCCGACGCCGCCGGAGCGGTCATTAAAGGTCTTCTTGCCGCTCTGGGTGGCGTTGTTGGCCACCGGGGTGGAGGCTTGGCCTGGATAGGTGTCCTTCGCGGCGGGCTGCTGAACGGTGCGGCCGGCCTTGCTGTCGCCGGAGTCGGTCGAGCCGGTGCGCGGGGTATTGCCGCCAGCTTCACCGGCGGCATAGGCGACCGGGGCAGCAAGGGCAAAAGCGATCACGGGCAGGCCGAGCAGGGTATGAATCTTCATTTGCGTTTCTCCTGTTATAAACCGCGTCGGGTCGGCGGTCTTGGTACGCACGGGGACTATCCTCGCGCGTCATGCTTGGTATGCAGCAATCGCCGTGCCCCCGGAAAGTGCGATGGAGGCATGCAATCCCTGCAAAACCAGCAAAGTTTTCAGACGGGCCGCAAAAAAACAAAGGCGCCTCGCGGCGCCTTTTTGCCCGAGTAAAAATGTCCTATGCGGCGAGCGCCTGCTTGAAGGTGGCGACCCGCAAGAAATAATTGGTGACGGCGGCGGCATCGGTACCCACGGATTTCACCGCGGCCCTGAGCTGCTCGACGCTGCAGCCGAATTTATATGCCCAGAAATGCGCTTGCTTGATTTCCGAAATGTCGATGGTGCTGGCGCTGGCGCGCCGGATGTTGCGAATGCTGCGTTGGGACATGCGTGACTCCATTGCTGTTGCTGATTGCCTGTTGATTTGTTCTTGCTGTTTTCATTTTTGCGCTGCCCTGTTCGAGCAGCACCGCCATTCTAAAAAAGCAGGTGCGCGCGGACTGTCCGCCGTTGTCCTACTTTTCTGCCGGAGATGTCCGGGGATGCGTTGCTTTCGGGGAACAAAAATCAACCACACTTAGTTGTTCACTTTGCGTATGCTGGTAACCATTCGCCGGCCTGTGCATTGCAGCCACCCGTAAGATGGGGATGCACCCTTCAAGTTCACCGCAGTTTTGTAACGGCGGCCGGTTGTCGCCTTCAGAGGAGCGACACACTTCTCGTGGCGTTGGGCGAAGCGGTCGCGGAGCCAGGGTTGTCCCGGGGCGGTCATATTCCGCAAGATTGATCGCTGTTGCGCGACGCGCAACACGTTTGTGGTCGCGTGTGGGCAGCGGCGCAATAAAAAATGCAAAAAACACCATCATTTACCGTCATTTCAGCGCCCGCATAAGGGCATGTTAACTTAGCGTCCATGACACAAAAAATATTCATTACCGGCGCCTCGGGCGGGTTGGGCGCCGAATTCGCCCGTGCCTACGCGGCGCCCGGTAAAATCATCGCCATCACCGCGCGCCGGCAATCCGAACTCGATGCGGTAGCGGCGACGCTGGACTGCGAGACCGTCACTTACGCGGTCGACGTTACCGACCACGCCGGCCTGAAAGCGGCGGCTGCCGATTTCATCGCCCGTTATGGTGCGCCGGACCTGGTGATCGCCAATGCCGGCATTTCCGCCGGCACCCTCACCGAATTCGAGGAAGACCTGCCCGCCTTCGAGCGAATCTTCCGTGTCAACGTGGTCGGCCTGTTCGCCACCTTCACGCCTTTCGTGCGGGCAATGCAGGGCAAGGGCGGCACGCTGGTGGGCGTCGCCAGCGTCGCGGGCATCCGCGGTATTCCCGGCTCGGGCGGCTATTGCGCCTCGAAGGCGGCGGTGATCAGCTACCTCGAATCCCTGCGCGGCGAGATGAAGCCGCTGGGCATCGACGTGGTGACCATCCTGCCCGGCTACATCCGCACGCCGCTGACCGAAAAGAATCCGTACATGATGCCCTTCATCATGGATGCACCCGATGCCGCCAGGCGCATCCGCCGCGCCATCGACCGCAAGGCGAGCTACGCCGTGGTCCCGTGGCAGATGAGCGTGGTGGCGAAACTACTGCGCCTGATTCCCAACTGGCTGTTCGACCTGGCGGCGGCGCAAAAGCAGCGCAAGCCGCGCGCGGTCGAAGGGCAGAAAATGTAGGCCCGGTGCCGGTACGCAAGCAGCCTGATGGCCGATAACCCGCACCTGGTGGATGCCGCAGGCACGCAGCATGTGCCGGCGGAAGCGGGCGCGCGCATCGCCTGCCTGGTACCCTCGATCACCGAGTTGCTCTGCGAACTTGGCCTGGCGCATCAACTGGTGGCGCGCACCGGTTTTTGCATACATCCGAAGGAAGCCGTCGGCGCCATCCCGAAAGTCGGCGGCACCAAGGACGTCGACCTGGAAAAGCTGCGCGCGCTGGCGCCCACCCACGTTGTGCTCAACATCGACGAAAACACCCGGCCCATCGCCGAAGCGCTTGCGGCCTTCGTGCCGCACCTGGTGGTGACGCATCCACAGGCGCCGGAAGACAATTTCGCGCTATACCGCCTGATCGGCGGCCTGTTCGGCCGCGAGGGGCAGGCCGAGGTCCTGTGCGCCGAATTGACGGCGGCGCTGGCTGAAGCGCGCGCCGCCGCCGCGTCCTGGGCGCCCGAGACGGTGCTGTACCTGATCTGGAAAGACCCCTGGATGACGGTGTCGCCCGCCACCTACATTGCGCGTACCCTGGCCACGGTGGGCTGGCAAGTGCCGCCGCAGGCCAAGGCGGCGCGCTACCCGGAAATCGCGCTGCCTGCCGCCGCTCCGGGCGCCGGGCTTGTGCTCTTGTCGACCGAGCCTTACATGTTCCGCGAACGCCATCTGACCGAGCTGCAGGCCTTGTTGCCGGACCAGCGCATCGCGCTGATCGATGGCGAAATGACTTCCTGGTACGGCAGCCGCGCCATCGCCGGCCTGCGCTATCTGCCGCGCCTGCGCGCACGGCTCGATGCCGGCCGGCCGGCGGTTTAACGCGTTTGGCCGTTTTTGCAATATCTGGTTACAATCGCGGCCGTTTTTGCCCCTCGCACCGCTCTTGCGCGGTTGCCAAAAGGGGTACACTTATCCTCGGAAATCGGGTCCGGCTCACCGGAACACGCAGGAGAAAATCATGAAACCCATGTTCGCACTAGTCGCTGCCGCAGCGCTGGGCCTGCCCGCGCTGGCGTCGGCGGACACGGTATTCAAATGGGTGGACGCCAACGGCGTCACCAACTACACCACCACCCCGCCGCCGCCGAGCGTGCACAAGGTGTCGGCGGTCAATGCCGACCCCGCGGTGAAAAACAATGTCCCTGCCCTGGCAGGCAGTGAAGAGGCGAGCTACTGGCGTGAGCGCCGCATGCGCGAAGCGGCCGACGAGATCAGCTACGACCGCTCGCGCCGTGAAAACGACGACCTACGGCAGCAACTCGCACGCCAGCAACTGGCGTCGCAGTACGACGAAGAGCAGCGCCGCAGGGGTCAGGAAGCGCGCATGCAGGCGATGTACGACCAATGCACCCTGGCGCGCCGTATCGACTGCGCCTATGGCTACGACTATGGTGGCGGCTACGGCGTGCCGGTGGCGGTGGTACGTCGCCGTCCCTACAACGTGCCCGGCACTTTTTCCCTGCCCGGCCAGCCGAGCCTGACCAACCCGACCCCGGGCGCGCCTTCGATTCCGGTGCAGCCGCGGCCGTTTCAGCGTCCTGCCGTGATGACCAGGCTGAAATAGCCGGGTGCCTTGCTTCAGGTAGCTGCGCGCCGGTATAAGGCCAGCGAACCGGCCAAGGACACCAGCGTAACGCCGCAAGCGCGGTCCAGCCAGAGCGCGCCGCGCGCCTTCAGCAGGCGCATCACTCGCGCTCCCGCCAGGGCATAGGCCGCCATCACCGACAGATCGGTCAGGGCGAACACCAGTGCCAGGGGGGCGTATTGCGGCCATTGCGGCTCGCCCGGCGCGATGAACTGCGGCAGGAAGGCCGAAACGAACAGATACCCCTTGGGGTTGGTGATAGCCACCAGAAAGCTGCGCAGGAACAGCGCGCGTCCGCTGGCCGCTTCACCTGTATCGCCGTCCATCGGTAGGGTGATGCTGCCAGCGGAGCGCAACATCATCACGCCGAGAAAAGCCAGGTAGGCCACGCCCAGCCATTTGACCATGCCGAACCATAATTCGGAAGCCGCCAGCAGCGCACCCAGGCCCAGGCCGGCGGCCGCCACCAGCACGAAGTCGGAAGCCACCGCACCCGCCATGCCGCAGGCAGCGCGGGCCAGGCCGTGGCGCGAGCCGTTGGCCAGCGCCAGCAGTACCGTAGGGCCGGGCGTGGCGATGATCACCAAGGCAACGGCGGCGAACAGCAGCAGGTTGGTAGGGTGCATCAAAGCCGGAGCCGGATCGCGCGCCGCGAGACCCGCCACTGTTGAATGAGACAGTGGCGGATAATAGCGCCTAAACCATCGAGTCGCCGAGTTTCATGCCTTCGTTCCGTCCGCCTTTTGCCGTGTCCCTTCGTTGCTTGCTGCTTTTCCTCTGCCTGCTGTTGCCCGCCTGCAGTCCGAAGATGGACTGGCGCGAACATCATTTCGACGACGGCGGTTTCACCATGCTTTTTCCGCAAAAGCCCGGCCAGGCCGAGCGCAGCCTGAGCACGCCGATGGGCGCGGTGACGATGAAAATGTATTCGGTGCGTATCGACGAGACCGTGCTCGGCGCCGGCTTTGCCGATTTCGCCGCGCCGCTGGACGCGCATGCGCTTGACGTGATGCGCGACGCCCTGGTGAAGGGCCTGGGAGGCACGATGGTGAGCGAAAAGCCGGTCAAGTCGGCCGGGCCGGACGGCATCGCCGGGCGTGAAGTGCTGATCACCGGGGCCCTGGGCCACGGCGAAAAGGCCGCCCCCGGCGAAATGCGCGTCCGCCTCTATGCCCGCGACAAGCGCTACTATCAGGTGCTGCTGGTTGGCCGCAAGGGCATGTTCGGCGCAGAGGACGCCGACATGTTTCTGAATTCGTTCAAGCCTTACTGAGGCCGGCGCGCGGCCTCTTCAGCCGAATACCAGCGCCACGCCGCAGGCGTCGCCCGCGTCGATGGCGTAAGAGCCATCGCCCATCCGTTTCGGGTTGAAGTTGCCGGCGCGCAGGGTTGCGTAGGTCGCCTGGCGGTCGCGCACGCGAATGAACATGGCGGCCAGATGCGGCTTGGCGCGCTCGGGCAGATCGACGCCCGCCAGGCGTGCCTGCAAGGCTTGACGGGTACATACCGCGATGTCCGCGCTGCCTCCCCCGATCTTCATGCCCTCGGCGATGCGCTCGGGCCAGGTACCGAGCAGCTTGGCGTAGGTGCCGGCCTGGTGCGCGACGTTGTCGGCGACGAAGGCGACCGCGGCCACTGCGTGCGCGCCGTTGGCATGGCGCATCAGCTCCGGCAGCCATACCAGCTCGGGCGTGTGGTGCTGGCACATGAAGACCTGGGCGCCGGGGGTGGTCTTCGGCGACAGGTTGGTGATGGTGAAGCTGGCGGTGCCGCTGCGGCTGCCGCCCTTCACCTCGCGCGAAAGCTGCAGCGGCGCGGCCGGCTCGAAGCCCTTTTCGCGCAGCGCCACGCTGGCGCTACGCCAATCGGTGCCCTTGAGCGCGATGGCGGCAATGCCGTCACCCTTCCGGTTGAACTCGTAGAAGTAGCTCTGCATCGGATTCGGCGCCGGCACGGTGAGCAACTCGAAGTAATTGTCCGGCCCCACCATGATGTTGTGGTTGGAAGAGCCGGTGGAATGGTGGCCGCGCGGCACCAGGGTGAAGCCCATGCGGGTGTAGGTTTCCTCGGTGGCGTCGAGGTCGCGCACGGCGATCACTGCGTGGTCGAAGCCGGCGATGCCGGGAGTGGGAGCGATGGCGTGCATGGTGGCCTTTCGGGCGGTTGTTATAGGTATCCCGGGGCCGACAAGGTATAGCAAGCCGGCGCCTGAGGCAAGCGCCGGTCTGGAGAGCCGTGCCGTCTACCGCAGCAGGCGCTCGAACAGGTCCGGCTGGCCCATTTGCCCACCCTTGAGCATCAGCTCCATGCCGTCGAGCGCCGGGTTGTCGCTATGCGCGCGGGTCAGCGCCACGCCGGGGCCGATCTCGCGCACGCAGGAAAGACCCCACAGGTCGAGCGCCTGCACCGCGTGGCTGGAAGTGTCGCCGCCGGCGATGCCGACGCGCGAGAGCGGCATTTGTTCAAGCAGTTGCCTGAGGAGATCGCCGCAGGCCAGGGCGACGGCGTGAGTGTCGGCGGGCATGGCGGCGCTGCCGTCGAGTGCGGTGCCGGCCAGCACCGGGCGGCCGGCGCGCAAGTGATGCAGGGCTTCGTCAATGCAGAAGTGTCGATAGGCCGCGTCGCCGGCGGCCAGGCGCGCCGCATCAAGCGGCAGGACAGTATAGGAGGATACCGCGCCGATCTGCTTCGCGGTGACCGGCGGGAGGCTGCCGGCGAGCACGAACACCGGTGTCTTCGGCACGCTGCCCGGGGCCGGGCTGGCGCTGTCGTCTCGCTGCTCGCCGCTCTGCTTCCAGTGCGCAGCCAGGGCCTGCACCACGCTGCTGGGGCCAACGGCAAGCAGGCGGGCCTCTTGCGCGGGCGACCAGATCAAGCGGCCGATAGCGGCGAGCCGGGCGGGTTCTGTGAGGTCGAGCAGCACGGGGGCGACGTCTGCCGAGGCCGCAGCAATCAATGCATCGAGGTGTTGGTCCAGCGCAGCCTCATTGCCATAGGCCGAGGCGGTACGCAGCACGGTGGTGCTGCGGGAGAATCTGCCTTGAGGGCGCGTAGTACACTCCAGCGCATCCTGTTACCGGCGACATCATGATCTTTGCACACCGGCCGCGCGCGATGATCGTCGCCGGCGCAAGCTTTATTTGCATGAGCATCGCGACGGCTCAGGTGGCACTGGTGCAAAACGCGAAAGCGGCTGCCAAGCCGGCAGCCGCCAAGGCCAAGCCGGCCAAGCCGGTCAAGACCAGGCTGCAACGCCTGTTTGTCTCGGGCAGCGCCGGCGGCATTGCGGAAATGCAGGTGCCGGCAGACTGGGAAATGGCCGGTCGGAGCACGCCCATCGTGGCTCGCTTCAAGGCGCCGGACGCCGCCGACAAGCTGGTGCTGACCGCTTTTCCGCTGGCCAGGGAGCGTATTGCGCTCACCACCGACGACAAGTTGCAGGAGATGCTGCGCACCAGCGGCGCGCCGATGCTGAAATTCAGTATCGAGACCGCGCTTGAACTGCAAGCGCTGGGTGCGGGCGCCAGCGGCTATTACTTCGCCGTCAGTGACAAGGCGCTGGCCGGCAAGCACGGCAAGGCGGAGCAATTCCCGTTTGTGCATTCCGGTGTAGTGCGTTTCGGCGATTGGGTGGGGGTGTTCAACATCTACAGCGACGAAAAGGAAAACGCTTTCGTCAAGCAGGCGCTGGCGGCGATGGCCGGCCTGCGCTGGGCTGGCCCGGCGGCGCAGGAGCGCGCCGTGGCCAAGGGCCTGGGCGCGATACGGTTTGCTGCCACACCGCCGGCTTTGCAAGCGAAAGATCAGGTGCAATGCGTGTCGCCGCAGGCCTACCTTGTGTTCACCAAGTTCAACGAGCGCTATGCCTCGCTGCTCGGCACGAAAGTGGTGAAGACTGATTTCCAGTCGTTCGATGCCGGCGGCGGCGATCTCGGCTCGGTGCTGATGATGGAATTCGACGCGCCCCTGAAGCCGGATGCGAAATCCTTTTTCGGCGGCCTGATCTGGGGCGAGTCCTTTCCGACCCGGGCTCATCCGGAAGAGTTTTTCATCGCCGGCAAGCAGATGGTGATCTGGTGCACGCAAATCGAAAGCCGTATCAAGCGCCTGTCGCAGGCACGTCTTGAAGCGGCGCTGTTTCCCGTGAAATAGGCGGCCGGGGTAGACTTTCCGCAAACATCGGAACCGAATGGAGACTGCGATGGACCCGAAGGACTTGCCGCAAAACCAGCCCGCGCCGAAAGGGCCGCTGTTAAACGATGTCGCCCATGCCGGCCTCGATTACAGCAAGATCCCGTACCAGAAGCCACAGCCCACCGGCATGATCCCGGACCTGGTGGTGCCCGGCCTGCTGCAGATGGTGCGCGACCCGATGGGCGGCGACGCCAGGGAATGGATTCCGCTGTCCGGCACGGTGTCGTTCCGCCCGGTGCATTTCAATGTTTCGCAGGGCTTTTACGCCCACGTCATGCGGGTGACGCGCGGCGGCGTTCTGTCCCGGCATCGCCATACGGGCGGCGTGCACGCCCTGGTGCTCAAGGGGCGCTGGCACTACCTGGAGCATGACTGGGTCGCCGAAGAAGGCTCCTACGCCTTCGAGCCGCCTGGGGAGACGCATACCCTGGTGGTGCCGGAAGACTGCCGGGAGATGATTACCTTTTTCATCGTCCACGGCGCGCTCATGTATGTCGACCCGCAGGGTAAGGCGACCGGCTACGACGACGTGTTCACGCGCCTGGAAATCGCATCCGACTACTACGAGAAGATCGGACTGGGGCGGGACTATGTAAAGAAGCTGGTGCGCTGAACATCCAACGCGCGGGTTGCGCGACTCCAAAGGCGGCGGTTGTCTTTTACATTTTTTTACGCGTTACATGGCGTTCGCCTGTCTTCCCGGGCGCGGCGCAGGCGTAAGATGCTGACTCGCCTTCGGCTGGAGCATTCGATGAAAACCCCGCCTCGCTCCCTCTCTCTGCCTCGCCTGCTTGCTCTGTTTCTCGGAGCGGTGTTCGCGCTCGCCGCGCACGCCGAGGTCTACAAATGGGTGGACGAGAACGGCAAGACGCAGTTCAGCGACAAGCCGCCGCCCAATCAGAAGAACGTCAAGCAGCTCAACCTCAGCACCAACATTGCACCCGGCGACAAGGCGGCGGCGGAAAGACGTGCGGCCGCCGAAAAGGCCGGTACCCAGGCGGGTGCCGCCAAAGCCGCGCCCAAGCCTGAGGACAAACCCGCGCAAACCGCCGACGACGGCAAAAGCGAATATCAAAAGAGCCTGGACTGTTTCGCCAAATATCGACAAGGCAACGGGCGCCTGAGCCCGGAGGCCGGCTCCAATTGCAAGGAAGTCAAGACGCCCGACTGACTGTTGCGGGCTCAGGGTCTATCAAGGTAGCAGCTAGATCGCGCCCTGTTCTCGCATTGCTGCAATATCCCCGGCGGCCACGCCGAACTCGGCCAGGATGGCGTCGGTATGCGCGCCCAGCGGCGGTACATCTTCCATCCGGGCTTCATAGGCATTGTTGCGGCCCGGCGGCAGCAGGGCGGGAATCGGCCCGGCGGAAGTGCCGACCTGGCGCCAGCGTTCGCGCGCCTTCAATTGCGGGTGGGCCCAGAGGTCGGCCATTTCGTTCATCTGCCCGTAGCCGATGCCGGCTGTATCCAGGCGCTGTTTCACCTGCTCTACATCGAAATCCTTGAACGAGGCCTCGATCAGCGCGCGCAAGGCAACGCGATTGGCCGAGCGTTTGGAGACGCTGTCGTAGTCCGCATGTTTCGCCAGCGCGGGCTGGCCCATCACCTTGTCGCAGAACACCGCCCATTCGCGCTCGTTCTGCAGGCCCAGCACCACGCTCTTGCCGTCGCCGGCCTTGAACGGGCCGTAGGGGTAGATGGTGGCGTGCGAGGCGCCGGCCCGCGGCGGCGGCGGCGCGCCCTCCCAGGCGTAGTACATCGGAAAGCTCATCCACTCGGCCAGGGCTTCGAGCATCGAGAGGTCGATGTGCGAGCCCTTGCCGGTTTTCTGGCGCAGCAGGATGGCGTTGAGGATGTTGGTGTATGCGTACATGCCGGCGGCGATGTCGGCCACCGAGATGCCGGCCTTGGAAGGTTCGTCGGCCGTGCCGGTGGTGGTGACGAAGCCGGCTTCGCTCTGGATCAGCAGGTCGTAGGCCTTTTTGTCGCGCTGCGGGCCATCGCCGCCGTAGCCGGAAATGTCGCAGACGATGAGTTGCGGAAAGCGCTCTTTCAGGCCTGCATAGTCCAGGCCCATGCGCGCGGTGGCGCCGGGGGCGAGATTCTGGATCAGCACGTCGGCCTTCGCCAGCAGCTTTTCCATCACCGTCTTCGCCTGCGCGTGCTTCAGGTCCAACGTCAGGCTTTCCTTCGAGCGGTTGGTCCAGACGAAGTGCGAGGCCAGGCCCTTGACCCGCGTGTCGTAGGCGCGGGCGAAGTCTCCCACCTTGGGGCGTTCGATCTTGATCACCCGCGCGCCCATGTCGGCCAGTTGGCGGGTGCAAAAGGGCGCGGCGATGGCGTGCTCGAGGGAAACGACGGTGATGTTGTCCAGGGGGCGGATCATGGGAGCGGCGCGGCGCGGCTAAAATAGCCGGCTGTGTTAACTTGGCGGACCGCAATTTTACCCGCAGCTGCCTGCCCGGCCTTCCCGAATTTCGCGAGACAAATCCATGACTTCCTCACTCAAGCCCCGTACCGGTGGGCAGATCCTCGTCGACCAGCTGAAAATCCACGGTGTGCGCCATGCGTTTTGCGTGCCCGGCGAATCGTATCTGGCGGCGCTGGACGCCCTGTATGACGCCCGCGACACCATCGAGCTGATCGTTGCGCGCCAGGACGGCAGCGCCTCCTTCATGGCCGGCGCCTACGGCAAGCTGACGGGCAAGCCGGGTATCTGCTTCGTCACCCGCGGCCCGGGGGCGACCAACGCCTCCATCGGCGTGCACACCGCGTTCCAGGATTCGGACCCGATGATCCTGCTGGTGGGGCAAGTGGCGAGCGACCAGGTCGAGCGCGAGGCCTTCCAGGAGCTGGACTATCGCCGCATGTTCGGTCAAATGGCGAAATGGGTCGCGCAGATCGACCGCGCCGACCGTATTCCCGAATACCTGAGCCATGCCTTTCACATGGCGACTTCCGGCCGCCCGGGCCCGGTGGTGCTCTCCCTGCCGGAAGACATGCTGACTGCGCTGGCTACCGTCGCCGACGTCAAGCCCTACCAGGTGGTGCAGGCCGCGCCGCAGCCCGGCGACATGCAAAAGCTCAAGGCGCTGGTGCAAGGCGCCGAGCGCCCGGTGGTGCTGCTCGGCGGCACGGTGTGGGAGAAGCAGGGTTTGGCCGACATCAAGCAGTGGATCGAGAACTGGAACCTGCCGACCACCTGCGCGTTCCGCTTTCTGGACACCCTGGACAACCGTCACCCAAATTACATCGGCGAGGCCGGCATCGGGACCAACCCGAAGCTGGCCGAGCGCATCAAGAATTCCGACCTGCTGGTCACCGTCGGCGCACGCCTGGGCGAGATGACCACCGCCGGCTATACGCTGATCGAGCCGCCGGTGCCCAAACAGCGGCTGATCCATATCCACGCGGACCCGTCCGAACTGGGCCGGGTCTACCAGGGCGAGTTGCTGATCTGCTCCGGTGTCAACCAGTTTGCCGCCGCGGCTGTTGCGCTGGGCAAGATAGACTCTTCCAAGTGGGCCGCGTCGGTGAAAGAAGGGCGCGCGGAACTGGAAGCCTTCCGCAAGCCTGCTTACGTGATGCCCGGCAAGGTCGACTTGCGCGTCTGCGTCGAGCACATGAACGAAACCCTGCCGGAAGACACCATCTACACCAACGGCGCCGGCAATTTCTCGGGCTGGCTGGCGCGCTTTCACCCCTACACCGTGCATCGCACCCAGCTGGCGCCTTCGGCCGGCTCGATGGGTTTCGGCGTGCCCGCGGCGATCGCCGCCAAGACGGCGCGGCGCAACCAGACGGTCGTCGCTTTCAACGGCGACGGCGACTACATGATGAACGGCCAGGAACTCGCCACTGCCGTGCAATACGGACTGAACATCATTTTCATCGTCGTCAACAACAGCATGTACGGCACCATTCGCATGCACCAGGAGCGCGACTATCCCGCGCGTATCTCCGGCACCATGCTGAAGAACCCCGATTTCGCCGCGCTCGCCAAGGCCTACGGCGCGCATGGCGAGATCGTCACCGAGACGGCGCAATTCGCCGGTGCCCTGGAGCGCAGCCTGCAATCGAAAAAGCCCGCGCTGATCGAAGTGCAGATCGACCCCAACGCCATCACGACTTCGACCACGCTGGAAGCGCTGCGCGAAAAAGCGCAAAAGCAGGCCGCCAGCGCGAATTGAGCCGACGATTGAGCCAACTTCAGCAATGAGCTACCAGCACCTGCAACTCGCCATCGAAGGCCGCCTGGCGGTGGTGCGCCTGCATCGTCCGGCGCAGCGCAATGCGCTGGCCAATGCGCTGATGCGCGAGCTGATTGCCTGCGCGCGCGAATTGGCCGACCGAAGCGACGTCGATGCGGTGATCCTCACCGGCAGCGAAAGCTACTTCTCAGCCGGCGCCGACCTGCAGGATGCTTCGTCCTGGGACGACCCCGATCTCACCATCAGCGACCGGCGCGATATCGCCGCTCTCGGCTACAAGATGTGCAAGGCCTGGGAAGAGATGCCGCAGATCACCATCGCCGCCATCGAAGGTTACGCCATCGGCGGCGGCTTCGCGCTGTCGCTGGCTTGCGACTGGCGCGTGGCGGCGATCAATAGTTTCGTGTCACTGCCCGAGATCTCTCTTGGCATCCCGCTTACCTGGGGCACGATTCCGCGCCTGGTCAACCTGCTGGGGCCCGCACGCGCGAAGCGCATGACCATTTTGTGCGAGCGTTTTCCCGCCAAGGAAGCGCTGGACTGGGGCGTGCTTGATTACCTCGCGCCCAAGGGCCGGGTGCTGGCGCGCGCCACTGAAGTGGCGCGGCAGGCGCTGGCGATGCCCAGTGTCGCGGTGCGCATGAGCAAGGAATCGGCGAACGCAGTGGCCACCGCGCTCAATCACGCCGCCAGCTATATGGCGCATGACCAGCGCGTGTTGCTGGCCGGGAGTGATGAGTCGAGGGCGGCGCGTGCCAAAGCGCTGCCGAAAAAGAAGAAGTAGAGCGCGCGACTCGCGCCGGTTCAGCCCACCTGGATGCCGAAAGCCCAGCACAGCGCCGAAAAACTGAAAAACGCCAGCGCCGTGGTGACCAGGATGGCCGCCGCCACCCGCTCCGAATTTGCCCCCTGGCGCTCGGCGAACAGGAACACCGTTCCGGCCACCGGCATTGCCGCCATCAACACCAGGGTGCCAACCTGCAGCTTGTCCAGGCCGAACAAATACATGGCCACCAGCGCGGCAAGGTAAGGGTGCAGCAGCAGCTTGGCGCCGGTCATCATCAGCACGTCGCCGCGCCAGGGATGGGTGCCGGGCCGGTACAGCGAGACGCCGATGGTGAACAGCGCCACCGGCCCGGCCGAATTGCCGAGCAGCCGTGCGAAAGTGTCGGCGGCCATCGGCAACTGGCGCTCGAAGGCGGAGAACAGAGCGCCGGCCACCACCGACCAGATCAGCGGATTTTTCGACACCCGCAAGGCCGCGCCCCTGAGCGCGGCGCGCACTCCCTGGCCGCCGCTGTCTTCCAGCGAAGCCAGCGCAAGGGCAGTGGACACCAGCACCAGCAGGTCGGCCATGCCCGCGGCGATCAGCGGCGCGAGAGAGGCCTGTCCCAGCATCGAGGGCAGCAGGGCAAAGCCCATATAGCCCCAGTTCGACCAGGACACCGCCAGCGCGGCGAAGGCGGCCTCGCGCAGGCCCTCGCCGGCGGCGAAGCGGATCGACACCACGAAAATGGCCAGCATAGACAGCCCGGTGACCATGTAGGCGGCGAACACCGGCAGGTTGAAAATCTGCGCGAACGGCGTGCCGGAGGAAAAACGGAACAGCATGCACGGCAGCGCGAAATACAGCACGAAAGTATTGAGCGCAGGCACCGCGTTTTCCGGCAGCATGCGAAAACGCGCGGCGAGAAAGCCGCACAGCACCAGCGCGAAAAACGGCGCGGTGACGTTGATGATGGCGAGCATGTTCTGGGTTCGGCTTGTAGGTGGAAGTGCTGCGCCTCAGGCTGGCCCACCCGCCCTGTCGCGCATGCGGCCCGGCCTGAATTGTCGCTCATCCCGGTAGTAGCCCGGATTTTCGTTTTCCGCAGCCCAGCCGGGGATACCCTTGAGCGGCAGCGGCTGCAGGGCGCGCGGGCCGCCGAGGTGATGCGGCGCGGCAAAGTATTGCAGCAGCGCCGCATCCAGATGAGCCAGGCGTTGCGCCGGATCCCAGGAAAAATAATCCGCCGCCACCGGTATCACCACGCCCTTGCCGGTGACGCCGTCGTATAGCGCGTGGCTATGCTCGTAGAGGGCGTGGCCGAAAATCATGAAGTCCATCTCCCGGCGTACCCGTTCGCGCTGCACCCAGAACAGCTCGTGCCACTGGAAGTTCGCCAGCAGGCCGGCGAGCTGCGCATCGGCGCAGGCGATCACGACGCCGCTTTCGTCGAACAGCGTGAGCAGGTCGCGCAAGGGACTGCGGCCGTTGGGCGCGCCGGCCGCGCCCGCTTCGACGTGCAGCGCGTTGATGCGCGCCTTGCTACGCGGGAACAGCGCCCAGGCGCAGGCGTGGAAGGCGTCGTGCCAGTTCTCGCCGCGCGTTTCGACTTCGCCTTGTTCAAAAATGCGCCGTTCGAATTCGAGCGCGGACAGCCTGGTGCCGCTATCGGCGACAAAACGCAGGGGCAGGCCGCGCGCGTTTCGCAGGTCCATCCTCGTTGCCAGGCGGCTCCAGTCGGCGGGCGTGGGCCAGCGTTCGGCCGGCAGGGCTTTGAGCAAATCCGTCAGGGGTGAAAATGACGGCGCGGGCGGCTGGGCGCGCCACGCTGCCCAGGAAATCATGCGCGGTCCTTCACGCCGCCGCTGCGTCTCAACCGGCGAACTTCCAGCGCATCGTCTCGCCCGCCTTCAGCGGCACGATGCCGGATTCGTCGATATAAGGAACGCTCTCCGGCAGTTTCCAGTCGAGGCGCGTGAGCGTGACCTCGCCGCTGTTGCGCGGCAGGCCGTAGAAGTCCGGGCCGTGGAAAGAAGCAAAACCTTCCAGCTTGTCGAGCGCGCCGGCCGCCTCGAAGGCTTCGGCGTAGAGTTCCAGGGCATGTGGTGCGGTGTAGCAGCCGGCGCAGCCGCAGGCGACTTCCTTGGTGTTGCGCGCGTGCGGCGCGGAGTCGGTACCGAGAAAGAACTTCGGGCTGCCGGAGGTCGCGGCTTTTACGAGCGCCACGCGGTGTTCTTCGCGCTTCAGCACCGGGAGGCAATAGAAGTGGGGGCGGATGCCGCCCTTGAAAATCTCGTTGCGGTTGTACAGCAAGTGCTGCGGGGTCAGGGTGGCGCCGACGTTGGCGTCCGCCTCGCTGACGTACTGCGCCGCCTCGCGGGTGGTGATGTGCTCGAACACCACCTTGAGCTGCGGCAGGCGGGCGCGCAGCGGCATCATCACCCGCTCGATGAAGCGCGCTTCGCGGTCGAACACGTCCACCGCCGGGTCGGTGACTTCACCGTGGGTGAGCAGCGGAATGCCCAGCTCGGCCATTTTCTCCAGTGTCTTGTCGCATTTGGCAAGGTCGGTGACGCCGGCATCCGAATTGGTGGTGGCGCCCGCCGGGTAGAGCTTGAGTGCCTTGACGAAGCTGGACTCCTTGACCCGCACGATCTCCTCCGGCGGCGTGGTATCGGTGAGGTAGAGCGTCATCAGCGGCTCGAATGCGGAGCCGGCAGGGAGCGCCTCCAGAATGCGCTGGCGATACGCCGCCGCTTCGGCGACGGTGCGCACCGGCGGCCGCAGGTTGGGCATGATGATGGCGCGGGCGAACTGCTTCGCGGTGGCGGGCAGCACGGCGGCGAGCGCGGCGCCGTCGCGCACATGCAGGTGCCAGTCGTCGGGGGCGGTGATTTTGATTTCAGTCATGTCTTTTCCTCCGGGCTGGCGTGCCCTACTGTCTTGAGTCTGGCGGGACGCCCTATTCTTTCACCAGGCACGAATAGCAAGCCGGGTTGCCGCGCCAGGCGAACTGGACATTTTCGCCATTGCCGAAAAATGGCGCGTCGGCGCCGCAAATCTTGCATGGCACTTTGGCCGAAAGGGCGGCGATCGGCGTGGCGGTCGGGGCCGGGCTTGTGGCATGGGTACGCATCTCTCAGCCCTCCGCCAGCAGCAGCGCGCGATAGTCGTTGACGTTGGTGCGGGTCGGGCCGGTGGTGACCAGGCCGCCGATGGCGTCGAAAAAGCCCCAGGCGTCGTTGGCCTCGAGCATCCGGCCGGCGTCCAGGCCGAGCGCGGCGCCGCGCGCCAGGCTGTCCGGCGCGAAAATGGCGCCGGCGTTTTGCTCCGAACCGTCGATGCCGTCGGTATCGGCGGCCAGGCCGTAAGCGCCGTCGGCGCCGGCCAGTTCAAGGGCGGCCGCCAACAGGTATTCGGAGCAGCGGCCGCCGCGGCCCTGCGGATTTCGTACCGTCACGGTGCATTCTCCGCCGGAGATCAGGGCTATGCGCGGCGGTACCGGCTGGCCGCGACGGACGATTTCGCGCACGGCTTCGACCTGCGATTTGCCGACCTCGCGCGCCTCGCCGGTGATGGTGTCGCCCAGGATCAACGGCGTGATGCCGGCGGCTCGGAAAACCTCCGCCGCTGCTTCCAGGCTTTTGTACGCGGTGGCGATTACCCGGGTTTCGGCACGAGCGAACACCGGGCTGCCGGGCTTCGGCGTTTCGGCAATCGCGCCGCGCACGCCGGCCTCCAGGTGGGCGCGCACGCTGGGCGGCATTTCGCAGCCGTAATTCAGGAGAATGTCGAGGGCGTCGCGGTAGGTGGTCGGGTCCGGCACCGTCGGCCCGCTGCCGATGTGGGTGGGCTCATCACCCGTTACGTCGGAAATCACCAGCGAGAGGATCGGCGCTTTGCACATCGCCGCCAGCTTGCCGCCCTGGATCAGGCTCAAATGCTTGCGCACGGTGTTCATGTCCTGGATCGGCGCGCCGCAGCGCAGGAGTTCGCGCGTGGTGGCTTTCAGGTCGGCCATGCTGATGCCCTCGACCGGCAGCGAGAGCAGGGCGGAGCCGCCGCCGGAAACCAGCGCCAGCAGCAGATCGTCGGAGCCCAGTGCCTGCACCCGGCGCATGATTTCACGCGCTGCCGTCTCGCCGGACTCGTCCGGCACCGGGTGGCCGGCCTCGACCACGGTGATACGTTTCAAGGCTTGATCGCCGCTGTAGCCGTGGGCGTAGCGGGTGATCATCAGGCCTTCGAGCGGCGCCTGCGCCGGCCAGCGCTGCTCCACCGCGCGGGCCATCGAGGCACCGGCTTTGCCGGCGCCGACCACCAGGGTCCTGCCTTTCGGCGGCTTGGGCAAATGAGCGGGGACGATGTTCAGCGGGTCGGCGGCGGCCACGGCGGCGGCGTAACTCTGCCGCAGCAGCGCGAGGGCGGATTCGGTGTCCATGCGGCATTTTAACTGGCGCCGCGCCGGCCATGCGCGGCATAACGCGGCGTGGATTGACTTGGGGCCGGCTTTGGAGAATATTGACGGGTCTAGTCACACCGCACGCGGGGAGCAACCATGTCGCAACGCCTGGGTCTTTCCTTCAGCCATGTCGGAATTTTCGTCAACGATATCGCGAAGATGGAAGCCTTCTATACCCGCCATCTCGAATTCACCGTCACCGACCGCGGCCGGCTGGACGGGCCCCACGGACCGGTGGAACTGATGTTCCTGTCACGCAACCCGGACGAGCACCACCAGATCGTGATGGCCACCGGCCGCCCCGACAAGCTCGACTTCAACGTGGTCAACCAGATTTCGATGCGCGCCGACAGTCTGGCGACGCTAAAGAATTTCCACGCCCGGCTGTGCGAAGCCGAAGTGCGGGAAATGACGCCGGTGACCCACGGCAATGCGATGTCGATCTACTTTCGCGACCCCGAGGGCAACCGCCTGGAAATCTTCATCGACAGCCCATGGTATGTCACCCAGCCGATGCGCGTGCCCCTGCCGATCGAAATGCCCGAGGCCGAGTTGATGCAGTGGGTCGAAGGGCATGCGCGCAAGCTGCCGGGCTTTCGCCCGCGCGCGGAATGGCGCGCCGAGATGGCGCGCAAGATGGGCGTGGCCTAAGGCGGATTTTTAACCAAAGTGCGCCAGCGGATCAGGCGCGGAAAAACCACCGGCTACTTGGCGGCCTTCAGCGCGTCTGTCAGCAACGCGGCGATCATTTTGTAGTTGGGCCGGCCGCGATATGACACCTTGATGTGGCGCATGTCGGTAGCTTCGCACTTCGGGTCCTGCAGCAGGAGCGGGAATTTCTCGGCCAGGGCAGCGCCGCCCCAGAACTGGATCATCACGTGGGTTTTTTGCGGCACCAGGGAGACCAGATTTTTGCCGCGCGAATACACCGGGGTGTTCCACTTCACCGTCTCGACGATGGCGGGTTCGGCCTTGAGCACCAGCTCGCGCAATTTATACATTGCGGCCTGCTGCTCGTAAGGCAATCCCTGGATAAATTTTTCGACAGTCAGCATACCTTCCCTGCTCCCTTGAGCCAGCCGCGAATCCCGAGCTGCCCGAAGCAAGACTCAAGCCGCCGCACGTTCCTCCACTTTAACCGATACGCCGAAATCCTGTGGGAAATGATCGACCCGGACAACCTCGTCGCGCAAGCGCGCATAACGCGCCAGCGCCTCGCGCTCGTCCAGGCGGATGACGCCCTTGGCCGCAGCGTCTTCCACCAGGGCGGCGTGGTCCGGGCCGCTGATCCTGCCTTCGCGCTGCGCGGCGCGCAGTTTCTGCTCCACGCCTTCCGCCGCCAAAGCGGCCTCCAGCGCCGCTTCCAGCGCGCCCAGCGGCTCCTTTTCCGATTTGGGCAGGTAGATGCCGGCGGTCAGCCGGTCGCGGGCGCGGTTTTCGTCCGTTGAGGGAGTGATCAGGATGCGCGCGGCGCGCGCGCCCAGTTCGTCCGACGGCGCATGGAACATGCGCCCCAGCGGGTAGACCACGCGGCGCAGGCCCCAGGCCACCAGGCGGTTCGGGTAGTTGGCGATGGCGCCATCGAGCGCGGTCTGCGCGTGGTACAGGGTATCCCAGATCGCCCAGTGCAGCAGCGGCGCGTCGGTGACGTGCCGTCCCTGGCCCTCATAGCGTTTGAGGGCCGCCGAGCACAGGTACATTGCCGAGAGCACGTCGCCCAAGCGCGCGGAGAGCTTTTCGCGCCGCTTCAGGCCACCGCCCAGCACCAGCATGGATACGTCGGAGACGAAGGCGAAGCTGGCCGACATGCGCGTCAGTTGCTGGTAGTAGCGCCGGGTGCGCGGGTCGATCGCCTCGGGCGTGCGCACGAAGTGCGAGCCGGTCAGGCCCATCACCAGTGCGCGGGCGAAATTCGACAAGCCGAATTTCACATGCTCGGACAAGGCGTGGTCGAAATCGGCCAGGCCCTGGCGGGTGTCCGGGTTGCGGGTGGCCTGCATCTCCTTCAGCACCCAGGGGTGGCAGCGGATCGCGCCTTGGCCGAAGACGATCAATGATCGGGTCAAAATATTGGCCCCCTCCACCGTGATGGCGATGGGAATCTGCTGATAGGCGCGCGCCATCAGGTTGTTCGGCCCCAGCATGATGCCCTTGCCGGCCAGCACGTCCATCGCGTCGTTCACCACCTGCCGCCCCATTTCGGTGACGTGCAGCTTGGCGATGGCAGAGGCCACCGCCGGCTTTTCGCCCAGGTCCACCGCGCCGGCGGTCATGATGCGGGTGGCGTCCATCATGTAGGTGCGCGCCGCGATGCGCGTCAGCGCCTCTTCCACGCCTTCGAATTTGCCGATCGGCATCTTGAATTGCTGGCGCACCCGCGCATAGGCGCCGATGCTGCGCGCGGCCAGCTTGGCCATTGCGGTGGTCAGCGAGGGCAGGGAGATCGAGCGCCCTGCCGCCAGGCATTCCATCAGCATGCGCCAGCCGGTACCGGCCATTGCCGGGCCGCCGATGATCCAGTCCAGCGGCATGAACACGTCTTTACCCCAATTGGGGCCGTTCTGGAATGAGGCATTCAGCGGCCAGTGGCGCCGGCCAATGTTTACACCCGGGGTCTTGGTCGGCACCAGGGCGCAGGTGATGCCCAGGTCTTCTTTCGCGCCCAGCAGGTGGTCCGGATCGGTGAGCCGGAAGGCCAGGCCGAGGATGGTGCAGATCGGCCCCAGGGTGATGTAGCGCTTTTCCCAGGTCACGCGCATGCCGACGACTTCGCGGCCTTCCCACATGCCCTTGCACACCACGCCAATGTCGGGAATGGCGGCGGCGTCCGACCCCGCGCTGGGGTTGGTGAGGCCGAAGGCCGGCACTTCGAGGCCCTTCGCCAGGCGCGGCAAGTAGTAGTTTTTCTGCTCCTCGGTGCCGTAGTGGATCAGCAGTTCCGCCGGTCCGAGTGAGTTGGGCACCATCACCGAGATGGCCAGGGTGGCCGAGCGCGTGCCCAGCTTGGTCACCACCTGCGAATGCATGTAGGCGGAAAACTCCAGGCCGCCGTATTTTTTCGGAATGATCATGCCGAGAAAGCCGTGGTCCTTGAGGTATTGCCATACCTGCGGCGGCAGGTCCTGGTGGATATGGCTGACATCCCAGTCGTTGGTCATGGCGCAGACTTCCTCGACTTCATGGTCGAGGAAATGCAGTTCTTTCTGGCTCAGGCGCGGCTGCGGGATGTCGTGCATGCGGGTCCAGTTTGGCGCGCCGGAAAACAGCTCGCCCTCCCACCACACGGTGCCGGCGTCCAGCGCTTCCTGCTCGGTCTGCGACATCGCCGGCAGGATGCGTCTGTACACCCCGAGCATCGGCCGGGTAAATGCCGTGCGGCGCAGCGGCGGCAGCACCATCAGGAGCAACAGGGTGAGAAGTGCCGCCCCGGCGACGATCAGCGGGAGGTTCCAGCCGCCGGTCAGTTCCGCCGCGGCGAAAAACCAGGCGGCGCCCGCCAGCAGCCAGGCGATGCCTGGCGCGCGCGCGTACATGAGGACGGTAAGGGCGATCAGGGCGGCAAGCGCCAGGGCTGACCACATCATGGTGTCTCCTTTCGCCGCGGGCGGCTTGTTGTTGCGCGGCGCCTTCTCCGGGGGGCCGGTCGGCTAATCCTACGCCGCTATCTTAGGGGATTCAATCCAGGCTTGCTTTTGGGGGGATAATCCCCACTGTAAAAGCTTATGCGCAATCTCTCCCGCAGCCGCGAGGCCCCGCTCAGCACCGCCAGCCAGGACGGCTGGGCCGCCATCCGCGCGCTTTTGCCGTATTTGTGGGAGTACAAGGCGCGGGTGATTCTCGCCTTCACCTTCCTGGTCGGCGCCAAGGTGGCCAACGTCACCGTGCCGCTGATCATGAAGCAGATCGTCGATGGCCTGGGCCTGGTGCTGTCGACGCCGGAAAAGGTGGCTTTCGGCGCCATCTCCGGATTTTTGCTCGCCTACGGTATTGCGCGCCTGTCCACCACGGTGTTCACCGAGTTGCGCGAATTCGTTTTCGCCAAGGTGACGCAATCGGCGGTGCGCAAGATCGCCCTGCAGGTGTTCCGCCACCTGCATTCGCTGTCGCTGCGCTTTCACCTCGATCGCGCCACCGGCGGCATGACGCGCGACATCGAGCGCGGCACCCGCGGCGTCTCCAGCCTGGTTTCCTATACGCTCTACAGCATCCTGCCCACCCTGGTGGAAATCACCCTGGTGCTGACCATCCTCGGCGTCAAGTACGACATCTGGTTCGTCGGCATCACGGTGGTGGCGCTGCTGCTGTACATCGTCTGGTCGGTCGGCGTCACCGAGTGGCGCACCAACTTCAGGCGCACGATGAACGAGCTGGATTCGAAGGCGAACATCCGCGCCATCGACTCGCTGCTCAATTACGAGACGGTGAAATACTTCGGCAACGAGGAGTACGAGGCCAGGCGCTACAACGAAAGCCTGGCGCGCTGGGAGTCGGCGGCGGTGAAAAGCCAGACCTCGCTCTCCTTGCTCAACATCGGGCAGAGCACCATCATCGCGCTGGCCGTCACCGCCATCATGTGGCGCGCGGTGCTGGGCGTGATGAACCACACCATGACCCTGGGCGACCTGGTGCTGGTCAATGCCTTCATGATCCAGCTCTACATCCCGCTCAACTTCCTGGGCGTGCTGTACCGTGAAATCAAGCAAAGCCTGGCCGACATGGAGCGCATGTTCGCCCTGCTCGGCGCGAACCGCGAGGTGGCCGACGCCGCCGGGGCGCCCGACCTGCGTCTTGAGGGGGCATCTATCCGCTTCGACCAGGTCGACTTTTCCTATGACCCGGATCGGCGGATTCTCCGCGGCGTTGACTTCGACGTACCGGCTGGCAAAACCGTGGCGGTGGTCGGTCACAGCGGCTCGGGCAAGTCCACCCTGGCGCGCCTGCTGTACCGTTTCTACGATGTCACGCCGGGGGGCGGCGCCATCCGCATCGACGGCCAAGACATCCGCGACGTCGCGCAAAGCTCGCTGCGCAGCGCCATCGGCATCGTGCCGCAGGACACCGTGCTGTTCAACGACACCATCTACTACAACATCGCCTACGGCAACACCAACGCGCCGCGCGAAGAAGTGATCGCGGCGGCGAAAATGGCCTCGATCCACGATTTCGTCGAAACCCTGCCGCGCGGCTACGACACCATGGTGGGCGAACGCGGCCTGAAGCTCTCCGGCGGCGAAAAGCAGCGCGTAGCGATCGCCCGTGCCTTGCTGAAGAATCCGGCGATCATGATTTTCGACGAAGCCACTTCCGCGCTGGACTCGCGCACCGAAAAAGCGATCCAGGCCGAGCTGAAGAAGATCGCCGAAAACCGCACCACGCTGACCATCGCCCACCGCCTGTCGACGATAGCTGACGCACACCAGATCATCGTCATGGACCAAGGGCGCATCGTCGAGCGCGGCACCCACCATGAACTGCTTGCGCGCGGCGGCCACTACGCGCGCATGTGGTCCCTGCAGCAGCAGGAAGAACACAAGGCCGAAGAGCTGCAAGAGGTGCAGCAAGCCCTGGAAAAAGCCGCATAGCAGTGCTGTTTCGCCTTAAAAACAAAAAGCGGCCGAAAGGCGGCTTTTTGTTCGTATAGCTCTTAAGTCATTAAATCATCCGGCTCTGCCGGTGATTTAATGCAAATCAGCCCGGACAAAAGTAGGGGTTTACTTTTGTCCGCTACAAGGTATATCTAGCCTGCGTGCCTTCCAGCGCGATCACCTTTTGCACTGCGGGCCGCGCCAGCACGCGCTTGGCCCAGGCGGTGTAGTGCGGATAGGCGGCAGCCATGTCGAACTTTTTCAGCCCGTTGGCCCAGCCGAAAAACACCAGCAGGTAGGCGTCCGCCACGCTGTAGACGTCGCCGGCGGCGAACTGCTTGCCTTCGAGTTTGCGGTCGATGAAGCCGATGCAGTCGATGAAGCTGGCTTCGCCCTTTTCCTGCATTTTCGGGTAGGCGGCCTGGTCGTCGGAATAGCGTTCCGGACGGCGCAGGTGCGCATAAGACGGGTGCACGGTCGAGGAGCAATAGGCCAGCCACTCCAGGCAGCGCGCCAGTGGCTCGCCGCCCGCCGGCAGCAGATTGGCCTGCGGGTAACGCTGGCCCAGGTAGGTGAGGATGGCCGGCACTTCGGTCAGCACGAAGCCGTCGGCCAGCAGCACCGGTACCCGGCCCTTCGGGTTCATCGCCAGGTACTCGGGCGTCAGTTGCGCCTTTTCCGCCAGGTTGGTCTTGCGCGGCTCGTAATCCACGCCGATTTCATTGAGTACGATATGCGGCGCCATCGAACAGGCGCCGGGGCCGAAATACAGGGCAGTCGTCATTGGGTCTCCGGAGTTTTTTGGGGGTTTTATGGACCACGCAATATACCCGGACTCGGCGCGTGGGCACATTGCTGTGGTCCATAACAAATAAGCATAGGGTGCGGGCGTGAACTGCACCCCAAAAGTTGGACGTCGGTCCAAACTTTGGGGTGTTTTCATGAGCAAGTACGACGAGCAGTTCAAGCTTAACGTTGTAAAGCAATACCTATCTTGCAAAGCTGGTGCCGAGGC
>JAQGMJ010000016.1 GCA_028292405.1 Betaproteobacteria bacterium
GTCGGCTGCGGCGGGGTGGGCGTGGGCGTGGCCACCGGCGGCGTGGGTTCCACCGGCTCCGCTTTTCGCGCCGGGGTGGAAGATTCGGCGGGCAGGCGCAGGCGCGCCGTCAGCGGATTGCGCGACGGCGGCGCGGTGATCTCCCTTTCCCGCTTTGCGATCTCCGGCATCACCAGCAGGAAGGCGACCGTATGCACCAGCAGCGAAATGAAAATGCCGACGGCGGTACTGCGGCGCAGGGAGATGGAGAGCGACTCTCCAGGTCTACGGGGCGGGCGTGCCAGCGTGTTAGGCATCAGCCATAAAATCTTCTGAAGCAGACAAAAGCCGGCCGATGGGGTCCGGACCAAACCGGCCACGGGGGCCGGATCCAAGCCGGCCAGGCAGGGGCCGGGAGGTTGTGGATCGACATTGTAGTACGCCCGCGAACCTGCGTACGGGCAGCCCCCAATGGCGCCGGCCCGCGTCGCGCCTCGTGCCGGCACTGCGCCGCGGCAGCCGAGCCGCTCGCGCAAAGCCGCCGCGCGTGCCTGCCGCCGCGCCAATTGCGGGGCGGATGCCGGCAATTACCGCCAGATACGCGGCAATGAGCCCAAAGCGCGGCTTCAAGCGCCGTTTCCAACCTCCCGGCCCCTGCCAGGCCGGTAACGCCCATTGGACCGGCGCTGCCGCGCAAGTTCCATCGCGCCGGCGCAGCTGCCGGCGGCAAGGCCGGGTGATTTTGCGTAAAAGTTTGTAACTGCACTCAAAAAGCGAGGGGCCGCGATGACTCGCGGCCCCTTGGTGCTGCTTGCGGCCCCTCTGCTGCGCGGGGCGGTTTAACGCGTGGCGCTGTTGCTGGCCACCGTCAACTGGTTGTTCACCTGCTTCACGCCGGCGATCGCCGAAGCCATGCGGCCGGCGCGCTCGCGCGAGGCATCGCTGCCGGCGCTGCCGCTCAAGGTGACCACGCCTTCCCGCGTATCGACCTCGATGCGGGTGGCGCTCAGGTACGGGTCCTTGATCAGGTCGGCCTTGATGGAGGCGGTGATGCCGGCGTCGGAGACGCCGGCGCCGAGGGCCTCGGCGCGCTGGCGCACGGCGTCGCCGGCGGCGTCCACGCGGGCCGCGCCTTTGTCGAAAGCCGCCACCGCGCTGTTGTTCAACTCGCGGCCGGTGTTTTGCACTTTCTCGCCGGCCGCCGTCACCTTGTTCTGTGCGGTCTCGCCGGTGTTGGCGAACAGGCCATTTACATGGGCGATGCCGCGGTCGAGTTTTTGCCCGACGCTCTCGTAGCCCACCAGGGTGCGCGCGCCCTCGGAGACGATCAGGATGCCGCACAGCACGGCGATGCACGCCAGCAGCAGCACCAGCCAGAGCGCGCCCGCGGCGGTGCGCTCGCCCAGGGCCGCCAGGCGGCGGCCGGTGCGGCGCTGCCGGGCCTCGTGCTTTATCTCGCGCTTGACCTCATCGCGCTCGCTTTCACGCTTCAACTCGCGCCTTGGAGGAGCGCGGCGTACCGCGTCCAGGCGTTGTTGGGTAACGGCTTCGTGGAATTCCCTGTGCATGATGTTTCCCCCCCATTCTTATATCGCCCGGTGAGACTAGACCCGGTGAGTTTTTGGCCAACGGATACCCTGTTTAATCCAGCGTCACCGGCCACGTCATGTGGATGTCGCCGGCGCGGCTGCCGACGCTGACGTTGCGCGTCTGCGTCACGCCGCGATAACTGACGGCGAGCGCATACTGGCCGGGCGGAATCTGCGCGTAGAGCAGCGGGCCGGCGTTGTTGATGCTCATCACCTCGGTGCCCTGCTTGCGCAGGCTGACGTGGTCGGCAACGATGTATTGGCCGTTGCTTTCCGAAAAGATCATGCGCATCGAGTAGCGGCCGGCCTGCGATTGCAGCGCGGCGCGCTCCTCGTCGCCGACACCGCCGGAAGCCACCACATACAGGTTGGTGTCGGCCAGCGCCACCACCTGGCCCGGCGCCATGTTCACCGTCGGGTCGCCGAACTGGTCGGCGCCGGTGGTGGCGGGGCTGGCGGCGAATGCCGGCGCGGCCAGGGCGGTGGCCAGCGTCGCGGAAAGCAGGCTGCGGGTAAATAGCGTGGTCATGGCGGACTCCTCGGAACAAGCGAAAGCGATGCTGCATGCTCGCGCCGCCGGGTCTGGCGCGATGCCGCGCCCTTGCTTATTCACGCGTCGGACTCCGCCTACAAGCGGGAAACACCGCTGGATAGGATACGAGCGTGCACCGCGATGGCGCACGTAGGAACGCGCCGTCACGAGAATGCGCCGGCCGCCGGGAAGAATCGGGGAACAATCTTCAGCGGCCCCAAGTCCCATCCAGACAAGACCCGTCTAGCGAGACCCGAAAGGAGAATCCCATGGACCGCAACCGCAATCACGTCAGTTCACGCCAGGGACGCAGCCAGAGCCACCCGCGCCGCCTCACCGACGAACAGCTCGAAGCCCTGGCTGTCGCCTTTGGGAGTCACCTGGTGCGCAACGCGCCCCCGCACCCCAATCCCGGCGCCTTGTTGATGAACCGCAATATGAAGATCACCGCGGAGTAACGGCATTCGCCGTCAAGCAACACGGGGCACACTGAAGCGACAGGGCACACTGCGAAAATTCGGGGCCGGATCACTTTGCGTTTTTGCAAAAGCTCATTTGCCTACACGACGACCCCGAATTTTTTGTAGGAAGTCCGGCGCTAGACTCTGGACCTACTGCGCATCAACTTCACTCCACCGTCGCCCCCGACTCCTTCACCACCTTGGCCCACTTCGCCGTCTCGGTCTTGATGAAGGCGGCGAACTCCGCCGGC
The DNA here is from genome assembly GCA_028292405.1 of Betaproteobacteria bacterium. Taxonomy (GTDB): domain Bacteria; phylum Pseudomonadota; class Gammaproteobacteria; order Burkholderiales; family JAEUOS01; genus JAQGMJ01. The sequence goes on from JAQGMJ010000016.1 coordinate 2,813, forward strand.
GGCATGCCGCCCGCATCCGCGCCGATGTCTTCCAAACGCTTTTTCATCTCCGGTGTCTTTAGTATCGCGGCGCTGGCGTTGTAAAGCCTGGTGATGATCTCCGGCGGCGTGCCGTGCGGCGCGAGCAGGCCGTACCAGGTCGTCACGTCGTAGCCGGGCAGGCCGGCTTCTATCATGGTGGGAATCTCGGGGAAGGCCGCCGAGCGCTTAGCGGTGGAAATGCCCAACGCGCGTACCTTGCCCGAGCGCACCTGCGGCGCGGCCGAGCCAGAGGTTTCGATCGCCACCTGGATGGTGCCGCCGATCAGGTCGGTCATCATCGGCGCGCCGCCCTTGTAGGGCACGTGGACCATCTGCACGCCGGCCAGCGAAGTGAAAAGCGCGCCGGAGAGGTGCTCGATGCTGCCGTTGCCGGCCGAGCCGTAGCTGAACTTGCCCGGGTTGGCCTTGAGGTAGGCGATCAGTTCCTTCTCGTTCTTCACCGGGAAGCTGTTGTTCACCAGCAGCAGGTTGGGCAGCGAAGAGATCACGGTGATCGGCGCCAGGTCGCGCTCGAAATCGTAGTTCAGGCGCTTCGGGCCGTAGAGGCTGGGGGCAATCGCGTGGGCCACCGTCGACATGAAGATGGTGTAGCCGTCCGGCGATGCGTGGGCGGCGACGCCCGCGCCGAGCGTTCCGCCGGCGCCGGCGCGGTTGTCCACCACCACCGTGGTGGAGAGGCTGCGGCCGAGTTCCACCGCCATCGCGCGCGCCACGATGTCGGTGGTGCCGCCGGCGGCGAAGGGCACGATCATGGTGATCGGGTGGTTCGGCCAGGCTTGCGCAAAGGCGGCGGCGGGCAGCAGCGCGGCGGCCAGGGTGAGGGCGATTTTCAATCTGGAAGTCATGGGGTCTCCGCTGAGGTCTGTATGAGGTCTTGTTTGGCCGGCGCCCGGCGCGGGGCGCGGCGCGCAGGCGCAATTTTAGGCCATTGCGGGCTGGGCGCCGGCGGCCGCCCTCGATCGGCTCAGGCTTTGTGCGGCGTGGGCTTGCACACTACTTCTTGCGTGGCCATGCCTTGTGCGCCGGGCCTTACACCGGGGGCCTCGTGCACCGAGTGCATCGCCGCCTTGTGCCTTCGGGTCCGGTGCCGCTAGGCTTTGCGTGGAGAGGCCTTGTGCAATTTGGTACCGCTCCAGCGCCCGTCGCGCACCAGCGCGCGCGCCACGTCGGCCAGCACCACGCGCGCGGCCAGCGCGGCGGGGGCGAGCTCGTCGTCCGAGAGGCTGGCCAGCAGGTTGGGCCGCAGCGCATGGCTGTCGGAGACGCGCAGCGCCGCCAGCGGCGGGCCGGAAAGCCGCGCCAGTGCCGCGCCCGGCTGCACCGTGGCGCCGAGGCCCGCGCTGACTGCGTCCATCAGCAGTGCCAGCCCGTCGATCTCCGCCACCACGCGCGGCTTGATGCGCGCGCGGGCGAAGGCGGTGTTGAGCAGCGCGCGCAGGCCGTGCGGGCCGCTGGGCAAGATCAGCGGCAGGTCGGCCAGTTGCGCCAGGCGCACGCGTTCGGTTTTCGGCAGGCCCGGCAGCGTCTTGGCGGCGATGACGAACAGGTGCTCGTCCAGCAGGTGCTGCACGCTCCAGCGCGCCGGGGCGTCGCCGTGGAAGATCAGGGCGAGATCGATCTGCCGCGCCCCCAGCATGGCGGCGAGGTGGCCGGAGAGGCTTTCGACCAGATGCAGGCGCACTTCCGGGTAGCGCTCGCGCATGGCCTGGATGAAAGGCAGGCCCAGCACGGCGGCGGTGGTCGGCGCCAGGCCCACGCTTACCTGGCCGGAGAGGCGCGCCTGCTGCGCGGCGGCGGCCGCCGCGTTGGCGTGGCGCAAGGTGAGCTGCGCCTGCGCCAGGAAGGCCAGGCCGGCTTCGGTCGGCGTCACGCCGCCGGAGGTGCGCTTGAGCAGGCGCGTGGAGAGTTCGCCCTCCAGCCGGCTGATCTGCTGCGAGAGAGCGGAAGTGACCACGCCGAGATCCAGCGCCGCGCGGCCCATGCTGCCGAGCTCGACCACGCGGACGAAGTATTTGAGTTGACGCAGTTCCAACGCGGCCCTCCGGTAAGGAGGGTGATGGTCTCACGCTTTGCTCAAGCCATGCCGACGCTGCGCTTCATCTTGTCGGTGATCGCCTGCTTCTTCTGCACCTTGAAATAATCCTTCCACGGATCGGCGATCTTGCCCTTGGCGGCCATGAAGTCCTTCAGCGTCACCGGCTTGGCGCGCCAGTCGCGCCTGAGGTCGTCCCAGGACAAGGGCACGGCCACCGTGGCGCCGGGGCGGGCGCGCAGGGTGTAGGGCGAGACGGCGGTGGCGCCGCGGCCGTTGCGCAGGTAGTCGACGAAGATCTTGCCCTTGCGTTTCGCCTTGGTGGCGGTGGCGAGAAAGCGGTCCGGAAAGGCTTCGACCAGGCGCAGCGCGATGTGATGGCAAAAGTCCTTGATGTCGTCCCAGCCGTTGTCCGGCTTGAAGGGCACGACCACGTGCAGGCCTTTGCCGCCGGTGGTCTTGACGAAGCTCGTCAGGCCCAGGGCGTCGAACAGGGTGCGCGCGGCCTGCGCGGCTTCGACGATCTGCTTCCACGGCACGTCGTCGGCGGGGTCGAAGTCGATCACCAGCATGTCGGGCTTTTCGATGTCGGCCATGGTCGCGTTCCACGCGTGCAGCTCGAGGTTGCCCCATTGCGCCAGGCCGACCAGGCTCTCCTGGCTGTTCACCACAATGTACGGGTTGATCCCATGCGTGTCTTCGATCATCGGGCGCTCGATGCCGGGGATGTTCATTTCGGTGGCGTGCTTCTGGAAAAAGCACTGGCCGTCGATGCCGCCGGGGCAGCGTACCAGGGACATCGGGCGGTCGTGCACATAGGGCAGGAGTTGCGCGGCCACGCGCTCGTAGAAGCGCGCGACGTCGAGCTTGGTGACGCCGTCGGCGGGGAAGACGACGCGGTCCGGGTGGCTGATGGCGATGCCGGCGACGGTATTGGCGCCGCTCTTCGCGGTGGCCGCCTTTGGCGCGGCGGCCTTCGCAGCAGTGGGCTTCGCCGGGACTACCTTTGCGATTTCCCTGGCAGGGGCTGCCTTTCCAGGAGCCGCTTTCGCGGCGACCGCTTTGGCGGGAACCTTGCTCGTTGCCTTCGAAGCGGTTGCGCGCACGCTGTCGGAACGGCCGGCGGGGGAAGAGGATTTCATTGTCGCGCTCCTGGTGGCCGCGCCCTTGGCGGCGGCGCGGGCCTGGCGCACCGGCGCGGCGGTGTCGTCCTTGAGCTTTTTCACACTGCCGGCGGCCGTCTTCGCGGCGCGGGTCTTTTTCGCCGCCGGCTTGGGCGCGTCCGCCGGCAACTCCGCGCCGATGTTCTTCGCCGGCTTGTCGGCGCGCAGGCCTTCGAATGCGCCCTGGCGCACGATGCCGTCGCCGGTCCACTCGGCGAAGGTGATCTCCGCGACGAGCTTCGGTTTGATCCATTGCGTGCCGCGCACGCGGGCCGCGGTGGGTAGCGCCACCTCGAAGGGGGATTTGTCGGTGGCCAGCGCCTGCATGCGCTTAAGCATGTCGGAGAGCGCGTTCTGGTTGAAGCCGGTGCCGACGCGGCCGGCGTAGCGCAGCTTGCCGTCCTCATGAATACCCAGCAGCAGCGAGCCGAAGCCGGTGCGGCTGCCCCGCGGCGGGGTGTAGCCGACGACCACGAACTCCTGGCGCTGCCGGCACTTGAGCTTGATCCAGTCGCGCGAGCGGCCGTTGATGTAAGTGCCAGCCAGGCGCTTGCCGATCAGCCCCTCCAGCCCGAGCTTGCAGGCCTGGGCCTGCGCGTTGGAGCCGTCGGCGTCGAGGTGTTCGGAGAGGCGCACCGGTCCCTGCGCATCGACGCGCGCCAGCACGGCGGCGAGCAACTCCTTGCGCTGGTGCAGCGGCACGTCGCGCAGGTCGCGGCCTTCGCAATAGGGCATGTCGAACACCATGTAGACGGCGTCGCGCTTGGCGCCTTCGCCTTCATTGGAGAGCCATTGCTGCAGCAGGCCGAAGCTGGAAACGCCCTTGTCGTTCATCACGCAGACTTCGCCGTCGAGCCAGCCGGTGGTCAGGCCCAGCGTTTCGATGGCGGCGACGATGTCGGCGAACTTGGCGGTCCAGTCGAGGCCGTTGCGGGTGATCATGGTCACGCGGCCGCGATTGATGCGCGCGGTCATGCGGTAGCCGTCGAGCTTGATCTCGTAGATCCAGCCTTCATCTTGCGGCGCGGCTTCGACCAGGGTGGCAAGTTGCGGCTCGAGGGTTGCCGGCAGCACGGCCTTGCGGCCGGCGGCAGGCTCGCCGTCTTCGGCAACCGCCTTGGCGCCGTCGGCCTTTGGGGATTTTTTAGCCGCTGCCGTTTTCGCCGCTGCCTTTTTCACGGCGGCCGTTTTCAGGACAACTTTTTTCGCCGCTTTCTTGTCTGCCGCCGGCTTGAACGCCTTTTTCGGGTCGGACTCGTTGCTGTCCCAAACGTCTACCTTCGTCTTGCCTTTGAGTTCCTCGACCTCGCGGCCGGAGATCACGCTCTCGGGCCGGTCCTTCACCAATATCTCGCCTTCGCCGGGCCGGGCCTCGTCATCCTGTTCCTTGATCAGCAGCCAGTTGTCGTGATCATCCTTGCCGAATCGGCCGCCCTTCATGCGCACCAGGGCCCAGTCGCCGTGCATCTTCTCGCCGTCCATGTGGAACTTGATATGGCCTTCGCGGTAGCCCTTGCGCGCGTCGCCGTTGATCGGCGCCCAGGTGCCGCGGTCCCAGACGATGACTTCGCCGGCGCCGTATTGCTTCTCTGGAATCACGCCCTCGAAGCCGCCGTATTCGATCGGGTGGTCTTCGACGTGCACCGCCAGGCGCTTGTCGGCGGGGTCCAGGCTGGGCCCCTTGGGCACGGCCCAGCTTTTCAGCGTGCCGTCGAGTTCCAGGCGAAAGTCGTAGTGCAGGCGGCTGGCGGCATGCTTCTGGATCACGAAGCGCAGGGCCTTGCCGCGCGCCTGCGCCCGGCCGGCGGGCTCCGGCGTCTTGTTGAAGTCGCGCTTGGCGTGGTAGCGGGCGAGGCTCATGCGGCGTTTCCCTAGGCGACGTTATGCAGCGCGCTTGCGCGTGGCTTTGGTGGCGACGGTCTTCGAAGCGCGGGGTTTGGCGGCGGCCTTGGCACCGCTTTTTGCGCCAGGGATACTCTTTTGCAGCAGGGACATCAGGTCGATCACCTCGGCGGAGCGCTGCGCCGGCGCGCGCGTTTTCTCCGGCGCGCTCACCTGGTTGATCTCGCCGGCATCGGCTTTTTCATGGATGCGCGTCATGATGTCTTCGTGGTACGTGTCGTGATACTCCTCCGGGTTCCAGTCGCCGCGCATCGACTCGATCAGCTTTTGCGCCATGTTCATTTCGGCGGGCTTGATCGAGGCGCCGCTCACGTCCGGCATGTTGAGGTTGCCGGTGTCGCGGATTTCGTCGGGGTAGCGCAGGGTATTGAGCATCAGCTTTTCGCCATCGGGAATTACCGCGGCGAGGTGCTGCTTGGTGGCGATGACCACGTTGGCGATGGCCACGCAATTTTCCTTTTGCATCGCCTGCATCAGCAGGGCGTAGACCTTGACGCCGCTGCGCTGCGGCACCAGGTAGTAGGGCGCGTCGAAATACATCGGCGGGATCTGCTCGCGGTCGATGAAGGAAAAAATTTCCACGCTTTGCGTCGCCTTCGGGTTGGCTGCCTTGAAGTCGGCATCGCCCAGCACGACGTACTGGCCCTTTTCGACGGCGTAGCCCTTGACGATGTCCTCAAAGGCGACTTCCTTGCCGGTGGTCTTGTTGATGCGCTTGTAGCCGATCGGGTCCATGCTGCGTTTGTCGAGCATGTCCAGTTCCAGCCCCTGGCGGCGCGCGGCGGTGTGCAGTTCGACAGGGACGAGCACCAGGCCGAATGTGATGGCGCCCTTCCACAGCACGCGGCTGCCGCCGCCGCGCGCGCCGCTTTTTTTCGCGGCCGCTTTGCCGGAATGGCTGTCGTCGTTGGCGGCGCGGGTGCTGCGGGCTGGTGTCTTTGGTGCCGCCTTGGCGGCCGCTTTTCTGGCTTTGGGCCTGGCCTTGGTGTCGGCGTTAGCCCGGGCGGAAGGGGCAGACTTTGCGGTGCGTGCCATGGTGTGCGCGTCCTGAGACATCCCCGCGCCGGAGGCGGCGCGAATGGGAGGTCAGGCTACGAAAGCGCGCGCGGCGCGACTGTCGGCTGCGCCGGGAAAGCGGCGTCGGCGCTTTCCTACTTCACCCGCACCGGATGCCGTTCGTCCGAGGCGATTGCCGGTCACCACTTCCGTTCGTGGTGAGCCAGTCGATCCACGTGTGCCTTGCGGTGCGCCGAATCGGCGGAGCACCGGCCCTTCGACAGGCCCGGAGCGAACGAAGGGGGCGCGGAGCGCGAGGCTGCCTTGCGCTATTTGGTGGTCAGGCCGGTGAGCAGGGCGACGCCGTTGCCGAGGTACACCAGGCCGATCACCGTCACCGTGCCGCGGGTCCAGCGGCGGAAGTTCACGTCCGTCATCTTCTCCAGCACGCCGCGCGAGGCGCTGTTGCCGGCCATGGCGACGACGATCATCGAGATCGCCAGCCACCATTCGACGCGGCCCTGGTCGTGGCCGAGCAAAAAGCCGAAGTAGAGGATCTTCAGCAGGTGGGCCAGCGTCTGCGTGGAAGCCTTGGTGGCGACGACGCGGTGCCGGCTCATTTTCGATTGCAGGAAAAACACGTCGAGGATCGGCCCGGCCACCCCTGAGAGCAATTGCAGGCCGGTGGCGACGACGCCGCAGGCGAAGGGCTGGTAAGGCTTGTCGACGTTGAGCTTGAGCTTGGGCGGCAGTACGTAGCTGACGAAGGGCGTGAGGCCGAGCACGATGTACACCGTCGCCCGGCCAGCCACCAGCTGCAGCACGCAGAACACGACCAGGATCAACAGCGATCCATACAGGTTGCCGCGAAAGATGCGCCAGTCGATTTCGCGGCGCCAGAGCCAGGCGCGCCAGCCGTTGGAGGCTAGTTGCGCCACGCCGTGCAGCATCATCGCCGCCGGCACCGGCATCAGCGCAAGGAACACGCCCATCAGGATCATGCCGCCGGCCATGCCGAGGATGCCGGAGATGAAGGAGGTGACGAACACCGTGACGGTGATGATGGCGAGGACGGCGGCGGTCATGAATCGGGGCGGGGGACGGTTGTTATTGCTTGTTGTGGGCGGGGCGGGCACGTCCCCGGGCGGAGCGCGCCCGCTTTCACGGCGGGGCGCTTCTTCGAATGCCCGGCATTGTGCCGCGCCGGCCGCATTCAGGGAAATGATTTTATTCTTCTGGTGGATAAGAAATTCTGATCGGGCGCGCTTGCCTCCGGCGAAGGCCGGAAGGCGGGGGCGGGAAAGCCTGGATCGGGCAAGAAATACGCAGCTTCGTTCTACTGCGGCAGGCCGGCATGGTTCATCATTGCGGCATCGCCCTTCGGGGCAGCATGCAAGGAGAACCGCCATGGCCACCACTTCATCTTCCCCTGCGCGACACGCGCTGATCATCGGCGCCTCGCGCGGCCTGGGGCTGGCGCTTGCCGCCGAATACCTCAGGCGCGGCTGGAACGTCACCGGCACCGTGCGCGGCGACAAGCGCGGCGCGCTGCATGCGCTGTCGGATCAAAACACCGGGCGCCTCGACGTCGAGGCGGTGGACATTACCGATGAGGCGCAGATCGCCGCCCTGAGCGGGCGCCTGGCCGGGCGGCGCTACGACCTGCTGCTGGTCAATGCCGGCATCGCCAACAGCGCCGAGAAGACGATTGCACAAGTCTCCACTGAAGACTTCGTGCAGTTGATGTTGACCAACGCGCTTGCGCCGATGCGGGTGATGACCTCGCTCGAATCGCTGGTGCCGGCCTCGGGCACCCTGGCGGTGATGTCTTCCGGCCTGGGCAGCATCGCCAATACCAGCGGCGCCTGGCATGCCTACAGCGCCAGCAAGGCGGCGCTCAACATGCTGATGAAGGGCTTCGCCGCGCAACAGGCGGGCGACCCGCGCGCGATGGTGGTGATCGCGCCCGGCTGGGTGCGCACCGACATGGGCGGCCCGGGCGCCAGTCTTTCGGTGGAGGAGAGCATCCCGCGCGTGGTCGACATGCTGGAGAGCCGCAGCGGCAGGCCCGGTATCGCCTACCGCGACTACACCGGGGCGACGGTGCCCTGGTAGGCGCGGGCCCGTTGCAATGACCCCCAGGGCGCCGCCGGGCGAGGGCGCGCGCCGCCTGAGCGGCGAAGGTGGATGCGCGGGCGGCCTGCCCGGGTTGGCAGAGGCCAGCCACGCTCGGCCGGCGGCGTAGCAAGGCAGGTGCCTGGCTCAGCGGGAGGCGCGACTTGCCGAAATGTCCCGTTTTGGAGACTATATGCGTCCCTGACCGCGAGACTTCGCCGCCCTCCATGACCGAAAACCCGCCGCAGTTCCTGATCCGCGGCGGTGAGATGGGGGCGCGCATGCGCAGCTACGACTGGGCGGCCAGCCCGCTGGGGCCGCCGCACGGCTGGCCGCAAAGCCTGCGCACCATCGTGCGCATGATGCTCGACTCGCGCTTCGCCATGTGGATGGCCTGGGGGCCGGAGTACACCTTCTTTTGCAACGACGCCTACGCGCCCACCGTCGGCATCAAGCGCGACTGGGCGCTGGGGGCGCGCGCCGACCAGGTGTGGGCCGAGATATGGCCGGACATCGGCCCGCTGATCGACGACGTGCGCGCCACCGGCGAGGCCACCTGGAACGAGGGCCTGCTGCTGTTCCTCGAGCGCAGCGGCTATACCGAGGAGACCTTCCACACCTTTTCCTACAGCCCGGTGTACGGCGACGACAACCGCATCGCCGGCATGCTCTGCGTGGTCACCGAGACCACCGACCTGATGATCGGACAGCGCCGCCTGACGCTGCTGCACGACCTGGCGGCGCTCTCCAGCGGCGGCGCCGATTCGGTGGCGGTGGCCGGCGCGCGCTTTGTCGATGCCTTGAGCGGCGGCCAGCGCGACGTCGCCTTCGCGGCGCTGTATCTGGCCGAGGCCGGCGGCGCGCGCCTGGTGGCGAGCAACGACCGGGCGCTGGAGCACGCCGCGCCGGCGCTGATCGATCTTGATGACCTGGACTCGCCCTGGGGCGTGGCGCGGGTGCTCAGCGAGGGGCGCGAGCAGCTGATCGAGCATTTCGAGCGGCGCTGCGCGATTGTCGGCGGCGCCTGGGCCGAGCCGGTGCAGCAGGCGCTGGTGCTGCCGCTGATGGGCGCGGGGGAACGTCCGCTCGGGGCGCTATTGCTGGGCGTCTCGACCCGGCGCGCGCTCGACGGCGGCTACCGCAACTTTCTTGCGCTCATCGCCGGCCAGGTGGCCGCGGCTCTCGCCGACACCCAGGGGCGCCTGGAAGAGCGGCGCCGCGCCGAGGCGCTGGCCGAACTGGACCGGGCCAAGAGTGCCTTTTTCAGCAACGTCAGCCACGAGTTCCGCACGCCGCTGACCCTGATGCTCGGGCCGATCGAGGAACTGCTGGCGCGTCCCGGCCTGCCCGCGGGCGAGCGCGAGACGCTGGAGCTGCTGCGGCGCAACGGCCAGCGCATGCGCAAGCTGGTCAATTCCCTGCTCGACTTTTCGCGCATCGAGGCCGGGCGCATGCAGGCCAACTACCGCGCCGTCGACCTGGGCGCGCTCACCGCCGACCTGGCCTCCGCCTTTCGCGCGGCGGTGGAGGGCGCGGGCCTGACCCTGACGGTGCGCTGCGAGCCGCTGCCGGAGGCGGTGTACGTGGACCGCGACATGTGGGAGAAGGTGGTGCTGAACCTGCTCTCGAACGCCTTCAAGTTCACCTTCGAGGGCGGCATCGCCGTGCACCTGGCGGCGCGCGGCACGATGGTGGAGATGCGAGTGGTCGATACCGGCGTCGGCATTCCCGAAGAGGAGCTGCCGCGCCTGTTCGACCGCTTTCACCGCGTGCCGGGCGCGCGCTCGCGCTCGCAGGAGGGCACCGGCATCGGCCTGGCGCTGGTGCGCGAACTGGCGCGCCTGCACGGCGGCACGGTGGAGGTGCAAAGCCGCGCGGGGGAGGGCACCACTTTCACCGTGACCATTCCGCTGGGCAGCGCGCACCTGCCGGCGGGGAGCGTCAACAACAATGCGCGCACCGGCGTGGCGGACGGCGGCGCTGTGGTGGATGCCGGCGCCTTCATCGACGACGCCCTGCGCGCCGGCGCCGGCGTGGTGGCGGCGACGCTGACGGGCGCGGCGGAGGGCGCAGCGGAGGGCGCGGCGGCAGCGGGCTCGGGTGAACTGCAGGGCGGGCTGCCGGGTGAACTACCGGGTGAATTGCGACGGGCGCGCATTCTGGTGGCCGACGACAATGCCGACATGCGCAGCTACCTGCAGCGCCTGCTCGAGCCATTCTGGGAGGTCGAGGTTGTGGGTGACGGCATGCAGGCACTGGAGCGCATCGCCGCGGCCGCGCCCGACCTGCTGCTGACCGACGTGATGATGCCGCGCCTGGACGGCTTCGGCCTGCTGCAGCGCCTGCGCGGCCAGGAGAAGACCCGGGGCCTGCCGGTGATCGTGCTCTCGGCGCAGGCGGGCGAGGAGGCGCGCATCGAGGGCCTGAACCGCGGCGCCGACGATTACCTGGTCAAGCCCTTTTCCGGCCGCGAGCTGGTGGCGCGGGTGGAGATGCAGCTGATGCGCGCGCGCATCAACAGCGCGCAGGAGGCGCTCGACCGGCGCCTGGCCGACGTCTTCCGCGACGCGCCGGTGGCCGTCTCGCTGCTGGCCGGGCCCCGGCACGTGCTGCAGTTCGTCAACAGCAATTTCCAGGCGCTGCTGCCGCAGCAGGCGATGGTCGGGCGGCCCATCATCGAGGTGTTCCCCGGCCTGCGCGAGCAGGGCATGCTCGATGCGCTGGACCGCGTGCGCGCCAGCGGCGAGCCGCACTTCGGCCGCGCCTTTCCCTCGCCGGTTACCGACCCCGTGAGCGGCGCGGTGCGCATGCGCTACTGGGACTTCGTCTACCAGCCCTTGCGCGGGGCGGACGGGCAGATCGACGGCATCGCCACCGTCGGCTCGGACGTCACCGAGCTGGTGCTGGCGCGGCAGCGCGCCGAGTCGGCGAACCGGGCGAAGGACGAGTTCATCGCCATGCTCGGGCACGAGTTGCGCAACCCGCTGGCGCCTATCGTCACCACGCTGGAACTGATGCGTCTGCGCGGCGGCGACGCCTTTTTGCGCGAGCGCGGCATCATCGAGCGGCAAGTGGGCCACATGTCGCGCCTGGTCGACGACCTGCTCGACGTGGCGCGCATCACCCGCGGCAGCATCGAACTCAAGCCCGTGGTGGTGGAGCTGGAGTCGATCGTCGACAAGGCCGTGGAGACGGCGCGCCCGCTCTTGGAGCGGCGCGGCCAGAGCCTGCGGCTGAACGTGGCCTGGCGCGGGCTGGAGCTTTACGCCGACCCGCTGCGCGCCACCCAGATCATTTCCAACCTGCTGACCAATGCGGCAAAATTCGGCGGCCAAAACGGGGTGGTGGAGATCGCCGCGCGGCGCGAGGGCGGCAACGTGCTGCTGACGGTGCGCGACGACGGCATCGGCATGACCGCGGGCGAAATCGCCCGCGTGTTCGACCTCTTCGTGCAGGGCGGCGACGACCAGGAGATGCACCGGCCGCAGGGCGGCCTGGGCCTCGGGCTGGCGATCGCGCGCAGCCTGGCGGCGCTGCACGGCGGCAGCCTGGACGCGGCCAGCCCCGGGCGCGGCCAGGGCAGCGTGTTCAGCCTGCGCCTGCCGCTGCACGCGGGCGCGGCCGCGCCGGTGGAGCAGCCGCATGCGCGCCACGCGCGGGTCAACGGCGCAGGCAAGCGCGTGCTGGTGGTCGACGACAACGTCGATGCGGCGCTGACCATGGAAGAGCTGCTGCGCGCCTGGGGTTTCGAGACCGTGGTGGCGCACGACGGCCTGGCGGCGGTGGAACTGTTAAAGAGCGTGCCCCTGGACATCGCGCTGGTCGACATCGGCCTGCCCAAGCTGGACGGCTACGGCGTGGCGCAGCGGGTGACCAGCGACGGGCCGGCGAAGGCCGTGCGCCTGATCGCGCTTACCGGCTATGGACAGGAGGCGGACAGACAGCGCTCGCGCGAGTCCGGGTTTCATGCGCACCTGGTGAAGCCGGTGGACCTGGAGAAGCTGGCGGAGATGTTGCGGTAGAGCACGGCTCGGCGCCAGGAAATCGGGGTCGGATTTTTTTGCGGCTTCATCGCAAAAAATGCTCTGACCGCCGATTTCCGGGTTGAGGAGTGAGGCTGTACACGCCGCTGGTTTTGAAGGACGATCGGCTATTGTTGCGTCGTCACTTCGTACTCCAAAATCGGCGGTCGGATCACTTTTTCGATGAAGCTGAAAAAGTGATCCGACCCCGAGTTTTCGTTTCCGGGTTTCGTCGCGGCTCGCGAAGTTTCAACAAAAACCTTCGCGTGCGGGACTCGCCCATTGTCGTTGCGTGCCTCGCTTGACGAAAGCCCCGCTGCGCTCGTCTAGCTCTCCAGATTCTTCGCCGGCGGCCAGTCGCGCGAGTAGACCGGGTTCTTCAGGAAGTCTTCGGGCTTGTAGGTCCAGAACTGGCTGACGCTGGGGTAGGTCTTGTCGACGACGTTGACCAGGCGGCCGTCCTTGCGTTCGACGCGGCGGATGAACACGTCGCCGACCACGTTGCCGTAGCTGTCGAACGACACCGGGCCGCGCGCGGTGCTGGCCTTCACGGCTTTCAGCGCCTTCATCAGCGCGGGCTTGTCTTCGACCTTGCCGTGGATGGCGTCGAGCGCGGACTCGAGCACGGCGGCTTCGACGTAGGTGGCGGCGGCGTAGAAGCCGGGGTCGTACTTGTTTTGCGCGCGGAAGTCGGCGGCGAACTTTTTGTTGATCGGGTTGGCGAGCTCGGCGGAGTACCAGCAGGCGGTGCGGATGCCGATGGCCTCGTCGCCCATGTTGCGCAGCACGGCTTCGTCGAGCGCCGTCATGCCGCCGACGACGTTGACCTTGCCCTTCATGCCGTACTCGTTGAACTGGCGCAGGTAGCGAAAGCCGTTGGAGCCGGCGAAGCCGAGGAAGATGCCGTCGACGTTGGTCTTCAATTGCGCGAGGTAGCTGCCGTAGTCGGGCACCGTCAGCGGGGCGAACTGCTTTTGCACGATCTTGCCGCCGCCTTCTTCGAACACGCGCTGGAAGCCGGCAAGCATTTCATGGCCGTAGGCGAGGTCGTCGGCAATCAGGCCCATGCGCTTCCACTTCAGGTCTTTCAGGCAGTAGTCGGCCATCGGCTGGGCGCACTGCGAAGAGGTGGAGGTGCCGCGCACGAACCAGGGGCTGGCCTTGCGCTGCGTCATGTCTTCGGCGGCGGCGACAGACAGCGTGGGCACCGATTGCGCGCGGATGTAGTCGTCCACCGCCAGCGCTTCGTTGGCGGCCAGCGGGCCGATCAGCACGTGGATCTTGTTGCGCTCGACCAGCTCCTGCAGCTTGGTGCGCGCGGTGGCGGGCACGCCGGCGGAGTCGCCGACGAACAGCTCCACCTTGCGCCCGGCCATCATGAAATTTCGCTCCTTCAGATACTGATTGAGCGCCTTTTCCATGTCGAGGCCGCCGGAGGCCAGCGGACCGGTCTTCACCGTCAACAGGCCGAGGCGGATCGGCCCGGCGGCTTGCGCGCGGGCGATGCCGGACAGGCCGGTGGCGGATAAGGCGGCGGCTGCGGCGGCGGCCTGGACGAGTGCTCTGCGTTGCTGGTTCATTTTGTCTCCTTGTCGACGGGCCGCAAGGCCGCTGTCGTGTTTATGTGCCGAATGCTGGTCTTACTATAGCGGGCCGCCTCTGATGGGGGCTGGTGAGCTGGCTGGGACTGCTGCGTGGTAATTCTACTTGCCAAGCATTCTGCATCAATGGAGGTAAATAATCGCCTGATAAAGAATATAACTCGTTGGGCGGGGAACGCCTCCATCTACCGCTGCTTGTTAGGAGGTCTCCTCCCTTTCAAGGGCAGGGCAGGGTAGGGATGGGGTGAAGTGACGCTTTCAGTGCTATGTGCCAATGGAGGCCTAACCCCATCCCCCTCCTGTCCTCCCCCTTGAAAGGAGAGAGACCTGCTGCGTAGCATTGTCACAAAAGTCGATATCGATATCCATGCCGAACCCAACAAGCACGTAGCGCCGGCTAGTCGAAGAATCGCCGGGTTGCGGCGAAGCTCGGCATCTAATGAGGGCTGGCCAACCAGATCGAAAGTATCGATGAAAACCTTCATCGCCCCGGCGCGAAAAAACAACCACGCAAGCAGCGCAAGTGCGATTGCTAAGCAGATTGCCTTGGTTGGTTTCATGGAGCGTTGAATGCCTTTTGCTGGCTAGCGGTCAGGCGCCATCCGACAGACTCCGCATCTCCTTGATCAAATCACTCTTGCCCTCGAAGCCGATGCCCGGCAGCTCCGGCATGGTGATGTGGCCGTCGACCACCTTCACCCCATCCGGGAACCCGCCGTAGGGTTGGAACAAGTCCGGGTAGCTTTCATTGCCGCCCAGGCCGAGGCCCGCGGCGATGTTGAGCGACATCTGGTGCCCGCCGTGCGGCACGCAGCGGCTCCAGGACCAGCCGTAGCTCTTGAGCATTTCCAGCGTGCGCAGGTATTCGACCAGGCCGTAGGAAAGGGCGCAATCGAACTGCAGCCAGTCGCGGTCCTTCCGCATGCCGCCGTAGCGGATCAGGTTGCGGGCGTCCTGCATCGAGAACAAATTCTCGCCCGTCGCCATCGGCCCGGCGTAGTGCTCGGCCAGCTTGGCCTGCAACTCGTAGTCCAGCGGGTCGCCGGCCTCTTCGTACCAGAAGAGGTCGTAGGCGCTGAGCGCCTTGGCATACTCCACCGCCGTCTTCAGATCGAAGCGGCCGTTGGCATCCACCGCCAGGCGCGCGCCCTTGGGCAAGAGCTTGAGCACTGTCTCGATGCGCTTCACGTCTTCGGCAAGCGGCGCGCCGCCGATTTTCATTTTCACCACGTTGTAGCCGCGGTCGAGGTAGCCCAGCATTTCGCCGGCCAGCCCTTCCAGGCCCTTGCCCGGGTAGTAATAGCCGCCCGCCGCATAGACGAAAACCTTCGGGTTCGCGGCCACGCCATAGCGCTCCGCCAGCAGGCGGAACAGCGGCTTGCCGGCGATCTTCGCCACCGCGTCCCACACGGCCATGTCGATGGTGCCGATGGCCACGGAGCGCTCGCCATGGCCGCCCGGCTTCTCATTGGTGAACATCGCCGCCCACACCTTGTGCGGGTCGATGTTTTCGCCGGTGGCATCCACCAGGCTCTCCGGCCTGGCTTCCAGCACGCGCGGCGCGAAGCGTTCGCGGATCAACCCGCCCTGGCCATAGCGCCCGTTCGAGTTAAAGCCATAGCCCACCACCGGCTTGCCGTTGCGCACCACATCGGTTACCACCGCCACCAGCGAGAGCGTCATCTTCGAAAAATCGATAAACGCATTCGCGATAGGCGACGAAATCGGCGCCGTACGCTCCAGAATCTTGACAATACGCATGCTCGTTATCCAATCAAACCCGGCCCGCCGTCACCCACGCCCGGCCCGCCGCAAGGGGCGCCAGAATACCCCAAACCGCCCGCGCCCTACCTTGGCGACCACAACTGTGGTGAAACCCTAGAAAACGCCCTGAAAGAAGTACCCTTGGGGGACCTGAGAAGTTTTCCACCATCGCGCGCCACCTTTTGCCGGAATGACGGTAAACAACGGTCTTTTCACGAAAACTCTTTGCTCCCCCTGTCGCTTAGTACGTCTCTCCCCTTTCAAGGGGGACCCATCACGCAAATGAGGGAGGGGGATGGGGTTAACCCCCAGCGTAGCTACGACACCCGTGTTCAACCCATACAAAACCTGAGAAATTTTCGAAAAACGCACACCACCCATTTCCAAACAACGGTAAATCATGGTGCTTTTTCAAAAAACCCGCAGCTCCTCCACCACGAATGGTGTAAGTGGCCGCTGGCTTCCCTCCGCCCGCATCCCTCTCCCCGCTCGTCATCCCGAGCAAAGCGCATCCCGAAGGAAAATGTCCTTGGGCCACGCCCCGAAGGAAGTGGCCTTGGGCCGCTACCGCAGGAAGCCCCCTTGCGGGGATGATCCGCTTTTCGCGCTCCACCCCGGCAACTCCCGCGCCCCTTCGCTGCAAAGCCAACGGCCACCCCACGCCCGGAGAAGGCGGCACGCATGAGACGGGCGAGCAACCACAGAGGCAAAGCAGCCCCATGGCTACAAACATACACGAGTCGAATCGCTAAGTGTGGTTGATGTGCAGCAGCACTCTCGCACCACAACCACCGCCAGCAAGAGCGCTCGCGCCAGTAACAGCCCTCGCCGCCCTCAGCCGCCGCGCAGGCTTTGCTGCTGCGCCTCGCTCAGGTACGTCCACCCGCCCAGGGGCAGATCGAGATCAGCCAGCGTAAGCCCGCCGATGGCCTCGCGCCGCAGGGCCGCGCAGTGATTGCCGGCGGCGGCGAGCATGCGCTTGACCTGGTGGTATTTGCCTTGGGTCAGCACGATTTCGATTTCGTGTTCACCGAGCATGCGCGCGCTGACGGCGGCGATGGGCCGCGGCTCGTCGATGAGCTGCACGCCGCCGATGAGCTGGGCGATGAGCGCGGGCGTGGCCGGCTCGGCCACGGTGGCGACGTAAGTCTTGTCCTGGTGGCGCTTGGGCGAACTCTGCGCGTGGATAAAGGCGCCGTCGTCGGAAAGCAGCAGCAGGCCGGTGGTGTCATGGTCCAGCCGCCCGACGGGCTGCAGGCCGCGTTCGGTGAAGGGGTGGGGGAAGAGCGTGAGCACGCCGGGGTGGTGGCTCGGCTTGCGGCTGCACTCGATGCCGGCAGGCTTGTTCAGCGCCAGGTAAAGCTGGGCGCGGTAAACCCACGCCTCGCCTTCGACGGTAAAGGCCAGGCCAACAGGGACAAAGTCTTCAAGCCAGTCCGTAGCGGGGCTGCCCGCCACGGTAACCTCGCCCCGCGCGATGCGCGCCTGGCACTGCCTGCGCGAGCCGAAACCCTGGCTCTGGAGAATACGGTCCAGCGTCAACGCGCGGCACCGCTCAAGGCTTTGGGGCGGCGGGCGCGGCTGGCTCGACGCCTTGTTCGGCGCCCTCTTCAGGCGGCGCGGCTGCGGGGTTGGCCGCCTCTTCCTTGCGAGCCTGCTTAGCCCGCATTTTCTCCTCGGTTTTGCGTTTCTTCTCGAGTTCTTTCTGGCGTTTCTGGAATGCGAAGTTGGGCTGGACCAATGGGGTTCCTTTCTCAGGGTGCGCGCGTTGGGTGGGCGGCGCGGGTGGAAGGGGGGCGCGTTGCGGAGCGAGCGCCGGCGGAGGGGCGGCGGTGGTTGTGGCCGCGGTGGGGCGTACGTTACCACTCTATGGGAGTGGGGGCTGGCGGGGGTGCGTGGCGGTTGGGTTCACTCCGGCCGTATCCCTCCCCAGCTTTTCATACTGAGGAAAGCGCGATCCGAAGGAGTGGACGCGGGCTATTCTTCCTCTTGCGCCGCTATAGTCCAAATCCGTTTCAAGGGCAATTCAGCTTTCAGATCTGGGTCGAGACGTTCATAGTTGGCAAAAAGCGCTTCGAGTAATTCCTTTTGTGTCCATAAGCGCACGCTGAAGAAGCTTGTCGACACTTGCTTGTAGATGCTGCTTTTAAAGCCGCCCCAAGAGACCAGAAGACCTTCGGTCGCACTGACGGTTTGCATTGCGCCGCGTAACTCGTTTAGTATTTTTGACTCGACTGGGGTGTCTTGCGACTTTACCTGAACGCATAAACGTGGTGAGCCAAAACCCAATGGGCCTGCTCCAGCCAAAATATCCACTCCGCCGTCCGCGCCCTCAGGACTACGGTAAGTCGTATACCCCTGAGCTTTCAAAACGCCCTCGACTAGTCGTTCCAGTCCGTGGCCTTTGAATTTGGCGGTAACGAGTTGCGCGATTTGATCTCGTGCGGCCTCTTCGAGGTCAGTGTTTTCAGCGGTAACGTCTACAGAACCCGATGCTTCGATAATGGATCTAGCGCCCTTCTCTGGCTTCCAACCGTTCGACCGCATTGCGTTGATGCGCGCCTCCGCGTTGTTGCGCTGGACGCGACAGATTGTAAGGAAGGCCCCAAAGGTAAAGAGTAGGTCTTGACCAAAGTGAGATCGCGGTACCGCATCTGCAATCCATTTCACCTTGCGCCAGTGGTAGAAAGGATTTGGTCCGATGAGGTCGTACTGATAGTCACCAGCGATTTCGCCGATGCAAATAGCTGGCTGGGTTTTTAAGGGCAAGACTACCAAGTCGCCCTTCTTAATTACATGTGCGAATGGCCAAACCTGGCTGACCCAATTGTGGAGTCGCTTTGGCTTTGCATCTTCATAGATGCCCCCCATTGCCGAAAAAAGGTCTTCTCGGCTATCGAGCTTGCCTAGATCAACATCCAAGGAGTCCCAGGTTACATAAACGCGATTCTCTTGAATGAATTTTTGTTCGAATTCGCCGTGTGCGCCGGCACGAATGATCCAGATTGCC
The DNA here is from genome assembly GCA_028292405.1 of Betaproteobacteria bacterium. Taxonomy (GTDB): domain Bacteria; phylum Pseudomonadota; class Gammaproteobacteria; order Burkholderiales; family JAEUOS01; genus JAQGMJ01. The sequence goes on from JAQGMJ010000016.1 coordinate 21,460, forward strand.
ATGATCCCCTCGCCTGAAGTGTGCTCTAAGCACGGTTTTTCTTATTTGCTATTGAGCTTAACAAGCCGGTCGTACTCAATCTTCCATTCCTTTGCCAACAAGGGTAGCCGGGTCAAAACCTCTCGGCCAAATACGACCTCGTCCACATAGCCCATATGCAACATATCTATGATTCTGCATAGATATGATCGTCCGCATTCCCACCAGGTGAAACGGTCGTCGATGAACAGCACATGTTGGACTTTGCGCCCGGCTTCTTTTTCTAACTCTTCCAATTCCATGCCGTCGAGCAGGGTTTCATAAACGCCATCCGCGACCCTGCTACCGAAGGTTGTAGTGTAGTAATACTCTTTTATTTCCCAGATTGCTATTGGATTTACGACTGCAGGAAAGGCGCCATCCACTCGTCGTGCCATTGTTCGATAGGGCATCAAATTATGAGTGATGGTTGTCAAGCTCCGCGGATCGTAGTTGCATGGTGCGCCCCCGATATTGGCCTCAACTAACATATTTACCAGGCCGGTTAAGAATGCATAGTTTTTCTTTTCACCGGTCTGCTTATTCATGGGCAGAGGACATTTGGGCTTCAACTTATTCTTCAGTCGCGTAAATTCCTTTTCGGCTTGAGCTTTGTCCATGAAGCAGTTTTGGACGTAGTCATTAAGAATCCTCGCTCTAAACGTAAAGTAGGCAAGAAGATTTACACCAAACTCCGTGGGAAGGCCTTTGGCGTCTACGATATGGGCCGTGGTAAGCCCCAGTCGCGCAAAATTTTCCCGTATTTCGCCAATCGTAGGGACTTTTATAATTTTCTCGCCGCGCTGGGTATAGCCCACTTCCTGGCTAATCGTCCTAACGTTCGCCCAAAATACCGGAAGTTGCGCAGCAAATTTCTTGTCAGCCCTCAAGATATCTCTCCACGAAAGCAACTAGAGAGATGCCCGCCGCGTTGCAAACGGCCTCAAGTTCAATTAAATCAAGTCTTTGCTCTCCATGCTCGTACTTGGAGACGTAAGATTGGGTCTCGCCAACCTTTTCGGCGAGTTGAGATTGCGTTAAGTTGGCATCTAGGCGAATTTGTCGCAAAAGCGCTGCGAGATGATTTTTCTTCATACCGCAATGTAGATTCCAAGTTAGAATATTCAAAATTAGAATGTCGCCAACCTAGTCATCCGGAATTCCTCGCCCTATGCTCATTTCAGTTACTGAAGATCAACCGCTACTTTTTCAAGCGGAGGATCTGCCGCTGCCGACCTCCGGGAATGGCAAGCCGTTTAGAACTCAATTGCTTAAATGGATTGGTAACAAACAGAAGCAGGCTGACGCGATCATTAAGTTTTTTCCCAAACAATTTGGCACATACTTCGAACCTTTTATTGGAAGCGGCGGTGTGCTAGGGGTTCTCGCGCCCCAGCGAGCGGTAGCTAGCGATGTTTTTGAGCCACTTGTCTATATTTGGCAGACGCTTCATGACGACAAAGAAAGACTTAAGCGCCAATATTCGGATCGTCATGCGCTCATAGAAAAGCTCGGAAAGAAAGGGGCCTACGAAAGGGTCTTAGCTAGCTACAACGCAAATCCGAACGGCGCTGACCTCTTATTTTTGTGCCGAGCCTGCTATGGAGGCGTCGTTAGATTTCGAAAAAACGACGGATATATGAGTACTCCAGTAGGGGTGCACGATCCCATCTCTCCGCAAAGTTTTGGAAAGCGCGCAGATATATGGCATGCGAGGACGCAAGGAACGCGGTTTATTCAAGCCGACTTTTCGGAGGCGATGCAGCAAGCCAAGCGCGGTGACCTAATTTATTGCGACCCTCCCTATTCGGATACTCAAGCAATCTTATACGGTGCGCAGTCATTTTCTTTGCCTCGACTATTCGATTCCATCTCGAAATGCAAAGCGAGAGGTGTTTATGTCGCATTAAGTATTGATGGCACCAAATTTTCCGGCCGCAAGCTATGTGACATCCCAATTCCCGATGGACTATTTGAGCGCGAGGAGTTCGTCATGGTAGGGCGCTCCATGCTTAAGAGATTTCAAATGGATGGGAAAAGCCTTGAAGATCACGAGGTGCGTGATCGCTTGCTGTTGACTTATTGACAAGAATTTTTTAGGCGTAGCTTGCATTCAAGTGTTATGCAACTCGCGCAGATTGGTGATCTGATACAAACGCGGCGCATGCAAGTAGGTCTGTCGCAGCAGCGGCTAGCGACGCTCGCCGGCCTTTCGCGCCTGACAATCAACCAGCTTGAGCGGGGCACGTTCAAGGATTTTGGGGCGGCCAAGCTGATTGCACTGGCGAGTTTGCTTAGGATTGATATTTCCGCGCAGGTGAAACCTGCGAAGGCGAACGGGCTGTTCATGGCCGCAGTGACCTCGGGAGTGAGTCATCGGCGGCAATTCGACAAGAAGGCATTGGCTCGGGCATTGAGCAGCGGAGTGATTCCTTCGGGCTTTCGGGCGCACATCAGCGCATTGCTAGGCGAGGCGCCGCTGGAGATTTTGGTGAAAGCGGTAGAAGAGGCGGCCGAGCAGGAAGGTGTCGCTCCAAAGAAGATTTGGGGGCACGTTTTCCGGTGGGCGAAGGACTTGCTGTTGGTGCGGCCGGAGTTGCGCGAGTAAGCTGTAAGAGTAAGTGGCGTCGCAACAAATCCGCTCTGCGGTATGCTTCAAAGCAGCGCACGCAATAAAACCAGGCGGCGCTCTAAAACCATAATTGAGACATCGAAGGAGACAAACATGCCCTATCCCTCTGGCACGCGTGCTCGCGCCACGCTCTGCGCTTTGCTCGCGCTCGTCTGCGTGAGTTGCTCCACGCCTGCTTCGCGCACTGCGTCCGGTGCGCCTCATTACGTCATCGACCCAAGCTGGCCGAAGCCTCTCCCGGACCGCTGGGTGCTGGGCGGGCTGGGCGGGGTGTGCGTGGACCGGAATGACCATGTGTTTATTTTGAATCGGCAGGATGTGGCGGATGGGGATTTGAATGGGGGGCGGTTGGCGCCTTCTATCATCGAGCTGGATGCGGCGGGGGGTGTGGTGAATTCGTGGGGGGACCACAAGGTGATGGATGCGCGCTTGCATTCTTGCCATGAGGATGCGGAGGGGAACATGTGGGTGGCGGCGGCGCCTTCGGGGGTGGTGCAGAAGTATTCGCACGATGGGGCGCGGTTGTTGTTGCAGATCGGGGTGCGGGGGACGCTGGATACGGCGGATGGGTCGGAGAAGGGGCGGCCGCTGAATTCGGCGGGGGCGCGGTTTACTTCGCCTTCGTCGATCTTCGTGGACCGGAGCAATGGGGATGTGTATGTGTCGGACGGGGAGAGTCCGGGGCAGAATAAGCGGGTGGCGGTGTTCGATAAGTCGGGGACGTTTTTGCGGCAGTGGTTGTTGCCGCATATGCAGAGCGTGCATTGCTTGTCGATGTCGCGGGCGGGGGAGGTGTATGTGTGCAACCGTACGGGGTCGAGGGTGGAGGTGTACGACAAGATGGGGAAGTTGCTGCGGACCATGGCGGTGCCGTGGACGCCGGTGACGCCGCCGGCGGAGGGGAAGTTGAAGGAGACGGGCGGGTCGGCTGTCGCTATCGATTTTTCGCCGGATGTGGAGCAGAAGTGGATTTATGTGATGAACCAGAATAATGCGCAGATGGAGGTTTTCGAGCGTGTTAGCGGCAAGCATCTGGCTTCGTTCGGGCGGCCGGGGACGTTCGTGGGGGAGTTCAACCAGGCGCACGGGATTGCGGTGGATTCGCAGGGGCGGGTGTATGTGTCGGAGAATCGCGGGAGAAGGGTGATGCGGTTTGTGTTGCAGTAGGGGACTCAAGATTTGGTGGGGCACAAGGCCTTGCCTCAAGGGGACTTCCTTCGGGGCGTCGATCAGGCCCAGGGAGAACGGTGGTGGGGCGCGGGCCCTTGCAGGTGACAAGAATCGGCTTAGGGCGACGGTGGAGGGCGCAGCCCTTTAGTGACGGAAGCGCGAAGGGGCTCGGGGCGAACGGTGGAGGAACACGGCGAAGTTTGTAGGACGGTGTAGGAGAAAGATGGACAGCTTTGGTTTTGGGGCTATGGAAATATACGTCGCGTGCAAGAGCCGGGTATGGCCGGGCTTGGCATGACCTTTACTTCATGGCTGCGGTGCCTTGCATCGCGCCTCAAAAACCTAACAGGAGAAATTCCATGTCCAAACTGCTCGCTGCCCTGACTGCCGCGATTTTCGCTACCGCCTTTGCCACCACGGCAATGGCTGCCGACCCGGTTGCGGTCGACAAGGCTGAAAACAAGGAAATGAAGACCGACATGAAGGCCGATTCGAAGGAAGCCAAGGCCCAGGCCAAGGCCGACAAGAAGGCCGCCAAGGCGCAAGCCAAGGCCGACAAGAAGGCCGCGCTGGCGCAAGCCAAGGCCGACAAAGTGAAGGCGAAGCAGGACGAGAACAAGGCGGATGCCGCGGCGAATACGGCGGAGAAGAAGGCGCAGTAAGGATTGGTGTCGATACCGCTGCTTAAGGCAGGGTTGATGGCAGAAGGGCTGGCGAAAGCCGGCCTTTTTCTTTTGGGGTGGGCTTGTTTGGGTGGGCTTGTTTGGGAGGGCTTGTTTGGGTGGGGTTTTTTTGGGTGGGTTTTTTTGGGAGGCTTGGGGCGTGGCGGGTCTTCCTCCAGGCGTGGCTCTTCTGCGTGCTTCCCTCATTGGCCATCAGGAATGGTGCGACGAACAATGACAGTGGCTTAAGAATGCGCGAGTGCATTCGGTAAGCGTTACCTGTTGCATGCGTGGATGCGGGATTGTGCGCGATTTTTATAGGGGCAAACCCTTGTTTTGCGATATTGGGTCAACCGTTGTTACAGGTGTGGCGTTTTTATCAGCACAACCGCCAACCCATGCGCGGATTGAAAAAACCCATTCAGGAGAATGCAAATGTCCAAGATCCTCGCCGCGCTCGTCGCTGGTTTGTTCGCTACCGCTGTTTTCGCTCAGACCCCGGCCCCGGCCGCTGCGCCTGCCACCCCGGCTGCCAAGGCCGAAGTGAAGGCTGACGCGAAGGTCGAGAAGGCCGACGCCAAGATGGCCAAGACCGATGCGAAGGCTGATGCCAAGGCTGAAAAAGCCAAGGCCTCCGCCGATGCGAAGGCTGCCAAAGCCAAAGCCAAGGCCGACAAGAAGGCTGCCAAGGACAAGGCTGCTGCCGATGCCAAGGCCGCCAAGACCGCCGCCAAGACCACCGAGAAGAAGGCCGATGCCAAGGCTGACGCTACCGCGACCAAGGCTGATGCCAAGGCCGACGCAAAGGTCGATGCCAAGAAGTAATCTGGCAAGCCTCCTCGGCAAGAAAAAGACCGGCGCAAGCCGGTCTTTTTTTGTCCGCGTTTTGCGCGTGTTCTGTGCGCGTGTGCCGTGTGCGGGCTGGCAGGATCCAGCGCCCGCCGCTGCCGTTTTCGATCCGCTGAACGGGTTGTCATGCCAGGAACTCGTGGGACAGGAGACTAGGGCAAGGTCTTGAGGAATCTGGCCAGGTGTGCCTTCCAGGTTGCCGCCAGGTTGTAGGTGAAGTGGCCGTGGGTTTGCGCGCTCGCCGGAATCAGCACGAACCGGGCGCCGGGGATTTTGGCGACGGCCGGCTCGACGCCGTGCAATTCCGGCGGGTTGACTTCGTCGTCGGCGAAGTTGATCGCCAGGAGGCGCGCGCGGATCTTGCCGATGCCGGCCGCCGGGTCGTAGTCCATCACCGCTTCGCTGGCGTAGAGCGTGTCGTTGGCGTCGGTCTTGCCGGCCGCCTCGACCCAGCGCTGGTACAGCGCCTCGGCCGCCTCGCGCGTCGGACCCATCTCGCCCAGGCGCACCGGGCTTTCGGTCATCAGCGAGGCGAAGGGCGCGGTGTAGATGTAGTGCGCCGGGTTCTTTTCGTAGTTGCCGTTGTTCCAGTCCGGGTCGTGGCGGATCGCCTCGATGCCCATCTTGCGGTACAGCCAGTTGCGCCCGGTCACCGCCACCGGCTGGCTAGCGACCGGCACCACCGCGTCCATCAGCCCGGGATACATCTCGGCCCACATCCAGCTATGCATGCCGCCCATCGAGGCGCCCAGCACCAGGCGCAGGTGGCCGATCTTGAGGCCCTCGGTGACCAGGCGATACTCGGCCTCGACGATGTCGCGGTAGCGGTAGTGCGGAAACTGCATGCGCAGGCCGTTGCTCGGCTTGCTCGAGCCGCCGCGGCCGATGCCGTCGGGCAGGATGATGAAGTAGCGCGCCGCGTCCAGCGGCTGGCCGGCGCCGAACATCTCGTCGGCCATCGAGGGCATCAGCCAGTTGCGGCTGGTGCCGCTGGTGCCATGCAGCAGCACCACGGCATTGACGATCTCGCCTTTGGCGTCGCGCTTCGGCGTGCCCAGCGTGGTGTAGTGAATCTTCAGTTCCGGCAGCGTCTCGCCGCTGGCGAACCTGAAGTCGCGGATGATGAAGTCGCCGTCCGCCTGCCCGGGCCAGGTTCTGGCCTCGGCGGCGATGGATTGGTGGGCGAGCAAAAGCACCGCGCCGACACCGATGAGCAGCCGCCCAAGTTTTCTCATATTGTTCCGCTCCGCATTCATGACGCCGGAGCGGCCATTATGCCGAATTGCCGCGCCATGCGGCCGAGCGCAAGGGCGTCGTGGGTGGCTGGGCCTACTCCACCGTCACCGACTTCGCCAGATTGCGCGGCTTGTCCACATCAGTGCCGCGCGAAGTGGCGGTGTGATATGCCAGCAACTGCAGCGGCACCACGTGCAGGATAGGCGAGAGGGGGCCGTAGTGTTCCGGCATGCGGATCACGTGCAGGCCTTCTGCTGCGGCGATGTGGGTGTCGCTGTCGGCGAACACATAGAGCTGGCCGCCGCGGGCGCGCACTTCCTGCATATTGCTCTTGAGCTTTTCCAGCAGCACGTCGTTGGGCGCGATCACCACCACCGGCATTTCGTCGGTGACCAGCGCCAGCGGGCCGTGCTTGAGTTCGCCGGCGGGGTAGGCCTCGGCGTGGATGTAGGAAATTTCCTTCAGCTTGAGCGCGCCTTCGAGGGCGATCGGGTAGTGCGGGCCGCGGCCCAGAAAGAGGGCGTGCTCCTTGCGGGTGAAGGCTTCGGCCCAGGCGATGATCTGCGGCTCCAGGGCCAGCACGGCGGCCAGCGCCTTCGGCAGGTGGCGCAATTCCTTCAAGTGTTTGGTTTCCTGCACATCGTTCAGGCGCCCGCGCAGCTTGGCCAGCGTCAAGGTGAGCAGGAACAGCGCCGTCAATTGCGTGGTGAAGGCCTTGGTCGAGGCAACGCCGATTTCGACGCCGGCGCGCGTCAGGTATTTGAGCTCGGTCTGGCGCACCATCGCGCTGGTGGCGACGTTGCAGATGGCAAGCGTGTGCTTGTGGCCCAGGCCCTGCGCGTGCTTGAGCGCGGCCATGGTGTCGGCGGTCTCGCCCGATTGCGAGATGACGACCACCAGCGCCTTCGGGTTGGGCACGCTGTCGCGGTAGCGGTATTCGCTGGCGATTTCCACCTGCGTGGGAATGCCGGCGATGCCTTCGAGCCAGTAGCGCGCGGTCATGCCGGAGTAGTAGCTGGTGCCGCAGGCGAGGATGTGGATGGACTCGATGTCGCGGAACACGGCTTCGGCGTTGTCGCCGAACAGGTCCGGCGTTATTCCCTCCACGCCTTCGAGGGTGTCGCCCACCACCTGCGGCTGCTCGAAGATTTCCTTTTGCATGTAGTGGCGGTAGGGCCCGAGGTCCACCGCGTTGGAAGCGGCCTTGACGATGCGGATTTCGCGCTGCGCGGGATTGCCCGCCGCATCGACGATACGAAATTTTCCGCGCTCGATTTCGACCACGTCGCCTTCTTCGAGGTAGCAGATATGGTCGGTGGTGCCGACCAGGGCCATCGCATCCGACGCCAGGAAGTTTTCGCCTTCCGAGACGCCATGGCCCACGCCAAGCACCAGCGGGCTGCCGGCGCGCGCGCCGACGATCTTGTGCGGCTCGCCCTTGGCGAACACGGCAATCGCATAGGCGCCGGTGAGGCGCTTGACCGCCGCGCGCACGGCGGTGAACAGGTCGCCGTGATACAGCGAGGCGACCAGGTGGGCGATGACTTCGGTATCGGTCTGGCTTTCGAAGGCGTAACCCTTGGCTTTCAGTTCGGTGCGCAGTTCTTCGTAGTTTTCGATGATGCCGTTGTGCACCACCGCCACCATGTCGGTGGAAAAGTGCGGGTGCGCGTTGGAAGTCACCGGCGCGCCGTGGGTGGCCCAGCGGGTGTGGGCGATGCCGGTGGCGCCGGTGAAGTGGGTGGCGGCGACCTGGGTGTCGAGGTCGGCCACGCGCGCGGTGCTGCGCGCGCGCTTCAGGCCGCCGCTGTGCACGGCGACACCGCAGGAGTCGTAGCCGCGGTATTCGAGGCGTTTCAGCCCTTCGAGGAGAATCGGGACGATGTCCCGGTCAGCGACTGCGGCAACGATTCCACACATGGATACCTTTCAGGCAAAAGTACAAACCTACTTTTGCCTGGTTTAATTTGTATTAAATGACCGGCAGAGCCGGATCATTTAATAATTGAAAAACGACGAAAAAACAAAACCGTCCCGATTGTCATTCTGAGCGAAGCGAAGAATCTGCTTTGCCGTGCGCTGCGGTGTTAAAAGCAGATTCTCCTCTTGCAGGGGCTTCCTCCGGTCGTCGCCTTACGCTCAGGATGACACGACTTTGTAGAGGTCATATCAAATATTGCAACCTAAGAAATAGTTAGCGCATTCGCTAGGCCTTCGGCTCGGGTTTTTGTTTCTTGACCGGCGGCTTCCACGCGTCGATGGTCATTTGCTTGGCCCGTGTCAGCGTCAGCTTGCCGGCGGGGGCTTCGCGGGTAATCGTCGAGCCCGCGCCGATGTAGGCGCCGGCGCGCAGGGTAACGGGCGCGACCAAGGTCGAGTCGGAGCCGACGAAGACGCCGTCTTCGATCACCGTGCGGCTCTTGTTGACGCCGTCATAGTTGCAGGTGATGACGCCGGCGCCGATGTTGACGCCGCTGCCGACATCGGAATCGCCGACGTAGGCCAAATGGTTGGCCTTCGAACCTGCCCCTACATTGGCGTTTTTTACTTCGACGAAGTTGCCGATGTGCACATGCTCGTCCAGTTTCGCGCCGGGGCGCAGGCGGGCGTAGGGGCCGATGCGGCAATGGGCGCCGATCTCGGCATCTTCGATGTGCGAGAAGGCGTTGATGATGGTGCCGGCGCGCACGCTGACGTTTTTCAGCACGCAGTTGGGGCCGATCACGATGTCGTTGCCCAGCACCACTTCGCCTTCGAACACGCAGTTGACGTCGATGCTCACATCGCGACCGCAGGAGAGCAGGCCGCGCACATCGATGCGCGCCGGGTCGGCCAGGGTCACGCCTTGCTCGAGCAGGGCATTGGCGGTGTTGCGCTGGGCGATGCGTTCCAGCTCGGCCAGTTGCACCTTGCTGTTGACGCCCAGGGTTTCCCAGGCGTCCGCCGGCGCGGCGGAGGTGACGGGTACGCCGTCTTCCACCGCCATGGCGACGATGTCGGTGAGGTAGTACTCGCCTTGCGCATTCTTGTTTGACAGGCGCTTGAGCCAATCGTCCAGGCGTGCGGTGGGGATGGCCATGATGCCGGTGTTGACTTCGTCGATGGCGCGCTCGGTCGCGCTGGCGTCCTTGTGCTCGACGATGCGGGTGATCTTGCCGGCTTCCCTGACGATGCGGCCGTAGCCGGCGGGGTCGGGCAGTTTCACGGTGAGAATGCCCAGGCCCTTAGCCTGGGTCGCCGCCGCCACCAGCGCCTTGAGCGATCCGGCGCGCGTCAGCGGCACGTCGCCGTAGAGAACCAAGGTCAAATCGGCCGGTCCAATCTCGGGTACGGCCTGCATCACGGCGTGGCCGGTGCCGAGTTGCGGTTCCTGCTTCACATAGGATAGTTCGCTGCCGCTGATCGCTTCAGGCACCGCCTCGCCGCCGTGGCCGTAGACCACCACGATGCGTTGCGGCGCGAGGGCGCGCGCGGTGTCGATCACGTGCCTGAGCAGCGGCTTGCCGGCCAGTGGGTGCAGCACTTTGGGGCAAGCGGAGTTCATGCGCTTGCCCTGGCCGGCGGCGAGAATGACGATATTCAGAGACATAAAGGGCCTCAGCTAAGTGGCGCCGATTTTAACATCCGGTATATGACGGCATTTGCAAAAATGCGTGCATCCCGGGCATCCACCTGCGCTGTCATACGCCGGTAACCCGGCGGGCAGCCGCGCAGGCAAAACAGGCGGCCGGCGCAGGGCGTAAACTGCGCTGGCGTATCGAAGGTTAGAAGGAGTCCAATGGGCGCATCCATGCTTTTGCAGACACAGGCTAAAGCCCAATCCGGGCAAAAAAAGGGCACGCTGAAATCCTGGCGCGGCGCCTGCGCGGCCCTGCTGGTGGCGGCCCTGGCCGCCTGCAGCGCGGTTTCCACCAGCTATAACAACGCGCCCTTTCTCATCACTTGGTGGGCCGACAGCTATTTCGACCTCGACGGCGACCAGGAGGCGGCGCTCAAGGAAGGCGTGCGCAACCTGCGCGCCTGGCACCGCACCCAGCTGCCGGAATACGCGCGTGCCCTGGCCGAGGTGCAGAATCGCGTCGGCCGCCCGGTGGGGCAGCCGATAGAAACGGCGGACGTCGCCTGGCTGTTCGGCGAATCGCAAAAGCAGATGCGCCGCCTGGTCGAACACGCCGCCCCCGAAGCCGCCGCCTTGGCCGGGCGGCTGCGCGCCGACAACCTCGCCGCCCTGCAAAAGAAAATGGCGAAAAGGAACGCCGAGTTCGAGGAAGACTACATCAGCGCCACGCTGGAAAAGCGCCAGGACAAGCGCTACGAGCGCGTGCTGGCCGAGGCTGAGCGCTGGTACGGAGCATTTAATCGCGAGCAAAAGAAAAAAATCCACGCCATGACCGACCTGCTGCCGGGCAACTACCCGCTGGTGCTGGAAGACCGCCGGCGCCGCCAGGCGGAGCTGGTGGTGATCCTAACCGCCGCGGTCGACAAGAGCGTGCCCGCTCCGGAAATCGCGCGGCGCCTGGCGCGCTGGGCCGACTTCGAGCAGGGCCGCACGCCGGAGTTTCAGGAATACGCCACCCGCTATAGGCGCGAAATGGAAAAACTGTTCGCCAGTGTAGCCAATCTCGCCGACGCCCAGCAACGCGAAACGGCGATGAAAAACGTCGGCGAATACATGGACCAGTTCAACGCGCTGGCGGTGGCGGGCAACTAGCCGCGCCTGACCGTAGAGTGTCGTCGTTCAGGCGCGCGTGAAACGCACGATGCCGTCGGCTCCGGTCGCAGCCGCCACCTTGCCGTCGTCGCGCAGGTAGTGCAGGTGGGCCAGCGTCTCCCCCACCGCGAACACGGTCTGGTGTGCATCCAGCTCGCGCTTGAACATCACCGGAATGATGTCGGCCGCGCTTTGGGGCGTGGCACAGGCTTCCAGGGTTTCGGCCAGGCGCTCGTGGTGGTGCGCCGTCAACTGGCGCACCCGCTCGTGCGCGCCGCGAAACAGCCGGCCGTGCGAAGGCAGCACCAGCACGTCTTCCGGCAATACCTTGTAGGCGGCCAGCGCGGCCAGGAACTGGCGCACCGGGCTGGACTCGGGCTCGTTGGGCCAGACGCCGATGTTGGTGGAAATGCGCGGCAGCAGCATGTCGCCGGAGATCAGCACCTTGAGCGAGGGGCAGTAGAGCGAGGCGTGCTCGTTGGAGTGGCCGTAGCCCACGCTTACCTGCCACTCGCGCCCGCCGATGGAGAGCGTGTCGCCGGCGGCCATGCGCAGGAAGCTCACCGGCACGGCGGGTACCAGGGTGGCGTAATAGGACTTGCGGTTTTGCGAGATGGCATCGAGCATTTCGCCGGAGAGGCCGTGGCGGCGGAAGTGCTCGGTCTGGGTGTCGTTGTCGAAGCCGCTGATGCGGCCGTTGGACATGATGTGGGCCCAGAAATACTCGCCCACCGTGGCCGTCAGCGCGCAGCCGGCGGCGGCGTAGCGCTCGCAGATCCAGGCAGCGTTGCCGACGTGGTCCGGGTGGGCGTGGGTGATGATCACGCGCTTGACCGGCAGATCGTTCAGGTGGTTGGCGAAGATGCTTTCCCAGGCATTGCGGGTTGGCTCCAGGCCGACGCCGGAGTCGACCAGGGTCCAGCAGGCCTGGCCGTCGATGGTGTCGGCGATCAGCCAGAGGTTGATGTGGTCCAGCGCGAAGGGCAGCGGCATGCGCGCCCAGAAAATACCCTCGGCCACCTTCATGGTCGTGCCCAGCGGCGGCACTTCGGCAAAGGGGTAGGAGAGCAGGGCCTCTTCGGGGCGTTCTTTTTTTATGGGGACGGCAGCCATTTGTTACACTTCCCGTTTACGTAAACGTCAATTACAGGCGGGTATTGTCTCATGCCGCCGGCATCGGATTTGCCCCGCCGCCGGTCCGGATCTGACCCGCCGTCGGTCCGGACCTGACCCGCCGCCGGCATCGGATGTGACCCGTCGCCTTTTTGTGATCTTAGTACCTACCCTGCGAAAAGCGCCTTGACCGCCACCTACACCATCACCGAGCTGGCGCGCGAATTCGACATCACGCCGCGCGCCATCCGCTTCTATGAAGACCAGGGCCTGCTGGCGCCGACGCGCGAGACGGGCAAGAACGGCACCGCGCGCAACCGCGTCTACTCGGCGCGCGACCGCACGCGCTTGAAGCTCACCCTGCGCGGCAAGCGCCTGGGCCTGGCGCTCTCGGAGGTCAAGGAGCTGCTCGACATGTACGAGAGCCCGAAAGACGAGGGCGCGCAGTTGAGCCGCTTTCTCGAAGTGCTCAAGCGCCATCGCGCCACCCTGGAGCAGCAGCGCGAAGACATCGAGGCGCAGTTGAAGGAAGTGCTGGCCTTCGAGACCCAGTGCCGCAAGCGCCTGGCCGACGCCAAGGGCGCGGTGGGCGGGCGCAAGGCGGCCTGACGCAGGGTTCCCAGGCCCGGGATTGCGACATCGCCAGTCTTGCTCCGGCCTTCGATTCGCATGCGCCAATCGCATGCGAAATTGACTAAACATCGTTTGTGCCCGCTGCCCGGATTCGCTTCTAATCGCAGCTATTGTCGCAATTGCGCGGCGCGATCCAGGCGAGACTTTCGATGGCTGAAACCGGCACCGGCAGGCAGCGCCTGCTGCTCTATGTAATCTGCGGCGGCCTGATCATGGGCGCGGGCCTGGGCGCGCGCCATGTGCAGGGCTTGTTCCTGTTGCCGATGACCATGGAACGCGGCTTTTCGCGCGAGTCCTTCGCTTTTGCCGTCGCATGCCAGAACCTCATCTGGGGCCTGGCGCAGCCGGGTGCCGGCATGCTGGCGGACCGCTATGGCGCGGCCAAAGTGCTGGTCGGCGGCCTGCTGTTGTATGCGCTGGGCCTGTGGGGCATGAGCGCGGCGGCAAGTCCGCTCATGCTGACATTGAGCGCGGGTCTGCTGATCGGCTGCGGGCTGGCCGGCACTACTTTCGGCGTGGTCTACGGCGCGCTGTCGCGCCTGGCGTTGGAGGCGCATCGCGGCTGGGCGCTGGGGTTGGCGGGCGCGGTGGGTGGACTGGGGCAATTCGTCATGGTGCCGCTGGCCCACGGCCTGCTCGACGGGGTCGGCATGGCGGTAACCTTGCTGCTGCTGGCGCTGATGATGGTGGCTTTGCTGCCGGCGGGCATCGCGGTGCGGGAGAGTGTGAAAGCGGCGGGCGCGGCGCAGCAGTCGATGCGCGCGGCGCTGCGCGAGGCCTTTGCCCATCGTGGCTTCTGGATGCTCAACGCCGGCTTTCTTGCCTGCGGCTTTCAGCTCGCCTTCATCGGCACCCACCTGCCGGCCTATTTGCTGGACCACGGCCTGAACGCGCGCCACGCCACCATCGGCCTGGCGCTGATCGCGCTTTCCAACACCGTCGGTACCTACGTCGCCGGGGTGCTGGGCGCGCGGGCGCGGCGCAAGCACCTGCTGGCGGGGCTCTACCTGGTGCGGGTGGCGGCGATGGCGCTGTTCATCACGTTGCCCTTGTCGCCGCTCACGCTCTACGTGTTCTGCGTGGTGATGGGCTTTTTGTGGCTGGGCACGGTGCCGCTGACCAACGGCATCGTGGCGCAGGTGTTCGGCCTGCGCTACCTCGGCACCCTGTTCGGCTTCGTGTTTTTCGGCCACCAGTTGGGCGCCTTTCTGGGCGTCTGGCTGGGCGGGGTGGTGTACGAACACACGCACTCCTACCATTGGCTGTGGATCGGCTCGATCGTGCTGGGCGTGGTCGCCGCGGCGCTACACTGGCCGATCGACGACAGGCAGATCGCCCGGCCGGCGCTCCAGCCGGTGGCTGCGTGAGGTGCGCCCAGTGGCGGCTGAGTTGCGGCCGGCCGCCGCCTGAACTCAGCCGAAGGCCGGCGCCGCCAGCTTGTGCGCGAAGTCGCGCACGTCTTCCGGCCATCCGGCGCAGCGCTCGGTGAAGGCAGGGCTGTCCCCGGCGAACAGGGCGCGGGTGGCTTCCTCGAAGCCGGGCTCGTTGCCGGCCAGCGCCGCCATGAAGCGGTAGGCAGCCTCGCGCGCCTGGCGCACCCGGTCCGCATCGGCGCCCTGTTTGCGCGCGGCTTCGACCAACTTGCGCAGCATCACCGAGGCGCCGCCGGGCTGGGCGGCGAGCCATTCCCAGTGGCGCGGCAGCAGGGTGACCTCGCGCGCCACTACCCCGAGTTTTGGGCGGCCGGGGCCGCGCGGAACCTCGGCGGCCTCGGGAATAGGGGCTTCAAGTGGGTACTCGCTATCGATATGGGCAAGTCGGGCCAAGACGTCGGCAACGCTGCCGCGAAAATCGAGCTCGACCGGGCGACCGTCGGTATCGGCGAACAGCAGCAGGCCAGCCGCTGCGTATGGCTCGATTTGCTCCGCTTGTTTGATTCGGGCGGCGACCTCGGGCAGGGGCCCGGCGGCAATGCGGCGGGCACCGGAGAAGGCGGTGTAGGTGGGTTGTGCGGCGTGCATGGGATGTCTTTCCGAGTGAAGCGCTATTTTACCCGGATGAAATAGAATGTCAATATTATCCGGGTAAAATAATCAACGGGTCATCTCATTTGCCTGGTCGCCAAATTGACGTTTACGTAAACGTAAAGTAAATTCGCGCCATGTCCGCCCAGCCCAACTCCGCTTCCGCCGCGCCCGCCGGCATGACTTTGCCCGGCGCTGTGCCTGCCGGCCTCGTTTCCCCCGACCCCGATTACGCCGCCAAGGTGCGCGACAGCTTCGACCGCCAGCCGGCGATGCGCCTGATCGGCGCCACCCTGACGGCGCTGCAGCCGGGCTTTTGCGAGTTGCGCCTGGCGAACCGGGAAGAGCTGACGCAGCAGCACGGCTTCATCCACGGCGGCGTGGTCGGGATGATTGCGGACTCCGCCTGCGGCTATGCCGGTTATTCGATGATGCCGGCGGATGCCTCGGTGCTGACCGTCGAGTACAAGATCAATATGCTCTCGCCCGCCACCGGCGAAACCCTGATCGCGCGCGGCCGGGTGATCAAGCCCGGCAAGACCCTGGTGATCACCCAGTGCGACGTCTTTGCGGTACAGAATGGCGCCGAGAAACTGGTGGCGCTGATGCAGCAGACCCTGATGGTGATGCACGGCCGCAAGGACCACGCTTAAGCAGTAGCGACGCAGCAACGACGAAGCGCGCCCGCATGGAGCGCGCCGATGGAGGCAACCCGATGAGCTTTTCCGCCCTGAGTTTCAACCACAGCGACGAGATCCGCGCCCTGCGCGACAGCCTGCAAACCTTCGTCGCCGCCGAGATCACCCCGCGCGCCGCCGAGATCGACCGCGCCAACGAGTTCCCGATGGACTTGTGGAAAAAGATGGGCGACTTAGGGCTGCTCGGCATGACGGCCGAGGAGGAGTACGGCGGCACCGGTCTCGGCTATCTCGCGCACATCATTGCGATGGAAGAGATTTCGCGCGGCAGCGCCTCGGTCGGCCTTTCCTACGGCGCGCACTCCAACCTTTGCGTGAACCAGATCCGCCGCAACGGCACGGCAGCGCAAAAAGACAAATACCTGCCCAAGCTGATCTCGGGAGACTACGTCGGCGCGCTCGCCATGAGCGAGCCCGGCGCGGGCTCGGACGTGGTCGGCATGCGCACCCGCGCCGAGTTCAAGGGCGACCGCTGGGTGCTCAACGGCAACAAGATGTGGATCACCAACGGGCCGGACGCCGACGTGCTGGTGGTCTACGCGAAGAACGATCTCGAAGCCGGGCCGAAGGGCATCACCGCGTTTCTTATCGAAAAAGGTTTCAAGGGTTTCACCACCGCGCAAAAGCTCGACAAGCTCGGCATGCGCGGCTCCAACACTTGCGAGCTGGTGTTCCAGGACTGCGAGGTGCCGGCGGAAAACGTGCTCGGCGGCCTCGGCAAAGGGGTGAACGTGCTGATGAGCGGGCTCGACTACGAACGCGCCGTGCTTGCCGGCGGGCCGCTGGGCATCATGGCCGCCTGCATGGACGTGGTGGTGCCCTTCGTGCATGAGCGCAAGCAGTTCGGCCAGCCGATCGGCGAGTTCCAGCTGATGCAGGGCAAACTCGCCGACATGTACACCACCTTCTCCGCCTGCCGCGCCTATGGCTATGCGGTGGGCGAGGCGCTGGACGCCGGCCGGCTCACCGGCACGGCCGCGCGCAAGGACTGCGCCGGCGTCATCCTCTACGCCGCCGAGAAGGCCACCTGGATGGCGGGCGAGGCGATCCAGGCGCTGGGCGGCGTCGGCTATACCTATGACTATCCGACGGGGCGGCTGTGGCGCGACGCCAAGCTGTACGAGATTGGCGCGGGCACTTCCGAAATCCGCCGCATGCTGATCGGGCGCGAACTGTTCGCCGAAAGCAAATAGACCCCTGGGTTTCCAATATGGCTAGCGAACTCATCCCCACTTATCGCGGCAGCGTGCAGTCCTGGCACTGCGACCACATGGGCCACATGAACGTGATGTGGTACGTCGGCAAGTTCGACGAGGCAACGTGGAACCTGCTCTCCGCCGCCGGCCTTTCCGGCGCCTATTTCCGCGAGCAGGGGCGCGGCATGGTGGCGGTCGACCAGCACCTGCAATACAAGCGCGAGCTGCTGGCCGGAGACACGGTGGTGATCGGCTCCGGGGTGCGCGAGGTCAAGTCCAAGGTGCTGCTGTTCTTTCACGAAATGCGCAACGGCGAAACCGGCGAGGTGGCGGCCACCTGCCGCTTCACCGCCGTTCACCTGGACACGGCCAAGCGCAAGGCCTGCGCCTTTCCGCCTGCCGTGGCCGAGCGCGCGGCGGCGCTCACGCGCGCCTACGATTTCGGCGTGGCATCGTAGGCGCGCCATTTAAGGCGTTTTGGCTGCGTATCCACCGCATCTGAGCCACCGCCGCGGGAGATGAGGTAAGATGATTTCTCTCGCGCACGCGGCGGCGCAGCGATGCCACGCGGCGCATTTTCGACAACGCGCGCAGGCCCGGCCGTTCAAGCAAACGACGTTCCCGGGTTTCATTCGCGCCTTCCGCCTCGGCCCGACATCTCTTCTCCCAACGCATCGACTGGCAGCAGCCTGAATTTTCCGGTAGTGGGCATGGGCGCCTCCGCCGGCGGGATGAACGCGCTTTTGCGTTTTTTCGAGCACATGCCAGGGAATCCCGGCATGGCGTTCGTGATCATCCTGCATCTGGCGCCCAGCCACGAAAGCAGCGCTGCCGCCATCCTGCAGCGTTCCACGCGGCTCAAGGTGTTGCAGGTGACGGGACGCGAGGCCATCAAGCCTGACCACGTTTATGTCATTCCACCCGGTCACGACCTGGGGATGGACGACGGCCATTTGCGCCTGATCAAGCCGGAGCGCGTCTCCGGCCCGCATACCGCAATCGACCTGTTCTTCCGCACGCTGGCCGAAGCCCACCGCGAGCGCGCCTTTTGCATCGTCCTCTCCGGTACCGGGGCGGACGGCAGCGTCGGGCTGACGCGGGTGAAGGAGGTCGGCGGCGTTACCTTCGCGCAGTTGCCCGGCGACGCCGAATATGAGGGCATGCCGGCCGCCGCGATCGCCACCGGCATGGTCGACATCGTGCTGCCGGCGGCGGAAATACCGCAGCGCCTGCTCGATCTGTGGGGCAACGCCCGGCACATCACCCTGCCGCCAGACGCCGGCGTACCGAATATCGGCGTGCCTTCCGGCGCCCAGGCGATCGCCGCCGCCGAGCAGGCGCTGGGCGACGTCATGGGCATTTTGCGCGGCGCAACGCGCCACGACTTCCGCCATTACAAGCGCGCCACCGTCCTGCGGCGCATCGAGCGCCGCCTGCAGGTCAACGGCCTGCCCGACCTGCCGGCCTACCGCGACTACCTGGGCGGCCACCCGGAAGAGATCCCCCTGCTGCTGAAGGATATGCTGATCGGCGTGACCAATTTCTTCCGCGACCGCGAGGCCTTCGAGGCGCTGGAGCGCGAAGTGCTGCCCGGCATGTTCGAGCAGCGCGACATCGAGGACCCGGCGCGCGTCTGGGTGGCCGGCTGCGCCACCGGCGAAGAGGCCTATTCGGTCGCCATGCTGCTGCGCGAGCAGGCCGAGCATGCTTCCGGCGCGCCCGAGATACAGGTGTTCGCCACCGACATCGACGAGCCGGCGATCGCCTTCGGCCGCGGCGGGCTGTACCCGGAATCGATCATTACCGATGTCTCGCCCGGCCGCCTGCGCAACTTTTTCGTCAAGGAAGAGGACCACTACCGCATCGCCAAGGTGGTGCGCGAGCGGGTGCTGTTCGCCGCCCATAACCTGCTGCGCGACCCGCCGTTTTCGCGCCTCGACCTGATCTGTTGCCGCAATTTGCTGATCTACCTCGACCGCGAAGCGCAGAAGAACATCCTAGAGATGTTCCGCTTCGCGCTCAAGCCCAACGGCCACCTGTTCCTCGGCACCTCGGAATCGGCCGAGGCGGCCGACAACACCTTCATCGCTGTCGACAAGAAAAACCGCATCTTCAAGATCAACCCCGGCGCCAAGGTGTCGCGCCACCTGCCGCTGTCGGCGTCCAGCGCCTTCGAGAGCCGCAGCGCGCTGCCGCGCGAGCTGCGCGAGGAGCGGCGCCACCTGTCGTACGCCGAAATGCACCAGCGCATGCTGGAGCGCTACGCGCCGCCCAGCCTGCTGCTCGACGCGCACCAGAACGTGCTGCACCTGGCCGACGGCGTCGGGCGCTTCATGGAGCACGGCGCCGGCGTGCCCTCGCACAACCTGCTGGGCAATGTGCATCCGGACCTGCGCCTGGAGTTGCGCACGGCGCTGTTCAAGGCGGAAAAATCCGGCGGCACGGCGCAGGCGCGCGACGTGCCGCTCAATCGCGACGGCAGCCTCATGCACGTGACCATCACGGTGCAGCGGTTTCGCGACGCGGCCAGCGCCGCCGACCTGACCCTGGTGGTGTTCGAAGAGCGCCCCCCCGAGCCCGCCGACGCCGCCGCGGCCGGGGGCGACGCACGCCACGACCCGATGGTCGCGCGCCTGGAAGAAGAGATTCGCGAACTCAAGGCGCACCTGCTGGAGACGGTGCAGCGCAACGACACCTCCAACGAAGACCTGAAGGCCTCCAACGAGGAACTGCAGGCGATCAACGAGGAACTGCGCTCGGCTTCCGAGGAACTCGAGACCAGCAAGGAAGAGCTGCAGTCGATGAACGAAGAGCTGGTGACGGTCAACTTCGAGCTCAAGAGCAAGGTGGAAGAGACCGGCCGGATCAACGACGACCTGAAGAACCTGATGGCCTCCACCGAGATCGCCACCGTGTTCATCGACGCCGGCGTGCGCATCCAACGCTTCACCCCGCACGCGGTGCAGGTGTTCAACCTGATCGCCAGCGACATCGGCCGCTCGCTGCTCGACATCACCCACCGCCTCGACTACCCGGAACTGGCGGACGACGCGCACCAGGCCTTCCAGACCCTGCGCATGATCGAGCGGCCGGTCGACAGCACCGACGGCCGCCACTACCTGGCGCGCGTGCTGCCCTACCGCACCGCCGACAACAAGATCGACGGCGCCGTGCTGACCTTCATCGACGTCACCGCGCTGCGCAACGCCGAAGACGAGGTGAAAAGCGGCATCGAGCGATTGCGCGTCGCCGCCGAGACCACGCGCGACTACGCCATCCTCACCACCGACGAAGCCGGCATCATCACCACCTGGAACGAGGGGGCCTTGCGGGTGTTCGGCTACACCGAGGAAGAGGCGCTGGGCCAGCCGGTCGGCATCATCTTTACGGCGGAAGACCGGGCACGCGGCGTGCCGGAGGCCGAAATGCGCCGCGCCCGCGACAGCGGCAGCGCCGATGACGACCGCTGGATGCAGCGCAAGGACGGCAGCACATTCTATTGCAGCGGCGTGATGTCGGTGCTGCAAAGCGGAGCGCTCACCGGCTTTTCGAAAATCGCGCGCGACATGACCGGCAGCAAGCAGCACGAAACCGCGCGCGAGGCCCTGCTGGCGCAGGAGCAGAGCCTGCGCCAGCAGGCGCGCCTGGCCAGCGAGATGAAGGACGAGTTCCTGGCGGTGATGTCGCACGAGTTGCGCCACCCGCTCAACCTTATCCACGTCAACGCCGAACTGCTGGTCCGCATGCCCGAAATCAACGCGGTGCCGGCGGTGACGCGGGTGGCCGAAACCATCCGCCGTGCGGTGGTGAGCCAGTCGAAGATCATCGAAGACCTGCTCGACCTGACGCGTGCGCGCACCGGCAAGCTGACCCTGAACATCGAGGCGGTGACCTTAAGCGAGATCGCTGGGCAGATCACCAACGCGGCGCAGGGCGACGCGCGCGAAAAGGGCCTGACCCTGGAATTCGTCTGCGAGGAAGAGGGGCTGGTGGTCGATTGCGACCCGGTCCGCGCCGAGCAGATCATCTGGAACCTGGTGAGCAACGCGCTCAAGTTCACGCCGAAGGGCGGGTCGGTCAAGGTGGCCCTCAAGCGCGATACCGGCTTTGCCCACCTTTCGGTGGCCGACAGCGGCCGCGGCATCGGCGCGGAGTTCATCAGAAACGTGTTCGGCATGTTCACCCAGGAAAGCCGCGAGCGCGGCGCCAACACCGGCATGGGCATCGGCCTGGCGCTGGTGGAAGAGCTGACGCAGGCGCAGGGCGGCTGGGTGCGGGCGGAGTCGCCCGGCGTGGGCCTCGGCGCCTCCTTCCACGTCTGGCTGCCGCTGCACGATATGCCGCGCACCGGCCTGGTGCTTTCGCCTTATGCGCATGCGCTGCGCGGCTTGCGCATCCTGGCGGTGGATGACGTGCCGGATGCGCTGGTTCCGTTTGCCGAACTGCTGCGCATGGACGGCGCCATCGTCACCACCGCCGAAAACGGGCTGGGCGCGCTGGGCCTGCTGGAAACCCAGCCCTTCGACCTGCTGGTTGCCGACATCGGCATGCCGGTGATGGACGGCTACGCCCTGATCGCCGAAGTGCGCAAGCGCGAGCGCATTGCGCAAATACCGGCGATTGCGGTCACCGGTTTCGGCCGGCCAATAGACGTGCAACTGGCGCTGGAGCATGGCTACGACGCGCACATCGCCAAGCCGGTGCCGCTGGATACCTTGCGCCAGACCGCGGCGGGGCTGGTGCGCGGCGCCGCGCCGCCGCTGGGAGACGCGGCGCCGGCCTGAAGCCGGGCTTGCCGGCGCGGGCGCCCGTAGAGGGGTAAACTGTCGTTATTGCATTGCAGCAGCCTGAACGGGAGGGTGCCTCGCTCCTTCCCCTGGCCGATTCGTCCGTATGAAATCCCTGGAACACCTGTTCGAAAACAACCGCGCCTGGGTCGAAGCCTCGACCCGTGACGACCCGGAGTTTTTCTCCCGCCTGTCGAACCAGCAGAACCCGGAGTATTTGTGGATCGGCTGTTCCGACTCGCGGGTGCCGGCCAACCAGATCATCGGCCTGGCGCCGGGCGAAGTGTTCGTCCACCGCAACATCGCCAACATGGTGGTGCACACGGACCTCAACTGCCTGTCGGTGATCCAGTTCGCGGTGGACATCATCCAGGTCAAGCACATCATCGTGGTCGGCCACTACGGCTGTTCCGGCGTGCATGCGGCGCTGACCAATCACAAGATCGGCATCTCCGACAACTGGCTGCGCCACGTGCAGGACGTGCATGAAAAGCACGGCGCCTATCTCGGCAGCGTGGTCGAGACGCGCGACCGCCATGCGCGCCTGTGCGAGCTGAACGTGATCGAGCAGGTGCGCAACGTCTGCCAGACCACCTCGGTGCAGGAAGCCTGGGAACGCGGCCAGGCACTGCACATCCACGGCTGGGTCTACGGCGTGGCCGACGGCCTGGCGCGCGACCTGGAGATGAACATTTCCAGCCACGAAGAGGTCAACGCCGCCAGCGCCGACGCGGTGGCGCGGGTGCAGGGGATGGGCAAGCGATGAGCACCGCCGGACTGGCGGCCCCGGCGCGGGTGGGCGAGCGTTTTTCGCGCACCGTCAAGCTGACGGCCGAAGGCATCCACGAGTTCGCGCAGGCCGCCGGCGACATGAACCCGCTGCATCATGACGCCATGTTCGCCGAGGCCTCGCGCTTCGGCGGCATCATCGCCAGCGGCACCCATTACGTGGCGCTGATCATGGGCCTGGTGGCGACGCACTTCACCGCCCAGGGCGAAGCAGCCGCCGGTCTGGAATTCAGCTTCCAGCTGAAAAAACCGGTGCGCGCCGGCGATACAATCACCCTGACGTGGGAGGTGATGGAAGTCACCCCCAAGGCCAGCCTGAAGGGCGACATCCTCACCCTGAACGGCCGCATCACCACGCAAACTGGCGCCGAAGTGCTCACCTGCGTGGGCAAGATCGTCTTGTTTTATCCGAGTTGATCGGCGGGGCGATCCGCCCTATCTTGTGTTTACCCGGACTTAATCTCCAAAGCCCGTTTTTGCTGAAAGGTCAAAGCCATGTCCACCAATGATCCGATCGTCATCATCTCCGGCGCCCGCACCCCGATGGGCGCCTTTCAGGGCGATTTTTCCTCCGTTTCCGCCAACGAACTCGGCGCCGTCGCCATCAAGGCCGCGGTCGAGCGCGCCGGCATCAAGCCGTCGGATGTGCAGGAAATCATCATGGGCAACTGCCTGATGGCCGGCCAAGGCCAGGCGCCCGCGCGGCAAGCCGGCATCAAGGCGGGCCTGCCGGTTTCCGCCGGTGCGACCACCATCTCGAAGATGTGCGGCTCGGCGATGAAGGCGGCGATGCAGGCCTATGACGGCCTGGTGGCCGGCAGCGTCGACGTGGTGGTGGCCGGCGGCATGGAGTCGATGACCAACGCCCCCTACCTGCTGCCGAAGGCGCGCGGCGGCTACCGCATGGGCCACGGCAAGATCATGGACCACATGATGCTCGATGGCCTGGAAGACGCGTATGAGGAAGGCCGCTCGATGGGCACCTTCGGCGAAGATTGCGCCGCCAAATACCACTTCAGCCGCGCCGACCAGGACGCTTATGCGATGGAGTCGGTGCGCCGCGCCCAGTCCGCCACCGCCGACGGCAGCTTCAAGTGGGAAATCGCCGCCGTCACCGTCAAGGGCCGCGCCGGCGAAACCGTGATCGACAAGGACGAAGGCCCGCTGAAGGCCAAGCCCGAGAAGATCCCGACGCTGAAACCCGCGTTCAAGAAGGACGGCACGATTACCGCCGCCGCTTCCTCCTCGATCAACGACGGCGCCGCCGCCCTGGTGATGATGCGCAAGAGCACCGCCGACAAGATGGGCCTCAAGCCCATCGCCAAGCTGCTGGCCCACGCCACCCACTCGCAGGAGCCGGAGTGGTTCACCACCGCGCCGATCGGCGCGATCGAAAAGCTCTACAAGAAGGTAGGCTGGACCTCCGCCGACGTGGATTTGTTCGAGATCAACGAAGCCTTCGCCGTGGTGCCGATGGCGGCGATGCACGAGCACAAGATCCCGCACGAAAAGATCAACGTCAACGGCGGCGCCTGCGCGCTGGGCCACCCGATCGGCGCCTCCGGCGCGCGCATCATGGTCACGCTGATGGGCGCGCTGAAGGCCCGCGGCCTGAAAAAGGGCGTGGCCGCCCTGTGCATCGGCGGCGGCGAAGGCACTGCGGTTGCGATCGAAATGCTGTGAGGCGCGCGCTGAACCCCGCATTGAACCCCGTCCTCACGCAATTCCGGCAATATCGCGGCACGCGGCGCGCACATGGCTGAAGACCACTTCGAGCCGCCGCGCGCGCCGCTGAAAGACATCAAGGAGCCGCCCCGGCAGCGCTCCAACCTGCTCGCCATCATCATCGGCGCGCTGGTTGATTTCGTCTCCACGCAGATTTCCACCGTGGTGATTCTGCTGGTGTTCGCCATCGCCGCCGGCGCCAGCGGCACGCCCCTGCCGGATCTGCAAACGCAGCTGAGCGACTCCGACGTTCTTTTTGCGATCGGCTCGGCCGTCGGCTTATCCTGCAGCGTGCTAGGCGGCTACGTGTGCGCCCGCTTCGCCAACCAGAACGAGTACGCCAACGGCCTGGCCTGCGGCTTTGTCGGGGTAATCAGCGGCGAGCTGATGTACCCGGCCGACACCAGCATGCTGATGCACCTGTTCGGCCTCTTGACGATCCCCGCCTGCGTGCTGGGCGCGCACATCAAGATGCGTAGGCAGAAAACGCAGGAGCGGGCGGAGTAGGGCGAAGTAAAAGACGCGGCAGGCGCAGCGCCTACAGCCGCAGCTCCATGTACATCGTGATGGCGCGAAAGGCGGCGAGGTCTCGCGGCGCCTGGTAGGCCTGCATGCTGTTGTCGGCATACGGCTCGATATCGACAAAGCCCGCGGAGCGGTACATCGCGTGCGCGGCGGCGAGCGCCTTCAGGCTTTCCAGGCGCAGGCGGCTGTGGCCCAGCGCGCGCGCATCGTCCACCAGTTGATTCAGCAGCAATCGCCCGGCGCCGATGCCGCGCGCGGCCGGCTGCACGTACATGCGCTGCAACTCGGCGGCGTCGGCCGAGAGCCGCTTCAGGCAGCCGACGCCGACATGGTTGCCATCGTGGCGCAGCAGGTAGAAGCGGCCGTACGGCGGATAGAACTTGGCGCGGTCTTCGATATCGGAGAGCACCATGGCGTCGATGTCGACGGAGAGGCCGTGCGCCGGCAAAATGGTGGCTTCGATCCAGCGCAGGTATTCGAGGATCAGGCCGCGCGCGGCTTCCCGCTCCGCCGCGCCGCTCACCGCCACCAGTTGCGGGCTTACGTTCATGCGGTGCTCATGCGGCGGCCTCCTGCTTGCGCAGCGCCAGGCGCCAGCGCAGCAGCCCGCCGGCAAAGGCCGCCGCGTAGCCCAGGCGCAGGCTGATGAGCCCCAGGGTTAGCGGGTTGCTCACCATCATGTGGATGATCGCGATGTGCGGCGCCATCCCCGGGATCACGCTGTGCGTCACTGGCAGCGCGCCGCCTTCGTACAGCACCACCGCGCGGTAGGCCAGGCGCGCCACCAGCAGCGCCGTCAGGGCAACGCCGATATGCATGTTCGGCACGTAGAAGTGGCCTTGCGGTGTCGCCTCGAAACGCGTCAGCCGCAGGCCGAAGCCGGCCAGCACCACGCCGCCCACCAGGCCGGCGGCCCAGCCGGAGAGCGCCAGGTTGAACGGTAGGGCGAGCCAGCCGATCGCCGCCAGCAGCAGCGGCATCAGGATGGCTGCGCACCAATGGCGCCAAAGATGCGACGGCTGGCGACCGACCATGCGGCGAAAGCGCATGTACAGCCGCCACAGCACCAGGGGCGCGGCGAGGGCGAGGATGGCGGGCGGGCTCATCGGATTCAAGCGATGGATGGCAGGCAGCGGCAGGCAGCGGCAGGGAGCGGAGGTAAAGGGGTGGTGCCGCGATTACCGGCTGGCGGCCGGGGCGCAACACCGCCAAGCACATCATACCCGGCACCGCCGCGGCAGCGGGTCCGGGGCTTGCTTTGACTTCCGGGCAGCGCGGCGCCGGCTTCTGCTACCATCGGCGCCAATGACGGTGCCATAATCCGGCCGCGCCCGACAGCACCTGCCTGCCCTACAAGAAGCGAGGACCCCGATGACCGAAGCCGCCGAAGCCACCGCTGCCACCGCCAGCCCGGAACAGCGCCCTGTGAAGCAATGCGACGTAATGGTGATCGGCGGCGGCCCCGGCGGCGCCACCATCGCCGCCCTGCTGGCGCAGCGCGGGCGCGACGTGGTACTGCTGGAGAAGGAAAAGCACCCGCGCTTTCACATCGGCGAGTCGCTGCTGCCGCTGAACATGCCGCTGTTCGAAAAGCTCGGCGTGGCCGACGAGATCAAGGCGATCGGCATGCCGAAGTACGGCGTCGAGTTCGTCTCGCCCTGGCATGAGAAGCCGATGATGCTGGAATTCGCCGAGGCCTGGGACAAGGCGTACCCGCAGGCCTACCAGGTGCGGCGCTCCGAGTTCGACCAGGTGCTGTTCAACAACGCGGTGGCGCGCGGCGCCCATGCGCACGAAGAAACCCGCGCCACGGCGGTGGAGTTCAACGACGCCGGCGCCCTGGTGCACACCAAAAACGCGGAAGGCGAGCAGGCCTGGCAGGCGAAGTTCGTGGTCGACGCCTCCGGGCGCGATACCCTGCTGGCCGGCCAGCTCGGCAGCAAGCGCAAGAACCCCAAGCACAACAGCCTGGCGCTGTTCGCCCATTTTGAAAACGCCGAACGCCTGCCGGGCCGCGCCGAGGGCAACATCACCATCTTCTGGTTCGATCACGGCTGGTTCTGGGTGATCCCCCTGGCCGACGGCACCACTTCCATCGGCGCGGTGTGCTGGCCCTACTACATGAAAATGCGCAAGGGCAGCCTGGAAGATTTTTTCCGCGACACCGTGGCCCTGTGCCCGGCGCTGCAGGCGCGCCTGAAGGACGCCACCATGGTCGGCGGGGTCACGGCCACCGGCAACTACTCCTACGAAGGCACCCGCGCCACCGGGCAGAAGTACCTGATGGTGGGCGACGCCTTCGCCTTCATCGACCCGGTGTTTTCCACCGGCGTGTACCTGGCGATGAACTCCGGTTTCAAGGGCGCCGACGTGGTCGAGACCTGCCTGGACCGGCCGGCGCAGGCCGCCGCCGCGCTGAAGGCCTACGACGCCGAGATGCGCCACGGCCCCAAGGTGTTTTCCTGGTTCATCTACCGTGTTACCAACCCGAACCTGCGCGACCTGTTCATGGACGAGGGCGACCACGCCTGGGTCAAGGCCGGGGTGGTCTCGGTGCTGGCCGGCGACGTCTTCCGCAATTCGCCGATCGGCCTGCGGCTCTTTGCCTTCAAGGTGGTCTACTACCTCAACAACCTGATGCAGCCGCGCCGCGGCTTTGCCGCCTGGCGCCGGCGCAAGCGCATCATCCAGGAAACCGGCGGCGCGGCCGCCGCCTGACCGAGAGCTTGTAGGACAAACGCGGGCAGCCGGAACTGGCATGGTTCACGCTACACTGCGTCTGCTGCCTCGGAGCAAGCAATTACAAGAACGCATCACCCCTTACCTGAACCGCACTCAACACCAAAAACTCGGCTCATGTCCAATCCTTCGCATACCCACCTGGTGCTCATTCCCAGCTACAACACCGGCCCCAAGCTGCTGCCCACGGTGGAGGAAGCGCGCGCGCGCTGGGCCCCGGTGTGGGTGGTGGTCGACGGCAGCGACGACGGCAGCGAGGCGGCGGTGGAAGCGCTGGCCGCCGCCGATCCGCAGATCAAGGTGATGAAGCTGCCGGTGAACCAGGGCAAGGGCGCGGCGGTGCTGCACGGCTTGCGCGCGGCGCAAGCCGCCGGCTTCACCCATGCGATGACGATGGACGCCGACGGCCAGCACCCGGCCGACCTGATTCCGCAATTCATGGCGACTTCGCTGGCCCAGCCCGGCGCGCTGGTGCTGGGCAAGCCGGTCTTCGACGCCTCAGCGCCCTTCGAGCGCGTATGTGGGCGCAAGCTATCAAACGGTGCCGCCGACCTCGAAACCCTGTGGGCCGGCATCGGCGACTCGCTCTACGGCTTTCGCGTCTACCCGATCCCGCCGCTGCTGGAGGTGATGGAGTCCGGCCCGTGGATGCGCCGCTTCGACTTCGACCCCGAAGTGGCGGTGCGCCTGTGCTGGAAGGGCCTGATCCCGGTCAACATCGACGCCCCGGTGAAGTATTTCCGCAAGGACGAGGGCGGCGTCTCGCACTACCACTACGTGCGCGACAACATCCTGATCTCCTGGATGCACAGCCGCCTGCTGCTGGGCTTTTTGCTGCGCCTGCCTATTTTGCTCTGGCGCAAGCTGGCGGCGCAGCCCGCGCCGAGCACCAGCAACGAACGCAGTTTCTGAAACGGCCGTCAGGCAGACCCCCGGACAGCACAGCCTTGGCCGGCTCGGGCACCCGCAGCCAACCCGCGGCCAACCCGTTCTAGCCTCCGCCCTCCGCGCTGCCGGTGTTGTCCGGCTTGCCATGGTTGTCCGGCATGTCAGCTTCGCGCCCGCCCTGCAGGCGGGAGCGCTCCTTCGGCACGCCCTGCTCATGCTCCACGTCCTGCGCTTCCTTCCAGCGCGCGGTTGGCTTGCCGGCGCCGGTGGTGCGGCTCTTCTGCGGATTGGACTTGAAGCTGTCTTCGCTGGTTTCCGAACCGCGGTCGCCGCCCATCTCGGTTTCGGCTTCGTCGGCGGCGGGTTCGGTGGCGGGTCCAGTGCCACGGGTCGGGTGCTTTTGCATGGTGTCCTCCAGGGGTTGCCCTGATATCGCAAGCCCCGTGCGCGCCGTATTGCAAGGAATTGGCCGCGCACTCGCATTTGACATGCCGTTTGTTACCGATGCTGGCGTGAAGGATTTACAGGTGATTCACGTTTTTGTTGATGCGCCGGTTCAGGGTTCACGGGTTGCGGGCGGCGGCGTGCGGCGGCTATAGTGGGCCGCACCGGCGCGAGAGCCGGCAATGATGATGGAGGAGACCCCTTGAATCGTTTTCACGCCGCGCCGCTAGCGCTCCTGGCGACGCTTGCCTTGGCCCTGCCGCCAACCGCGCATGCGCAGGCAAGCGACTTTCCGAACAAGCCGATCCGCCTGATCAACGGCACCTCGCCCGACCTGCTGGCACGCGTGCTCGCCGCGAAAATCCAGGCTGACTGGGGCCAGCCGCTGGTGGTGGAGTCGCGCCCCGGCGCCGCCGGCGTGATCGCCGCCGATGCGGTGGCGAAGTCGCCGGCCGACGGCTACACCTGGTTCTTCTCTGGCTCTTCCGCGGTCGTCGCCGGCGTGTTCACGCCGAATCCGCCGCTGGACATGCTGCGTGATCTCGCGCCGGTGAACCTGATGGCGACCATCCCCTTCGTGCTCGGCGTCAACCCGCAGTTGCCGGCGAAGACCCTGGCTGAACTGGTGGCACTCGCCAAGGCGAAGCCCGGTACGCTCGACTATGGCTCGCCCGGCAATGGCAGCACGCCGCACCTGGCGATGGAGCGCTTCAAGCAGCTCGCCCATATCGACATGGTCCACGTGCCCTACAAGGGTGTGACGCCGATGGTGGCCGACATGATAGGCGGGCAGGTGCAATTGGGCTTCATCATCCAGCAGGCGGCCCTCCCCCAGGTGCAAGGCGGCAAGCTGCGCGCGCTGGCCGTGTCCGGCGGTAAACGCTCCCTGGCCGCGCCGGAGATTCCGACGGTGGCCGAGTCCGGCTATCCCGGTTTCGACCTGGTCGGCTGGACCAGCCTGCACGTGCCGTCAAAAACCCCGCCCGCCATCATTGCGAAAATCAACGCCGAGGTGAACAAGATCATGGCCGACCCCGAAGTGCGCAAGACCATGCTGACGGCGGGCCTGGAGCCGGTGACGATGAGCGTCGGCGAGTTCGATGCCTTTGTGAAGCGCGATGTGGAGCGCTACGGGCAGGTGATGAAGGCTGCCAACATCAGGCTGGATTGAAGCGGCGCTTCACCGCGCAACAACGCTTAAGGCAGTACCCAGATCAACCCGAGAAACCCGACAATCAGCGCGAACTTGGTGATGCGGTACACCGTCTTGTTCCAGCGCTTGAAGGCGCGGCGCTTTTCGCCCATGTAGTGGACGTAGCGGAACACCCGGTTGATACCGCCGGTGCGGTCGCCTTCGCTGTTGGGCGAAGCGCCGGCGGCGACGATGTGGGTGGCGATCCAGCGGTTGATCGCCTGCGCCCAGCGGTACTTCATCGGCCGCTCGATGTCGCAAAACAGCACGATGCGGCCCTGGCCGGAGGTGTTCTCGGCGTAGTGCAAAAAAGTCTCGTCGAACACCACGCCTTCGCCGTCGCGCCAGCTATAGCGCTCGCCGTCGACCGTGATGTAGCAAAGGTCGCTGTTCGGCGTCGCCAGGCCGAGGTGATAGCGCAGCGAGCCGGCGTACGGATCCCGATGCAGCCCGAGTTTTCCGCCATGCGGCAGGTAGGCGAACATCGCCGCCTTCACCGTCGGCAGCCTGGAAACCAGTTCGGTGGTCAGCGGGCACAGCGCGCGCGCCGAGGGGTGGGCGTCGCCATACCACTTGATGTAAAAGCGCTTCCAGCCCTTCTTGAAAAACGAGTTGAAGCCGGCGTCGTCGTGGTTCTGCGCCGCCTTGATTTCGGTTTCCAGCAGGTGCTCGCCTTCCTTGCGGATCTCCTGCCAGTTTTCTTCCAGCACCTTCAGGTCGGCGAAACGGCCGCGGTCGATGTAGGGCGTGCGCGGCACGCCGGAGAAGGCCAGCATGAAGACATTGACCGGCGCGGTGAACGACGAATGGTCGAAGATCTGCCGGAACCACGCGTGCCGCACCCGGCCGCGCAACTGCATGTAGGCGGAGCAGCAAAGAAAAAAGACGACAACGAATTTGATCACGATGCGGGTGGGGCGCCAGGGTGCGCCCGGTGGCAACTAAACCCCCTCATTCTACGCCTCTTGAGAGGGGGATCCCGCGCCGCCCTTGTGTTGGCGCGGGCAGCAGGCGGTGCAGTTCGCCGCTCAATCGACGAAATGCGTGTCGTCCGGCTTTTGCGGCGGCAGCTTGATGGCGATCGCCTTCACCGGGCCGCTGGTGACGAGGGTGCCGCCGTGCGCCGTGCCCTTGGGGATGATAATCAGCGAGCCCGCCTTGAACTCGCGCCTCTCCTTGCCCAGCCACATCGCGCCGCTGCCCTCGATGATGTACTGGATCTCGTCGGCATCGGCGTGATAGTGCTTTTTCACGTTGCCCGACTGGATGCCGACGGTGCCGTTGGCGGTGGCGACCAGGCCCTTGCCGTGCATTTCCGGGTTCGACGTGGCGGGAATGTCGTCGTGCTTCATCGCCGTCAGGTCGATCACCGCCGGCTGCAGGCCGGCGGGCTGCGCCTGCGCTTCGGAAAAGGCGTGCCGCGCCAGCGGCGAAGCCAGCAAGCCGGCGCCGAAGGCGAGGGCGACAGCAAGGGTCAAGGCGGGGGTGGTGTGGCGCATGAGGGTCTCCGGTGTCGTTGTGATTGGTATGAAAGGCCACCGTGGCGGCCCGGCGCTGCGCGGCAAATATAGCCGATCCCGCAAGGCGCTGCCCGCGCCGCTGTAGGAGCTTGTCGGAGAGCTACCGGCAGACGCGCGCCCCCGCGCCGCCCACACTGTCTCTATACGCCCGCGTGCAGCCTTGGCTGCGCGCGGCTTTTCGCTGCGCCGTGCCGAAAGGAAAGCCGATGTCCAAAGCCCTGTTTGTCGCCCTCGAGGCGAACGAAGGCCACGAGCTGGAAGTGGCGGAGTTCCTGCGCGGCGCCTTGGCGCCAGTCACCCAGGAGCCGGAAACCCGCAACTGGTACGCCCTGCGTTTCGGCCTGCGCGAATTCGCCATCTTCGATACCTTTCCCGGCGCTGCCGGGCAGATCAAGCACCTGCTGGGCGAAGTCGGGCGTTCGCTGCTGATGAAAAGCTTCACCACGCTCGACGGCATTCCCGACATCGGCTCGGCCACGCTGATCGCCGCCAAGCCGCCCGGCGGCCGCCTCCTCCCAACCCTCGGACTGCATGTGCCGCTGCAGGCGCGCGCGGGGCAGGAAAAGGCGCTGGCCGACTTTCTTTCCTCGGCGCTCCCGATGGTCGTCGACGAGCCCGGCACCGAAGCGTGGTACGCCCTCGACATGGGAAGCGGCCACTTCGCCATCATCGACTTCTTCGCCAACGTGGCCGCGCGCGACGCCCATCTGAACGGGCCGGTCGCCGCCGCGCTGATGGCGCGCGCCGACGAGTTGCTGGCGCAGGCCCCGCAAATCAGGCGCGCCGAAGTGCTGGCCGCCAAGGTGGGGCCAGGTAAGTCGATACGCTCCATGATTCCCGGCTGATTTCCAGTTAATCCGAAGCTAATCCCGGCCTGGAACGCGCGCCGACTTCCATCTCGCTGCGGAAACAAACATGCCCCTGCACGAAATCCGCAAAGTCCGCCACGAAATCGTCATGCGCGCCCTGCAGGTGCGGGCCGTCCACGACGTCACGCCGCGCATGCGGCGCATCACCCTGACCGGCGCCGACCTCGAAGGATTCCACAGCCCGGCGGCGGACGACCACGTCAAGTTGTTCTTTCCCGCGCCAGGCACCGCGGGCACGCGCCCCGTGCTCGCGCAGTCCGGCGAAAAAGCGCCCAAGCACCTCGAAGGCATGTCGAAGGGGCGCGACTACACGCCGCGCCGCCACGATGCGCAGGCGCATGAACTCGACATCGACTTCGTGCTGCATGGCGATGGCCCCGCATCCACCTGGGCCGCGCATGCCGCGCTGGGACACTGGCTGGTCGCCGGCGGCCCGAAGGGTTCGCGCATCGTGCCCGACGATTTCGATAACTACATATTCATCGGCGACGAGACCGCGCTGCCCTCCATCGGCCGGCGTCTCGGAGAGTTGCCGCCGCAGGCGCGCGCCCTCACCCTGGTCCAGGTGGCCGATGCCGGCGAACATCAGCCCCTGCCCTCGCGTGCCAGCGTCGAGCGTCTGTGGGTGCATCGGGGCAATGCGCCCGCCAGTGATGGCAGCGGCCTGCTGCAGGCCCTGCGCCGCTTGTGCCTGCCCGATGGCGACACCTTCATCTGGGGCGCCGGCGAATCGCGCGTGATGCGCGCGGTGCGCAAGTACCTGGAAGAGGCCGGCCACAACGAGGATTGGATCAAGACCTCGGGCTACTGGAAATTGCATGAAGAGGACGAAGACTGAACGAGGACCGAAGGCCAAGCCCCGCATCCACTTGGGTAAATGGCGCGGCCCTCAAACGGTGCAATCCGATCCACCGGAAAAACGAAAGCGCGCATATGCCTAACCAGGCGCAAAACTCCTTGTCCCAGGCAGCGAAATATTTCGCCTCCGCATTACTGCTGTGCTGCGGCCTCGCCCAGGCGCAAACCTTCGAGGCCGTCAGCATCGAAGGCACGCCGGTCAAGCTGGTGATTCCCGCCGGCTACTGCAAGCTGACCCGCGACGCCGCGCCCGGCCAGTCCTTCTACGCCACGCAAGACCGGATGCAGCAGGGAACCAACCTGGTGCTGCTGATCTACGCCGACTGCAACGAGCTGGCCAAGGTGAAAACCGGCGGCGGCCTGCCGCATTACGGCATGTACCTGGCGCCGCTGGCCGGCGGCCACGCCAGCAAGCTGCCGCTGACCGTATCGCGCGCGCAGGCCATCGACGAAGTGGGGAAGACGGTGCCGGCGCTCGACGAGAAGGCGCTGCAAAACCAGTCGAACGCACGCGCCAATGCCGAGGGCCTGAAGCTCGACAAGATGACCACTGGCCTGCTCGGCAAGGACGCCAATGCGCTTTACATCGGCATTGCCGCCAACGCTTCGGCCGGCGCCAAAAGCCAGCGCTTTCACGCCGTCACCCTGATCACCTTCATCAAGGGCCTGGGCATCTCCGGCAACCTCTACAGCCCGGTCGAACCGGGCGCGCCCTTCGACAAACTGTGGGCAGCGCAGAAGCTGCAAGCCGCCGCGCTGGTGAAGGCCAACTAGCAGACGGCAGGCGACAAGCGCGATTCGATAAAAAGCCGGGCCGGCTCTTCTTGGGAGGAGCCGGCCCGGCTTTTTTGCGAGGCTTTTCCGCTTAGCTGCCGGCCGGGCGCGCCACGGTGCTGCCGCCGGCAACCCCGCCGGCATTCATCGAGTTGTCGGGCGAGCCGTTGCTCGATCCGCCACCGCCGGCGCCCGCGCCCTTGGTGCGGGTGTCCGGGCTCATGGTGCCGTCGGCATTCTTTTTCATCTTGCCGGGCTTGGGCGCGTAACCCTTGTCGGTGCTGCTGCCGCCGGGCACGTTGATGCTGCCGGGCGCGGTGCCGGACTGCGCGTGCACCGGCGCGGCCAGCGCCAAGGCCAAGGCAGGCAGGGCGATCAGGGTATGGATCGGTTTCATGTTGTTCTCCAGTGGTATGCGGGCGAACGGTTGCCGCCCATGGACCTTGAAAAGAGCAACCGCTGTGCCTTGGCTGTTTGCGGCGAAGCGAGTGGTACGGAATGCAAACCCGCCGATATTTCCGGAAAATTTGCCCGCCATAAAACGGTGCGCGGCGCTGCGCACGCGGATGGTGCGCGCTCGCTGCGTCCTATCTGAAGATGGCGCTGGGCACACGCATCGCTTCATTTCCGATGCCGCGCCGGTCGGCCGGCAGCGATATCAATGACTACCGGAGAACAATATGCCCATCAAAATAGCCGTAATCGTCGGCAGCCTGCGCGACGCCTCGATCACCCGCAAGGTCGCCGGCGCAATGGTGGCGCTGGCGCCGAAAACCATGGAGTGCAAGTTCGTCGGCATTGGCGATCTGCCGTTGTACAACCAGGATCTGGACGACCAGCCGCCGCCGGCATGGACGCGCTTTCGCGACGAGGTGAAGGAATGCGCCGGCATTCTTTTTCTCACGCCCGAGTACAACCGCTCGCTGCCGGGCGGGCTGAAAAACGCGATCGACATCGGCTCGCGCCCGCAGGGGCAAAGCGTGTTCGACGGCATGCCCGCCGCGGTCGTCAGCGTCACGCCGTATCAGCTCGGCGCCTTCGGCGCCAACCACGCGCTGCGCCAGGCCTTTGTCTTTCTCAACATGCCGGCGATGCAGCAACCCGAAGCCTACATCGGCAATGCCGAGTCGCTGTTCGATGAACAGGGCAAGCTGAAAAAGGACGAGACGCGCGAATTCTTCACCAAATTCATGGCGGCCTTCGAAAAATGGATAAGCGCGGCCGGGCAGATGAAGCAGAAGGAATAGGGGCCGGCGGCGGACGCCGGCGCCATCCCCATGCCGGCTACCGTGCCAGGGGCTGCGCGAACGCGATATGGTTGCCGTCGGGGTCGGTGATCATGATGGTCTTTAGCGTGGCGCCGTCGGCACGCTTGCCGTCGCCGATGCCGAGCTTTTGCAGATGCGCGGCCTGCGCCTCGATGTCCTCCACCACCAGCGTCACCGAACCGCTGCCCGCGCGCTCGGGCAACTGGTATATCTGCACCTGGCCGCCGCCGATGAATTTCCATTCGGCGAGTTCGGGCATCGGCCTGGAATCCGGCGCGCGCACGAAAAGCTTTTCATACCAGGCCGCGGCGGCCTTGATGTCGCTGACCGCGAGGCTGGCAAGGGCGTTGGTGATCGACATGGCACGCCTTCCACGGGCGGCATTGCCCGGTTGAAAGGAGTTGGACCCGATCGGCAAGCATCCGTTTCGCCTGGCTGCGCGGATTGTCGTGTGCCCGCGGGCAAACAAAGGGGCGCCCTTGCGGGTACCCCTGGAATTCGCCGGGAAGCGAAATGCGCCTTAAGCGGCTGCGCTGGGCTCGAACGGCGAGGCCACCGGCACGCTCGGCGTGGCGACCGGCTCGAACGGCGAAGCTTCCGCGACCGAGTCCGGATTGTCGATCATCGACTGGCCGCGCTCGCCGGCGGCGCGGCGCGCGTCGCCGAAGAATTCAAAGTCCACCGCCAGGCGCTCGGTGCGCTTGACGCCGGTTTCGACGTTGGTCACGCTGACGGCGGCCTGGTAGCGGCGCAGCGGCGCGCTCTTGCCCTGGCGCGGGCGCAGATGCGCGTACACCAGCGGCTCGATGCTGTGGCCCTTGTAGTTGAAGGCGTTCAAATCACTCATGGCAAGTCCTTGGATAGGCGCCTTTTGGTCTCAAAGGAGGGCGCGATGGAGGCGCCCCGAAAAAGGCGCCCTGGGAATTTCACGGTCGTACGGCGCTTGTAGCAACTGCCGGCGACCGGAAGAAGAGGCAAGGCTTGGCCGAGTGGAAAGCGTGGTGCTGAAAGCGGCGTGGCTCGGAGTATGACAGTTGTTGGCCCTTTTCGTTCCCGCCGCGTCAAACGGCGTGCCCAGCGCCATCCGGGGCGGCGCCGCGCGTGGGAAAAAATCCACGAAATCGCCAGCGGCTGGCAGTCCCTTAAGTTGTTAAGATACGCCCGTTTTCGCGCCGGACCCTCCGGCCAGGCCGGTGCGCATGCACGGGAAACACCGGGACCGCATCGGGACCGCATTGGGGACTCCACGTGCCTTCGATCAACCAGCAAATCCGCTTTTGCAAAAGCTTCGACGGCACCCGGCTCGCCTACGCGGTATCGGGCGAAGGCCCGGCGCTGGTGAAGGCGCCGCACTGGCTGACGCATCTCGAATACGAATGGCAAAGCCCGATCTGGCGGCCGTGGATCGATGCCTTCTCGCGCAACCGCACCTTCGTGCGCATGGACCAGCGCGGCTGCGGCCTGTCCACCCGCGACCCGGCGGAAATTTCCTTCGAAGCCCTGGTGCGCGATCTCGAAGCAATGGTCGACGCCGCCGGCCACGCACGCTTCGCCCTGTTCGGCCACTCGCAGGGCAGCGCGATCGCCGTCGAATACGCGGCGCGCCATCCGGAGCGGGTCAGCCACCTGGTGCTGCTGGGCAGCTACGCGCGCGGCGCGCTCAAGCGCGAGCCGGCGGCCGGCCGCGCCGACGAGCTGCAGGCGCAATTGAAGCTGATCGAAGTCGGCTGGGGCCGCGACGACGCCTCCTACCGGCAGATGTTTTCCAGCCAGTTCATCCCCGGCGGCACCCTGGAACAGCTCAATTCGATGAGCGAGCTGCAGCGCCACAGCGCCGCGCCGGAAACCGCCGTGCGCATCATCAGCGCGCTGTTTTCCATCGACGTCTGCGATACCGCCGCGCAGGTCCAATGCCCGACCCTGGTGGTGCACGCGCGGCGCGACCGCCGCGTGCCTTATGAAGAGGGCGTGCGGCTGGCCGGCCTGATCGCCGGCGCGCAACTGCTGCCGCTGGATACCGACAACCACATCCTGCTGCATCAGGAGCCTGCCTTCGGCCAGTTTTTCGGCGCGCTGGCCGCCTTCCTGCCGCGGGGCGCGGGCAGCGGCGCCGCCGCTTTCGCGCAGCTCACCGCGCGCGAAGGCGAGGTGCTCGAGCGCATCGCCCAGGGGCTGGACAACGCGCAGATCGCCGCCCATCTTGGGCTTTCGGAAAAGACCGTGCGCAACCACATCACGCGCATCTTCGACAAGCTCGGGGTGGAGAACCGCCCGCAGACGATCGTCCGCGCGCGCGAAGCGGGGCTGGGGAAAGGTTAAGCCCGGGGTTCGGTCTGCCCCTGCGTCGCAGCGTTTTTTCCCGGCCCGGCGCTGCAACCGGGTACGCCCGCGGCATCGCGTCGGCAACCTCCGGCGTGGCCATATCGTCTTTGTTGACGAGAACAGTGGGCCACTTGTAGGCAACGGATCGTGCCGCGCATTGCATAGTGGACCTGCGCGCCGTCGCCGGTCGAGTGGATGGCCCCCACCCGCATCCCGGGCCGGCAACGGCCGCGCCGGCGCGCAGATTTGGACGATCAGCCGGGATCGCAAGCGGCATGAGCAAGACGGCAATGGCCGCGCGGCCCGACAATCCGCGTCCTCCACTCAACCCCGTCCCCGAAGGAGCAGCAGCACATGAATGCACCCACCGACCTCAATGCCCTGAAAAACCGCCAGATGACAGCCTGGGGCAGCGGCGACTACGCCGTCATCGGCACCACCCTGCAGATCGTCGGCGAGCAGCTTGCCGAAGCCTGCGACCTGCGCTTCGACGAGCGCGTGCTGGATGTGGCCGCCGGCAACGGCAACGCCACCCTGGCGGCGGCGCGCCGCGGCTGCCAGGTGGTCTCGACCGACTACGTCGGCAACCTGCTGGAGCGCGGCGCCGAGCGCGCCGCCGCCGAGCGCCTGCAGGTGAAGTTCCAGGTCGCCGACGCCGAGGCCCTGCCTTTCGCCGACGGCAGCTTTGACGCCGTGCTCTCCACCTTCGGCGTGATGTTCACGCCCGACCACGGCCGCGCCGCCGCCGAAATGCTGCGCGTGTGCCGCCCGGGCGGCATCATCGGCCTGGCCAACTGGACCCCGGAAAGCATGGTGGGCCAGATGTTCAAGGTGCTCGGGCGCCACCTGCCGCCGCCGCCGGACGTGCTGCCGCCCTCGCGCTGGGGCGTCAACACCTACCTGCACGCGCTGTTCGGCAAGGGCGCGGCCAACATCGCCATCAAGCCGCGCGAGTTCAACTTCCGCTATCGCTCGGCCGAACATTTCATCGGGGTGTTCCGCAACTGGTACGGCCCGGTGCACAAGGCCTTCGCCGCCCTGCCGGCCGAAGGCGCCGCCGCCCTGCACCGCGATCTCGCCGACCTGCTGCAAGGCATGAACCAGGCGGGCGAGGGTTCGCTGGTGGTGCCCAGCGAATACCTGGAGGTGGTGATCACGCGGGCTTGATCCGCGCGGCCAAGGGGCGCGGGAGTGCGGCTATGCGGCGTTTTCGCGACCTGTGGGCCTGCCGTGGGTGGACCCGGGACCGCGGTCCCGGTTACCCTGCGGCGTTCCCGCGCGCATCGGGACCTGCGCCTCAAGCGCCGGCGCTGCGCCGGGGGCAATATGCGGGCATCCAATCCGGCATCTCGCCGGCGAAGAAGAACAAGGAGCCTGCCATGCGCCTGACAGCATGGGCATTTAGGCGAACGCGGCGCGGCTCTAAGCGCCGGAACATCGAACAACAAGCCGGGCAAGCGCAACGCCGCTATTCCGCGCTGTTTTGATTCACGGTTTTCCTGAACCATCCATTTCAAAGCCACGGAGCATCACATGGGCATCATCAGTTTCATCTACGGTATTGCAAGTTACGCGGCCTGCCTGGTCGCCCTCACCTACGCGATGGGGTTTGTCGGCAATTTCGTGGTGCCGAAGTCGATCGACAGCGGCCCGGCCGGCGCGATGCCGGCGGCGCTGGTGATCGACCTCGCGCTGCTGGCCCTGTTCGCATTGCAGCACAGCGTGATGGCGCGCCCCGGCTTCAAGGCCTTCTGGACCCGCATCGTGCCCGAGCCGGTCGAGCGCAGCACCTTCGTGCTGTTTTCCAGCCTGGCGCTGGGCCTGCTGTACTGGCAGTGGCAGCCGCTCGAAGGCATGGTCTGGTCGGTGGAAAACCCGGCCGCGCGCGGCGCGCTGTGGGCGCTTTACTGGGCCGGCTGGCTGACCCTGCTGCTGGCCACTTTCATGATCAACCATTTCGACCTGTTCGGCCTGCGCCAGGTCTACCTGCGCCTGAAGAACCAGCCCTATACCCCGGTGCCCTTCGTCAAGTTCGCTTTTTACCGCGTGGTGCGCCACCCCATCATGCTGGGCCTGTTGATCGCCTTCTGGGCCACGCCGGACATGAGCATGAGCCACCTGCTGTTCGCCGCCGCCACCACCGCCTACATTTTCATCGGCATCTTCCTGGAAGAGCGCGACCTGCGCCGCGCCCACGGCGAGGCGTTTTACGAGCAGTACCGGCGCGAGGCGAACATGATCCTGCCCCTGCCGCGGCGCAAATCGGCGCGCGGCTGAGGCGCGCTTGCGAACCACGGAATCGCCATGCCGATATTGACGCTGCGAAACATCCGCATCGACTACACCGACGAGGGCCACGGCCAGGCCGTGGTCCTGGTCCACAGCTCGGTCAGCGGAAACCGCCAGTGGCGCGCCTTAACCGAAGGCTTGAGCGACCGCTACCGGGTGTGCGCCGTCAATCTTTACGGCTACGGCGAGACCACGCCCTGGCCGGGAAACAAGCCGCAGTCGCTCTATGCGCAGGCGCAGCTGGTGCCGGCCCTGTGCCGCGAAATGCCGGGGCCGCCGCACCTGGTGGGCCACTCCTTCGGCGGCGCGGTGGCGCTGAAAGCGGCGGGCTTGCTGGGCGAGCGCGCCGGCTGCCTGGTGCTGCTGGAGCCGAATCCCTTTCACCTGTTGCAGCAGGCCGGGCGCGCTGAGGCTTACGCGGAGGCGCGCGCCCTGCGCGACCACGTGCAGTGCTACGGCTCGCTGGGCGACTGGCCGGCGGTGGCCGAGCGCTTTGCCGACTACTGGCTGGGCGACGGCGCCTGGAGCGCGATGCCGGAAAAGCGCCGTGCCGCCTTTGTCGAGGCGCTGCCACCGAACATCCACGAGTGGGACGCGGTGATGGACGAACAAACGCCGATCGGCGAATGGAAACTGCCGTCGGCGCGCACCCTGGTGGTGAGCGACCCGGCAACGCGGCGCCCGGTGCGCGAGATCGTCGAGTTGTTCCGCGAGGCCTGCCCGCACTGGTCGTTCCGGTCGGTCGAAGGCGGCCACATGGCGCCGCTGACCCGGCCGGACCTGATCAACCCGATCGTGCGCGGCTTTCTCGACGCCGGGTTGTCCTCCGGGTTGGACTGACACTGCGGCGTGAGACCACGCCAGCCGGGAGTAATTTTCATCGGTAGGTGAAATGTGGGGCCGGCCGGTTTTCGGCTGGTTAAGATGCGCCCAGCCCCAAACCAAAACCTATAGCGGGAGTCTTATCTTGTCACTCTTCACCCCTTTGAACCGCAGCCTGGCCGTGCTTGGCCTGGCCTCTTGTGCGGTTGTCTTCGCAGCCCCGGCGGCCATCCAGAAACAGGACGGCCGCAACGCCCAGTTCGCGCAGGCCCTGCGCGAACTCAAGGAAGGCCGGGCCACCGCCGCCTACGGCGATTTCATGCGCCTAGCCGACCGTGGCGACGCCGAATCGGCGCGCATCGCGCTGATCATGCTGCGCCACGGTCCGGAAATGCACGGCGCCGGCTGGGGCGCCTCGCAGCCGCAAATCGACCGCTGGATGAAGCTGGCCCGCCAGCCGATGGAGCCGCTGACGGCCGAGTCGGGCGACTAGGCTGGTGACCTGGGCCGGCAATCGGCCCTAGGCTTTGCGGCGTGCCGGCT
Organism: Betaproteobacteria bacterium; assembly: GCA_028292405.1. Taxonomy (GTDB): domain Bacteria; phylum Pseudomonadota; class Gammaproteobacteria; order Burkholderiales; family JAEUOS01; genus JAQGMJ01. The sequence continues at coordinate 62,756 of JAQGMJ010000016.1, forward strand.
TGGCCGCAGCGGGGCAGGCAACATCGAGCATGTGCGCCGCCACCGCGCGGGCGGCCAGCGCCGCTTGCGGGTCGCGGTCCATTTGCGCCGATACCGCGGCGCCGTCGTAAAGCAGGTGCAACTGGTGCCCCAACGCTTCGGGCTGGGCGGCGCCGGATTGCCGCGCCAGGTCGATGAACAGGGCGCGGGTCCACTTGCGCGCGACATCGCAGACTTCGCGGCCGCTGCTGCCCGTCGGCATTTCGGCGGCCGCGCGCATGAAGGCGCAGCCGCGGTAATCGTGCTCGGCGAAGATTTCGGCCAGCAGGTCGAAAATTGCCAGCACCTTGTCGCGCGGCTGTTCAACCTGCGCCAGCCTGGCTTGGATGCGCCCCTGGCGCGCCTCGCGGCGCTGCAGCAGGTAAGCGCGCACCAGGTCGTCCTTGCCCTTGAAGTTGCCGTAGAGAGACGCCTTGGCCACGCCGGCACGTTCGATCACCCGTTCGATGCCGACGTTATGCACGCCTTCTTCATAGAACAGTTCTTCGGCCGCGGCCAGCAAGCGCTTGCGGGCTGATAGGCGGGGGACCTGAGGAAGAATTTGCGGAGCCGCTCCAGACCCGGCAGGCGCTGTAACCGGCCGTTCAAGAATATTTGTGTTCATGGAGTTGACTTTACCAGACCGGTCTGTATAGTGTCAAGCATCCAGACCAGTCTGTCTGGTTTCTTCGGATTTAGGGGATTTGCCATGAATAACTGCCCACCCGCCGCCTTGCCAGTCGCCACTGTCCGCGCGCCCGCCGTGAGTCGCCTGCCCGCCGCCCAAGCCGCCGGCCGCCGCCTTTCGCCCACGGCCGCCTTCTACCTGCTGGCCTCGATCACGGTTTCCTTCCTCGCCGGCTCCCTGGCGCCGACCCCGCTTTACCCGGTGTACCAGGCAGAATGGGGCTTTTCGGCCCTGACAGTGACGGAAATCTTCGGCATCTACGCCCTGGTGCTGCTGGCCACCCTGCTGGTGGCGGGGCGCCTGTCCGACCATATCGGCCGCCGGCCGGTGCTGATCGTCGCCACCCTAACGCAGGCGGTGGTGATGCTGATTTTCGCCACTGCCGGCGGGGTCGACGGCCTGATCCTGGCGCGCATCGTCCAGGGCCTGGCGACCGGCGCGGCGCTGGGCGCCATCGGCGCCGGCATGCTCGACCTCGACAAGGTTCGCGGCCCGGTGGCCAACGCGGTGACGCCGATGCTGGGCACCGGTACCGGGGGCCTCTTGGCCGGGCTGTTCGTCCACTACCTGCCGGCGCCGACCCTGCTGGTCTACCTGGTGCTGGCGGTGGTGTTCCTGCTGCAGATGCTCGGCGTGATCTTCATGCCCGAGACGGTGACGCGCCGCCCCGGCGCGGTGGCGTCACTAAAACCCCAATTGAACCTGCCGGCCGCGGCGCGCAAGCCGATGCTGCTGGCCGCGCCGATGCTGGTGGCGGTGTGGGCGCTGGCCGGCTTTTACGCCTCGCTGGTGCCGGCGCTGACGCACAAGGTATTCGGCCTGGACGCTTCCTTCTCCGGCGGCATGGCGATCGTCGCACTCACCGGCGGCGGCATCGCGGCCGTGCTGGCACTGCAAAGCCGCAGCGCGCGCCTGCTGCTCAACTTCGGCGGCCTGGCGCTGATCGCCGGCACCCTCGGCATCATGCTGTCGCTTGAGTATCAGTCGGCGGTCGGCTTTTTCATCGGCACCATCGTCGCCGGCACCGGCTTCGGCGCGGGCTTTCAGGGCGGCATCCGCACCGTGGTGCCGACTGCCAAGCCGCACGAGCGCGCCGGCGTGCTGTCGGTGGCCTTTGTGATCTGCTACCTGGCGATGGGCCTGCCGGCGGTGATCGCGGGATTCTTCGTGGTCAAGTACGGCAACCTGCTGGTCACGGCGCAGCAGTTCAGCGCCGCGGTGATTTTGCTGGCGGCCTTCGCGCTGCTCGGCGGGTTGCTCAGCGGCAAGGGCCGTGCGCAAGCGGCGCACTAGCAGGCGCTGCCGCCGACATGCAAAGGGCGCCCCGCGGGGCGCCCTTTTTTGCGCGTGTGCGACTGGCGGCGCGCGGAAGAAACCGACGGCGCCGCGCTGCTTCACCCCGGCAAGGGAGCCAGGTGCCGCCCCGGCTCAATCGAGCAGATTCGCGTCCCGCGCCAGTTGCCAGCGGCCCTGCGCGTTCTTGCGCAGCAGCGTCAGGACGTGGCCCTGGCGCTGCACCGGCGCCTTGCCGGGTGAGCTTACGGTGACGCGCAGGTGGTTACGCAGCCAGGCCCAGCCGCCGAGGACCTGCAACTCGACGATTTCGCTTTCGCCGTCGAGCTTCATTCCGCTTTGTATCATCGCCCGCGACTGCTCGGCGTAGGCTTGCTTGCCGAAGGGCTCGCGCCCCGGCGTCATGAACACGACGTCGTCGGTCATCAGCCCGAGCACGGTGTCGATGTCGCCGTTTTTGCTGGCGTCCATCCAGGCGGCGATCAGTGCGCGGATCGCCTTTTCGTCATCGCTCACCCCAGGATCCTTTCCGAAGCCGGTCTTGTCGCTTGGAGCAATCGGACCGGCCAGTGGTTCCTCAATTTACCTTGGTGATAACCGGGCGGCGCATCGTGGCGAGCGCCTTTTGGGTTTGCTGGTAGGCCGCGAGTTCCTTTTCGGTCTCGTCCTTGCGCGCCTGCAGCGCCTTCGGTTCCTGACTCAGGCCATCGGCCGCTTTCCTGATTTCACCGTCGAGTTCGGTATTGGCCCGTTTCAGCAGCTCCTTGACGTCGCGCACGTGGTCGCCCCAGCTTTTCTGTTTCTGCATCACCGCGAACAGGGAGCTTTCACTCAGGGCCAGCACCGCCGCATAGGTGTGCACCAGGCTGGGCGAGGTAGTGCCTATCTTGTCGAGAAACGCCTGACGGCAGGCCTGCAATTGCGGGTGGGCCAACAGCACCGCCGAAATTTCCGGATCCTTGGCCATGCTTGGGTCGGTCTCCTGCTCCAGGGTGGCTTGGGCGACATCGGCCGGCAGGCGGCGCCGCGCCGCGTCGAAGCCGGGGGTGGCGTACACCCGCTCAACGCAGGTGCGCATCTGCTCGACCTCGGCGGCGTTGATTCGCGCAATGTCCTTGCCGCGCAACTGCGAAGCGGTGGTGCAGGCAGTGAGCGCGGAGGCGGCCAGCAACAGCGCGCACAGGCGCGATAGATGAAGACTAGTGAAAATAGCTGAGTGAAACACCAGGCCTCCTGATCTGGTTGCCGGCCGTTTGCGACAGGCGGGGCCGGGATGGGAATTTTCCGCCGACCTGCGGCGCCGGGGAACGGAGCGCATTTTAAGGCAACTCGCGCGCCGCGGCACAAAACAAAAAAGCCCCTTGCGGGGCTTTTTCTTCCAAGAGGCCTTTCGGCCTTCTTGTTTGCAGCTTAGGCGAACTGGATGTTCGAAGCTTGCAGACCCTTCGGGCCTTTTTTGGTTTCGTAGGTCACCTTCTGGTTTTCCTTCAGGGACTTGAAACCTTCGGCGCGGATTTCGGAGAAATGCGCGAACAGGTCGTCACCACCCGCATCGGGGGTAATGAAGCCGAAACCTTTTGCATCGTTGAACCACTTGACGGTACCGTTTTCCATAATTTTTCCTAACTTGATCAAAAAATGGGCATATGCCCGGGGGTACGCAAATCAAGAAAGGGAAAATTAAACAGTGAAGCACCTATAACGGCAACAACAGATGCACAACAAACTCTTAACTTGAAAAACGCTAACTGAGTATACAGCAAATCAGCCGGCGTGTGGAACGAAATGCAGGCCCTGTCCTACACGGCCTGCGGCGCGCGCTGACAGACAGGGCTGCCGCAGGGGGAAAAGATAGGGTACCGCTGCACTAGGTCCGGCACCAGGCCCGATTCCCCGGACCCGTTTTGTGCCGATCCCGGCGGCTGTCAGGAGCCAACATGAACCAAAAATACCTCTCCCACGCACTCTCCTTCCTGATCCTGCTGGCCGCCGCGCCGGCGCCGGCAGGCGCGCAAACCCTGGGCGGGGCCTCGATCGCCGCCGACGCCACCATTGCCCGCGCCGACGTGCGCTGGATGCAAAAGGTCGCCAGCGCCGGCGCCGCCGAAGTCGAATTCGGCAAACTGGCCGCCGCCCAGGCCCGGCGCGGCGACGTGCGTACCTTCGGCAGCGCGATGGTCGAGCAGCATGCCCGCGCCAACGATGAACTGAACGAGCTGGCGACGCAAAAGCGCGTGGTTCTGCTCAACCGCATGGACAGCGCGCACACCAGGCTGCTGGTCCGGCTCACCACCCTTTCGGGCGATGAGTTCGACCGCGAATACATGCGCACGGCGGGCATCCGCGACCACACCGACGCCGGCCGCCTGTTCGCCGACGGCGTCGACAAGCTGAAGGATCCAGACCTGAAGATCTACGCCGCGAAAATGTCCGGAGCGGTCAGGCAGCACATGCAGATGATCCGCGAAATGCCGCCGGTGCAATAGCACGGGACGGCCCTTGAGGCGCAAAGCGGGCGCCGCGTGCTGGTTCGAGCCCGGCTTTTACGCGCGCCGCTGATCGTGGGCGCATAAAAAAAGCCGCCCGCGTCGCGGACGGCCTGGCTTCACTTTGCGGAAGACCGTTGCGCCTGGGGTCTAGCGACGGTCATGGTTTTCGCGCCATTGTTCACGTTGCTGTTCCCGGCGGCGCATTTCTTCGTGGCGGCGCTCGTCCTGGCGGCGCGCAGCGTATTGCTGGTGGTACCAGTCTTCATGCACGAAATACACCGGGCGGCCGCAGGCGTCGTAGCGCGCGCAGTTGCGGCCCCAATTGCGCTGGTGGTCGGGCGGCACCCGCAGGTACATCGGCTGCGCTTCCACCACGCGCGGGCCGGCGTACATCGGCTGCACGTTATAGACGCGCGGCGGCGGCCGGTTGCCGAGGTCGATGCTGCCGTAAAAGCCAGGCTCGCCGACGCTCACCGAAACGGCGGCCATGGCCGGCACGGCGGCGGCAGACAGCAGCAATGCTGTCAGCAGATTTCTTTTCAAACTCATGATGGACTCCCTGTGTGCGGCGCGAGGTGATAACCACGCATGCGGGCCGCGCTGTGCGCCCGCCGACGCGCTACTGCGGCTGCGATGCTTTGCAACCGTGATGCACTGTGCGGCCAGCGGCCTTACAACGCTGTAATGAATCTCCGCGATCGGCCGTAGGCGGGGGCCGACGCCAGGGCGCAAAACGCAGGCCGCCATTTGGGAACATAATCATTGCCTGGACCGCCAGCCCAGCCTGCCACCTGTTGCCCCGCAAGGAGACGCACCATGGAAGAACGCACGGTACTCAACTCGATGCCGCAACAACGCGTCATCAGCGTCGGCCCCGAGGCCACGGTCCACAAGGCCGCCATCGTCATGACCCAGGCCAACTGCGGCAGCGTACTGGTGCTGGGCGGCGACGGCGCCCTGCAAGGCATCCTCACCGAGCGCGACCTGATGACCCGCGTGGTGGCCAAGGCGCTAGACCCGGCCGCCACCCTGGTGGCCACGGTGATGACGCGCAACCCCATCTGCATCCCGCCGGAGACTACCGTCTCCGACGCCATCGTCATCATGATCGAGCGCGGCTTTCGCCACCTGCCAGTGGTGCGGCCCGGCGGCAAGATCGTCGGCGTGTTCTCGGTGCGCGACGCGCTGCCGCGCGAAGTCGGTACCGCCGTCAGCCTGGCCGAGTTCAACGAGCAGATGAACGACGCCGGCGGCGGCTAAGGCCGCCCTGCTCACGCTGCGGCCGCAGGCCGGTACGAGCGGCGCCCGCGGCGGGCCTCAGCCGATGAAACGCATCGTCAGCGGGTAGCTGTAGTTCTCGCCCTTGGCCGCATGCACGCCGGCCTTGATGATGAAGAACAGGTTGGCGATCCAGATCAGCAGGAACAGCTTGCCGCCGATGCCGATGAACAGCGCCGGGATGCACAGCAGCAGCGAGAGCGTGATGGTGATCTGGAAATTCAGCGCTTCCTTGCCTTCGCTGTCGGCCAGGTCCGAATCGCGGCGCTTGACCAGCCACACCACCAGCGGGCCCAGCAGATTGCCGAAGGGGATGATCAGGCCGGCGAGCGCCGACAAATGCGCCATCGCGCCCCAGCCGCGCTCGTTGCTGTCGTAGATCGCCTCGGTCTCATCCATGCTTCCCCCTGTCGAAGAGCGCGGCACGCCACCGCCCGCATGGCCTGCCGCGTAAAGGCCTTTTCCGTTCCAGCCGCAAAGATGCTCGGTTGCCGCGGGGTGGACGTCAACTATACGAAAGTATGGTGGCGATCAATTGGGTGGAAAGCATGGCCCGGCCGGCGCCGGCGGTAAAATCACCGCCACTCCTTCCACGCCACGAGGCCGCCATGTCCCCGCAAGCCATCAACCTCGCAGACAAGCTCGCCCGGATCGAGTCCTTCTGGTCGCCGCGCGTCATCGCCGAGATGGACGACTACCAGTTCAAGCTGGTCAAGCTCAAGGGCGACTTCGTCTGGCACAAGCACGAGGACACCGACGAAACCTTTTTCGTCGTCGCCGGTGAAATGCAGGTCGGCTTCCGCGACCGCGAAGTCACCCTGCGCGCGGGGGAACTGCTGGTGATCCCCAAAGGCGTGGAGCACATCACCCGCGCCGCCGGCGAATGCCACGCCATGCTGATCGAGCCCAGGGGCGTGGTCAATACGGGCGATGCGGGCGGGGAGCTGACGGCGAAGACGGATGTGTGGGTGTAGCGGAGCGAGCTATCCCCGGGTGATTGGATGACTGCTTCAGGTGGCGGGCCCGCCAGACCGCTTGATCATTTCCTGGGTCCGTCTTGTGGAAAGCACGCAGGTGGGGAAGTCCATCAACTCGCCTTTCCATACCTCGGGGAGGATGTGGTCGCCGATCCTGGCTGCCAGCGAAAAAATCGCCTCGGCGTCATGTGCCCGGCAGGAGAACTTTGCGTAATTGTTCAGGTTCCAGTCGTCAGGAAAGTCAGTGGTCAGGCGTTCGAACCCGGCTTTCATTTTTTTCCAGATCGGCGTCGGCCCGTTTTCGTCGAGCAGCGCACGTTCGTTCATGTCCATCGACCAGGCCAGCCTGGCATAAATGCTATAGCCGAGAAGCGCGCGGCTTATCTCGACCGCTTGATCGAGAAACTCCCGCCACTCCTTGTCGGAGCCGTACCAGTATTTGGAGTGATAGCTGGCGGCGGCGAAGTATAAAGGGGTGTATCCGGGATACTTTCGAACAGCCTCTTTGAACACGGCATCGAAGCGATCCGCCTGCCAGTGCTGCGCCAGGCCTATCTCGAGCATCGCGTAGTACCACTGCGGGTCGCCGCGGGCGGCCTTGCTTGCGCGTTGCAATTGTGCGTAGGCCGTGCTGATTTCCAGTGCGAAAAGCTTCATCACGCTTTCTTCCTGGTCGCGCCTGTAGTTGCTGCGCAGCAATCCCCGCGCGTATGCGATGTGAAAAAAGATCGACGCCACTTCCGCATTCACCGAGCCGGGCGTATGGTTGCGCCAGTCCCGCAGCCACTGCCGGCGCTGCTCCCACAACTCCGGCGTTTCCGCGGTTGGGCACTCGCAGCCGGCCGTGCCCTCGTACATTGCCTTGATCAGCGGTTGTCCGTCGCTGGTCGTAGCCGAGGTTTCGCGCGCTTCATTGGCGGCCTGGTCCAATTCGTCGAACTGCCGGTTTTCCAGCATATGATAAAACCGCGTACTGGCCTGCCACATCGGCCGTTCGGTCGATTGAGCGTGAGCGCAAGACAGGTTGCCGAGCAACAAAAGAGCCGCGGCGATTGCATTTGTTATTTTCATCGATGACTGCCAACCTGAGTTTGGCCTGGATTGTTTGTTAAAGTACATCATGCCCCCACAGACCATCGATTGCAAGATTTGCGGGCATGCCGCCGCGTTTGCGGTCGCGGCCGATCTCTCGGTCAATTGCGAGCGCGTCGCGCTCCCCGCCACCGGCGAGCTGATTCCGTACTACCACTGCGCGGAATGCGGCTTCACCTTCACGCCGGCGTTCGACCAATGGACGCCGGAGCAATTCCGCCGGCGCATTTACAACGAAGGCTACGCCACGGTGGACCACGAGTTCGCCAGCGTGCGCCCGCTGCGCCAGGCCGAAGATCTGGCGCGGATGATCGAGCCTCTCAAGGGCAAGATCCGCATCCTCGACTACGGCGGCGGCGAGGGCGTGTTCGCGCGGCGCATGACCGAGTTGGGCTTTGCCACCGTTTCCTACGACCCGCTGTTCCAGCCCGAGGCGGCGCTTTCGGGCGAGCGCTTCGAGCTGATCCACTGCCGCGAAGTGATCGAGCACGCGCCCGACCCGCGCGCCTTCGTCGCCGACCTGCTGCGCCATCTCGCCGACGAGGGCGCGGTCTACCTCTCCACCGCGCTGCAGCCGGAAGGCATCGAGACCCATCTGCTCGACTGGTGGTACCTGGCGCCGCGCAACGGCCACATCTCGCTGTTCAGCAAGTTCAGCCTGGCGCGGCTGTGGATGGAGGCGGGGCTGGAGTTCGGCCACTTCAGCGAGTTCGTCCATCTTGCCTCGCGCGGCCAGCCGGCGTGCCTGCCGTTGCTGATGGAGCGCGGCGGCACCTGACTACCGCCACTACATCTGTGTTGCCCGGCATTCGTCGCGCATGAAATGACGGTAAATGATGGTGGGTTTTTTGAAATTTCGCGCGGCCCATTTTTGCGAACCTGAGAAAACCTGAGGGAAACACTGAACAAGTCCCGAAAACGAGGGGAGGGGAAGCTAGCCTCTCTCTAATATTGGGGGTTGTTAAGGGGGCGCAGCGTACTTAATCAGTAATCCCCTGAGGTTTTTCGTAAAAATTGGCGGTCAACGCAACGCCTAGGCGCAACACGTTTGTAGTAGCGAAGTGCGTCGCGGCGGCTTTTCCTGGTTCGGTATTGCGCGAACTTGTTGAAGAAGCCTCAAGCGGACCGCGTCAATGCGTGACAAGCGGCGCGACAAAGCGCCGCCCCTGGAAACAAACATACAGCAAAGTTTCCAACACGTGTGTTGTACTGAAGGGTTTTTTGGGGGAGCGGTAGTGCGCCGCGAGGCATGCGAACGCACGCGCGGCGGCGCCGGGAACCTCCGGCCCGCCCGATTCAAACCGCACCGGGGCTTATTCGGAAATATCCTTGGTGCGCGTGCGCGATACGCCGCCCATTACGCCCAGGCCCAGCGCGATCAGGCAGGCGATCGCCACATAGGTATGCGGCACATGCGCGGCCACCAGGCCCCAGGCCAGGCCGCCGACGAACAACACCACACCGATCATGTACAGGGCAAAAGACATTTTGGGCTCCACGTCGAATTATTCTCGATGCAGTTTCCCCGTGCCTCTTCGCCTGCGCTAGGCGCGCGCGCCTGAATCCATCGTAGGCGGGCGCCGACAGCGCGGGCTTCGCGTTGGCGGCCCACCTTGGCGGTGCGGCATCGTCAAGGTCCCAGGCGGCGACGCCATCGCGGCGGCCGCCGGTTCAGAACGCCGCCGGCGCCAGCTCTGCCCAATGCTCCGCCCAGCAGCACACATGCGCCTGCCCCGGCACCACCCGCACCTGCGGGCGCTGTCCGGCCGGAAAGCGCGCGGCGAAAGCCTGCGCCAGCGCCGGCGGCACCACGCTGTCGCGCTCGCCGGCGAAGTGGATTTGCGGGATGGCGGCGAGGCGCGCGACTTCGCCGGCGGGTTCGAGCGAGCCGGTCAGCGGCGCGGCGCCATGCTGCGCGGCCCAGGCGCGCGGCTCGAGGTTGCCGGCGACGGTGACCAGGCGCACGACATCGGCACGGCGCGCGGCGAGCAGGGCGGCGACAGCGCCGCCGCCGGAGTAGCCGACCAGCACCAGGCGCTTCGCGCCGGTGCGTGCCTTCAATGCATCGAGCGCGGCGCTGCTGGCGGCGATCACTTCGGGGGCGAAGCGGCGGTGGGTCCACAAGGCCTGCGCGCAGTCCGCGGCCTCGATGTATTGGCAGGGGCGCGCCAGGTAGGCGGCGTGGCCGCCGGGGTGTTGCAGCGCCAGTTGCAGCGCCACCGGGTGGAGGGGGGTGGGGTCGAGCGAAGGTTCGGAAGGCGTGGCCCAGGCGAAGCCGTCGCCCTCGATATAGACGGTGAGCACCTCGCCTGCCTGCGCGGGGTCGGGAAGGAACGCGGCGAGGGGGAAAGGCGCGGTGTCGAGCACCGCCATGCGCCAGCCGCTTGCCGCGGCGAGCGCGGCGGCGCTGCTGCTGCGCTCGGCGGGTGTCAGCAGGCCGGCGCAGGCGGCCAGGCCGAGCACCAGCAGCACCACGGGGGAGATGAACAGGCGGGACAGGCGCATGGTTGCGATGCCGCAGGTGTGGTGGGTGACGTTGTTGACTTGATTGCCCGGGTTGCGCGGATCGCGCCGGTTATCCGGATCGCGCCGGTTATCCGGATCGCGCCGGTTACCCGGATTGCGCCGGTTACCCGGATTGCGCCGGTTACCCGGATTGCGCCGGTTACCCGGATTGCGCCGGTTACCCGGATTGCGCCGGTTACCCGGATTGCGCCGGTTACCCGGA
>JAQGMJ010000055.1 GCA_028292405.1 Betaproteobacteria bacterium
ATAAATATATCTGTGATTAATTTCTGATATGGAAGAATTGCTCGATCTGGAGGCGGTGCAGGCCTTCGTGCTGGTCGCCGACCTCGGCAGCTTCACCCGCGCCGCCGAGGTGCTCGACAGCAGCCAGGCCGCCATCAGCCTGCGCATCAAGCGCCTGGAACAGCGCCTCGGCCATCGCCTGCTGGAGCGCACGCCGCGCCACGTGCAGCTCTTGCCGCGCGGCGCCAAGTTCATGCCGGCGGCGCGCGAACTGCTGTTGGCACACGAGCGCGCGATGGCCGACCTGACGGATTCGCCGCGCCGCCGCCTGGTGCTGGGCATCAGCGACCATGTCGCCGGGCCCGACCTGCCGCAGGTGCTGGCGCGCCTGGCGGCGCACGATCCGCTATGCGGCATCGAAATCCGCATCGCCGCCTCGCGCGACCTGGTGGCGGCCTTCGAGTGCGGCAAGCTGGACGCGGCGATCGTGCGCCGCGAGGGCCGGCGGCGCGACGGCGAGGTGCTGACGCTGGAGCGCTTCGGCTGGTTCGCTTCCCCAGGCTGGCAGCAGCGGCCGGGCGAGCCTCTGCCGCTGGCGACGATGGCGGCGCCATGCGGCGTACGCGGCGTGGCGGTGCGGGTGCTTGACGCGGCCGGCATCGCCTGGATCGAGGTCTTTGTCGGCGGCGGCGTGATGGCGGTGGGCGCGGCCGTCAGCGCCGGACTTGGGGTGGCGGCGCTGGCCGAACGGGTAGCGCCGTTGGGCGCGGTAGAGGTCGGGGCGCGCCTCGGGCTGCCGCCGCTGCCGTCGAGCGAGATAGTGCTCTATGCGCAGCCGGCGGATGCGCGCTCGCGCGAGACCATACGCGCGCTTGGCGCCGCGTTTCGCGGGGCGGCGGCGCGGTAAAGGCGCGCCGCGGAGATTCGTGCGACGGAGAGGTAGGCGGCGGCGCGGAGTGCGGGAAGACGCAGGCCGCGTCCGTATTTGCGCCTAGTCGATTTTCGCGCCCGACTCCTTGACGATTTTGCCCCACTTGGCGGTTTCGGCGCGCATGAAGGCGGCGAATTGCTCCGGGCTGTCGCCGATGGTCTCTATGCCCATCGCGGTAAATTTCTCCCGCACCTCGGGCATGCGCAGCACCTTGAGGGTCTCGGCGTTCATCCGCGCGACGACTTCCTTCGGCGTGCCGGCCGGCATCAGCAGTCCGAACCACTGCAGGGCCTCGAAGCCGGGCACGGTCTCGGCGACTGTCGGCAGATTGGGCGCGACGGGCGAGGGTTTGGCGTTGGTCACGGCCAGCGCAATGAGCTTGCCGCTTTGCACGTAGGGCAGGAAGGCGACGGCGGTGCCGAAGGCGAGCGAGACGCGGCCGCCGACGAGATCGGTGAGCATCGGCGTGTCGCCCTTGTAGGGGATGTGCTGCATCTGGACGCCGGCCTGTGATTTGAAGTATTCGCCGGTGAGGTGGGAGACACCGCCGTTGCCGCTCGATGCAAAGGTGAGCAGGGTCGGTTTGGCCTTGGCGAGAGCGATCAGTTCGCGTACCGACTTCACACCGACCGAGGGGTGCGTCACCAGCATGATGGTGGCGGTGCCGATGAGTGTCACCGGCGCGAAGTCCCTGATCTGGTCGTAGGGCAGCTTGCCGTACAGGCTGGAGGCGATGGCGTGGGTGCTGCTGGTGCCGATCAGCAGGGTGTAGCCGTCGGGCGCGGCCTTGGCGGCCACGTCCGAGCCGGTGGTGCCGCCGGCGCCGCCGCGGTTGTCGATCACCAGGGGCTGGCCCAGCGCCACGGAAAGCTTGTCGCCGATGACGCGGCCGACGATGTCGGTGGAGCCGCCGGCGGGAAAGGGGATGACGAAGCGGATCGGCTTGGTCGGCCAGGTTTGCGCCTGCGCGGTGGCGGTAAAGAGTAACAGGGCGGCGCAGGTGTTGCGCAATAGTGCAAGAGTTCGCATGGGCTTGATCTTCAGAGGCAGAGGGATGGAATCGGTAAGCATCGAAGAAGCGAAACCCGTGCCGCTTTACGCCGGCGCGCGCTTGTCGGTGATGATGTCGCCGTTCTTGATCACCAGTTGCAGGCGCTGCACATTGTTGATGTCTTCCAGCGGATTGCCGGCGACCACGATCATGTCGGCGATCTTGCCGACCTCGATGGTGCCCAGGTCCTTGCCCGCGCCGCAAACTTCCGCGCCGTGTTTTGTGGTGGCAAGCAGCGTCTGCCAGGGCGTGGCGCCGTCTTTCGCCCACAGGCCGATCTCCAGCAGTGCGGCTTCCTTCAGCGGACGGATGTCGGAGCCCACCGCCATTTTCACGCCAGCCTTCAGTGCCTTCTCGAACCAATGCGCATGCACATCGGCGGCGGCGTCCGCCCGGCAGCACAGCGACTGCATCAGGTTGCGGTTTTTCACCCAGCGGCGCTCGAAGTCGGTCTGCGCCTGGTTCGGCGTCAGGTGGGTGATGGCCAGCGTCGGCACATACCAGGTGCCATGCTCGAGGAACAGGTCGATGCATTCGTCGTCGAGGATGTAGCCGTGCTCGATGCTGTGCGCGCCCAGCTTGATCGCCGCTTTCACCGCCTGCGGGTTGGTGGCGTGCGCCATCACCTTGAACTCGCGCTGGTGGCAGATGGCGAAGGCCGCCTTGATTTCCTCGTCGAGCAAAAAGGAATGCGTGTGCAAATCCCAGGCCGGACCCATGATGCCGCCGGAGAGATTAAGCTTGATGTGGTCCACGCCATTCTTCATCTGCTCGCGGATGGCGTGGACGAAGCCGTAGGGCCCGTCGCATTCCAGCGCGTGGCCGGAGGTGAGGAAGTGGCCGCCGGTGGTGGTGAGGAAGTGCCCTGCCGCGTAGAGATGCGGGCCGACGTACTGGCCGGTATCAAAGGCGCGCTTCCAAGCCACGTCCATGTAGTGATGCGCGCCGGCGCAGCGCAGGCCGACGATGCCGGAGTCGGTGAGCGCGGCAATCAGCTTGTGGCCGAACAGCGTCACCTGGTCGGCCAGCGGCACGTCGGCAAGCTGCAGGTAATCGGGGTGGATGTGCACGTCCCACAGGCCGGGCATCAGGTAGGCACCCGCCACGTCGGTGACGACGGCGTTTGCCGTATCTGCCTTCGCGCCGCCTTCGAGGATTTGCGTGATGCGGCCGTTTTCGACGACGACGCTGGTGTTCGGGATGGGTGTCGGGCGCACGCTGTCGATCAGCGTGGCGTTGGTGTAGATGTGTCGGGTATTGCTCATGATGAATGCGAGAAGTTATTCGGGCTTGATGCCCACGGTGGTCGCCAGTTGCTGCCACTTGGCGATTTCGGAATGGATGAAGCGGGCGAAGTCTTCCGGCGAGCCGCCGCCGGGAAGAATGCCGCGGTCTTCGTAGCTCTTGCGCAACTCCGGCGAATTGAGTTCCGCCACTGCGACTGTGTTGATGCGCTCGATCACCGCGCGCGGCGTTTTCGCCGGAGCCAAGAGGCCGAACCAGGTGCCGGCGGTAAAGCCCGGCATGCCGGCTTCGGCCATGGTCGGTACCGTGTCGGCGCCGGGCAGGCGCTTGGTGGAAGCGATCGCAATCGCCTTGAGCTTGCCGGCGCGCACCTGGTTGAGCACGGCCGGCGGGGCGTCGAAGGTGTACTGGATCTGCCCGGCCATCACGTCGATGATCGACGGGCCGCTGCCCTTGTAGGGCACGTGGGTGGCGTCCACGCCGGACTTCAGCTTGAACAACTCGCCGCCGAGGTGGTTCGACGTGTTGTTGCCGAAGGAGGAGTAATTGATCTTCCCGGGATTCGCCTTGGAGTATGCGATCAGCTCCGCCACCGTGTTGGGCGGAAAGGCGGGGTTGGCGACGAGAAAGAACGGCACCTGGCCAACCAGGGTGATGGGGATCAGGTCCTTCGCCGGGTCATACTGCATCGCCTTCACCGTCACCGGCGCAATCGACACTTCGGGCGAGGCCGCCAGCAGCAGGGTGTAGCCGTCGGGGTCGGCATGCACCACCGAAAGTGCACCTATCATGCCGCCGGCGCCGGCGCGGTTGTCCACCACCACCTGCTGGCCCAGGGTGCGCGACATGCGTTCGGCCAGCAGGCGGCCAGCAACATCCGTGGTGCCGCTGGGCGGGTAGGCCACCACCATGCGCACCGGCTTTTGCGGCCAGGTTTGCGCCTGCGCGGCTGCGCAAAGCGCCAGGGCCAAAAAGAGGCTCAGGCCCCTGGCGAAAGAATTCCTGCGGTGCGGCGATGTGGCGACCATGGTTGACACGCGAGAGTCAATCAAGGCCTCACTGTATCAGGACTTGCTTATCGGATCGAGCGCCGCAGCTCGCGGTTGACTATAAGTAGCCGAGCCAGGACCAGTAGGTGGCGCCGAACAGCAGAAGCAGCAAATAGCCGGCCACCGCCAGCACGCTGCCGACGCGAATGAAGTCGCGCACCTCGAAAGTCTCCGTGCCCAGCGCGATCATGTGGTGCGGGCCCGACACCGGCAGCACGAAGCCGAAGCTGGCGACAAAACCCAGCAGCAGGGTCATGCCTGCGATGTTCAGGCCCGGGCTCTTGACACTTTGCAGCACGGCGATCACCACGGGGATCATGGTCGAGACCAGTGCCGGCGCACTGGAAAAGCCGAGGTGCACCACGATCATGAAAGCCGCGATGGTGACGAAGATGACGTACGCCGAGGCATATTGCAGGCCGAAGCCCGCAACCACGAAGTGGGTGAGCCAGTCCGCCGCGTGCGTCTTCAGCAGCGCGGTGCCGAGCGAGACGCCGATGCCGGTCAGCAGGATGATGCCCCAGGCGATGCGCTTTTGCGTCAGCTTCCATTCGAGAAAGCCGATCTTCGGCAGGAACATCAGGGAGATCGCGGCGATGGTGGTCGAAGCCGTGTCGAAGTGATGCAGCTTGCCTTCGGTGACCCAGAAGCACAGCAGCACCAGCAGCAGCGCCGTGAGCTTTTTTTCGTTGTGCGACATCGGCCCGAGGGCGCCGACAGCGTTCTGGATCGCTTCCTTGCCGCCCGGTATTTCTTCCATCTCCGGGGGCATCAGCTTGATCATGATGAAGTAGAGCGCGATGGTCATCAGCCCGGCATAGGGCGCGGCGACGATCAGCCAGTCCAGCCAGGTGATGCTGTAGTGGAGCAGCGTCTCCATGAAGCCGGCGGTAATCAAATTCGCCGCCGCGCCGGTCTTCACGCCCATGATGGAAATGGTGGCGCCCTGGGTCACGGCGATCATCAGCATGCCGGAGAAGCGCGATTTCTTGTCCAGCCCGAGCGCCGCGACGATGCCCAGCATGATCGGCGCCAGGCAGCCGACGCGCGCGGTGGTGGAGGGCAGCACGAAGCTCAGGGCCACCTGGGCCAGCAGCACGCCGATCAATATGCGGCGCGTACTGCTGCCGACTTTCGACAGGATGTTCAGCGCGATGCGGCGGTCCAGCGCGGTGACCTCCATCGCCTCGGCGATGAACAGCGCGGCGGCAATCAGCACCACGCCGGTGTTGGTGAAGCCGTTCATCGCCATCGACAGCGCCGCGCTGGTGCCCAGCTCGTGGCCGGGCTTGGCGGCGTCCGGCGTCATGCCGAGCAGGAAAGTCATCAGGGTGGCGATCACCACGGCGCTGACCGCATAATCGATCGCCTCGGTGAACCAGATGAACACGGCGAAAACGAAAATTGCCAGCATGTACTGCCCCGCCACCGGCAGGCCCTGCGCGGGCGGAAGGAGAATGACGATGATCAGGCCGAGCACGCCCAGCGCCAGGCCGATGGTCTTGCGCAGCGGCAAGGGGGCGTTGCTGGCCTGGGCCGCAATAGGGGTAGCGGCAAAGGCGGGGGGCTGGCTGGACATGCGTATCTCCCGAGGCGGATGCGCCGGGCTAGCCGCGGCGTCCGCTGTTGTCTCTTCAGGCCGGGCTGGTGCGCCCGACCTCTATGGGTTTGTCGTTACCTTACTCGCGGCAGACGATGCCGTCGTGCTGCGAGGCGAAATACAGCACTTCGTTGGCGCACAGCGCGGGCGCGACGATCTGCAGGCTGTGCGCCTGCAGCGGCACGCGCACCATCTTCAGGTTGCCGATGTTCTGTTTCAGCGCATCGGTATGCTCGTCCTTGGTGATCACGCCGGCCTTGGGGTAGATCGCCAGCACCGGCGCGGAAATTTTCGGCAGCATCGGCGCGGTGTCGACGTTCGAGACGAACTTGAACAGTTCCACCAGTACCTCGGTGTCCGACTTGCTCATCTCGTCCAGCGTCCAGGCCAGCAGGGCGGGATCGGAATCGGCTGGAAAGCGGCGTCCGGCGTTGGAAGCCTCGAGCCAGCCGCGCGCGCCGCCGGCGCGCAGGGCGTCGATGCGGTTCGTGTATTTGCCCAGCGAGCTCACCTTGTCTTCCTCGCTCATCGCCACCGGGGAAGAAATCACCGTCAGCGTGCGCACCCGTTGCGGGCACTCGGCGGCGAAGGCCAGGCCGAGCGTGCCGGCGGAGGACTCGCCGCAATAGTGCACGCTGTCTACCTTCAGGTGGTCCAGCAGGTCGTTGAAGTCCTGAATCAGGTTTTTCGCCGTAAAGCCGGTGGTGAGGTCGAAATCCTTCGACGACTGGCCCAGTCCGCGCAGGTCCATGCGGATCACCTTGTAGAAACGGCTGAGATACGGCACCCATGCGCGCCAGAATTTCGACGAGCGCGCGTAGCCGTGCTGCAGCAGGATGTACGGCGCGTCGCGCCAGGGGTCGGTAAAGTCGTCCAGCTCGTAGTAGAGGGAGGGGGCGTTTTTTCGTTCCAGCAAGGGCATGCTTGTCTCCTGGGTATTTCAAGTCGGGGCGGGTTATGCAAATTCGGCATGTACTAAAGCTTAAGTGCGCAATTCGCAGATTCAGCTTTTGTTGTTATTCATCATTTTATACAATATCGGCCACACCTCTATAGGTGTTAAGCTAAATTGCCGGATTAGCAAACCGGCATCGGAGACAAAACGGATGCGTTCGGAAACTCTCGCATGGCTGCCGTAAAAAAGGTGTCCGCGCTGGCCGCGCAGGTGGCCCCGGCGATCATCGAGCACGCGCGCCGCCAGGGCCTGCGCGCGGGCGACCGCCTGCCGGAGCAAGCGCTGGCCGACGCCCTGGGCGTGTCGCGCTTTCCGGTGCGCGCAGCCTTGCAGTTGCTCGGCAGCCGGGGTCTGCTCGGACATCAGCGCGATCGCGGCTTCCGCCTGAAAGTGGATGCCGACACCATCGGCCCCGCCGCGCTGGCCCTGCCGCCGTCGCAACTGGATGCGCCGTACCAGCGCATCCTCGACGACTATCTCGCCGGCAAGCTGGCGGAGAATTTCACCGCCGTCTCGATGCAGCGCGAATACGGCCTGTCGCGCGACCGCCTGCTGAAAATCGTCGGGCGCATGGTGCAGGAGGGCTGGGTGGCAAAGCGCCAGGGGCAGGGCTGGGCCTTCGTGCAAATGGCCGCTTCGGTGGAGGCGCACCGGCAAAACTACCTGTTTCGCCTGGCGCTGGAGCCGGCGGCGCTGCTCGACCCCGGTTACCAGGTGGATACGGCGGCTTTTGCCCGCATCCGCGAGCAACAGCTTCGCATGGTCGAGGGTGGCGTGCGCAAGATGAGCAAGCTGGAGCTGATCCAGGCCGGCGCGGCGTTTCACGAGACCATCATCGGCTGCTCCGGCAACAGCCTGTTCATCGACGCGGTGCGCCGCGCCAACCGCCTGCGCCGCCTGGCCGAATACCGCAGCCGCTCGGACCGCTCGAAGATTCCCGAGTATTGCCGCGAACATCTGGCCATTCTCGACCGCATCGAAGCCGGCGACCGTGCCGGCGCCGCCGAATTGCTGCGCCGGCATCTCGGCGGCGTGAAGGACAACCGTACCGGAGGAACACGTTGATGCTCCAGCCATTGCAATCGAATGCCCGCGCGCCGCTTTTCGTCGCGCCGCTCGTCGCCACGCTGCTGGCTCTCGCTCCCGCGGGCGCGCAGGCCGCCTGGCCCGACAAGCCGATCCGCTTCATGGTCGGCTCGGTGCCCGGCGGCACCACCGACCTGGTGGCGCGCGCGGTCTCCGACAAGATGAGCGCGGCCCTGGGCCAGCAACTGGTGGTGGAAAACCACGCCGGCGCCAACCAGATGATCGCCGCCGAACTCACCGCCAAGTCGGCGCCCGACGGCTACACCCTCCTGATGGCGCCCGCCGGCTTCACCATCAACCCCGCCATCTACAAGCGCATGGCCTACGACGCGCAAAAGGATTTCACTCCTGTCGGCATGGTCGCCAACGTGCCCAACGTGCTGGTGACCAATTTGAACCTCCCGGCGAAGTCGGTGAAGGAACTGGTGGCGCTCGCACAGTCCCGGCCGGGCAAGCTCAACTATGGCTCGTCGGGCGTCGGCTCGCCCAGCCATTTATCGGGCGCGCTGTTCGAGTTACTGGGCAAAGCCAAAATGACCCACGTGCCCTACAAAGGTACCGGGCCGGCGCTGACCGACCTGATGGGCGGCCAGCTCGAAGTGCTGTTTCCTTCGATTCCCGGCGCGCTGCCCTTCATCACCTCGCACAAGATGAACGCGCTCGGCGTCACCAGCCTGCGCCGCTCGGTAGTGCTGCCCGACCTGCCGACGATTGCCGAATCCGGCGTACCGGGCTACGACGTCGGCAGTTGGTTCG
The DNA here is from genome assembly GCA_028292405.1 of Betaproteobacteria bacterium. GTDB lineage: Bacteria > Pseudomonadota > Gammaproteobacteria > Burkholderiales > JAEUOS01 > JAQGMJ01. Next base: position 8,653 of record JAQGMJ010000055.1, read on the forward strand.
CCGTGATGGGCCCGGCGGCGCTGCCCAAGCCCATCGTCGACAAGCTCAACGGCGCCATCGCACAGACGCTGGCTACGCCCGAGGTGCGCAAGGTGTTCCTGCGCGACGGCACCGAGCCCGCGCCGGGCACGCCTGCCGAACTGGCGAACACCGTCAAGACCGAAATCGCCAAGTGGAAGCAGGTGACCCAGGCGGCCGGCATCGTCGCCGAGTAACCGACGAATTTTCCAAACCCCCTATACACACCGCAACAGCAAGAGGACCACCATGCCTTATCTCGACCTCGGCAACAACTTCCAGATGTTCTACAAGATCGACGACTGGACCGATGCCTGGACCAAACCGGAAACCATCGTGCTGGTGCACGGCTTCACCGAAAACACCGAAGCCTGGCACGGCTGGATCCCGCACCTGGCGCGCAAGTACCGCGTCATCCGCATGGACCTGCGCGGCTTCGGCCAATCCGGCGCCGTGCCGGCCGACTTTACCTACACCAATGATCTGTTCGTCGACGACCTGGTGCGGGTGATCAACCGCGTCGCCGGCGAGCCGGTGCATGTGATCGGCGCCAAGAGCGGCGGCATCAGCCTGGTCACGCTGACCAATAAGCGGCCTGATCTCGTGAAGTCACTGACCATGGTGTGCACGCCAGTGTTGCCGACCGACGGCACCGGCTGGATCGAGCGCATGGAAAAGAACGGCCTGCGCGACTGGGCGCGGCATACCATGCGCGGGCGCATGGGCAGCCAGATGCCGGAGCGCGGCATCGACTGGTGGGTGGAGCTGATGGGCGCGACCGCCTTGTCCACCGCGCACGCGTATTTGCGCTGGGTCGGCACCGTGGACATCCGCCCCGAGCTGCCGCAATTGACACGGCCGACGCTGGTGATCGCCAACGACACGCCGCGCCGGCCGCGCGCCTATTTCGAGGAATACCAGAAACAAATCCCGAATTCGGAACTGGCGATGATTCCGGTGGACGGCTACCATCCGGGCGGCACCGATCCCGATGCCTGCGCCATTGCCACGCTCAAGTTCCTCGCGGGCCTGCCCAAGGGCTCATGAAGCGGGCGCCTGAATTGGAGCAAGCGGCTGGCGGCACAAGCCGCATGGCGCGATAATCCGGCTGCGCGCGCGGGCGCCCTTCAGTAACCCGCGCGCCGCCTACCAAAGGACTTTGCAATGATTTCCAGCACCCCCATCGTCGCGGAAAAACTGATCGACTTCTGCGCCGCCGTTTACCAGAGCGCGGGCATGCCCGAGGCGGATGCCCGCCTGGTCGCCGACACCCTGGTGCAGGCCGACCTCTGGGGCCACCAATCTCATGGAGTCCTGCGACTCGGCTGGTACCTCGACCGCATCCGCAACAAGGTGATGGACCCGGTGACCAAGCCGGAAATGGTGGTCGATGCCGGCGCGGTAGCGGTGATCGACGGGTATGACGGCGTCGGCCACGTGCTGACCATGCAGGCCACGCACGAAGCGGTGAAGCGCGCCAAGGCGCACGGCCTCGGCGCCGTTGCCGTCCGCAACTCCAATCACTTCGGCACCTGCATGTACTACACGCGCATCGGCGCGGCGGCAGGCTGCGTCATGCTGTTGACCTCCAACGGCGGCCCGGCGATGGCGCCGTGGGGTGGCAAGAAGAAAATTATCGGCACCAACCCCTGGTCGGTGGCCGCGCCCGCGGGCGACCGCTCGCCCTTCGTGGTCGATATGGCGAACACCGGCGTGGCGCGCGGCAAGATCTATCTCGCTCACCAACGCCGTCAGCAGATTCCCCTGGGGTGGGCCATTGACGTCGATGGCGCACCGACGACCGACCCGCAAAAGGCGATCGAGGGCATCATCCTGCCGATGGCCGAGCACAAGGGCTACGCCATCGCGGCGATGGTCGACATGATGTCGGGCGTGCTCACCGGCAGCGGTTTCCTCTCCGCCGTCAGCAGCCCCTACAAGACGGCGAACAAGAGCAACTGCGGCCACATGATGATCGCGATGGACATCTCCCGCTTCCTGCCGCTGGAAAAATTCATCGAGCGCATGGGGCAGTTCGTCACCGAAATCAAATCGGTGCCGCTGGCCAAAGGCGTGGAAGAAGTGTTCTACCCCGGCGAGATGGAAGACCGCGCCGACGAGCGCAACCGCCGCGACGGCCTGAAGCTGCCGCAGGACACGATGAACGACCTGGCGCGCATCGCCAGGGAATGCGGGCTGGAGTCGAAGCTGCCGTTTGCCGTTCAGGCTGGTGACTGACGCGGCGTTGCAGCGCGGCGTCGAAGGGCGATAGTGCGGCGGCTCAGCGAGGCGCGCCGCCCAGTTGCCGCGTCAGTTTCCCGGCCGAGTCGCGCAGCGCCGCCACCACGCGTTCAGCCACCTTGTCGTTCCAGCGGAATTCCGGAATCAAAAAGCCCAGGCTCCCGGCAATCTCGTTCTCGCCGTCGAAGAACGGCGCCGCCACGCCGACGGCGTTCGCCGTGCGGTGCGCCCGGGTGATCGCGTAGCCGTCTGCGCGGATGCGCGCCAGCGATTTGCGCAGTTCGTTCATCTCGGGGTGCAGCTTTTTCACCGGCGACAGGTCGCCTTGCGCCGCGACGGCGGCGACTTCCTCTTCAGTCAAATAGGCCAGTTGCACGCGGCAGGTCGCGCCCCATAGCAGCGACTCCAGCCGGTTCAGCTCGATGTTGTAGCGCATCGGGTCCGGCGGAAAACAGGTGGCGGCGTGGAACATGCGCAACTGCGGCCGCGCCAGCAGCGAGAGAATGGCGGTCTCGTTGAATTGCGCCGATAGTTCTTCCAGGTGGGGCGCGGCCAGGCGCCGATAGGGCATGCGCGCGCCCAGGCGCCCGGCCATGCGGTACATCTCCAGGCCGGGGCCGAAGCTGCCGTCGGGCTCGTGCAAGGCGAAGTCGTTGGCGCGCAGGGTGGCGAGCAGGCGATGCACCGTGCTACGCGGCAGGTTCAGGTGCCCGGCCAGGTCTTGCGCGCTTGCGCCGGGGTGGTCGGCCAGCGCGCGCAGCAGCATCAGCACACGCCTGACGGTGCCGGTTTCCTTTTCCGGCACGGGTGAAGGCGCGGCCGCGGCGGATTTTTTGCCCGGGCTGGCGGCGGATTTGGTCCCGGGTTTTTGCTTTGCGACCATGGCAGCGTTGACAAATGTCGACAATGCGCCGAATATTATCATTAAATGGTGAGCTGTCTCATTCAATGAGATTTATGCGGCCTTCAGCGCCGCGCGTCGAGGAGAACAAATGAAGCTGGATTTGACGGGCCGCACGGCCCTGGTCACGGGCGCGAGCCAGGGTATCGGCCACATGACGGCCAAATTGCTGGCCGAAGCCGGCGCCACGGTGCTGGGGGTGGCGCGGCGGGCGGAGCTGATTGAAAAGCTCGCCGCCGAGGTCAAGGGGCCTGGCAAGATATTGGCGCTGCAGTCGGACCTGTACCAGGCCGGCGCGCCCGAGCGCACGGCGGCGGAGGCCGAGCGCATCCTCGGCCGCGTCGACATCCTGATGAACGCCGCCGGCGGCAGCCGCCCGGTGCCCTTCGAGGCCACACACGAGCAGTGGGAAGAGGGCATGACGCTGAACTTCTTTCGCATTCGTGAGTTGGTTCACGCCATTGTGCCCGGCATGCGCAAGCACAAGTGGGGGCGCATCGTCACTTTCACCGGCACCTCCGAGCCGATGATGCTCAATGCCGCCTTCACCGCCAAGGCGGCGGTGCATGTGTGGTCCAAGGGCCTGTCGCGCCAGGTCGCGGCCGATGGCGTGACCATCAACTGCCTGCAGCCGGGGCGCATCCGCAGCGAGCAGATCATGAAGCGCTATCCGACGCCGGAAGCGGAAGCGGCTTATGCGAAGGCGGAGATTCCGATCGGCCGCTTCGGCGAGCCGGTGGAGATCGCGGCATTGGCGCTGTTCCTCGCTTCGCCGCATGCCAGCTACATCACCGGCACCGTGATCCCGGTGGACGGCGGCTCCAGCCACTTCGCGTTCTGAGGCGGCGATGAGCAGCCCGGCAGGCCAAGCGGCCACCGCGCAGACGCAGATACAAAAGCTGGCGCAGGTCGCGCACGCGGTGCGCTTCGAAGACCTGCCGGCAGCGGTGGTCGAGCGGGCCAAGCTCCACATCCTCGACACGCTGGGCTGCGCCTATGGGGCGTTCAACAGTGAAGTCGCGCACGCGGTGCGCAAGATGGCGGCGGACTGCGGCGGCAGTGCGCAGGCCACGCTGATCGGCGGCGGCGAGCGCACCTCCGCCCCGCTGGCCGCGCTGGTCAACGGCAGCCTGCTGCGATTTCTCGACGGCAACGACTATTATTTTTCGCGCGATCCGGCGCACCCCAGCGGCAACCTGGCGGCGATCCTCGCGGTCAGCGAGCGGGAAGGACGCAGCGGGCGCGACCTGGTCGCCGCGCTGGTGGCGGCCTACGAGGTGCAGTTGCGCCTGTGCGATTTCGCCGGCACGCCTTCGCTGTGGAAGCGCGGCTGGCATCACGCCACCAACGCGCAGTTCTCCACTGCCGCGGCGGCTTCGATCCTGTTTGGCAATAGCGTTGCGCAGACCGCGCATGCAATGGCGATTGCCGGCAGCCACCAGAACACGTTGGCACAACTGCAAAGCGGCTCGATCTCGATGATCAAGGCCACCGCCGAGGCCTGGGTGGCCAAGGGCGGCATCGAGGCCGCGCTGCTGGCGCGCCATGGCGTGACCGGACCGATGACCCTGCTCGAGGGCCACGCCGGTTTTGCGGCGATCGTCGCCGGCGAAGTGGATTTTACGGGGCTGACCGCGCCGCTGGAAGGCCGCTACCGCCTCACCGAGACCAGCATCAAGCCTTATCCGGTGGTGGCCACCGCCGTGGCGCCGGTGCACGCGGCGATAGAGCTGCATCGCGCCGGACTGCCGCCGATTGCCGAGATCGAAAAGCTGGTGGTGCGCCTGCCGCGCTTCGCATTGAACACGCCTTCGGCCGATGCCGGCCGCCGCTTTCCGGCCAATATCGAAAGCGCGCAGCACAGCTTTTACTTTTGCGCGGCGATTGCGCTGCTCGAAGGCGCTTGCGGCGAGGCGCAGTTCGTCGCATCGAAGTACACCGATGCCACGGTGCGCCAGCTGCTGGAGAAAGTGGAACTGGCCGAAGACCCGGCCTTCAACGAACTGTGGCCGCAATCGGCCGGCGGCGGCATCGAATTGCGCATGATGGGCGGCGCGGTGCATGCGCACGCCTGCCCGTATCCGCCCGGCCATCCGCGCAACCCGCTGTCGGAGAAGGAACTGGCGGCAAAGTTTTATGAGTACACGGAACCGGTGCTGTCGCGCACCGGCGCCGAAACCCTGTTTGGCGCGGTCATGCGTATCGAAGAATATGCAGACCTGCGCCAGTTCGCCACGTTACTGGCGCCATCCCACACATAAAAAACTTCCCGATGAGGAGACAAACATGCATTCGACCTCAAGGCTGCGCGCCGCCGCGCAGTCGCTCCTGTTGTTGCCGCTGTTGTGCAACGCCAGCCTGACGCAGGCGCAGAACTACCCGAACAAGGTCATCAAGCTGATCGTGCCGTTCCCGCCCGGCGGGCCGGCCGACATCATCGCCCGGCCGGTGGCGGAAAAGCTCGGCATTGCGCTGGGGCAGCCGGTGGTGATCGAAAACCGCGGCGGCGCCAGCGGCACCATCGGTGCGGCCGCCGTCACCAGCGCGCCACCTGACGGCTACACCTTGCTGCTCGGCACTTCCAACGAAGTGACCATGAGCCCGACCTTGTACAAGGCGCTGCCCTACGACCCCAACACGGCCTTTGCCCCGATCACGCCGGTCGCCGACTTTCCCAACCTGCTGGTGGTGCGGCCTACGCTCGCCGCGAAAAACTTCACCGAGTTCGTCGCGCTGGCGCGCAGCCAGCGGCTCTCCTATGCGTCGTCCGGCATCGGCAGCACCAATCACCTGACGGCCGAGTTGTTCAGGAACCTGGCGAAAGTCGAGATCAACCACGTGCCATACAAAGGCGGCGGCCAGGCCACGACCGACTTGGCGGGCGGCCACGTCGATGCGCTGTTCGCCACCATGCCGTCGGCGGTCGCGCTGGTGAAGGGCAACAAGATCCGCGCGATCGTCAGCACCGGCACGCGCCGTTCGGCCGCGCTGCCCGAGGTGCCGACCACCAGGGAGGTCGGCATGCCCGAGCTGGTGGTGAGCACCTGGAACGGCATTCTCGCGCCCGCCGGCACCCCGCGTGCCATCGTCGAGCGCCTGCACGCGGAATTGGCGAAAGTGGTGGCCGATCCCGACTTCAAGGAAAAGATGAACGGTGTCGGCGCCGACCCCACCTTGCAAACGCCGGATGAATTTCTCACTTCGATCAAGAGCGACTACACGCGCTGGGCCGGCGTGATCAAGCGCGCCGGCATCACCGTCGAATAAAGGGTAAGCAACATGAGTGCATTGCTGGGTAGCGGCGTGCTGGCGCTGTGGCTGGACGTGGCGCCGGAACTGGACGAAGAGGCCGACCATTGGTACATCGACGAGCACATGCCGGAGCGCCTGGACATCGGCGGCTATTTGCGCGCGCGGCGCTATGAGGCGGTCGAGGGCGTGCCGCAGTACCTCACCATGTTCGAGGCGGCCACGCCCGCCGCGCTGGCGAGCGATGGTTATCTGCGCCTGGTGAAAAAGATCAGCGCGCAATCGCAGCACATCCGCGCCGGCTTTTCCAATGTCGCGCGCAATACCTTTCGCGTGCGCGTGAGCCGCGGGCGCGGCCTGGGCGCGGCGATGCTCAGCATTCGCCTGCATGTCACGGGTTCCGCCGCCGGCTCCCTCATGGCGATGGATGAGGCAGCGCCGCGCCTGCTGCGCCAACCCGGCATCGTCGGCGTGCACTGGCTGGAGGCCGCGCCGGAGGTGCGCGCGGAAATGGACAAGGTGCGCGTCACCGGCGTCAACGACGCCATCGTCGAGCATGTGCTGCTGGTCGAGGCGGCGCGTGCGGTCGATGCGCAACGCGCGCTCGACCGTGTGCTGTCCGCAGCCGAGCTGGCGCGCATGGGCTGGTCTGCGGACACGCGCGCTACCTATAACCTTTTGTACGAAGTATCCGGGCCGCCGGCGGACGCGGCTTCGGTATTGGGAGACCGGCAATGAAGCGCGCATCGAAGTTGCTGTTGGCTGTGGCAGCGGCCTGCGTCTGCAGTCCGGCCATCGCCGCCTATCCCGACAAGCCGATCCACTGGGTCGTGCCTTACCCGCCGGGCGGCACCACCGACGTGATCGCGCGCAACGTCGCGCAGGCGATGGCCGAATTGCTCGGCACCTCGATCGTGATCGACAACAAGGCCGGCGCCGGCGGGCAGATCGCGATGAACGCGGTGGCCAAGGCGGACGGCGACGGCTATACCCTGCTGGTGAGCGACGCCAGCCTGGCCACCGCGCCGAGCCTGTACAAGACGCTGCCCTTCGACCCGATCAAGGACCTGTCGGCGGCGGCGCTGTTCGTCACCGTGCCGCACATCGTGGTGGTCAATCCCAAGGTGCCGGCGAAGAACCTGGCCGAGCTGATCGCGCTGACCAGGAAGGATCCGGGCAAGATTTATTTCAGCTCTGGCGGCATCGGCTCGCCGCTACATTTGGCGGGCGAGGCCTTGCGCCTGGAAACCGGCATCGCCTGGACCCACGTGCCTTACAAGGGCGCGGGCCCGGCGATACTCGCGGTGGTGGCGGGCGAGGCGCAGGTGGCCACGCCTTCGCTGCCGGCTGCGTTGCCGCAGGTGCAGGGCGGCAAACTGGTGGCCCTGGCCGTGAGCAGCGCCAAGCGTGTCGCGTCGCTGCCGGATGTGCCGAGCGTCGTCGAAGCCGGCTATCCCAAAGCTGCCGTGTTCGGCTGGGTCGGGCTGCATGCGCCGGCGAGTACGCCGAAGGCGGTGCTGGAAAAGCTGGAGTCGGCCGCGACCCAGGCAATGAAGGGCGCGGACTTGCGCAAGCGCATGCAGGACCAGGGCGCCGACATCGTCGCGCAGTCCGGCGTGGCCTACGGCAAGCTGGTGGGCGAGGAAGCGGCGCGCTGGAAAGCGGTGGTGCAGGCCTCGGGCATCAAGCCGGAGTAGTCAAGCCGCAACGACCAAGCCGCAACGACCAAGCCGCAACGACCAAGCCGCAACGACCAAGCCGCAACCACCAAGCCGCAACCACCAAGCCGCAACCACCAAGCCGCAACCACCAAGCCGCAACCACCAAGCCGCAA
>JAQGMJ010000083.1 GCA_028292405.1 Betaproteobacteria bacterium
CCTGCCGCCAGCACGCCCGCCGCCGCGGTGCCCGATGCGGTCAAGCCGGCCGAAGCGCCGAAAGCCGCCTCCGCCGGTGGCAGCTACACGGTGAAAAGCGGTGACAGCGCCGCCAAGATCGCCGGCAAGAACAAGCCTGAAGGCGTCAGCCTTGACCAGATGCTGGTGGCGCTCTACCGCAACAACCAGGACGCTTTCGTCAACGGCAACATCAACCGCCTGAAGAGCGGCGTGATCCTCAACCTGCCGGACAAGGAAGCCGCTTCCACTGTCGCCGCCGACGACGCCCATCGCCTGCTGGTGGCGCAATCGGCCGACTTCAAGGCGTATCAGGACAAGGTCGCGGGCAGCGCCCAGACCGCGCCGGCCCCGGTGGCCGCCGCGCCGAAGAAGGAATCCAAGGGCCGCATCACCGCCAAGGTGCAGGACCAGGCGCAAAAGAGCGAAGCGCGCGACCAGTTGAAGCTGTCGAAGGCCGACAACGCGCCTGCCAAGGGCAGTGCCAAGAAGGGCGCTGCCGCCGGCGGGTCGCGCGTTTCCGAAGAAGACCTGGTGGCCAAGGAGCGCGCGCTGAAAGACGCCAATTCCCGCGTTGCCGAACTGGAAAAGAACGTCCGCGACCTGCAAAAGCTGGTCGAGGTGAAAAACCAGAACCTCGCCGACCTGCAAAAGCAGGCCGTGCAAGCCAAGGCCGAGGCGAAAAAGGCGCCGGAGCCGGTCAAGGCCGCGCCACCGCCCCCGCCGCCGCCCGTAGTGGCGAAGGCCGAGCCGCCCAAGGTTGAACCGCCGAAGGCTGTCGAAGCCCCCAAGGCGCCGGAACCGGTGAAAGCGCCGGAGCCGCCCAAGGCCGTCGAAGCCCCCAAGGCTGCCGATGCGATGAAGGCGCCGGACGCGCCCAAGGCTGCTGACGCTACTGCCGCTTCCGCAGGCGCCACTGCCGTCGCGGCAGCCGATGCCGCCAAGCCGGCCGATGCCACCATGCCGCCGCCGGCGACCACGACCGAGCCGCCCAAGGCTGTCGAGCCGCCCAAGGCGCCGCCGAAAAAGGCCGCTCCGCCGCCCCCGCCGCCCGAACCCAGCCTGATGGATGAATTCCTCGGCAACCCGCTGTACATGGGCGGTGGCCTGCTGGTGCTGGCCGCGCTCGGCGCCTATGCGATTTTCGCCGTGCGCCGCAAGCGCAAGGTCGACTCGTTTGAAAGCAGCATCATCACCGGCGGCGACCTGAAGGCCAATTCGGTCTTCGGCAACACCGGCGGCCAGAGCGTGGACACCGGCAATAGCTCCTTCCAGAGCGACTTCAGCCAGGTCGGCCCGGGCGCGATCGATGCCGACGAAGTCGACCCGGTGGCCGAAGCCGACGTCTACATGGCCTACGGCCGTGATGCCCAGGCCGAGGAAATCCTCAAGGAAGCCCTGGTCAAGGACCCGAACCGCCAGACCGTGCGCATGAAGCTGCTGGAAATCTACAGCCAGCGCCGCGACCCCGCCGGCTTCGCCGCCGCCGCCACCGACCTGCGCGCCGCCACCGGCGGCCAGGGCGAGCAGTGGAACCGCGCCGCCGCGCTGGGCCACCAGATCGACCCGACCAACCCGATGTACGGCGGCAGCGGCGCTGCCGCGCCGGCCGACAATCCCACCGCCACCCAGCCCCTGGCCGCGGCCGCGATGGCTGCTGCCGCAGGCGGTGGTGTCTCCGACGCGGATTTCTCCGCCGACAAGACTCTGACGCTGAACTCCTTCCATCCGGCCAATGGCCCGGTGGAAGACCCGCTGACCAAGACGGTGGCCCTCGAAGCGCTGCAGAACAAGGGCGAGGCGCCGGACATCGACCTCGACTTCGACCTCGGCGGCGACTCCACCACGCAGCGCGCTTCCGCGCCGGATTTCATCCTCGACAGCACGGCCACGGCTGAGCAGGTGCCCGCCAGCGACGGCGGCAACGACGTCGACTTCGACCTGGGTTTCGGCGATGCGCCCACTGCCAAGCCGGCCGAACCCGAGACCGATTTTTCGCCTTCCGGCACCCTGATCATGGAAGCGCCCACCTTGGGCAGCGGCAGCAGCGGCGAAAAGACGGTGGAAATGGCGCCGATGGGGATTCCCGACGCGCCCACCGAAGAGGACGGCAACAACATCGATTTCGATTTCGACATCGGTGCCCCGCCGACCGCCGCCGCCCCGACCGCGGCCGGCCCGTCCACGGAGCCTGCCGCCGGCAACAGCATGGACTTCGACCTTTCCTCGATCTCGCTCGACCTGCCCGCTGAAACGGCCGCGGCCAGCGGCGGTGGCGCAAGCGATGACGCCGCCACCAAGCTCGACCTGGCGAAGGCCTACCAGGAGATGGGCGACAAGGACGGCGCCAAGGAACTGCTCAGCGAAGTCCTGAAAGAAGGCAGCGCCGCGCAACAGGCCGAGGCGCAGCAACTGCTGGCTTCGATCTAAGCGTCTGTTTCAACCAAAACGGGTGGCTTGCGCCACCCGCCGTACCAGGAACGGGTGGCCTCTACGCCACCCGTTTTGTTTTTTTGGCTTAACCTCCCTGTATGCGCATCGCTCTTGGTCTCGAATACGACGGCAGCGGGTTTCTGGGCTGGCAGACCCAGCCCGGCGGCGGCACCGTGCAGGACGCGCTCGAAGCGGCCCTGGCCGCCATCGCCGGCGCGCCAGTGCGGGTCCAATGTGCAGGCCGCACCGACACCGGGGTGCATGCGCTGGCCCAGGTGGCGCATTTCGATACGGCGGCAGAGCGCCCGGACAGCGCATGGGTCAAGGGCGTCAACGGCCATTTGCCGCGCGCGGTGAGCATGCGCTGGGCGGCGCGGGTGCCGGACGATTTTCATGCGCGCTTTTCCGCCACCGCACGGCGCTATGAATATGTGCTGATCAACCGGCCGACCCGTCCGGCGGTGTGGGACGGCCGGGCAGGGTGGTTCCATCTGCCGCTGGACGAGGCGCGCATGCGCGAGGCCGCGCAACTGCTGGTCGGCGAGCACGATTTCTCCGCCTTTCGTTCCGCCGAGTGCCAGGCGGCCTCGCCGGTGCGTACCCTGCGCCGGCTGGAAATCCGCCGCGAGGGCGAAGTGCTGCGTTTTTCGCTTGAAGCCAATGCCTTCTTGCACCACATGGTGCGTAACATCGTCGGCTGCCTGGTTTACGTCGGCAAGGGCAAGCATCCGCCGCAATGGATCGCCGAAGTGCTGGCCGGGCGCGACCGCGCCAAGGCGGCGCCGACCTTCGGCCCGCAGGGCCTGTACCTGACCGGGATCGATTACGATGCGCGCTGGAACCTCCCGCGTTTCCAGGTCGACCCGATGTTTTCCCCCATGGAACAGCCGTGACATCCTCATTTGCCAGAACGCGTATCAAGATCTGCGGCATCACCCGCGAGCAGGATCTGGAAGCCGCCGTCGAGGCCGGCGCGGACGCCGTCGGCTTCGTTTTCTACCCGCCCTCCAAGCGCTGCATCACGCCCGAGCGCGCACGCCAGCTGGCCGACCTGCTGCCGCCCTTCGTCACCGCTACCGGCCTGTTCGTCAACGAACCCTACGAGGTGGTGCAGCGCACGGCGGACATCGCGCGCCTGCAATTGCTGCAGCTTCACGGCGAGGAAACGCCGGAATTCTGCGACCGGTTCACCCTGCCGTACATGAAGGCGGCGCGCGTCGTGCCGGGCCTCGATTTGCTAGAATACGGGGCTAAATTCAGCTCCGCCCGCAGCCTGCTCCTCGACGCGTTTACCGAGGGCTACGGCGGCGGCGGCGAGGTGTTCGATTGGTCTCTCATTCCAAAAGCAGTCGCGGCTCGGGCCGTTTTGTCTGGTGGGTTGCATGCCGCAAATGTCGGTGCAGGCATCAAGGCCTTGCGCCCGCTGGGCGTTGACGTCTCCAGTGGCGTCGAGCAGGCCAAAGGCATCAAGGATGCCGGCCTGATCCGCCAGTTCATCGCTGCCGTCCAGGTGGCGGACCGCGAAGCAGCCGCCTTAGAAGCGGCGGCAGACGCAGACCTGCAAGGAACCAAGTCATGAAACCGAACGAGCTACCCAACGATCTACCCAACCCGTACAACCTGCCGGATGCGAAGGGCCACTTCGGCCCCTACGGCGGCATTTTCGTCTCCGAAACCCTGATGCATGCGCTTGAAGAACTCAAGCAGATGTATGCGAAGTACGAGAACGATCCCGAGTTCGTCGCCGAATTCCAGCGCGAGCTCAAGCACTACGTTGGCCGTCCCAGCCCGATCTATCATGCCAAGCGTCTTTCCGACGAACTCGGCGGCGCGCAGATTTACCTCAAGCGTGAAGACCTGAACCACACCGGCGCGCACAAGGTGAACAACACCATGGGCCAGGCGCTCTTGGCAAAGCGCATGGGCAAGCCGCGCGTGATCGCCGAGACCGGGGCAGGGCAGCACGGCGTGGCCACGGCCACCATGGCGGCGCGCTTCGGCCTCGAGTGCGTGGTCTACATGGGCAGCGAAGACATCAAGCGCCAGAGCGCCAACGTCTATCGCATGAAGCTCCTCGGCGCCTCGGTGGTGCCGGTGGAGTCCGGCTCAAAGACCCTGAAGGATGCGCTCAATGAAGCGATGCGCGACTGGGTGACCAACGTCGAAAATACCTTCTACATCATCGGTACGGTGGCCGGCCCGCACCCTTACCCGATGATGGTGCGCGATTTCAACTCCGTCGTCGGCAAGGAATGCCTGTGGCAAATGCCCGAGCACATCGGCCGCCAGCCGGACGCCGTGCTCGCCTGTGTCGGCGGCGGCTCCAACGCCATGGGCATTTTCTATGATTACATCCCGCACGCCAATGTGCGCCTGATCGGCGTCGAAGCAGCCGGCTCCGGCATCGCCTCCGGCAAGCACGCCGCCACGCTCACCGCCGGCACCCCCGGCGTGCTGCACGGCAACCGCACCTACCTGCTGCAGGACGCCAACGGCCAGATCACCGAGACCCACTCGATCTCCGCCGGCCTCGACTATCCCGGCGTCGGCCCCGAGCATGCGTGGCTGAAAGACAGCGGGCGCGCCGAGTATGTGGCGATCACCGACGACGAAGCCCTCGAAGCCTTCCACAAGTTGTGCCGCGTCGAAGGCATCATCCCGGCGCTGGAATCGAGCCATGCGGTGGCGCAGGCGATGAAAATCGCGCCGACGATGCCCAAGGACAAAGTGCTGCTGGTCAATCTCTCCGGACGCGGCGACAAGGACATGCATACCGTCGCCGAAAAATCCGGCCTGAAACTCTAAGAGAGACCACGCACATGTCACGCATCGCCAAGGTCCTCGCGCGCCTCAAAGCCGAAAAGCGCAAGGCGCTGATTCCCTACATCTGCGCGGGGGACCCCACCCCCGCGCTTACCTTGCCGTTGATGCACGGGCTCACCGCTTCCGGTGCCGACATCATCGAGCTGGGCGTTCCCTTCTCCGACCCGATGGCCGACGGCCCGGTGATCCAGCGCGCCTCCGAGCGCGCGCTCAAGCACAACGTCAGCCTGAAAGACGTGATCGCCATGGTCGCGGAATTCCGCAAGACCAATAGCGAGACCCCGGTGGTGTTGATGGGCTACGCCAACCCGATCGAGCACATGGGCATGCGCGCCTTTGCCGATGCGGCCAAGGCCGCCGGCGTCGACGGCGTGCTGGTGGTCGACTATCCGCCGGAGGAATGCGAAGCCTTCGCCGCCGACGTCAAGGAACACGGCCTGGATCCGATCTTCCTGCTGGCGCCGACTTCCACCGAAGAGCGTATCGCGGCGGTCGGCAAGGTGGCCTCGGGCTACCTTTACTACGTCTCGCTCAAGGGCGTGACGGGTTCGGCCACGCTGGATACGGGCGAAGTCGCCAAGCGCATCCCGCTGATCAAGAAGTACGCCGACATTCCCATTGGCGTAGGCTTCGGCATCCGCGATGCGGCCACCGCCAAGGCAGTGGCCCAGGTGGCCGACGCGGTGGTGATCGGCAGCCGCATCATCCAGGAGATCGAAAACTCCAAGCCCGGCCAGGAAGTGGATAATGTGAAGGCGTTCATGGCGGGCATCCGCAGCGCCATCGACAGCATTGCCGCATAAGCACCCAAGTAACATGAATCGCAGGAGAGACACACGATGAGCTGGCTCGACAAATTGCTGCCGCCGAAAATCCAGCGGGACGGCGCGCGCAGCGTCAAAAGCATGCCCGAGGGCCTGTGGGTCAAATGCCCCTCCTGCGAGACGGCGCTGTTTTCCACCGACCTGTCGAACAACGCGCAGGTCTGCCCGAAGTGCAATCACCACCTGCGCATCAACGCGCGCGAGCGCCTCGACCTCCTGCTCGACGCCGAAGGGCGCTTTGAGATCGGCGCCGACGTGCGCCCGGTCGACAGCCTGAAGTTCAAGGACAGCAAGAAATATCCGGACCGCCTCAAGGAAGCCGCCGCCTCCACCGGCGAGACCGACGCGCTGGTGGTGATGCAGGGCGCGATGAACACCCTGCCGGTGGTCGCCGCCGCGTTCGAGTTTGACTTCATGGGCGGCTCGATGGGCTCGGTGGTGGGCGAGCGCTTCGCCCGCGGCGTCACCACCGCGATCGAACAAAAGCTTCCCTTCATTTCGATCACCGCCAGCGGCGGCGCGCGCATGCAGGAAGGCCTGCTGTCGCTGTTGCAAATGGCCAAGACCACCGCCGCCCTGCAGCGCCTGGCCGAGCGCCGCCTGCCCTACATCTCGGTGCTCACCGACCCCACCATGGGCGGCGTCTCCGCCAGCTTCGCCTTCATGGGCGACGTGGTGATCGCCGAGCCCGGCGCGCTGATCGGCTTTGCCGGCCCGCGCGTGATCGAGCAGACCGTGCGCGAAAAGCTGCCCGAAGGTTTCCAGCGTGCCGAGTTCCTGATGGAAAAAGGCGCCATCGACATGATCGTCGACCGCCGCGAACTAAAAGCCAAGATCACCCGCCTGCTGGCGCTGATGCAGGCCCTGCCGGCGGACGCCTTCCAGGCCGCCTGAACTCTTCTTCCGACCGGCCGGGGCGCGCATGCAGCGCGTCCGGCCGCGTCTTTTCCGAGCCGTGCCTTTGACTCCCGCTTCCGACGCTCCCCTGGCCGCCTGGCTCGACTACATCGAGGGCCTGCACCCGCAAAACATTTCCATGGGCCTGGACCGCGTCGGCGTGGTCAAGGAAAGGCTTGGCCTGAAATTCGATTGCCCGGTAATCACCGTTGGCGGCACCAACGGCAAGGGCTCCACCTGCGCCATGCTCGAAGCGATCCTGCGCGCCGGCGCCTTTCGCACCGGCATGTACACCTCGCCGCACCTGGTGAAGTTCAACGAGCGCGCGCGCATCGACGGCCGTGACGTCGAAGATGCGCCGCTGGCCGCTGCCTTCGCGCGCGTCGAGGCAGCCCGCGTGAGTGGTGACGCCGCCATCGAGCTGACCTACTTCGAATTCTCCACCCTCGCGGTGATGCTGCTGTTCATGGAGGCGCAGCCCGATTGCGTGATCCTCGAAGTCGGACTGGGTGGCCGTCTCGATGCGGTGAACTTGTTCGATGCCGATTGCGCCATCCTCACCAGCGTCGATCTCGACCACCAGGCGTATCTCGGCGACACCCGCGAGCAGATCGGCTGGGAAAAGGCGCACATCTTTCGGAAGAACACGCCGGCCATTTGCGCAGACCCGCAGCCGCCGGAGTCCGTCGCCAAGGTGGCGGGCGAACTCGGCGCGCAGTTGCTGTTGCTGGGGCGCGACTTCGGCTACGCCGGCGACAAGCAGCAATGGAAATTCTGGTTCATGCCGGAAGCACAGAAGGGCAGCCGTGACCCGGTTACCCGCAACGGCCTGTCCTACCCCGCCCTGCGCGGCGCCAACCAGTTGCTCAACGCCTCCGCCGCCCTGGCCGCGCTGGAATGCCTGCGCCCGCGCCTGCCGGTGGCGATGCAGGCGGTGCGCCAGGGCCTGATCGAAGTCGAGTGGCCGGGGCGCTTCCAGTTGCTGCCTGGGCGCCCGGTGGTGGTGCTCGACGTCGCCCACAACCCGCATGCCGCCGCCGTGCTGGCCGACAACCTCGGCAACATCGGCTTCGCCGCCTATACCCGCGCGGTGTTCGGCATGCTCGGCGACAAGGACATCGCCGGCGTGGTGCGTCTGTTGAAAGGCCGGATCGACCACTGGCACCTGGCCACGCTGCCCGGCGCACGCGGCGTCAGCGCGCAACACCTGGCCGAGGTGCTGGCCGAATGCGGCATTACCAAAGACGTTTTCCTGCACGAGTCGCCCGCTGCTGCGTACGCTGCCGCACGCGCCGGGGCAGGGGAGAATGATAGAATCGTGGTGTTCGGTTCCTTCCTCACCGTCACCGACGTGATGCAGGTGCTGGATCGTTCCAGGAACAACTGAGCCCGGTCCGCCAGGCAGTGCCGCACCAGCGCTTGCCGATCCGCTTTCCAACAGCCTGCCCATGGCCACTGACCTCCCGGAAGACTCCCAGCTGAAACGCCGCGCCCGGCGGCGCCTGATCGGGGCCATCGCCCTCGTCCTGCTCGCGGTGATCGTGCTGCCGATGATCTTCGACGCCGAGCAAAAGCCGCTCGACCAGGACGTATCGATCCAGATACCCAGCCAGGGCGACTATGTCGCCAAGCCGCCGCCTGCCGGCAGTACGCCGCCCGCCGCCAAAGCCGGCGACAAGGACGCAAAGGCCGCGCCGGAACCGCCGCCGAAAGACACTACGCCGCCTGCTCCGCCCAAGGACGAAACGAAGAGCGCGCCGCCGGCCGACGCCCCGAAGGCGGCGCCCAAAGACGCCCCGAAGGAAGAAAAAGCCGAAGCGCCGAAGGCAGGGGTCAAGGCCGACGGCAAGGCCGACGAAGCCAAGGCAGCGGCAGCCAAGGCGGCGGAAGCCAAGGCCGCTTCCGACGCCAAGGTAGCCAAAGCCGCCGCCGAAAAGGCGGCGGACGAAAAAGCGCGCGCCCAGGCCGAAGCCAAACGTGCCGTCGCCCTGTTGAATGGCGCGGGGGATGCCCCCACATCAACTAAATCGGCGAAGGCAGACCCGGCAGAAAAGGCGGCAGCCGGTTCGTTCGCCATCCAGATCGGCGCTTTTTCGGCCGAGGAAAAGGCGCAGGAAGTGCGCGACAAGCTTTCCGCCGCCGGGCTCAAGTCCTATGCGGAAAAGGTGGCGACCAAGTCCGGGGATGTGACCCGGGTGCGGGCCGGCCCCTTTGCCAGCAAGGACGCGGCGGAGTCGGCGCGCGCGAAAATCGCCGGCCTGGGCTTCGCCAGTGCGACGGTTGTGCACCGCTAGCGTGGTGCGTGAGCTGAAGCTTGCGTCGTCGGGTTGGTGGTGGGCATGACGCTGTTCGATTACGCGGTGCTGGCGATCCTGCTGATGTCGGTGGTGGTATCGGTGTTGCGCGGCCTGGTGCGAGAGATTTTGTCGCTGATCGGCTGGATTGCGGCTTTTGTAGTCGCCAGCCTGTTTGCCAGCGATGTCGCCCAACTGCTGGCGCCGACGCTGGACCCCCATGGCCTGGGCCTGATTGCGGCCTTCCTGCTGGTGCTGGTGGGCATGGCGCTGGTTAGCGCAATCATCGGCTGGGGCGTGATGAAGGCAGTGGCGGCGGCGGGGATGACCCTGGCCGACCGTGGTCTGGGCGGCTTGTTCGGCCTGGCGCGCGGCTTGGTGATCGTGGTGGCACTGGCCATGGTTTGCGGCCTCACGCCGATCCCGAAACAGCCGTTCTGGAAGCAGGCCTTGTTGAGTCCGCTGGTCGAGACGATGGTCGAAACGGTGAAGCCTTTTCTGCCCGCTGACATAGCGGGTAGGGTAAAATTCTGATTTACGGGTGTCGACGCTTTGGCATCGCTGGACAAGGTTTTTTCATTGCATTTTTTTCATGAAATTGTCCGGCTTCGCTGGTGATTTCATGGACTCAACCCGGCAAAAGTATTAATTACTTTTAGTACAAAGTAATCAATACTTTTGCCGGAATGAGTCAACCCGGAGAGCACCATGTGCGGAGTCGTCGGCGTCGTTGCAAAAAGCCCGGTCAACCAGTTGCTTTACGATGGTTTGCTGCTCCTGCAGCACCGCGGCCAGGACGCAGCAGGCATCGTCACCGCCTCGGGCAAATCCTTCTACATGCACAAGAGCATGGGCTTGGTGCGCGATGTGTTCCGCACCCGCAACATGCGTGACCTGCCGGGCCATGTGGGCATCGCGCATTGCCGCTACCCCACCGCCGGCTCTTCCGCCAACCCTGCCGAAGCGCAGCCGTTCTACGTCAACTCGCCCTTCGGCCTGACCCTGGCGCATAACGGCAACCTCACCAATTCCGAGCAGCTGCGCCAGGAAATGTTCCGCCAGGACCTGCGCCACATCAACACCGGTTCCGACTCCGAGGTGCTGCTCAACGTGCTGGCCCATGAGCTGGAAATGGGCAGCAAGAGCGTCAAGCTCGATCCCGCGAAGATTTTCCAGGCGGTGGCCAAGGTGCACGAGCGCGTGCGCGGCGCCTACGCCGTGGTGGCCCTGATCGCCGGCCACGGCCTGCTGGCCTTCCGCGACCCCTACGGCATCCGTCCGCTGTGCCTGGGCCGCGCCGATTTCGGCCACGGCGAAGAGCACATGGTGGCTTCCGAGTCCGTGGCGCTCGAAGGCCTGGGCTACGAATTCGTCCGCGACGTCGCCCCGGGCGAGGCGATTTTCGTCGACATGGACGGCAATTTCTACGCCCAGCAGTGCGCGAAAAACGCCACGCTGAACCCCTGCATTTTCGAGTACGTCTACCTCGCCCGTCCCGATTCGCAGATCGATGGCGTCTCGGTCTATGCCGCGCGCCTGAAGCTCGGCGAGTTTCTCGCCGACAAGGTGAGGGCGCTGGGCATCGTCGACCAGATCGACGTGGTGATGCCGATCCCCGATTCCAGCCGCCCCGCCGCGATGCAGCTGGCGATGAAGCTGAACCTTGACTACCGTGAGGGCTTCATCAAAAACCGCTACATCGGGCGCACCTTCATCATGCCCGGCCAGGCGGTGCGCAAGAAGTCGGTGCGCCAGAAGCTCAATGCCATCGGCGTCGAGTTCAAGGGCAAGAACGTGCTGATCGTCGACGACTCCATCGTGCGCGGCACCACCTCGCGCGAGATCGTTTCGATGGCGCGCGAAGCCGGGGCGGCGAAAGTGTTCTTCGCCTCCGCCGCGCCGCCGGTGCGCTTCGCCAACGTCTACGGCATCGACATGCCGACCAGGCACGAGCTGATCGCCACCGGCCGCACCGACGCCGAGATTGCCAAGGAAATCGGCGCCGATCTGCTGATCTACCAGGACCTCGAAGGCCTGGAGCGCGCCGTGCGCGAGATCAACCCCAAGCTCACCGACTTCGAGACCTCGTGCTTCTCCGGCCACTATGTCACCGGCGTCACTCCGGAGTATCTGTCGGACGTCGAGACCCGGCGCGACCAGCACCGCGACAGCGGCGACGACGAAGAAGGCTCGCAGATGGGGCTGAACCTGGCAGCCGCCTGAGGCGCCGGCAAGGCAAAAAAAACGGGCGTCGCGGCCCGTTTTTCATGATGGTCCGGCCTGCCGCTACTCCTCGCGCTCCCACACCTGGGTGCGACCGAACAAGGTGACCCAAACGTAGCCGCGCACCCGCAATTTTCTTCCGCCGTCAGCCATGGCCAGCAGGGCGTGGTAGACGCGGCCGTTTTGCGGGTCGAGGATGTCGCCGCCGCTGTACTCGTCGCCGTTCTGGTCGGGGCTGCGGCGCATGCCCCAGAGGACGGTCATACCTAGCACCGGCTGGTTCTTCAGCGCGCCCTGGCAGGCATCGCAGCGCGGCGACGCGTCTTCGCCGGGGCCGGGAAGGATTCTTTCCACCCGGCCGGTATATTCACCCGCGTTTTCGCTGATGCGCACCAGGGCGCTTGGCTTGCCCGTGTTGTCGTCGATGGTGCGCCACAAACCCGCGGGCGTGCCTTGCGCACCGGCTGCATGGCAGCAGCAGGCGAACAGCACCGTTAAGAACAGGCGCGACGGGACTGAAAAGTCGAACATCAGCGGCGTAATTTTACGTATGCATGGGGTGGTGTCCCCGGAACCGCGCTGGGTTAGCAGGCAGAGTATAATCCTCTCCGCGCCGATTTGAGTTTCAGCTTGCGGGCGCGGGATTCGCAGTGGCATGCGCGAGGGTCCCAACAAATACGGCTAAAGCGAGTGGAAGAAATTATCCAACCCGTTTTGGCATGCCTAAGCTGAAACGGGTTTTTTTATTGAGAACGCCATGAGCGACAAATTCGATTTCGACACCCTTGCGGTACGCGCCGGGGTCCAGCGCAGCAACTTCAACGAAAACTCGGAGGCGCTGTATTTGAGCTCCAGCTTCGTGCATGAAGATGCCGCCACCGCCGCGCTGCGCTTTTCCAACCAGGCGCCGGGCTACGTCTATTCGCGCTTTTCCAACCCCACGGTGGAAATGTTCCAGCAGCGCCTGGCTGCGCTCGAAGGCGGCGAGGCCTGCGTGGCCACCAGTTCGGGCATGTCGGCCGTGCTCACCGTGGCGATGGGCCTGCTCAAGGCCGGTGACCACGTGGTGTGCTCGCGCAGCGTGTTCGGTGCGGTGATCACCCTGTTCGAAAAGAATCTCGGACGCTTCGGCCTGCAGACGACTTTTGTCGAGGCCACCGATTTGTCGGCCTGGGAAAAGGCGGTCAAGCCGAACACCAAAATGCTGTTTCTCGAGACGCCGTCGAACCCGCTGATGGAAGTGCTGGATGTGGCGGCCTTGTCGAAGATCGCCAAAAAGGCCGGCGCCGTGCTGGTGGTGGACAACTGCTTTTGCTCGCCCGCCGTGCAGCGCCCGCTGGAAATGGGCGCCGACATCGTGGTGCACTCGGCCACCAAATATCTCGACGGCCAGGGCCGCACCCTGGGCGGGGCGATCGTCGGCAGCAAGGAACTGGTGATGGGCGAGGTGCACGGCTTTTTGCGCACCGCCGGCCCGAGCATGAGCCCGTTCAACGCCTGGGTTGCCCTGAAGGGCATGGAGACCCTGGGCATCCGCATGGAAAAGCAATGCGACAACGCGCTGGAACTGGCGCGCTGGCTGGAATCCCATCCGCAGGTCGACAAGGTGTTTTTCCCCGGCCTGGAGTCGCACGCACAGCACGAGCTGGCCAAGCGCCAGCAGTCCGCCTCCGGCCGCTTCCTCGCCGGCGCGGTGGTCACCTTCACCGTCAAGGGCGGGCGCCCGGCGGCCTGGCGCGTGGTCGACGGCTGCAAGATGATCTCGATCACCGCCAACCTCGGCGACACCAAGAGCACGATCACTCATCCGGCTTCGACCACCCACGGGCGCATCAGTCCGGAGGCACGCGAAGCGGCCGGGGTAGTGGAGGGTTTGCTGCGCGTGTCGGTCGGCCTGGAGAGCGTGGCTGACATCAAGAAGGATTTGCAGAACGGGCTGGGCGCTTGAGGCAGCTCATCGCATAAAAAAACGCCGGCTTAGCCGGCGTTTTTTTATGCCTCGAAGCCTTGCCGGTCTATAGATCAGTAATGCTGAGGATGCCGTCGCTATCCTCGAAGCCGGCGAGAATACGCTTGCCGACCAGGTCGCGCAGCGTCTCGGAAGTACCACCGCCCAGCGTTCCGTAGCGCGCCCCGCGGTAAAAGCGCGACACCGGATATTCATCGGTGAAGCCATAGCCGCCGTGCACCTGGATCGCCTCGCTGGTGACGCGCAGCGACATCTCGTTGCAAAACACTTTGGCGGTGGCGGCGAGAAAGGGATCGGGGAAAGGGTTGGCGGTGGCGCAGGCGCGATACAGCAGGCCGCGCCCGGCCTCGATGTCCTTGTACATGTCCGCCAGCTTCCAGCGCATGCCCTGGAACTCGCCGATGGCGCGGCCGAAGGCGGTGCGCTGGCGCATGTACTTCACCGCCTCGTCGAAAGCACCCTCGGCCAGGCCGAGCGAGATCGAGGGGTTGAGGCAGCGCTGGGTGTTGAAGGCATTCAGGAGTTTCTTGAAACCGTCCTCGCGGATTACCAGGTTTTCCAGCGGCAGTTCGCAGTCCTCGAAGCGCACTTCGTGCAGGAACTCGCCGCCCATGGTGTGAAAGCGCCCGGTGACGGAAAAACCTTTCGCTCCGGCCGGCACCAGCACGCAGCCAATGCCTTCGCGCCCCGGCTTGCCGTCGATGCGGGTGAACACCACGAACATGCCGGCCTCATCGGCCCGGCTGATCAGGGTCTTGACGCCGTTGACCACGATGCGGTCGCCCTTGATGGTGGTGTTGGTGCGGTAGTTCGCCACGTCGGTGCCGGCATCGGGCTCGGTCATGCACACGGCGAGCATGGTCTCGCCTTTCACCACGCGCGGCAGGATGTCCCGCTTGATATGCTCCGGCGCATAGGTGGAAATCACGCGCGTCTGCACGCCGACTTCGCCCAGCACCGCCATCGCGGTGACGTAGCAGACCTTGCCGATTTCCTCGAGCACCAGCGCAGTCTCGAACACCGGCAGGCCGAGGCCGCCGTATTCCTCCGGCACCGCCATGCCGAGGATGCCGATCTCGGCCAGGTCCTTCATGTTCTCCCAGGGGAAGGTGCCGTCGAGATACTTGAGCGCGCGGCTCTTGAACTTGTCCTGCGCCAGTTCGCGCACGGCGCGCACGATGCGCCGTTGCTCGTCGGTCAATGCGAAATTCATGTTTGTCTCTCTTTTATTTCGAGCCCAGCGTGCGCACCATGGCGCCGACAAGCTCATCTATATGTTGATGCACCTGCACACCTGCATCCTTGAGCGCCGCGGTCTTCGAGGCGTGCGTGCCCAAGCCACCCTGGATCAACGCGCCCGCATGGCCCATGGTCACACCCTCGCGCGCGCTGGCGCCGGCCAGAACGGCGAATACTGGTTTGTCGAAACCCATGCGCTTGATCGCCGCGGCGCAATCTTCTTCCTCGGTGCCGCCGATCTCGCCGATCAGCAGCACCGCACGCGTGCCGTCATGCGCGGCGAACAGGGGCAACAGGTCGGCGAAGCGCGTGCCCTTCACCGGATCGCCGCCCACGCCCAGCCAGAGCGACTGGCCAAGGCCCTGGCGCACCAGGCGATAGTTGGTCTCGTAGGAGAGCGTGCCGCTTTTCGACATCACGCCGATGTTGCCGGGCTTCAATGTCACTTCGGGCAGGAAGCCCATTTTCATCCGCCCCGGCACCGCCAAGCCCGGCGTGGAAGGACCGACCCAGGTGGCGCCGTGTTCGCGCGCGAGGGCGGCTGCGCGGATGGCGTCGTGCACGGGCACGCCTTCTGTCACCGACACCAGCAGCTTGATACCCGCGCCAAACGCATCCCGCGCGGCGGCCAGCGCGCCCATCGGCGGCACCAGCGCCACGCTGGCGCGCGCGCCGGTGGCCTTGACGGCGGCTGCGCAATCGGCAAACACCGGAATGCCGGGCGGTCCGTCGTTCGGCTTCGCGCCCGGGCTGGCGACGCCGCCGACGATGCGCGTGCCAGCTGCCAGCATTTGCAGCGCGTGCGAGCGCCCGGCGCGGCCGGTGATGCCTTGCACCAGCACCGGCACCTCTTCACTCAGCAGCGACATCAACATCGAATCAGACATCGAATCAGGCATGCGCCGGCCCCGCGATTTCCAGCACGCGCGCAAGCGCCTGCTCCAGGTCCACCTGCAGTTCCACCGCCGGCGCCTGCTCGGCGAGGATCACCCGTGCATCGTCCAGCCCATTGCCCACCAGCCGCGCCACCACCGGCACGCGCAACTCCGGCACCGCCGCCAGCGCTTGCGCCAGCAGCTTGGTGAATTCACCGAGGTGGGTGATGCCGGCGAAAATATTCACCAGCACCACGCGGATGTTCGGCGCGCGCGCGATGTCGCGCATCACCGTGATCAGGCGCCCCGGGTCGCCGCGAAACTGCCCGCTGCGGATGTCGACGAAGTTGTACGGCCGCCGCCCCAGCGCCGTCAGGTCGTCGATGATTTTCATCGACAGCCCCGCGCCGGTGGTGACCAGGCCGATCTCCCCGCCATGGTCCACCACGATGTAGTCGAAACCATTGCGGTACTTGAACAGCGCATCGGGATACGCCACTTCGCGCGCCGTCAGCAGCACCATCTGCTCCGGCTGGCGCGGCAGGGCGTTTTCATCCAGCGCGAATCGCGCGTCGCCGGCGGTCCAGCTGCCGTCGGGGTTGACGAACAGGGGATTGATTTCCAGCAGCAGCGCCTCGTGGCGCAAAAAGATTTCCGCCAGGCGCTCACCCGCATCGGCCACGGCGGCGGCGATGTGCGGCGGCGCGCCTTCGAGCAGCCAGGGCAGCGCCGCCAGCATGGCGTCGAGTTGCGGCGGCACCAGGGCGTCGCGCAAGACGCCTGGCGCGACAGATTCGATATCCACGCCACCTTGCGCGGAAAACAGCATGCGCACCGCGCCCGCGGCCGCATCGACGGCGAAACTCAAAAACACCTCGGTGCCCGCCCGGCGCGATTCGACGCGGCAGCCCTGCACCGCGTGGCCCTTGATGCGCATGGCGAGGACCGCACCCAACGCCTCAACGAGACTGGATGCATCATCGGCCATGCGAATCCCGCCGGCCTTGCCGCGCCCCCCAACGGGCACCTGCGCCTTCACCACCCAGGGGCCGGGCGGGAGATCAGCGCCGGCAAGCGCATCGAGGGACTCGATCAGCACCCCCGGCGGGACGGCAACACCGTCCTTCGCCAGGAGCGTCTTGGCGTCGTGCTCCAGCAGCAGCACGAATCAGTCGCGGTACGACGGGTCGATCTTGTCCAGCTTCTTCAGCAGCGCCGGCCACTCCATCTCGCCGAAGCGGCGGCGCACGCCGGGCTGGTAGAGATGGGCGGTCGCTTCGACCAGCTCGCGCGAAGGCATCTGCAGCTCGGTGTTGCAGGAGAGCGTCATCACCTGCAGGCGGCAGGCGCGCTCCAGGCGGAAAATGTTGTTGAAACCCTCGGCGATCGTCGGGCCGACGCACAGAAGGCCGTGGTTTTTCAGGATCATCACCTCGCGCATTCCCAGGTCGGCCACCAGGCGCTCCTGTTCGTCCATGTTGATCGCCACCCCTTCGTAGTCGTGGTAGCCGATGTCGACAAAGCGCATCGCCGTTTGCGCCAGCGGCAGCAGGCCGCACTTCATCGCCGAGACGGCCATGCCGGCCAGCGAATGGGTGTGGATCACGCAGTCGACGTCGTGGCGCGCGCGGTGCACCGCGCTGTGGATGACGAAGCCGGCGCGGTTCACGCCATAGTCGCCGGGATTGAACAGCACGTTGCCGTCGAGGTCGATCTTGATGAAGCCGGAGGCATGCATCTGGTCATACAGCATGCCGTAGGGATTGATCAGGAAGGCATTGTCTTCACCGGGCACGCGGCACGAGATGTGGTTGGCGATCATCTCATCCATGTCGTAGTGGTGCACGAGGCGATAGGCGGCCGCGAGGTCCACGCGCTTTTGCCACTCCTCGGCGCTGACCTTGTCGCGGACGGAGGTGGAAGAATTTTTCTTGATGGCGGTAACGCTCATGGCTTGTCTCCTGTGAGGACTGATACGTATAACAATACAGCAGCCGGGGCGGCGCTGCGGCAATCGGCCGGATTAGCCGGCTGCCGCGGCGCGCCCGGGTGCGCCTTTGGGGGGCTTACTTCACCAGCGTGCCGAACTTTTTCACCACCGCTTCGCCGAAGGCGCGCGTGCCCAGCTTGCCGCCCAGGTCCACGGTGCGGCTGGCCGGCTCGGCCAGCACTTCGCAGATCGCATGGTCGATCAGCGCGCCCGCCTTTTGCAGCGCCGGCATCTGGTGGCGCTCGCCCAGCCAATCCAGCAGCATGCAGGTGGAAAACATCACCGAGCAGGGGTTGGCCTTGTCCTGGCCCGCGATATCGGGCGCGGAGCCATGCGAAGCCTGCGCCATCGCATGCGCATCGCCCGCATTCAGCGAACCCGCCAGGCCGAGCCCACCAGCCAGCTCGGAAGCCTGGTTCGACAAAATATCGCCGAACATGTTGGTTGTGCAGATCACATCGTAAGCCTCGGGCGTGCGCACCAGCAGCGAGGCCATCGCATCGACCAGCACTTCATTGACCTTGATTTCCGGATACGTCTTGCACACCGCTCGCGCCTCGCGCATGAAGAGGCCATCGGAGAGCTTCAGCACGTTCGCCTTGCTGACCAGCGTCACCTGCTTGCGCCGCTTCATCGCCGCCTCGCAAGCCGCAATGGCGATGCGCTTGGAACTCGAAGCCGTGATCTTGCGCACGGCGAGAGCCACTTCCGGCGTCGGCATGAATTCGCCGGAGCCGGTGAACATGTTGCGGTCCGCGTAAAAGCCCTCGGTGTTTTCGCGCGCGATCACCAGGTCCATCTGCTTGACGAAAGCCGGCACGCCCTTGATGGTGCGCGAGGGCCGCATGTTGGCGTACAGGTCCAGGCCCAGGCGCAGCTTGGAGGAGGGATTGACCCCGCCCTTTTCCGGCGGCACCGGGTAGCCATAGGTGTCGCAAGGTCCGAGGATCACGCCGTCGGCCGCGCGCGCCTTTTCCAGCGTCGCATCGGGCATGGTGTGGCCGTGCTTCTCATACGCGGCGAAGCCGACGTCGTCGTGCGTGATGTTCAACCCGAGGTCCAGCATCTTGTTCGCCGCTTCCACCACCTGGAGAGTGGCGGCGGTGATTTCCGGGCCGATGCCGTCGCCGGCGAAGGCGATGATGTTGAGCTTTTTCATGGGAGCTGCCTTTGCAAAATTTTCTGTGGAACTATTCCATCTTCACGCCGACGGCGCGGATGATCTTTTCATACTTGGTCGTTTCCGAGCGGGTGAACGCGCCCAGCTTCTCCGGCGACTCCGGGTTCACTTCGGTACCGTCGGCCATCAGCTTCTCGCGCACCGGCTGCCCCGGCGCCAGCAGCTTGCCGACTTCGCGATTGAGTTGCGTGACGATCTCGCGCGAGGTGCCGGTCGGCGCGAACAGGCCGCCCCAGAGCGAAAAGTCGAAGCCCGGTACGCCGCTCTCGGCCACCGTCGGAATCTCCGGCGCCGACGGCGCGCGGTGCGCGGTGGAGACGGCGAGAATCTTCAACTGCCCCGTCTTGGTATGCGGCACCGCCGCCGCCATGCCGGAGAAGAAGTAGGTCACGTGCCCACCCAGCAGGTCCGAGAGCGCCACGCCCGCGCCCTTGTACGGCACGTGCACGATGGAAGACTTGGTCACCAGCTTCAGCTGCTCGCCCGCCAGGTGTCCCGGCGTGCCGATGCCGGAAGAGGCGAAGGAAATCCCCGGCGCGTTTGCCTTCAGCGCATCCGACAGCGCCTTGAAGTTGGCATAGGGCGCATCGCCGCGCACCGTCAGCGCCAGCGGCACCAGGCCGACCAGGATGATCGGCGTCAGTTCCTTCTCCGGGTCCACCAGCGTGCTCTTCATCAAATACTTGTTGATCGACATCTCGCCGGTCTGGCCCAACAACAACGTGTAGCCGTCCGGCGCCGATTTCGCCACCATCTGCGTGCCGATCAGCCCGCCCGCGCCGGGCCGGTTTTCGACCACCACGGAAACGCCCATCGCCGGCCCCAGCTTCTCCGCCACCGCGCGCGCGAAGGCGTCGCCGGTGCCGCCCGGCGTGTAGCACACCACGATGGTGATGGGTTTGCCCGGGTACTTCGCCTGGGCAAGCGCGCTGCCCATCGGCGCGCAGGCCGTGGCGGCGAACATGGCCGCCGCCAGCGTATTGCGCAAGAGTTTGAAGTTCATGGTCGTATCCCTTGATCGTATGGGTTGGTATATTGTCTTGTCGCGCTTGGTCGTCGCGCCTGCTATTGCGCCTGAATCCCGGCTGCAGCCACCGTCTTTTTCCACGCCGCCAGCTCGGTCGACAGCATGCGGCCAAACTCGGCGGCGCTACCGCGATAAGCATCCGCACCTTCATTCTTCAAACGCTCGCGAATCGCCGCGCTCGCCAGCGACTCATTGATCGAAGCATTCAGCTTGTTCACCACGGCCGCCGTTGTGCCGGCCCGCGCCACCACGCCCCACCAGGTGGAAACGTCGAAGTCCTTCACGCCGCTTTCTTCCACCGTCGGCACGTTCGGATATTGCGGCGAACGCTGGGCGGACGTCACTGCCAGCAATTTGACGCGGTCCGACTTCACATACGTGCCGATGGTCGGTACCGTCGCAAAAAACACCTGCACCTGCCCCGCGATCAAATCCACCGCTGCCGGCGCGCTGCCTTTGTACGGCACGTGCGTCATCTTCACCCCGGCGCGCTGGCTGAACAACTCGCCCGCCAGGTGGTTGATGCTGCCGATGCCCGCCGAGCAAAAGTTCAGCGAATTCGGCTTCGCCTTGGCGCGCGCCAACATCTCGGCCAGCGTGTTCATGCCGGTCTCCTTGTTTGCCACCACCAGCAGCGGCCCGCGCCCGATCATCGCCACCGGCGCGAATTCCTTCAGGATGTCGCGCGAAGTCGCCGGCTCCGTCGCCGCCCGCGTCACGAAAGTGGAAGTGACGAACAGCAGCGTGTAGCCATCGGCCGCCGCCTGCGCCACATAGTCCACGCCGATCGAGCCGCCCGCGCCGCCGCGGTTATCCACGATCACCGTCTGCCCCAGCTGCTCCTGCATCTGCTTGGCCAGGTCGCGCGCGATGCTGTCCGTCCCGCCGCCCGCGGCGAACGGCACGATCATCGTAATCGGCCGCTGCGGATAAGCCTGCCCCCACGCCAGCAGCGGCGCCGCCGCAACCGCGGCAACCAGGCCCGCACGCGCCAGGAAACTCAAGCGTGAATTCAACTCGGACTTCAACACAGATCTCATATCCATCCCAATCCCCCCAGCACCGCGCCCCCCGCCAGCAACCACAGCGGATGCGCCCGCCAGATCATTGCCGCCACCACCACCGCGGCGGTCAGCGCAAAAGCCGGCCACGAATTACTATCCGCCGACATCGTCAAAATGTAGCCCGAAGCCAGCAGCAGCCCCACCGTCAGCGGCGTCAGCCCTGCCTGCACCGCCATCCGCCACGGCCGGTCGCGCATCCGGTGCCACAGGCTGCCGGTGTAATACGCCACGAAAGAAGAGGGCAGCGAAAGCGCGCCGAAACTCACGATAGCCCCCAGCGGCCCGGCAATCTGGTAGCCCAGCATGCCCACCACCATCATGTTCGGCCCCGGCGCCGCGTTCGAAATGCCGAACAGCCGCGTGAACTCCTCCGAACTCATCCAGTGATGCTGCTCGACGATGAAGCGGTGCACGTCTGGCATCGAAGCCAGCACCCCGCCAAAGCAGATCAGCGAAAGCGTGCTGTAGTAGCCCGCCATGTCGAGAAGGATGTCCCACTTCATTTGCGCCGCACCACCCATTGCCACCCGATGGATGCAGGCGCCAGCACCGCCAGCATCGTGATCAGCGGAATGCGCCACAGCGCAATCGCCCCAAAAGCCAGCGCCGCAAAGAGGTACGAAGCCTTGGCGCGAAACGTCAGCCCCAGGCGCAGCGCCACGCTCACCACCAGCCCCGCCGCCGCCGCCCCCAGCCCGCGCATCACGCCCTTGGCCAGCGGCAGGTCGCCGAACTGCACATAGAAGGCCCCGAGCAGCAGGATCACCAGCATCGGCGGCACCAGCATGCCCAGCGCCCCTGCGATAGCCCCCATCGGCCCGCGATAACGCGCCCCGATGCAAATCGCCAGGTTCACCACGTTCGCGCCCGGAATGAACTGGCAAAACGCAAACAGGTCCGCGAACTCCTCCTCGCTAAGCCAGCGCTTCTCCTCCACGATCATCCGCCGCGCGAACGGAAGCACCCCGCCAAACCCGGTCGCGCTCGCCTTCGCAAACGTCAGGAACAGTTCGGCGCAGGTCGGGTTTTCCGGGCGTTCCATCGGGCGGCAGGTCTGGAAGAAGAAAGGGGCGCTGCGAAACCGGCGGCGCAGGGGCCGCGCGGCAAGCCCGCTATTTTACGCCGCCCCTCTATATGTGTCGCCCGTCCCCGGGCTTATGCAGGTGAAAAGCGGCAAAAACCGCAGGCCTGACGGCAAGGCTCCGCGGACCTCTGCTGTCCCGCATCCCCACCCTTGTCACTCGAGCACAGCGCCCCGAAGGAAGTCCCCCTGGGGGAAAGAATCTGCTTTTCGCCGCACCCCATCAAAGCCCCGCGCAATCCACCTACCCGTCACCTACCCAAGCGCCCCCTCATCCGCCAACACCACCACTGTCGGCGCCGTCGAATGCCGGCGAATCCGCCAAACCTGCCACCCCGCCCCGATCAGGAACAACAGCAACAACACCCCTGTCGCCGCCTTCAACTCCGGCGTATCCGCATTCGGCAACAAAGGCGCACCCAGCGGCAGCCGCGTAGTCGTCTCCGTCACCGCCGGAATCCAGTGAAACAAAAACGTCGCCGAATAACTCGCCGTCTCCACATAAACCGAAAGCTTGCCAAACAGCGCCGTGCGCCCCGCCAACGCCGCCACCCCCAGCGTCACCAGCGTGATGATGCCCAGCGCATGCGGCTTGCCAAACCCCCCATGCTGGAAAATCCCGAAGCCCGTCACGCACGTCAGCACCGTTGCCCAGATGTACACCTGCCCCAGCGTGTTATACGGCGTAATTTGCCCGTCGCGCACCAGCACCACCAACCCCGCGAACACCGCCACCAGGCTGATGATCGTATGCAACACCCCCAACTGCGTCAGGCCAAAAATCATCTCAGCACCCCATTTATTCATATTGAGAGGACCAACGATTCGTCGCGCGCCGACCACGGGGCCGACACGAATGCGCCTGCTCGCCCCGCCACAAGACTAAACCCATCCACAATACTGATCAAGCCCGGCGTGGGAGCAAGACCCCTCTATGCCTCACTGTCATTCTGAGCAAAGCGAAGAATCTGCTTTTCGCGGCGCTCTCCCGGCGCGCTTAAAAGCAGAATCCTTCGACAGGCGCGGACCACCTTTACGGCCGTCGCCGCAATGCATTTTCTGATACTGTAATTAAATACAGTAACCCGCCGCCACGCCTCGGCCTCCTCATCACCGCGACACGCGCAACCCCCATGCTCGTCTACGTCACCCCCATCTACGTCAACGGTAAAAAGCGCGACGCCACCCAACTGCGCGACTGGCCCGCCATCGAAGCGCGCATGACCGTCGAGCCCGTAGCCAACCAGAAAGCCGGCCGCTTCACCCGCGTCGCTCGCCTCTGGAGCCCCGACTTCCGCGGCGGCGAGCCACCTACCAGCGACCTCTACGACCCCGAACTCGTCAGCATGGACGAACACTGCATGCAACTGCGCGGCTATAACGTCGTCAAGACCGCGGACGGCCGGCACGAACTGCACGGCCAGCGCTGGATCGTGCGAATCACGGATTTATTCGGGGGAGGGTTTTTTAATCCGGGAAGATGAGCGTATCGAGTTGGACAAGCTGTTTTGGAAAGATTGGTAGTCTGCCCTGATTGTTCAACTGCGGGAAAAGCACTCGCATGTCTCGTTTTTTAACCTCCAGGTCGGTACCCACCGGAGATTCGAGACATGACGGCGTCGAAGTCGAAATCGGTTCGGAAAGTACTTATGAAGTGACCGCTCTCCGACAAATATTCCACCTTGGCCAGATGATCTTCTGGAGCGTCGGCCATACGCACTTTTCCTGAGCAAATACATCCGATCTCGGTTTAAAAAAATCGACTGGGAATCCGACATGTGAAGACTGCGGAGAAGGCGATGAGGCGTGCCGCTGCGCCCAGTTCATTTACGAAAGAGAGATTCTTGTGTCATTTATTTTATTTTCCGGACAGTTGCACGTTGAGGGATAGACCTTATAAGAATTAAAACAAGAACGCGAGTGCGGCCGTGCGAGCGGGAATGCGGCAAAGTCGCGTGCTTCGTAGTGGGATGGTGCTATTGC
The DNA here is from genome assembly GCA_028292405.1 of Betaproteobacteria bacterium. Lineage (GTDB taxonomy): Bacteria > Pseudomonadota > Gammaproteobacteria > Burkholderiales > JAEUOS01 > JAQGMJ01. Next base: position 23,921 of record JAQGMJ010000083.1, read on the forward strand.
TAACGGCGAGGCGCTTAAATTGTTCGCTGAATTCGATGAAATGTCTAATAAATACAAATGCTTGGTTAACTTTTTCGCCGCCGAAAATCAACCACACTTAGCGCATCGACCCGCGTATCTTTGTTTCCAGTACCCCCAATTACTGGAGCCACCATGGATACCCAACTCACGTTCCGCCAGGAACGCTTCGTCTTCGAATACCTGAAAGACCAGAACGCCAGCGCCGCCGCCGCGCGCGCCGGCTACACCGCCAAAAACCTGGCCGCGCAGGGCAGTGAACTGATGAGCAACCCGGCCGTGCGGGACCGGGTGCGGATGGAGATGCAGGGCATGCTCTCGGAGTTGCGCTGCTCGGCGGTGGAGTTGATGAAGCAGCGCATGCGGGCCGCGTTCTTTGATGCGGGGAAGTTGCTGCGGGGGTGGGAACCGATAGCGCTTGAAGAGCTGGATGAAGAGACGCGCCGGGCGGTGGAGGTGAGCACCATCATGCGCAAGAGCGGGCCGGAGGTGCGGGTGAAGCAGCCGGACCGCAACCGTGCCTTGCGCGCGCTAGAGAAGGTGCTTGAGCGGCTGGAGCGGCTCAATGCGCAGTGTTACGCGCAGTTGGAAAGGGCGGGGGAGATTCCGAGCCTGGAGGAACTGGAGCGGATGGCGGAGGAGGACGATGCGCGGGCCGTGGCCGAGAAGTCGGCGAGCGGCATTTCGGAAAAGCGCCCGGAAGTCAGTCGTCCTGCGGAACCTCAGGCAATGCCGGGTCCAGCGATGGGCATGGCGACGATGTTTCTGCTGTACCCCGAAAAAGCACGGGCCATGATGGGTTGGGAAGCGAAGCCGGGCGAGACGCCGGCAGCTACGGTTTCTGTAGAAGCTCAGGTTTTGTCAGGTTCGCCTCAGATGGCCGAAGCGGGCTGTGCGCTTATTTCGGAGCAACGCCCTGAAAGAAGTCCCCTTGGGGGACCTAAGGTTTTGTCAGGTTCGCGGGCAGCGAAGGCCGGGGGTGGGGCTCGCAAGCGTTCCCTAGTGGTTCGCGCGCGGTCCGCAGCAGTTGCCGAAAAACCTCAGGTTATGTCAGGTTCACCGCAGCCGGCACGACGTTCCTTGCTGGGCACTGCGTGGTCGGCGCTGACCAGGAAGCGCGGCCAGGCGCCTGCGCAGGGGATGCGGGCGCCCCTTCAATAAGGCGTGCCGTCCTTGCGCGTGTACATCCACTTGCCGTCGGCGCTTTGCATCGCCTGCAAGTCGTCGTCCGGGTAGCTGCCGGCGTCGCCCGGCGTGCGGTCGCCGACTTCGAGGTAGAGCACGTCTTCGCTGCTGCGGTTGACCAGCTGGTGGCCGTCGCCGCTGCCGGCCTTGAAGCCGGCGCACATGCCGGGGGCGAGCGGGGTTTCGCCGGCGTCGGTGATGAGCACGGGGCGGCCGGCGAGAATGTAGACGAACTCGTCCTGCTTCGTATGCGCGTGCCGCAGCGATGAGATGCCGCCGGGCGCCAGGCGGGTGAGGTTGACGCCGAAGTTGGAGAGGCCGAAGAGGTCGCCCAGCGCGCGCTTTTCACGCCCGGCCATGCGCGAGGCGAAGGGTTCGGGGTAGCTGGAGGGTTTGCTGCGCGGCGCCGCGTCGAGGGCGAGGAGGGCGGCGGGGGTGGGCGGAGTGGACATGTAGGCGCGCGGGGCGGGAGTGAGGACGCGGAACTGTAGCAACGGCGGCGCGCGCCTGGCTTGAAAGTTACGCGGCGCCGGGTGAAAACTTTTCGCGGGATCGATTCGGCTTTGTCGCGGGGGAGGGGGTGGCGCGAGTCGAGCTAGGCGGCGCCGCCCCCTTGGAAGAAACGAGGCTGCGCTTGGCTTTCCCCTTGTTTTGAGGGAAATCGTTAGTCCCCAGACTGGTGCGTCGCAGCACCGATTTCGTGCATTTAAATGAAGAAAAACAAATAGTTAGCCGGTTTGACGATTTTTGTTGACCGCCTGTTCCTGGCTCAATAAGATATATTGTATCCAGTCTACAATCTACAAAAACGGACTTGGTGTTCCGTTTGGAGGTTGAAGATTGAAGCAAAACGTCTTGGTTGAACCTGGGAGAAGTTGCGTGGCGGCAAGTGGCGTGGCAATGAAAATCCGGCGGCGCTACAACGTCACCGTGCCGCCGCACGAGCTGACGGACGCGCTGACGCCGACCGAAAAGCTGTTCGTCGTCTATCACGTCGGCGTGCCGGAGATGGACATCGGCCGCTGGCAACTGGCGGTGTGCGGCATGGTGCGCACGCCCATTGCGCTTTCCTTCGCGCAACTCGATGCGCTGCCGAAGGTGACGCAGGCGGCCGTGCACGAGTGCGCCGGCAGCGCGGTGAACCCGAAGGTGCCGGTGCGGCGGGTGGCGCATGTGGAGTGGCGCGGGCCGCGGCTGCGCACGGTGCTGGAGGCGGCGGGCATCGACCCGCGCGCCACCTATGTGTGGGCCAGCGGCACCGACAACGGCCTCTACGAAGGCACCGGCGTGCACATCGACTGCTACCAGAAGGAGCTGCCGCTGGAGAAGGCGCTGGCCGACGAGGTGCTGGTCGCCACCGAGGTCAACGGTATGCCGCTGAGCGAAAACCATGGCGCGCCGGCGCGCCTGGTGGTGCCCGGCTACTACGGCACCAACGCGGTGAAGTGGCTGAGCGAGCTGCGCCTGGCCGACCAGCGCAGCGAGGGCTACTTCGCCGCCACGCTCTACAACGACGCGGTGACGGAAAACGGCGTCGAGTCCACGCACCCGGTACGCGAGATCGCGCCGCACGCCTTGATCATTGCGCCGGCGGCAGGAGCAATGCTGGCCGCGGTGCCGCAAACCATCTGGGGCCGCGCCTGGGGCAGCGAGGAAATCGCGCTGGTCGAAATCAGCACCGATGGCGGTGCCACCTGGTGGGTGGCGCGGCTGGAGCCGCGCACGGGGTTCAGCTGGCAGCGGTTCGCCTTCGAGTGGACGCCCGCCGGCCCCGGCACCTACCAGCTGGCTTGCCGTGCCACCGACCGCGCGGGCCTGCGGCAGCCGGTGCAGGGCGCGAGAAACGAAATTTTCCGGCTTGAGGTAACGGTCGGGCAGTGATGCAGCGAAAACGGTTTATTCAAAAGGGGTAGTCATGCAAGTTCGATATGTTCTGGCGCTGGTGCTTTCTTGTGTTCATCTATTGGCGGGCGCACAAGGCGCGTATCCGGCCAAGCCGATCCGGCTGGTGGTGCCGTTCGCCCCGGGCGGGGGCACCGACAATTTCGCCCGGCCGCTGGCGCAGCAATTGTCCGAGCAGATGGGCCAGCAGGTGGTGATCGACAACCGTGCCGGGGCCGGCGGGGTGATCGGCAGCGCCAACGTCGCCACCTCCCTGCCCGACGGCTACACCCTGCTCGCCACCACCGACACCAGCGTCTACCTGACCTCGCAGGTGGTGAAGAACGACAGCTTCGACCCGGTCAAGGGCCTGGTGCCGGTGATCAACGCGGCGATCACGCCGACCGTGGTGGTGGTAAATCCCTCGCTGCCGATCCACACGATGAAGGAACTGGTGGACTACGCGAAAAAGAGCCCGGACCCGATTCCCTACGTCACCGCCGGCGTCGGCTCGCTGCACCACCTCACTGGCGAGTCGCTGGCGCTGGCCACCCAGGCCAAGCTGACCCACGTCGGCTACAAGGGCGGCAACCCGGCGCTTACCGACCTGCTCGCGGGCCAGGTGAAGGTCGGCATCCTGATCCTGTCGACGATCACGCCCTACCTCGACTCGGGCAAGCTGCGCGCCATCGCGGTGATCGAAAATCACCGCAGCAAGACCCGCCCGGAGATTCCGACCATCGCCGAGTCCGGCGTGCCGGGCTTCTCGATGCCCGACACCGGGCTGGGCATCTGGGCGCCGGCAGGCACGCCGCCGGCCATCGTGCAGTATCTCAACCAGGAAGTGCGCCAGGCGATGATGAACCCGGCGGTAAAGGCCGCGCTGGAAAAGTCGGGCTACGAAATCCGCCCGAATACACCCCAGGCATTCGCCGCGCAGGCGGTGACGAGCTATGCCAGCTACCAGCGGCTGGTGAAGGACACCAAGATTACCGCGCAGTAGGCGTCGGCAGTAGCACCAGGCGCCTGACAGCGGGCAAAAGGCAGCGGGCGCCAGGCAGCGGGCAGAGGGTAAGCGAGCAGCTGGTAAGCGGGCAGCGGGTAAGCGAGCAGCAGTCCCGCCGCCCGGCCCGCGGGCGGCATGCGCGGGCTTACAGGTGCGGCGGCGCGCCGACCAGGATGGGCGTGTTGGCGGAGAGCATCTCGTCCATGTCGGGCAGGAAGTCGAACACCTGCTCGCCCTTGAACCAGCGCTCCTCCAGGCCCGGGTCCTCGAGGGCCTCGAGCAGGGCCTGGCCGAGTTCGTGCGGGTAGGACGGCAACTGGCGCTTCAGGTAGCCTTCGACGGTGCCGTTGAACATCGCGGCGGCCTTGAGGTTGAGTTCCTCGTTTTCCGGCGGCGGGAGTTCCGCCTTGCAGGCTTCGACGTCGAGCGAGTTCAGGCGCCGGCAGCCGAAGGGGCGGCTTTCGTACACCGAGCACTTCGAGTCGACCAGCAGCGGACAGGGCAGGTTGTGGTGCTCGGGGCGCAGGCCCTTTGCGCGAACGGCGTGCTCGCGCAGGCGCGCGGTTGTGGCTTCCAGCTCGGCGGCCGGGCGCTTGCGCAACTCGGCGGCGATGAGAAAGATTTCCGGCGGCAGCGCTTCGACGCGGTAGGAGCAGCAGTAGCTGCAGCCGGGCTTGCAGTCGAACTGGCCCTCGGGTTTTTTGCGCACGGCGGCGACGATGGCGTCGGTCTTGTCGTGCGCGGTCTTCACCAGGTTGACGGCGAAGACGCGGTTGCGGTTTTGCGCCAGGCCGCGGGTAACCAGGGTGAACTGGTTGTCGTGGTGGGGCTTGATGTCCTGAAGCGTGAGCTGCGCCATATTGGGTGAGCCTGTTGTGTTGTGCGGGACGATACGTGTATCGCCGAAACTTACGACTTTATCGTGGCCTTCAATTCTTGGAATCGACTGTCGCGTACGCAATCGAGGCCAGCGATTCCAAGCCAATCAGACCCGACAAAAGCAGGTCTTGTACTTTTGTCGGAACTATTTATAGACATAAAAGCCGCGCCCGGTCTTGCGGCCGAGGTAGCCGGCGGCGACCATTTCCTTGAGCAGCGGGGCGGGGCGGTACTTGGAATCGTTGAAGCCTTCGTAGAACACCTGCATCACCGACAGCATGGTGTCCAGGCCGATCATGTCGGCCAAGGCCAGCGGGCCGATCGGCTGATTGGTGCCCAGGCGCATGCCGTTGTCGATGTCTTCCGCCGTGGCCAAGCCCTCGGCGAGCACGAAGATGGCTTCGTTGATCATCGGGCAAAGAATGCGGTTGACCACGAAGCCCGGGTTGTTCTTCACGCTGATGGGCGCCTTGCCGAGTCGCTTGGCGAGTTCTTCGGTGGCGGCGTAGGTCTCGTCGGAAGTCGCCAGGCCGCGGATTACTTCGACCAGGGCCATCATCGGCACCGGGTTGAAAAAGTGCATGCCGATGAACTTGTCCGGCCGCGAGGTGGCGGCGGCCAGGCCGGTGATGGTGATGGAAGAGGTGTTGGTGGCGATGATCACTTCGGGCCGCGCGACACCGTCGGCGTCCTTGAGGATTTTGCGCTTCAGGCCTTCGTTTTCGGTGGCGGCCTCGATGATGAAGTCGGCGTCTTTCAGGTCCGCGATATTGGTGGTGGTGCGGATCATGCCCATCGCCTGCGCCTTGCCCGCCTCGGTGAGCTTTTCCTTTTTCACCAGGCGGTCCAGGCTGCCGGAGATGGCCTTGAGGCCGCGCTCCACCGCCGCGTCGTTGATGTCCAGCATCAGGGCATTGACGCCGCTGACGGCGCAAGCCTGCGCGATGCCGTTGCCCATGGTGCCGGCGCCGATGATGCCTACGATCTGGATGGTCATGGTGTTTCCCTGGAGGTCAGTTGAAATCGATCAAGGCGCAGTCATCCGCGGTAACGCGCAGGTAGCCGGGCTGCATTTCCCATGCCGGCAGCACCCAGCGCGTGCGCGCGACGCCGTCCACTTCGTGGTCGTGGCGCCCGGGGCGGTGGGTGTGGCCGTGGATCATGCGCAGGGCGCCGCTGTCGGCAAAGGCCTGCCGCACCGCGCTGTCGTTGACGTCCATGATCTCGGCGGCCTTCATCGCCTTTTGCGCCTCGCTCTTGGCGCGCATCTGCTCGATCGCCGCCTTGCGCGCGGCCAGGGGCTGCGCCAGCAGGGCGGCGCGCCAGGCCGGCGCGCGCGAGGTGGCGCGAAAGGCCTGGTATTCGTGATCGTCGGTGCACAGGGTGTCGCCGTGCAGCAGCACCGAAGCGACGCCTTCCAGTTGCAAGGGATGCGGGTCGGGCAGCAGCGTCAGGTGCGCGGCGTCGGCGAAGCCCGCGCCGGCGATGAAGTCGCGGTTGCCGTGGATGAAATAAAGCGGCACGCCGCGCGCCGCCGTCTGCGCCAGGGCACCGGTGACGCGCTGGTTGAAAGGCGCATCGACGTCATCGTCGCCGGCCCAGTATTCAAACAGGTCGCCGAGGATGTAAAGCGTGTCGCCGGTCCGCGGCACCTCGCGCAGGAAGCGCTCGAACGCGAGGGTGACATCCTCGCGCTGCGAGGTGAGGTGCAGGTCGGAAATGAACAGGGCTGTCATCTGGAGAGTTCCGACAAAAGTCCGGATGACTTTTTATCAAGAGTCATCCGACTTTTGTCGGGGCTGCATAGCAAAAAGCCGCCGGCAGAGCCGGTCGGCTTTTTGAAGGTCAGGGCCACGAAAAGGCGGAAGCAGCTGTCAGAGCACTTCTGCTTTTTGGATGACCACATCTTCCACCGGCACGTCTTCATGCATGCCGCTGCGGCTGGTCTTCACGCCCTCGATCTTGTCGACCACTTCCTTGCCTTCGATCACCTTGCCGAACACGCAATAGCCCCAGCCGGCGCCGTTCGGGCTCTTGAAGTTGAGGAAGTCGTTGTCCTTGGCGTTGATGAAAAACTGCGCCGAGGCCGAATGCGGGTCGCCGGTGCGCGCCATCGCCAGGGTGTACTTCTCGTTCTTCAGGCCGTTGGTCGCTTCGTTGTCGATCGGGTCGCGGGCCTTTTTCTGCTTCATGCCGGGCTCGAAGCCGCCGCCCTGGATCATGAAGCCGGGGATCACGCGGTGGAACACCGTGTTGTCGAAGTGGCCGTCGCGCGCGTACTGCACGAAGTTGGCGGCGGTCTTCGGCGCCTTGGCGTCGTCGAGCTCGATCTTGATGTTGCCGTGATTGGTGGTGAGCAATACCTGGGTCATGTTGTTTCTCCTTTCGCTGCTGCGGTTTCAGCCCTTTTTGGCGTCGAGCACGCGGATGCTCTCGATCACCACGGGCTTGTTCGGCACGTCGGACATGCCGCCCGCCGTGCCGGTCGGCACTTCCTTGATTTTTTCCACCACGTCCATGCCTTTGGTGACCTTGCCGAACACGGTGTAGCCCCACAACTGTCCGGCGTTGAGCAGTTGGGCGCGCGGCACGTTCTCGTAGGTGCGGCCGCCGTATTCGAACTTCGGCACCGGGTCGCCCGGCGGGATCAGCGTCGGGTCGAGAAAGCCGTTGTCCTTGACGTTGATAAAGAACTGCGCAGTGGCCGACTGCGGATCGCCCGTGCGCGCCATGGCAAGGGTGCCGACGACGTTCTTGCCGCCCTTGGCGAGCGACTCGCGACCTTCATGCGCCACCGGCGGGCGGGTCGCCTTTTCCTTCATGTCCGGGGTGAAGCCGCCGCCCTGGATCATGAAGCTGGAAATCACGCGGTGAAAAATGGTGCCGTCGTAATGCTTGTCCTTCACATACTGCAGGAAGTTGGCGACGGTCTTGGGCGCCTTGTCGGCATACAGCTCGGCCGTGATGGTGCCCATGTTGGTCTTGATCTCCACCGTCTGCGCCTGCGCGACTGCAGCGATCAGGAGGCCGGCGAGGAGGGTGCCGATGCGGCCGGCGATGCGAGTGCTGGTTTTCATGCGGGGTCCTGTATTGCGAAGCGCCGGCGCGAGCGCACCGGCGGGGTCAGAATCGGATCAATGCTTGCCGCGGAGTCAGGCCGCGCCTTCGTCGACGATCTTCCAGGTGCCGCCGTCCTTGATCCAGTAAAGGCGCTTTTTCATCGCGTTGGAAAGGTTGCTCGACTGGTAGTCCTGCTGGAAGGTGACGACCACCATCTCCTTCTTGGTGCCGGGGTAGCGGAACATGTCCATGTCACCCAGCTTGACCTTGATAAAGGTCTTGCCGGCGTTTACCTGGCGCTTGCGAACCGCCCACTCCTTGAGCGACATGCCGTCGCCCTCGAAGTCGCGCGCGTAGTGGCTGAGATAAGCGTCGGTGTCCCGGCTTTCCCAGTCGCGGCGCCAGTCGTCTATCGCCTTGAGCAGGGACTGCCGCTCGGTGTTCCAGTCGTCCTGCGAGAGGAACTCGACGTTGTCGCTGATGATCACCGGCGTGCGGCCGGGGTCGATGCTCTTGCCCATCATCTCGAGGTCGGCGTTGGACAGCGCGACGCAGCCATCCGATGCGAGCGGCGCGCGCGCAAAAGTGTCCTGCGGCACGCCGTGCAGCCAGATGCCGTGGCCGTTGCGGCCCTGGCGCTTGTCCCAGTCGTTCGGATAATTGATCGGGAAGGCGCCATTGCCGTAGATGTCGGCCAGCTTGGCCTTCGGCAGATAGGAGGTGACGTAGTAGACGCCGATCGGCGTCTTCTGGTCGCCCTCGCGCACCTTGTCGATGCCGTTCTTGCCGTGGCTCATGTAGAAGTCGGCGACGAAGCGCGGGCGGCCGTTGTCGTTGGCATAGACGTACAGCCGCGACTTCTTGGTGTCGATCACCACCGCGTGCTTCTGGTCGGCGCGCATCTGCAGCAGGTAGCGCGGAATCTGGTCCACCGGCGGCTTTTCGCGATAGGCGCGCAGGCGCTGCAGCGCCTCGGCGCGCAGGTCGCTCACCTTGTCCGCCGGGGCGCCGGGCATCGCGCCCATCTTGCTGATGGCCGCGCCGCGCGCCAGCAGCAGGTCGCCCTTGATCAGGTAGGCCAGGCGGTAGTTCGGACGGGCAACCAGCAGCGCGTTGACGCGGTTGTAGGCGTCTTCCAGCTTGTTGTCCTCGATCGCCTTGAAGATCCCGCCGAGCGCGGCTTCGACATCGCCCGAGGCGGTGTGCTCGATCAGGACCTGCGCCTGCGCGGGGACCGGCCCAAGTACGGCAAACAGCGGCACAGCCAGCGCCGCGGCCGCCAGGCGGCCACGCCACGAATTAAGCAAAACCTTGTTCACATGCGCCTCAATTTCCTTGGGCGATCAGCCGCCGCTGCGCTCTTCGACGATCTGCCACTTGCCGCCGGCCTTGGTCAACACCAGCGTCTTGCTGCTGTTGGCCGAGGTGATGTTGGACTTGTAGTCCTGGCGGAACTTCGCCACCGCCGTATTGGCGTCGGTGAAGCTGACCTTCAGGCCGGAAACTTTCACGCTGATCGAGCTGGCGCCTTCGATGCGCTGCTTGCGGCTGGCGGCCCAGGCGCCGTGCGACTCACCCTTTTGCTTGAAGTCCTTGGTGTAGGCGCCGAGGTAGCCGTCCACGTCTTTCGAGGCCCAGGCATTGGCCCAGGCGTTGACGGCAGCGGCCACTTCGGCGTCGTCGCCCTTGGCGGCGGCTGGCGGGGTGGGCGTAGCGGCCGGCGGAGTCGGGGTGACGGCAGGCGGCCCGGCCTTGGCCGGCGGCGGGGTCACTGCGGCGGGCGGTGCGCCCTTGGCGGGTACGGGCGTGGCGGCGGCGGTCTGGGTGCCGACGACGCGGGCGCGGTTGCCGGTGCCGATCAGCTCCTTCAGCAGCGCCAGCTTGGTCTGCGCGGTGGAGTTGCTGGAGTCCAGCGACAGCGCCTTGTCATAGGCCTGGCTGGCCAGCTTGGCGTAGACGTCGCCCAGGTTCTCGTGCGCGGTGGCGTAGGAAGGGTGGGTGCGGATGGCCATTTCCAGCGCCTGGCGCGCCTTCTCATACTGGCCCTGGCCGGCGTACAACACGGCGAGGTTGTTGTAGGGCTCGGGCAACTCGGGGTAGTCGGTGGTCAGGCCGCTGAACATGGCGATGGCCTCGGCCGTCTTGTTCTGCTCGGTGAGGATCAGGCCCTTGAGAAAGCGCCCCTGGGCGTCTTTCGGCTTGCTCGCCAGGTAGGCGTCGACCCGGCTGGTGGCCTGGTCGTACTGCCCGGCCTTGAGCAGCTTGCCGATATCGGCGATTTCGTCAGCCCGGGCGCCGGCGGCGCCGAAGGCGAAAAGTGCGGCAAACAGCAGGCGCAGGGCGATTTTGCCTGCCGGATGCATGCCAGAAGAGGTTCCGGGGCCAGAGCCTGAGCCGAAGGAAAAAGTCATCGTGATATACTCGTTTCGTAGAGCGGCGCGGGGCGGCCGATTTGGTTTTCCCAGGGACTTCCTGGAAGATCCGGGCCGTGTTAAGGCACAAATCCCATCAAGCCTGAAGCGCGCAACCCCTCGATTTTACCCAACTTCGGCGCGGCGCTCGCGTCTTCGTCCATGTTTTTTGCGCTTTTCACGACTTTGCCATTTTTTGGCCGGTTTGGCCGCTCTTGCCGGACGCCCGTCCGCGCACGATGTTAGCCGCGCGGGCTGCTGTCCGCGCCGTCCCCCCACCGCCGTTTTTGGCGCATTTTTCCTCCTGCCGGCCGCGCCGGCCACGCCTGATTCCCAAACCGTCGTTTTTGCGTTGTGCCCGAGTGCTGCGAGCCCCGGGTGGCGTTGCCTGAAAAAACCTTCCATGCTGAAAATCCACAACACCCTGTCGCGGCAAAAAGAAGAATTCAAACCGATGGTGCCGGGCCGCGCCGGCATCTACGTCTGCGGCATGACGGTGTACGACTTTTGCCACATCGGCCATGCCCGCGTGATGGTGGTGTTCGACAGCGTGCAGCGCTGGCTGCGCACCTCCGGCTACGCCGTCACCTACGTGCGCAACATCACCGACATCGACGACAAGATCATCAGGCGCGCGGTGGAAAACGGTGAGACCATCTCGCAGCTCACCACCCGCTTCATCGCCGCGATGGATGAAGACGCGGCGGCGCTCGGCGTGCAAAAGCCCGACCACGAGCCGCGCGCCACGCAGTACGTGCCGCAGATGCTCGGCCTGATCGGCAAGCTGGAACAGAAGGGCCTGGCCTACAAGACCACCGATGCCGACGTCAACTACTCGGTGCGCGACTTTCCCGGCTACGGCAAGCTCTCCGGCAAGACGCTGGACGACCTGCGCGCCGGCGAGCGGGTGGAAGTGAACTCCACCAAGCGCGACCCGCTGGACTTCGTGCTGTGGAAGCACACCAAGGAAGGCGAGCCGGCCGACACCCGCTGGGCCTCGCCCTGGGGCGAAGGCCGCCCCGGCTGGCACATCGAGTGCTCGGCGATGAGCGAGGCGATACTCGGCGAACAATTCGACATCCACGGCGGCGGCGCCGACCTGCAGTTCCCGCATCACGAAAACGAGATCGCGCAAAGCGAAGGGGCCTCCGGCCACACCTTCGCCAACCTGTGGATGCACAACGGCTTCGTGCGCGTCGACGACGAAAAAATGTCCAAGTCCCTGGGCAACTTTTTCACCATCCGCGAAGTGCTGAAAAAATTCGACGCCGAGGTGGTGCGCTTTTTTATCCTGCGCGCGCACTACCGCAGCCCCCTCAATTATTCCGACACCCATCTCGAAGACGCCCGCCATTCCTTGACCCGGCTGTATACGGCGCTCAAGGGGGCGCCGGATGCAAAGGCGCAAGTCGATTGGGAAGAGACGCATGCCGTGCGTTTCAAGGCGGCGATGGACGATGACTTTGCCACCCCGGAGGCCATCGCTATCCTGTTCGAACTCGCCGGCGAGGTGAATCGCACGCAGGATGCGAAACTGGCGGCGCAACTCAAGGCACTGGGTGCGGTGCTGGGCCTGTTGCAGCGCGACCCGCAGGTGTTTTTGCAGGCGGGACAGCCGGACGCGGCCGGTGGCCTGACCCCGGAAAAGATTCAATCGCTGATTGACGAGCGCGCAGCCTCCAAGAAGGCCAAGGACTTCAAGCGCGCCGACGAAATCCGCAAGCAGCTCACCGAGTCGGGCATCGTTCTGGAAGACAAGCCGGGCGGCGCGACGGAGTGGCGCCGGGCCTGAAAAGCCGCTGCCGGGCCCCCCTGGGGTCATGCTGCGGCGCAGCGCGATAGGCGCAGGCGCGCCGCAGTCCGCTCCTCCGGCTTTGACGAAACGCCAAAAAGTCTTTATCATTCAACCAGTTTTAGGCTCACAAGGCCGCGAAACGCCCGTCTCGGCACCTTACCTGGGAATGTGCTGCTGCGGATCGCACCGGGATCGAAGCAAATAAGTTTCGAACACCCGTCCTCTTTTGCTTCACCAGAGCGAACGTCTGCGTATACGTGCCTTGAGTTTTAAGACTCGGCATGTGACTGCTTTCCCTTTTTTCAGCTCTTGTGAGGTCAGCATGACAGCAACTACAGCCACAGACGCGGGCCGCGGCGAAGCCGCCGGCCCTGAATTGATGGGCGCCGAGATTCTCGTGCGCTGCCTGCAGGAAGAGGGTGTCGAACACCTGTTCGGCTACCCGGGCGGCGCCGTACTCTATTTGTACGACGCCTTGTTCCAGCAGGACCGCGTCAAGCACATCCTGGTGCGCCATGAGCAGGGCGCGGTGCACGCCGCCGACGCTTATGCGCGTTGCTCCGACAAGGTCGGGGTGTGCATGGTCACCTCCGGCCCCGGCGTGACCAATGCCGTCACCGGCATCGCCACGGCGTACATGGATTCGATCCCGATGGTGATCATCACCGGCCAGGTGCCGACCCATGCCATCGGCCTGGACGCCTTCCAGGAATGCGACACCGTCGGTATCACCCGGCCTATCGTCAAGCACAACTTCCTGGTGAAGGATGTGCGCGACCTCGCCGCCACGGTCAAGAAGGCCTTTTTCATCGCCAAGACCGGCCGCCCCGGCCCGGTGCTGGTGGACATCCCCAAGGATGTGAGCTTCCACAAGACCCCCTTCGTCTATCCGAAGGAAATCGAGATGCGCTCCTACAACCCGGTGGTCAAGGGCCATGCGGGGCAGATCAAGAAGGCGGTGCAAATGATCCTCGGCGCCAAGCGCCCGATGATCTACACCGGCGGCGGCGTGATTTTGGCCGATGCGTCGAAAGAGCTGAACAAGCTGGTGGACATGCTGGGCTACCCCTGCACCAATACCCTGATGGGCCTGGGCGCCTACAAGGCCAGCAGCAAGCTGTTCGTCGGCATGCCCGGGATGCACGGCACCTACGAAGCCAACCTGGCGATGCAGAACTGCGACGTGCTGGTGGCCATCGGCGCGCGCTTCGACGACCGCGTGATCGGCAACCCGGCCGACTTCGCCAAGATCGAGCGCCAGATCATCCACATCGACATCGATCCGTCCTCGATCTCCAAGCGGGTCAAGGTCGACGTGCCCATCGTCGGCGACGTCAAGGATGTGCTGCATGAAGTGCTGCGGCAACTCGAGGCTGGCACGGCGAAGCCGGACGCCAAGGCGCTGGCGGACTGGTGGAAGCAGATCGAGGAATGGCGCAGCCGCGATTGCCTGAAGTACGACCGCAAGAGCGAAAAGATCAAGCCGCAATTCGTCGTTGAAAAGTTGTGGGAGTTGACCAAGGGCGACGCCTTCATCACCTCCGACGTCGGCCAGCACCAGATGTGGGCCGCGCAGTTCTACCGCTTCGACAAGCCGCGCCGCTGGATCAACTCCGGCGGCCTGGGCACCATGGGCGTCGGCCTGCCGTACGCCATGGGCGTGCAGATGGCGCACCCGGAGGCGACGGTCGCCTGCATCACCGGCGAAGCGTCGATCCAGATGTGCATCCAGGAACTGTCCACCGTCAAACAGTACCGCCTGCCGGTGAAGGTGCTGAACCTGAACAACGGCTACCTCGGCATGGTGCGGCAGTGGCAGCAGATCGAATACGGCAGCCGCTATTCCGAGAGCTACATGGACGCGCTGCCCGACTTCGTCAAGCTCGCCGAGTCCTACGGCCACGTCGGCATGCAGATCACCAAGCCGGCCGACGTCGAAGGCGCGATCAAGGAAGCCCTCAAGCTGAAGGACCGTTGCGTGTTCATGGACTTCCTCACCGACCCGAAGGAAAACGTCTGGCCGATGGTGCAGGCGGGCAAAGGCTTGACCCACATGCTGCTCGGCTCGGAGGAACTGTGATGAAGCGCCATATCATTTCGATTCTTCTGGAGAACGAAGCCGGTGCGCTCTCCCGCGTGGCAGGCTTGTTTTCGGCGCGCGGCTACAACATCGAGACCCTCACCGTGGCGCCGACCGAAGACCCGTCGCTGTCGCGCATGACCATCGTCTCCACCGGTTCCGACGACGTGATTGAGCAGATCACCAAGCACTTGAACCGCCTGATCGATGTGGTCAAGGTGGTTGATTTGTCCGAAGGCGCCCACATCGAGCGCGAACTGATGCTGGTGAAGGTGCGCGCCACCGGCAAGGAGCGCGAGGAGATGAAGCGCATGGCGGAGATTTTCCGCGGGCGCATCATCGACGTGACGGACAAGACCTACACCATCGAGCTCACCGGTGATGTCGCCAAGCTGGACGCATTCATCGAGGCGATCGACCGCGCGCTGATTCTGGAAACCGTCCGTACCGGCGCCTCCGGCATCGGCCGTGGCGAACGGGTCCTGAAAGTCTAGTTCGCAAAAACGAATCATCGGCGTTGCGCGATAATTGCAGGTTGCGCGCACCGCCCGAACAATATCTACAACCTGACAATTATTCTTACGCGAGGAAATGATGAAAGTTTATTACGACAAGGACGCCGACCTCTCCCTGATCAAGGGCAAGAAGGTTTGTATCGTCGGCTACGGCTCGCAAGGCCACGCCCACGCCCTCAACCTGAACGACTCCGGCGTCAAGGTCACCGTCGGCGTGCGCAAGGGCGGCCCTTCGTGGGATAAGGTCAAGAAGGCAGGCCTGAAGGCCGCCGAGATCGGTGAAGCCGTCAAGGGCGCCGACTTCGTCATGATGCTGATGCCCGACGAGCATATCGCCGCCACCTACAAGTCGGACGTCGAACCGAACATCAAGAAGGGCGCCACCCTGGCGTTCGCCCACGGCTTCAACGTGCACTACGGTCAGGTCTCCCCGCGCGCTGATCTGGACGTCGTCATGGTCGCCCCCAAGGCCCCGGGCCACACCGTGCGCTCCACCTACGCGGGCGGCGGCGGCGTGCCGATGCTGATCGCCGTGCACCAGAACCCGTCGAAAAAGGCGCGTGACCTGGCCCTGTCGTACGCTGCCGCCATCGGCGGCGCCCGTGCCGGCGTGATCGAAACCAACTTCCGCGAAGAAACCGAGACCGACCTGTTCGGCGAGCAGACCGTGCTTTGCGGCGGCGCCGTCGAGCTGATCAAGACCGGCTACGAGGTGCTGGTCGAAGCCGGCTACGCCCCGGAAATGGCTTACTTCGAGTGCCTGCATGAGTTGAAACTGATCGTCGACCTGATCTACGAAGGCGGCATCGCTAACATGAACTACTCGATCTCCAACAACGCCGAGTACGGTGAATACGTCACCGGCCCGAAGATCGTCACCGCGGCGACCAAGGAGGCCATGCGCCAGTGCCTGAAGGACATCCAGACCGGCGAATACGCCAAGAACTTCATCCTGGAAAACCGCGCCGGCGCCCCCACGCTGCTGTCGCGCCGCCGCCTGATGGCCGAGCACTCGATCGAAACCACGGGCGAAAAGCTGCGCGCGATGATGCCCTGGATCAAGAAGAACAAGCTGGTCGACCAGACCCGCAACTAAGCAGGCGCATTGGGTGAGACTGTCCGGGCATCATTCCCCATGCGCTTGCAAGCGCATGGGGCGTCAGGCGGCGCGAAGCATGCTTCGCGATACCCCGCCTTCCGTGCCCTGGATCAAGAAGAACAAGCTGGTCGACCAGACCCGCAACTAAGAAGCTAGCTACGAGCCTTTCCAGTCCGAAGGGACGCGGAAGGTTTAACAGCTAGAATAGGGCACCGTCGCGTGCCCTATTTTTTTGGAGCAAAAAATGAAAACCAAACTCGTCCTGGGTTGTCTCACCTTGGCGCTCCTGGCCGCTTGTGGCAACAAAACCCCTGAGTCCCAGGCCGCCAAGGATGTCGGCAATATCCCCAAGCAGACTCTCGACAAAGCCACCAACGACACCAATGCCGCGCTGCAAAAAGGCATGGAGCGCGACAAGAAAGCAGACGAAAAGCAATGAGTAACCCGGTCTACCCGCACCCCGTCATCGCCCGCGAAGGCTGGCCTTTTCTCGCCGGCGCCGTGGTGGTAGCGCTGCTGGTGACGTGGTTCAGCGTCCCGGCGTCGATTTTCTTCTGGCTCATCGCCATTTTCATCCTGCAGTTTTTCCGCGACCCGGCGCGCCTGGTGCCGCAGGGTGAGAAGGATGTGCTGTCGCCCGCCGACGGCCGCATCGTGGTGATCGAGAATGTCGAAGACCCGTACCTGAAGCGCCCGAGCCTGAAGATCAGCGTGTTCATGAACGTCTTCAACGTGCATTCGAATCGCAGCCCGGTGGATGCTTCCATCGTCAACGCCTGGTACAACCCGGGCAGCTTCGTCAACGCCGACCTCGACAAGGCCTCCACCGAAAACGAGCGCAATGCGTTGCACCTGCGCACCGCCGCGGGCGCGGAGATCACCTGCGTGCAGGTGGCGGGGCTGATCGCGCGGCGCATCCTCTGTTACGTGAAGCCGGGCGAGTCGCTGGCGCGCGGCCAGCGCTACGGCTTTATCCGCTTCGGCTCGCGGGTCGACGTCTACCTGCCGCCGGCCACCACCGTCAAGGTCGCCATCGGCGACAAGGTTTCCGCCTCCAGCACCGTGCTGGCCGAATTGCCTTGAGAGGCAAAAATTGGATGCGCGGGCGCCCGCGCGCATTGCCATTAGAATAGGCCCATGAGAACCAGCCCATGAGCGAATTCCGCCCCCGCAACAATACCCGCGCCAGCCTGCGCCGCCGCGGCGTTTACCTGCTGCCCAACGCTTTCACCACCGCGGCGCTGTTCGGCGGCTTTTACGCCATCGTGCAGGCGATGAACGGCGAATACGTGCGCGGCTGCATGGCGATTTTCATCGCCATGGTGCTCGATAGCCTGGACGGCCGCGTCGCTCGCATGACCCACACCCAAAGCGACTTCGGCGCGGAGTACGACAGCCTCTCCGACATGGTTTCCTTCGGCGCCGCCCCGGCGCTGATCATGTACGAGTGGACCCTGCGCGACCTCGGACAGTGGGGCTGGTTCGCTGCCTTCGTCTATTGCGCCGGCGCGGCGCTGCGCCTGGCGCGCTTCAATACGAACATCGAAGTGGTCGACAAGCGCTACTTCCAGGGCATGCCCAGCCCGGCGGCGGCGGCCATGATGGTCGGCTTCATCTGGCTCTCGGTGGAAAACCGCCTGCCGCTGGAACACCTGAACGCGATGACGGCCGCCTGGCTGCCCGACGGCGTCACCCTGATCGCCGTGCTCGGCTGGCTGATCTCGGTCTACGCCGGCACCACCATGGTCTCCAACGTGCCCTTCTACAGCTTCAAGGACCTGGGGCGCTACAAGCGCGTGCCGGTAGCGGTGATCTTCCTGCTCGGCATCGGCATGTTCGTGATCCAGGCCTATCCGCCGCTGGTGCTGTTCTCGCTGTTCGTGATCTACGGCGCCTCCGGCTACGTGGTCTGGTTGTGGAACATGAAGTCCGGCAAGCGTTCCTCCGACATGCTGAAAAAGGCGCCCGCCCCGGAAGAGGACGCCGAGCCGTGATGCGCCGGCCGCCGCCGCAGCGGCGCACCTGGCTGTTCGGCGCCGGCGCCGACCGTGATGTGCACGACGCCATGACCGCCAGCGGCGCCGACGTGCTGATCCACGACCTCGAAGACTTCACCCCGCCGGCGCGGCGCATCGAAGCGCGCTCGCTCGCCGCCGACCTGTACATCGCCTGGCACGCCGCCGGCGCCGAAGTGGTGGTGCGCATCAATAGCCTGGACACCGAGGGCCTGACGGATCTGGACGCCGTCATGCCCGCCCAGCCTGACTGCATCGTCTACCCCAAGGCCGCCAGCGCCCACGATATCCGCGCCCTGCACGCCGAGATCGGCAAGCGCGAAGCGAGCTGCGGCTACACGCCGGGCAGCGTCGAGATTTTGCCGGTCTGCGAAACCGCTGCGGGCGTGGTCAACCTGCGCGAAATCGCCGCTGCCAGCCCGCGCGTGCGCTGCGCCCTGTTGGGGGCCGAAGACCTTGCCGCAGACCTCTGCGCCGAGCGTGGCGCCGATGGCGTTGAACTCGATTACGCCCGCCGCCGCTTCGTGCTTGAGTGCCGCGCCGCCCACATCGAGCCGGTCGATGCGCCCTACACCTATGCCGACGTTGAAGGCGCGGTGCGTGAAGCCACTTTCGCGCGCCGCCTCGGCTACCGCTGCAAAAGCCTGGTGCGGGCGGACCACGCCGCCGCGCTCAACGCCGTCTATACGCCCAGCCTCGACGAGTGCACCCGCGCGCTGCAACTGATCGCCGCTTTCGAAGCCGGCCGGGCGCGTGGCGAAGACCGCGTGCTGTTCGAAGGTCAGTGGACCGAAGTGCCGACCTACCTCAACGCCGTGCGCATGCTCGACCGCGCGCGGGCCTTCGGCCTGATCAAGTAATCCCGCCTAGCGCTTGTCGTGCGCCCGGGCGTTGCGGGCCATGAACTCGGGTGGTTTCTTCTGCACCCACGCAATGAAGGCCGCGATCTGCGGATGCGCGCGCAGTGCTTCCCAGGTGTGGTACT
This sequence comes from Betaproteobacteria bacterium, assembly GCA_028292405.1. GTDB lineage: Bacteria > Pseudomonadota > Gammaproteobacteria > Burkholderiales > JAEUOS01 > JAQGMJ01. The sequence goes on from JAQGMJ010000083.1 coordinate 42,850, forward strand.
CGGCGGCCAGGCGTTTTTCGGAAATCGTCGCGTGGATCTTGGTGTGGCAGATGCGATGCACCAGGAACTTCTCGCGCCCGCGCTGCGACCTCGGCACCAAGTGATGTTCGTCTGTCGTCGGCCCCGGTACGAGAGGGCGGCCGCAGAGTGGGCAATCGGCAGCCGGCGTTACGCCAGGCGCCGCTTCCGGTTCCAGCGCCGCGGACTTTGATTGCGCCTTCGCCGCCTTGGCGGAAATCCGCGGCATCGGATTGGCCCTGCCTTAGGCGGCGATCTTCTCGATCGCGGCCTTCTCCAGCCCGACCTTGGCGCCGGCGGCGATGATCTCTTCCCAGGTGGTGGGATCCACCGGCACGCCCTCGGCCAGGCGCTGTTTTTTCCACGCCCGCTCCGGCTCTCCGGCGATCTGCACGTGGTCCACGCCCGGGGCCGGCGGCGAGCCGATGTGCCATGCCACGTAGCCCTCCATCTCCTTCGCCAGGTTCTCGCCGGTGCCCATCTTGTTCGGATCGACCAGTATCGAGAACATGCCGTTGATCACCTGGCGCCGGCCGTCGGCGGGCCCCTTGGCGGTGACGCCGCCGGACAGTGCGCCGCCCAGCAGTTCGCAGATCAGCGCCATGCCCGAGCCCTTGTGCTCGCCGAAGGGCAGGATGGCGCCGTAGGGCGGCACCACCGTATAGCGTGGATTGGTGGTCGGCTTGCCTTCGCTGTCGATGATGGTGCCCGGCGCCAGTTCCACGCCCTTGTTGTGCGCCACGCGGGTCTTGCCTTGCGCGATCTTGCTGGTGGCGAAGTCGAGCACGATCGGGTCTTTGCCCGGCCGCGGGATGCCGACGCAAAACGGGTTGGTGCCGTGGCGCCCGTCGCCGCCGCCCCAGGGCGCGACGATCGGCCGGGAGATCACGTTGACGAAGTGGATCGACACCAGGCCGTGGCCGATGCACTGCTCGGCCCAGTGGCCGATGCGGCCGATGTGATGCGCGTTCGACAGGCCCATCACGCATACGCCGTTGCGCTTGGCGCGCTCGGCGGCCAGTTCCATCGCCTCGTAGCCCATCACCTGGCCGTAGCCCTGGTTGCCGTCGAGCGTGAGCATCACGCCGGCGTCCATCACCACGCTGACGTGCCCGTTGAGCGTGAGCCCGCCTTCCTTGACCGACTCGATATAGCGCGGGATCATGCCGACGCCGTGCGAGTCGTGGCCCTTCAGGTTGGCCTCGACCAGATTGGTCGACACCAGCTCGGCCTCGCGGTCGGTCGAGCCGCCGGCCTTGACGATGGCGCGGACCACTTCAGTGAGGGAGGCGGCGTTGATGGTGCGGTAGTCGGCCATGCTTTGTCTCTATGGTTGTTGGTGGCGGGGTCTTCGTTGCGTGAGCGGGTCAGATGACTTTGCCCGGGTTCATGATGTTCTGCGGATCGATCGCCGCCTTGATGTTTTTCATCACCTGCAGTTCCAGCGCCGACTTGTAGCGCTTGATCTCTTCGCGCTTGAGTTGCCCGATCCCGTGCTCGGCCGAGATCGAGCCGTTGAATTGCGCGGTGGCGTCGTGCACGATCAGGTTGACGCGATCCAGTTCCTTCGTCCAGTTCGGCTCGGTGAAGCTGGCCAGCGGATGCGCGACGTTGTAGTGCAGGTTGCCGTCGCCGACGTGCCCGAAGGTGATCGGGCGCACGCCGGGGTAGGCCTTTTCCAGCGCGGCGTCGGCCGCCTTGATGAAATCGGCAATCTTCGAAATCGGGATCGACACATCATGCTTGATGCTGCGCCCTTCATGCACCTGCGACTCGGTCATGTTCTCGCGCAGTTCCCACATGCGATTGCCCTCGGTCTCGTTCTTGGCGATGGCGCAGTCGAGGATGATGCCCTGCTCGATCGCTTCGCCGAGCGCGGCCTCGACATCGGCGGTGAGCGCGGCGGCATCGCGGCTGTCGGCAATATCGGAGAGCACGAACCAGGGAAACGCCGGCGGCAGCGGCGCCTTGAGCTGCGGAAAATACTTGGTCACCAGCGACAGGCCGAAATCCGAAATCAGCTCGAAGGCGGTGATGCGGTCGCCCAGCGCGCCCTTCATGAAACCCAGTAGGTCCATCGCCTTTTGCGGCGACTCCAGGCCGATGAACACGGTCTGCGTCGAGCGCGGCGCGGGGAAGAGTTTCAGCACCGCCTTGGTGATGATGCCAAGCGTGCCCTCGGCGCCGATGAACAGGTGCTTGAGGTCGTAGCCGGTATTGTCCTTGCGCAGGCCGCGCAGCCCGTTCCAGATTTCGCCCGACGGCAACACCACTTCCAGCCCCATCACCAGCTCGCGCGTGTTGCCGTAGCGCAGCACCTGCACCCCGCCCGCATTGGTGGAGATGTTGCCGCCAATGCGGCAGGAACCTTCCGCCGCCAGCGACAGCGGGAACAGGCGATCATGCTCGGCGGCTGTCTCCTGCAGCGTCTGCAGAATGCAGCCGGCTTCCACCGTCATGGTGTTGTTGATGGTGTCCACCTCCAGCACCTTCGTCATGCGCGCGACGCTGATGATCACTTCCGTGCCGCTCTCGTCCGGCACCCCGCCGCCGACCAGCCCGGTGTTGCCGGCCTGTGGCACGATCGGCGTTTTCGTCTCGGCGCACAGCTTCACCAAGGCGGCGACTTCCTCCACCGTGCCGGGCTTGACCACCAGCAGCGGCTTGCCGAAATACTTCTTGCGCCAGTCGTTGGCATAGGCGGCGAAGTCGCCGGTGATCACATTGGACTCGCCGACGATGGCGGCGAAGGCGGTCTTGAGGTCGGACATGCTTGTTGCCCCTGCTTAGTAGACGGCGCGGCCGCCCGAGATGTCGAAGACGGAACCGGTAGTGAAGGAGCATTCTTCGGAAGCCATCCAGCAGATCATCGCCGCGATTTCTTCCACTTGCACAAAGCGGTTCATCGGAATCTTCGACAGCATGAAGTCGATGTGCTGCTGGGTCATTTGCGAGAACATTTCGGTCTTCGCTGCTGCCGGCGTCAGCGTGTTGACGCGAATCCCGGTCTGCGCCAGCTCCTTGCCGAGCGACTTGGTCAGGCCGATCACCGCCGCCTTCGAGGCCGAGTAGGCCGAGGCGTTCGGGTTGCCTTCCTTGCCGGCGACGGAAGCGATGTTGATGATGCGCCCGTAGTCCTGCTTCATCATCCACGGCACTACGGCCTTGCAGCAGTGAAACGTACCCGTGACGTTGATGTCCATCACCTGGCGAAAATCCTTGGAGGAGTATTCCCACACCTTCTGGTTCGGCCCGGTGATGCCGGCGCTATTGACCAGGATGTCGATCTTGCCCAGGGCCTTGATGGTCGCCGAGGTTGCCGACAGCACCGCGTCTTCGTCGGTGATGTCCACCAGATGGGTCTCGACCCGCCCACCCGAAGAGAGCGTGGCCTTGGACTGCGGCAGGCGCTCCGCCATCATGTCCCACAGCATCACGGATGCGCCGGAGGCGAGCATGCGCTCGGCCACCGCGTAGCCAATGCCGCGCGCGCCGCCGGTGATCACCGCCACTTTGCCCTTAAGGTCGATCTGGTTCATTTTTCTGTCTCCTGTTTTAATTTTCGGGCCCGCTGCTTCAACGGTCGAAGGTACATTGCCACGCTGCCGAAGTAAACCACCACCAGCGCGACCTCTGCCGCGGCCAGCGCTTGCGAAAGCCCATGGTCGCTGGCCGCGCGCACCGAGCCTTCGATGAAATACAGCCAGATCATCAGTATCGACCACTGCATGGTGTAGTTGTCGCGCTTGAGCACTCCGCGCAACGGCAGCAGCAGCGGCAGCACCTTGAGCACCAGCCAGGAGCCGCCCGGGCGCACCGGCGCCAGCCACAGCTCCCAAGCCACGCACAGCATGATCAGCAGCACCAGGCACACGCAGGCGATGCGATGCAGGCGCAAATCCGGCGCCGCGATGGCGGTGTCGTCGAGCCGGGTTTTCGTAGCAGCCTCGCTCACTTCGCCAGCTTCAGCGCTACCTGCGCCAACCGTTTGCCCAGCGCGAAGGCCAGGCGCTTCTCATCCTCATGCACCGGCTTGTCGCCCATGCCGCCGGAAACGTGGCTGGCCCCGTAAGGCGTACCGCCGCCGGCCGTGCTGGTGAGCAGGGGTTCGGTGAAGGGAATGCCGACGATCAGCATGCCGTGGTGCAGCAGCGGCAGCATCATCGAGGTGAGGGTGGTCTCCTGCCCGCCGTGCATGCTCGCCGTGGCGGTGAACACACAGGCCGGCTTGCCCGAGAGCGCGCCGTTTTGCCACAGCGCGGCGGTGCTGTCGAGAAAGTATTTCAGGGGGGCGGCCATGTTGCCGAAGCGCGTCGGCGAGCCCAGCGCCAGGCCGATGCATTCTTCCAGGTCCCGCAATTCCACATAGGGCGCGCCGCTTTCCGGCACCGGCGGCGCGGCGGTCTGGGTGATCGGTGCCACCGGTGGCACGGTGCGCATGCGCGCCTGCGCGCCGGCCACGCTGTCGATGCCGGCGGCAATGCGCTCGGCGAGGGCGCGGGTGGCGCCGCCGCGGCTGTAATAGAGAACCAGGATGTCCGGCATGGCAATAGGGCAGGTGCGACCGGGTATTATACGAAAAGGCCGCGGGCGCTCCCTGTACTCTCGGTAGCGGCATCCGGCAGGCAACGCGGTGGTCATAAAACGAGGACGTCAACTTGGCGGCAAAACGAACAGCGGCGGCGCGCGGCAAGCAGGCGGACGGCAACCGGCTCGAAGCCGGCCTGGACGCCATTCGCGAAGCCGGCGAAGAGCTGCTCGACACGCGCCAGCTGCGCTATGTCGACTACCTGGTGCGCCGCTCGGTCCAGGACCAGTTGCCCCAGGCCGCCGGTAGCCTCACCTTCACCACGCTGCTCTCCCTGGTACCCCTGGTCACCATCGCGCTCGGCCTGTTCGCCGCCTTTCCGCTGTTCAACGGCGCCAAGCAGGCGATCGAAACCTTCATGCTGCAAAACGTGCTGCCGCACCAGGCCAGCGAGATGATCGGCACCTACATCGCCGAATTCGCCGAATCCGCCGCCAAGCTCACCACCGCCGGCCTGGCCGCCCTGGCGGTCACCGCCGCCGCGCTGATGCAAACGATTTTCAACGCCTTCGACGCCATTTGGCGCGCGCAGCGCCCGCGCCCCCTGTGGCGCCGCGTGCTGATCTACTGGTCCACCATCACCTTGGGCCCGGTACTGATCGGCACGGGGCTGGCCATCACCTCCTACCTGGTGTCGAGTTCCCTTGGCCTGGTGGCGGGCGCCGCCTGGCTGAACGACATGGTGCTGAGCCTGGTGCCGATCGTGCTCACCTTCATCGCCTTCACCTTGCTGTATTTCACCGTGCCCAATAGCGACGTGCAATTGCGCCACGCCGCCATCGGCGGGCTGGCGGCGGCGGTCGGCTTCGAGCTGATGAAGCACCTGTTCGGCGTCTTCGTTTCGCGCTTTCCCACTTACCACCTGATCTACGGCACCTTTGCAGCCGTGCCGATTTTTCTCATGTGGATTTATTTGTCGTGGATGATCGCGCTGGAGGGCGCGCTGATCGCCGCCACCTGGCCGCTGTACGGTTACGAGCGCGCCGACACCCGCAACTGGCCCGGCACCCGCTTCATCGGCGCCATGCAGGTGCTGGCCCTGCTGCTGCGCTCGCGCGAGGCTGGTGGCGCCACCTCGCGCCAGATACGCACGGCCCTGCGCACCGCCTACTCCGAGGCCGAAGCCTTGCTGGAGGATTTGCGCAGCGCCAACTGGATAGGCCGGTTGGAGACCGGCAGCCACGAAGGCCGCTGGGTGCTGGTGTGCGACCCCGACACGGTGAAGGTGGCCGACGTGTTCCGCCGCTTCGCCTTCGACGCCGCCCAGGCGCGCAAGCGCCTGCAGGGCGAAGACCCCGCCCTGGCGCGCGGCATGGGCGAAGTCGCTGCCTGGGCGGAACAAGGGCTGGGGCAGACCCTGTCACAGGCCCTGCACGTCCCTGCGCCGGAAGGCGGAGCCAAACCCGAACCGCGAAAATCCGCCCGCGACCGCGTAAACCCGGTAAGCCCCATAAAATAGCGTCTACGTTCACGCTTCTCTATTCCTACGATGGCAAACTTCATCCAGCAACTCTCGGCCGCCTGGCAGGCCAACAACTCCCTGTTGTGCGTCGGCATCGACCCCGACGTCACGCGCCTGCCGCGCCAACTCGCCAGCAAGCCCGACGCCATCCTGCAATTCGGCAAGGCCATTGTGGATGCCACCGCTGACCTGGTCTGCGCCTTCAAGCCGCAGATCGCCTATTTCGCCGCCGCCGACGCCGAGGACCAGCTCGAAGAGTTGATCGCCTACATCCACCAGAAGTATCCGGCGATCCCCGTAATCCTCGACGCCAAGCGCGGCGACATCGGCGCCACCGGCGACCAGTACGCCAGCGAAGCCTTCGAGCGCTACCAGGCCGATGCCGTCACCGTCAGCCCCTTCATGGGCAGCGACTCCATCACCCCCTTCACGGACTACGAGGACAAGGGCGTGATCGTTCTCTGCCGCACCTCCAACGCCGGTGGCGGCGATTTCCAGGACCTGGTGATCGGTGAGGGGCAGGCGAAAACCCGTCTCTATCAACACATTGCCCGCGTCGTCGCCGAAAAGTGGAACGGCGCCGGCAACTGCGCCCTGGTAGTCGGCGCCACCGTGCCGGGCGAGCTGGCCGAGGTGCGGCGCATTGTCGGCGACATGCCGCTGCTGGTGCCCGGCATCGGCGCCCAGGGCGGCGACATCGAGGCCACCGTGATGGCCGGCAAGACCAAAAACGGCACCGGCCTGATAATCAACTCCGCCCGCGCCATCCTCTACGCCTCGGGCAAGGACGACTACGCCCTCGCCGCCCGTAAGGTCGCCAAGGCCACCCGCGACGCCATCAACGCCCATAGGTAGAAGCCGCGGCATCCGCCCCCATATGAGGGAACGTAGATACCAAAACGAAACAACGACGGAACGATGAAAGGATAACCATGGCTGATACGCATGAAATCGCAACCCTCGGCGCCGGCTGCTTCTGGTGCGTTGAGGCGGTGTTCGACGACCTCAAGGGCGTGGTCTCGGTCGAGTCCGGCTACACCGGCGGCAAGACCGTCAACCCAAGCTATGACGACATCTGCGGTGGTGACACCGGCCATGCCGAAGTGGTGCGCGTCACCTTCGACCCGGCGGTGATCAGCTTCGCCGACATCCTGCGGGTATTTTTTACCGTCCACGACCCCAGCACGCTTAACCGCCAGGGCAACGACGTCGGCACCCAGTACCGCTCGGCGATTTTCTATCACTCCGAAGAGCAAAAGCAGGTCGCCGGGGAAGTGATCGCCGAGATCGACAAAGAGGGCATCTGGAGCGGCAAGGTGGTCACCGAAGTGGTGCCGGCCTCGACCTTCTACATGGCTGAAAAATATCACCAGGAATATTTTTCCAACAATCCGAACCAGCCTTACTGCATGTTCGTGGTCGCCCCCAAGGTGAAAAAATTCCGCGAAAAGTTCGCCGCGCGGCTGAAGAAATAAGGCAAGCGGTAGGATAAAAACGCGAGCCGATGGCTCGCGTTTTTTATCGGTTCGCGCTACGCAAATCGACCACACTTAGTTGTCCGACTTGTGTATCTTTGGTACATGGGTGGCCAGTCTGTTGCCTGTTGCCATTGAGGCGAATCCGCTTGTGCCGGCCCCCCTTGCGTTCTTTAACATGGCCGTGAATGTCCAAAAGGCTGCCTGTCATTCCCGCGCCGGCGGGAATCCACACCTCTGTTGATTTGGATCGGACGCCGGATTTCCCCCGCGCGGACACGCCCCGAAGCAATGCCCTTTGGGGCGGTGTGGTCAATGAGTCGCCACAACACATGTGATGGCGATGGAAAAATGCCGAAGACCACCGTGATTTACCGTGGTTTAAAACAGCGCCACGCGCGATTTTGCGAAAAAACTCGAGGTTTCCCAGGGTCCGACCACAAGTGTTGTAGCCCGGCCCGTCGTGCGGGCATCAACCCGCCGCCGCCTTTTTGCGGATTTCCTCGATGATCGCCGCCGCCAGTTTCACCACCGTCAGCGGCGCCGAGCCCTCCGCCTTGTTGTTGGCTACGAGATACACCGGGTAGCCCGCCGCGGCGGTGGCGGCGATCACCCGCGCCAGGGTGCCGCGGGTGTGCGGGTCTTCATCGACCAGCTTGTTGAAGGGGGCGTATTGCGCCTTGGCCTCCTCGTAGCGAAAGCCGGAATGCAGGTTCCAGCGCACCACCAGCGGCCCGGGCCAGAGCGCACGCAGCAGAGGCAGCTGTTCTTCGGCGGTCGGCATGCGCGCGTGCAGGCCCAGGCAGTAGCGGGTACCGGTGTCTTTGAGCGCATCGGCGAAATCGCGGGTCAGCAGCTCGCCATTGCGCACCTCGACGGCGAACAGCGGCGGGATCGAAAATCCTTCGCACATCTGGTTCAGCGCGTACAAAAAGGCGTGCAGGCGTTTGATGAAGCCGGGCACGTCGCGCAAGGTCTGGAACGACAATGGAGAGAACTGGAACACCAGCGGCCCGGCTTTTTCGCCCAAGCCCGCGATCGCCGGTTTGACGAATTCGTCGAAGGCGGACTGCGCATCCAGAAAGCGCGGGTTGAGCTCGATCGGCGTGCCTTTTTCGCTGCGCCGCGATTCGTCGGTGATGAAGGAAGGCGCTTTTACCAGGAAGCGGAAATGCGGCGGCACCTGGCGCGCGTATTGGCTGTACTCGGCCAGGGACATCGGCGTGTAGAAGGAACGGTCGATGCCGGCGGCGCGCAGCAGTGGGTGCTGCGAATAAGCCGTCAGGCCGCGCCGCGACAGGGTGGATTCGGAAGCCGGCTTGTCGTAGACGATGCCGGCCCAGCCGGGGAAGGACCAGGTGGAAGTGCCGAGGTGGATGGCCCCCGGCAAGGCTTGGCCGAGGGCGTGGATGGCGTCTTCCTGCTTCACCGGGCCGACGCCGCGCTGGGGCTTTTCCGGCGCCTTGCCGGAGGCGGCAGCGGAGTCGTCCTCCGGCTCGTCCTCGTCGGGGCCGAACAGGCCGATTTGTCCGCTCATGCGTAAAGTGAAGGGCAGCGCATGGCTTGATTATCGGCGAAAATGCGCCCTGATTCCATTGCACCGACACCAGACCCCGCCAGCATGAAACTCGACCTGATCGACTACGAACACGGCATCTCCGCCATCGACTCCGGCTTTGTCCGCCCGCGCCTGGACGCCATCCACATGGTGGTGGAAAACGGCCGCGCCGCCTTCGTTGACACCGGCACCAACCATTCGCTGCCGATGGTGCTGCAAGCCCTACAGGTGAAAGGTCTGACTGCGGAGAGCGTTGACTACGTGATGCTGACCCACATCCACCTCGACCACGCCGGCGGCGCCAGCCAGATGATGAAGGCCTTTCCGAACGCCAAGCTGACAGTGCACCCGCGCGGCGCGCGCCACATGGCCGACCCCTCCAAGGTGTGGCAGGCGACGGTGGATGTGTATGGCGAGGAGACCGCGCTGCGTAACTACGGCGAGATCATCCCGATCCCGAAGGAGAGGATCATTGAAACCCCGGAAGGTAGCACCGTCTCGCTGGCGGGCCGTGAGTTCCTGTTCATCGACACGCCGGGCCATGCGAGGCATCACGTGTGCATCCGCGATTCGCGGACCGGGCACTTTTTCGTCGGCGACTGCTTCGGCCTGGCGTATACCGAACTCACCACCAACGGTGTGCGCCATGGTTTTCCCACCACCAGCCCCTCGCAGTTCGAGCCGCCGGTGCTGCAGGCGACCATGAACCGCGTGCTCGACTACAAGCCCGAAGCGATCTACATGACCCACTACGCACAGTTGCGCGATCCGGCGCGGGTGGCGGCCGACGTGCAGCGCCTGCTCGATGCGCATTGTGACTTGGCGCAGGCCGTGCAGGCCAGCGGTGCGCGCGGCGAAGATCGCCACGCGAAAATCCTCGCGGGCATCCGCCAGCTGGTGCTGGCCGAAGGCAAGCGCCAGGGCTGGCCGCTGACCGAGGCGCAAATGCTCGACGTGTTCTCGGTCGACGACGACCTCAACGCGCAGGGGCTGGAGGTCTGGCTGGATGCGCAGAAGGTTTGAGTCCTTGCTTTCCGTTCGTGGTGAGCCAGTCGAATAACGCTGAACGGAATGTCCTTCGACAGGTTCAGGACGAACGAAAAACTAGGGAGCCCGGTCCAGCAGCATCGCATCGCCGTAGCTGAAAAAACGATAGCGCTGCGCAATGGCATGCGCATAGACCTTTAGCATCAAGTCATGCCCGGCGAAGGCCGACACCAGCATCAGCAGCGTGGACTTCGGCAGGTGAAAGTTGGTGATCAGCCGGTCCACCACCTTGTATTCGAATCCCGGCGTGATGAATATGCGCGTGTCGTCGGCGCCCGGCGCAAGCAGTTCGCCCTGGTTTGCGTTCGGGTTCGCACGCAGGGCCGCGCTTTCCAGCGCGCGTACGCTGGTGGTGCCCACCGCAATCACCTTGTTGCCGCGCTGCTTCGCGGCGGTGATCGCCGCCACCGTCTCGGGCGTGATGTCGTACCACTCGCTGTGCATCACGTGTTCCTCGATGCGGTCGCCGCGCACTGGCTGAAAGGTGCCGGCGCCGACGTGCAAGGTGAGAAAGGCGGTGTGCACGCCTTGCGCCCGTAGTGTGTCGAGCAGCGCCTCGTCGAAGTGCAGGCCGGCGGTGGGCGCGGCCACCGCGCCGGGGGTGCGCGCGTAGACGGTCTGGTAGCGTTCGATGTCCTGCGCCGAAGCGTCGTGCTCGATGTAGGGGGGCAGGGGCACGGCGCCGTGCGCGTCCATCAGTTCGAATACGGTGGCGGGACCGGCGAAGCGCAGCAGGTAGAGGGCGTCGCGCTTTTCTTCGACGGTAGCGGTGGCGCCTGCGATGTTGAGCAGCGAGCCGGGCTTGGGCGACTTGCTGGCGCGGATGTGCGCCAGCGCGCTGTGCGCGTCCAGCACGCGCTCGATCAGAAGTTCGATCTTGCCGCCGCTGGCTTTTTCGCCGAACAGGCGCGCCTTCACCACCCGGGTCTGGTTGAACACCAGCAGGTCGCCGGGCGAGAGCAGTTGCGGCAGGTCGCGAAAGTGCAGGTCGGAAAATTGTCCGGCAGCGGGCACCAGCAACCGGCTTGCGGTGCGCTCGGCCGGCGGAAACTGCGCGATCAGCTCGGACGGCAGTTCGAAGTCGAAATCGGAAAGGGTGAAAGCCATGGGAGGTGATTGTAGCGGCGCGGCAGGCGCGCCACAGAGCGAAACCGCGGAGGAAAGAGCGTGTCCATCGGGTATAATTACGCCTCCTATCTCCAGCCCGGATGGCGGAATTGGTAGACGCGATGGACTCAAAATCCATTTCTAGCGATAGAGTGCCGGTTCGATTCCGGCTCCGGGCACCAAGTAAATAACGCAGTGCCGGTTCCTCGCAACCGGCATTCGTTGCGAATCCGCAGATGCCGTTTCTCCCTACCGAAAGATCCCTGGGCATATTGCTGGGCTTGGTCGCCGTCGGCTTTTTCATGCAGACGCTGGACTCGACCATCGTCAACACCGCGCTGCCGGCGATGGCCGCCAGCCTGGGCGAAAGCCCGCTGCGCATGCAGTCGGTGGTGATCTCCTACTCGCTGACCATGGCGGTGCTGATCCCCGCCTCCGGCTGGCTGGCGGACCGTTACGGCACCAAGCGGATTTTCCTGGGCGCCATCGTGCTCTTTACTATCGGCTCGGTGCTGTGCGCGATCTCCACCCACCTCAACCAGCTGGTGGCCTCACGCATCCTGCAGGGCGCGGGCGGGGCGATGCTGTTGCCGGTGGGGCGCCTCGCATTGCTGCGCACGTTCCCGCGCGAGCGATTGCTGCAGGCGATGAGCGTGGTATCGATTCCCGGCCTGATCGGCCCGCTGATCGGCCCGACCTTGGGCGGCTGGCTGGTGCAGATCGCTTCCTGGGACTGGATCTTCCTGGTCAATGTGCCGGTGGGCATCATCGGCTGCATCGCCACCTACTACTACATGCCGGACGCGCGCAATCCGGAAGTCGGCCGCTTCGATTTCTTCGGTTACCTGCTGCTTGGCTTCGGCATGGCGATGGTGTCGCTGGCGCTGAACGGCCTCTCCGACCTCGGCCTGCCGCACGCCGCGGTGATGGTGCTGCTGATCTTCGGCCTCGCCTGCATCGTGGCCTACTGGCTGCGGGCGTCGAAGCAGGAGCACCCGCTGTTCTCGCCGGCGCTGTTCAAGGTCTCAAGCTTCGCCATCGGCTTGCTGGGCAACCTGTTCGCACGCATCGGCAGCGGCGCCATGCCCTTCCTGATCCCGCTGCTGCTGCAGTTGACGCTGGGCTACACGCCGTTCCAGGCCGGGCTGATGATGCTGCCGGTGGCCGCCGCCGGCATCGCCAGCAAGGGCGTGGTGCGCCAGCTGATCGCGCGTTTCGGCTATCGCACGGTGCTGGTGGCCAACACCGTGCTGGTGGGCCTGGGCATCGCCGAATTCGCGCTGGTGTCCTCCAGCCAGCCGGTGTGGGTGCACCTCGTGCAACTGGGCCTGTTCGGCGGCGTCAACTCGATCCAGTTCACCGCGATGAACACCATCTGCCTGAAAGACCTGGACAGCGACGGCGCCTCCGCCGGCAATAGCCTGCTTTCAATGGTCCAGATGCTCTCGATCTCGGTGGGCGTGATGATCGCCAGCGCGCTCTTGCGCGCCTTCGCGGACCTGACGCACAGCGCCAGCACCCTGAGCGCCTTTCACGCCACCTTCATCTGCATGGGCTTGATCACCTCGGCCTCGGGCTGGATTTTCTGGCAACTCTCGCCGGATGAAAAGCCCAGCGACAAGCCGCTGGACCCGACCGACGTCGAATAGCCCGGAAAGACAAAGCCCCGCGATGGCGGGGCTTTGATGTGTAGCGGCGTGGTTCAGCGAGTCAATCGTCCGCCGGGTAGAAGGACTTGAGGCTCAGCGCCTCGCGATAGGCCAGGTCTTCCAGCTCGATGTAGGAGCGCTTGGTTTCCTTGTCGACGGTGAACTGGATCTTGCGCGTCGTATCGGTGGTGGCGCGGATGTCCAGCAGTTCCAGGTATTCATGCACTTCCCACTCATGCGCGCCGGCAATGCCGGGGGGCGCGTAGATCATCGATCCGGCGCTGACTTCGAACTCCTGGCCTTCGAAATTGCGTACCGTGGCGGTGCCGGAAATGACGTAGTAGCAGGCCTCGATCGGATGCCAGTGGAGCTGCTCATAGGCGCCAGGCTTGTAGGTGGCGCGGCCGATGCGCACGCGCTCGGTGTCGACCACGCCGGGCCAGCCGACCAGGCGCTGGTAGCTCTGCTGGTCAATCACCCCGCGCTTGCCGGGGTAATCGGACTGATGGATGACGCGTAGGGTGGATTTGACTTCCATGATGAGGCTTCCCGTTTAGGTAATTGCGAAACTCGAACGAAACTGCTGAATCGAAACTTCAGTCAATCTTGATGTTGGCTTTGGTGATCATCTCGCGGTACATCGGCACCTCTTGCGCGATGCGTGCCTTCAATTGCTCCGGGCCGCCGCCGATGATGCCGAAGCCGGTGTTCTTCAGCGTCTCCTGCACGTCGGGGCGCTTGAGGATCGCCAGCGTGGCCTTGGCAAGAATGTCCACCACTTCCTTGGGCATGCCGGCCGGGCCCACCAGCACCTGGAAGGTGGCCAGCTCCGAATTCGGAAATCCCGCTTCGGTCATGTTGGGCACGTTGGGAAAATCAGGCAGGCGGCCGCGGCCGGTATGCACCAGGCCGACCAGGCGGCCGGACGACATGTATTGCGCCACGCTACCCAGCGAAAAGGAGCCGAGCTGCGTGTCGCCGGAGAGCGCGGCCTGCATCGAGGGGCCAGCGCCCGAATAGGGCACGTTCGTAATGTTGATGCCTGCCCGGTATTTAAAATACTCCACCGCGATGTGCGGCGCGGTGCCGGCGCCCGGGTTGGAATAGTTGAGCAGGTTGGGATCGGCCTTGGCGCGGGCGATCAGGTCGGCCACGTTCTTGATGCCGGACTGCGGCCGGGTGACGATGACGTTGGGCGAATCGCCGATCTCGACAATCGGCGTGAAGTCCTTGATCGCGTCGAAGGGGTGCTGCTTGGCGTACAGCGTCGGGTTGGCGGTCAGCACCGAGGAGATCACCATGATGGTGTAGCCGTCAGGCCGGGCGGCGGCGGTGTACTTGGCGCCGATGTTGGCACCCGCGCCGGGCTTGTTGTCGACGATGAAGGTCTGCTTCAGGTCCTGCGTCAGGAGGTTGGAAAGAGTGCGCGCGACAATGTCGCTGCCCCCGCCAGGCGCGAAGGGCACGACGATGGTCACCTGGTGGTCAGGGAAGGCGGCGTGCGCGCTGCCGAAGAGCAGCGGGGCGGCGGCCAGCAGGGTGGCGGCGCTGCGCAACAGGGTCGGGCGAAACGATGGGAACAAAGCTTGTCTCCTCTATATCTTTGGGTGGTGCGAAGCGCGGTGCGCAAGCGGGAAAACCGGCGCGGCGGAACATGGATGTCCCGACGCTCTCATTCACGCGGCAGGTCACGCGGCGAAGGGGTGAAATGATACCGCCCCACCGCGTGCGGGGCCATTGCGGCGGCATGTTTTGGCTCTTATCAGCGCTATTAAGGGTGGCCTGTCCGTACACCAACGCCGGCGCCCGCGCAGTCCAACGTCATGCGGTAAACCCGGGCCGGCAAACGGAGTAGCATACTTCCCAAGCCACTTTTCGCAGAGGAAACACCATGACTGAAGTCGTTATAGTCGCCGCCAAGCGTACCGCCGTCGGCAAATTCGGCGGTTCGCTGGCGAAGATCGCCGCCGCCGACCTGGGCGCCCATGTGATCCGCGGCCTGCTGGCGCAAACCGGCATCGGCACCGACAAGATCAGCGAAGTGATCCTCGGCCAGGTGCTTACCGCCGGCGTCGGACAGAACGCCGCGCGCCAGGCGCTGATCCGCTCCGGCATCCATGAAATGACGCCCGCCATGACCATCAACAAGGTCTGCGGCTCGGGCCTCAAGGCCACCCACCTCGCCGCGCAGGCCATCATGTGCGGCGACGCCGAAATCATCATCGCCGGCGGCCAGGAAAACATGAGCGCCAGCCCGCAAGTGCTCAACGGCTCGCGCGACGGCTTTCGCATGGGCGACGCCAAGCTGGTCGACACGATGATCGTTGATGGTCTGTGGGACGTCTACAACCAGTACCACATGGGCGTTACCGCCGAGAACGTGGCGAAGAAGTTCAACATCTCGCGCGCCGAGCAGGACGAGTTCGCCGCCGCCTCGCAGATGAAGGCCGAAGCCGCGCAAAAGGCCGGCAGGTTCAAGGACGAAATCCTTCCTCTGGAAATCCCCGGCAAGAAGGGCGCCGTCACCGTATTCGCCGACGACGAGTACCCCAAGCACGGCACCACCGTCGCCGCGCTCTCCGCGCTCAAGCCCGCGTTCAACAAGGAGGGCACGGTGACCGCCGGCAATGCTTCGGGGCTGAACGATGGCGCCGCGGCCGTGGTGATGATGTCTGCGGAAAAAGCCAGGGCCCTGGGCCTGACGCCGCTGGCGAAAATCCGCGCCTATTCGTCCGCCGGGGTCGACCCCGCCATCATGGGCATGGGCCCGGTACCGGCCACGCAGCTGTGCCTGAAAAAAGCCGGCTGGAGCGCCAAGGACCTCGACCTGATGGAAATCAACGAGGCCTTCGCCGCGCAAGCCATCGCGGTGAACAAGGAACTCGGTTGGGACACCAGCAAGATCAACGTCAACGGCGGCGCGATTGCCATCGGCCACCCGATCGGCGCTTCCGGCTGCCGCATTCTGGTGACGCTGATCCACGAAATGATCAAGCGCGATGCGAAGAAGGGCCTGGCCGCGCTGTGCATCGGCGGCGGCATGGGCGTAGCCCTGGCGATCGAGCGCTAGGGTCTAGCTTGCGGCGGGCCGGGCGCTTTGCCCGGCGCGCTGCTTCAAGCCCTGCGCTTCCATCGCCATGTAGCGGCCGATCAGGCCGCGCATCAGCCAGCCCACCAGGCCGCCGAATAGGCCGTTGAAGTGGATGGTCAGCGTCACCGTGCAGCCGCTGCCGGTAGCCTCGATCACATGGCCGGCGACAGCCGAGGAGCCGGGGTTCTGGCTGACCCAGGTGAAGTTGCGGTTCTCCTGCCACTCGGTGATGGTGAAGTTCGCCGGCAGCAGCTTGGGCTGCTCCACCCGCAGGTGCGAGCCTTGCGCCAGCGGGCCACTGTCCAGACGCGTGACGCGTTGCATCGAGGCGGTCCATTCCGGCCAGTGTTCTACATCGGCGAGCACGGCCCACACGGCCTCGGGCGAGGCAGCGATGTCGGCACGCACCAGGAAATCGCGCATGGCTCAGTTCAGGGGCAAGGGCGCCGGCACGGTGAGGGGAATGGTGACGATAGACCCGGTGGGGACCGGCGCATCTCCGGTCACCGCTCCGCCGCGCGGGCTGCTGTCACTGCGCCGGCGGTTCTTCCACGAGATGTGCAGATTCACCGCCCAGTCGAGCAGGCAATAGAAGGCGCCGGCCGCCAGCGGCGGGTTGAGGGTGGAAAGCGGTGTGCCGGGCACATGTGCGCGCCAGGCCCAGTTGCCGGTGGCCGTGCCGTAGACCTCCATCGCCAGCGCCAGCATGAACATGGTGGCGTAGAGGCGCTTTTCCGGCGCGAACAGCACGAAGGCGGTGAACAGCAGGAACAGCGGCAGGCTGAACAGGTCCTGCCCGGTCAGGGCCAGCGTGATCACCACCGGCGCGGCCAGCGCCGGCACCAGGTAGGGGCCGTATTTCGCCATGCCGGCCGGCAGGCGCTCGGCGATCAGCAGGCCGCCCAGGTAGAGCAGGGCATGGCCCGGCGGCACGAACAGCGGCACGTTGCCAAACTGGTAGTCGTACAGGCCCCAGACGAGGGAGGCGATGATTTCACCGCAGCCGGAAATCCAGGTGCAGGCCACCAGGCGCTCGCCGATGCCGCGCGGCAGGTTTGCGCACAGCAAGGCCAGCTCCAGCCACACCAGCAGGCTCACCGCCACCTGTCCGGCCCAGCCATAGGCGCGGTCAGCCCACAGGCCGGCGGTGATGGTAAAGGCGATCAGGGCGACCAGCGCCCAGGGACGGCGCAAGCCTAGGGTCAAGCGATTCATGCGGGGAGGAGGTGGGTCTGGACCAGGGTAAAGGAGGGCGCGGCGCATTTTCTCATACGCCGCCCGTGGTCGCCCGCTTGGCTGACGCAGCGATTAAAGAACTGGACTGAGCAACCCGTAAGGTTGTATATGTTGCATGGCAGCATGGAATGCGCGTGCGCTTCGCCGCCGCTATTGCTTTAATGGAAACCGTCTTTATGGCTCGCGCCGCGCTTTGCAATTGCCGCGCGGCCGCTTCGTTTTCGCGCCGGTTAGCAGAGGACAGCAATGAGATTTACCCGCAGCCTCGCCGCCGGCCTGGCCGCCGTCGCCGCGCTCGGCGTTGGATGGGCGACGCTGGTATTTGCCCAGGTGCTGGTGCCCTACGGCGCGCCGATCTCGCTGGACCAGGCGAAAAAGGCGGTGGCCGCC
The DNA here is from genome assembly GCA_028292405.1 of Betaproteobacteria bacterium. Classification (GTDB taxonomy): domain Bacteria; phylum Pseudomonadota; class Gammaproteobacteria; order Burkholderiales; family JAEUOS01; genus JAQGMJ01. The sequence goes on from JAQGMJ010000083.1 coordinate 60,471, forward strand.
GCCACCGCCGAGGCGCGCAAGAACAACTTGGGCATGGCGGTGGCCGTGGTCGACACCGGCGGGGCGCTGGTCTCGTTCGAGCGCATGGACAACACGCAGACCGGCAGCATCAAGGTGGCGATCCAGAAGGCGCAATCGGCGGCGGCGTTTCGCCGCGCCACCAAGGTATTCGAAGATACCCTCGCCTCCGGCGGCGGCCTGCGCATCCTGGCGCTGCCGGGCGCGGTGCCGATCGAAGGCGGGGTGCCGATCGTCGTTGAAGGCCGGATCGTCGGCGCCATCGGCGCCTCCGGCGGTACCGCCCAGCAGGATGGGTTGATCGCGACAGCCGGCTTGGCGGCGGTCAGGTAGCCTGTAGGCTTGGCAGCGGTCAAGTGGCCTGCCGATCCGGCGAGCGATCAAACAGCCCGGCCGGGCTGGCTGCGGTAAGGCCTAACCGGCGCCGCCGGCGCCGCTTTTTTCGATGAAGCCGAGCAGGTCGTCGTAGGGCATCGGCCGCGCGTAGAGGTAGCCCTGGCCCTTGTTGCAGCCGTAGGCGGTGAGCGTGACGGCCTGTACTTGGGTCTCGATGCCTTCGGCCGTCACCGGCATTTCCAGGCGCGCCGCCAGGTCGAGCACCGCGCGCACCACCGCCTTGCCGCGTTTGGTGTCCACGCTTTGGGTGAAGGTCTGGTCGATCTTCAGCTCGTGCACCGGCAGGCGCGACAACTGCGCTAGCGAAGAGTAGCCGGTGCCGAAGTCGTCGATGGCGAACTCCACGCCGTAGTCGGCCAGAAGGCCGACGATGCGCTCAGCGTTGCTCACGTCTTCCATCAGCATGCTCTCGGTGACTTCCAGGCGCAGGCGCTGCGGCGCCACCCCGACCTCGCGCAGCATGCCGCCCAGGTCCTTGAACAGCTTGAGGTCGCGGAAGTCCAGCGCCGACAGGTTGACGTTGAGGCGGAACTCCGGCGCCAAGTTGGAACGCGCCAGGTCGCGGGTGACGCAGGTGAGCACGTGGCGGCTGATCTCGCGGGTCAGGCCGGCTTCCTCGGCCACCGAGAGAAAGCTGCCGGGGGTGAGCATGCCGCGCTCCGGGTGCGCCCAGCGCAGCAGCGCCTCGGCGCCGACCACGGCGCGGTCGCCCAGCTGCACGATCGGCTGGTAGTGCACATGCAGTTCGCCCTGCAGCAGCGCGCGCCGCAGCTCGTGCTCGGTCTGGATCTGGTTCAGCGAGTGGTGGTGGGTGACTTCCGCCTGCGGCCCCAGGCCGGCGCGCGAGTTGCGCTTGTTGCGGTGGCGCCGCGCGTTCGCCTCGCGCATCAGCACTTCGGGCTCGGCGCCGTCCTCGGGAAAGCGCGCCGCGCCCATCGAGGCGGTGAGGGAAAATTCGTAGCCGTTGATGTTGAGGATTTCCTCGACCGAATGGCTGATCGCTGCCGCCACCGCGTCGAGCTCGGTGTCACCGCCCTGCATCAGCGCGGCGAACTCGTCGCCGGAGAGGCGCGCCAGGCGCGCGCCCGCGGGCATGTTGCGCACCACCCGCTGGGCGATGGTTTTCAGCACCAGGTCGCCGGCCTCGTGGCCCAGGCCGTCGTTGATCAGCTTGAAGCGGTTCAGGTCGAAAATGCACAGCACGAAGCCGGGCTGCGTCGGGCCGCCGGCCAGGCGCCACAGGCGCTCGATCAGCGCGTAGCGGGTGAACAGGCCGGTCAGCGAGTCGCGCTCGGCAACATCGCGCAAACGGCTGATCCAGGACTCCCTGCGCACCCGCTGCGCCATCAGCGCGCCGATCAGGCCGCTCACGGCGGGCAGTTCGTCGTCGTAGCGGCGCAGGTTGCGCGACAGGAATTGCAGCACCCCCACGCCCTGGCCGCCCTCGACCACGGTGGGAAAGGTGTAGGCCGAGCGGATGCCGGCGCGCGCCACCAGTTCGGGCGCGCCGAAGCGCGTCTCGGCGGCGGCGTCGTCCACCCACGCCGCCTGGCGCGATTGCAGCACCGCGCCCACCAGGCCTTCGCCGATGCCCAGCACCCGGCCGCGCTGGTGCGCGGCAAGAGCACCCAGCGCTTCGTCGGGCAGGTGCCACACTGCCAGGCAGCGCAACTGCTTGCCGTCCGGCGTCACCAGCCAGCAGGAGCCGGTATCCCAGCCCAGGGCGGTGCAGACGTTGCGCAGCACCGACTCGTAAGCCGCCTGCGAGTCCACATCCTGCAGCAGCGCGTGGCTGACATGCAGCGCCAGGTCGCGGCGTGCCTGCTCGCGGCGCGCCTCGGTGGTGTCGATGATCAGGCCATACAGGTCATCGTCGGCGCCCTGGGTGCGGCGGATCACCACGCGCAGCCAGCGGCTGCCGGTGCCGGGAATGTCGAAGGACATTTCTAGGTCCACCTGCAGGCCGGTTTCGTTCAGGCGCGTCAGCACCCCTTCGAGGCGCTGGCGCTGCCCCGGCTTGGCGTAAAGAAAGACGGTCTGCAGATTGCGCGCGGGGGTGTTTTCCAGGCCGAGCAGCTGCGAAGCGGAACGCGACAGGGAAAAGCGCTGCGCCGGATCAATCTTGAAATGGCCGAAGGAGGCGAGCTGCTCGGATGAATTGAGCTGCTCTTCGAGGGAACGCAGGCGGCTGTTGGTCTGCGCCAGCTCGATCTGCAGCGATTGGGAGCGCGCCAGCAGCTCTCTGGTGTCGGGATGCTCCCCGTCGCCGCCGGGCGGGGTAGGCAGAATCTTGGCGGAATTCATCGGTTATGCGGCAATCTGAGGCGCCAGTGAGCAGCGATCTCGAACAGGCATCGTCGCCATCTAGCTTACCTCTTTCGCGCGCGCCCCGGGAGGGATATGCGAGCGGAATTATTCAGGGGAAACCCGCATGGGAAAAACAGCGGGAGAACCTGCAAATATGCAGGTTTCGCGCCAATCGCCGAAAAGCCGTGAAAGGCTCAGTCGGCGGCGGCTGACTGCAGCGGCTTGGGCGCTGGTTTGACCGCGTGCGCCTTGAGCGATTGCGGCTTGGCAGGGGGCTTGGCGTATTTCACCAGCGCCACGTTGCTCTCGGACGGCGGATGCCCCAGGGTGGCCAGGCGGGTGCGGCCGGCGGGCTCGCCTTCGCGCGCCGCTTCGCGGTATAGCTGGCCGGCCTTGTTCAAATTGCGCGGTACGCCGCGGCCGGTTTCATAGAGGTCGCCGAGTGACACTTTTGCGTAGGAATTGCCGTTTTTCGCCGAAGCCTCGAACAAATGCCGCGCTTCGGTGTAATCGATCTCGCCGGTGCGGCCGTCGCGCATCAGCTTGCCGAGGCGGTGCTGCGCATCCCAGTTGCCCTGGGCGGCGGCCACCGAATACCAGTCCAGCGCCGCTTGCGGATTTTCCGCCACGCCGGTGCCGCTTTCGAACAGCGCGCCTAGGCGGGTTTGCGCCGGCGAAAAGCCCGCCAGCGCGGCACGCTCGTAAAGCTCGGCGGCGCGCCTGGAGTTTTTCGGCACGCCGTTGCCCTGCTCGTAGAGCTCGCCCAGCTGGGTGGCGGCTAGCGCATGCGCCTGGCTCAGCGCGCGCTCGAACCAGTGAACTGCCTGCTTGATGTCGGTCTTGACGCCGTCGCCGCGCAAATACATCAGGCCCAGGAGGTATTCGGCCTGGGCGTGGCCGGTGGCGGCGGCAGCGGAAAATTCCTGCACCGCGCGGGCGCCGTCTTTTTTCGCCTTGGCGGCCATGCCGCGCAAAAAGGCCTGGTCGTCCGGAACAGGCAACACGGTGGCGCCGGAGTCGGATTCCACCGCCATGCCCTTGGTATCGTTAACGCTTTGCGCCATGGCCGGCCCGGCCAGCCACAGGGACAACAGGGACGCCAGCAGGCGCCGCGGGGCGCGCATGTCGGAATGCATGAAGGAATGTCTCCGGCGCGCCAAACGCTGCGTGGCGCGATCTATGTGCTGTGCTGGACTCTTGGGCACCGCCGCGCTCTGCCCGGAGGCGGCGCGCCGGCAACTTGGATTAGGCTACCTTGATGGGAATCTTGAAGTCGACAATCTTCTTCGACCACTCGGCGGGACCGGTAGTATGGGCGGAAACACCGGTCGAATCAACCGCCACCGTCACCGGCATGTCCTTGACATTGAACTCGTAGATCGCCTCCATGCCAAGATCATGGAAGCCGACTACCCTGGACTCCTTGATCGCCTTGGCGACCAGGTAGGCGGCGCCGCCGACAGCCATCAGGTAAGCGGACTTGTGCTTCTTGATCGCCTCGATCGCCACCGGGCCGCGCTCGGCCTTGCCGATCATCGCGATCAGGCCGGTCTGCGCCAGCATCATTTCCGTAAAGCCGTCCATCCGCGTCGAGGTGGTGGGGCCGGCGGGTCCTACAACTTCGTCGCGCACCGGGTCAACCGGGCCCACATAATAAATAACCCGGTTCGAGAAATCGACTGGGAGCTGCTCGCCCTTGGCCAACATGTCCTGGATGCGCTTGTGCGCGGCATCGCGGCCGGTGAGCATCTTGCCGTTAAGCAGCAGGGTCTGGCCCGGCTTCCAGGAGGCGACTTCTTCCTTGGTCAGCTTGTCGAGATCGACGCGCTTCGATTGTGCGGAAGGGCTCCAGGTGACTTTCGGCCAGTCTTCCAGCGAGGGCGGCTCCAGCTTCGCAGGGCCGGAGCCGTCGAGCGTGAAATGCACGTGGCGGGTGGCGGCGCAGTTAGGAATCATCGCCACCGGCTTGGAGGCGGCGTGGGTCGGATAGTGCGCGATCTTGATGTCCAGCACGGTGGTTAGGCCGCCGAGACCCTGCGCGCCGATGCCTAAAGCGTTGACCTTTTCGAACAACTCGATGCGCAACTCTTCAAATTTGTTTTGCGGGCCGCGCTCGAGCAACTCGTGCATGTCGATCGGCTCCATCAGCACTTCCTTGGCCATCAGCATGGCCTTCTCGGCGGTGCCGCCGATGCCGATGCCCAGCATGCCCGGCGGGCACCAGCCGGCGCCCATGGTCGGCACGGTCTTCAGCACCCAGTCCACCAGGCTATCGGACGGATTCATCATCACGAACTTGGACTTGTTTTCCGAACCACCGCCCTTGGCCGCGACGTTCACGTCGATGGTATTGCCCTGCACCAGCTCGACGTTGAGCACGGCGGGGGAGTTGTCGTTGGTGTTCTTGCGCGCGAAGTGCGGGTCGGCCAGCACCGAGCCGCGCAGCACGTTGTCCGGATGGGTGTAGCCGCGGTGCACGCCCTCGTTGACCATCTCGCCGACGCTCATCTTGCTGTCGAAGCGCACGTCCATGCCGATTTTCAGGAACACGTTGACGATACCCGTGTCCTGGCAGATCGGCCGGTGGCCTTCGGCCGACATGCGGCTGTTGGTGAGGATCTGGGCGATTGCGTCCTTCGCCGCGACGCTCTGCTCGCGGTCGTAGGCCCGCGCCAGGTGGGCGATGAAATCCTTCGGGTGGTAGTAGGAGATGAACTGCAGGGCGTCTGCAATCGACTGGATGAAATCTTCCTGGCTGATGATGGTGGTCATGATGGCTGGGGGAGGGCGCGCGATGAGAAGAGGACAGAAGCGGAACAAAGGCGAAGACCCTCGATTTTACGCGACAACGCCCCGTCCGGAGCGCCATGCCGGGAGCATGGCGCAGAATTTGCTGCATGCAGAATCTGCTGTCGGAGTCACTGAAATTATCCCCGGTCAAGGGCAAAATCCATGGGCATGCCTAAGCTCCAAGTCGTACAAAAGCCGCAAGACGGCGTAACGAGGGTCGCCATGAGCAGCAGCGTCGAAGGACTGGTACCGGGCTTGACCGGAAAAATCGAAATCGTCGTCGCCGAGGAGCACACCGCGCCGCATGTGGGCAGCGGCCAGGTGCACGTGCTGGCCACGCCGGTGCTGGTGAACCTGCTGGAGGCGGCGGCGCTGGAAGCGGCCGAACGCTTCGTGCCGGCCGGGCACCAGACCGTGGGCACGCGCCTGGACGTGCAGCACTTCGCCGCCACGCCGGTGGGCATGCACGTTGCCGCGCATGCCGAAGTGGTCGAGGTCAAGGGCCGCGTCATCACCTTCAAATTGTGGGCGGAAGACGAGGTCGAGGCTATCGGCGGCGGCACCCACGAGCGGGTGATCATCAACCTGGAACGCTTCGACGTGCGCATGCAGGACAAGATCAAGAACCACGTGCCCAGCGTCAAGCGCTAGCCCGTTACAAAGACCCGACGAAAGCCCGACGAAAACCCGGCGCGCACTCGACGAAAGCCCGCGTGGCTACTCAGCGCCCGCCGGCCGCTTCCAGCAAACGTACCATCTCGCGGTAGCCGTGGCGCCGCGCATGCGCCAGCGGCGTTACCCCGTCGCGGTCCGCCAGGTTCACCTGCGCACCATGGGCCAGCAATTCGCGCACGATTTCGGTATGCGTCTTGCCGCCGTCGCCGAGGATGATGGCTTCGAGCAGGGCGGTCCAGCCCAGCTTGTTGACGTGGTTGACGTCGATTTTGGTCTTCAGCAGCTCCTGCACCGTTTCCAGGTGGCCGTGGTGGCAGGCGGGAATCAGCGCGGTGCCGCCGTAGCGGTTGCGGCTTTTCAGGTCGGCGCCGCGGGCCACGCACATTTTCAGGATCTCCTGGAAGCCGCTGGCGCCCGCGAGCAAAAACGGGCTGTCCTCGATGCTGTCCTGCGCGTTGACGTCCGACCCTTTGTCGATCAGCAGGCGCGCCGCCTCAACATGGTTGCCCTGCGTCGCGGCCATCAGCGCGGTGCGGCGGCGGCCATCGCGCGCGGTGACGCCGGCGCCGCCATCGAGCAGGCGCTTCACCGCGGCGGCATCGCCGCCTTCGGCGGCGCGGATCAGGTCGAGATCGGCGGTGCTTTGTGCGTGCATGGGAAAGGCCCAGAGGGCGGCCAGCGCCGCGAGCAGGCTGCGGCGCCTGGGGACGAGAGGTGTGAAGTTATCGGCCAAGGCAGGGAGTGCGGGTTCGCGGTTCCTTAAGCCTAGCATCTTCGCGCCGCCTTGCCTCACTCCGCCTTCGCGCCCGATAGCTTGATCACCTTTGCCCACGTCACGATGTCTTCGCGGTACAGCGCGGCCATTTGCGCCGGCGTATTGCTCTTCGGCTCGTAGCCCATGTCCACCAGTTGCTTGTTCACGTCCGGTGCCTTCACCGCCTCGGCGATCGCGTTGTTGAGTTTGGCGATGGCCGCGGGCGGCGTGCCGGCAGGTGCGAACATGGCGTACCAGGTGCGCGACTCGTAACCCTTCACCGTTTCGCCCACCGTCGGCACGTCGGGCAGCACGGCGGCGCGAGTGGCGCTGGTCACCGCGATGGCGCGCAGCTTGCCGGCGCGAATTTGCGCCAGCACCGTGCCGATGTTCGACACCAGCACCTGCACGTCGCCCGCCAGCACGGCGGCCACCGCCGGGCCGCTGCCCTTGTAGGGCACGTGCACCATGTCGATGCCGGCCTGCTTTTTCAGCAGTTCGATTGCCAGGTGCGGCGTGCTGCCAGGGCCGGCCGAGCCGAAATTGAGGGTGCCCGGCTTGGCCTTGGCCAGGGCGATCAATTCATTGACGTTGTGCGCAGGCACTGAGGGATGCACGACCAATGCGCTGGGCGTATCGGCGACCAGGCCGACGGTGGTCAGGTCCTTCACCGGGTCGAAACTGAGCTTGTCGTAGAGCGTGGCGGAAATCGGCAGCGAGTTGTTCGCCAGCAGCACGGTATAGCCGTCCGGCGCAGCCTTCGCGACCGCCTCTGCGCCGATGTTGCCGTTGGCGCCGCCGCGATTGTCGATCACGATGGTCTGGCCGAGGATCTCGGTGAGCTTTTTGCCGAAGGGGCGCATCAGCACGTCGCCGCCGCCACCGGGCGGGAAGGGCACGACGATGCGGATGGCGTGGTTCGGGTAGTCCTGGGCGTGCGCCAGGCCGGGAAGCGCAGCGAAGGCGCAGGCGGCAAGGGCGCGGGTCAGATGGAATTTCATGGTTGGTCTCCTCCTGTTTGTTTGCGGCCCGGTTTACACCGGGTCGAAGCCGTACAGCTTCTCGGGGTTGGCGACCAGTATCCGGCGCCGCAGTTCCTCGGTCGGCGCCCACACGGCCAGCTTGTCCAGGAGGTCGCCGTCGTTGGGCATCGGCTTGCCGGCTTCCATGTTCACGTGCGGCCAGTCGCTGCCCCACACCAGGCGGTCCGGCACTGCGGCCACCAGCGCCTGGGCGTAGCGGTCGATGTCGGTGAATCCCGGCTGTGTCTTGGAGGTGCGATAGGGGGCGGAAAGCTTGCACCAGGCGCGGCCGCTTTTCAGCAGGCGGATCAGCGCCTGGAAGCCGGGCGCATCGGTGCCGGCATCGATATTCGGCCGGCCCATGTGGTCGACCACCACCTGGATTGGAAAGTCGGCCAGCGTCTTGTCCATCTCCGGCATCGCCTCGGCGTCGAGCAGAAACTGCGCGTGCCAGTTGAACTTTGCCACCCGGTCCGCCAGGCGCTTGGCGCCGTCGAGTTTCATGCCGTTGCCGGAGACGAGATTCGCGCGAAAGCCGCGCACCCCGCCGGCATTGAGCTTCGCGAGCTCGGCATCGCTCACGGACTCACGCAATTGCGCCACGCCGCGAAAGCGCCCGGGGTGTGCCGCCATGGTGTCGAGGATCACCGCATGGTCGGCATAGACGGCCGCGTGGACGAACACCGCGCGTTCGATGCCCAGCGTGTCGAGCAGGCGCAGGTAGTCCGGCACATCGACCAGCGGCGGCAGGTACCAGGTGTTCGGGTCATAGGGATAGTCGGCAACCTTGCCGTAGATATGGCAATGCGCATCAATCGCGCCCTTGGGCGGCACGAAGGAGGGCGGCTTGGCGACAAAGGGCTGGGGGCAGCGGGTGCTTGGAGCGTTGGACATGCGGTTCTCTAGGTGGAAGTTTTTGCGTGGGCGGATTCTAGAGGCAGCCGGCAGCGCGGGCGCGTAATAGCGGAGGTAAGCGAACTGCGGGCGACTCCACCGCGCGTCACAAAATGTGTATAATCATCGGCTTACCGAAATTTCGGTCCGAATTCTAGTCTTTTGGAGAAACACCATGGCCGAACGTAAACGCGTGCGCCGCAACACCCTCGAGCGCCGCTGCCTGCCGAAAACCTTCAAGCGCATGTTCGTCGGCGCGCCGAAGGCGATTTTCAAGATGCTGGAAAAGGTCAAGCGCGTCTAAGGCACGCCTGATTTGAAACAAAAGGCCGCGCTTGCGCGGCCTTTTGTTTTTCCAAAGCCGCTTCGTCGGCTTTGGTTTTCTTTGGAAGGCCGCGTTCGTCGCGGTTTTGTTTTTCCGGAGCCGCATTTGCCGGGGTTTTTCTTATCCTGGGCATCACCTGCCGCGTTGCTCCTGACGGCCGCCATTGCGCAAACGTCGCGCTTATCGCGGACTTCATGTTTTAAGGGCTGTGCAACCGGCGCCCGGTGCGGACAATGCCGCCAAGACATTCGAATGCATTCCCAGGAGAAACGCAAACATGAAGATCACCCGCATCAAGGCCCACGCCCTGGTGGTGCCGCTGGGCGCCGACTACTGGGTCGCCAACGAGATGATCAACCAGTGCGGCCAGATAATCATCGAGGTGGAGACCGACGAGGGCGTGGTCGGCATCGGCACCCTGCACGGCCGCTTCATTCCGCAGGTGCTGGAAATGGTGCGCGAGCTCGATGGTTTCCTGCAGGGCATGGACGCGATGGCCCACGAGGCGGTGTGGCAAAAGGTGTTCGACATCACCACCACCAGCCCGGGCAACGCGGCGCCGCACAACCGGCCGCGCCTGTTCGCCAGCGCGAATCGCCAGGCGCTGCTGATCGCGCTGGGCGGCATCGACGTCGCGCTGTGGGACATCAAGGGCAAGGCCACCAATATGCCGGTGTGGCGTCTGCTCGGCGGCACGCGCAAGGAGATCCACGCCTACGTCACCGGCGGCTACTACTGGCTGGGCCACGACCATTTCTACATCGCCGAGGAAATGGCCTCGTACATCGCGCAAGGATTCACCGGCGTGAAAATGAAAGTGGGCGGCGTCGACCTCGCCACCGACGTGGCGCGGGTAAAGGCCGTGCGCGAAGCCATCGGTCCGAACTCGCAACTGATGGTCGACGCCAATTGCGCCTACGACTGGAACGGCGCGGTGGCGGCGATTCGCGCCTTCGAGCCCTACGACATCTTCTGGTTCGAGGAGCCGATGCACTGGTACGACAGCGTGCGCTCGTTGGGCAAGCTGGCGCAATGCACCCACGTCGCGCTGGCCAGCGGCGAGTCCGAGATGCATGCCTGGGCCTGCCGCGATTTGATCGACCTGGGCGGCGTGCGCTACATGGAGTTCGACGCCAGCCGTTCCGGCGGGGTCACCGAATGGTTGCGCGTGGCCGCGTACGCCAAGCTCAAGGGCGTGCAGATGGCCACCCACCACGACGCCCACTTCCAGGGGCACCTGGCGGCGGCGGCCTCCAACGGCTATTGCGTCGAAGTGTTTCCCAACCCGAAGCGCGACCCGCTGTGGGACACGCTGTTCACCCATCGCGCGCAACTGAAAAACGGCAAGCTGGTGCTGGGCGACGAACCCGGCTTCGGCTTCGGCATTGACTGGAAGACGGTCGAGAAATACCGCGTCGGCTAGGCCGCACCCGAATAACGACAACGGAGACAAGAGCATGGACCTCAATCGATTTGCGCGCGCCGGCATGCTGGCGCTTGCCTGCGTGGCTACGCTGGTTTGCGGCACGGCGGGCGCCCAGGGCGCCTATCCCAACCGCCCGATCCGCCTGATCGTGCCTTTCTCCCCCGGCGGCACCAGCGACTTCACCGCGCGCGTGGTGGCGCAAAAGGTGTCGCAGACCATCGGCCAGTCGATGGTGGTGGAAAACAAGGGCGGCGCGGCCGGCACCATCGGCGCCGATTTTGTCGCCAAGTCCGCGCCCGACGGCTACACCATCATGCTCACCGATACCACTTTCGCCATCGTCCCCGGCATTACGGCTAAGCTGCCATATGACCCGCTGAAGGACTTCGCGCCGTTGACCCTGGGCGTGAAGGTCCCCAGCCTGGTGTGCGTCAACCCGGGCATGCCGGTGAAGACGCTGAAGGAGCTGCTCGAATACGCGCGCAAGAACCCCGGCAAGGTGGCCTATGGCTCCGGCGGCGTCGGCACCGCGGTGCACCTGGCGGGCGCCTTTCTGGCCAACATCGGGGGCGCCGAAATGATCCACGTGCCCTACAAGGGCGCGGGCCCGGCGATCTCGGATGTGGTCGCAGGCCAGCTACAACTGGTGATCCCTTCGATGCCGACGGTGGTGTCGTTCGTGAAGAGCGGGCGCCTGCGGGCGCTGGCGATTACCGCGACCAAGCGCAACGAGCAGGTGCCGGAGGTGCCGACGGTGGCCGAGGCCGGCCTGCCGAATTACGACGCCACCAGCTGGTTCGGTTTTTCAGCGCCAGCCGCCACGCCGCGCGCCGTCGTCGACAAACTTAATCGCGAGATGGTTGCCGCGCTGAACGACAAGGAGGTACGTGAGACCCTGGTCAAGCAGGGTTCGGATGTCTCGCCGATGACGCCGGAGCAGTTCTCCACCTTCATTGCCGACGAGATGAAAAAATGGGCCCAGGTGGCGAAGGAAAGCCACGTCACGGCGGAGATCAAGTAACAGGACGCAGCGCAGGGACAGGGCGGCCGAAGTAGGCGCCCGGCGCACCGCGCCAGTGCAATCCGCGATAATCGGCGTTTTGGCCCTTGGAAGAAAAAGCCATGCGCCCCGCGGTCTGGTACTTCGACGTCATCTCGCCGTTTTCCTACCTGCACCTGAAGCAGTTCGAGCGCCTGCCGGCCGACCTGGATATCGAGTACGTGCCGGTGCTGTTCGCCGGCCTGCTGAAGGCCAACGGGCAAAAGGGACCGGCGGAGATCGCCGCCAAGCGGGTGCAGGCCTATCGCTCATGCGTGTTCATGGCGCAGGAGGCAGGCATCCCGTTCCGTTTTCCGCCGGCGCATCCGTTCAATCCCCTGCATGCGCTGCGCCTGTTGTGCGGCGCCGGCGTGAACGCGGCCCATGTGCATGCGGTGTTCGACTGCATCTGGAAGGAAGGGCTGGACGTGAACCGGCCGGAGAACTTCGCCGCCTTGGCGGAGCGTCTGGGCGTGATCGAACCGTCGGCGCTGATCGCGCAGCCGGAAGTGAAGCAAAAGCTGATCGCCAACACCGAACGGGCGCTGGCCCGCGGCATCTACGGCGTGCCGACCTTCGATTTTGGCGGTGAACTCTTTTGGGGCAGCGATTCGATCGCGCTGATGAACGCCTTTGCAACGGATCCCGGCCTGTTTGCCGCCGGGGAGCTGGCGCGGGTCAGCAATCTGCCCGCTGCCGCTGTGCGCAAGGAGGCCGGCTAGCGCCCGCCTGCTGGGAGGCGTGACGCCTCCCGGTGCATGGACGCGGCTAGATCGCCGATTCGTTGGTCTCGCCGGTGCGGATGCGCACCACCTGCTCGACGCTGTTGACGAAAATCTTGCCGTCGCCGATCTTGCCGGTGCGCGCGGCCTTGATGATGGCGTCGATGCAGTTCTGCACGTCCTTGTCGGCGACCACTACCTCGACCTTGACCTTGGGCAGGAAGTCGACCACGTACTCCGCGCCGCGATACAGCTCGGTATGGCCCTTCTGGCGCCCGAAGCCCTTGACCTCGGTGACGGTGAGGCCGGTGACCCCGACCTCGGACAGCCCTTCGCGAACCTCGTCGAGCTTGAAGGGCTTGATAACAGCTTCGATTTTTTTCATCTTCCTGTCTCCTGAGGACCGTGACTCGGGTTTGAGTATAACAACTTCGCCCATGCTGTAAACGATATGGATGGTTTAAGGCGCCGAAAGTTCATGGGACGCGCTACAAAGCGCGCTCTGGAATCGGGCGCCTTTAAGAGGGCCCGATCCTCTTTCCCCATGCACCATTTCCGGCCGCCCGGGAATGGTGCATACGATTGAAACGCCGCTATTCGCGAAAGCGGTTGGTAATCGGCATGCGCCAGTCGCGGCCGAAGGCACGGTGCGTCACGCGTACGCCCACCGGCGCCTGGCGGCGCTTGTATTCGTTGACGCGGATCAGGCGTACCACCTGCTCCACGCTCTCGGCGGCGTAGCCGGCGGCAATGATTTCGGCAGGGCTTTTGTCTTCCTCGACGTACATGCCGAGGATGGTGTCGAGCACTTCGTATTCCGGCAGGCTGTCCTGGTCCTTCTGGTCCGGGCGCAGCTCGGCCGAGGGCGGGCGGGTGATGATGCGCTCGGGGATCACCGGCGAAATCGTGTTGCGATAGCGCGAGAGGCGGTAGACCAGGGTCTTGGCGATGTCCTTGATCACCGCGAAGCCGCCGGCCATGTCGCCGTACAGCGTGCAATAGCCGACCGCCATTTCGCTCTTGTTGCCGGTGGTCAGCACGATCGAGCCGAACTTGTTGGACAGCGCCATCAACAGCGTGCCGCGAATCCGTGCCTGGATGTTTTCTTCGGTCGCGTCGATCGGCTTGCCCTTGAACTCCTCGGCCAGCGCGGCGAGATAGGTATCGAACATCGGCTTGATCGCGATTTCGTCGTAGCGCACGCCGAGCAGCTTGATCATTTCCCGGGAGTCGATCCAGGAGATGTCGGCGGTGTATTGCGAAGGCATCATCACCGCGCGCACGCGGTCCGCGCCCAGCGCATCGCAGGCGATCGCCAGGGTCAGCGCGGAGTCGATGCCGCCGGAAAGCCCGATGATCGCGCCGGGAAAGCCGTTCTTGCCGACATAGTCCTTCACGCCCAGTTTCAGGGCGGCGTAGACCTCGGCTTCGATGTTCATGTCGGCGCTGACGTGAAAGCCCTTCAGGCGCGCCGGCGCGCTGCCCTCGGCGGTAAGCGTGACGGAAGCGTGCGATTCCTCGAACATCGGCATTTGCAGCGCCAGTTCGCCCTGGGCGTCGAGGGCGAAAGAGGCGCCGTCGAACACCAGCTCGTCCTGACCGCCGACCAGGTTGCAATAGACCACCGGCAGGCCGGTTTCCTTGATGCGCTCCTTGACCACGTCGTAGCGCGTCGCGCTTTTGCGCATGTGGTACGGGCTGGCGTTGAGCACCAGCAGGACCTGGGCGCCGGCTTCGCGCGCGGCCATCGCGGCTTTCGCGTCCCAGGCGTCAGGGCGCGAGGCCAGCATTCCCTTCAACTGGTCCAGCGAAGGCTCCGGGCGGGTGGTCAGCGGGCCGAGGTTGCCCCAGATGTCTTCGCAGATCAGGATGCCGAGTTTCATCCCCTTGGCTTCGAACACCAGCGGCGTGTCGCCCGGGTGGAAGTAGCGCTGCTCGTCGAACACCGTATAGTTGGGCAGGTTGCGCTTGCGGTAGATGCCAGCCACTTTGCCCGCTTCGATCAGCGCGGCGGCGTTGTACACATAGCTGCCGGATTTTTCCGGAAAGCCGACGATGGCGATCAATCCAGGCGCGGTTTCGCCGATGGCGGCAGCCAGAATGTCGAGCCGCTCGCGCGCGGCGGCAAGAAAGCTGTCGCGCAGCACCAGGTCTTCCGGCGGATAGCCGCATAGCGAAAGCTCGGGCGTGAGCAGCACATCGGCGCCCTGGATGCGCGCCTTGGCGGCGGCGTCGAGGATTTTCGCCGCATTGCCCGCCAGGTCGCCGACGGTGCAATTGATTTGCGCCAGGGCAACGATCACACGACCGGTATCGCGGCCAGCTTCATCATTCATGGTATGGAAAAGAAAATAATGTCACAATGAACTCGAATTATCGCACCCCGCCCGCCACCCCGGCGCTTATTGCCCTGTTTGTCACCTGTTCGTCCGTTCCAATCTTTGACAACGCTGAAAATTCTTGAGTCCCTGGCCGGTGTGGCACCGGCCGACTGGAACGCCCTGGTCGACGGCCACCCGCTGCTGCGCCATGAATTTCTGCACGCCCTGCACGAGACCGGCTGCGCCAGCGAAAAGTCCGGCTGGAGCCCGCAATACCTGACCCTGTGGGACGGCAAGAAGATCCGCGCCGCCATGCCGCTGTACGTCAAGACCCACTCCTACGGCGAATACGTGTTCGACTGGGCCTGGGCCGACGCCTACAATCGCCACGGCCTGGACTACTATCCCAAGCTGCTGTCCGCGCTGCCTTTCACGCCGTGCACCACCTCGCGCCTGTTGTCGCGGCCGGAGGATACCGAGGCGCGGGTGCTGCTGGTCGAGGGCGCGCTGAAACTGGCCGAAGAGGCCGAAGTCTCTTCCCTGCATGTGCTGTTCCCGCTGGAGGCCGAAGCGGAGTTGATGACCACGCGCGGCATGATGCTGCGCAAGACAGTGCAGTTCCACTGGACCAACCAGGGCTACGCCGACTTCGACGCTTTCCTGGCGACCATGTCGCACGACAAGCGCAAGAAGATCAAGCAGGAGCGGCGCAAGCTGCGTGAGGCGGGAGTCACGTTTCAACACCTGCGCGGCGCGGAGATCACGCCCGAGCTGTGGCGCTTCTGGAACCGCTGCTACGGCCACACCTACCGCGAGCACCACTCCACGCCCTACCTGAACCTGAAGTTCTTCGAGCGCATCGGCGCCACCATGCCGGAGAATATCGTGCTGGCGCTGGGCCAGGTGAACGGCGAAAACATCTGCGCCTCCCTCTGCCTGCACGACGGCAAGACCCTCTACGGCCGCTACTGGGGCGCCATCGGCTACCTCTCCGGTCTGCACTTCGAGACCTGCTACTACCAGCCGCTGGAGTTCTGCATCGCCGAGGGCATCAAACTTTTCGAGGGCGGCGCCCAGGGCGAGCACAAGCTGGCGCGCGGCTTTTTGCCGGTGGAAACGCTATCGACCCACTGGCTGAAGCAGCCGCAGTTCGCCGACGCGATCGAGGACTATCTCAAGCGCGAGAGTAGCGGCATCGCGAAATACGTCGATGAGCTGAACGAGCATAGTCCGTTCAAGCAGGCCGAAGAAAAATAAAAGCCCCGCGGGCCGAAGCCCGGGGCTTTTGATACGGCTGACGTTGCCGCTGCCTACAACACCTCGGCAGCGTGATCCGCCAGGCGCGAACGTTCGCCGCGCTGCAGGGTCACGTGGCCGCTGTGGTTCCAGCCCTTGAAGCGGTCCACCACGAAGGTCAAACCCGACGAGCCTTCGGTGAGGTAGGGCGTGTCGATCTGCGCGATGTTGCCCAGGCAGACCACCTTGGTGCCGGGGCCGGCGCGGGTGATCAGTGTCTTCATCTGTTTGGGCGTCAGGTTCTGCGCCTCGTCGATGATCAGGAACTTGTTGATGAAGGTGCGCCCGCGCATGAAGTTGAGCGACTTCACCTTGATGCGGGAGCGGATCAAATCGCGCGTTGCTGCGCGGCCCCAGTCGCCAGCTTCATCATCCGTTTTGTTCAGCACGTCGAGGTTGTCTTCCAGCGCACCCATCCACGGCGTCATTTTCTCTTCCTCGGTGCCGGGGAGGAAGCCGATGTCTTCGCCCACCGGCACGGTGACCCGGGTCATGATGATCTCGGTGTAGATCTTTTCTTCCAGCGTCTGCATCAGCCCGGCGGCCAGCGTCAGCAAGGTCTTGCCGGTGCCGGCCTGGCCCAGCAGGGTGATGAAGTCGATTGCCGGGTCCATCAGCAGGTTCAGCGCGAAGTTCTGCTCGCGATTGCGCGCGGTGATGCCCCACACCGAGTTCTTGTGGTGGCTGAAGTCGCGCAGCACTTCCAGCACCGCGGTCTTGCCGCTGACTTCGGTGACGCGCGCCTGGAAGGCGGCGGCGGCCGGCCGGTCTTCTTCGAGATACAAAAACTCGTTGATCAGCCAGTCGCGGCACAGTGGGCCGCGCACCCGGTAAAAGCTCTTGTCGTTCTGCTTCCAGCTTTCCATGCCCTTGCCGTGGGTGTCCCAGAAATCGGCGGGCAGGGCGGAAACACCAGTGTAGAGAAGGTCGGTATCCTCCAGCACCTTGTCGTTGAAATAGTCCTCGGCGGAGAGGCCGAGGGCATGCGCCTTGATGCGCATGTTGATGTCTTTCGACACCAGCACCACCTGGCGCTGCGGGTATTTTTCCTGCAGCCAGAAGACGACCGCGAGAATCTGGTTGTCCGCCTTGCCCACCGGCAGGGAGGCTGGCAGGGAAGACGTGATCGCCTCGGTCTGCAGGAACAGGCGCCCGGTGGCGTCCTTGCCCTGCTGCTCAGCCATCGAGATGCCTTCGTTCATCGCGCCTTCGTGGCGGCTTACCAGCTCGTCGAGAAATCGGCTGGCCTGGCGGGCGTTGCGCGCCACTTCGGTCATGCCCTTCTTGTTGTTGTCCAGTTCCTCGAGCGTCACCATCGGTAGGAAGACGTCGTGTTCCTCGAAGCGGAACAGGCTGGTGGGATCGTGCATCAGCACGTTGGTATCGAGCACAAACAGCTTGTTCGGCTGCGCTCGCAGCCGGGTGACGGTGGCAGACTTTTTCGGAGAGGACTTCTTCGGGGGCGTCAGTTTCGTCACAGTGGCGTTCAACATGGACTCCTGGGGCTAGAAAATCATGGTGGAAACGAGGAACCAAAAACTAAAGGCCGAAAGCAAAAAGGCCGTTTGTCCAAGGGACAAACGGCCTATGCACGGTTCGGTAACGAGCCGGGACTGTTGTGGAGTTGGACGCAGCGCCATCAGCAAGGGCGCGCCTTCCGGGGCGGCAGGTTCAGCCTCATAGGGCCTGCGCCGCCTCCAGCACTTCCTGCGCGTGGCCGGGCACCTTCAGCCCGCGCCACTCGCGTGCGACCCGGCCTGCGCCGTCGATCAAAAAGGTGCTGCGCTCGATGCCGCGCACCTGCTTGCCGTACATGTTCTTCATTTTCATCACGCCGAACATCAGGCACACCGCTTCATCCGGATCGGAGAGCAGCTCGAACGGGAAATTCATTTTCGCCTTGAAGTTCTCGTGCGACTTCAGGCTGTCGCGCGAGACCCCGATCACCTGCGTGCCGGCCGCGCCGAAGGCGGCGTTGAGATCGCGGAAATTCTCGCCTTCCGTGGTGCAGCCGGGGGTGCTGTCCTTGGGGTAGAAATACAGCACCAGCTTGCTGCCGTGATGATCCGAAAGCTTGAACGTCTTGCCGCTGGTCAGCGGCGCGCTGAAGTCGGGAACTGCCAGACCGACGGTGGAGGGCGAACTCATGCGGTGATCAGATACTTTCAGGTTGGGCTGCCCGTCAACGACTCGCCTGAAGATTAACCCGGAAACGATTAACCCAAAAACGCCAAGCCCGCCGGGCAAACACACGTTCAAACAACGGATGCCTGATGAACATCATCACACTACGCGTTGCGCGTGTCAATCCGATGACGCCTGTATTTTGTGGGTCCGGCTCAAGCCGCCTGCTGCACCAAGGGCAGGAATTCCGGCCCCTGGGTGGCCAGCACGCCGGAGCGCCCCGGCACTTCGGCCCAGACGATGTTGTGGTGCGGCAGGGCCGCGCGGTCGAGGACGGCGGCAATGTCGCGGGTGGCCAGCAACTCGTCGCCGCGGGCGCGCCAGCCCTGCAGCAGGCGCTCGAACACCGGCAGCAGCTTCATCCCTTCCAACTCGGCGTGCAGGGTGTAGACGTGGCCGTGCGCGCTGGCGGCGCTTTGCGAGAGTTTGAGCACGTGCTCATGCACGTTGTCCGGCGCCAGGCCGTCCAGGCCGATCAGTTCGTCCAGGGTCGGCAGGGTGGAGGGAATCTGCGGGCAGGCCAGCACCTCGCCGCATACCACGGGAATGAAGGGCTGGCTGCCGCGCGTGTCCGAGCAATAGTCGAACTCCAGGCGCTGGGTCAGGCGCAGGGCGTGGCGGTTCATCTGCCAGCCGGCGGCGCCGTGGGTGCGCGCGGGCACCCCGAAAATCTCTTCGTAACGCGTGCAGGCGGCGCGCATCTCGCGCTCGGTCCATTCGTTGGAGGCATTGTCCGGCTTGGCAGGGTCGGCCCCGGTGCCAATGCTGTCCTGCCACTTGACATGGTCCCAGGTGTGGATGCCGGTTTCGAAACCGGCTTTTGTAACGTCGCGCATGATCGGCGCGCATTTACGTCCGATATCCGGCCCCGGCAGCAGCGTGCCGTAGAGCAGAGTCTTTACCCCGTAGTGCTCGACCACCGAGGTGCGCGACACCTTGCTGAAAAACCCCGGGCGAAACACCCGCTTGATCGCCCGCCCGGTATGGTCCGGGCCGAGGCTGAACAGGAAGGTGGCGCCGGCCTGGTACTTTTGCAGCAGCGCCACCAGCGCCGGCACGCCTTCAAGCGTGCCGCGATAGGTATCGACGTCGATCTTCAGGGCGATTTTCACGTTGAGTGAGACAAAGCCTTCAGTTGCGCCTTAGAGGTGGTTTGCTTTTTCGTTGCAGTTGAACCATGAAATTGTCCGGCTTTGCCGGCGATTTCATGCAGAGCAGCCCAGGCAAAAGCAGGGTTGTACTTTTGCCTGCTCAATTCATCAACTGGCGGGCTTGCTCGACATCGCCGCGATAGGCTTCGAAGATGTTTTTCAGCGCTGCTTCCATCGCCACCTGCGGCGCCCAGTCCAGGTCCTTCATGGTGTTGGTGATTTTCGGCACGCGGTTCTGCACGTCCTGGTAACCTTTGCCGTAATACTCGACAGAAGTCGTCTCCACCAATTGCACCTTGCCGGCATTGACGGCGTATTCCGGAATCGATTTCGCCAGCGCCAGCATCATGGTGGCCATTTCGCGCACCGAATAATTGTTCTTCGGGTTGCCGATGTTGTAGATCTGGCTGTCGGCCACGTCGTTCTTGTTGGCGATGATTTTCATCAGCGCCGCAATGCCGTCATCGACGTAGGTGAAGGCCCGCTTTTGCGCGCCGCCGTCCACCAGCTTGATGTTTTCGCCGCGCACGATGTGCCCGAGGAATTGCGTAATGACGCGCGAAGAACCTTCCTTCGGCGTGTAGATCGAATCCAGCCCCGGCCCGATCCAGTTAAACGGGCGGAACAGCGTGTACTTCAACCCTTCCTGCATGCCGTAGGCGTGGATCACCCGGTCCATCAACTGCTTGGCGCAGGAGTAGATCCAGCGCGGCTTGTTGATCGGGCCCAGCACCATGTTCGAAAGCTCCGGGTCGAACTCGGCGTCGGTGCTCATGCCGTAGACCTCGGAAGTCGAAGGGAAGATCACCCGCTTGTTGTAGCGCACGCAGGCGCGGATGATCGGCAGGTTGGCCTCAAAGTCCAGCTCGAAAACGCGCAGCGGCTCCTTCACGTAAGTCGCCGGTGTGGCGATGGCCACCAGCGGCAGCACCGTGTCGCACTTCTTCACGTGGTACTCGATCCACTCGCGGTTGATCGTGATGTCGCCTTCGAAAAAGTGAAAGCGCGGCTCGGGCAGCAGGTCGCTGATGCGTTCGGAGGCCATGTCCATGCCGTACACCTCCCAATCGGTCTCGGCGATGATGCGCTTGGAGAGGTGGTGGCCGATAAAGCCGTTGACGCCCAGGATGAGGATTTTTTTCATGGAGATTCGCCGCCGACCGTTGACGCAGGCGGGCAATGAAGTTGCCGTTTAAGCAGAACCGCGATTTTACGCGAGTTGGACCACCGGGCCGCCGAAGGCGGCGGCAAAGCCGGCGGCCGAGGCAGGCTGCCCGGCGGCGTCCAGTTCCGTAATCCGCAACCAGGAACCATCGGCGCAGATCAGCGCCACCGTGCTTTCGTGACCCTCGTCCACCAGCCCGAGGCGGGTGCCCAGGCCATGCAACGCCGGCGCCGGCCCCTCGCCCAGCAGGGTGCGCCAGAGGATGATGCGCCGCTCACCCACATCGGCAAACGCGCCGGGGTAGGGCCGGGTGAGGGCGCGGACGAAATTGTGGATGCGCAACGCCGGCCAGTTCCAGTCGATGCGCCCGTCCTCGGGCTTGCGTCCGCCGAAATAGGCGCCCTGGCTCAAATCCTGGCCCAGGTGCGGCGCGCGCCCGACAATCAGCGCCGGCAGCACTTTATGCAACGCCATTTCCGCCGCCACCGTCACCTTGTCGAACACTTCCTGCGCCGTGTCGTTGATGAGAATAGGTACCGCCTGCTGCGAGACGATGGCGCCGTTGTCCGGCTTCTCATTCATGGCGTGCAGGGTGGCGCCGGTCTCGCCCTCACCCTGGATGATCGCCCAGTTCACCGGCACGCGCCCACGGTATTTCGGCAGCAGCGAGCCGTGCATGTTGTAGGCGCCGCGCTTCGGGGTATCGAGCAGCGGTTTTTTCAGCATGTTGCGGTAGTAGAAGGAGAACAGGAAATCCGGCGCGACAGCCTTCACCTGTGCCAGCACTTCATCCGTATTCGGGTCATCCGGTGTGATCACCGGAATGCCATGGCGTGCCGCCAGGGCAGCCACGCTGCCGAACCAGATATTCTCGTTCGGGTTGTCCTTGTGCGTCACCACCAGGCCGACGCGCACGCGGTAGTGCAGCAGCGCGGCCAGGCAGCGCACGCCGACGTTGTGATACGCGAACACCACCGCGCTGGGCGCGGCCGGGGTCAACGCTCTTCCCCGTGCGCAGCGCCGCCCTGCAGCACCGCCTGCACCAGGTAGCGCGGCCGCGCCCGTACCTGCTGATAGATGCGCCCGACGTATTCCCCCAGCAGGCCGATGCCGAACAGCGTCATGCCGATCAAGAAAAACGCGATGCCGAACAGGGTGAACACGCCCTCGGCCTCCGAGCCGATGAACAAGCGGCGCAAGGCCAAAAACGCGGTGAACAAAAACGACAGCGCGGCGATGCAAATGCCGGCAAACGAAAACCATTGCAGCGGCACGATCGAAAACCCGGTCATCAAATCGAAGTTCAGGCGGATCAGCGAATACAGGGAGTATTTCGATTCACCCGCCGCCCGCTCCTCGTGCGCCACCTCGATTTCCACCGGCCGCCGCGCGAAGGTATAACCCAGCGCCGGCACGAAGGTATACACCTCGTGGCAACTGTTGATGGCGTCGACGATGTTGCGCCCGTAGGCGCGCAGCATGCAGCCCTGGTCGGTCATCTTGATGCGCGTGATCTTCTCGCGCAGCGCGTTCATCGCCTTCGAGGCATAGCGGCGAAACGCGCTATCCTGGCGCTGCATGCGGATGGTGCCGACGTAGTCGTAACCCTCGCGCGCCTTGGCCACCAGCTTGCCGATTTCTTCCGGCGGGTTCTGCAAATCCGCGTCCAGCGTGATCATGATCTCGCCGCGCGCATGCTCGAAGCCGGCGAGGATCGCCATGTGCTGCCCGAAGTTGCCGTTGAACAAAATCACCCGGGTCACGTCCGGCCGCGCCTGGAACTGCTCGCGCAAGATCGCCGCCGAGCGGTCGCGCGAACCGTCGTTGATGAAAATGATTTCGTAGGTCTCGCCCAGCGCGTCGAGTGCCGGGTAGAGGCGGGCGAACAACTGTGCCAGCCCGGCCTCTTCGTTGTAGACCGGGATCACTATGGAAACCGCGGGGGAAACCGAAGTGGAAACCGCGGGATTGGCTTCGTGCATCGTACTCATTTACCTAGCCTCGCCGCGCGCTGCGCGCGTATGCATTCCGAAAGCGCCTCGCAGACGCGCTCGACATCCTGGTTCACCATCGCCGGAAACAAGGGGAGGGTGAGAATGCCCGCGCCGACGCGCTCGGCCTGCGGATACATGCCCTCGTGCCAGCCCAGCGCGCGATACAGCTTGAACAGGTGGATCACCGGATAATGCACGCCGCTGCCGATGCCTTTTTCCTTGAGCAGCCCCATCAGCTCGGCGCGCACGATATCGCGCGGCAGCACGATCTGGAACATATGCCAGTTGCAGTTCTCGAAATCCATCACCGGCAGGTCGCAGCCCAGCTCCATGTCGAAGCTGTCGAAATAATGCTCGACCAGGGCGCGGCGCCGCGCGGTGAATTCGTCCAGGTGCTTGAGCTGCCCGAGGCCGACGCGCGCCGCCACGTCCGTCAGGTTGAACTTGCCGCCCAGCACGTCGACTTCCATGCCGTCGAAGCCGATGCGCTCCACGCCCTGCAGGCGATAACGCTCGCAGAGTTTTACGTCGATGTCCGCCGGCAGCACGAGCGCGCCGCCCTCGATCGAAGTGATGTTCTTGTTGGCGTGAAAGCTGAAGGAAACAAAGTCGCCAAAGCTGCCGATCGCCCGCCCACGCCAGGAAGCGCCGAAGGATTGCGCCGCATCCTCGATCACCCGCAGATTGTGCTTTTGCGCAATCGCGTACAAACGGTCGCGGTCCACCGGCAGGCCGGCGAGATCGACAGGAATGATCGCGCGCGTGGCTGGCGTGATCGCCGCCTCGATGCGGTTGAGGTCGATATTGCGTGTCGCCGGGTCGATATCGACGAACACCGGTTTGGCGCCCACTTCCAGCACTACGTTGGCCGTCGCCACCCAGGAAAGCGGCGTGGTGATCACCTCATGCCCCGCGCCGACGCCGGCCAGGCGCAGCGCGATTTCCATCGTCGCCGTGCCGCTGTTGAAAGAGCGCACCGTGCGCCCGCCGAACAGTTTCGACAGTTCCGCCTCGAAAGCCTGGTTTTGCGGCCCGGTGGTGATCCAGCCGCTGCGCAGCACCGCGGCCACGCCGGCAATGGTCTCCTCGTCGATCGAGGGACGGGTAAAAGGCAAAAAGGGCTGGGTCACGAACGCGCCACCAGAAAAACGCCAACGATGATGAAGCCGATGCCGAAGACTTTTTGCATGGTGATCGACTCGCCGAACAGGTAATACGCCAGCACCGCGTTGACCACGTAGCCCAGTGAGAGCATCGGGTAGGCCACGCTAACCGGCACCCGTGATAGCCCCGCGATCCACACCGCCACGCTCACCACATAGCAGCACAGGCCGCCGAAAATATGCGGCTCGGTGAACAGGCGGATGCCGATCGGCAGCACGTTGGCGAAGGAATATTCGAAATGTCCCACCGCGTTGGTGCCGGCCTTGAGCAACAGCTGCGCCACCGCGTTGAGCAGCACGCCGGTGAGCAGAAAGCCGAAGGTAACCAGGGTCATGTGCGGATATTTATTCTTTGAGGCAAAGAGGATTGCAGGAAATTCTGGCAGACGGCAGGCAAGCTAAGGGCGCCGCACCACGATGCGCCGCGTGTCACGCGCGATTATTTCATACGGCAGCTTGTGCTGGTCGAAATACTGCAGGCTGCTCGGATTCATGATCGCCAGCGACCCTTGGGCGTCCGCCAGCATCCAGCGCCGGCTGAACTCCACGTAATCGGGCACATACTTGGCCGGCTCCTGGTTCAGGCCGAAGTCCATCTCGTCGCGATATTCGACCAGGGTCAGGGTGCGCTTGATGTAAAACGGCAGCGTCTGCTCGTACATGCCCAGGCTGTAAAAAGGCACGCCGGGTTTCAGATAAGGCTGGATCTGCGGCACCAGGTAATAGGAGGAACTGGCCGGCGCCAGGCTCTCATGCCCGGTCAGGCCGATCTGGTTGGCCAGGAGCCCGGTCACGCCGAGGGCGGTGATCGCCGCGATATTGCGCCCGCGGCCGCCCCACCAGGCCGCCAGCGCGCCGCCGGCCAGCATGACCAGCCCGGCCACCAGCAGCCAGGGCACATAAGCCTGGTACAGCACCACCGGCACCTCGTCGCTGGCGAACTTCACCGCATGCGGCGAAAAAATCGCCAGCCCGGCGCCGATCAGGGCCACCGGCGCGATGCTCCAGAACAGCACGCGCGGCGAAAGGCGCGTCGCCCGCTCGCCCATCAGCAGCGCCAGCGCCGGGAAAATCGGCAGGATGTAGGAAGGCAGCTTGGACTCGGAAACCGAGAAAAACACGAACACCAGCACGCACCACACCAGCAAAAAACGCCGCGTCTGGAAGCCCTCGACCGGCTCGCGGCGCCACGCGGTAGCCAGTGAACTGAACATCAGCAGGGTCCAGGGCAGCATGCCCGCCAGAAGGATGGGAATGAAGTAATACCAGACCCCGGTGCGCTTGTGCCCCGGGTTGACAAACCTGTCCCAGTGCTCGTGGATGAAAAAGAAGTGCGCGAAGTCCGGGTTGACCATCGACACCCAGACGAACCACGGCGCGGTGATCAGCAGCAACACCAGCAGGCCGCGGCCGATCTGCAGTTTTTTCCACGCCGCGAAATCACCGCAAATCAGGCTGTAGACCACGAAAGCCCCGCCCGGCAGCACCGCGCCGATCAGGCCCTTGGAGAGAATCGCCAGGCCCAGACTTGCCCAGGCGGCAAGCATCCAGTTGCGCGAGAGTTCCGGCCGCGTCTCCCGTTGCGCCAGCGCCAGGCACAACACCCCGGCATTGAGAAAAGCGGTTACCCCCATGTCGAGCGTCAGCAGGTGGCCGATGCCGATGTACAGCGTGGTCGAGGCGCAGATCAGTCCTGCATAGACGCCGGCCTGTCGCCCCCACAGGCGCATGCCGGCAAAGGCGGTGAACAGGATGCCGAAAAAGCCGGTCAGCGCCGGCCACAGGCGCGCCGCCCAGTGGGTCTCGCCAAAGGCCTCGTAGGCCGCGGCGGTGGCCCAGTATTGCAGGGCCGGTTTTTCGAAATACTTCAGGCCGTTCAG
The DNA here is from genome assembly GCA_028292405.1 of Betaproteobacteria bacterium. GTDB lineage: Bacteria > Pseudomonadota > Gammaproteobacteria > Burkholderiales > JAEUOS01 > JAQGMJ01. The sequence continues at coordinate 85,993 of JAQGMJ010000083.1, forward strand.
ACGCGGCGTCAGCCAGTCGCCGGTGGCCACCATTTCGCGCGGAATCTCGGCGTAGCGGCCTTCGTCCGGGCGCACCAGCTTGCGGTAGTCCAGGTTGCAAAACCACACCAGCGCCAACAGCAGCGCCAGCAGCCAAAGCGCACGCCGCGAAAACTGGGTCTCGCGCATCATGCGGCGGCGGAGGCCAGCAGGGCGGCGGCCACCGCGCGGCCTTCGCCCATCAGGATGTTATAGGTGCGGCAGGCGGCGGCAGTGCTCATGGCTTCCAGGCCGATGCGTTTTTCCATCAGCGCGCGGGTCAGTTTGGGGTGGGGAAAGCGCAATTTTTCACCGGTGCCAAGCAGCACGATTTCCACTTTCAGTTGCGCCAGTTCGGCGAAGTCTTCCGCCTGCAAGTCTTCGAAGGATAGCGGGCGCCAATTCTCGATCAATTGCTGCGCCATCACGATCAGCGAGCCGGCATGACGCGTCTGGTTCACCTGCACATAGCCCGGGCCGTAGGCGGTGATGGCGTTGATGTTCGCCGGCTGGTCGAGGTGGAGTTTCAATTCGGGAGCTAAAGCGGGAAAAACCGGTCTGAACGTGTCAGGGAGCTTGTTGCGGAATGCGGATTTAACGGCCGGAGTGGCGACAAATCGCCGCAATTGCCAAAGATGGTCGATTTGTCGCACCACCGGGGTGCGGCATTGCGGCAAAGCGCCCTAAAGTATAGAATTGTAACCCTTTCAGCCTCGCCTGGAAAAGTGGAAATTCGCTGCAAATTCTTGGGCTTAGCGCATTGCGCTTAGGGGAATCAACAGGTGGATGTCCACTTCAAGGGCAAAAGGAACCGTCATGTCGAACCGTGAGTTCTCCCGCATCAGCCGCCTGCCGCCCTATGTCTTCAACATCACTGCCGAGTTGAAGATGGCCGCCCGCCGCCGTGGCGAGGACATCATCGACCTGTCGATGGGCAATCCGGACGGCCCCACCCCGCAGCACATCGTCGACAAGCTGGTCGAAGCCACCCTGCGCCCGGACACCCACGGCTACTCCGTCTCCAAGGGCATTCCGCGCCTGCGCAAGGCCATCACCAACTGGTACAAGACCAAGTACGACGTCGATCTCGACCCGGACAGCGAAGCCATCGTGACCATCGGCTCCAAGGAAGGCCTGGCGCACCTGATGCTGGCGACGCTGGACCGTGGCGACACCGTGCTGGTGCCCAACCCCAGCTACCCGATCCACATCTACGGCGCGGTGATCGCCGGCGCCGACATCCGCTCGGTGCGCATGACCCCGGACGTGGACTTTTTCACCGAACTCGAACGCGCCATCCGCGAAAGCTTCCCCAAGCCGAAGATGATGATCCTGGGCTTCCCGTCGAACCCGACGGCGCAATGTGTCGAGCTGGACTTTTTCACCCGGGTCATCGCGCTGGCCAAGGAGCACGACATCCTGGTGGTGCACGACCTGGCCTACGCCGACATCTGCTTCGACGGCTACCGCGCCCCCTCGATCATGGAAGTGCCCGGCGCGCGCGACGTGGCGGTGGAATTCTTCACCATGTCCAAGAGCTACAACATGGCGGGCTGGCGCATCGGCTTCATGGTCGGGAACAAGGAACTGGTCAACGCCCTGGCGCGCATCAAGAGCTATCACGACTATGGTTCGTTCACCCCGATCCAGATCGCCTGCATCACCGCGCTGGAAGGCCCGCAGGACGTGGTGAAGGAAATCTGCCTGCAATACCAGAACCGCCGCGACGTCATGGTCAAGGGCCTGCACGAAATCGGCTGGATGGTCGACAAGCCCAAGGCCTCGATGTACATCTGGGCGAAGATTCCCCCGGCCTACGCGGAAATGAAGTCGCTGGAATTCGCCAAGAAGCTGCTGGCCGACGCCAAGATCGCGGTTTCCCCCGGCGTCGGCTTCGGCGATTATGGCGACGACTACGTGCGCATCGCCCTGATCGAAAACGAACAGCGCTCGCGCCAGGCCCTGCGCGGCATCAAGGAGATGTTCCGCAAGGACGGCCTGCTGGCCAAGGCCGCCGCGTAAGAGCTCACCGGAGTCAACACGTTTGTGAAATTTCCCGAACCTGGCGGTAGTGAAAAACCTCAGGTTTTATCAGGGGGCGGGCCGCGATTTTCGTAAAACCACCGTGATTTACCGTGGTTTGCCGGCCCCCGCCCCTTCGGAGCGGATTTGCGCTCCCGTCATGCACCAAAAAATCGGCATAAAAACATGAGCACCATCAAACCTATCCAGGTCGGCCTGTTGGGCATCGGCACCGTCGGTTCCGGCACCTTTGCCGTGCTTTCGCGCAACGGCGCCGAGATCACGCGCCGCGCCGGCCGCGAAATCCAGATCGCCATGGTGGCCGACCTCGACACCAAGCGCGCCGAAGGTATCGTCAAGGGCCGCGCCAAGGTCACGGCCAACGCCGACGACATCATCAACAACCCGGACATCGACATCGTCGTCGAGCTGATCGGCGGGTACGGCATCGCGAAAACGCTGGTGCTCAAGGCGATTGCCGCCGGCAAGCACGTGGTCACCGCCAACAAGGCGCTGCTGGCCACCCACGGCAACGAGATTTTCGCCGCCGCCAGCAAGGCCGGCGTGATGGTGGCTTTCGAGGCCGCGGTGGCAGGCGGCATCCCGATCATCAAGGCGCTGCGCGAAGGCCTGACTGCGAACCGCATCGAGTGGATCGCCGGCATCATCAACGGCACTTCCAACTTCATCTTGTCCGAAATGCGCGACAAGGGCCTGGCCTTTGCCGACGTGCTGAAGGAAGCGCAGCGCCTGGGCTACGCCGAAGCCGACCCCACCTTCGACATCGAAGGCGTGGACGCGGCGCACAAGCTGACCATCATGAGCGCGATTGCCTTCGGCATCCCGATGCAGTTCGAGAAAGCCTACGTCGAAGGAATTTCGAAACTGACGCGCGAAGACATCGGCTACGCTGAAGAACTGGGCTACCGCATCAAGCTGCTCGGCATCACTCGTCGCGCGGCGAACGGTTTCGAATTGCGCGTGCATCCCACGCTGATCCCGACCAAGCGCCTGATCGCCAATGTCGAAGGCGTGATGAACGCCGTGATGGTCAAGGGCGACGCCGTCGGCACCACGCTTTACTACGGCGCCGGCGCCGGCTCCGAGCCGACAGCCTCCGCCGTGGTGGCCGACCTGGTCGACATCACCCGCCTGCACACCGCCGACCCGGAAAATCGCGTCCCGCACTTGGCCTTCCAGCCGGACCAGATGGCCAACACGCCGATCCTGCCGATCGGCGATGTCGAGACCAGCTACTACTTGCGCTTGCGCGTGAAAGACCAGCCCGGCGTGCTGGCCGACATCACACGCATCCTCGCCGACCAGCGCATCTCGATCGACGCCATGGTGCAAAAGGAACCCGCCGAAGGCGAGGAGCAGGTGGACATCATCATGCTCACCCACAAGGCGGTCGAGAAAGATGTCAACGCGGCGATCGCCAGCATCGAAGCCCTGGCCGTAGTGATGGGCAAGGTGACGCGCATCCGCCTGGAGGAATTGCAATAATGCGTTCAGCCCTTGCCCTGCTATGCCTGACCGGGATCCTGACGATTGCGGCCTGTACCGACGCGCCGCTGGCGCCCTCGCTGCAGACCGGCATCAGCGGCACGCGCCTGCAGGCGGACAAGGTGGTGCAACTGGTCTACACGCAGGAGCCGGAAGCGCAGATCACCCGGCTGCCTTATCATGGCGGCAACATCACGCCCGCGGTTACACGCATGCGCGCGCGCTGGCCGCAGCTCAAGCCCTATCTGGAAGAGGGCGCTGTCGGCATCGGCAGCCGTGGCCTGCTCAGCCTGCGCGAGCCGAAGGGCGGCGATGCCGCGCTTCCCGAATTGCTGCGCCATGAAAATACCGACCGTACCGCGCTTTATGTCGCCAGCCGCGGCGATGTCGGCCACGGCGATGACCAGAGAGACAACTGGACCCCTACAACCGAGTTGATCTTTGCCGAAGCCTGGACGGCGCAGGCGCCCGAAGGCTGGTGGGTGCAGGACACCTACGGCAAGTGGCAACGCAAGCAAACCCCGGCGCAGGCGCCCGCGCCGCAACCGGCGCCCATCCTGCCCAGCGCATCGCAACGATGAAATACGTCTCCACCCGCGGCGGCATGGCCCCCGCGCGCTTCACCGAAATTCTGCTCGAAGGCCTGGCGCCGGACGGCGGCCTGACCGTGCCCGAGGCCGGCTACCCCAGACTCACGCCGGCAGACCTCGCCGCCATGCGCGGCATGAAGTACGCGGACCTGGCCTACGCCATCCTGTCGCGCTTCATCGACGACATTCCGCCGGCTGATCTCAAAGCGCTGATCGACAAGACCTACACCAAGGCGGTCTACGGCAGCGACGACATCACGCCGCTCACGAAACTTGAACCCGGCATGTACCTGCTCGGCTTGTCCAACGGCCCCACGCTGGCCTTCAAGGACATGGCGATGCAGCTGCTCGGCAACCTGTTCGAGTACGTACTGGCGAAAGAAGGACGCGAGCTGAACATCCTTGGCGCCACCTCCGGCGACACCGGCTCGGCCGCCGAGTACGCGATGCGCGGCAAGAAGGGCGTGCGGGTATTCATGCTCTCGCCCAAAGGCAAGATGAGCCCTTTCCAGACCGCGCAAATGTTCAGCCTGCAGGACCCGAACATTTTCAACCTCGCCGTCGAGGGCGTGTTCGACGATTGCCAGGACATGGTCAAGGCGGTATCGAACGACACCATGTTCAAAGCGAAACAGAAAATCGGCGCAGTGAATTCGATCAACTGGGCGCGCGTGGTGGCCCAGGTGGTGTATTACTTCAAGGGATATTTCGCTGCAACGAAGAGCAACGACGAACAAGTGTCCTTCGCCGTGCCTTCGGGCAACTTCGGCAACATCTACGCCGGCCACGTCGCGCGCATGATGGGCCTGCCGATCAAAAAGCTGGTGCTGGCCACCAACGAGAACAACGTCCTGGACGAGTTCTTTCGCACCGGCCTGTATCGCGTGCGCAAGAGCAGCGAGACCCGCCAGACCTCAAGCCCGTCGATGGACATTTCCAAGGCGTCGAACTTCGAGCGCTTCGCCTATGACTTGACCGGCCGCCGCGGCGAACTGGTGAACGAGCTGTGGCGCGAGGTAGAGGGCAGTGGATCGTTCGATTTGTCCGAGACCCCGCTATGGAAAAAAATGCCGGAATACGGTTTTGTCTCCGGTTCCAGCACCCATGCCGATCGCGTCGCCACTATCCGCACCGTGCATGAAAAATATGGCCAGCTGATCGACACCCACACCGCCGACGGCGTGAAAGTCGCGCAGCAATACCGCGAAGCCGGCGTGCCGATGATCGTGCTGGAAACCGCGCTGCCGGCGAAGTTCGAAGAGACCATCATCGAGGCGCTGAACATCAAGCCGCCGCGCCCGGCGGGTTTCGACGACATCGAAGCATTGCCCAAGCGCTTCGACACCATGCAGGCGAAAGTCGAAGAGCTCAAGGCGTATATCGCCGCGCGCACCGGGCTGTAGCCGCCCGAGGGCGCGACAGACGTCCAGGCAAAACCAGGAGACAGCATGCCCAAGGAACACGGCGATACGAAAGGGCAGGGCGGTACGCGCTACACCGACGCCCAGGCTACCTGGGACAAGCGCTATACCCGTGACGATTATTTGTTCGGCACCTTGCCCAACGCCTTTCTCGCCGGCCAGGCGATGCGCCTCGACAGCGGGCAGAGCGCCCTGTGCGTGGCCGACGGCGAAGGGCGCAACAGCGTCTGGCTGGCGCGCCAGGGCCTGAAGGTCAGCGCCTTCGACATCTCCCCGGTCGGCGTGGAAAAGGCGCGCAAGCTCGCCGCCATGCAGCATGTCAAAGTGGATTACGAGATCAGCGACGTGGCCAACTGGCGCTGGCCGGAAGCCGCTTTCGACGTGGTCGCCGCCATTTTTGTCCAGTTCGCCGACCCGGAATTGCGCGCCTTCATGTTCAAGGCGATGCTGAAGAGCCTCAAGCCCGGCGGCCTGTTGCTGGTGCAGGGCTATACGCCGAAGCAGCTCGAATACAAGACCGGCGGCCCGCCGCAGGTCGAGCACCTGTACACCGAGGCCCTGCTGCGCGAGGCCTTCGGCGCCTGCGAGATCATCGAATTGTGCGCCCATGAAAGCGAGATCGACGAGGGCGCACAGCACAACGGCATCTCCGCGCTGATCGACCTCATCGCGCGCAAGCCTGCCTGAGGCCGTAGACTCAAGTCCATGCAAAAGAACGTTTTCGGCTTCGCCGGCTTTTCGGGTTCCGGCAAGACCACGCTGATCGAGCAGCTGATTCCGCGCTTTGTCGAAGCGGGCCTGACGGTGTCGCTGATCAAGCATGCGCACCACGACTTCGACATCGACAAGCCGGGCAAGGACTCGCATCGCCACCGCCAGGCCGGCGCCGGCGAGGTGCTGATCACCTCCGATGCGCGCTGGGCGCTGATGCACGAGTTGCGCGGCGCTCCCGAGCCGGGGCTGGAGATGCAGCTGGCGCGTCTCTCCCCCTGCGACCTGGTGCTGGTCGAGGGCTACAAGCGCTCGGCGATCCCGAAGCTGGAAATCCACCGCCCCGCTGCGGGTCAAGCGCTGCTGCACGCGCAGGAGCACAATATCATCGCGGTGGCGGCCGATGGTCCGGTCGAGACGCCGCTGCCGGTGCTGGACCTGAACCAGCCGGCGAAGATCGCCGAATTTATAATGGCGACTCTAAGTCTGGTGCCACGATGAACAAACCCGCAATGCTTTCGATGGACGAGGCCCTGGCCGCGCTGCTGGCCGCCGCCGTCCCGGTCGCCGAGACCGAGACCGTCTCCACCTTCCATGGCCACGGCCGTGTGCTGGCGCGGGCGGTGCGCTCCACCCTCAACGTGCCGCCGGCCGACAACACCTCGATGGACGGCTACGCCCTGCGCAGCGCCGATGCCACTGCAGCGGGCGCCGTGCTCAGGGTAGCGCAGCGCATCCCCGCCGGCACCGTCGGTGCGCCCTTGCTGCCCGGCACCGCCGCGCGCATATTCACGGGCGCGCTGATCCCCCAAGGTGCGGACGCGGTGGTGATGCAGGAGTCCAGCAAGGCCGAGGGTGCTGGTGACGAAATCCGTGTCACCATCAACGAAGCCGTCACTCCCGGCCAGTGGGTGCGTTACGCCGGCGAAGACATCAAGGCCGGCGCCGAAGTGCTCGCTCCCGGCGCGCGCCTGACGCCTCAGGCCTGCGGCCTGGCGGCCTCGGTCGGCATGGCCGAGCTGACGGTGGCGCGGCGCCTCAAGGTGGCGGTGTTTTTCACCGGCGACGAACTGGCGATGCCGGGCGAGGCGCTCAGGCCCGGTGCCATCTACAACTCCAACCGCTTTATGCTGCGCGGCCTGATCGAAGGCCTGGGCTGCGCCTGCACCGACTTCGGCATCGTGCGCGACACGCTGGAAGAGACGCGTAGCGTGCTGCGCGAAGCCGCGCGCGATCATGACCTGATCATCACCACCGGCGGCGTCTCGGTCGGCGAGGAAGACCACGTGCGCCCAGCGGTGGAAGCCGAGGGCGAGATCAAGCTGTGGCAAATTTCGATGAAACCTGGCAAGCCTCTCGCTTATGGCAAGGTGCGCCGCCCGGGCGCCGAAAACGCGTCTTCGATGGCCAATTTCATCGGCCTGCCTGGCAACCCGGTATCCAGCTTCGTCACCTTCCTGCTGTTCGTGCGCCCCTTCATCCTCAAGTGCCAGGGCGTGACCAAGGTTGAACCCAAAGGGTTGCAGATGCGCGCCGACTTCGACTGGCCGAAACCCGACCGCCGCCGCGAGTTCATGCGCGCGCGCATGAACGCCGAAGGCGGCCTGGATATTTTCCCGAACCAGAGTTCGGGCGTGCTGACTTCCACCGTATGGGGCGACGGCCTGATCGACACGCCCTCGAACCACAGCATCAAGCGCGGTGATATGGTGCACTTCCTGCCCTTCTCGGAGCTGCTCGCATAATGGCCATCAAGGTGCTTTATTTCGCCGGCCTGCGCGAAGCGCTGGGCACATCCGGCGAGACCATGGAACTGCCGGTGGGCATCACCACCGTGGGCGATCTGCGCACGCTTATCGCCGCGCGCGGCGGCAAGTGGGCCGAGCAACTGGCGCCCACGCGCAACGTGCGCATGGCGGTAATCCAGTTGATGGTGCCGGCGCACGCGCCAGTGAAAGACGGCGACGAGGTCGCCTTCTTCCCGCCGGTGACCGGAGGCTGACGATGCCGGTACGCGTACAGAGCGAGGACTTCGACCTCACCCGCGAGGTGGCGCAACTGCGTGCCGCACAGGGGCCGCGCGCCGCGCAGATCGGCGGCATCGCCACCTTCATCGGCACCGTGCGCGACATCAACGACGGTTCCGGCGTCTCCTCGATGACGCTGGAACACTACCCCGGCATGACCGAAAAGGCGCTGGAGGACATCGTCACCCAGGCGCGCGGACGCTGGGACATTTTCGATGCCCTGGTGATCCACCGCGTCGGCACCCTGCATCCGCAAGACCAGATCGTGCTGGTCGTCACGCTGGGAGCGCATCGCGGCGAAGCCTTCGCCGCCTGCGAGTTCATCATGGACTACCTGAAGACGCAGGCGCCGTTCTGGAAAAAAGAGGCAACGCCGGCGGGCGAGCGCTGGGTCGAGGCGCGCGCCAGCGACGATACCGCCGCCGCCAAGTGGGGCACCGCCGCGTCCAACGACGCGACCAAATCATAGCCGCGATGCCACGCCCATGGCAGGCAGCCGCAGGCCAGCCGGTTTGGCTATTTCGTAGCAGTTAAATCAGAAAAAATCGACTGGCTCCGCCGGCGATTTTTATGCGAGGCAGGCCGCTCAAAAGCGGCGCTTTCTTTTAAAAGAAAGCGCCGCTTTTGAGCGTTTTCTTACTCCTCGGCCGCCTTCATCATCGCCAGGCGCGCGTTCATCTGCGTCAGGCGCTCGATCAGCACGCGCATGCTGGCCTTGTTGAATTCGGCCTGCACGCCGTCGGAGGCCGCGCGGATGGCCGCGGCCTTGATCTCGATCACATCGCACTTGTTGCGCGCGGTGATGGTGGTGGAACGCTTGGCGGTCTGGTCGGCGAAGTAGAGGATCTCGCCGAAAATGCCGCCGCGCTTGATGGTCGACACGCGCTGGTTGCGCAGGCTGACATCGACCTCGCCATCGACCAGGATGAACAGCGCGTCGCCGTCGCCGCCCTCGCGGATCACCACCTCGCCGGCCGAAAATTCGCTCCAGGAGGCGATGCGGATCACCTCCCACAGTTCGACGTCGTCGAAGTCGGAGAAGAAGGGCAGGGCGCGCAGGGCTTCGAACTGCTGCGAGTCGGAGGCGGCTTCGCCCTCGGCGCGCAGGGTGGCGAAGGCCTGCGTCAGGTCGCGGCCGAACTCCATCCAGTTCTGGTAGCGCGCCGCGCGGTCTTTCGCCATCGCCTTCATGGTGATGCGGTCGAGCACCTCGGAGAGGCCCGAGCGCAGGGAAGAGGGCGGCGGCGGCTCGGTGTTGAGGATGGCGTAGGCCATGCTCATCTGGTTGGTGGCCGTCAGCGGCAGGCGGCCGGTGAGCAGGCGGTACATCACAACGCCGAGCGAAAAGATGTCGCTCTGGTGGGTCAGCGTTTCGTTGCGCACCTGCTCGGGCGACATGTAGCCGGGGGAGCCGACGATGCCCTCCACCGTCGCGCTCATGTCGCGGGTGGTGTCGGCGGCATTGGCCGCGCGGATCGCCGCGCCAAAGTCGGTGATTTTGATATCCCCTTCGGCGGTGAGCAGGATGTTGCCCGGCTTGATGTCGCGGTGGATGATGCCCTCGCGCATCGCCATGTCGAGTGCGCGCACGCACTTGAAGACGATTTCCACCACTTTGCCGATCGGCAACAGCGACGAAACGTCGGCGTGCTGATCGAGCGCGCCGCCGGAGATGTACTCCATCACCACGTAGCTGGTCTCGCCCTCGGTGGCGGCGTCGTAGATCTCGACGATGTGCGGGTGGGTCAGCTTGCCGACCAGCGCGGCCTCGGCGAGGAAGCCCTTTTTCTGCATGTTGCGGGCATCGCTGTCGGCGCCCTCTTCGCCGAACTCGAATACCTTGATCGCCACATTGCGCTGGGCGAACGGGTCGTAGCCCAAGAAGACCTGCGAAGTCGCCCCCCGCCCGAGCTCGCTGACGATCTCGTACTTGCCGATGCGCTCGACCAGCTCAAACATGGCTTGGGAGCTCCGGGCGAGGGCGGGGCGGGCGCGCAGCACCATGCCACGACGCCCGCTGCGCGGCCGTGCGCCCGCACACGCCCGCAAAGCGGGCGTCGTGGCGCGGGCTGACGATCTCGTATTTGCCGATGCGTTCGACCAGTTCAAACATTGATCGGAGGCTTCACTGTGAGGGTGTTCAATTGAGCAGGTGCTTGGCCGGCGCCGCTTCTTCGGCCGGGGGCTGGGGCTGGCCCATCAGGCCGAGGTCCCATTCCGCGCCGCGCACGGCGGTGTCGAGCAGGCGGCAGAAGGAATGCATCAGGCGGTCGTCCAGGCCGATTTCCAGGCCGCGGCCCTGCGCCGGGTTGAGGATCAGCTTGTAGGCGCCGGGGCCGTCCACCCGCATTTGCCCCTGGGTGGCGACAAAGGGCTTGTCGCCCAGCGGGAAGCTGCGCGGGGTTTCGCCAGAGGCTTCGGCAAAAGGCCGGGAAAAGTCGGACTCTCGAATTGCCTTGTCGTGCTCGAAGGCCAGCACCTCGCGGCGCGCCTCGGGCGCCGGCGCCTTCACCGCGACGGCACTTTCCAGGCCGCGTTGCAGGTAGGGCCACAAGAGCTTGACGAAGCGCCGCGTCAGGAAGATGCGGAACTCCTCGCCCGCGGTGGTGGAAACCCGCAGCAGCACCCGGTCTTCGGCGGCGTCGAAAGCGAGTTGTAGTTGATGAATGTTCATGGAATGGGGCAGATGCTAGGCGCAAGTAAAGATCAAGTCAAACGATGCCGCCATCTACTCCGGCTCGATCCCTGCGGCCTTGATGATGCGCGCCCACTTGGCCGACTCCTGCGCCTGGAATTTCGCCAGGCCCTCGGGGCCGAGAGTCGCCGGGTCGGTGCCGGTGGAGGCGGCCAGCGAGGTGACGGCGGGGGCACTGGTGGTGGCGCGGATCAAGAGGTCGCTCATGCGCTTGACGCTGGCCGGCGGCACCCCGGCGGGCATGTAGGCGGCGTTCCAGTAGGAACTCTCATAACCCTTGACGCCGGACTCGTCGATGGTCGGGATGTTCGGCAGTTGCGGGCTGCGCTTCAGGCTGGTCACGCCCAGCGCCCGCAGCTTGCCGGCGCTGATCTGCTGCACCCCGGTGGTCATGTCGGTCCACATCACCGTGATCTGCCCGCCCAGCAGGTCGGTCAGCGCCAGCGTGTTGCTCTTGTAGGGCACGTGCAAAAGCTCGATGCCGGTCAACTGCTTGAAGGCCTCCCCGGCGACGCGCGAAGAGGAACTGCCGCTGCCGAAGGAAAGCTTGCCCTTTTCCGCCTTGGCGCCGGCGATGAATTCGGCCACCGACTTGTAGGGCGAGTTCGGCAGCACCACCATCACCTGGTAGCCCTTGGAGAGCAGGGCGACCGGGGAAAAGTCCTTCACCGGGTCGTAGGGCAGCTTCTTGTACAGGTGCTCGTTGGCGGCGTGGGTGGTGTTTGTGGTGAACAGCATGGTGTAGCCGTCCGGCGCGGCTTTGGCCACGCTCTGGGCGGCGATCATGCCGCTGGCGCCGGGCTTGTCGTCGATCACCACCGGCACCTTGAACTCGGCGGTGATCGCCGTGGCGTAGGCGCGCGCCTGCTGGTCGGTGGCGCTGCCGGCGGCGAAGGGCACGACGATGGTGATCTGCTTGTTCGGGTAGTCCTGGGCGGCGGCGCTGGCGGCGGCGAGCAGGGCGGCCAGGGCCAGGGTCAGGCGGTGACGGTTATATGGCAATGGCATGAAGTCTCCTCGGTTGTTGTTGTCCCGGCTGCTGCCGGGTATTCGCTTGTGTGCTCGGTTGCGGTCGGGCGTGCTGCTCATGCGGCTTTGGCGGGGACAATCGGGGCCGGAATGCCGAATTCGGCATTGCCGCCGCCTAAGCGCGGGCCGCCGCTGGTGAGGTCCGGGCGGTGGCCATCGAACCACAGCGGCAAGCCGGTCAAGGTGAAATCCTCGCCCGGAATCGGCTGGTGCAGGCCCAGCGCCTTGACCTGCGGCTGCGCCAGGGTTTCGGGCACGCTGTTGATCGGCGAGCAGGGGATGCCGACCGCCTCGAAGGGGACGAGCCACTCGTCGCGCTTGCGCATCTTCAGCAGCGGGCACAACAGGTCGAACAGCGCGGCCTTATTGGCCAGGCGGGCGCGGTTGGTGGCAAAGCGCGGGTCGGTGAGCCATTCGGGCCGGTCCAGCACCGCCGCCAGCTTGGCGAACAGGCGGTCATTGCCACAGCAGATCAGGAAAGGCCCATCGGCGGCGTCGAAGGCCTCATAGGGCACGAAGCCGGGGTGGCCGGAGCGGTGGCGCTGCGGCAACTGGCCCTGATTCAGGTAAGGATCCATTTTCTGGCCGTTCCACACCAGGGCGGTTTCCAGCAGGGAGCCGGCGACCACGCCGCCGCGCCCGGTGGCCTGGCGGCGCTGCAGCAGGGACAGCGCGCCGATCACCGCCCACATGCCGGCGCCCTGGTCGCACAGCGAGGCGCCCATGCGCATCGGCGGGTCCTCGGGGCCGCCGTTGACGGCGGACAGGCCGCTGTAGGCCTGGATCAGGGGTTCATAACCCGGCCGGTCGGCCAGCGGGCCCACCGGGCCGAAGGCGGAGATTTCGACATAGACCAGCCGCGGGTGGCGCTCGCACATGGCTTCGCCCGCAATGCCCAGGGTGGCCGGCACGCCGGGGCGCAGGTTGTGCACCAGGATGTCGGTCTGCGCGGCCAGGGTTTCGAGCGCCTCCAGGCCGGCTTTGCTTTTCAGGTCCAGGGCGATCGATTTCTTGCCGCGGTTGAACAGGTGGAAATTGAGCGAGTCGCCATGGCGAAAGGCCGGGCCCATGGCGCGGGCGTCGTCGCCGCCCTCCGGGCGCTCGATCTTCAGCACTTCGGCGCCGAGGTCGGCGAAGATGGCGCCGGCGAAGGGGCCGGCGAACACCTGGCCCAGTTCCAGGACGCGGATGCCGGCCAGTGGGCCGGGCGGGGATTTTGTCTCGTTCATGATGCTATTTTAAATGCCCCAGCCGATCAGCTGGTGGCGCGCGGGAAATGGCGTTTCGCGGAAATGTGCAATTTTTGCTTGAAAACACCCTCAAAAGCCTCACTTTGGTGTCAAGCATTCATTTATTGGGGACATGAAGCATCATGCGCATGGACAAACTCACCACCAAATTCCAGCAAGCCCTGGCCGACGCCCAAAGCCTGGCCAACGGCGCTGACCAGCAATTCATCGAGCCGCAGCACGTGCTGCTTGCGCTCGTCAACCAGGTAGACGGCTCAACCGCCTCCCTGTTGTCGCGCGCCGGCGCCCAGGTGCCCAAGCTGAAGCAGGAACTGACGCGTTCGATCGAGCGCCTGCCCAAGGTCGAGGGCCATGGCGGCGATGTGCAGATTTCGCGCAGCCTGTCGAACCTGCTCAACGTCACAGACAAGCTGGCGCAAAAACGCGGCGACGAATATATCGCCTCCGAAATCTTTTTGCTCTCCGCCGCTGAAGACAAGGGCGAGGCCGGCCGTCTGTTGAAGGAATCCGGCGTCACCACCAAGGACCTGCTGGCCGCCATCGAAGCGCTGCGGGGCGGCTCCACCGTCGACAGCCAGGAAGCTGAAGACCAGCGCGAGTCGCTGAAAAAATATACGGTGGACGTCACCGAGCGAGCGCGCAAGGGCAAGCTCGACCCGGTCATCGGCCGCGACGACGAAATCCGCCGCACCATCCAGGTCCTGCAGCGCCGCACCAAGAACAACCCGGTGCTGATCGGCGAACCCGGTGTCGGCAAGACGGCGATCGTCGAAGGCCTGGCGCAGCGCATCGTCAACGGCGAAGTGCCGGACAGTCTGAAGAACAAGCGCGTGCTGTCGCTCGACATGGCCTCCCTGCTGGCCGGCGCCAAGTATCGCGGCGAGTTCGAAGAACGCCTCAAGTCCGTGTTGAATGATCTGGCGAAGGACGAAGGCCAGACCATCGTCTTCATCGATGAGTTGCACACCATGGTCGGCGCCGGCAAGGCCGAAGGCGCGATCGACGCCGGCAATATGCTCAAGCCCGCGCTTGCCCGCGGCGAGTTGCATTGCGTCGGCGCCACCACCCTGGACGAATACCGCAAGTATGTGGAAAAGGATGCGGCGCTCGAACGTCGCTTCCAGAAAGTCCTGGTCAACGAGCCGAGCGTGGAATCGACCATCGCCATCCTGCGCGGCCTGAAGGAAAAGTACGAGCTGCACCATGGCGTGACGATTACCGACCCGGCGATCATCGCCGCGGCCGAGCTTTCGCATCGCTACATCACCGACCGTTTCCTGCCGGACAAGGCGATCGACCTGATCGACGAGGCGGGTGCGCGCATCAAGCTGGAAATCGATTCCAAGCCGGAGGTGATGGACAAGCTCGACCGCCGCATCATCCAGCTCAAGATCGAGCGCGAAGCGGTGAAAAAGGAAAAGGACGAAGCCTCGCAGCGGCGCCTGGGCCTGATCGACGAAGAGATCGCCCGCCAGTCGCGCGAGTACGGCGACCTCGAAGAAGTGTGGAAGGCCGAGAAGGCGCAGGTGCAGGGCTCGCAGCACGTCAAGGAAGAAATCGACCGCGTGCGCGCGCAAATGGCCGATCTGCAGCGCAAGGGCCAGTTCGACAAGCTGGCTGAGCTGCAATACGGCAAGCTGCCGCAGCTCGAAGCACAGGTGAAGGCGGCCGAGAACGCCGCGCCGGTGCAGAACAAGCTGCTGCGCACGCAAGTGGGCACGGAAGAAATCGCCGAAGTGGTGGCGCGCGCCACCGGCATCCCGGTGTCCAAGCTGATGCAGGGCGAGCGCGAAAAGCTGCTGCACATCGAAGACAAGCTGCACGAGCGCGTGGTCGGGCAGGATGAAGCAGTGCGCCTGGTGTCGGACGCCATCCGCCGCTCGCGCGCCGGTTTGTCGGACGAAAATCGTCCCTATGGTTCGTTCCTGTTTTTGGGGCCGACCGGTGTTGGCAAGACCGAACTGTGCAAGGCGCTGGCGGGCTTCATGTTCGATTCGGAAGACCACCTGATCCGCATCGACATGAGCGAGTTCATGGAAAAGCATTCGGTGGCGCGGCTGATCGGCGCGCCTCCCGGTTACGTTGGTTACGACGAAGGCGGCTATTTGACCGAAGCGGTGAGGCGCAAGCCTTACAGCGTGATCCTGCTCGACGAAGTCGAAAAGGCGCACCCGGACGTGTTCAATGTGCTGCTGCAGGTGCTCGACGATGGGCGGATGACCGATGGGCAGGGACGTACGGTGGATTTCAAGAATACCGTGATTGTCATGACCTCCAACCTCGGCTCGCACAAAATCCAGAGCATGGCGGGCGACGATCCGGAAGTGATGAAAATCGCGGTGATGGCCGAGGTGCGCTCGCACTTCCGGCCCGAGTTCATCAATCGGGTCGACGAGATCGTGGTGTTCCATGCGCTGGATGAGAAGAACATCCAGTCGATCGCGAAAATCCAGTTGAAGCGCCTGGAGCAGCGTCTGGCGAAGATGGATATCGGCCTGGAGCTGACCGACGCCGCGCTGGCGGAAATCGGCAAGGCGGGTTTCGACCCGGTATATGGCGCGCGGCCGCTGAAGCGGGCGATCCAACAGCAGATCGAAAATCCGCTGTCCAAGCGCCTGCTCGACGGCAGTTTCGGGCCGAAGGACACGGTGCGCATCCACCTCAAGGGCGGCGGACTGGTATTCGAAAAAGCTTAAGGGCCGTGCGCAAAAACAGCGGGCCGCAAGGGGTAACCCTTGCGGCCCGTTTTGTTTTTACCGCGCTTAGGGCTTGCTTGCCGGCAGGGCGGCACTGGCGCGATGCGGGCAATCGGTCTTGATGCAGTCCGCGTACAGCGCCAGGGAGTGGTCGTGCAGCGCGAAGCCGCGGTCTTTCGCCACCTTGGTCTGGCGGCGCTCGATCTCGGGGTCGTAGAACTCCTCGACCCGGCCGCATTGCAGGCATACCAGGTGGTCGTGGTGGGCGCCTTCGTTGAGTTCGAACACGGCCTTGCCGGACTCGAAATGGTGGCGCTGCAGCAGGCCGGCCTGCTCGAACTGGGTCAGCACGCGGTACACCGTGGCCAGGCCGACCTCGATCTTTTCCGCCAGCAACTGGCGGTAGACGTCTTCCGCGGAGAGGTGGCGGGTGCCGCTGGTCTGGAACAGTTCGAGGATGCGCAGGCGCGGGCCGGTGGCCTTCAGGCCGATGTTGCGCAAATCGTCCTGATTGTGATCGACAGGGCCGGTTTGGGCCGGCGCAGAAGGCTTGGGCGTGGAGAGGGGGCGGGGCATGATGGGGAACCGGGTGGAGGTTTCAAGTATCATAACGGGTTTGACGGCTTCAAGCCATCCACTGCGGCGCCAAATGCCGGTTGTCGGCGGTGTTTGCGTGAAGCTGCTTTCGTCTACTGGTCCTCTGCGCGTCTCGTTCCGGCCGGGCCTCATCGGCTTGTTTGGCGGCTTGTTTGGGCGGCGTCTATTTTGGTGAAATCCTTGTCCCTATTCGTTTCTGTGCCGGTTCTTCGTGCTTTGAAGCTGGCGCTGCCGGGCGCCGCCGCCCTGGCGCTGGCCGCCTGCTCTACCGAGTCGGTGGTCAACAAGTATGTGCCGAACATCATCACGCCCTACCGGATGGATATCCAGCAAGGTAACTTCGTCACCAGCGACATGGTGGACAAGCTGCAAAAGGGGCAGACGCGAGAGCAGGTGCGCTTCATCCTCGGCACGCCGCTTCTGACCGACGCTTTTCACGCCTCGCGCTGGGACTACATTTTCCGCTCCGCCAAGGGCTGGAACGATCCGGAGAAGCACAGCCTGACGGTATTTTTCGGCGCCGACGAAAAGCTCGACAACTGGATCGCCGACGTGCCGCCGCCCAAGTCGATGACGCCGGTGGCCGAGGACAAGGGCTTTTTCGGCTGGTTCAGCAAGAGCGACAAGCCGCAGGCGCCTGCCGCCGCGCCGACCGCCAGCGCACCCGCAGCCGCCGGCGGCGATGCAGGCACGGTGAGCCCGCCGGCTGCGCCCGTACCGTCGGCAGCACCCCCCGCTGCGCCGGGTGACACTGCTTCTCCGGCGAACGCGCAGGTCATGGGTGCTGCGCCCCAGCAAACGCCTGACAAGAAGGAGCCCAGCCTGATGCGCCGCATGTTCGGCTGGATGCCCGGCGTCAGCACCGAAGATTCCGCCGCCTCGGCCGCCCGCGCCGCATCGCCGGACAACACGCCCATCCCCAGGCCGACGATCTCCCAGCCGCCGCCGCCGCCCCCGCCGCCGGCGCCCGCCGAACCCGCAACGCCGCCGCCGCCGTCCGCCGGTGGAGCGGTGTCGCCTCCGGTGCCCGATCCCGTCAGCACTCCGGCGCCTGCCGCCCCCGCCGCGCCCGCACCGGCGCGCTCCGAAGCGCCGTCCGCGCCGGTGTCCGGAAGTTTGTCGGCGCCGCCGCTGATCGCTTCTCCGATTGAATCGAGCGCGGTGGCGCAGGCCATGCCGGCAGCGCAAAGCCCGGCGGCCGTACCGGTGCAGGCCGCTGTGCCCGCCGCCATTCCCGTGGCCGCGCCGGCGCAAAGCGTGCCTTCGCCGGCGGCTACCCCGGAAGGCGTGCAGGCTTCGATCGAACGCTGGCGCGCCGCCTGGCAGGCGAAGGACGTGACGGCCTATCTCGCCGCCTACGCCCCCGATTTCCGTCCTGCCAACAATCTCACCCGCGCCAAGTGGGAAGCACAGCGCCGCGAGCGCCTGGGCAAGCCCAGTTTCATCGTCGTCAAGGTGCGCGACCCGCAGGTCACGCTCGGCCGCGACGATGTCGCCGTGGCGGTGTTCCTGCAGGAGTACGAGTCCAACACGCTGAAGGAAAGCGGGCGCAAGACCCTGCGCATGGCGCGCTTCGGCCAGGACTGGCTGATCATCGAAGAAATCTCCAAATAGGCATCGAGATGGAAAAAATGCGCATCGTCATCGCCGGCGCCTCCGGCCGCATGGGCAAGACCCTGGTCGAGGCGGTGCTGGGCAGCGCCGATTGCACCCTGGCGGCGGCGCTCGACCAAGCCGGCTCGCCGGCGCTGGGCCGCGAGGCCGCCGAGTTCATGGGTCGCACCAGCGGCGTGGCGATCGGCGCGGACATCGAGGCGGCGGTCAAGGGGGCGGACTTTTTCATCGACTTCACCCGCCCCGAAGGCACGCTGGAACATTTGTCCGCCTGCGTGAAGCATGGGGTCAAAATGATCATCGGCACCACCGGCTTCGAGGCTGCCGGCAAGCAGGCGATCGAGGCGGCGTCGCGAAAAATCGGCATCGTCTTCGCGCCCAACATGAGCGTGGGCGTCAACCTCACGCTCAAGCTGCTGGAAATCGCCGGCTCGGTGCTGCAGGAAGGCTACGATGTCGAGATACTTGAAGTGCATCACCGCATGAAGATCGACGCGCCCTCGGGCACCGCGCTGCGCATGGGCGAGGTGGTGGCCAAGGCATTGGGGCGCGATCACGACGCCGTGGCCGTGCATGGCCGCGAGGGCGTCACCGGCGCGCGCAAGGACGAAAGCATCGGCTACGCGGTGCTGCGCGGCGGCGATGCGGTGGGCGACCATACCGTGATGTTCATGGGCCAGGGCGAGCGCGTCGAGATTGCCCACAAGGCCTCTTCGCGCATGACCTATGCGCAAGGAGCGCTGCGCGCCTGCCGTTTTCTTCGGGAGAAGAAAACCGGCCTGTTTGACATGCAGGACGTGCTCGGGCTTTAATAGGTCCGGAGAACGCTGCGCTGCGAGCGCGAGCAAGCTGGCCGTTTCCGGCACGGCGTTTGCTTTGGATTGCTGTAAGAGTGCGGTAATCACGCAGACGCCCCATGAAGAATATTTTTGATGAGATGAACGCCCCTGGCGGGGCGGTGCGACCGCACTACTCGCGCTTCCAGGAGTGGCTGGCGCAGACCCCGCCGGCGCATATTGCCGCCAAGCGCGCGGAGGCCGACTCGGCCTTTCACCGCTACGGCATTACCTTCGCCGTCTACGGCGAAGACGCCGGCCGCGAGCGCCTGATCCCTTTCGACATCGTGCCGCGCATCATCCCGGCGGACGAGTGGAAAAAGCTCGAAGCAGGGCTGGCGCAGCGGGTCAATGCCCTCAACGCCTTTTTGCACGACATTTATTCAAGCCAGCGCATTGTCAAAGATGGGCTGATTCCCGCCGAGCAGGTGTTCTGCAATGCGCAGTACCGCCCGGAGATGCAGGGCATCGACGTGCGCAACAGCATCTATGCGCATATCGCCGGGGTCGACATCGTGCGGGCCGCCTTGCCGGACGGCCAGGCCGAGTATTACGTGCTGGAAGATAATCTGCGCGTGCCTTCCGGTGTTTCCTACATGCTGGAAGACCGGCGCATGATGATGCGCCTGTTCCCCGAACTGTTCAGCCGCTACAGCGTGGCGCCGGTGGAGCACTACCCCGACCTGCTGCTCGACACCCTGCGCCAGGTGGCGCCGGCCGGTGTCGACGACCCCGCCGTGGTGGTGCTCACCCCCGGCGCCTACAACAGCGCCTACTTCGAGCACGCCTTCCTGGCGCAACAGATGGGCGTCGAACTGGTCGAAGGCAAGGACCTGTTCGTGCATGACGAGACCCTGTTCATGCGCACCACCCAGGGCCCGCGCCGGGTCGACGTGATCTACCGCCGCATCGACGACGATTTTCTCGACCCCCTCACGTTCCGCCGTGATTCCGCGCTGGGCGTCGCCGGCCTGATGAGCGTGTACCGCTCCGGGCGCGTGACGCTGGCCAACGCCATCGGCACCGGCGTGGCCGACGACAAGTCGATCTACCCTTATGTGCCGGACATGATCCGTTTTTACCTCTCGGAAGAGCCGCTGTTGCTTAACGTGCCGACCTACCAGTGCCGCAAGAAAGACGAACTCTCCTACGTGCTGGCTAATATGGAAAAGCTGGTGGTGAAGGAAACCCACGGCGCCGGTGGCTACGGCATGCTGGTGGGCCCGGCCTCGACGCAAAAGGAGGTCGACGACTTCCGCGTGCGCGTCAAGGCCGCGCCGGACAAGTACATCGCCCAGCCGACGCTGGCGCTGTCGGCCTGCCCGACCTTCGTCGAAGCCGGCATTGCCCCGCGCCACATCGACCTGCGGCCCTTCGTGCTCTCCGGCAAGGAAGTGCGCATGGCGCCGGGCGGTCTCACCCGTGTTGCGCTCAAGGAAGGCTCGCTGGTGGTGAACTCCTCGCAGGGCGGGGGCACCAAAGACACCTGGGTTCTGGAAAAGTGAGGGAGAACCATGCATGAGAAACGCTCTGAACCTGGGGGTTGTTAAGGGGGCGTAGCCTCCTTAATCGATACGTATGCTCTCTAGAACCGCCGATCACCTCTACTGGATGGCCCGTTACACCGAGCGCGCCGAGAATATGTCGCGCCTGCTCGACGTCAGCCACCGCATGTCGCTGCAGTTGCCGGGCGCGGAAATGGGCTACTGGGGCGCGGCCCTGGGCATCACCGGCCTGGAGCCGGTGTACACCGCGAAGTACGGCCCGATCACCGGCGCCAACGTGCTGCGCTTCATGGCCGTCGACCTCGACAATCCGTCTTCGATTCTTTCCACCTTGCGCTCCTCGCGCGAGAACTGTCACGCGGTACGCGGCACCGTTACCTCCGAGGTGTGGGAGACCATCAACACCACCTGGCTGGAAGGGCGCGATTCCGCTGCCGAAAAAATGAAGGGCGGCGGCGAGGCCGAACTGGTCGAATACCTGGAGTGGGTGAAGTTCCGCTCCCATCTTTCGCGCGGCGTCACGGTGGGCACCATGCTGCAGGACGAGGCCTTCCACTTCGCGCGCCTGGGTACCTTCCTCGAGCGCGCCGACAACACCGCCCGCCTGCTGGATGTGAAGTTCGACGAGCTGGCGCCGCAGGTCAGCCCCGGCAACGAATACTACGAATGGGGCGCCTTGTTGCGTTCGGTCTCGGCCTTCGAGATCTACCGCAAGGTCTATCGCGACGTCATCACCCCGCGCCGGGTCGCCGAACTGATGATCCTGCGCGACGACATGCCGCGTTCGTTGCACGGCTGCCTGAAGGAAGTGCACCAGATTCTCGGGCTGGTGGCCAACAGCCGTTCCAGCGAGACACGCCGGCTCGCCGGCGCCGCCTATTCGCAATTGCAGTACGGCCGCATCGACGACATTCTCGAAGTCGGCCTGCACCGCTATCTCACGGACTTTCTCGACGGCATGGCCGTCCTGAGCAGCCGCATCGCCCAGGACTTCCTGGTGCCGATGTCCTGAATGCTGCCGAGTATCTAACGCCGTCCGGAGTCCGCAATGCGCCTGGAAATTCGCCACGAAACCATTTACCGCTACTCTTCGCCGGCCAGCTACAGCATCCAGTATGTGCGCCAGACGCCGCGTACCGAAGGCGGCCAGCGTACCCTCTCCTGGTACATCGACACCCCCGGCCGGCGCTGGCGCCAGACCGACGCCTACGGCAACAGCGTGCTGGTGCTCTCGCTGACCGAGCCGCACAGTGAAATCCGGGTCGTGGCCCAGGGTGAAGTGGAAACGCCGGACGAGCGCGGCATGGTGTTCCCGCACGATTCGGCCGTACCGCCGCTGGCCTTCGCCTTGCCCACGCCGCTGACCCAGGCCGATGACGCGATCCACAAACTGGCCGCTGAAGCGATTTCCGGCAGCGGCGCCGATGCCGGCCTGCAGGTCTCTCTCGAAGTCCTGATGAACCTGGTCAGCAAGCGCATGGCCTATATTCTGGGCACCACCGACGTGCACGCGACCGCTGCCGAGGCATTGGCGCAAGAGTCCGGCGTATGCCAGGACCTGGCCCATGTGTTCCTCGCCGCTTGCCGCGCGCGCGGTGTGCCGGCGCGCTACATCAGCGGCTACCTGCTGGACGACGCCAGTCACGTTGCCTCTTCCCACGCCTGGGCCGAAGCCTGGATCGCCACCGCCAATCGCGGCGCCGGCGGCTGGATGGGTTTCGACGTCACGCAAAACCGTCTCGCCGGGCCCGAGCTTTGCCGCCTGGCGGTGGGGCGCGACTACCTCGACGCCAGCCCGATCCGCGGCATGCGCTTAGGGGGAGCGGAAGAAGAAATGAAAGTCAACGTGACGGTGGAGCGGTCCCACATCGGGCTATAGGCGGAGATCCGCGCCGGCAGCCCGCGGCTGCTACGCAGTAGGCTGCCCTGAATTCTCCGGTGTCGCGATCGTCTGGGACTGTGATTGCGACTGTGACTGTGACTGCGCCTGGGATTGCGTTTGCGACTGGGTTTGCGCGGCGCCCGCGATCTCCGGAAACTCTGGTTCTTCAGTGCCTGCCACGGTCACATGCACCGCCAGTTCCTGCTCGCCGCCGCCGAGAATCACGCCGCGCGTCGGTGTGACGTCCGAGAAATCGCGGCCCCAGCCCAGGGTGATGTGCTCGTCGTCCACCAAGCGGTCGTTGGTCGGGTCGAAATCGATCCAGCCGCCGTTCTGGCTGTACACCGAAATCCAGGCGTGCGAAGCGTCCGCGCCGATCAGGCGCGCGTGCCCCGGCGGCGGCATGGTCAGCAGGTAGCCGCTGACGTAGCGCGCCGACAGGCCGAGGGTGCGCAGGCAGCCGATCATCAGGTGGGCGAAGTCCTGGCAGACGCCGCGGCGCTGTTCCAGCACCTCGGCCAGTGGGGTGGAAATGACGGTGGCGATGGGGTCGAACTCGAAGTCTTCATGGATCCGGTGGTTCAGGTCGAGCACCGCATCGAGCAGCGGGCGGCGCGGCGTGAAGCTGGGCGCGGCGTAGCGCAATAGCTCGGGCGAGCTTTCGATGTGCGGCGAGTCGTAGAGGAAGCGCGCCGGCTCCAGGTTGGCGCCGCCGGCGACGCCGCGCAGCAAGGCGGCGGACTGTTCCCACGGCGGCGAGCCGGCCAGCAGGGCGGCGGAATTGCGCGCCGTCACTTCGACGATGGAGCGCGCCGCCAGACTCAGCGACTGGTGCGCGCTGGAGAGCACGATATGGGTGATCGAATTGCCGAAGTAGTCGCGCGAGTTGCTGCTCTCGTTGGGCAGCGGGCCGACCGACAATTCGTGTTCCAGCACGCGCTGCCAGTTGAATTCGCGCGGCGTCAGGTGCAAGAGCTGGCGCGACAGCGCCACCGGCGCCGAATAGTGGTAGCCGGTGGTGTGCAGCACGCGGTAGCGGCGCGGGTCGCTCATGTGGCGAAGGTCTGGCGGTTGGCTTCGCCGGCCAGGCTGAAAAAGCGCTGCCCAAGATGCTCGGAAAGGCTGTAGCTGGCCGACTGCAGGTTGCGCAGCAGGGCCAGCAGGCGCTCGCTGTCGGGGCGCAGGTCGCGGTCGATTTCCAGCTCCTGGATGGCCTGCATCGGCGCCTGCAGCACCTCGGCGCCGGAGGGGCCGTAGATTTCTTCCAGGCGCAGCAGGTAATCGTTCAGGCCGAACAACTGGAAAGCGATCGAGCGCGGGTTGCCGGTGTCGAGCAGCAGCAGGTCGAGCAGCGGCAGCCATTCGGGGCGCGCCATGTAGCGCGCGCGGTAGGTGACGATGGAGTCGGCCAGTTCCAGCAGCCAGTCGAGCTCGGCGTCGCGCGGCAGGGAGAGCGCCTGCTGCAGGCTCATGCAGAGGAACTGCATGCGTTCCAGGCGCCGACCCATCGAAAGAAAGCGCCAGCCTTGGTCGCGGGTCATGCCGTCGAGCGCGAAGCCGGCCAGGGTCATCAGGCTGGCGGTAGTGCGGTCCAGCGCGGTGAGCGCGTCGGCCAGGGCCGGCGGCTTGCGCTCCCACTCGGCCTGGTCGGCCAGCATGTGGTTGAGCGTGCGCCAGTTGTCCAGCGAGAGGCGCTCGCGCAATTGCATGGCGATGCGCAGCAACTGGTGCAGGCTGGCGCCGAGACCCGTGTCGGCCGATAGCGATTCGAGGATGCGCGCCTCGACCGCGTCGCGCGTCGCTTCCATATCATGATCCAGCAGGCCGGCAAACTGGCAGATCGCCATCAGGCAGGCGGACTCCTTGCCGGGCGTGTCGAAGGCGCCGTCGATCAGGCGGCCGAGGGTGACGCGCATCAGGCGCGCGGTGTTGTCGCAACGCTCCATGTAGCGGCCCAGCCAGAACAGGTTTTCCGCCACCCGCGAAGAGAGGTGCACGTTGCTGCGCACCAGGTCCTGCGGGCCGATGGTCCGGCGCAGCAGGCTGAAGTTCGATACCGGCGCGGTCGACAGCACCCACGTATCCTTGCTGCCGCCGCCGCGCTGGTTCGACATGGTGCGCTCGTCCAGGCCGGTGGCCACGCGCGCCAGGCCGCCGGGCATCACCATGTAGCCGTTGGGCGTGGCGCAGGCATAGACGCGCAGGCCGACCGCGCCGGCCGAGAGGCCATGCTCGCGGCTGCGGTCCCACACCGGCGCCTGCGAAATCTTCACCCTCTCCTGCGCCACGTAGTGACGCGGCTGGGCGCGCAGCTTATCGATGAAGGCGGCGCGCGCCTCGCCCTTCAAGTCCCCGCCGAATACGGTGGCGATGCGCAGTTGCGGATAAGCCGGCTTGATCACCAGGTCGTCGAGGTGCTCGATCACCTCTTCCAGCGCCGCCTCTTCGCCGCACCACCAGGTGCCGATCGAGGGCATTTTCAGTGGCTCGCCGAGCAGGCGCTCGCACAGCTTGGGCAAAAAGCCCAGCAGCGTTCCGGACTCGAGCAGGTTCGAGCCCAGGCTGTTGGCGATCAGCACGTTGCCGCGCCGCGCCGCTTCGGTGAGGCCAGGGATGCCCAGGGCGGAGTCGGAACGCAACTCCAGCGGATCGCAATAGTCGTCGTCCAGACGGCGCAGGATCACATGCACCCGCGACAGGCCGGAGAGCGTCTTCAGCCACACCTGGCCTTCGCGCACCGTCAGGTCGTTGCCTTCGACCAGCGGAAAGCCGAGGTAGCGGGCCAGCAGGGCGTGCTCGTAATAGGTTTCGTTATACGGGCCGGGAGTCAGCAGCACGATGCGCGGCGCTTCGACGTCGCGCGGCGCCCAATAGGCCAGGCTGTCGCGCAGGGTGGCGAAAAAACGCGCCAGGTGGCGCACCTTCAGGTCGCGGAACAGGCTGGGAAAGGCGCGCGAAATCACCAGGCGGTTTTCCAGCGCATAGCCGGCGCCGGAAGGCGCTTGCGTGCGATCGGCCAGCACCCACCAGCGGCCGTCGCCGGAGCGCGCCAGGTCGGCGGCGTAGACATGCAGGTGCACGCCGTCGGGCGGGGTGATGCCGTGGCAGGGGCGCAGGAAGCCGGCGTGGCCGTGCACTAGTTCCGGCGGCAGCAGGCCTTCGGATAGAACTTCCTCGCCGCTGTAGATGTCGGAGATCACGCGGTTGAGCAGGGTGGCGCGCTGCGCTACCGCGGCCTCGATGCCGACCCATTCGTCATGGCCCAGGATCAACGGCAGTACGTCGAGGTCCCACGGGCGGTCCGCGCCCAGCGGGTCGGCGTAGACGTTATAGGTAATGCCGTTTTCCCGCACCTGGCGCGCCACCGACTGCAGGCGCGCGCGCATCGCCGCCGGCGTGGCATGCGAAAGGTAGTCGTAGAGCGCGCGCCAGTGGTTGCGCGGCGCGCCGTCGGCTCCCAGCATCTCGTCGTAGCGCCCGGCGGCCTCGGGATAGTCGGCGAGCAAAGGCTCGGGCATTGCGGTAAATCCTACAAATTCACTCAATCGGCAAGGTTAACACCCGCGCGGCGCATTTGCATGCGTCGCGCGGGTGTTTATTGCGTCCATGCGTTGCGCGTCAGGGCATGCGCAGGTCCAGGGTGAAGGGGAAGTTGGGGTTGCGTTCTTCCGGCTTGACGCGCAGTTCGCCCGGGGTATGGCCCATGGCGACGAAGCGCGCCAGGCGCCGCCCTTCGGCGGCGTAGGCGTTGACCGGAAAGTCCTCATGCGCCCGTCCGCCAGGGTGGGCCACGTGGTACTGGGCGCCGCCCATGCTGCGGTTCATCCAGGTGTCGACCAGGTCGAATACCAGCGGCGCATGCACCGGAATGGTCGGGTGCAGCGAAGAGGGCGCGGCCCAGGCGCGGTAACGCACGCCGGCGACATACTCACCGACTCTTCCGGTAGGCGTCAGCGGCATGGCGCGGCCGTTGCACGTGAGCACGTGGCGGTTGTTGATCAGGCCGGTGGCCTTCACCTGCAGGCGCTCCAGCGTCGAATCGACATAGCGCACCGTGCCGGCGGGCGAGCCTTCCTCGCCCAGCACGTGCCAAGGCTCCAGCGCCGCGCGCAACTCGAACTGCGCGCCGTAGGCGGAGAATTCGCCGTAGCGCGGAAAGCGGAACTCGAAGTGCGAGGCGAACCACTCTGCCTTGAACGGGTAGCCCTCGTTGTTCAGCTCAGTGATCACGTCCTCGAAATCGCGCCAGACGAAGTAGGGCAGCATGAAGCGATCGTGCAGTTCGGTGCCCCAGCGCACCAGCTTGGCCGGCTTGTATGGGTCGCGCCAGAAGCGCGCCACCAGCGCGCGCAGCAGCAACTGTTGCGTGAGCGACATGCGCGCGTGCGGCGGCATTTCGAAGGCGCGCAGTTCCAGCAGGCCCAGGCGCCCGGTGGAGGAGTCCGGCGAATACAGCTTGTCGATGCAAAACTCGGTGCGGTGGGTGTTGCCGGAGGAGTCGATCAGCAGGTTGCGCAGCACGCGGTCGACGATCCACGGCGGGCAGGCATTCGGGCCGGACTTCATCAGGCGGTCGATTTCGCCGAAGGCGACTTCGATCTCGTAGACCGAGTCGTTGCGCGCCTCGTCCAGGCGAGGCGCCTGGCTGGTCGGGCCGATGAACATGCCGGAGAACATGAACGACAGCGACGGGTGGTTGTGCCAATAGGCGATCAGGCTTTTCAGCAGGTCGGGCCGGCGCAGGAAGGGCGAGTCGACCACCGAGACCCCGCCCAGCACGAAGTGGTTGCCGCCGCCGGTGCCGGTGTGGCGGCCGTCGACCATGAATTTCTCCGTGGTCAGGCGGATTTCATGGGCGGCGTTGTAGAGGAAGGTGGTGTTGTCCACCAGCTCGCGCCAGGTCGCCACCGGCTGTACGTTGACCTCGATCACGCCGGGGTCGGGAGTGACGCGCAGCACCTTGAGGCGCGCGTCGCGCGGCGGCTCATAGCCTTCCAGCACCACCGGCAACTTCAATTCGGCGGCGGTGATTTCGATCGCGGCGGTCAGTTCGAGGTAGTCTTCGAGGCGTTCCATCGGCGGCATGAAAATGTACAGCACGCCGTTGCGCGCTTCCGTGCACATCGCGGTGCGGGTGATCCAGCCCGCCGACTGATGCGGGGCGGGACGGGTGTCGCTGCTGATCGCGGTCGTCTTGGCCGCTGCCTTGGCGGTACCGGTACCGGGGGCAGAGCCGCCGCCTTCGGGGTACACGCCTTGAGTGCTGGAGATGCGCTCGGCCGCCGTGTGCGGCGCACGCGGGCCGTCCAGCGGCGACTGGAACACGCGGGAGATCTCGCGATGCGCCGGCAAGGCGGCTTGCGGCGCGGTAAGGTCGGGGGCATGGGTCCACGGATAATCGGTGGCGCTGGCCCAGGGTTGCGAGTCCAGCGGCAGGCGCAGGCCGATTGCCGAATCGCCGGGGGTCAGGTAGCAGCGCTCGGGCCGCAGGAACCAATCGCCGGTCTGCCAGGCGCCGCTGGGCATGCGCTTGACCGGCAGCACGTAGCCGGCCACTTCGTCCAGCCCCTGGCTGAATATCTTGCGCAGGCGCTCGCGCTCCAGCGGGTCGGCCAGGCGCGAATCGAAAGGATCGACGTTGGTCGGCAGGCGGCGCTCGCGCCACAGGTAATACCAGGTGTCCTCGTAGGCCGGGAAGACGTATTTCGGGTCGAGCCGCAGCTTTTGCGCCAGCAGGGCGAGAAAGCGCCCGGCCTCGACTTCGGTGACACCGTAATTGACTTTCTCGTCGGCGAACAGCTTGGGGTCCGACCAGATGGTGTCGCCATCATCGCGCCAGAAACAGGAAAGCGACCAGCGCGGCAGTTGCTCGCCGGGGTACCACTTGCCCTGGCCGTAATGCAGCAGGCCGGTGGGGGCGTAGCGTGCCTTGAGTTTCGCCAGCAGGGTGGCGGAGAGGCCGCGCTTGGTCGGGCCGACTGCGTCGGTATTCCACTCCTCGCCTTCACGGTCGTCGACGGAAACGAAGGTCGGCTCGCCACCCATGGTCAGGCGCACGTCGCTGGCCACCAACTCGCTTTCAATGCGCGTGCCCAGGGTCTCGATGCTCTTCCACTGCTCGTCGGTATAGGGCAGGGTGACGCGCGGGGATTCGAAAATCCGCGTCACGCTCATCTCATGGCCGAACTCGACTTCGGCCGGGTCGGTCATGCCGGTGATCGGCGCGGCATTGCCCGGGTCTGGCGTGGCGGCCAGCGGAATGTGGCCTTCGCTGGCGAACAGCCCGGAGGTGGGGTCCAGGCCCACCCAGCCGGCGCCCGGCAGGTAGACCTCGCACCAGGCGTGCAGGTCGGTGAAATCGACCTCGGTGCCGGAAGGGCCGTCGAGCGACTTCACGTCGGCCTTCAACTGGATCAGGTAGCCGGAAACGAAGCGCGCCGCCATCCCGAGGTGGCGCAGCAACTGCACCAGCAGCCAGGTCGAATCGCGGCAGGAGCCGCTGGCGTTGGTCAGGGTCTCTTCCGGGGTCTGCACCCCGGGTTCCATGCGGATCAGGTAGCCGATGTCGCGCTGCAGGCCCTGATTGAGCGCCACCAGGTAGTCGATGGTGGGCATCGGCTCGCGCGGTACCGCGTCCAGGTATTTCTGGAACAGAGGCGTCGCCGGCAGCTTGCGCAGGTAAGGCTCCAGATCGTATTCGAGCGCGGGGTCGTACTTGAAGGGGATTTTTTCCGCTTCGGGCTCGAGAAAAAAGTCAAAGGGGTTGATCACCGCCATTTCGGCGACCAGGTCGACCTCGATCTTCAGTTCGCTGGCCGGCTCCGGAAACACCAGGCGCGCCAGGTAGTTGCCTTGCGGGTCCTGCTGCCAGTTGATGAAATGGTTGGCCGGGGTGACCGTCAGGGAATAGCTGAGGATGGGCGTGCGCGAATGCGGCGCCGGGCGCAGGCGCACGACCTGCGGGCCGATGCCCACCAGGCGGTCATAGCGGTAATGGGTAACGTGGCGCAGGGCGACGTGGATGGTCAAGTCAGGTTCCTCGTTTCTTCGGCGGCGGAGTCGGCTGACACAGTATGAGCAAGGACTATGCACACTTTGTGGCGGCCAGTTTACGTGCATTATGCGGCGGCGCACCCGGCTGGTGCAATCTTCCAGGGCATGCGCACCACAAGCGCGGATCGCCTCCAGGTGGCAAAGCGGGTAACATCGCGGCTGGTGCCCTCCGTCATGCGCGCAGCGGCTCTTCTCCTGCCTGAATACAAAACATGACCTATTGCGTCGCCATCCGCAACAGCACCGGCCTGGTGTTCCTTTCCGACTCCCGCACCAATGCCGGGGTGGACCAGATCAGCACCTTTCGCAAGATGCACATCTACGAGGTGCCGGGCGAGCGCGTGATGGTGCTGCTCACCGCCGGCAACCTGGCGGTGAGCCAGTCGGTCGCCACCGGGTTGAAGGTGCAGATGGCCAACAGCGGCGAAAAGAGCCTGGCCTCCTGCCCCAACATGTTTTCCGCCGCCAAGCTGGTAGGCGATGCGGTGCGCAAGGTGTATGACCGCGACGCGCCTTCGCTGCGCGAATTCGGCATTGAGTTCAACGTCAGCCTGCTGCTGGGCGGCCAGGTGAAGGGAGAGGAGCCGCGCCTGTTCCATATCTACTCGGCCGGCAATTTCATCGAAGCGACGGACGAGACGCCGTATTTCCAACTCGGCGAATCGAAGTACGGCAAGCCGATACTCGACCGCGTGATCGGCACCGGCCTGTCGCTGGAAGAAGTCGCCAAGTGTGCCCTGATCTCGATGGACTCGACCATCAAGTCCAACCTCTCGGTGGGCCTGCCGCTGGACCTGATGTGCTACGAGCGCGACAGCTTCAACGTCACCAAGCACAAGCTGATCGACTCGAAAGACGAATACTTCGCCTCGATCCGCGGCCGCTGGGCGGACCAGCTGAAAAAGGTGTTCTACGAACTGCCGGAGCCGGGGTATTGGATTTAGCCCGTCTCGGCAGCGGGACGGGTTAATCCGGGTTAAATCCGGGTTAAATCCGGGTTAAATCTGGGTAAATCCGATACCCCCGGGCCTTAAGCCTGCGCCGGCTGCAGGTTCGCCTCGGTCTCGCTCGGCAGCAGCGTCACCATCGTTGCCGTGCAGGCGGCGATCACCGCCATGGTGATCAGCAGCATGTCGAAACCCATGCCCTTGACCGCCGGCCCGAGCAGGTAGACAGCGAGCGAGCTGATGCCGAAAGACACCCCCAGGCGCATGCCGGCCACCCGCGAACGCAGGCGGTCGTCGACATAGCGCACGATCATCGCGTCGGTGAAGGGAATCGCGCCGAAGATGAAAACCATCACCGCCAGCAGCGCCGCGAACATCCACCAGCCCTGCGCGTGCGCGGCCAGCAGCAGCAGCGGAATCTGCGCCAGGGTGATGCCGAAATACAGCGGCTTCAAGGCCATCTTGTCGATCAGCCGGCCGACCACGATCTGCGCGAGCGAGGCGATGGTGTAGATCACGGCCAGCAGGCTGCCGATCACCGCCGGGTCCTCGATCACGCCGGCGAAGCGCTGGCCGAGCAACTGGCCGTTGCCGTTGGTGGTGAAGTTGAACAGCAGGCTGCCGGTGATGGCGGCTGCCGTCATCACCAAAAAGGCGCGCGCCAGCATCGCCGGCGTGAGTGCGACCTTGGCCTTGCCGGTGCGCTTGTGCGGCGCCTCGGTCTCGCGCGGGCAGACGATGGCGAAGGCGATGCCGCAGGCGATCGAGATCAGGCCGGGTACGGCGAAGGCGGCGCGCCAGCCGACCCACTTGATCAAAAAGCCGGTGACCACGGCGGCCACCGCCACGCCAAGATTGCCCGCCAGGCCGTTGACGCCGATGGTGGCGCCGGGGTTTTTCGCGTGCTGCACCAGCATCGGAATGCCGACTGGATGGTAGATCGAGGCGAAGACGCCGATCAGCCCCAGGGCGGTGGCGAGCTGCCAGGCGTTTTGCGTGAGCGACACCAGCAATGCGGCAGTGCCGATGCCGAAAAAGAACAGCAGCATCATCGCGCGGCGGCCCCACAGGTCGCCCAGGCGCCCGGAGGGCAGCGAGCCCAGGCCGAACAGGAAAAAGGCGCCGACGCCGTAGGGCATCAGGTCTTCCCATTTTGCGAAGCCGAATTGCGTCGCGATGCTGGTGACCGCGGCCGCGAAGATCAGCAGGAACATGTGGTCGAAGGCGTGCGCGATGTTCAGCAGCAGCGATACCGGGCGCGGCCAGCCGGTTTGCGCGAGGGAGGGGGTGGGCATAGTCATGGTGCGCAGTTTGCACCAATGGGGCCCGTCTGTCTTTCGGCCCTTTGCCAACAATTAGCGGAAAACAGCCAAGCCGTCCGGCGGCTCCCGGGGCTTCAATTCAAAGCGTGGTGACCGGAATGCACAACTCGCACTCGAATGAACCGGTTTGCGGGTCATAGCGCGCACCCACCGGGTAGTACTCGAGGAAAGGCCGGCTGTCCAACTGCATGCCGCTGGCCGGCAGCCAGTCACGCAGAAGAGCCTGCCATGGCACGGCAATGTCGGCGCCGTTGCCGTAGTAGGGGGTGCAGGCGTACATGCCGGCCGGCAAAGTGGTCGAGAGGGCGCCGACGACCGTGAAGTCGGCCGGCACTTCGACACAGGCGTCGTAGTGGCACTTCTCCGGCGCGGTAATCGCCGGGTCGTCGTGGGCGATGCCATAGCGCGCCGCGCCCATCAGGCCATGGGCGATCATCCAGGGGGCGAAGCTCTGCTGCCAGAAATCCGCGACGGGTTGGCCATACGGCCCGATGTAACGCATGTAGGCGATCTTGACCGGCTTGCGGTCGACAACTTTGACTTCCATGGCGGGCTCCATTGCATTGGTGGAAGCCCCATGATGCTCAAAGGCGTTCGTCAATGCCTGATCCGGATTGCCATTCGCCTGACCAGGATTGCTGTTCGGCGGGTCCGGACGCGCGATGCGCTGTTGCGCCTGCTGCTCGCGAAAGACCGTGGCGCTGACGCCGAAGCGCGTCTTGAAAGCGCGGGCGAATGCCTCGGCCGAGCCGAAACCCACGCCCAGCGCGATGTCCAGCACCGGCGTGTCCGGCTGGCCGATCAGGCGCACCGCCGCCCATTCCAGCCGGCGGCGGCGCAGGTAGTCGCCCAGGGTCTCGCCCATCCAGGCGGCGAACAGGCGGTGGAAATGAAAGGCGGAAAAATGCGCGACTTCGGCGAGAGTGGCCAGGTCCAGGTTCGCATCGAGATGCGCGTCGATGTACTCCTGCACACGGTGCATGCGCTGGGCGTATTCGCGGCGGCTTTCTTGCGCCATGGGCGGCCCGTTATAGCGGTGTGAAGCGCAGCCGTCCGTCTTCGATGCGCCCCTCGAACATTTCCTGCGGGCGCACCCACAACCCTGGCTGGTTCGGCCACAGGTGTTCGTAGAGCGTCATCGGCTCCAGCGTCTCGGAGTGCCTGGCGATGCCGACAACGCGATACAGTCCGCCCTTGTAGTGGCGATGGCTGGCGAGCTTGAGGGCCTCGGCTTCAGTCATGCAGCGGCTGTCGCTGCGCTTAGCGCCGCAGCGTGTCCATCAGGTCATGCTCGATGGCGAGGATGGTCTTCTGGCTGCCGAGGTTGCCGCCCTGGACCAGGAACACGTCCTCGGCGCGCTCGCCCAGCGTGGTGATCTTGGCGGTGATGATATCCACCCCGTGGTCGCCCAGCACGCGGGCGATGCGGTAGAGCAGGCCGGGGCGGTCGCCGGCAGTCACGGCGAGGGCATGGCGCTGGCCCTTTTCGTCCGGGCGGATGTTCACCACCGGCTCGATGGCGAAATGGCGCGCCTGGCGCGACACCCGGCCGGTGACCGGCGGGCCCAGCGGCGCCTGGGCGGCCAGGGTGGCGGCGAGTTCATGCTCGGTGCGCTCGGGCAGGCCGTGCTCCTGCGGGTCGTCGCCGGTGGGCATTACCAGGAAGGTGTCGAGCGCGTAGCCGTGCCTGGTGGTGTGGATCTTCGCATCGACCACGTTCAGGCGCATGCGCTCGAAAAAGCCGCAAATGCGGGCGAACAGGTCGGCCTGGTCTTTCACGTACACCATTACCTGCAGGCCCTCGCCGATCGGCGAGTAGCGCGCGCGTACCACCGGGGTGTCGGCATTGACGCGATAGTGCAGGGTGCGGGTCTGCCAGGCGATTTCCTTGGCGTCGTGGCGCATGAAGTAGGCCTGGTCGAACTGGTTCCAGAGCTCTTGTTGCGCATTGTCGGAAAAGCCGTAAAGCCGCAGCACGCGCAGGGCTTCGGCCTGGCGCTCCTGCATGTCGGTGTCGAAATCGACGCCGCCGCCGCGCAGCACCCGGCGGGTGGCGCGGAACAGGTCTTCCAGCAACTTGCCCTTCCAGGCGTTCCATACCTTCGGGCTGGTGCCGCGGATGTCGGCCACGGTGAGCAGGTACAGGGCGATCAGGTGGCGTTCGTCCTTGACGCGGGCCGCGAAGGCCTTGATGGTGTCGGGGTCGTTCAGGTCCTGCTTTTGCGCCACCGCCGACATGCTCAGGTGCTGCTCGACCAGGAATTGCACCAGCTCGGTGTCGACCGGCGAGAGCCCGTGCTTATGGCAAAAATTGCGCGCATCGACCCGCCCGAGTTTCGAGTGATCGCCGCCGCGCCCCTTGGCGATGTCGTGGAACAGCGCGGCTACATAGAGCAGCCAGTGGCGCTCGAAATTGGCGATCAGGCGCGAGCACAGCGGGTATTCGTGGGCGAACTCCAGCATGGTGAAGCGGCGCATGTTGCGCACCACCTGCAGGATGTGCTGGTCCACGGTGTAGACATGGAACAGGTCGTGCTGCATCTGGCCGATGATGCGCTTGAAGGCCGGGATGTAGCGCCCGAGGATGCCCCACTGGTTCATCCGCCGCAGTTCATGCACCAGGCCGCGCGGCGCCTGCAGGATTTTCAGGAACAGCTTGCGGTTTTCCGGATCGGCGCGAAAGGCCGCGTCCATCCGGTTGCGCGCGCGCCATAGCGCCCGCAGGGTCGGCGCCGTCATCCCCTGCAATTCGGAATGCTTTTGCATCAGGTAAAAGCATTCCAGCAGGGCCGAGGGATTCTGTTCGAACACCTGCTCGTCGTTGGCCGCCAGCAAATCACGCTCGGCGTGAAAGCGCTCGTTGATCTCACGCGCCTCGAAGGCGGCGCCGGGAAACAGGTTTGCCGCGATGTTCTGCAGCAGGATGGTGTTCAACTGGATGATCCAGCGCGCGTTGATGTAGTAGCGCTGCATCAGCTGTTCGCTGGCGCGCTTCGAAGCCGTGGCTTCGTAGCCGAACGCTTCGGCCACCTGGTTCTGGTAGTCGAACAACAGGCGGTCTTCGCGCCGCCCGGCGATCAGGTGCATGCGCACCCGCAGGTGCCGCAGGAAGGCCTCGCGCTTGGCCAGCATCGAGGCTTCCTGGCGAGTGATGATATGGCGCGCGGCAAGTTCGCGCCAACTGGTGCCCAGGCGCGAGGCGCGGGCGATCCACAGGATCACCTGCAGGTCGCGCAGGCCGCCGGGGCTTTCCTTGCAGTTCGGTTCCAGGGAGTAGGGCGTGTCCTGGTATTTGTTGTGGCGCTGCTCCAGTTCGAGCTTTTTCGCGGTGTAGAAATCCTGCGGGTCGATGCCGCCGGCCACGCCGATTTCCAGGTCGCGGAACAGGGTGCGGTCGCCGGCGACGAAGCGCGCCTCGATCAGGTTGGTCTGGATCGTGATGTCGCCGGCTGCCTCGGTCAGGCACTCGTCGATGGTGCGCACGCTGTGGCCGGCCTCGATGCCGATGTCCCAGAACTGCCCGACCATGATTTCCAGGCGCGCACGCGTGGCTTCGTCCTCGGCATTCGATTGCAGCAACAGCACATCGACGTCGGAATAGGGGTAAAGCTCGCCGCGGCCGTAGCCGCCTACCGCGACCAGGGTGGCGCCGGAACCGTTCAGGCCGGAGGCATGCCACAAGTCGGTCAGCACCTGGTCGACCAATTGGCGATGACGCGTCAGCAAACGCTGGGTGCGGCCGTCCACGGCAAAGGCATCGAACAGCTCGCGCCGGCCGGACGAAAGGCGTTGGCGCAGGCCGGGCGCCAGGGAAGGCGGCGGAGCGAGGGCGGCGGTAGTGGAAGGGGCGTTCAAGGCTTGTTGGAGCTTGATCTGGGTAAGCAGGCAAATCTGGTTGCGGGGACGGCGTTTGAGCCTGCGACAACCTGGCTGAAACCCCGGCGCCCCGCTGACCAACTCAATAGTTGCAGCGCGACCTGCAACTATTGCACAAAACCGGGGCGGCGTGTGGACGACGCCCGGACCCGGTGCTTGATCCGGGCGTCTTGTCCGGTCAAGCCGCCTGGCGATTATCCAGGCTGGCAGGCATCGCCGGCATGCCGGGCGAGACCGTCAGCACCTCGAAGCCGGTCTCGGTCACCAGCACGGTGTGTTCCCACTGCGCGGAAAGGCTATGGTCCTTGGTGACGATGGTCCAGCCGTCGGCCAGTTCGCGGATCTCGCGCCGGCCGGCGTTGATCATCGGCTCGATGGTGAAAATCATCCCGGCTTTCAGCTCGGTCAGGGTGCCCGGCTTGCCGTAATGCAGCACCTGCGGCTCTTCATGGAATTTGGTGCCGATGCCGTGGCCGCAGAATTCGCGCACCACGGAGAAGCCGTTTTTCTCGGCGTGCTGCTGGATCACGTGGCCGATATCACCCAGATGGGCGCCGGGCTTGACCTGCAGGATGCCCAGCCACATGCATTCGAGAGTGACGTCGCAGAGGCGTTTGGCGGCGATCGATGGTTCGCCGACGCAAAACATGCGGCTGGTGTCGCCGTGGTAGCCGTCCTTGATGGTGGTAATGTCCAGGTTCACCACGTCGCCCTTTTTCAGCACCTTCTCGCCCGGGATGCCGTGGCACACCTGGTTGTTCACCGAGGTGCAGATGGCTTTCGGGTAAGGCCGGTAGCCCGGCGGGCAGTAACCCAGGGGCGCGGGAATGGTGCCCTGTACGCTGACCATGTATTCGTGGCACAGGCGGTCGAGCTCGCCGGTAGTGACGCCGGCTTTCACGAACGGGGCAATGTAATCCAGCACTTCGGCGGCGAGCTTGCCGGCGATGCGCATTCTTTCGATGTCTTGCGGGGTCTTGAGTCCGATTGCCATGGCAGGATGCGGGTCGCGGCGGCGTGTTCTACAAAGCGCCGAAACCCTTTGATCCGTTGGGAGAATACGCTATAATATCGGGCTGCCTGCGGATTTTCAAAGGCTTTTCTCGGACGGTTTTAATGCCGTATCGAAGGGGAGTCGCGCGGTTTGGAAAACGCCAGGCAAATTCGCACTTTCGCCCCTTTAGGGTGCCGTAACATACTGTTTTAGCTGGAGTTCCGGCTGGCAGGCAACGGCTCTTGGCGAAAGGTGGTTAACCCTAATCGGAGTATCATCAATGTCTACGACCATGCGTCAAATGCTGGAGGCCGGCGTGCATTTCGGCCACCAGACCCGCTTCTGGAACCCCAAGATGGCTCCCTTCATCTTCGGTTCCCGCAACAAGATCCACATCATCAACCTCGAGAAGACGTTGGCGATGTACAACGACGCGATGAAGTACATCCGTCAACTGGCGTCCAACAAGGGCACCATCCTGATGGTCAGCACGAAGCGTCAGGCGCGCGAAATCATCGCCGAAGAGGCGCAGCGCGCCGGCGTACCGTATGTCGATGCCCGCTGGCTCGGCGGCATGCTGACCAACTTCAAGACTGTCAAGGTCTCGATCAAGCGCCTGAAGGAAATGGAGACCATCCAGCAAGAGGGCGGCACCGAGAAGATGTCGAAGAAGGAAGCGCTGATGTTCCAGCGCGAGATGGAAAAGCTGCAAAAGTCGATCGGCGGCATCAAGGACCTGAACGGCCTGCCGGACGCAATTTTCGTCATCGACGTCGGCTATCACAAGATCGCCATCACCGAAGCCAACAAGCTCGGCATCCCGATCATCGCCGTGGTCGATTCCAACCACACCCCGGACGGCATTGCCTACGTCATCCCGGGTAACGACGACTCCTCCCGCGCCATCCGCCTGTACGCCCGCGGCGTGGCCGACGCGATCCTCGAGGGTCGCGCCCAGGTGATCAACGAAATCGTCGCCGCCGGCGACGACGAGTACGTCGAGGTGCAGGAAACCGCCTGATCAAGGGCCCAGCCGCACGCCACAACGGCGGCGGCGGAAACAAAGGGGCAGCGATTGCCCCTTTTTTTTAACGGATTTGGATACAGCTTCCGGACACAATCGGATCCTACAATTCACCGAACAACTGATTAAAGACGGGTATAAAGATGGCAGCTATTACCGCAGGCATGGTGGCAGAACTGCGCGCGAAGACCGACGCGCCGATGATGGAATGCAAAAAGGCCCTGACCGAAGCCGAGGGCGACCTTAGCCGCGCCGAGGAAATCCTGCGCGTCAAGCTCGGCAACAAGGCCAGCAAGGCCGCCGGCCGCGTCGCCGCCGAAGGCGTGGTCGCGACCTACATCTCCGCCGACGGCAAACTGGGCGCGATCCTCGAGCTGAACTCGGAAACCGACTTCGTCGCCAAGAACGACGACTTCATGAATCTGGGCCGCGGCGTGGCTGAACTGATCGCCACCCAGAACCCCGCCAGTGTCGAAGCCTTGTCCGCGCTGCCCTACCAGGGCGCGACGGTGGAAGAAGTGCGCAAGGCCCTGGTCGGCAAGATCGGCGAAAACATGTCGTTCCGCCGCTTCGCCCGTTTCGAAGCCAAGGGCCGCCTGACCCAGTACATCCACGGCGGCTCGCGCGTCGGCGTGATGATCGACGTTTCCGGCGGCGACGAGCAACTGGCGAAGGACCTGGCGATGCACATCGCCGCCTCCAAGCCGGTCTCGCTGTCGAAGGAAGAAGTGCCGGCCGAACTGATCGAAAAAGAGCGCTCGATTGCCGCGCAAAAGGCCGCCGAATCCGGCAAGCCCGCTGAAATCGTGCAAAAGATGGTCGAAGGCTCGGTGGCGAAATACCTGAAGGAAGTCACCCTCCTGGGCCAGCCTTTCGTCAAGGACGACAAGCAGCTGGTCGAGCAACTGCTCAAGGCCCGTGGCGCGACGGTGAACCGTTTCGTTCTCTACATCGTCGGCGAAGGCATCGAGAAAAAGACCACCGACTTTGCCGCCGAAGTGGCGGCCCAGGCCGCGGCCGCCAAGGGCGCGGCGGCTTGAGCCGGGGCAGGGCAAACTAGTAGTACTATGCCGGGCGCGGCGGTGCCGCAACCGGCGTAGGGTGCTCCCTTCGGGAGCGCCGCCGCAAAGCAGCAAGCGCGAGGGGCTCATGCCCCCGCGGCACCAGATCAAGCAGTGGATTTCACCGGAAGAACCCATGCCAGCATTGCCCAAATACAAGCGCGTGTTGTTGAAACTTTCCGGCGAAGCGCTGATGGGCGAAGACCTCTTCGGCATCAACCGCGCGACCATCGAGCGCATCGTCGGTGAAATCGGCGCGGTCGCCGAACTCAATATCGAACTGTCGGTGGTCATCGGCGGCGGCAACATCTTCCGCGGCGTCGCTCCCGGCGCCCAGGGCATGGACCGCGCCACCGCCGACTACATGGGCATGCTTGCCACCATCATGAACGCGCTGGCGCTACAGGACTCGATGAAGCAGCACAACATCGTCGCCCGCGTGCAGTCGGCCCTGTCGGTCGAGCAGGTGGTCGAGCCCTACATCCGCGGCAAGGCCTTGCGCTACCTCGAAGAGGGCAAGGTGGTGATTTTCGCCGCAGGCACCGGCAACCCGTTTTTCACCACCGACACCGCGGCCGCCTTGCGCGCCTCCGAAATGGGCGCCGAAATCGTGCTCAAGGGCACCAAGGTCGACGGTGTCTACACCGCCGACCCGAAGCTGGATCCCGGCGCCACCAAGTACGACGAAATCACCTTTCGCGAGGCGATGATCAAGGACCTGAAGGTGATGGATGCCACCGCCTTCGCCCTGTGCCGCGACCAGAAGCTGCCGATCAACGTATTTTCGATCTTCAAGGAAGGCGCGCTCAAGCGCGTCGTGATGGGCGAAAATGAAGGCACGCTCGTTCACGTATGATCAGGCTGGTGTCCGAACCGACGGGGCCGCTGACGTATAAGTTTTTGGGAGAGTACGCATGACCATCGCCGACATCAAGAAGTCGACCGAGCAAAAGATGCAAAAGTCGATCGAGGCTTTCAAGAACGATCTGGGCAAGATCCGCACGGGGCGCGTCCACGTCGGCCTGCTGGACCACGTCCAGGTCGACTACTACGGCAGCATGATGCCGATCAACCAGGCCGCCAACGTCACCCTGCTCGACGCCCGTACCATCGGCGTGCAGCCGTTCGAAAAGAAAATGGTGCCGGTGATCGAAAAGGCGATCCGCGAGTCCGACCTGGGTCTCAACCCGGCCACCCAGGGCGACCTGATCCGTGTGCCGATGCCCGCGCTCACCGAGCAGCGCCGCAAGGACCTGGTGAAGATCGTCAAAGGCGAGGGCGAAGACGCCCGCGTCTCGATCCGCAGCCTGCGCCGCGAGGCCAACGACGGCCTGAAAAAGCTGCTGAAGGACAAAGTGGTGTCGGAAGACGACGAGCGCCGCGCCCAGGACGAGGTGCAGAAGCTCACCGACAAGTTCGTCGCCGAGATCGAAAAAATGCTGGCGGCCAAAGAGGCCGAAATCATGGCGGTCTGAGCGACCCCATCACCGACCCACGGAGCTCACGGCCCTTGAACACCAGCTCGACCCAAGGCATACCGGATACCGGCGCGGTGCCGCGCCACGTCGCCATCATCATGGACGGCAACGGCCGCTGGGCCACCAAGCGCTTCCTGCCGCGCGTCGCCGGCCACAAGCGCGGCGTCGAATCGGTGCGCGAGGCGGTGCGCGCCTGCGGCGAGCGCGGCGTTGAATACCTGACGCTGTTCGCCTTTTCCTCGGAAAACTGGCGCCGGCCCGAAGAAGAGGTCTCGGTGCTGATGCAGCTCTTCGTCATGGTGCTGGAACAGGAAGTCGCCAAGCTCGACGCCGCCGGCGTGCGCCTGAAGGTGGTGGGCGACCTGTCGCGCTTCGACGCCAAGCTGCTCGAACTGATCCGCAGGGGCGAGGCCAAGACCGCGCACAACACCAAGCTGACGCTGACCATCTGCGCCAACTACGGCGGCCGCTGGGACATCATGCAGGCCACCCACGCCATGCTCAGGGCAAACCCGGCGCTGGCCGCCGGTTTCACCGAGCAGGACCTCGAGCCCTACCTGTCGATGGGCTACGCGCCCGAGCCCGACCTGTTCATCCGCACCGGCGGCGAACAGCGCGTCAGCAATTTCCTGATCTGGCAACTGGCCTATACCGAGCTCTACTTCACCGACACCTTCTGGCCCGACTTCGACGGCCGCGCGCTGGATGAAGCCATTGCTTCCTACCGCCGCCGCGAACGCCGCTTCGGCCAGACCAGCGAGCAGGTGCGCGAGCGCGGCCGCGCCGTCACCCCGGTGCCGGAAACCCATGCCGCCGCGCCTGCTACGCGCGTCGATGCCTGAGGCGCTCGCGCCTCAGGCCCCCGCGCAGGCCTCAATGCTCAAAACCCGCGTCATCACCGCGGTAGTCCTGCTGGCAGTCCTGATTCCCGCCCTGTTCCTCCTGCCGCCGCGCGGCTGGGCCGTGCTGATGATGGTCGCGGTCGCCGCAGCCGCCTGGGAGTGGGGCCGGCTGTGCGGTTTCAAGACCATGGGCGCGGTGCTGTTGGCCGTGCTGATCGTCGCCAGCGCACTGTTTCTCCTGCTGCTGGCGCCTGACGATTTCGACGGCAACTCACGCACCGAAGACGCCGGTGAAATCCTTTTGTACGCCGCCGCGCTGCTCTGGTTTCTCGCCGTGCCGGTGTGGCTGCGCTGGCGCAACCTGCTACCCGGCCGCGCCGCCCTGGCTGTGCTCGGCTGGCTGCTGCTGCTGGCCAGCTGGTACGCGGTCTGGAAATTCCGCGAGGCGG
This sequence comes from Betaproteobacteria bacterium, assembly GCA_028292405.1. GTDB lineage: Bacteria > Pseudomonadota > Gammaproteobacteria > Burkholderiales > JAEUOS01 > JAQGMJ01. Next base: position 127,438 of record JAQGMJ010000083.1, read on the forward strand.
GCTCGCTCTACCTGCTGTTCATGATGGGCACGGTGTGGATCGCCGACATCGCCGCCTATGTCGCCGGCAAGAACTTTGGTCGCCACAAGCTGGCGCCCGCCATTTCCCCCGGCAAGACCTGGGAAGGCGTCGCCGGCGCGGTCATCGGCGTGCAGATCTACGCCATTGCCCTGCTGGCGCTCGAATCGGTGGCGCCGAATTATTTCGGCGCGCTGGCCGCGCGCCTCGGGGTGACGGGCACCCTTGCCGCGGTGCTGGTGCTGACCCTGGTGTCGGTAGTCGGCGACCTGTTCGAATCCCTGCTCAAGCGCCGTATCGGCATGAAAGACAGCAGCCAGCTCCTGCCCGGCCACGGCGGCGTGCTCGACCGCATCGACGCCCAGCTATCGACCCTGCCGGTGGCGCTCGCGCTGGTCGCCCTGATCGCCCGCGCCACCGCCTAAGGCTCCATGCGCACCCTCACTCTCCTTGGTTCCACCGGCTCGGTCGGCGAAAGTACGCTCGACGTGGTGGCACGCCACCCCGACCGCTTCAGCGTCTTCGCGCTGGTCGCCAAAAGCCAGGCCGACAAGCTGTACGACCAATGCGTGGTGCATCGCCCGCGCTACGCCGTGCTGATGGAGCCGACTGCCGCCGCCCGCCTGCGCGAGCGCCTGCGTGCGGCGGGCCTAGCCACCGAAGTGCTGGAGGGCGAGCGCGCCGCCGTCGAAATGGCCGAGGCGCCGGAGGCCGACACCGTGGTCGCGGCCATCGTCGGCGCCGCCGGCCTGCCCGCGGCCCTGGGCGCCGCGCGCCACGGCAAGCGCATCCTCCTTGCCAACAAGGAAGCCCTGGTAATGACCGGGCCGATCTTTCTCGACGCCGCGCAAAAGGGCGGCGCCACCCTGTTGCCGCTGGACAGCGAACACAACGCCATCTTCCAGTCGCTGCCGGCCGGCTTCAAGCGCGGCCTGGGCGGCCAGGGCGTGCGGCGCATCCTGCTCACTGCCTCCGGCGGGCCGTTCCGCTCGCGCGACCCCGCCACCCTGCACAGCGTCACCCCGGAAGAGGCGGTGGCGCATCCCAACTGGGTGATGGGACGTAAAATCTCGGTCGATTCCGCCACCATGATGAACAAGGGCCTGGAAGTGATCGAGGCGCACTGGCTGTTCGGTGCCGCCCCCGAGTGCATCCAGGTCGTGATCCACCCGCAAAGCGTGATCCACTCGATGGTCGAATACGCCGATGGCTCGGTGCTGGCGCAGCTCGGCAACCCCGACATGCGCACGCCGATCGCGCAGGCGCTGGCTTACCCGGAGCGCATCGAAGCAGGGGTGGCCGCCTTCGACATTTTCAAGTTGAAACAATTTACTTTCGAAGCGCCGGATTTTTTACGCTTTCCCTGCCTCAAACTCGCCTATGATGCATTGCATGCGGGCGGCAGCGCCCCGGCGGTTTTGAACGCCGCCAACGAAATCGCGGTCCAGGCCTTCCTGGAGCGGCGCTTGCCCTTTACCGGCATTGAGCGTACCGTGGCGCGCACTCTGGAAGCGGTCGCCGGCCTGCCGGCCGCCACTCTTGAAGACGTGCTGGAAGCCGACGCCCGCGCCCGCGCGCGCGCCGAACTGGAAATTGCATGAATCTTTTGCACTACATCTTTTTTTTCCTGGTCGCGCTCGGCATCCTGATCGCTTTCCATGAATATGGGCACTACCTCGCCGCGCGCCTGTGCGGCGTCAAGGTGCTGCGCTACTGCCTGGGTTTCGGCACTCCCTTCATCAGCAAACGCATCGGCCCGGACCAGACCGAATGGGGCATCGCCCCGTTTCCGATCGGCGGCTATGTCAAACTCCTCGGGCAGGATCCGGAAGATCCGATCCCTCCCGCCGAGGCCCATCGCGCCTTCAACAACCAGGCGGTATGGAAGCGCGCCATCATCATTGTCGCCGGCCCGCTGGCCAATTTCATCCTCGCCATCGCGGTCTACTGGGGCCTGAACCTGCATGGCGTCGAGGAACCCGTGGCGCGCATGGCCGCGCCGGCCATCGGCACCCCGGCCGCGCGCGCCGGACTGCAGCCGGGCGACGAAATCACCCGCTTCGATGGCGAGCAGCTGGTTTCCTGGAATGACCTCAATTGGCGCTTGCTCAATGCGGCCAGCGAGCACCGCAGTGTGGTGGTGGAGACGCGCAACGCCAGCGGGGAAAGTGCCGCCCGGACGCTCGATTTCACCGGCCTGGACCATCTCGATCCCGACAAGGACCTGATCGGCCGTCTGGGCTTCAGGCTTTACCGCTCCCAGCCACGGGTGGGCCGGATCGCCCCAGGGTCTCCGGCCGAAGCGGGCGGGCTGAAGTCTGGCGATATCCTGTTGAGCGCCGGCGACAAGTCGGTTGGTTCCGCCGACGATTTCATCGGCCAGGTGCGTTCCCGCCGCGACCTGCCCCTGCGCATCAGCGTGCTTCGGGCGGGCCAGAAGCTGGACCTTTCGGTGACTCCCCGCGAAGTGGAAAACGACGGCAAAAAGTATGTGGGCATCAACGCCGGGATCGAACTCGGGACGGCGGCCATGACTACGGTGTCCTATGGCGCCGGCGGAAGCTTCACCCGCGCGGTTGGCCAAACCTGGGACATGTCGGTATTCAGCCTGAAAATGCTCGGCAAGATGATCACCGGCGAGGTTTCCTGGCGCAATCTTTCCGGGCCCGTGACCATCGCCGAGTATGCCGGCAAGACCGCGCGCCTGGGCGCCACCTACTACCTGAACTTCCTCGCGTTGGTGAGTATCAGCCTGGGCGTCATCAACCTGCTGCCGATTCCGATGCTCGACGGCGGTCATCTGATGTATTATCTCGCCGAAATCATACGCGGCAAGCCGGTCTCCGAGCGGGTAATGGAGATCGGATTCAAATTCGGGTTGGCCATCGTCGCGGTATCGATGGTCCTCGCCCTGTACAACGACATAAACCGGCTGCTGGCCGGCTGATTCCTGCAAAGATTCGTACGATGCGCCTGCTGCGCGTAAAGCCCCCGGTTTGTTCCCTGTTCGCGCATCTGTCGTCTTTGGTGCTATTGCTCCTGGTCCTGTTCTCGCCAGCCGCGTTCGCCTTCGACCCCTTCACGATCAAGGACATCCGCGTCGAAGGCATCCAGCGCACCGAGGCGGGCACGGTGTTTTCCTACCTGCCGGTCAAGGTCGGCGACCGCATGACCGACGAGAAAGCCTCGGAGGCGATCAAGAAGCTGTTCGCCACCGGCTTTTTCAAGGACGTGCGCATCGAAATCGAAGGCGACGTGCTGATCGTCGCCATCGATGAGCGGCCGGCGATTGCCACGGTCGACTGGGTCGGCCTGAAAGCCTTCGACAAGGAACAGGTCAAGAAGATCAACCGCGAATCGGGCCTGGCCGAAGGACGCATCTTCGACCGTTCCGTGCTCGAGCGTGCCGAGCAGGAACTGAAGCGCCAATACCTGTCCAAGGGCCTCTACGCCGTCGACATCAAGACCACTGTCACCCCGCTTGAGCGCAACCGCGTCGGCATCCAGTTCAATATCGTCGAAGGCGACATTTCGAAGATCCGCAAGATCAACATCGTCGGCAACCGCGCCTTCACCGAGTCCGAACTGCGCGACCAGATCCAGCTCAACGAAGGCAACTGGCTGTCCTGGTATTCCAAGGACAACCAGTATTCCAAGCAGAAGCTGGCGGGTGATCTCGAATCGTTGAAATCCTTCTATCTCAACCGCGGCTATCTCGAGTTCGCGATCGAATCGACCCAGGTGTCGATCACCCCGGACAAGAAGGACATCTACATCACCGTCGGCATCGCCGAAGGCCGCAAATACACGGTCTCCGAGATCAAGCTGGCGGGCGACATGATCGTACCCGAGGCCGAACTGCAGAAGTACATCCAGTTGAAGCCGGGCGACGTCTACAGCGGCGAAAAGATGACCGAGGCCACCAAGAAGATCCAGGACCGTCTCGGCAACGAAGGCTATGCCTTCGCCAATGCCAACGCGGTGCCGACGGTCGACAAGGACAAGCTCACCGTCGCCTTCACCATCTTCGTCGACCCCGCGCGCCGGGTCTACGTGCGCCGCATCAACATCGCCGGCAACACCCGTACCCGCGACGAGGTGGTGCGCCGCGAAATGCGCCAGCTCGAAGGTTCGTACTACGACGGCGCCAAGATCACCGAATCGAAAAAGCGCCTCGACCGCCTCGACTACTTCAAGGAAACTACCATCGAGACCCCGGCGGTGACCGGCTCGCCCGACCAGATCGACGTCAACGTCAAGGTCGAGGAAAAGCCCACCGGCCAGCTGCTCCTGGGCGCCGGCTTCTCCAGCGCCGACAAGGTGGTGCTGCAGACTTCGATCGCGCAGGCCAACATCTTCGGCAGCGGCAAGACGGTGGCGGTGTCGTTCTCCACCGGCCGCACCAACAAGGTCTATTCGCTGTCGCAGACCGACCCCTATTTCACCGTCGACGGCATCAGCCGCACCCTGAGCATCTACCGCCGCGACTTCGACGCCTCGGCGATCAACCTGGGCGACTACAAGACAACCAGCTACGGCGGCGGCGTGACCTTCGGCTACCCCTTCACGCCGGTCGACACCTTCGTCTTCGGCGCGGCCTTCGACCACACCGAATACAGCCTGGCATCGGACGCGCCGACCAGCCTGCTCAACTACGTTGCCACATTCGGCGCTTCCGCCAATACCATTCCGCTGACCATCGGCTGGTATCGCGACACCCGCGACAGCGCGCTGGCGCCGCGCGCCGGCCGCTACCAGAACGCCACCCTCGAATACGGCATTCCCGGCGGCGACCTGCAGTATGCCAAGCTTACCTACCTGCAGCGCTGGTATATCCCGCTGGCCAAGGCCTATACCCTTTACCTGCGCGGCGAGGGCGCGATCGGCCGGGGCTTCGACGGCAAGCCGCTGCCCACCTTCAAGCGCTTCTACGCCGGCGGCATCGGCTCGGTGCGCGGCTACGACACCAACTCACTGGGCCCGCGCGACAGTGACGGCACCATTCTCGGCGGCGACCGCCGCATCACCGGCTCGGCGGAAATCCTGTTCCCCTTCCCCGGACTGGAAAAGGACAAGTCGGTGCGCCTGTCGACCTTCCTCGATTTCGGCCAGATTTTCGTCAATCAAAGCGTGATCGGCGCCAACACCTCGGGCTTCACCTACATTCCCGGGATGCGCTACTCGGCCGGTATCGGCCTGAACTGGCAATCGCCGTTCGGCCCGCTGTCGATCAGCTGGGCCAATCCGCTGAACAAGAAAGACGGCGACTCGATCCAGCACCTGCAGTTCACCGTCGGCACCAGCTTCTGACGGCGGCGCGGCGCGCCGCCGCCCGACGGCTCGCGGCGGCGGCGCGAACATGGCACAATAGCGGGGTTTCGACTTTTGGAGTGTGTATTTTGAAGCGATTTATATTGATTCTGTTGGCTGTTTTCGCGAGCGTCGCGGCGATGCCCGCGCTGGCGCAAAGCAAGATTGCCGTGGTCAATTTCGAACGTATCCTGCGCGAGTCGCCGCAGTCGAAGAACGCCGAAAGACGCCTGGAGTCCGAGTTCAAGAAAAAGGAAGCCGACCTGAACGACGTGGCCACCCGCCTGCGGCAGGCCGGTGAAAAGCTGGACAAGGAAAGTGTCACGCTCTCCGAAACGCAGCGCCGCGACCGCCAGAACCAGCTGGCCGACATGGACCGCGACTTCCAGCGCCGCCAGCGCGACCTGCGCGACGAAGTGGGCCAGCGCAAGCAGGCCGAATTTGCCGAGGTGGTCAATTCCGCCAACCGCGCGATCAAAAGCGTTGCCGAGAAGGACGGGTACGACGTCATCTTCCAGGAAGCGGCCTATGCCAATCCCAAGGTCGACATTACCGACAGAGTGCTCAAGGCGATGTCCGACGGCGCCGCCACGCCCGCCAAGTAAGCACGCGCGGCAGGTCGCCGCGCCCGGGCGCGGCGACTGTCTGTTTCCGGGCGTCGCCCTGCGCACGGCCGGGTGCCGGTTGCGAGACGGCGCGAGCCGGTCGCCGGTGTGATCCGCTTCCATTTTTTACAACGGCCTATCCAGGCCTGCCGGCGCGTAGCTTGAGCTCCAGGCCCCGCGCCACACTGCGCCTTCGTCCATGTCAGCGTCTCCCGCATCCAATTCCAAAGTCCTGAGTTTGGCCGAACTGGCGCAGCGCACCGGCGCGCGGCTGGAGGGCGACGGCACGGTGCGCATCACCCGGGTTGCCACCTTGCAGGACGCAGGCGAGGGCGACATTTCCTTTCTCTCCAACCCGCGCTACCGCGACGAGGTTGCGGGCAGTCACGCCAGTGCCGTGATCCTGGCAGAGGATGCGCTCGACCTGACGCAGGTGCCGCGCCTGATCCACCCCAACCCCTATGCCTGTTTCGCCCAAGTGGCGCAACTGCTCGATCCGTATCCGGCAGCACCGCCCGGCGTGCATGCCTCGGCCAGCGTGGCGACCACGGCCAGGCTGGGCGCCAATGTTTCGGTGGGCGCGCATGCCACGATCGGCGAAGGGGCGGAAATCGGCGACGACAGCGTAATCTACCCCAACGTCACCATTTATCCGCGGGTGCGCATTGGCGCGCGCTGCATCGTTCACGCCGGCGCGGTGATCGGCGCCGATGGATTCGGCTTCGCCAACGACAAGGGCAACTGGGTCAAAATCCCGCAAAGCGGCAGCGTGATCATCGGCGACGACGTCGAGGTCGGCGCCAACACCACCATCGACCGGGGCGCCCTGGCAGACACGCTGATCGGCGATGGGGTCAAACTCGACAACCAGATTCAGATCGGCCATAACGTGCGGATCGGCGATCACACCGCGATCGCCGCCTGCACCGGCATCGCCGGCAGCACCGTGATCGGCGCGTACTGCTCCATCGGCGGTGCCGCAATGATTCATGGCCACATTTCGGTCGCCGATCGCGTCACCATCGGCGCCGGCGCCATGGTGCGCCAGGCGATCACCGAGCCGGGCGGAACCTATGGCGGGACCTTCCCGATCGCACCGGTGCGCGACTGGCTGAAGAACGTCTCACACCTGCGCAATCTCGACCGCATGAACGAACGCATCCGCGCGCTCGAAAAGCGCTTGGCCGATTCCGGCAAGTAACCCAAGCACGAACAATCAAACAAACAGGCCCCGTCATGGACAGCATGGACATACACGCCATCCTCGAGTATCTGCCGCACCGCTACCCCTTCCTGCTGGTGGACCGGGTGATAGACGTGGTCAAAAACGAGAGCATCCATGCGGTGAAAAACGTCACCATCAACGAGCCGTTTTTCCCCGGCCACTTCGACTATCACCCGGTGATGCCCGGGGTGCTGATCCTCGAGGCCCTGGCCCAAGCCTCGGCGATCCTCTCCTTCAAGAGCAAGGACGCCAAGCCGGACCGCAAATCGGTCTACTACTTCGTCGGCATCGACGACGCGCGTTTCAAGAAGCCCGTGATGCCGGGCGACCAGCTGCACCTGCACTCGACCATCATCCGCCAGTCGCGCGGCCTGTGGAAATACAAGGTCGAGGCCAAAGTCGACGGCGAAGTGGTGACCGAGGCCCAGCTGATGTGCGCCATCCGTACTCCGGAGGCCTGAAGCGCCCATGGCGAAGATTCATTCCACCGCGCTCATCGACGCGGCCGCCGAGCTCGACGAGAGCGTCACGGTCGGGCCTTACACCATCATCGGCGCCGGCGTGCAGATCGGCGCCGGCACCAGCGTCGGCCCGCACTGCGTGATCGAAGGCGGCACCCGCATCGGGACGAATAACCGCATCTGGCAATTCTGTTCCATCGGCGGCGACCCGCAGGACAAAAAGTACGCCGGCGAGCCCACTACGCTTGAGATCGGCGACGGCAACACCATCCGCGAGTTCTGCACCTTGAATCGCGGCACCGTGCAGGACGGCGGCGTCACCCGCATCGGCGGCGACAACTGGATCATGGCTTATGTGCATATCGCGCACGACTGCCAGATCGGCAGCCACGTGATCATCGCCAACAGCGTGCAGTTCGCCGGCCACGTGCACATGGGCGACTGGGCGATCATCGGCGGCATGACCGGCATCCACCAGTTCGTGAAAATCGGCGCCCATGCCATGAGCGGCATGTGCTCGGCCCTGTCGAAAGATCTGCCGCCCTACGTCATGTGCTCCGGCGACCCGGCCGCGCCCTACGGCATCAATACCGAAGGCCTGAAGCGCCGCGGCTTTACGCCCGGGCAGATCGAAAACCTGCGTCGCGCCTACAAGATCATCTACAAGTCCGGCCATACCCTGGATGCGGCGCGCGGCGAACTGGCGCCGCTGGCTGCACAGCAGCCTGAACTGCAGCCCTTCCTCGACTTTTTCGCCGTGTCCACACGCGGCATCATCCGCTAAGTCCGGGTGCCGACGACCGCCGCGCCGCGCATCGCCATGGTGGCCGGCGAAGCCTCCGGCGACCTGCTGGCGGCGCACCTGATCGACGCCATTCGCACGGTGTTGCCGCAGGCGCGCTTCATGGGCATCGGCGGCCCGCGGATGATCGCGCAGGGCTTCGAGGCCTGGTGGCCGAGCGAAAAGCTGGCGGTTCGCGGCTATGTCGAGGTGCTCAAGCACTACCGCGAGATCAGCGGCATCCGCAAGCAACTGGGCCGCCGCCTAATCGCAGAGGCGCCCGACCTGTTCATCGGGGTCGATGCCCCCGACTTCAACCTCGGCCTGGAAATCCGCCTGCGCGAACATGGCCTGCCCACGGCGCATTTCATCAGCCCCTCGATCTGGGCCTGGCGCGGCGGACGGATGAAAAAAATCAAGCGCGCCGCCGGCCACATGCTGTGCCTGTTTCCTTTCGAGGAGCCGCTGTACCGCAATGCCGGCGTGCCGGCCACCTACGTCGGCCATCCGCTGGCCGACGTGGTGCCCCTGCAGCCCGACCAGGCGGCTGCCCGCGCCCGACTCGGCCTGCCTGCCGATGCGCCGGTGGTGGCCCTGCTGCCCGGCAGCCGCCAGTCCGAATTGCGCTACCTCGGCGAGCGTTTTGCCGCCACCGCGCTGCTGATGCGCGCGCGCCATCCCGCACTGCATTTTGTCGTTCCCCTGGCCAGTGAACCCACCGAAGCCCTATGGCGCGCCGCGGTCAAGGCAGCCGAGGAAAAAGCCGGCCCCGGCTCGAACATGTCATTGGTATGGACGGCCGCGCCGCGCGACACCCACGCCGCGCTGGCCGCCTGCGACGTGGCCCTGGTGGCTAGCGGCACGGCGACGCTGGAGACCGCGCTGTTCAAGCGCCCGATGGCGATCGCCTACAACATGGCGCCGCTGACCTGGGCGCTGATGAAGCGCATGTCCTACCTGCCCTACGGCGGCCTGCCGAACATCCTCTGCGGCCAGTTCGTCGTGCCGGAGTTCTACCAGGAGGACGCCACGCCGGAAAACCTGGCCCAGGCGCTGGGCAACCTGCTCAACGATGGCGTGGCGCGCGCGCGGGTGACGGCGCGTTTCGAGCGCCTGCACGCGGAACTCAAATGCGGCATGGCGCCGCGCGCCGCGGCGGCGATAGTCGGGGCATTTTTCCCGCCTGTCTGAAGCCGGACGATGCAGGCCGGCTTGTCCGGCTACCGGCGCGCACGGCGGCGCTCCGGCGGGAGTAGAATTCCGCGCATGCGTTTTCCCCCGCTTCCGCCGGAAATGATTCCGCCCGAGGAGATCCAGCCGGATCTGCTGGCCGGCATCGACCATCACGCGCGGCGGGTCAAGGCGCTGTACAGGGCGCCCTCCGCCAAGGGCCTGTTGATCTGCGGGGTAGACGAGGCCGGGCGCGGCCCGCTGGCCGGGCCGGTCTATGCCGCCGCCGTCGTGCTGCACCCGAAAAAGCGCATCCGAGGCCTGGACGATTCGAAAAAACTCACCGCTGCCGTGCGCGAGCGCCTGGCGGTGAAAATCCAGACCGATGCCCTGGCCTTCGGCATCGCCTCCGCCTCGGTGGAAGAAATCGACGTCATGAACATTTTCAACGCCAGCATGCTCGCCATGCGCCGCGCGGTGGAAAAACTGCTGGTCACGCCCGACGAGGTATGGGTCGACGGCGGCTTCGTACCCCTGGTGCCCTATACCGCGCGCGCCATCATCAAAGGCGACGCCCTGGTGTCGGCGATTTCCGCCGCTTCCATCCTCGCCAAGTCGGCGCGCGACCGCGAGCTGGTGAGCCTGTCGCGCACCTACCCCAACTATGCCTTCGAGCAGCACAAGGGTTACGCCACCCAGCTGCACCTGGAGATGATCCGCATGCACGGCGCCTGCCCGGCGCATCGCCGCAGCTTCGCGCCGGTCAAGCACATTCTCGGCGAACTGCTTTGAGCTACCGGCTGCTGTTGCTGGCTCACCTGCTGGGCGTGATCGTCTGGGTCGGCGGCATGTTCTTCGCCCACATGGCGCTGCGCCCCGCGGTGGCCGAAACCCTGCAGCCGCCCGAACGCATGCGCCTGATGGCTGCCGTGCTCGGGCGCTTTTTCACCTGGGTCGAATGGTCCATCGTGCTGATCCTGGGTTCAGGCATCGTCATGATGGGCATACTCGGCGGGGCGCGCGGCATGTTTGCCGTGCCGGCCTACATCCATGCGATGTTCGGCATCGGCATTGTGATGATGGCTTTGTTCGGCCACATCCGCTTCGCCGCCTACAGGCGTTTTTCCAAAGCTGTCGCTGCAGCCGACTGGCCTGCCGCCGCGCCCGCCCTCGGCCAGATCCGCCTGCTGGTGGCGATCAACCTCGGCCTCGGCCTGCTGGTGGTGGTGATTGCCGCCGCCGAACCGGGTATCGCTTCTCTGGTGTAGGCTTCGTCCTTACGGGAATACCGCAGCCGGCCCGTGCCTGGCGCCCCGGAATAATCACTTTGGGCTATATGCCCTGAGTGGAGCGTGTTTTACCATGGGACGATGGGAATGAGTCTGGAGTCTGGAGGGCTGGGCACCGCGGGCCGGGTGGGCCGCGCTGCCGAAGTCCCGCGCGCGTCGCCACACCCGGCGCGATTGAGCATGGAAGAGGCGCAGACCCTGCGCATCCGGCGTTTTTTTCTTGCCGTCGGCACTTCCATGTTCGCCCTCGGCATGTTCTTCGCCTGCTATCTGGCGGGCCTGATTTCCGCGGGCGTGCTGTTGAACGCGATAGCCATGACCCTGGCCTGCGCGGCCGTCTTCTACGTCGCCTTTCGCAGCAACTTCAACCTGCGCTTCGCCGAGCCCACGCTGTTGCTGCCGCAGGCGGCCTGCGCGATCGCCGTCAGCAGCTACGTGATGGCCTATGCCGGACCGGGGCGGCCGCTGCTGATGCTGCTCTATTTCGCCGCCCTGATGTTCTACGCCTTCCGCTTTTCGCGCAGCGACTTCGCGGTGCTCTGCATCTACACCCTGGCCTGCTACGCGCTCTCGGTGTGGGCCGCCCGCTATGTCGACCCGCAGCGCTCCAACTCCACCATCGACCTGCTGCAGGGTGTTTTCCTGCTGATCGCGCTGCCCTGGACCGGCTGGTTCGCCTACTACCTCTCCGGCCTGCGGCGGCGCATCCGCACCAGCGAGGCGCTATACCGCTCGATTTGGGACACCTCGATCGATGCCGTATTGATCCTCGACGACCGCGGCCACATCCGCTTCGCCAACCCGTCGGCGGCGGCCCTGTTTGGCCACAGCATGACCCAGCTGATCGGCACGGAGTTCTCCGCCCTGCAGCCGGAAGAGCGCCGCGAAGAGCTGCGCCGGGAAATCGCCCGCTACTGGCTCGACGGCAGCACCAACCGCAACTGGCCGCGCTTCGAGGACGCCATCCTCACCCGCGACGGCCGCGAGGTACCGGTGGAAGCGGCGCTGGCCGAACTGGGAGGGCAGGGCGGCACCGGCCTGCTCGACGGCGAGCGGCGCATGGTGCTGTTCATGCGCAACATCTCGCGGCGGCGCGCGCTGGAAACCATCAAGGACGATTTCATCAGCACCGTCAGCCACGAGTTCCGCACCCCGCTGATGAGCGTGATCGGCGCGGTCGAGGCCCTGCAGGCGGGCGACGGCGGCCTGCTGCCGGAAACCGCGCGCGCGCTGATCGGCATGGCGGCGCAGTCCGCCGACCGCCTGCACCAACTGATCGATACCATCCTGAGCCTGCAGAAGATCGAGTCCGGCGGCATCAGCTTCATGCCCGAGGCGGTGGCCGCCTCCGCCCTGATCGAAAAGGCCCTGCAAAGCGAGCAGGGCGCCGCCGGCCTGCAGCACAAGCGCCTCGTGCTGGCCGATCTCGCCGCCGGCGCGCGTGTCGAGGCCGACGCGCGCTGGGTGCACAAGGTGCTGGTGCACCTGATCGACAACGCGCTCAAATTCTCCCCCCCGCAGACCACCATCACCATGAGCGCCGAGCGCGCCGACGCGGTGGTACGCTTCATGGTCAGCGACCAGGGCAGCGGCGTGCCGCCGCAGTTCGCCGGCCGCATCTTCACCAAGTTCGCCCAGGCTGACACTTCGCACACCCGCTTGCAGGGCGGCGCCGGCCTCGGCCTGTCGTTCTGCAAATCGATCGTCGAAGGCTGCGGCGGGCGCATCGGTTATCACAACAACGTCGAGCGCGGCGCCACCTTCTGGTTTGAACTGCCGCAGGCCCGCTAGCCCGCCCGGAGCCTAGGCGCCCAGGCGGGTTTCGGTCCAGGTGCCAGTGTCGGCCAGGAACGGTGATTCGACCGCGCTGCCGAAATGCAGCGGCAACACCCCAACGCTGCGCTGCATTTCGCGCACCTTGAAACGCAACAGGTGCTCGGCGCCTTCGAAGGCCTCGACTTCCGGGCCGTCCCACACTACCTGCGCATCCACCGCCAGGTAAAGCAGGTCGGCGGCATCGAAATCCATCAGCAGCAGGCCCGCGCGCGGGTTCACCAGCAGGTTGCCGATGGTGTTGAAAAACTGGTTGCCGTTGAAGTCGGGCACCGTCAGCGTGCCGTCTTCATCGACGCGCACAAAGCCCGGCCGGCCACCGCGGTGCGAGACGTCCGCGCCGCCGCTGCGCCCGCGGTCCGCGCCGGCGCCGGGAAAAGTGGTGGCGATGAAAAACGTATCGGCGCGCAGCAGCATCTCGCGGCCGCGCGCATCCAGCTTGCTGTCGCGCACGATGGTCCCCGCAGGCGGCATCCCGCCCAGATACGCCGGCCGGCGCGCCTGGATATACCTCGGGCAATTGCCGAAGCTTTGCACCACGCGCACGCCGAACGCATCCTCTTCCACCTGCTCGACGATGCCGTTCATCCGGTTGCGCCGCCGCGTGTGCGGCTCTATCCCCAGCAGGCCGACGGCGGCATCGGCGCGCAGATTGTGCGCCAGCGGGTCGCCTTGCAGCGGCGCGGCGGCAATGCGCAAATGCTGCGGGTCGGGCGAGCTGATAAAGCCCGGCGTGCCCGCCAGCACGCTGGCCCAGGGCTGGCCCGCCTCGTCGAGGCTGCCGACGATCAGAAACGGCAACTGGGTGAAAAAGTCCCGATGCTGCTCCGGCATATACGGCCGCATCACGCGCGCGCCTATGCCTTCCATCATCTCGCGCACGCCGGCGCGCTCCTGCGCCGCGCGCTCGCCTGCGTGCCAGGGGCTGGCGCGGTCCGGGTCGAAGGCAAGGGTGGTCATGGCGTGCTCCTTTTCAGTTGAGATGCGGCTCTTAGGCGGCCAGCCCGATCGGCGTCTTTTTCATGCCGACGAAGCCGGGCAGGGCTTCGATGCGTCCGAGCCAGGCGCGGATATTCGGATAAGGCTGCAGCGACACATTGCCTTCCGGTGCATGCGCGATGTAGGTGTAGTTCGCAATGTCGGCGATGGTCGGCGTGTTGCCGGCGAGGTAAGGCGCCTGTTGCAGTTCCCCTTCCATCACCGCGAACAGCGTATTTGCACGCGTGCATACCTCTTCCGCGTTGAACGGCGCCTTGAACACGGTGATCAGCCGCGCCGCCGCCGGGCCGAAAGCCACCTGGCCCGCCGCCACCGAAAGCCAGCGCTGCACGCACGCCGCTCCGACCGGGTCTCGCGGCAGCCAACCCGCATCGCCATAGCGCGTGGCCAGGTACACCAGGATGGCGTTGGAGTCGGCCAGCACCACATCGCCGTCCTCGATCACCGGAATCTGGCCAAAGCGGTTCAGCGCCAGGAAGGCCGGCTGTTTGTGCGCCTTGTTCGCCAAATCCACCGTCAGGTTCTCGAAGGGCAGGCCGAGCAGGCTCAAGAACAGTTCCACCCGATGCGAGTGGCCGGAAAGCGGAAAGCCATGCAATTTGATCGGCTGGGCAGGGCGGGCGGTGGTCATGTGAAGGTCCTCCGGGAGGGTTGGTTGTGATTCGATAGCTCCATTATGGGTACTCATATTTATGCAATAAATGGTGTATTCAACAATTGACTACTCCACTAATTGGATTAATATTCCCGGATGGACAAGCTCAAGGCGATGCAGACCTTCGCGCGGATTGCCGAGGCCGGGAGTCTCACTGCCGCCGCGGCCGAACTCGGCTCCTCGCTGCCGGCCGTGGTGCGCTCGCTCGCCGCGCTCGAAGCGCAATTGGGCGTGCGCCTGATCAATCGCACCACCCGCCGCCTTTCGCTCACTGAAGAGGGCCGGCACTATCTGGACACCTGCCGCCAGGTGCTCTCCGCGGTGGAGGAGGGCGAGAGCGCCCTGACGGCCGAAGCCGCCGAGCCAGCCGGCCAGCTGTCGATCACCGCGCCGGTGCTGTTCGGCCAGATGCACGTTGCTCCCGCCGTCACCCGCTTCGTCCAGCGCTACGACAAGATGCGCTGCAGCGTGCAGCTATACGACCGCGTGGTCGACCTGCTCGAAGAAGGCATCGACGTCGGCATCCGCATCGGCACGCTTACCGATTCGAGCCTGGTGGCGCAGCAGATCGGCAGCCTGCGCCGTGTCACCGTCGCCAGCCCCGCCTACCTGCGGCGCCACGGCACGCCCAAACACCCGCGCGAGCTGCAGGCACGCAACTGCGTGCGCTTCATCACCAAGGTTAGCCCCGGCTGGACCTATTACGAAAACGGCGCGCCCTTCGTCGTCCCCGTCGGCGGCAACCTTGATTTCAATCAGGCCGCCCCCGCCGTCCAGGCTTGCGTGGAAGGCCTCGGCCTGGGCAACTTTCTCTCCTACCAGCCGGCCTCCTTCGTGCGCGACAAGCAATTAAGAATCGTGCTCCAGGAGTTCGAGCCGCCGCCGCGCCCCATCAGCGTGGTCTATCCCCATGCCCGCCTGCTGCCGACGCGCACCAAGGTGTTCATCGAGTGGATGAAGCAGGAGTTCCGGCACTTCAAACCTTGAGGCGCGATGCCTGGACGGCGCGCAACTCCGCCGCCGGCAAATAGCCGCCCTCGATCAGCACCGCAAGCTGTTCCACCTTCACGCCCGGCAGCAGGAACCCCGCGGTGCGCTCGAAGCGCGCGCGGTCGATGGTGCCCATGCCGTTCTTTTTCACGTTGGCGGTGACGATCTGCTGATCGCGAATCCACTCCAGGCGCTCACTCTCCAGCGCCATGTCGGCCTTCGGGTTCGCCGCCGCCAGCACCGCCAGCAAGGCCGCCGGTCGATGCAGCGCCGTCTGCCAGCCGCGCGCACTGGCGCGCAACAGGCCGGCGATCTGCGCCTTTTTCTCGATCAGCGCCTTGCGCGAAACAATGATGCCATTGGAGTACAGCGGCAGCCCGGCGTCGGCATAGTGCAAAAAGCCCACGGCGTCGCGCCGCGCGCCCATGTGCACCAGCTTGTAGAGGATGGTCGAGTCGAAGCCGATGGCGCCATCGACCTTGCGCTCGTGCATCACCTCCTCGCGCTCCTCCAGGCCTACCTCGAGTATCTTCACGCTCTTCGGGTCCAGCTTGTTGGCGCGGCAAAACGCCGGGAACAACTGGTAGGCGCCGTCGCCCACGGTGGCGGCCAGGGTCTTGCCGCGCAGGTCGGCCACCGTGCGCACGCCGCTGGACTTCCAGGTGACGATGGCCGCCGGCGAACGGTCGAAGATCGAATAGAGCAGATGCGGCGCGCTTTCCGGATGCTCCGCCGCAAAGCGTGTCACCACCGAGAAATCGGCGTAGCCGAAATCGCATTCGTTGCTGGCGACGCGGCGGATCGCATCGACCACATTTTTCGACAGCGACAAATCCACCGCCAGGCCCTCGGCGGCGAACCAGCCGCGCTCGCGCGCGAGCAAAAACGGTGCGTTCGACGCATCGTAGGGCCCGCGGTTGAGCGCGAACTTGACCGGTACATCGGCGCGCGCCGCGAACGCGGGCAGTGCGCCCAATGCAGTGGTGGACAAGCCCTTGAGAAAGCGGCGGCGCAGCGATGTGGCATGCGCGGCTGGCGTGATTTGCATCCTGTTCTCCTCCCGCCCCGTATTTACGGCGCAGTCTTGATTATGGGTTTTCAGCCGCGCATGCTACACCGCTTCGCCGCTCCGTTGCAGCATCGTGCAATTGGCCCTGAGCGCGCCATGTCCATACGCCTGACTGGCGCGGAATTTGCGCCATTGAAATCTCCAGCCGTGGCCCCAAGCTCCGAACACGAACTTGTCACGTAAGCTTCCAATACTCCGTTCCACCGCAAATAAAAAGGCCGCCATGCTATTCGATCCTTATTCCTCCCCTTCCCTGAAACTGAAAAACCGTTTTGTCATGTCGCCGATGACCCGCAGCCGCGCCGTCGTCGCCAATGTGCCCAATGCCCTGATGGCCGAGTATTACGGCCAGCGCGCCGGCGCCGGGCTGATCGTCACCGAAGGCACTTCACCTTCGTCCAACGGTCTCGGCTATCCGCGCATCCCCGGCATCTACAGCCAGGAACAGGCGCAGGGCTGGAAACTCGTCACCGATGCGGTGCATGCCAAGGGCGGCAAGATTTTCATCCAGTTCATGCACACCGGCCGCGTCACCCACATCGCCAACCTGCCGGCCGGCGCCGAAGTCGTCGGTCCCGGTGATGCCACGCTGGACGGCGAGATGTACACCGACTCCAAAGGCATGCAGCCCTACAGCAAGCCGCGCGCGATGACCCAGGCCGACATCGACCACGCCGTCGCCGAACACGTGCAGGCCGCCAAACTGGCGGTCGAAGCCGGCTTCGACGGCATCGAATTGCATGCCGCCAATGGCTACCTGATCGAGCAATTTCTCAACGCCAACGTCAACCAGCGTACCGACGGCTACGGCGGCAGCATCGAGGCGCGCAACCGCTTCGCCCTCGAAGTTGCGCGCGCCACTGTCGCCGCCATCGGCGCCGACAAGGTCGGCATCCGCCTCTCGCCATACGGCGTGTTCAACAGCACCGGCAACTACCCGGAACAGGAAGCGCAATACGTCGCCCTGGTGCAGCAACTCTCCGACCTCAAGCTGGCCTACCTGCACGTGCTCGACCACTCCGCAATGGGCGCGCCTCCGGTACCCGCCGAATTCAAGGCCAAGCTGCGCGCCACCTTCAAGGGCACCTTCATCCTCGCCGGCGGCTTCGACGCCGCCACGGCGGAAAAAGCGCTGCAGGACAAGCAGGCCGACCTGATCGCCTTCGGCCGTCCCTTCCTCGCCAACCCGGACCTGGTCGAGCGCTACCGCAAGGGCGCGGCGCTCAACGCGCCGGACATGGACAGCTTCTACACCCCGGGCGAGAAGGGTTACACCGACTACCCGGCGCTGGCCTGAGACTGACGCAAAACAAAAACCCGGCCTGGTGCCGGGTTTTTCATGGGGACCCGGCCTGGTGCCGGGTTTTTCATGGGGACCCAGCCTGGTGCCGGATTTATTTGTTCGCGACCCGGCCGTCAGGCATTGCCGACCAGTTTCAGGCGCACGCCGCAACCGCAATCCGCCGGTGCGCTTGCGTGCGCCGCATGCCGGTCCTGGTCCGACTCGATCAGCAACTGGTAGCGGGTTTCCGAGACACGCTGCTGCAGTACCGCCGCATAGCGCTCGCGCTGCAGCCACTCGATGATCAGCGAAGTGAACGTGATGATGCCGGTATAGACCAGGATGGTCGCCACGTCGCGCTGCGTCAGCGCGTCGAAGCTGTAGAACGGCTTGCGGAAAAAGAACAGCGCCGCCGGCAGACTGATACCCAGCAGCGCCATCGAATGGAAAAAGCCGAACAGGTAGCTGATGAAAATGCAGTTGACGGCGAAAAACAGCATCGACATCGACTCATGCAGCACCGGGCCGAGCAAGGAACGCAATCCCAGCGCCAGCGCGAAACCCAGGGCGCAGGTCAGCAGCGGCTGCCGGCCCTCCGCCTGCCAGCGCCGGGCGTTTCTTAATTGGGAGCCAGCCATCGCCGGGCTCCTTAGGCCGCCGCGCTTTGCGCGTGGCGGCGGTCTTTCAGCGGCAGCTTGACCAGGCGCGGCGCGCGCGGCAACTCGCGGCCGCCGGCCCCGTCACGCTTGAGGAACTGCGCCGCCTCGTTGGTGACGATCTCGCGCTCGTTGTCCACCGTGATGATGTGATAGCAGTCGCCCAGCCAGATCACCCGCCGCGATTGCGCGCCGATCCGCGCCATGATGGCCTCGGCGCTGCGCGGCGAAGCCGTCTCGTCATCCACCGAATGGATCACCAGGGTGCGCGAGCGCACCCGCCGCAAATGCGTGCGCACATGGCGCATCAGGCGCTGCGCCGCCAGCAATTGGCGTGCGGGCAACTCGGCGGCGCCGACCGCGGCCACGCCGTCCTTTTTCAGCGCGTTGGCCACCCGCTTGCGCATCGCGATGTTCTTGATGCCGTAGGGGTCGCACTCCTTGTAGGTCCAGTCGCGAAAACCCAGGCGGCAGACGACTCCCAGCAGCCCGTGATACCACGGCACCGACCAGCCGTCGTAATACAGCACAGGCGAGAGCAGCACGATGGAAGAGAGCGCCGGGTTGCGCGCCGCCAGGGCCAGCGCCAGGGTCGCGCCCATCGACAGGCCGCAGATCGACACGCTATCGAATTCGGTTCTCAGGCGGGCGACCTCATCCTCGACATACGCGCACCAGTCGCGCCAGTCCGGCGTCACCTCGGGACGGGTGAGGGCGTCGGCGGAGTAATCCGGGATCGACGGCGTGAACACCGAAAAGCCGTTGTTGCGCAGCGCCTTTTGCACCGAGCCCAGTTCCAGCGCCGAGCCGCACAGGCCGTGCAGCAGGATCACGGCATGCCCGCCCTGCGGGGCGTCCACCGACAACTGCTCGTCGTTGCTTGCCTGAAGAATCATGTGCTTTATTCGGTGGGTACGGCGCAGGGTCGGAATCCCCGACATGAACAAAAATTGTTTCACGCGGCAAACCGGTCCGAAACGCCGAACAGAAGCCGAAACCCGGCCCATTTCCCGACGGTGCCACGCCAAGGCGCCCGGTTTGCTTATGCGTTGTCACGGCGCATGCCGAACCAATGGACCCCGGACAAGGTCGTACCCAGATAACCACCGCCACCAAGCCCGATGAAACTCTCCCCGCCCGATGAAACTCCCCCTCCGGCCCGCGCGCTCGCAGGCGAAGGCCGCGCCGGCTACGTCCGCGTGCGCGGCGCGCGCGAGCACAACCTGAAGAACGTCGACGTCGATATTCCACGCGACGCCCTGGTGGTGTTCACCGGCATTTCCGGCTCCGGCAAATCCTCCCTCGCCTTCGGCACCTTGTATGCGGAGGCGCAGCGCCGCTATCTCGAATCGGTCTCGCCCTACGCGCGCCGCCTGTTCCACCAGATGCCGGTGCCCGAAGTCGATGCGGTCGACGGCCTGCCGCCCGCCGTCGCCCTGCAGCAGCAGCGCGGCTCGCCGACCGCGCGCTCCTCCGTCGGCAGCGTCACCACCTTGTCCAACTCGCTGCGCATGCTGTACTCGCGCGCCGGCGACTATCCTGCCGGCCAGGCGCTGCTGTACGCCGAGTCCTTTTCGCCGAACACGCCGGAAGGCGCCTGCCCGCGCTGCCACGGCCTCGGGCGCATTCATGAAGTCACCGAGGAATCGATGGTCCCGGACGACACGCTGACCATTCGCGAACGGGCGGTGGCTGCCTGGCCCACCGCCTGGCATGGGCAAAACCTGCGCGACATCCTGGTCACCCTCGGCTTCGATGTCGACAAGCCCTGGCGCGAGATGTCGAAAAAAGACCGCCACTGGATTCTGTTTACCGACGAGCAGCCCACCGTGCCGGTCTACGCCGGCTTCACCCCGGCCGAAGTGCGCCAGGCGCTCAAGCGCAAGGAAGAGCCGAGCTACCAGGGCACCTTCACCGGCGCACGAAAATACGTACTGCAAACCTTCGCCAATACCGAGAGCGCCTCGATGAAAAAGCGCGTCGCCCAATACATGGTGAGCAGCGAATGCACCCTGTGCCACGGCAAGCGCCTGCGCCCGGAGTCGCTCTCCGTCACCTTCGGCGGCCACGACATTGCCGAGATCTCGCGCATACCCTTGAAACGCCTGGCGCAACTGCTGCGGCCTTATGCCGAGGGCGCCGCGGCGACGCGCGGCAAGCGCGCGCCCAGTGCCGAAAAAGCCATCGTCATCCAGCGCATTGCGCAAGACCTGCGCGCCCGCCTGTCCGTGCTCCTCGCCCTCGGCCTGGGCTATCTCACGCTGGAGCGCAGCACGCCCACGCTTTCCCCGGGAGAGTTGCAGCGCTTGCGCCTGGCAACCCAGGTGCGCTCCAACCTGTTCGGCGTGGTCTACGTGCTCGACGAGCCTTCCGCCGGCCTGCACCCGGCCGACACCGAGGCATTGCTCACCGCACTGGCCGAACTCAAGGCCGCCGGCAATTCGCTGTTCGTGGTCGAACATGCCCTCGACGTGATCCGCCGCGCCGACTGGATTGTCGATGTCGGCCCGGCGGCGGGCGAGGGCGGTGGCCGGGTGCTCTACAGCGGTCCGCCGGCGGGTCTCGCCCAGGTCGAGGCCTCGCACACCCGGCACTACCTGTTCGTCGATGCGCCGCCGCCGGCGAGAACACCGCGCCCGCCCGGCGAATGGCTGCGCCTGGAAGGCATCACCCGCAACAACCTGGGCAAACTCGACGCGGCCTTTCCCCTCGGCCTGTTCACCACCGTCACCGGTGTCTCCGGCTCCGGCAAATCCAGCCTGGTAAGCCAGGCCCTGGTGGAACTGGTGGCCGGCGCGCTCGGGCACGAGCTTGCGGCGGAGCCGGAAGAACCGGGCGAACTGGAAGAATCCGCGCCGGCCACCCTGGGCGGGCGCATCGCCGGCGGCATGCAGCACGTCAAGCGCCTGGTGCGTGTCGATCAGAAGCCGATCGGCCGCACCCCGCGCTCCAACCTTGCCACCTACACCGGCCTGTTCGACCACGTGCGCAAGCTGTTCGCCGCCACCCGCACCGCACGCGCCCGGCATTACGACGCCGGCCGCTTTTCCTTCAACGTCGCCAAGGGCCGCTGCGAAAACTGCGAAGGCGAAGGCTTCGTCATGGTCGAGCTGCTGTTCCTGCCCAGCGTCTACGCGCCATGTCCTGTGTGCCAGGGCGCGCGCTACAACGCCAAGACCCTGGAAGTGCGCTACCGCGAGAAGAACATCGCCGAGGTGCTGGGCATGACGGTGGACGCCGCCTGGGCCTTTTTCGAAGGCGAGGAGCAAATCCGCCGCTCGCTCTCCATCCTGCGCGAAGTCGGCCTGGGCTACCTGCGCCTGGGCCAGCCCGCCACCGAGCTTTCCGGCGGCGAGGCGCAGCGTATCAAGCTCGCCACCGAATTGCAGCGCGCCGCGCGCGGCGGCACCCTCTATGTGCTCGACGAACCGACCACCGGGCTGCATCCGGCCGACGTCGAGCGCCTGATCGCGCAACTCGACGAACTGGTGGCTGCCGGCAACACCGTAATCGTGGTCGAGCACGACATGCGCGTGGCCGCCGCCAGCGACTGGCTGATCGACATCGGCCCCGGCGCGGGCGACGAAGGCGGGCAGGTGGTCGCCGCCGCCCCGCCTGCCACGGTGGCGACAATGAAGGAGAGCCGCACCGCGCCCTACCTGGCGCGATTCCTGGCGGGTGGCGGCAGCGGCGCCGCCTAGCGCCCGCCGCCCGAATCTCAGCGGCCGCGCCGGTCTTCAGGCCCGCCGCGGCCGTAATGCGCGCGCTTGGCCTCGTACATGCGGCGGTCGGCCTGATTTTGCACCTGTTCCACCGGGGTGCCGGCTTCGCCGGTGGCCACGCCCACCGACAGGCTGAGGGGGACGCCGCTGTTGGCCTGTTCGGCCCGCTCAGTTGCCCGATTGCCGGCCCGCACCAGCGCCTGGATGCGCGTTGCCTTGTCCTGCGCGGCCACCGCGGCCTGTCCGGGCAGGAGCAGCGCAAACTCGTCGCCGCCGATGCGCGCGGCGACGTCGCCGGGCTGCGCCACCCGCGTGATCACCTCGGCGGCGCGACGCAGCAGCGCGTCGCCGGCCTCGTGGCCGCCGCCGTCGTTGGCCAGCTTGAGCCCGTTGAGATCGATCATCACGATGCTCACGGGGTAATTCTGTTCGCGCTCGGCCTGCTCGCAATGCTTCTCGAAGTAGCCGCGGTTGAACAGCCCGGTGAGCATGTCGTGGGTGCCGAGGTAGGCGATATGGGCATCGGCCTTCTTGCGCGCGGTGACGTCCGAGATGGCGATCAGCACCCGCTCCCAGGTCTCCTCGGCGCCGGGCAGCAGCTGGGTGCGCACCACCACGTCGAGCGCGCTGCCGTCGAGCGCGTAGTTGACGCCTTCGTATTCCGCTTCAAACTTGCCGCTCCACATGTCGAGCAACTGGGCGCGCCACAGCAGGCACATGTCGTCGCGCAGCACCCGGCCGATGCCGGCCACCAGTTCCTCCTGGCTGCCCGCGCGGTACAGCGCCAGGGTTTGCTGGTTCACCTGCAGCACCTTGATCAGCTTCAGGCTCTCGGCGAGCGCGCCCGGATGGTCGGCCAGGTAGCGCTGCAGGTTTTCCACGCCGGCCGCGCGCAGGCCCTCCAGCCAGGCCTTGACCGCGCTCTGGTCCTGCACCCACAGGGAAATCGGCGAATGCTCGAACAGGCTGCGCACGTAACTCTGGTTGTGCGCGGCCTCATCAAGCGCGTGCTTGCGCTCGCCGATGTCGGTAAGCGAGATCAGGATGCGCGACCAGTCGTGCTCATGGCCGGGCAGGATGCTACGCGAAAGCTGCAGGTGGATCGCCCTGCCGTCGAGCGCGTAGTTGACCGTTTCCATCTCCATTTCCACGCAGCCCAGCCACAGGCTCTCCAGTTCCTTGCGGAAGTGCAGGTACATGTCGCCGCGGAACACGCGGTGCAGATTGTCCAGCAGCGCCTGGCGTGTCGGCGCACCGAACATCCGCAGCGTGTAGGCGTTGACGTCCACTACCTGGATCGCCGCGATGCATGCGTCGATCACCTGCGGATGGCCGTCCAGGTGGGCGCTCAGGTCGGTGACTCCCTGGGCGCGGAGCGCCTCCAGTTGCCCGCGGATGCCCGAGTAATCCTCGATCCACAGCGAAACCCTGGAGTGCTGGAAGACGTCTTGGAAATCGAGATCTGCGGACATTGGCTTGGATGCGAGGGCGGTCAGGCTGAAGCGGACGGGAGGCGCAGCGAAATCGGCCTGGGGCGGACCAAGCATGCCACGACTCGTGGAGGTATGCCGTTTGCATGAGACTGCCAGGAGAGCATCAAGTTGCGCCATCCCCGGTCCGGGAGATTGGTGACAGGAGGTTTGCGATTTTCATGCCAGCGCGCATGCGCCTTGCACCATCCGGGCCCCGCGCCGCAAATAAATTGCCGCCGCCAGCGCGCAAGCGAGGACTGAAAATAAATCCGCCCGCGCACCTTGCATTCCCCCCCGATTCGCACGAAGTACCAACTCCGGGCTGCCGGGATCCCCTGCTGGTGTGTAAAACATGCCGCCTGCGCGCTCGTTTGACCAGAATCAAAAATACGGCCGGCGGTGCGATCAAGCTTTGCACGTTGCCGCATCAGCCTGATTTGCCGCCAAACCAATAAAGCATCTTTCCGGAGACCTTCATCATGACTTTCAAGCACGCCATCGTCTGGATCGACCACGCCGAAGCGCACATCATGGCCTTCAACGCCGAAGAGGCGGAAGCCTCCCAGGTCAGAGCCCACTCCACCCACAAGAAGCAGCACCTGAAATCCGGCAAGCCGGGCAGCGGCCACGCACCTGACGACCATGCCTACTATCACGAGGTGGCGCAGGCGCTGGGCGATTCGGGCGAGATCCTGATCGTCGGCCCGGCCGGCGCCAAGCTGGCCCTGATCAAGCACCTGCACAAGCATGATCCCGGCCTGGCGCAAAAAGTGGTCGGCGTCGAAACCGTCGATCACCCCAGCGACGCCCAATTGCTGGCCTACGCGCGCCATTACTTCGTCGGCGCGGACCGCATGCGCGGCGACGAGGGCCTGCTGAAGAACTGAGACGGCGCGGCCGGCGGCTGGCGCGAAAGCGGCGCCGCCCGTATACTGCGCGACTTCCGCGAATCCGCCCCGGCGATTCGCACCGCGCCGGCTGCCACGGCAGCGCCTTGCGCGTTCACCGCCGCCCCCCGAAAAGCCTGATGAAAATCCCCAAGCGGCTTGTGCCGCTGATCGAAGACGGTCTGATCGACGAAGTGATGCGCCAGCTGATGAGCGGCAAGGAGGCGATGGTCTTCGTCGTCCGCTGCGGCGATGAAGTGCGCTGCGCCAAGGTCTACAAGGAAGCCAACAAGCGCGCCTTTCGCCAGGCGGTGGACTACACGGAAAACCGCCGCACCAAGAACAGCCGGATGGCGCGCGCCATGGCCAAGGGCTCGCGCTTTGGCCGCGAGGCGCAGGAAGCGGCCTGGCAAAGCGCCGAGGTCGATGCGCTGTACCGCCTGGCCGCCGCCGGCGTGCGCGTGCCGGTGCCCTACAACTTCCACGAGGGCGTGCTGCTGATGGAGCTGGTGACGGACGCCGAAGGCGCCGCCGCTCCGCGCCTGAACGACTGCAACTTCACCGCCGAGGAAGCCGTAGCCACCCACGCCACCCTGATCCGCGAAGTGGTGCGCATGCTCTGCGCCGGGGTGATCCACGGCGACCTCTCCGAATTCAACATCCTGATCGGCGCCGACGGCCCGGTCATCATCGACCTGCCGCAGGCGGTGGACGCCGCCGGCAACAACCACGCGCCCGAGATGCTGGCGCGCGACGTCGGCAACCTGCGCAACTACTTCGGCCAGTACGCCCCGGAACTGCTCACCACCGACTACGCCGGCGAGATGTGGGCGCTGTACCAGGCCGGCCTGCTGGCGCCCGAGACGCCGCTCACCGGCCTGCATATACGCGAAGAAAAAGCGGTGGACCTGGAAGGCGTGCTGCAGGAAATCGAGGACATCGAGCTGGAAGAAAAAGCCCGCCTGATGCGCCTGGACGAAGAGTAGGGCGCCGTCGAAAGCAGCCTGTTGGCGCGCGTGCAAATCACTCACACTTAGCGCTTGAACTAGCGTATGTTTGGAACCATGGGTAGCGGCTTCGGGCTTGGTTTGAGCCCAGGTTGAGTCCGGCTTGACCCGGGTTGCTGTCTGCACGCCGGTGCGCAAGCCAAGGGCCGCGAGGCCGATCGCCAGCCGTTTTGCGCAGGCCTACCACTTTTGTGGTGCCGTCCCGGTGCAGTGGGGGCGACGCGATTTGGGGAAAAACCTCGGGATTTATCAGGTTGCCCTGCCATCGCGGGCCATAAAAAATGCCGAAACCACCGTGATTTACCGTGGTTTTGCCCGAGCCCCGCCCCAAGCCGGTGCCTTAAAGGCACTGAAAATGTTGCGTATGTGACTCAATTTAAAGGAAATTGTCATGCTCTGATGGCAAAAACCGCGTACAATGGCGGGTTTTGCATCGCAGCAATGCGCCCGACCTTTCCCGGGCGTTCCCTCAAGGATTCATCATGTCACGCAAGCTTCGCAACATCGCCATCATCGCCCACGTCGACCACGGCAAGACCACGCTGGTCGACAAGCTCCTGCAGCAGGCGGGTACTTTCGCCGCGCACCAGCACATCGCCGAACGGGTGATGGACTCGAACGACCTGGAAAAGGAACGCGGCATCACCATCCTGGCGAAGAATTGCGCGGTGACGTATGAAGGCACCCACATCAACATCGTCGACACCCCCGGCCACGCCGACTTCGGCGGTGAAGTCGAACGCGTGCTGTCGATGGTTGACGGCGTGCTGCTGCTGGTCGATGCCGTCGAAGGCCCGATGCCGCAAACCCGTTTCGTCACCCGCAAGGCGCTGGCGCTCGGCCTGAAGCCGATCGTGGTGGTGAACAAGATCGACCGCCCGGGCGCGCGCCCGGACTGGGTGGTGAGCCAGACCTTCGACCTGTTCGACAAGCTCGGCGCGACCGAAGAGCAGCTCGACTTCCCCGTCGTCTACGCCTCCGCCCTGAACGGCTGGGCCACGCTGGACTACAACAAGCAGGAAGAAAACATGCGCCCGCTGTTCGAAGCGGTGCTGCAATACGTGCCGGTGCGCCCGGCTGATCCGGATGCGCCGCTTGAGCTGCAGATCTGCTCGCTGGATTACTCCTCCTTTGTCGGCCGTATCGGCATCGGCCGCGTGACCCAGGGCCGCATCCGCTCCGGCCAGCAGGTCGCGGTGATGAACGGCCCGGGCAGCACGCCGAAGATGGCCAAGGTCAACCAGGTCCAGGTATTCAAGGGCCTGGAGCGCACCGTGACCGAAGAAGCCGAAGCCGGCGACATCGTTTTGATCAACGGCGTGGAAGAAGTGGGCATCGGCGTTACCCTCACCGACCCGGCCAACCCGGTCGCCCTGCCGCTGCTGAAGGTTGACGAGCCGACCCTGACGATGAATTTCATGGTCAATACGTCGCCCTTGGCCGGCAAGGAAGGCAAGTTCGTCACCAGCCGCCAGATTCGCGAGCGCCTGGAACGCGAACTGCAATCGAACGTCGCGCTGCGCGTCGAATTCACTTCCGACTCCGACACCTTCATCGTCTCGGGCCGTGGTGAATTGCACCTGACCATCCTGTTGGAAAACATGCGCCGTGAAGGTTACGAGCTGGCAGTGGGCCGCCCGCGCGTCGTGATGAAGGAAGTCGACGGCGTCAAGCAGGAGCCGTATGAACTGCTGACCGTGGACGTGGAAGACGGCCATCAGGGCGCGGTGATGGAAGAACTCGGCCGCCGCCGCGGCGACCTGCAGGACATGGCCGCCGACGGCAAGGGCCGCACCCGCCTGGAATACCGCATCCCCGCGCGCGGGCTGATCGGCTTCCAGGGCGAGTTCCTCACGCTGACCCGCGGCACCGGCATGGCCAGCCACATTTTTGACGAGTACGGCGTGGTCAAGGGCGACATGGACGAGCGCCGCAACGGCGTGCTGATCAGCCAGGACGACGGCGCGGCAGTGGCCTATGCATTGTGGAAGCTGCAGGACCGCGGCCGCATGTTCGTGACGCCAGGCGAGATGCTGTACGAAGGCATGATCATCGGCATCCACTCGCGCGACAACGATCTCGTGGTGAACCCGATCAAGGGCAAGCAGCTAACCAACGTGCGCGCCTCCGGCACCGACGAAGCGGTGCGCCTGGTGCCTTCGATGGAACTGACCCTGGAGAAGGCGGTGGAATTCATCGCCGACGACGAACTGGTCGAGATCACGCCGAAGAGCATCCGCCTGCGCAAGCGTTACCTGAAGGAAAACGACCGCAAGAAGGCGGACCGGAAGGCGGCTTGAATGCTTCCGAAAAAAGTACACACCTACTTTTTTCGGGCCTGAAGTGGTTGAAATCGCCGGCAGAGCCGGACGATTTCACTGGACGTAAAAGGCTAGGAACAAAGGCGCCGTTTTCGCGGCGCCTTTGTTATGTGGGGCGTGGCATTGTGCTTTTCGCGTTGCAGTGAGCTGCAGCGAAGCTGATGAACAGCAAGCTAGTCCAGCGGCGTGAGCTTGACTATCGAGGCGCCGTGGTTGCTGCCGGTCCACAGACTCGCGGGCCGCGTGCGGTCATCGACCGTGACGCGGCGCATATTGGTCTGTCGCGGCAGCAGGTACTCGACTGATTTTCCGGTGGCGGGGTCGAGGCGCAGCACGCGGTCGGTGGCCATCGAGCCGCTCCACACTTCGCCATGGCGGTCCAGCACGATGTCGTAGGGGTAGGTGTGCGGCGTCGGCGCCGGCCACTCCTTGAACTCTTCGCGTTGCGTGTCGAACATCGCCACCTGGTTGGCGGCGTACTCGGCAAACCAGATGCGCCCACGCGCATCGATCATGCCGCGGCGCGGGCGCGAGCGTGGCGTCGGCGTCGGGTAGATGGTGGTCAGCCTGGTCTTGGCATCGACGCGCACCAGCGCCTCGCCGGCGAAGTCCATGAAGTAGAGGTTGTTGCCGGCGTCCGCTACCAGCCCGTAGGGAAAGTGGCTGCCGGCAGTCGGCAGGGTCTTGAACGGGTCGATGCGCTCGAAGGCACCGGTGGCAAGGTCCATGCGCAGCACCGACTGCTTGCTGCCTTCGTTGGCCCACACCTTGCCATCGACGGCCGACTGGCGCGGCATCACCATGGTCTGCTGCGCGGCGTCGCCGTCGATCTCCGGCGGCAGGCGGAACACCTGGAACTTCTGCGTCTTGATGTCGAACTTCAGCAAACCGGACTGGAATACCGGCGCCAGCCACCAGTTGCCGTCGCGGTCCGGCTCGAAGCCGAGCGAGCCGGTGGGAAAGCCCGGCTTGTTCAGCGGATAGGCGAACTCGGTGTGCGCACCGGTCGCGGGGTCGAGGCGGCCGAAAAAGTTCTCGACGAAGTTGGTATACCAGGCGATGCCGTGGCTATCGAGCAGCACGTCGTGCGGGGCGATGCTC
Source organism: Betaproteobacteria bacterium (assembly GCA_028292405.1). Classification (GTDB taxonomy): domain Bacteria; phylum Pseudomonadota; class Gammaproteobacteria; order Burkholderiales; family JAEUOS01; genus JAQGMJ01. Next base: position 156,291 of record JAQGMJ010000083.1, read on the forward strand.
TTGCGCGGCAGGTCGTACTCGGTGATGAGCACGCGGGTGGCGCGGCCGCTCGGGCGCGGCAGGGTCTTCAGCGGATAGGTCCAGGTAGCGGACGTGCTGAGGTTGACGCTGGCCAGATAAGTGGCGAGCTTGCGGAAACTCTCGGGGTCAAAGGTGCGGTTGACGTGGCGCGTCTGCACTGCCGCCATGGTGCTGTTGTTGGCATAGGTGGCCATGCGCTCGAGCACCGGCAGCATCTGCTTGGCGCTGTATTTGCTGCGCGCGATTCGCTCGAGGGTGTGGCAGCTCATGCATTCGATCAGCGGGCGTTTCTGCGCCGCCTCGCCCGGCATGCTGAGCAGCCACTCGGCGTTGGAGAGTTGCGCGGCGAGGTCGGCGGCGCGGCGCAGCGTGAGATCGGCGCGGGCAGCCTTGCCGGCGGTGAGCGTGGCACTGTTCGGGCTCTCGAGTTCATAGCCGACGGCGCGGATCTGCAGCGTGTAGGCACCGGGCTTGAGATGTGCGGCGGCAAAGTCGTAGCGCCCGTCGGCGCCGCTGACCACGGTGTAGGTGATGGTGGAGCCGGCAGCACGCGCACTGACCAGCACGCCCTGCATGGCGCTTTCGGCGGCGGCGCTGATGCGGCCGCTGAGAGTGGCTTCGGTGGCCGCTGCTGCACTAGGCGCCCACACGGCGGCCGACAACAACAGCGCCAGTACTAGCCGCGTTGCAGCCTGCATTCGGTTTCCACCGCCTTGACGGTCGAGTTGGGCGAGGGCGGGCGGCGGATCACGCGGGTCTGCTTGTAGCCGTCCTTGGAGCAGGCGATGAGCACGTCGTCGGGCCGCACGTTTTCGTTCAGCGGACCGAAGTTGTACATGCCGGTGAGGTTGGTGCGGGCGATCAGGCGCGTGCCGTCCTTCACCGTGGCGGTGACCTTGGCATCGACCACGGCCTTGCCGTCGGCGTCCTTGACGAAGCCGAAGTAGGGCGTGCCGGTATCGACGTGGTCGGGGTCTCCCATCTCGCCGCCGGCCCATGCCATTGCAGGGCAGGCCAGCAGAAGAGGCAGTGTGAACAGCTTGAACTTGCGCGGGAACATTATGGTTGGCGAAGACGCCATGTCAGTGCAAAAAGAAGTTACGCAAAAGATAACCTAAAACGAGCGTGGCGATCAGCGGCGCCAGCCAGGCGAGCGCTGCTGGCAGGCGCCTGGTCAGCCCTTGCGGCAGCGCGCAGGCGATCAGCCCGGCGACAGCGCCAGTGATGGTGGAAGTGGCGATCCAGCCGTACCAGTACATCGCCGGCGCGTCGCGCGCCTTTTCCACGCCCAGGCCGAACTCGCCGGTGGCGGGGTGATAGGTGAAGAGGGCGTAGTTGTAGATCACCGCGACCACATAGGCGATGACCGTGGCCAGCGAAAAGACGATGACGAAAACCGGCAGGCGAGCGTTCTGGTTCATGAGCCGAAACCCCGGATGTTGTTGAGAATGTGGCCGACCAGAAAATTCCACCAGACGAAGAATGCCAGCAGGCTGGTCAGCGCGACGCGGGCGCGGGCGTAGGCCGGCTCCAGCGACGCACGCCAGAAGTACCAGTAGGCCGGCAGCATCGCCAGGCCCAGCATGGCGAAGTGTTCCTTCAGTTCGAAGCTGCCGTTGGCGGCGGGCATCTGCAACTGCTCAAGCACCACGCGCACGTTGAGGCGATAAGCCGGATAAAGCCAGCCGCCGAGGAAAGTCGAAACAAGATAGAGCAGCACCACGGCATTGGCGTACGAGGTGGCGGGCACCGCGCGCAGCCGGGTAACAAAAGAGGCGGCGGCCGGCTTGCGCGCGGCCGACCAGACGCTGATGGCCTGGTGCGTGACGGCGCCGAGCAGCGCCACCGCGACCAGGCCGTGGATGATTAACAGATAGGTTGGATTCATGAGGCAGTACTCTTCAGCGGATCACCCAAACAAAACGCCCGGCGAGCCGGGCGGGAAGGACCGCGCGCCGCCATGCGGTTTGCGCATGGCGGCACGGCCATCCTGTCGCCTAGTGTGCCAGCGGGTCCGGGCGCACCTGCACCTTGTAGACCTTCGGGTAATTCTTTTTGCCGCCCTCGTTGTGGAACACGGCGCGGGTACCGGAGGTGGTCCAGAGTCCGCGGCCCTTCCAGCCGGCCTTCGGGTCGTCGATGCGGCCGTCGACGTTCTTGGTGAAAAAGCCCATCGGGTAAGGCACGTGGATGTTGACGAACTTGCCGTTCACCACCGCCAGCAGCGATTCACCGCCGTTGAGTTCGGCGATCGGCACATCCTTGCCCAGGCCCAGGGTATTGAAGCGGTCAACCCAGACGTAATAGGCATGGTCGGCAGCGCCCTCGGAAGTCACGCCCTTGAACTGCGGGCCAGGGAACTTGTAGATCGTCCAGCCTTCGGGGCAATGCTTGCCGGTCATTGCCGCCGGGCCGTTCAGCGGGCCCTTGCACTTGCGGCGGTCGAAACTGCCCATGTGGCCGCTGGAGAACACGGTCCAGGCCACGCCGTCGGAAGTCAGGTCGATGCCGCGCGAGCCGTAGATGCCGTCCGGCGGCAGGTAGACCTCGGTCAGCGCCGTGTTGGTCGGATCAGACCCCGGCACCATGCGCAGGATATAGCCCGGCTGGTCGATGCGGGTGAAGCCCACGTCCATCGCCTGGCCCCAGATCGAATCGTCCGCCGGGCTCGGCTGCACGCCGTAGAAGGCAGCCATGATGCGGCGGTCCTTGGACGGGTCAAGCGGGTCCTTGGCTTCGGTGTAGGCGTCGCGCTTGCCGTTGCCGTTGGTGTCGAGGATGATCGGCGTCCAGCCCTGCGACTTCTGCTCGTCGCCGGTGGCGTCGAACATCTTGGTGTTGATGAAGCCGACCACGCCGCTTTGCGGGCCGCCCTGGGAAGTCCACAGGGTGTTGTTCTTGTCATGCCCGAAGTACAGATGGTGGGTCGAGAAGCAGGTGTTGATGTGGCGCCACTTGCCGGTCTTCGGGTCATAGGTGGAGAACTGACGCTCCGAATCCTTCTGCGGCGCGATTTTCGCCGAAGGCAGGCTGGAGCCTTCCTTGCAATACTCGGGGTTCTCGGCGCCGCGTATGCGCGCGCTCACCCACAGACGGCCCTTCTCGTCGAGCATCGGATTGTGGATGCTGGAGTGGCCGTCCCAGATCGGCTCCTCGCCCCAGTGCGGCGAAGGCTGCATCGCCAGGGTTTTGGAGGAAGGCGTGTTTGGGTCGATGTAGGGATGGACGATGAAGCCGGCCTTGTTGCGCACCGGGTCGAGCGTCGGAATCTTGTCCGTGCTCTCTTCGGGCGAGCCGTAGATCAGGCCGTTGGCATTGACCGTGGGGTTGCGCTTGTCGGTGGACACCGAGTCATGCAGATAGTATTGCGGCTGCGACCAGTCCCAGCTGGTGATCACCACGTTGCGCTCCACGCCTTGGGGGCGCTCCGGCTTGGACTCGGGCAGGGCGCCGGCGGCGATACGGTCGGTCCAGTCGGCGAACAGCTGCAGGCCCTTCTCCGGCCCAATGCGCCCGAGGGTGCGCGCCATGTTGAACATCGCCTGGCCCGACTGCGTGCGCCGCGCCCAGCCGGCGAAACTGCTGTCGAAATGGCCGAGGTTTTGCGTGCCGTGGCGAATCCACGCCGAGCCCAGCGCATGGCAGGACTGGCAGGAGTTCTTCACCGTGTCGATCCAGTAAGCCTGGGTCTTGATCACTTCGGGAATGCCGTTGCCCTTTTCACCAGTGCCGGGGAACGCGCTGACCGGCGGAATCTCCAGCAGCGAGTACCAGTACACGCCGGGATAATATTCAGCGGCGGCCTTCGCGCTCGGCGCGATCACGGCGGTAAGCGCAACCTGCTTGCCGGGACGGACGTCGATTTTTTCGGAATCCACCAGGCCGTAGCCGCGCGCCCATACCTTGTAGCTGGCCTTGGGCAATTGCGGGATCACGAAACGTCCCTGGTCGTCGGTCACCACCATCTTCGAATAACCGGTGGGCAGGTCGTGGGTCTCGGCGATCACCCAGACACCGGCCTCGGGGCCGTTCGGCCCGGTGACGGTGCCGCCGATGTCGGTGCCGCCGATGCGCACGGCAGGCGCCGGTGCGGCCAGGGCGGCAGGCGCGAGATGCGCGCACGCCAGTGCAATGCCGATCGCGGCGGCGAGCCGCGTGCGGGCATATCGATTCTTGTTCATGAGTCTCTCTCCTCTTGGTTGCACCCGGGTCTCGCGCCCAGGGTGATCGGTGCATGCAGCCGGCGCTGGCCCTCGGCTATAGTGCCGCGTGCGGACGGACCGCGCGATTCGCGCTGCATCTTTGTCTCGGTGACTGTTGTCGTCTCCTTGGCGCGGCGTGGCCGCACGGGATTTCGCTTTTCTCCCGGCGTGCTCAAGCGAGTGACGCCGGGTCGGGTAATTCGCGCAATGATGCGCTCGCGGCGGGCGGAAAACAAGTGCAACTTCTCTATTGATTATTGCATCCATTGCATTAATGGACGCGAGTTGCACAGGGTCCTTATTCAGCTGCAGCGCATCCCGCGCAGCAGCTCCCGGGTATTGCGCAATGCGGGCCTAGCGCGGCGGCTCGCCCGCGTCTTTCGGCCAGAGCACGTAGAGCTCGCCGTTCTGGCGCATGCGCCCGGCCTCGCGGGTGGCGTCTTCGCCGAAGCCCCAGAAAAAGTCGGCGCGATTGGCCCCGTTGATGGCGCCGCCGGTGTCCTGCGCCAGCATCAGGCGCTGCAGCGGCTTGGGCGAATTCGGCCAGGTGGTGGCCAGCCACACCGGCGCGCCCAGGGGCGTGAAGCGCGGGTCCACGGCGATCGAGCGCATCGCCGTGAGCGGCTGGCCGAGCGCGCCTTGCGGGCCTTCGTCGCCGGCGCGCGACTCGCGGAAGAACACATAGCTGGGATTGTGGTTCAGCAGTTCGTTCAGGCGCGCCGGGTTGGCGACGGCCCAGGCCTTGATGCCCTGCATCGACGCCTGCTCCAGTTTCATCTCGCCCTGGTCGACCAGGTAGCGGCCCACCGACTTGTAGGGGTAGCCGTTCTGGTCGGCGTAGTTCAGGTGCACCATGGAGCCGCTGTCGAGCTTGATGCGTCCGGAACCCTGGATCATCAGGAAAAACAGTTCCACCGGGTCGTCCACGTAAAGCAACGGCTTGGAAGTGGAAAGGCCGGCGCCGGCCCCGGCCTCGATCTCTTCGCGCGAATAGTAGGGCACCACCTTTTTTCCATCGAGTCGGCCGCGCAGGCGCTGGCCCTTCAGGTCGGGGCGCAGGTCGCCGAGGTCGATGGTCAGCAGGTCGTCGGGCGCGGCGTAGGCGGCGTAGAGGTAGGGCGCCTTCTTGCCGCGGCTGCCGTTGAGCAGCGGCTCATAGTAGCCGGTGATGATGCCGGGGGCTGCGTCGCGGATCCACGGCGTGAAGCGCGATTCGAAAAACGCGCGTGCCTGCGCCGGGCCGGCGTTTTGCGCGTCGTTGCACACGGCAGTCCAGGCGCTCTGGCGGCGCAGGCTCTTGCAACTGGCGAGAAACGGGGCCCAGGCTTCCTGTTGCGCCTCGTCGTTCCAACCCGGCAACTGGCCGAAGCCGGCGCTTTTCCAGCCCGGCTTGACCGGCGTGGGTTCAACCGGCTTTTCGCAATTGCACGGCGCGCAGGTGTTGGCGGCCGGTGCGCAGGTCTGTGCGACCGGCGCCATCGGCGGCGTGCGCGGCGGACTCTGGGCAGCGCAGCCGGCCAGCAGCAGCACGGCGGCTACAATGCTGACTGAGCCGCGCGGCAAACGCATCGTACCGGCCAGGCTGGAAATGGAGAACAAGGTGTTCGAGAGCGGTTTGTGGGTCATCGTGCTGGAAATGTGTACCGCCTTCGGCCTGGGCGCGTTCATTATATGGTGGACCTGGCCGCGCAAGCCGAAGCCGCCGGCGGGGAACGAAAAAGCGGGCGAAAAAGCAAACGAGAAAAGGAACTAGCGCGAAAGCGTGGGGCAAAAAGCGCTTCCGCCTGCCGCGCTGCCGCTCATCGAAATGCGGATCGCCGCCGGTGACGCTGGATCGCCCGCAGCCGGATGCTGATGCGCCCGGGCTTCCAGCGCGAAAACCAGGCGCGGATGGCGGCGCGGATCGCCTCCACCCTTTGCCAGGCGCCCGAGGCCATCACCCAGCCGTAGAGCTTGGCGCGAATGCGCATGACGAAGTTGTATAGCGTGACGAACCAGGCGAGCGTCATCAGCTGGGGTTTGGTCAAAGTGAAGATGCGTGCCACCAGCGCCGTGCCGACCAGCTTGGCGGCGAGAATCACCTGGCAACCGAGCATGGCGTGGTGGTTGGCGATGAGCCAGACGGCGGCGAGCTTGACCGGCAGTAGCAAAGCACCGGGAAACAGGAAGGCGACGGCAGCGCCATAAGGCGGCAAGCGGCTGATCCACGCCTCGATCGAGCGCATCACCGGCAGCTTGCCGACGGCCGCCATGATGCGCTTGAGGGCCTCCCACAGCACCTCCTCGACAAACATCAGCAGCGCGGCCAGCAGCATCAGCGGCGGCATCAGCAGGGTACGAAGGGGGCGGCGCATGGCGATATCCTGAAGGCGGACGGGCGGGTGGACGGGGGGCGAATGAAGGCCTGCGCCTTAGTGCAGGGTACGCGGCATCGACAGCACGAATTCCGCAATCGGCGCATCGAACTGGGTGCCGTCTTCCGCCACCATTTGATAAGTGCCGCGCATCGTGCCTACCGGGGTGCCGAGCGGAGTACCGCTCTGGTACTGGAACTCCTCGCCGGGTTTGAGCAGCGGCTGGTGGCCGACCACGCCCAGGCCCTTGACCTCCTGGCTGCGGCCTTCGGCATCGGTGATGATCCAGTGCCGGCTGATCAATTGGGCCGGCATGCTGCCGGTGTTTTTCAGCGTGACGAAGTAGGCGAAGACGAAAGGCCCGCTCGCTGTGTCCGACTGTTCAGGCACGAACTGCGTGCGCACGCTGACTGTAATTTCGTATTTGCCGCTCATGCGGTGCATTGCACACGAAATCGCGGCAATGCGCAAGCGCGCAGCGGTGGGCTCAGTGGTAAGCAAGGCCGAGCAGCAAGGTGCCGGTGAACAGCAACAACAGCGCGAAAACGGCAGAGAGTGAAAGATTGCCGGGCATGGGTCTCGAAACGATTGAGGGTGGCGGCAGGAACCGCAGCTTGGGGAGTTGGACGAAGGCGAGCCCCGCGAGTTCCGCGAATCGCCGGACAAATTAAGCGGCAATGCCGGGAGGATGCTGCCGGCATTTTTTTTGTCCTACGGACGCCAGGCGATGGCGCGGGTGCGGGCCGGCGCATAGCCGAACGGAGCGCTGTCCTCGCTGCTGCCAAGATCGACGGCGATCACTTCCGGCGGCAGGTCGGCGCCGCGGTTGCTGGCGTAGGCGACGGCGGCGACCATGTACTGGCCAAGGCTGTCGATTTCCAGGCGCAGCCGGCCCGGGCCCTCATGGCCGTCGGCGAGGAAATAGTCGCAGGCTTCGGCCAGTTCACGGTTCACCTGTTCGTAACGCGGGTCGGTAAAGCGCGGCCGCACGCAGTTGCGCACACCGCCATCGGCCTCGACCGCCTGGCTGGTCCAGGCGGCGGCACGGGTGAGGGTGACGGGCAGTTTGCGGCGGCCATCGGCGCTCGTCCAGGTGCCGCTGATGTGTTCGCCGTCTTTGCTCAGCTTGGTCTCGAAGCGGCCAGCTTGGGCCACCTTGCCGCGTGCGCCGGTAAGGGTTGCGCGCAGGGCCAGGCGGCCGTCAGGCCTAAGTTGCCCGGCGACCTGGAAGTCCTGCTGGTTCCAGCCCAGTGCCGGATGGTAGCTGCCGCTGACGGCGACGACGCCGGCGGCGCTGGGTTCCAGAGTCAGCAGCACATTGTTGCCTTCGCCGATCTCACCCACATATACCCCTTGCGCCGGGTTTTCCGCCGGCGACGCGGCGTGCGCCGTGCCGCAGTGCAGCGTAAATGCGGTGAGCAGCGAAGCGGCGATGGCGTGCAGGCGGGCGGACATGGTGGTTTCCTCGTTGGCCGGCAGCGGGTGCTTGCCGATGGATACCATTTCAACGCCGGGCGCTGGCCGGTTCGGGGCTTGAAAGCGCCGTCCTGATGAACAAAAGTGGCCGAATTCTGGCGCTTATTTGCAAACTGTTGCGGCGCTGTATGCCGCACAATCGCCCTTCGCGTTAAAGTACCGTCCGTTTTGCTTTGCCGGCGTCATTCCGCGCAGCAACACATGACAGCGGAAGTGCCGGCAGGGTTCGAGGAGAAAACGCAGTGCGCGGGCTGATTGAAAAATTCTGGGTGATTGCCCTGGTATGCGCGCTGGCAGGCTGCGCGACGCACAAGCCGGTGCCGGACAGCGTCGCGCTGGCCGACGTCACCCGTTTTTCCACCGGCAAGCCGGGCGAGGTGCTGCCGGGAAGCTGGCAGCCGTGGACCCTGTCAAAGCTGAAGAAGTCCACTGCCTACCGCATGGTGCAGGACGACGGCAAGACCGTGATCAGCGCCCGCGCCGATGCCTCCGCTTCCGGGCTGATCCATCCCCTGGCCAATCTCGACCCGAATGCTTATGGCGAACTGTCCTGGCGCTGGAAGGTGGAAGACCTGATCAAGGGCGCCGACAACACGCGCGGCAACCGTGAAGACTCGCCGGTGCGCCTGGTGGTGACCTTCGCCGGCGACATGGAAAAACTCGACTTCGGCGAAAAGATGTTCTTCTCCCAGGTGAAGGCGATGACCGGGCAGCAGATGCCCTATGCCACGCTGATGTACATCTGGGAAAACCGCGCGAAAAAAGACCTGGTGATCGCCAACGGCCACACCGGGCGCATCAAGATGGTGGTGGCCGAGTCAGGGCGCGACAAGGTCGGGCGCTGGCAGGAGGTGCGGCGCAACCTGGTGGAAGACTACAAGCGCGCTTTCGGCGAGGAGCCGGGCGCCATCACGGCGATCGGCATCATGACCGACACCGATAACACCGGTGAAAAAGTGCACGCCTGGTACGGTGACATTTCCCTGCACAAGCACGTCGAATAGCCTTTGCCATTGATGTCCGAAAACGGCTAGTAAGAGCCGCCGCGCCGGCGTAGAGTGGCGTCATGCAAACCATTGATTCAGGCGATGCCGGCGGCTACCTCGGCCACGCCCTTCGCCAGCACGAAAGCGACGGCACGGCGGCTGAAAACCTGTTCCGCGCCTACGAGACCCGCGACCCGCGCTTCGACGGGCGTTTTTTCGTCGCCGTGCGCAGCACGAAAATCTTTTGCCGCCCGGTTTGCCCGGCGCGCACGCCCAAGCGCGTCAACGTCACGTTCTATCCCAGTTCCGCCGCTGCTTTCGAAGCGGGCTATCGGCCCTGCCTGCGCTGCCGCCCGGAGCGCGCGCCGGCGGTGCGCGGGCAGGAGAGCGGCGGCGCGGCGCTGGTGTCGCGCGCGCTGGAGGCGATCGACGGCGGCGCGCTCAACGAGGGTTCGCTGGAGGACTTGAGCGGGCGCATCGGCGTCACCGCGCGTCACTTGCGCCGCCTGTTCGAGGAGCACCTGGGCGCCTCGCCGATCGCGGTGGCGCAAATGCGCCGCCTGCTGTTCGCCAAGCAATTGATCGAGGAATCGGCGCTGCCGCTGACCCAGGTGGCGTTCGCTTCCGGCTTCGGCAGCGTGCGCCGCTTCAATGCGACCCTGAGCGCGGCTTACGGGCGCGCGCCCGGCAGCCTGCGGCGCCGCAACGCCGTGCAGGAAGATGAACTGGTGCAACTGCGCCTGGGCGGCATCGATGCCGAGCGCTTCGCCGGGCTGCTCGGCTTTTATCGCGCGCGTGCGTTTGCCGGCGTCGAATCGGTGGGCGAGGAAGACTATGCGCGAACCATTCGCATCGGCGATGCCATAGGCACCATCGCCGCGCGCGGCGATGCCGACGGGCTGATACTGACCTGCGACTTCCCCGAGGCCGGGCGCCTGCCGGCGATTGTCGCGCGGGTCAAGCGCATGTTCGACCTCGACGCGCCGGCGGCGGCGATCCGCGCGCACCTGCTGCGCGATCCGAAACTGAAAGCGGCGCTGCAAAAGCCGGCGCTCGGCGTGCCCTGCGCCTGGGATCCGTACGAACTCGCGGTGCGCGCGGTGCTGGGCCAGCAGGTCAGTGTCGCCGCCGCCACCACGCTGGCGGGACGCCTGGTGGCGAAACTGGGCGAACCAGTCAGTGTGACCGGCGTGCACGCCGAGCGCTTGCGCCTGGCGTTTCCGCGGCCCGAGGTGCTGGGCGCGGCGCAGGTGGACGATTTGCGCACCATCGGCCTGGTGCGGGCGCGGGCGGAAACGCTGATTTCGCTCGGGCGCCACATCTCCACCAACCTTTCCTGGCGCGAACGCTATGTCGGGCTGGAGCAATTCAGCGCGGAGTTCTGCGAGCTGCCCGGCATCGGCCCGTGGACCGCGCAGTATGTGGCGATGCGGGGCTTCGCCGACCCCGACGCCTTTCCCTCCGGCGACTTGGGCCTGGTGCGCGCCGCCAAATCACTGGGTATCGCGCAAACGCCGAAAGAACTGCTGCAATACGCCGAGCGCTGGCGGCCCTGGCGGGCCTATGCCGCGCAGACCCTGTGGAATTACGAAGTCAGGAGTGCCGCATGAAACCCACGCCGATTGATCTGCTGTTTGACCGCGTTGCCGCGCCCAAGGGCGCGCCATTCGAAGCCGTTCTCTACGCCGTCGATGGCGACAAGCTGTGCGCGGTGGATTTCGCCGGCTATGAAGCGCGCATGGACAAGCTGCTGAAGCGCCGTTACGGCAGCTATCGTTTCATCGAAAGCAAGAACCCGCAGGGCTTCGGCACGCGCATCGCCGCCTACCTGGCCGGCGACCTGAGTGCGATCGACGACCTGCCGGTGAGCCTTGGCGGCACCGCCTTCCAGCAAAGCGCCTGGCTGGCGCTGCGCCAGATACCCGCCGGCAAGACCGCGAGCTACGCAACGCAGGCCGCGCGCATCGGCAAGCCGGCCGCGGTACGCGCGCTGGGTGCGGCCAACGGGCAAAACCCGGTGGCCATCGTGCTGCCCTGCCACCGGGTGATCGGCAGCACTGGCGCACTCACCGGCTTTGGCGGCGGCATCGCCACCAAGGCCTGGCTGTTACGCCACGAGGGCGCGTTGCTAGCTTAGGCTGCAAGCGCGGCGCACGCTCAGACGTAGGTCAGCCAGGATGAGCGCAGCGCGTCCTCGCCGTGCACGCAGTTGAAAAACTTCTCCTGCATCATCTGCGTGATCGGCCCGGGCTTGCCGGTGCCGATGCGCCGCCGGTCGACCTCGATGATCGGCGTCACCTCTGCCGCCGTGCCGGTGAAAAAGGCCTCGTCGGCGATGTACACCTCGTCGCGCGTGACGCGCCGGGCCTCCACCGGGATGCCGGCTTCGCGCGCGAAGTCGATGATGGCGCGGCGGGTCACGCCTTCGAGGGCGGAGGCGAGTTCGGGCTCGACCAGCCTGCCGTCGCGCACCAGGAAGATGTTTTCGCCCGAGCCTTCGGCGACGAACCCGTCGGTGTCCAGCAGCAGGGCTTCATCGTAGCCGTCCTGCCGCGCTTCGCGGTTGGCCAGAATGGAGTTGGCGTAAGTGGAGACCGACTTGGAGCGGCACATCTGCACGTTGACATGGTGCCGCGCGAAGGAAGAGACCTTGACGCGGATGCCCTTGTCCAGCGCGGCGGCGCCGAGATAGGCGCTCCATTCCCAGGCGGCGATGGCGACGTGGGTGGAAACGCCTTCTGTGGAAATGCCCAGGCGCTCCGAACCCATGAACACCAGCGGGCGGATGTAAGCCTGTTTCAGCTTGTTGGCGCGCAGCACTTCGAGCTGCGCGGCCTCGAGTTGTTCCTGGCTGTAGGGCAGGTCGATACCGAGAATGTGCGCGGACTGCACCAGGCGCTTGGTGTGGTCGCCCAAGCGGAACACGGCCGGACCGCGTGAGGTGGAGTAGGCCCGCACGCCTTCGAACACACCGAGGCCGTAATGCAGGGTGTGGGTAAGCACGTGGGTGGCGCATTCGGCCCAGGGCTTGAGCGCCCCGTCAAACCAGATCCAGCCGTCTCTTTGGCTGATGGACATGTTGTTTCTCCTGACTGCGTAAAGGTCCGGGCCGGACGTAGCGCAGGCCCGATCGAATAGGTGGCTGGCGCGTACGGCCGCGATGGCGGCGCCGCAAAACCAGAACGAAGACCTTTTGGGCGAGGGAGAAACCGGCGAGATGGGCCGGTGTGCTGCGGATGCGCGGTTGGCGCAGGTGAAGGATGCGCGCCGCGGGGGGCGGTGCACAAACGAATAGTTTTGCGGATCGGCTGAAACCGATTCAAGCGAGGCCGGCCGGCAGGACGATGGCCGTCCTGTGCCCGCTGCTAAACGACGGGTGGCGGGACGTTGCGCTGCTTCACGTGCCACTGCCGCTTGCGGAAGTCGCCTTCGCAATCGGGATCGCAGAATTTCTGGTTCACGGCCAGGGTTTCGCCGCAATTGTGGCACTCGCCGATGGCGGGTAATTCATCTCCTTTTTTGGCGCGCATGGCGCGCTCGTGGAACTCGATTTCGTTTTGTGCGACGTCTGCTTCATCCATGGTGCTGTAGGGCTTCCGGTGCTTCGAAAAGGCGCGGATTCTACACGATGCACCGCCTGTACGGTGAAGTATTTGGCCTCTATATTCCAGTCGCCGCAAAGCGACTGCCGGGGAGGGCTTATGCAGCCTGCAGCAACCAGTCGGTAAACAGGCGTGTTAGCGGCTTTTCCGCGGCTTCCGGGGCCAAAACGATGTAATAAGCACGGTCTGGCAGCTCCAGCGTGAAAGGCTGGATCAGCGACGTGCCTTGGGCGTCGAACAGGGTCTTGGGGGTGAGCGCGACGCCGTGGCCGGCGGCTGCTGCTTCGTACATCATCATCGCGTCTTCATAGCTCGGGCCGCTGACCGGCTCCGGCCAGTTCAGGCCGGCGGCTTCGAACCAGGGTTTCCAGAACAGCAGCGGGTGGCGCAGCAGGGTGGCGCGGCGCAGGTCGGCCGGCTCCTTCAGGCCGCCGATGCTCTCCACGTAGGCGGGGCTGGCGATGGGGAACACGGTTTCGTCGGCCAGCTTCAGCGCTTTCAGGCCGCCCCAATCTTCCGAGCCGTAGCGGATGCCCAGGTCGGCTTCGCCGCGCCTGATCACCTCGATGTCGTAGGAGGAGGAAACGGCGAGGTCGATTTCCGGGTGGGCACGCTGAAAGCTGGCCAGCTTGCCGACCAGCCACTTCGCGCCCAGGGCGGGCGCCACCGAGATGCGCAGGGTCTTGCGCTCGCCGCCGGTGACGCGCTCGGTGGCGGCCTCCAGGCGTGCCAGGGTGTCGCGCACGTCGGCCAGATAGCGCTCGCCGGCGCTGGTGAGCGCGATATTGCGGTTGATGCGGATGAACAGCGGCAGGCCGAGAAACTCTTCCAGCGACTTGATGCGGTGGCTTACCGCCGACTGGGTCAGGTGCAACTCTTCGGAAGCCTTGAGAAAGCTCGCCAGGCGCGCGGCTGCTTCGAAGGCGATCAGATCGTGGAGAGGCGGCAGGCGCGGCATGCGGGCATTGTAAGGCACGGCCCAATACGTTACGGCCCGATACATCATGACCCAATATGTTGGGACCCGAATACGTTTGCGCGATTGACCCGGATGCCGGTTGACGGCATCATCGGCCGCCATGACCATCGATGTCGACCTGTATCGCCGCACCGTCAGCCTGCCGGCACCGCCCGGCGCCGGACCCGATGCGGAGCCGGTGCGCTTCTCGGTGATCGACGCCGGGCCGCGCGACGCCTTGCGAACGATGGTGTTCGTGCACGGCTTCGGCGGGCGGGCCGCTTATTGGCACTACCAGCTCGACCACTTTCACTACGACAGCCGCGTGATTGCGATGGACCTGCGCGGCCACGGCTACAGCGACGCGCCGCACAGCAGCTACTCCATAGAGGAGTTGTGCGCCGACCTGGTCGGTATCCTCGCCGAAGTTGGTGCGCCGGAAAAGTTCGTGCTGGTGGCGCATTCCTTCGGCGGCGCGCTGGCGACTTATTTCACCGGCAAATATCCGCAGCGGGTCGAGCGCCTGGTGATCATCGGCTCGGCGGTGGAGTTTCGCCTGAAGTGGACCGGCCGCGCGGTGCTGAAAATGCCGCCTTCGGCATTGCGCCTGATGCGCCGGGTGGTGCCGATCGCCAAGCTCTACCCGCCGGGGCATGTGGTGAGCGCGCAATATCGCCATGCGGTGGCGCCGTGGCATGGCGCGGCGTTGCTCAAGCGGTTGCACACGCCGACGCTGGTGATCCTCGGCCAGCGCGACTCGCTGTTCGAGGAAGCCTCGCAGCACGAGATCGCGCGCCTGATCCCGGAAGCGGAAGAGATCGTGATCCCGGTCTCCGCGCACCAGGTGATGGTGGAGCGGCCGGATGCGGTGAATCGGGCGATCGAGCGCTTCATCGGCCCGGCGCGCTTGGCCGAAGAACGTGCCGCGCGCCGCACCCGCGAGCGCGAGCTGGAGCGCTCGCGGCCCTGGCTCAAGTTTTACGACAGCCGCACGCCTTATGAAACGCGCCCGCCGATCGCGCCGGTGACGCGTACGCTGGAAGTGGCGGCGCGGCGCTTCGGCAAGAACGAGGCGCTGCGCTTCCAGGGCCGCGGCATGAGTTACGCGGCGCTCGACAAGCTCTCCAGCCGTTTCGCCAAGGGCCTGGCCGGGCTGGGCGTTACGCATGGCGAGCGCGTGGCGATTGTGCTGCCGAATATTCCGCAGGCGCTGATCGCCTATTACGGCGTGCTCAAGCTGGGCGCGGTGGTGGTGTTCGTCAATCCGCTGTTCTCGCGCGACGAGCTGGGCTTGCGCATTCGCGATGCCGGCGCGCGGGTACTGATCGCGCTTTCCTCGTTTCGCGGCGAGGCCGATGCGATTGCCGATGCCGCCGGGCTGGACAGTGTGATCCTCACCCATATCAAGGACTACATGGGGCTGAAGGACCGGCTGCTCTACGGCCTGCTGCACCAGCAGAAGGGGGAGATCAACGCACAGGACCGGCAGCCGGCCGGCAAGCGCGCCACTATCCACCATTTCAACCGCGTGCTGACGTTGGGTAGCCGCTTCGCCGACTTGCGCGGGCCCGAAGTCGAGGACCTGGCAGTGATCGCCTACACCAGCGGCACCACAGGCGCCGTGCCGGCCGGGGTGATGCTGACGCATGCGAACCTCGCTGCCAATGCGCTGCAACTGCGCCACTGGGCGCCGGAAATGCGTGCGGGGATGGAGCGCATTCTCGCCGTGGTACCGTTTTCGCACGCTTACGGCATCACCTCCTGCGTCAACGTCGGCGCGCTGATCGGCGCCACGCTGATACTGCTGCCGCGCTTCGACCTGGCCGAGGTGTTGCGCACCATCGCGCGCGAAAAGCCTTCGATGTTCCCCGGCGTGCCGCTGATGTTCCAGAGCCTGGCGCATTTTCCCGACGTGCGCAAATATGGCATCGCCTCGATCCGCCTGTGCGTCTCTTCCGGCACGCCGCTGGCGGTGGAAGTGCAGGAAGAGTTCGAAAAGCTGACCCGCGGCCGCCTGGTCGAGGCCTATGGTTTGACCGAGGCCAGCCCGGCGACGCACTCCAACCCCTTCAGCGGCCGGCGGCGTCCCGGCGCCATCGGCCTGCCGCTGCCCGATACAGAAGCCAAGGTGGTCGACCCCGACACCGGCGTCACTTTGCCGCCGGACACGCCCGGCGAACTGGTGTTGCGCGGCCCGCAGGTGATGCGCGGCTATTGGCAGCGGCCGGAGGAGACCGCGCTGGCGCTGCGCGACGGCTGGCTTTATACCGGCGACATCGCGAAAATGGACGAGGACGGTTTCTTCACCATCATCGATCGCAAGAAGGACATCATTTTCACCGCCGGCTACCCGGTCTATCCGCGCGACATCGAGGAGGTGCTGTACGAGCACCCCGGCGTGTACGACGCGGCGGTGGTCGGCGTGCCGGACTGGGACGAGGCCCTGAGCATCCGTGCCTTTGTGGTCAAACGGCATCATGCGCATGTGACGGAAGCGGAGTTGATGGCGCATGCGAAAAAGCGCCTGCCGCCGTATGCGGTGCCGGCGACGCTGGAGTTTGTCGAGGCATTGCCGCGCAATGCGCTGGGGAAGGTGTTGCGGCGGGAGTTGGCGCGGCGGGAAGGCGCCCAGGCCGGTTAGCGAAAATCCCGCGAGGCCGGCGTTGCCAGCCAGTCGATCAGGCTGGTGTCGTCAACCACCCGCTTGGCGATCAGGTGCGCCACCTTGCCGTCGGTTTCCCATACCCCATAGACCGTCATCAGCCGGCTGAGCAGGATTTCACGGCGGAACTGCTCGATCATGCTGGGCCAGCAGACCACGTTGACGTAGCCTGTCTCATCCTCCAGGGTGACGAAGATCGTGCCTTTGGCGGTACCCGGGCGCTGGCGCCCGGTGACGATGCCGCAGGCGCGGGCCAGGCGGCCATGCGGATAGCGGCTTAATTCGGCGGCGCTCGACAGGCGGCGTTCGCGCAGTTGTGAGCGCAGCAGAGTCAGCGGGTGGCGGCGCAGGGTGAGAGAGAGCGCGGCGTAGTCCTGCTGCAGGTCTTCGTGCGCGGTGGGTGCGGCCAGTTCGGCGCGGGTCTCCGGCGTCGCCGTTTCCGGCGTGAGTGGAATCGGCGCCTCGACGCCGATCACGTCCCATACGGCGCGGCGGCGATGGCCGGAGATCGAGGCCAGCGCGTCGGCGGCGGCGAGGGCCTCGAGGTCGGAGCGATCCAGGCGCGCGCGATGGGTGAGATCGTGTACGTCGGTAAATGCGCCGGCGCGGCGCGCTTCGAGCAGGCGGTCGGCGCCGGCGGCGGAGAGGTTGGCGATCTTTTTCAGGCCCAGGCGCACGGCGGCTTGCGGGGCGCGTTGGTAGGGGCGTGGAGGCGGATAGGCGTTGACCCGCATCTCGCCCGTGCCTGCGTAGTAGTGCCCCAATTTCCTGCCCTCCGGATGATTGTCTTGCGGATGTATGTAATCTCCACGCGCCAGGCGATTCTCGAAAGCCCGTCGCCAATCGGCGCGCTGTTGCTCGCTTTGCTCCAGCCGGGCTTCGTAGTTGCTCTCATTGACATCTACTGGAAGCACCTCCACGCCGTTGCGCCGCGCGTCTTGTACTAATTGGGAAGGTGCGTAAAAACCAAGCGGCTGGCTGTTGAGCAGGGCGAGCAGAAAGATGGCCGGCTCGTGGCGCTTCAGCCAGGAAGAGACGTAGACCAGCAAGGCAAAGCTGTTGGCGTGACTTTCGGGAAAGCCGTATTCGCCGAAGCCCTGGATCTGTTTGCAAATTTGTTCGGCATATTCGGCCGAATACTCGCGGTCTTTCATGCCGCTCTTGATCCGCGCTTCGAACTCCTCCAGCCCGCCCGTGCGCTTCCATGCCCCCATGGCGCGGCGCAGTCGGTTGGCGTCGGCATCCGTGAAGCCCGCGGCCACCATGGCGAGCTGCATTACCTGCTCCTGGAAGATCGATACGCCGAGGGTGCGCTTCAGCACACCTTCGACTGCCGCAGAAGGATAGGTGACGGGTTCCAGTCCTTGCCTACGTCTCAGGTAAGGGTGCACCATGCCGCCCTGGATCGGCCCCGGGCGCACGATGGCGACTTCGATCACCAGATCGTAAAACACCCGCGGCTGCAGGCGCGGCAGCATGCTCATCTGCGCGCGCGACTCGACCTGGAACACGCCGATGGTTTCCCCGGCGCACAGCATGTCGTAGACCTCGGGGTCTTCCTTGGGAATGTCGTCCATTTCGAAAAGGGCGCCGCGCGCCTCGCTGATCGCCTCCATCGCACGGCGGATCAGGGTCAGCATGCCCAGGCCGAGCACATCGACTTTCATCAGCCTCAGGGATTCGAGATCGTCCTTGTCCCACTGGATGACGGTTCGTTTCTCCATGGTGGCGTTTTCCACCGGCACCATGGAGGACAGCTTTTTATCCGCAAGCACGAACCCGCCGGAGTGCTGCGAGAGATGGCGCGGATTTTTCATCAACTGCCGCGTCAGGTAAAGCAGTTGCGTCACCACTGGTGATTCGGTATCCAGCCCGCATTCGGCCAGGCGCTTGTCCATGGTGGAATGGCCATCCCACCAGGCCATGTTCTTGGAGACGGCATCAAGCTGGTCGTTGGACAGCCCCAGCGCTTTTCCGACATCGCGCAATGCGCCGCGCGGGCGGTAGACGGAAACGGCGGCGGCCAGTGCGGCGCGGTGGCGGCCGTATTTTTCGTACAGGTGCTGGATCACCTCTTCGCGGCGCTCGTGCTCGAAATCGACGTCGATATCCGGCGGCTCGTCGCGGTCCTTGGAAAGGAAGCGGGCAAACATCAACTGATGGCGTGAAGGGTCGACCGCGGTGATGTGCAGGGCATAGCACACCACCGAATTGGCCGCCGAACCGCGGCCCTGGCAAAGGATTTTTTTACTGCGCGCGAATCTAACGATGTCATGCACGGTGAGGAAATAAGCCTCGTAGCCCTTTTCCTCGATAAGCTGCAATTCCCTTTCCATTTGCGCCAACTCTTTGGAGCCGGGGCCATCGGGATAACGATCGTTCAATCCTTCGGTGGCAAGCTTGCGCAGGTAGGAGGCGGCAGTCTCGCCCGGCGGCACCATTTCCTCAGGGTAGGTGTACTTGATTTCGCTCAGTTCAAATGAGCACATCTGGGCGATGCGTATGCTCTCTTGCAGCCACTCGCTTTTGTAGACACGCGCAAGGGAGAGGCGGTCACGCAAATGGCGCTCGCCGTTGGTCAGCAGCGCATGGCCGCAGTCAGGTACCGGAATGTTCAGGCGGATCGCCGTCATCACATCGTGCAGGGGCTTGCGCGCACGCTCGTGCATGCGCACGTCGCCGCAGGCGACGATGGGCAGGCCGGCGCGCCGCGCGATTTCCTCGACCGCCTGGCGGTTGGCGCGGTCGTTCGGCCCGGCGTGGAGTTCGCACGCAAGCCACATGCGGCCGGGAAAATGCCGGGCCAGGTCGATCGCATCGCGGCTCAAGGCGGCGATACGCGCTTCTTCCGCCGGTGCGTCCTGCGCCGCGCGCACCGGCAGTTCGGGCACGTACAGGCAGATGCAGTCCGGCAGCTCGTTTCTCAGGTAATGACGATAGAAGAGATAGCTGCCCTTTTCCGCCTTCAGGCGCGCCCGTGTGATCAGGCCGCTAAGCAACTGGTAGCCGGTGATGGTCTGCGCCAGCAGGACGATGCGCGAACGCGGCAGGCCGGGATTTCTTTTGTGATCGCCGGTAAAGCGGAATTCGCTGCCGATGATCAGCTTGAAGGGAGCGTCCTTGACCAGGTCATGGGCGCGCACCACACCGGCCAGGGAACATTCGTCGGTGATGGCCAGCCCTGAATAGCCAAGCTGCATGGCCTGTGTGACCAGTTCCTCGGCATGCGATGCGCCGCGCAAAAACGAAAAATTGGAAAGGCAGTGCAATTCGTAATAGCCCGGCAGCCCGCCGCCCGGCATGGCCGTCGCGGGCGATGCTGCGGGTGTGTACGCCTGCATTTCGCTCACGCAAAATAGCCCTGCAAAAACCAGCCAAGCGGCTGCTTGTGGTCGCGGAATATCCACACCAGGGCGCCGTCGGCCGTTTCAGCGATGAAGTAGTCGCGGCGAATTTTTCCACCGTCCCACCAGCCGGATTCGATGCGCTCGGCCGAGGACAGCAGCTTCAGCGGACCCTCGTAAAACGGTTTGTTGTTCACTTCACTCAGAGGGCGCGGTGGTTCCAGCAGCCATGCAGGACGCGGGCCGAAGACGGGGAGCGGCAAGGGTTCCTTGGGCTTTTTGCGCGCAGCCGTATGAACCCGCTCATCAGCCTCGAGCAGGTTGTTGCCGCCGGAGGCGCGTGCCGGACGGTGATCGGCGCGCACTTGCAACCGCTGTATGGCCTGCTGCCCCAGCCGCGCATTCAAGCGCTCGAGCAAATCCCGCATGTCCTTCGCGGCGTTCTCTTCTTCCAGCAGCAGCGAATGCGTGACTTCCTCCGCGCGCAGCAATTGCGGTGCGCGTAGCGTGATGCGCTCGACCCGCCGTTCCAGCGTGTGGCGGTTCAGGCGCTCGGAGAGCAGCAGGGTGAAGCGCCTGGCGTCGGCGCTGGGCTGCATCAGGTGCAGGGTGAGGACGGTGTCGTCCTGCGCGTCGCGTTGCGTATTGCGTTCATGGTGCAGGGTGAGTTCGATGCGGTCCACCGCGCGTTTGCTGGCGCGCAGAAATCCTTCGAGCTGGCGCAGGCCGCGGCCGCTGGCGAAGACCAGGGCTGTACTGGATTCGGCCGGGGCCGGTAGCGGCAGGGCGCAACTGAAGGCTTGTGGCGGCACGATGGGGTGCACCGGGTCGGGCGCGTGGCCGAAGGCGCGGTCGATTTCGTCGAGCAGGAAGTCGCCGAAGCGGCGCTTGAGCCCGTCGCGCGGCAGGGCCATCAGGTCGGCGATGGTGCGCGCGCCCAGGGAGTCGAAGGTGCTGGCGTAGGCCTGAGCGCTGATCAGGGAAGAGACCGGCAGGCCGGGCAGCAGGCGGCGCAATTCGGGCAGGGTGGTGATGTGTTCAGCGTAGCCGCTACGCGCCAGCATCAGCGCGCCGGCGGGGGTGGGGGCGGAGGCGAAGACGGCGCTGTAGTTTTGCTCCGCGGTACCGGCGGCGATCTGCTTGAGCAGGGCGTCGAGGCCGCCGAACAATTTGGCGCTGCCGCCGGTTTCCAGCAGCAGGCCATGCGGTGCGGCGAGGCTGATGGCGCTGGTGTATTGCAGCGCCCATAGGCTCAGTGCTTCAAGCGCGGCTTTTTCAGCGCGTGGTTCACGTTCCTGCCATTGCAGCGCAGGTTCCAGCGCCAGCGCGGCGGACAAGGGTTTATCGACGCGCACGCCGGCGGCGCGGGCGGCGGCGTTGGCCATGTGGATGCGGCGCTTTTCGACGACGGCGAAAGGCTGCGCCGCGTGGGTCTGCGCGTAGCAGTCAAGCGGCAGTTGCGGCAGGTACAGGGCGGTCCAGAGCATGGAGTGGCTCCTCGTGGAAATCGGGGATGAAGGGCAGCGGCGAGGGCGGCTCGACCCATATCGGCCGGGTGATCAGCGCACCTCGGCGCTTGAGGATGCGCAAGCCTAGTTGCCTGGAGCCCGGGTCGGTCGATAAGGCGATGCGCAAGGCGGCGGCGGAAGAGTGCTGTGCCGTCTTGAGATCGCGCATCAGCACCGCCAGCACGGGCCGGTTTTCAACCGCCAGTTGCAAACGCCGCAAGTCCTGTGACGCCAGGCGCTGCGGCCAGGCGAACACGGCGCTGCGCGGCGCGTATTTCAGGCATTGCTCGCAGGCCCATAGCGCGTCTTCAGGCCTGCGTGTACGCAGCACCAGCACCTGTTCCGGTGCGATGCCGGCGCCGGCGAAGGCTGGGGCATAGGGCATGTACGGAGGTTGCAGCAGGATGATAGGCGGGGCGTCTGCGCGCTTTGACAGGACGGCCAGCGCCGGAAAAAACAGGCGCATCTCGCCGATGCCGGTGTGGCCGTTGAGGATTTCGGTCAGCGCGCCCAGCGGCCAGCCGCCGCCGGGCAGTTGCGCGTCCAGCGCGCTATAGCCGGTGGACAGGCTCTCAAGCTCGACCCGCGCCAGCGCATCGCCGCGCCACAGGCCCGGCACGGCGGCCAGCGCGGCCAGGCCGGTGGGCGTGCGGTCCAGCGGCGTGGCGTCCAGGCGCGGGCCGGAAGAGGCGTAGACCGTCTCTTCCGGATCGCCGGAGAAATCGCCGGAGAAAATGAGGGCCTGCCCCATGGCAACGGGCGAACGATGCGGTGGTGGAAGGCGGGCTCAGGCGCGTGGCCTGAAATGCGCGAAGCGCTGGGCGGCCGCGGGCGGCGCGAGGGTCGGACTAAAAGGCGCGGGGACGATCATGGCGAATACCGGGAGTCCTTGGGAGGAACAGAATACACAAATACTGTTTATTTGTACAGTATTTGTGTATTACTCGCCGTGGCGGATTTACGCCTTTAAAATCAGATGCTTACGAAAAACTTTACTTCGCCTCCGCCTGCATTTTCAGGTTCAGCAGCTTCATTGCATTGCCGAAGTAAATCTTCCGCTTGTCGTCCTCGGCCAGGTTCAGGTCCTCGATCGAGCGGATGCCTTCGCGGATGAACATCGGGCCGTTTTCCGGATCGAAGGGGCAGTCGCTGGCAAACACGATCTTGTCGGCGCCGAAAAAATCCAGGCCGCAGCGTAGCGCCGAGGCGGAGCCGCCCAATACCGTATCGGCGTAGAACATTTTGAAGTATTCGATCGGCTTTTTTGCCATGCGCTGCAAAATCTCTTCGTAGTTCTCGCCGGCGGTGCGGCTGCCGAGTTGCGCCCACAGGGTTTCCGCGCGTCCCGATAAAAACGGAATCATCGCGCCACAGTGGTGGGTGATGATGCGCAGCTCCGGCAGCTTTTCGTAGAACCCCGAGAACACCATGCGCGCCATCGCCACGCTGGTTTCGTACGGCCAGCCCAGCACCTGCCAGATTTCATATTTGGATTTGTCTTCGCCGACATAGTCCGGCCGCGAGGCGGGGCGCGCCGGATGCATCCAGATCGGCATCGCATACTTCTGCGTGATGTACTCGAACACAGGAAAGAATTCCGGGTCGTCCAGCGCCCGGCCATTCACGTTGGTGCAGATCTGGATGCCGCGCGCGCCGAGCTCGCCTACCGCGCGGTCGATTTCTTCCAGCGCCGCCGGCACATTGTTCATCGGCAGCGAGGCGACGAAGGCGGGAAACTTGTCCGGCCACCGGTCGACGATTTTCGCCATTTCATCATTCGCCACGCGCGCGAAGCCGGGTGAGAGGTCGGGGCCGCCGAGCAACTCGGGCGAGGGCAGGGCGAGGGTCAGCACCTGCTGCACTTCCGGCCACTGCTTTAACATCTCGACGCGCGCTTCCAGGTCCCACAGCATGCGCAGGCTGCTCATGCGCTTGACGATGCCGGCGTCCTTGGAATGCTGCTTCATCAGTTCCAGGTAAGGGGCGGGGAGGACGTGGTTGTAGATGTCGATTTTCATCAGCGGGAAGGGAAGGACAGGCCGGACGCGGCTCGTTATACTCACACCATGCTCGCCGGTGTGTCAATCCGGCTTCGAAAATCAACATCGGGGCAAAGACCCCTGGGAGGCCGCATGGCGACCACGATCACGCTGCTGGTGATGTTCATGATTCCGCTGGCCATCGGCTTTGCGCTGTTTTACGCCATCCGCAAAATCCGCAGCGCGGGCAACGGCGGTTCCTCGATGCTGGGCAACATGGCCCGCCGCATGCCCAGCGGCGACGCGCTCTACGCGATGACGTTTCCCGACATCGCGCCCCTGTTCAAGCCCGAGGCCTTGCTGGAATGGCACGCCTGGTACATGGCGCGGCGCCAGAACCGCCAGCTGATCCGTGACGGCCGCCGCTGGCACGGCGAAATCCCGGGCTTCCCCACGGCTGCCACCATGGGTGTCACCGCCCAGGGCAAGGAAGACAACGCCGCTGACCTGATGGCATTGCAGGACGCGGCCGGCCAGACCATCGTCGAAGTGCTGATCGAATACAAGGATGACAGCCGCACCCTGCTGACCAACAACGCCGGCATTTTCACCATCAACCCGGCCGATGAGCGCAAGGTGCGCTTCAAGGATGAGAGTCAGGGCCGCAGCTTCGAATGGCGCGGCCAGGGCCTGTGGAGCATCAAGGGCGCGGGCACCATGGAAGAAATGATGGCGCAGGGTAACGACGTGCGCACGGCCGGCATGGGCAGCGGCGCGGCGCTCGCCACGGGCGTGGCCGCGGGCGCGGTGATCGGCATCGCTGCCGACCGTATCCTGCAGGAGCGCGAACAGGCCCGCGAAGCGCGGCGGGCGCAAAGGCTCGCCAGCACGGATACCAGCTATTGAGTTTGGCCGCAGTCGTTGCTGACTTTGCATTGGCCTCGCGCTGACCACACGCTGACCCCGCATGCATCCGCTGCCCGAACATTTGCTGGCGCAACCGCTTGCCGGCTGCGTGCCTCTGGCCGATGCGCGTGTGCCGCTGCGCGCCGTCATTTCCAGTCTGGCCCTCGGCGGCGCCGAGCGCATCGTGCTCGAATGGGCGGCCGATGCATTGCGCCGCGGGCGCGCCATCGAGCTGGCAGTGCTCAACCGCGCGACCATGGAGTGGCAGGCACCTGGGGGCTTGAGCGTGATTCGCCGCGCAGCCGAAAGCATGGAACAGTTCGCCGCCCTGCTGGGGCAGCGCTGGGGACGCGGCGCCGTGGTGGCGGCGCATTTGCTGCGCGACCCCATGCTGGCCGAACTGCGCATGCATGGTTTGGTGCCGCTGCCGGTGCTGCACAACGCACGCGACGGCTGGCTCAATGATCCGGCAGCGTGGCAGAGCGGCGATATGCCCGCCGCGATCGCTTGCGCTGAAGCTGTCGCGCAGCAGGCGCGCGCCGCCGGTTGCAGCGTGCCGTTGTCGGTGATCCGCCATCGGCCGGCGCTGGACGACGCGGCGTTCTCCATGCAGGCGCGATGCGACATCCGTCGCCGCCTGGGGGTGGACGACACCACCCTGCTGGTCGGCATGGTGGGGGCGCTGAAGGCGCAAAAGAATTATCCGCGCGCGCTACGCGTGCTGGAGCATCTGCTGCGGCGGCGCCCGGCGGCGTTGGCGATTGCCGGCGGTGTCAGTGGCGAAGCCGGGATGGATGTATTGCGCGAGATAGCCAGCTACGCGGGTGAGCGCGGCCTGGCGCATCACGTCAAGCTGCCGGGCTTCGTCAGCCCGGTGGCGCCCTGGCTCGCGGCCTTCGACGTGTTGCTCAATACCAGCGATTACGAGGGCTACTCGATTGCCACGCAGGAGGCGCTGGCCGCCGGCCTGCCGGTGGTGGCTACGGCGGTTTCCGGCCAGGGGGAAGATCCGCAGCCGGGGCTGCGCCTGTTGCCTGCCGAGGCCGGCGATGCGGCTTTTGCGCGTGCGCTGGCGCAATATCCGGTGCGCAGTGGTTTGCAGGTGCGCGAGCCGCGCTTGCGTGCGCCTTACCTGTGGTCGCTGCCGCCTGCTGGCTGCGCCGCGCCAGGGCGCGAAGAGGTGCGCACCCTGTTTGTGACGGCGAACCTGAATGCCGGCGGCGCGCAGCGCTCCTTGGTCAACCTTGCGACCGCCATTTACGCGCGCCATGATCTCGCGGTGGCGGTCTGCGGCGCCAGCACCCATGATTATTTTACGCGGCTATTGCGTGAGGTTGGCGTCAGGCATTTTCGGCCGGCCGAGGCGAGCGATGTGTTCGAAGTGGCGGAGGGTTTGCTCGCCTGGATCGCGCGGCACCGGGTGCGCCAGGTCTGCTTCTGGAACGCCGACCCCAAGCTCAAGCTATTGCTCGCCAAATTCGCGGCGCCGGACTTGCGCCTGATCGATGTCAGCCCCGGCTACTACGCCTTCGAGGAAATGGCCGCGACGGCGGAGTTCCAGTCGGCGATTGCCTATGACGAAGCGGCCTTCCGGGTGCGCCTGGACCTACTGGTGCTCAAGTATGGCCACGCACTGCCCGGGCGCGCCCGCGCCTGCGCGGTGATTCCGAACGGCGTTGCGCTCGGCGGGGCGGTGGCCGAAAGCGCGCCGCGCGCACCGCGCTTTCTGGTCAGCGGCCGGATCGCGCCCTCCAAGCACCTGGAAAAAATCATCGCCGCCTTTGGCCGCGTGTGCGCGCGTCACGCGACAGCCACCCTGCACATCGCCGGCCAGGCCGAGCCGCGTTACGCTGCCTATCTTGCGCAACTGCTGGAGGCAGCGGGTGCCGGCGTGCATTTTCGCGGCGCCTTGCCCGATCTTGCGCATTTGCACGAGTCGGGAGGCTGGAGCGCGCAAATCGTCATCGGCACCCACCAGGGGTCGCCCAACGCGGTGCTGGAAGCGATGGCGGCGGGCGTGCCGGTGATCGCCAACGACAGCGGCGGCACCCGCGAACTGGTGAACCGGCGCACCGGCTGGCTGCTGCCCGAGGCGGCTAATGAGCGGCAGATTGCCAAGGCGATGCTGCAACTCGTTGCCGCGCCGGGAAAAGCCGGCCAGCGGGCCGCGCGGGCGCGCGAGCAGGTGGCAGGGCGCGGCCTGGAGGCAATGGCGGCGGCTTACCTCGCTGTATTGGAGAGCGGGGATACAATCCCGGGATAGATCGCCGTGGTACGCACGCCGTGCGCGCCGCGGCCGGCGGTCCGGGAGTTTTTCATGAGCAGCGTCCTCAGCAATCCCCAGCAGCGCGTGGTCAAGGCGGCTTGCCCGCACGATTGTCCGGACACCTGCGCCATGCACGTCACCGTCGAAGGTGAAACCCGCATGCCCGATGGCACTGTGCTGGGCACGCGCGCCGTCAAGGTGGCGGGCGATGCGGCGCATCCCACTACTGCCGGCGTGCTATGCAACAAGGTGGCGCGTTATCTCGAGCGCACCTACGCGGCGGACCGCCTGCTGCATCCGATGCGGCGGGTCGGTCCCAAGGGCCCGAATGCACGCTTCGAGGCAATTTCGTGGGGCGAGGCGCTGGAGGCCATCACCTCGCGCTTCAAGGCGATCGCCACCGACGACCCGCAGGGCATCCTGCCGTATTCGTACGCCGGCACCATGGGTATCGTGCAGGCCAACTCGATCGACCGGCGTTTTTTTCACAAGCTGGGCGCCTCCCTGCTCGACCGCACCATCTGCTCGAACGCCGGCAAGGCTGGCATGGACATCACCCTCGGCGGCAACATCGGCATGGAGATGGAGCGTTTCGACGAGGCCAAGCTGATCCTGCTCTGGGGCACCAACCCGGTCACCTCATCCGTGCATTTGTGGACCCGCGTCACCGAGGCCAAGCGCCGCGGCGCGAAAGTGATCGCCATCGACCCCTACAAGTCGCTCTCGGCGGAAAAGTGCCACCAGTGGCTGCCGATCAACCCCGGTACCGATGCGGCGCTGGCGCTGGCGATGATGCACGTGCTGGTGCGCGACGACTTGCTGGACCACGATTACATCGCGAAATACACCCTGGGCTTCGAGCAGTTGAAGGAGCGCGTGGCGCAATGGTCGCCCGCGCGCGCGGCGCAGATCACAGGCCTGGAAGCGGCCGACATCGAATCCCTGGCGCGCGACTACGGCAACGCGCGTGGTGAAAGCGGCCCGGCGGCCATCCGCATCAACTACGGCCTGCAGCGCACCGCCGGCGGCGCCATGAGCTGCCGCACCATCGCCTGCCTGCCGGCGCTTACCGGCGCCTGGCGCCATGCGGCGGGTGGCGTACTGCTGGGCACCGGCTCCACTTATCCGGTGAACGTGAAGGCGCTGGAACGCCCGGACCTGATCTGGAACAAGCCGCGCACCATCAACATGTCTACCCTGGGTGACGCCCTGCTGGACCTGAAGGAGCCGCCGGTACGCGCGCTCTACGTCTATTCCTCCAATCCGGCCGCGGTCGCGCCGGAGTCGGGCAAGGTGCTCGAAGGCCTGATGCGCGAGGACCTGTTCACCGTGGTGCACGATTGCTTTCTCACCGACACCTGCGACTACGCCGACATTGTGCTGCCGGCCACCACGCAGCTCGAACACTTCGACATCCACAAGTCCTACGGCCATCTATACTGGCTGGTGAACCATCCGGCGATCGCCCCGGTGGGCGAGTCTAAATCGGACAGCGAGGTGTTCCGCCTGCTGGCCGCGCGCATGGGCTTCACGGAGCCCTGCCTGTTCGACAGCGATGAGCAGATCGCGGCCGTGGCCATCGACACCACGCATCCGTACAACGAAGGCATCACCTTCGAGAAACTGAAGGAGCAGGGCTGGATGCGCCTGAACGTGCCGGAGCGCTGGATGCCGTTCGCCGAAGGCAACTTTCGCACGCCCTCCGGCAAGTGCGAGTTCTATTCGGAGAAGGCGAGACAGCTCGGCCTCGACCCGCTGCCGGACTTCATCGCACCGCGCGAGTCGCCGCAGTCCAATCCCGCGCTGGCGGAGAAATACCCCCTGATGGTGATCTCGCCGCCGGCGCGCAATTTCATGAACTCCACCTTCGGCAACATCAAGGTGCTGGCCGATGCGGAGAAGGAACCCTTTCTCGACATGCACGAGATCGACGCGCGCGCGCGCGGCATTGCCGACGGCGCCATGGTACGAATTTTCAATGGCCGCGGCGCCTTCCAGGCGCGCGCGCGGGTGCGCAACCATGCGCGCCCCGGCGTGGTGGCCGCGATCTCGGTGTGGTGGCACAAAAAGGCGCCAGGCAAGCTCAACGCCAACGCCGTCACCAGCCAGGCGCTGACCGACCTCGGGCGCGGCCCGACCTTTTATGACTGCCTGGTGGAAGTCGAACTCGCTGCGGAAGCGTCCGCATGATCGCCTGGCTCAACCTGCGCGCCGTCGGCGGCGTGGTGTGCATGATCATCGGTTTTTACCTGGTCTGGCTGGGCATCCACAAGCTCAGGCGCTGGCCACGCGCCCAGGGCGAGGTGATCAACGTGGTGCGCCTGGCCGGCGTGCCGACGCCGGAAATCGAATTCACCGCCGCCGACGGCGTCGCGCGCACCTTCCTGGCCAAGATGCCTTATCGCCAGGGCTTGCGCATCGGCACCAAGGTCAAGGTGCTGTACAACCCGGCCTCGCCGGACGATGTCGAGCGCCTGAGCTTGATGGGCACGGTGTTCGCGCCGCTGGTGTTCGGCCTCTTCGGTGCCTCGCAACTGTTCTGCGGCTTCTGGTCCTGCAAAGGATGAGCGTGGTGCGCGGCGAGGCGGTGGTGTGCGTGCATGGCCTGTGGCTGTCCGGCTTTGCCACGGGCTTCTGGCGCGCGCGCTTCGCCGGGGCCGGCTACGCGGCGCATTCCTTTTCCTACGCCACGGTGCGCCAGCCGCTGAAGACCAGCGCGCGCCAGCTGGCGGAATTTGTCCAGGCGCTGCCGCAGCATCGCGTGCATCTGGTCGGGCACAGCCTGGGCGGCGTGCTGATCGCGGCCATGTTGGCCGAGCGCGGTTGGGCGCTGCCGGGCAAGCAGATTGGGCGCGTGGTTCTGGTTGGTTCGCCGTTTCAGGGCACGCACGTCGGCCGCAACCTGGCGCGCGTCGGCTTCGGCCGGGTGGTGCTCGGGCGCGCGGTGCAGGACTGGCTGGCGGGCGAGCCGCCGACGGTGCCCGAGGGTTTCGAACTGGGCGTGATTGCCGGCAACCGGCCGCTGGGCCTGGGGCGCATCGCTGCGCCCGGCCTGCCGCTGCCGCACGATGGCACCGTGGGCGTGGCGGAGACCCGGGTCGAGGGCGCGCGGGAACATCTGACCCTGCCGGTGAGTCATACGGAGATGTTGATGTCCGCCCGCGTCACGCAGCAAATGCTCCGCTTTGTCGAACACGGCGCCTTTATCCGATGAAGCGCCGGATCGCCCTCCTGCTTGTCGCCGCACTGGCCACCACCGGTCTGCTGGCCGGCTGCAGCACCACCTCTTACTATTGGCAGGCCTTTACCGGGCAGATGGAAGTGCGGCGCCTGTCGCGGCCGGTGGACGAGGTTATTGCCGCCGCCGACACCAGTGCCGAACTGAAGGCGCGCCTGGAGTATGCCCGCCAGGCGCGCGACTTCGCCAGCAAGCAGCTCGGCCTGCCGGACAATGGCAGCTACCGCGTCTATGCCGACCTCAAGCGCAACTACGTGGTGTGGAATGTGTTCGCCGCACCGGCGCTGTCGCTGGAATTGAAGACCCAATGCTTTCCGGTGGCCGGCTGCGTCACCTATCGCGGTTATTTTTCGGAAGACGATGCGCGCGTCTATGCCGACAAGCTGCGCGCCGAGGGGCTGGATGTCTACTCCGGCGGGGTGCCGGCCTATTCGACGCTGGGCTACTTCAACGACCCGCTCCTCAACACCTTCATCCGCTATCCCGAGCTGGAAATCGCGCGCCTGATTTTCCACGAACTAGGGCACCAGGTGGCCTACGCCAAGGGCGACTCCACCTTCAACGAATCCTTCGCCACCGCGGTCGAGGAGGAGGGGCTGAAGCGCTGGATGGTGGCGCATGCCACGGCCGAGCAAAAGACGCGCTACGACCAGTTCACCCACCGCCGTGAAGATTTCATGGCGATGATGCGCCGTACCCGCGACAAGCTGGAAGCCATCTACAAGCAGCCGGGCAGCGAAGCCGACAAGCGCGCCGCCAAGGAGGCTGTATTCGCCGACCTGCGCCGCGAGTACGAGCAGATGAAACTCGGCTGGGGCGGCTTCAAGGGTTACGACGCGTGGATCGCCAAGGATCTGAACAATGCCAAGCTGGGCTCGATCTCCACCTACTCCAAGCTGGTGCCCGCCTTCAACACCCTGCTGGCGCGCGAGCATGACGACCTGCCGCGCTTCTACGCGAAGGTGAAGCAACTTGCCGCCATGCCCAAGGACGAGCGCGACCGCGAGCTGGTGGCACTCGGTGCGCCGGCCAACACCGCCGGAAACTGAGGTGCGCGCATGGGCTTCGGAATGGACAAGCTGATCGAGGAGCGCATCCGCAAGGCGCAGGCCGAAGGCGCTTTCGACGACCTTCCCGGGCAGGGTCAGCCGCTCAATCTCGATGACGACCTGCTGATTCCGGAAGAACTTCGCATGGTCTGCCGGGTGCTGAAGAATGCCGGTTACGTGCCGCCGGAAGTCGAGGAGTTGCGCGAGTTGCATCAACTCGAAGCGGTGATCGCCAGCGACGCCCTGGAAGAAGGCGATCGCCTGGCCGCGCGTCGGCGCATGGAGTTCCTGCTGATCAAGCTGGAACAGTCCGGCATGGCGCGGGTGGCGCAGGCGGCCTGGGACCAGTACGCCGAAAAGGTTGCCGCGCGCCTTGCCGCCGAGCAGCCGCAAGGCGAGGCGCCGTGAGTGCGACTCTTCTACTATTCGCCGAAGCATCCGCGTCAGGTGTGTCTGAAGGTTTAGTGCTGGCGGAGGAATGGCGGCGCGAGACCGGGAACGAGGCGCGATGGTGCTGGCCCTCGCATCTAGGCCTGCCGCCCGCATTGGGCACGGCCCCCGTGCGCAAGATACCGGCTTGCGACACTCCGGGCGCCGCGCTCTGGTTATCGCTATGCGATTCGTTGGCGCGCGGCGAAACGCCGCTGCTGGTACGACTCGGGCACTCGATTTTAGGTTTGCCGCAGTTGCGGCAGGTGGAGCAACTGTTCACGAAGAGCGACGCCGTGTTCGGCATCACCGCCCTGGGGGACTATGCGCTGGTAGGCTTGGCGCGCGCGGTGCCCGAGTTTTTCGCCGGTATTCCGTGGGGTACGAACCAAGTGATGTCTGTCACGCGCGCGCAGGCGAGGCGCTATGGCTGCAAGATCGGTGAACTGGCGCTCGACAGCTAAGCGCTTGCCCGCGCCAGCGTAAGGCGCGCGCACAGGCCGCCACCCTCGCGCGGCAGGAGCTGAAAGCGGCCGCCGTGCTGGTGCGCGATGCGATCGACGATCGCCAGCCCCAGGCCCGAGCCGCCCTGGGCGCCGCCCTCGCTGCCGTCGGCGGTGCCGCGCGCGACGTCGAGCCGGGTGAAGGGCTGCTTCAGGCGCTCGGAATGCTCGGCCGGCACGCCCGGGCCGCGGTCCAGCACTTCGACAAAAGCGAAGCGCCGCTCGGTGCCGATGCGCAGGGTGATGTCGGCCTCGCCTTGTTCGTTCGTGCTGTAGCGCAACGCGTTGTCGACCAGGTTGTGCAAAGCGCGCTTGAGCGCCGGCCGGCGGCCCTGAATCATCAGTGGCGTGCTTTCGATCTCAAGCGCAATCGGGTGGCCGTGGCTTTCGTAGTGGCCCCGTAGCTCCTGCGCCAGTTCGGCCAGGTCCACCGGTTCGGCTGGCGTGGCTTCGTCCTGGCCGCTGCGAGCGAAATCAAGGAACTGCCCGATGATGCCGTCGATCTGCTCGATGTCGGCAACCATGCCGTCGCGAAAGGTGGTGTCGGAAGACATTTCCGTGCCCAGACGCAGGCGCGCCAGCGGGGTGCGCAGGTCGTGCGAAATGCCGGCGAGGATCAGGGTGCGGTTGTCGTCGGCGGTCTTCAGGTCGGAGGCCATCTGGTTGAAGGCGGTCGCCAGGGTCTGGATTTCTGCCGGGCCGCCGTCGCTCATTGCCGGCGGGGTCTCGCCGCGGCCGACGGCGCGCGCTGCTTCGGTCAGGCGCTTTAGCGGCCGGTTCACTGTCCAGACGATGAAGTAGGCGCCGATCAGCGCCAGCAGCAGGGCGGCCGCGCCCCAACCCAGCCACTGCTGCGGTGGGTTTGGGTCGACGCGGTCGCGCCGCAGGCGAACCCAATACTCGTCTTCCTCGATGACGAAGCTGACCCAGACGCCGGGCAGGCCGTTGCGCGCGGAGGCGAAGCGGGTTTCCGCACCGAGCTTGTCGTGCAGCAGTTCCTCGATACGCTGGAACACCGGGCGCTGGCCCAGCGGCTCGAGTTTTTCGTTCGGCTCGACCGGGTAGATTTCGATCTGTTCCGACTGCGACAGTTCGCCCAGCAGGTAGGCGCGGTTTTCCGGCCGCGAGCTGATCAGCGCGGCGCGCGTCAGGTTGACGATGGCGGCGATCTGCGTGGCTATCTGCACGCTGCGCGGCTCGCGCTCGTAGAGCCGGAAAATCTGCACCCATGACACCACCGACAGCCCGAGCAGCAGGGCCATCAGCAAAAAGGTGCGCCAGAGCAGGCTCTGCGGGAGCAGGCGCATGCGGGTTCAGGTCAGGGTAGGGCGGGAGGCGCGCGTAAGCGCCGGGTCAGTCCGGAACGAACACATAGCCGAAGCCCCACACCGTCTGGATATAGCGCGGGTTGGCGGGGTCGGTTTCGATCAGCTTGCGCAGGCGCGAGATCTGCACGTCGATGGCGCGGTCGAACACGTCGTACTCGCGGCCGCGCGCCAGTTCCATTAGCTTGTCGCGCGACAGCGGCTTGCGCGGGTTGCGCGCCAGCACTTTGAGCACCGAGAATTCGCCCGAGGTGAGGGTGACGGCTTCGCCGTCCCTGGTCATGCTGCGGGTGGCGAGGTTGAGCACGTAGGGACCGAAGCTGACCGATTCCGTTTCCTGCGCGGGGCCTGCCGGCGGTCCCGTTTCGGCGACACGGCGCAGCACCGCGTTGATGCGCGCCACCAGTTCGCGCGGGTTGAAGGGCTTGGCGAGATAGTCGTCGGCGCCCATCTCCAGGCCGACAATGCGGTCCACTTCCTCGCCTTTGGCGGTGAGCATGATGATGGGGGTGTTGTTGCCGGCGGCACGCAGGCGGCGGCAGATCGCCAGGCCGTCTTCCTGCGGCATCATGAGATCAAGGACGATGAGGTCGAACAGTTCACGGTTGAGCAGCTTGTCCATGAACTGGCCGCCGGGCGCCGCCTGCACGGCGAAGTCCTGCTCGGTGAGGTAGCGCAGCAGCAAGTCGCGCAAGCCCTTGTCGTCGTCGACGATAAGGATTTTTCGTTTTTGGGCCGTCATAGAATGGTGCGCAGGCGTCGGCACGTAGAGTCGATTTGCCACATCTTAGCGCCATCGGCCCGAATACGCGCGGATGCGCTTGTTAAAGGCGTGTCTCGAATTGCAACAAGGTGTAACGCCAGTATTCACTCCTGTTGACGGGGCATGCAAGCAATCCATCGCGGCTTTTTCGCCGGTCGCCGTGCGGGAAAACCCGTGTGCGGCGCGCTATTGCAATTCGCGTTAAAGCTGCTAATGTAGCGAATTATTATCCAGTTCGTTAATTGGCTCGCATCAAAATGCATCAATAGACCGCTTTCACCCAGCGCCGCTTTTAAAAATAATGCGGACGCATCTAAAACCATCCTGAAAAAGGAGGAGACATGCAGTTGAATAAAATCGCCGTAGCCTTGGTGACGGGTGCGGCCATGCTGTTTGGTGCTGCCACCGCGCAGGCCCAGCAAAAGCTTACCGTCTGGTGGGTCAAGGGCTTCTATAAATCCGAAGACGACGCGCTTTACGACGCGATCAAGAAGTACGAAGCCAAGACCGGCGTCAAGGTCGAGCTTTCGCAATACCCGATCCAGGACATGATCCCCAAGACCGTGTCCGCGCTGGACTCGGGCAGCCCGCCGGACGTGGCTTATGCCGACGTCTACGACTTCCAGGTCGCCGGCAAGTGGGCTTTCGACGGCAAGCTCGAAGACATCAGCGACGTGCTCACGCCGATGAAGGACCGTTTCGCCAAGAACACCCTGGAGACGGCCCACCTGTACAACGACAAGACCAAGAAGCGCGCCTATTACGCCTTCCCGATGAAGCAGCAGACCATGCACATCGAGGTCTGGTCCGACATGCTGGCGAAAGCGGGTTACAAAATCAGCGACCTGCCCACCAAGTGGGCCGACTACTGGAACTTCTGGTGCGAGAAGGTGCAGCCGGCCTACCGCAAGGCCAGCGGCGACCGCGTGTTCGCCATCGGCATGCCGATGGGCGTGGACTCTTCCGACGCCTTTTACTCCTTCCTCACCTTCATGGACGCCTACAACGTCAAGCTGGTGGACGACAACGGCAAGCTGCTGGTCGACGACCCCAAGGTGAAGGCCGGCCTGATCAACGCGCTGCGCGACTACACCATGCCTTACATGAAAGGCTGCTCGCCGCCTTCTTCGACCAGCTGGAAGGACCCGGACAACAACGTCGCCTTCCACAACAAGACCACCATCATGACCCACAACGCGACGATCTCGATCGCCGCCAAGTGGCTCGACGACGCCAACAACGCCACCCTCACGACAGAGCAGCGCGCCGCGGCGAAGAAGGCCTACGACGAGACGATCTACACCCTGGGCTTCCCCAACAAGCCGGACGGCTCGAAGATGGTCTACCGCACGGCCGTCAAGCTGGGCGTGGTGTTCGAACAGTCGAAGAACAAGGCGCTGGCGAAAGACTTCGTCAAGTTCATGATGATCGAGCAGAACCTCGGGCCCTACGTTGAAGGTTCCTTGGGCCGCTGGTTCCCGGTGACTAAGGAGGGGCAGGCGAGCGCTTTCTGGCAGGCCGACAAGCATCGCAAGTCGGTGTTCAACCAGTATGCCGCCGGCACTGTCACTTTCGAGTTCACGAAGAACTATAAATTTACGATTCTCAACAACGAGAACGTCTGGGCCAAGGCGATGAACCGCGTGGTCAACGACAAGATTCCCGTCGACAAGGCGGTTGATGAAATGATCGCCCGCATCAAGGCAGTGGCGGGCTAAGCAAGAGTGCGGGCCGCCCCTGACCGGAGCGGCTCGCGTATTTTCCAGAAGACGAGGTGATCCCAGATGTCTTCCGTCGCACTGCCTGAAGCCGCCGGCGCGCAACTGGCCGCGCCTGCGAAAAAAAAGGGCCTGTCCCCCTGGGAAACCTGGGGCCTGGTGCTGATCGCGCCCTACGTGCTGGTGTTCCTGATTTTCGTGCTCTACCCGGTGTGCTACGGCCTCTGGCTGGCGCGCCATCCCGAGAGCTACGTCAAGCTGTACAACGACCCGGTGTTTTTCCGCTCGGTCGTCAACACGCTCGTCTTCCTGGTGATCGGCATCAACATCAAGATGGTGATCGCCTTGTTCCTGTCGGGCTTTTTCGTTACTGCGCGCACCTGGATCAAGTGGCTGTCGCTGCTGTTCATTTTGCCGTGGGCGATGCCGTCGATTCCGACCATCCTTTCGCTGCGCTTCATGCTCAACCCCGAGTGGGGGTTGATCAACTCCCTGATCTTCCGCTTCACCGGCGCGGACGGGCCGAACTGGCTCAACGACCCGTATCTCGCCCTGACCCTGGCGATACTCACGCACATCTGGAAGTCGCTGCCGTTCTGGACTTTGATCCTGGTGGCCGGGCGCCTGGCGATTCCCGGCGAGCTTTACGAGGCTGCGTCGGTGGACGGCGCCACCACCTGGCAGAAATTCCGCTTCATTACCTGGCCGTCGATGAAGACGCTGTATCTCACCTCCACCATCCTGTCGATGATCTGGACCCTGGGCGACTTCAACAGCGTCTACCTGCTTACCGGCGGCGCGCCGGCCGACCAGACGCACGTGCTGGCCACGCTCGGCATCCGCTACCTGCGTCTGGATGAGGTGGACATGTCGATGGCTTCCATCGTCGTCGCCCTGCCGCTGATGTTGCCGCTGGTCTACTTCATGATGAAGCGTTTGTCCAAGTGAGCCAAGCGAGAAAGCCATGAGCGCCATCCCTTCCCAGATAGTCGCCGTGAAACTGCCCGCCAGGCCCTTCAGCTGGCGCCGCGTGGCCACCGAAGCCAAGCTGCTGCTGATCGGCATTCCCGTGCTGATCTGGACCATGATCCCGATCTATCACCTCGTGCTGTTCGCCATTTCGCCCAAGGAATCGGCGCTCTCCGGCAAGATGTGGCCGGACCATCCGACCCTGCACAACTTCAGCGTGGTGTTTCACCAGCAGCACCACTATCTGTTCCACTTCTGGCAGCAGATGTGGAACTCGCTGCTGATCGCGGTGGCCGCCGGCGCACTCACCCTGCTGATCGCCACCGGCGCGGCGTTTTCCATCAGCCGCCTCAAGGTCAGGGGCGGGCGCGCCATCATGAACCTGGCACTGTTCACCTACTTCATCCCCGCCGCTTTTCTCGCGGTGCCGATGTACAAGACCATGGGCAACTATGGCCTGCTGAACAACCAGTGGGCGCTGATCCTCGCGATGGTCACCATCGCCTCGCCCTACGCCATTTGGGTGCTCAAGCAGGCCTCCGACAAGCTGCCCTATGAACTGGACGAGGCGGCCATCATGGACGGCGCCACGCCCCTGCAGCTATTCCGCCTGGTCTATGTGCCGCTGATGATGCCTTCGCTGGTGGCCGTCGGCACCTACGCATTGTTGCTGACCTGGAACGAATACCTCTACGCCTTCCTGCTGCTCTCGCGCGACGACAGCATCACCCTGGGCGTCGCGCTGGGCAACTTTCTTTCGGCCGACGACTCGCCGTGGGAACTGCTGATGACCACCGGCCTGTTGTACGCGCTGCCGCCGGCGGCGATCTACTACTGTTTCAAGCGCTACATGGTGTCCGGATTGACCGAGGGCGCCGTCAAGAGCTGATCGCTACGCAGGTGCTGCGCACCTGCGTCTTCGCCACCTGAACCCGAACTCCCATGGCTGACCTCACACAGCGACTCCTCGCCTGCTACACCGGTGCGATCCACGACGTACTGCGCGCCTTGGGTCACGACAATTGCGTGCTGCCCACCAACATCCGCCCGCTCGACCCCGCGATCAAGACCGCCGGCCCGGTGTGGACCGTCTCCGGCCATATCGACCGCACGCAGTCGCGCCACGACACCTTGCTCGGCTGGACCACGCTGCTGTCGAAGGCGCCGACCGGCCACGTGGTGGTCTGCCAGCCGAACAACCACGAAGTTGCGCTGATGGGTGAACTGTCGAGCGAGACTTTGAAGAATAAAGGCGTGCTGGGCTATGTGGTCGATGGCGGCTGCCGCGATACCGATTTCATCCTCGAACAAAAATTTCCGGTGTTCCATACCTTTTTCACGCCCTCCGACATCGTCGCCCGCTGGATCCCCGACCGCTATGCCGAGCCGGTGACCATCGGCACCGTGACCATCCGCACTGGCGACTATATTCTCGGCGACCGCGACGGCGTGGTGGTGATCCCAAAAGAGATTGCCGAAGAAGCCATCGGCAAAACCGAGGAAGTGGCGCTGACCGAAAACAAGGTGCGCGACGCCATCCGCGGCGGCATGGACCCGGTCGATGCCTACCTGAAATATGGGAAGTTTTGACTCGCGGGTGATCTTGCTGGCGCCGGAAGACAATTGCGTCGCCGTCGCTGCCACGCTTGCCGCCGGTACCCGGCTGCTGATCGACGGCGCCATGGTCTTGATCGAGCGCGACATCGGCATTGGCCACAAGCTGGCGCGCCGTGACATTGCTCCTGGCGAAAAGATACTCAAGTACGGTGCGATAATCGGCAGTGCGACCCGGCCAATTGCGCGGGGTGCGCACATCCACTTGCACAATCTTGCCAGCGACTATCTTCCCACCTACACCTTGCCGCCCGCGGGCTGACCGCGTGCGCCGGACGCGAGCCACATCATGCTCTGGCTGAGGCTGGCGGCGGTGCCCCTGGTGGTGTGGATCGCCAGCTGGGCCGGGCGGCGCTGGGGCCACAAGGCTTCCGGCTGGATCAGCGGCCTGCCGATGATCGCCGCCCCGGTGATGCTGTTTCTCGCGCTGGACCAGCCGCGTGATTTCGTGCTGCCCACTGCCTGGATCGCGATGACGGTGGCGCCCGCTGTCGGCCTGCACTGCCTGGTGTTCGCGCGGCTTGCAACTCTGGTCACCCGCATGCGCGTGCGTCCCGCGCTGGCCTGGGTAGTATGCTTGCTGGCGGGCTGGGTGACGTGCGTGCTGGCGGAACTCGCCCTGGCAGAGGTGGTGGTACCCAACTTCATCGGCGCCGCCGTTGCCGTGGTCGAACTGCTGTTGCTCAACGCGCTGATGCCTGTGCCCGGCGCGGTGGGCGCGGCACCGCGCATTCCGGCTAGCGAAATCTTCGTGCGCATGGGCGCGGCCCTGGCGCTGGCCGCCGTCATCACCGTCGGCGCCAATGCCTTCGGCCCGCGCGTCAGCGGCATCCTGCTGGGCTTTCCGATCACCGCTTCGGTGCTGCCGGTATTCACCCTGGTGCTGTACGGCGCCGACTCCGCCGTCCGCCTGCTCTCCGGCTTTCTCACCGGGCTGATCGGCTTCGTACTCTACTTTTTTGCCTTCGCCAGCGTGATCGCGGCGGGCGGCCCGCCGCTGGCCGCCTTCAGCACCGGTGTCGCGGCCAGCCTGGCTTCGGCCGGGGCGATGGCCTTGTGGCATCGTTTCCGTTTCGCGCGGGAGCCGGCATGAGCACCGGCACTTTTCCGGCCCTGCGCGGCTATCCGCGCGCCGATGGCCGCAAGGGCATACGCAACGTGGTGGTGGTCGGCTACCTGGTCGAGTGCGCGCATCATGTCGCGCGCCATATCACATCGCGCTTTACCGACCGTGAAGTGCACCTGATCGGCTTTCCCGGCTGCTACCCGAATGCCTATGCCGAGAAAATGATGCAGCGCCTGTGCACCCACCCGAATGTCGGCGCCGCGCTGTTGGTGTCGCTGGGTTGCGAGAGCATGAACAAGTCCTGGCTGGAGCAGCAGATCGCCGCCAGCGGCCGCCCGGTGCATACCCTCACCATCCAGAAAACCGGCGGTACCAAGAAGACCATTGCCGCCGGCGTCGAATGGGTGCAGTGGGCGCTGGACGAACTGGGGGGCATGGAGCCCGTGCCCATGGGTGTGGACGAACTGGTGATCGGCACCACCTGCGGCGGCTCCGACGGCACCAGCGGCCTTACCGCCAACCCCGCGGTGGGCCGCGCCTTTGACGCACTGATCGCCGCCGGCGCCGCTTGCGTGTTCGAGGAGACCGGCGAGCTGATCGGCTGCGAGCCCCACATGGTGCAGCGGGCAGTCACGCCCGAACTCGGCGGTGAAATCATGCGCTCGATGGAAAAGGCCGCGCGCTATTACGCGACGCTGGGCTACGGCAGCTTCGCGGTCGGCAACTCGGATGGCGGGCTTACCACCATCGAAGAAAAATCGCTGGGCGCCTACGCCAAGAGCGGCGCCTCTGCCATTAGCGGCCTGGTCAAGCCGGGCGATGTGCCGCCGAGCGGCAAGGGCGGCTTGTACTTGCTCGACGTGGTGCCTGACGGTGAAGTACGCTTCGGCTTTCCCAACATCAACGACAACGCCGAGCTGGCCGAGCTGATCGCTTGCGGCGCGCACCTGATTTTGTTCACCACCGGACGCGGCTCGGTGGTCGGCTCGGCGATTTCACCGGTGATCAAGGTGTGCGCCAACCCGGAAACCTATCGCGCCATGCAGGACGATATGGACATCGACGCCGGCAGCATCCTTGAAGGTCGCGCGACACTGGAAGAAGTGGGGCGGGAGATCTGCGACCGGGTGGTGGCCATCGGCAACCAGGTGCAAAGCAAGTCCGAGGAACTCGGGCATCAGGAATTCATTTTGACTTACAAATCCTTCGAGCCAATCGGCCCGGCCTGCTTGCCGGTATCGATGCCGTTCTCCATTGGAGCGGTGCGATGAGCGACACGCAGGACTGGGTCGATACCTTCACCAAGGCTGGGCTGACCGCGGCCGGCGAGATGCCATCGATCGAGCCGCTCACCGGCGGCGTGTCTTCCGACATAGTGCTGGTGCAAAGCGGCGGCCGGCGCTTTTGCGTCAAGCGCGCCCTGGCCAAGCTCAAGGTGGCGGCCGACTGGCGCGCGCCGGTGGAGCGCAACCGCAGCGAGGCGGACTGGTTCGCCGTGGTCGGCGCGGTGCTGCCGCAGGCGGTGCCGAAAATCATCGCCGACCATGCGGATGAAGGCTGGTTCGCGATGGAGTATCTGCCGCCCGAGGAATATCCGTTGTGGAAGGCGCAGTTTCGCGATGGTGAGATC
Source organism: Betaproteobacteria bacterium (assembly GCA_028292405.1). Lineage (GTDB taxonomy): Bacteria > Pseudomonadota > Gammaproteobacteria > Burkholderiales > JAEUOS01 > JAQGMJ01. The sequence continues at coordinate 196,859 of JAQGMJ010000083.1, forward strand.
GATACGGGCTTCGCTGCCCAAGTAGGCGCCACGCTGGCGCAAATCCACGCTGCCACCGCCGGGCGCGCGGGAATGGCGCAGCGCTTCGCCACCGACCACATCTTTTTCCCGATACGCCTCGAAGCCTATTTGCTGGCGACTGCTGAAAAGCATCCCGAATGCGCCCCAGAGTTGCGTGCACTGGTCGAAGTCACCGTCAGCACCAAGCTCGCGCTGGTGCACGGCGACGTCAGCCCGAAGAACATCCTGCGCGGACCTCTCTCGTCGAAAAGCGCGGGACCGGTGTTTCTCGATGCCGAATGCGCCTGGTATGGCGACCCGGCCTTCGACCTTTCGTTCTGCCTCAATCACATGCTGCTCAAATGCCTGTGGCGCCCGCAACATGCGGCGGCGTATTTGCGCTGTTTCGACGCGCTCGCCGCGGCTTATCTTGCCGGCGTGGATTGGGAGCCGGCGCAGCGCATCGAAGAGCGCGCCGCGCGCCTGCTGCCGGGGCTGTTCCTGGCGCGGGTGGACGGCAAGTCGCCGGTGGAATATGTGACAGAGGAAGCGCAAAAGCAGCAGGTGCGAAAAGTCGCCGTGCCCCTTCTGCAAACGCCGCCGCAACAACTGGCCGATGTGCGCGCCGCCTGGGCAAGGGAAATGGGAGTGTCATGAGCAAGAGCATCATCCAGCAGGTACGCGGCCGCCGCATCTGGGACTCGCGCGGCCGCCCGACAGTGGAGGCCGAAATCACCCTGGCCGACGGCAGCGTCGGCTTCGGCCTGGCGCCGGCCGGCGCTTCGCGTGGTTCGCGCGAGGCGGTGGACTTGCGCGATCCCGGCAAGAAACTTGGCGGCTTCGACATCGTCGGCGCAGTGGCGAATGTAAATGGCGAAATTGCCCAAGCGCTCATCGGCCTGGACGCCAGCGACCAGGCCGGCATCGACGCACGCCTGATCGCGCTCGACGGCACGCCGACCAAGTCGCGCCTGGGCGGCAACGCCACCATCGCCGCCAGCCTGGCCGCGCTGCACGCGGCGGCGGCTTCGGCACGCCAGCCGCTATGGCAATACGTCGCGCAGGGCAGGGCGGTGACCATGCCCTTGCCGGAAATCCAGATTTTCGGCGGCGGTGCGCACGCCGGGCGGCGCGTTGACATCCAGGACTTCATGGTAATGGCCCTGGGTGCGAAAAGTTTCGACCAGGCGCTGGAGTGGACCGCCGAGGTCTACCTCGCCGCCGGCAGCTTGATGAAAGCCGCCGGCAAGCAGGCCGGGGTGGCGGATGAGGGCGGCTACTGGCCGCTGTTCGCCGCCAACGAAGAGGCGCTGGAAATGCTCACCCGCGCGATTGCCGCGGCCGGTTTCACCCACGAGCAGGTGGCGATTTCGCTGGACATCGCGGCTTCCGAATTCGGTTCCAACGGGCGCTACAAGCTGGGCCTTGAATCGCGCGAACTCGACACCAGCGGGCTGATCGACATGCTCGGCAAATGGATGGCGGCCTACCCCATCGTTTCTGTCGAAGACCCGCTGGCGGAAGACGACGAAGCCGGCCTGATCGAGTTCACCCGCCGTTTTGGTGCCAAGGTGCAGATCATCGGCGACGACTATCTCGTGACCAGCGCAGAGCGCGTGCAGCATGCCGCCGGCGCGGGCGCCTGCAATTGCGCCCTGATCAAGCTGAACCAGGCCGGCACCGTAACGGAGACAAAGGCCGCGCTGGACGCCGCCCAGGCCGCCGGCTGGAACACCGTCGTCTCCGCCCGTTCCGGCGAGACCGAAGACACCAGCATCACCCACCTGGCGGTCGGCTGGAACGCCGGCCAGCTCAAGGTCGGTTCCTTTTCCCGTTCCGAGCGCATGGCGAAATGGAACGAGGGCTTGCGCATCGAGGAGGCGACCCGGGCGCCGTTTGCCGGGCGCGGCGCGGTTTTCCGCTAAGCCGGTCCGGACAGGTGGTTTTTATTCGGGGGAGACCCTATTGACGGGGTGATAACCAACTGGTTACGATGCATGCATAACTAGGTGTATTTGGAGACAAAAACCGTGGCATCGGTATCCATACAACAAACACAAAAGTATTTCGGCCAGACCCACATCATCAAGGGCGTGTCGATAGACATTGCCGACGGTGAATTCTGCGTCCTGGTCGGTCCCTCCGGCTGCGGCAAATCCACCCTCCTGCGCATGATCGCCGGCCTGGAAGAAATTTCCGGCGGGCAGATCTCCATCGGCGGCAAGGTGGTGAACAACATGCCGCCGAAAGAGCGCGACATCGCGATGGTGTTCCAGAATTACGCCCTGTATCCGCACATGACGGTGCGCGACAACATGGCGTTTTCGTTGATGCTGGCCAAGCGCGAAAAATCGGTGATCGACGAGCGCGTCGGCAAGGCCGCAGGCATCCTCGGCCTCAATCAACTGCTCGACCGCTACCCGCGCCAGCTTTCCGGCGGCCAGCGCCAGCGCGTGGCCATGGGCCGGGCCATCGTGCGCGACCCGCAGGTGTTCCTGTTCGACGAGCCGTTGTCCAACCTCGACGCCAAGCTGCGCGTGCAAATGCGCACCGAGATCAAGGAGCTGCACCAGCGCCTGAAGACCACTTCCATTTACGTCACGCACGACCAGATCGAAGCCATGACCATGGCCGACAAGATCGTGGTGATGCGCGACGGCCTGGTGGAACAGATCGGCACGCCGCTGGAGCTCTACGACAACCCGGCGAACCAGTTTGTCGCCGGCTTCATCGGCTCGCCGTCGATGAATTTTTTGCCGGGCACCGTCATGCGCAGCGGCGGCAATGTCGGTGTGCAATTATCCGACGGCGTGGTACTGCAGATGCCCAGCGGTACCGCCGGGGCGGATGGCCAGAAGGTGATTTTCGGCACCCGGCCCGAGCATGTCGAACTGGTGGGCGGCAGCGAGGGTGTGGCGGCGGAAGTCGTGGTGGTCGAGCCTACCGGCGCCGACACCCAGGTGTATTCGAAAATCTCCGGCACCGAAGTCACCACCATATTCCGCGAGCGCCATGACTTCAAGCCGGGCTCGACCATCCGTCTACGCCCCGATCCTACGCGCGCCCATCTTTTCGATGCCGCTAATGGCAACCGGCTGGCCGCCTAGATTTTTCGTTTTACCATGGTTGCATCACCTTTGAGCCGGCCTGTTGCAGGGTAGGCTCAACTCAAACCAGAACGGGCAAAAACAGGGAATCACTGTTGCCCTCACAGGAGACAAAAAAATGGTTCATCACACGCGCCGCAAATTCATCAAGAGTTCGACCGCCGCCGCGGCCGTCAGCGCCGCTGCCGGCCCGCTGATCTGGGTCAAGGACGCAAATGCCCAGTGGAATAACCAGGTAGAGAAGGGCGCCAAGCTGCGCGTGCTGCGCTGGAAGCGTTTCGTCGCCGGCGACGAAACGGTGTACCTGGAGAACGTCAAGAAGTTCAGCGAAAAATACGGCGTCGAAGTCAAGGTCGATAGCGAGTCCTGGGAAGACGTGCGCCCGAAGGCGGCTGTTGCCGCCAACGTCGGCAGCGGCCCGGACATCATCCTCTCGACCAACGACGACGCCAACCTCTATCCCGCCAAGCTGCTCGACGTCACTGATGTGGCCGACTACCTCGGGAAGAAATACGGCGGCTGGTACCCGGTGTGCGAGCAATATCTGAAACCCGATGGGAAGAAGTGGATCGGCATTCCGCTGGGTGCGGCGGGCAACTGCATCGTCTACCGTGAAAGCCAGGTGAAGGCGGCCGGTTTCGCCACCTTTCCGAAGACCACCGACGAATTCCTGAAGATGATGAAGGCCCTGAAGGAAAAGGGCACCCCCGGCGGTTTCGCGCTGGGCCACGCCACCGGCGACCAGGCCTGGGCCTTCTGGCTGGTGTGGGCCTTCGGCGGCAAGATGGTCGACAACAACAACAAGGTGGTGATCAACAGCCCCGAGACGGTCAAGGCGCTGGAGTACGTCAAGGAGTTGTACCAGACCTTCGTGCCCGGCACGCTTTCCTGGCTGGATCCGAACAACAACAAGGCCTTCCTCGACGGCCAGTGCAGCGTCACCGCCAACGGCATCTCCGTCTACTACGCGGCGAAGAATGCGACCGACCCGAAGATCAAGGAACTGGCGGCCGACATCCAGCATGCCAATTTTCCGATCGGCCCGGCCGGCGTGCCCACCGAATTCAACCTGTTCTTCAACCAGATGGTCTTCAAGTACACCAAGTATCCGAAGGCGGCGAAGGAGTTTCTGCGCTTCATGATGGAAGAAGAGCAGTACGGCCCGTGGATGCAGGCCTCGATCGGCTACACCTGCCAGCCGCTGCGCGCCTACGAGAAGAACCCGATCTGGACCGTGGACCCGAAGCACACTCCATATCGCAACGCGATGAACGTGATGCGCCCCACCGGTTACTCCGGCAAGATGGGCTCGGGGTCGGCCGCGACCATGGCCGACTTCGTCATGCTCGACATGGTGGCCGAGGCCGCCTCGGGGCAAAAGACGCCGGCCGAAGCCGCCGCCCGCGCCGCGCAGCGCGCCACGCGCAACTACAAGGCGTAAAGCGCTAGTCGGCGGTAGCGCGGCTATCGCGATTTCCGCCGCCAATCAGCAAAAACGGATCACCATGCACGCAGCAGTCAAGGAACCCGCAGTACCCCGCGGCTCCGGCCTTGGGGCGCTCGGGCGCCTGTCCAACAACGTCACTTTTCTCGGCTTGCTGTTCATGCTGCCGGCGGCCGCGCTGCTGTTGGTGTTTCTCACCTATCCCCTGGGCCTGGGTATGTGGCTGGGGCTGACCGACACCAAGATCGGCCGCAGCGGCGAATTCATCGGCCTGGAAAATTACCAGGCGCTTTGGGACGACGACGTGTTCTGGCTTTCGGTGCGCACCACCATCCTCTATACCTCGGTGGCGAGTTTTTTCAAGTTCGTGCTCGGCCTGTGGCTGGCGCTGCTGCTGAATCAGAACATCGCCTTCAAGTCGTTCATGCGCGCGATCCTGCTCTTGCCATGGATCGTGCCGACCACGCTGTCTGCCATCGCCTTCTGGTGGATCTACGACAGCCAGTTTTCCATCATCTCCTGGGCCCTGACGAAGATGGGCCTGATCCACGGCTACATCGACTTTCTCGGTGACGGCTGGAACGCGCGCTGGTCGGTGATCGCCGCCAACGTCTGGCGCGGCATCCCCTTTGTCGCCATATCGCTGCTCGCCGGCTTGCAGACCATTTCGCCCTCTCTGTACGAAGCGGCGACCATCGACGGCGCCAGCCCCTGGCAGAACTTCCGCTTCATCACTTATCCGCTGCTCACGCCGATCATCGCCATCGTCATGACCTTCTCGGTGCTGTTCACCTTCACCGACTTCCAGCTCATCTACGTCATCACCCGCGGCGGCCCGGTCAACTACACCCACCTGATGGCCACGCTTTCTTTCCAGCGCGCCATTCCCGGCGGCAACCTCGCCGAGGGCGCGGCGATTGCCATGGCGATGGTGCCCTTTCTGATCGGCGCCATCCTGATCAGCTTTTTCGGCCTGCAGCGGCGCGCCTGGCAACAGGGTTCGAAGGATTGATGCGATGAGCCAGACCGTCACTAGCAGCCCGCAGGCGCCGACCTATTCCGACGGCGGCATGGACTACCTGGTCACGCGCCAGCGCCGCTTTTTCACCGTGTTCCTGCCGCTGGCGGCGTTCACCTTCGTGCTGCTGTTTCCGTTCTACTGGATGACGGTCACCACCTTCAAGCCGAACGAAGAGATGTACGACTTCAGCCACCACAACCCATTCTGGATCAACAGCCCGACGCTGGCCAACGTCAAGAAATTGTTGTTCGACACCGCTTATCCGCAGTGGCTGCTCAACACCATGATCGTCGCGGTGGCCTCCACCTTCATCGCCCTGTTCTGCAGCGTGCTGGCCGCCTACGCTATCGAGCGCCTGCGCTTCAAGGGCAGCAAGTGGGTGGGCTTGGCGATCTACGGGGCCTATCTGGTGCCTCCGTCGATCCTGTTCATCCCGCTGGCGACGATGATCTTCAAGCTGGAGCTGTTCGACACGCGCTGGGCGCTGATTCTCAGCTATCCGACCTTCCTGATCCCGTTTTGCACCTGGCTGCTGATGGGCTATTTCCGCTCGATTCCCTACGAGTTGGAAGAGTGCGCGCTGATCGACGGCGCCACCCGCCTGCAGATATTGTGGAAGATCGTCCTGCCGCTCGCGGTGCCCGGCCTGATCTCCGCCGGCATCTTCGCTTTTACCCTGTCGTGGAACGAGTTCATCTACGCGCTCACCTTCATCTCCTCCTCGGAAGTGAAAACCGTCCCGGTGGGCGTGATCACCGAGCTGGTCGACGGCGATGTCTACCACTGGGGCGCGCTGATGGCGGGCGCCTTGTTCGGCTCGGTGCCGGTGGCCGTCCTGTACTCCTTCTTTGTCGAGTACTACGTCTCGGGCATGACGGGCGCGGTGAAGGAATAAGCCGGGGCTGCCGGCGTTTCACGCGCTCGCCGCGTCCGCGCTGTTAACATCCGGACTTCGCACTGCCGCTTGCGCGCGGCGGTGCCTGCCCCTGAAGCTTTCCGGAGAACGAAATGGACGTGCGCGCCGCAGTGGCCTACAAGGCCGGCAAACCCCTGGTAATCGAAACCGTGCAGCTCGAAGGCCCGAAGGCCGGCGAAGTGCTGGTGGAAATCAAGGCCACGGGCCTGTGCCATACCGATGAATTCACCCGCTCCGGCGCCGACCCGGAGGGCCTGTTTCCCGCCATCCTCGGACACGAGGGTGCCGGCGTGGTGGTTGACGTTGGCCCCGGCGTCACCACGCTGAAAAAGGGCGACCATGTCATTCCCCTCTATACGCCGGAATGCCGCGTCTGCAAGAGTTGCCTGTCGCGCAAGACCAATCTGTGCACCGCGATTCGCGGTACCCAGGGCAAGGGCGTGATGCCTGATGGCACCAGCCGCTTTTCCATCGGCGGCACGCCGATTCATCATTACATGGGCTGCTCGACCTTCGCCAACTACACCGTGCTGCCGGAAATCGCCCTCGCCAAGATCCGCGAGGACGCGCCCTTCGACAAAATCTGCTACATCGGCTGCGGCGTCACCACCGGCATCGGCGCGGTGATCAACACCGCCAAGGTCGAGCCGGGCGCCAACGTGGTGGTATTCGGCTTGGGCGGCATCGGGCTTAACGTGGTGCAGGGCGCGCGCATGGTCGGCGCCAACATGATCATCGGGGTCGATCTGAATCCTGGCCGCGTCGAGTTGGCGAAAAAGTTCGGCATGACCCACTTCGTCAATCCCAAGGACCACAAGGACGTGGTCGCCCATCTGGTCGAACTCACCGGGGGCGGCGCCGACTACAGCTTCGAATGCATCGGCAATGTCGACGTGATGCGCCAGGCGCTGGAATGCACGCACCGTGGCTGGGGCGTATCCGTGATCATCGGCGTGGCCGGCTCGGGACAGGAGATCAAGACCCGGCCCTTCCAACTGGTGACGGGGCGTGTGTGGAAGGGCACCGCCTTCGGCGGCGCGCGCGGCCGCACCGACGTGCCGAAGATCGTCGACTGGTACATGGACGGCAAGATCAACATCGACGACCTGATCACCCATGTGATGCCGCTTAACGACATCAACAAGGGCTTCGACCTGATGCACGCCGGCGAATCGATCCGCAGCGTGGTGGTGTTCTAGGCCTATATTTTGCAACGCGGGACAGCAGCTCCCGCCCATTCAAGCAAGGAAAAATCATGGAACTCGGTCTCAAGGGAAAAACAGCCATCATCACCGGCGCCACGCAGGGCATCGGCCGCGCTACCGCGGAACGCCTGGCTGCCGAAGGCGCGAACGTAGTGATTTGCGCGCGGCGCCAGGAGTTGCTCGACGAAGTGGTGGGCGGCATCCGCGCCGCCGGCGGCAAGGCGCACGGCGTGAGCGCGGACGTCAGCAAGGCGGAAGACTGCGCGCGCATCGTCAGTGAAGCGGTAAAGGCCTTCGGGCGTATCGACATACTGGTCAACAACGCCGGCACTTCCAATCGCGGCAAGTTCGAGGAGGTGAGCGACGAGGTATGGCAGGCCGACCTTGATCTGAAAGTGTTCGGCGCCATTCGCCTGACCCGCGGGGTGATCCCCGAAATGCGCAAGCAGGGCGGTGGCCGTGTCATCAACCTCACCAACATCGGCGCCAAGCAGCCCAAGGCCGAGTCCATGCCCACCGTGGTCAGCCGTGCGGCCGGCCTGGCGATGACCAAGGCGCTGTCGAAGGAATTCGCCGCCGACAAGATACTGGTCAATACCGTGTGCATCGGACTGATCAAGGCCGGCCAGCACGACACCACCGCGGCCAAGCGCGGCATTCCGGTCGAGAAGCTTTACGAGGGAATGGGCAAGGAAATTCCGCTCGGACGGGTGGGCGAAGCGGCCGAAGTAGCCAACGTCATCACCTTCCTCGCCTCGGACGCCGCCAGCTACGTCACCGGCACCAGCATCAATCTCGACGGCGGCACCTCGGGCGTACTGTGATGGGTTGGGCAGCGGCCTGGCCATGGCGCCAGGCCCGCGCCGTGGCCGCGCTTGCGGGATTGGTGTTCTGCGGCGGCGCGGCGGCGCTGGGCGTGACCTATATGACGCCGCAGGAAGCCGCCTACAACGCGTTGCTTTCGTCGGCGCCCGTGGCCGCAACGCTGGGCGACATCGGTACCCGCTCACCGCTGGACCTCGACGAGCAAAAGCGTATCGCCGCCATGCCTGTTTCCGGGCCGGGGTCCCGCGCCCAATACGTGCGTGCAGCCATGCGCCGGCTCGACCTGGAGGGCGCCTATGTCGACAGCGCGGGCAACGTCGTCGCGGAGCGCCTGGGCCTGCTGCATAGCCCGCGGCTGGTGATCGCCGCGAGCCTCGACGCAGGTGACGATGCGCGCGGGCTGGCCACCCTGCTGGCGGTGCTCGGCGCGTTGCAGGCGCGGCGCATGCAGACGACAGGCGACATCGTTTTTATCGCGGTCAACGACGGAGGAAAATCCCGCGCTGCCGCCGCCTTGTGGCGTGAAGTCAAGGACATCGACGGGTTCGTCGCCATCGATGATGCACCGGCCATGCACGGCCGGGTGCCGGCGGGTGCCAAGGCGCGCGCTGCCGGCCTGCTCGAGGCAGCGCGCCGCGCCGCGGAGTTGATGAAGGCACAGGCTCCCGGGCTGCCCGTGGCCGGTTCCCTTGCCGCCGGTGCGGCAGGCAAGGGTATTCCGGCGCTGAGCATGCGCGGAGGAGTTGTAGTGCTGGGCGCCGAACGCCTGTCCGCAGGCGAGTCGAAGGAGCCGCAAACGCTGTTCTTGACAGCGCTCGCGCTCACCGGCCTGGCCGGCACCAACGACCCGCTGCTGGAGGTCCGCCCGGCCGCGCCTGTGAAAGCGCCCGCCCTGCGGTAAAGTGCGGGCTTCGTTTCGTCTCTCGGGCCGGCAGCGCCGGCCAGCATATCCATGGCCCAATACGTTTACACCATGAACCGCGTGGGGAAGATCGTTCCCCCCAAGCGGCAAATCCTGAAGAACATCTCGCTGTCGTTTTTCCCCGGCGCCAAGATCGGCGTGCTTGGCCTGAACGGCTCGGGCAAGTCGACGCTGCTGAGAATCATGGCCGGCATCGACAAGGACATCGAAGGCGAAGCCGTGCCGATGCCGAATCTGAAGATCGGCTTTCTCGAGCAGGAGCCCAAGCTCGACCCCGAACTCACCGTGCGCGAAGCCGTCGAAGGCGGCATGGGCGAGGTGATGGAGGCGAAGAAAAAGCTCGACGAGATCTACGCCGCCTACGCCGAGCCGGACGCCGACTTCGACAAGCTGGCGGCCGACCAGGCAAAGTACGAGGCCATCATCGCCACTTCCGGCAGCGACACCGACCACCAGCTCGAAATCGCCGCCGACGCGCTGCGCCTGCCGCCGTGGGACGCCAAGGTGGCCAACCTATCCGGCGGTGAAAAGCGCCGCGTCGCGCTGTGCCGCCTGCTGCTCTCCAAGCCGGACATGCTGCTGCTCGACGAGCCCACCAACCACCTGGATGCCGAAAGTATCGACTGGCTGGAGCAGTTCCTGCACAAGTTTCCCGGCACCGTCGTGGGCGTCACCCACGACCGCTACTTCCTCGACAACGCCGCCGAGTGGATACTCGAACTCGACCGTGGCCAGGGCATCCCGTGGAAGGGCAATTACACGTCGTGGCTGGAGCAGAAGGACGAGCGACTGAAGACCGAAGAAGCCGGAGAATCGGCACGCCAGAAAACCATCAAGAGGGAACTGGAGTGGGTGCGCCAGAACCCCAAGGCGCGCCAGGCCAAGTCCAAGGCGCGTATCGCGCGCTTCGAGGAGCTCTCCTCCTACGAATACCAGAAGCGCAACGAGACCTCCGAAATCTTCATTCCTGTCGCCGAGCGCCTCGGCGACAAGGTGATCGAATTCAAGGATGTGAGCAAGGGTTACGGCGACCGCCTGCTGATCGACAAGCTTTCCTTCATCGTTCCCGCCGGCGCCATCGTCGGCATCATCGGCCCGAACGGCGCGGGTAAATCGACCCTGTTCCGCATGCTGGCGGGCAAGGAGCAGCCGGATTCTGGCGAAGTGGTCATCGGGCCATCGGTCAAGATCGCCTATGTGGACCAAAGCCGCGACGACCTGAACGATAAGAAAACGGTGTTCGACGACGTTTCCGCCGGCGCCGACATTCTCACCGTCGGCAAGTTCGAGATGTCGTCGCGCGCCTATCTTGGAAGATTCAACTTCAAGGGCGGCGACCAGCAAAAGATCGTCGGCAACCTCTCCGGCGGCGAGCGCGGGCGCCTGCACCTGGCCAAGACGCTGTTGGCCGGGGGCAACCTGCTGCTGCTGGACGAGCCCTCCAACGACATCGACGTCGAAACCCTGCGCGCGCTGGAAGATGCGTTGCTGGAATTCGCCGGCTGCGTGATGGTGATCTCGCACGACCGCTGGTTCCTCGACCGCATCGCCACCCACATCCTGGCCTTCGAAGGCGAATCGCAGGCAGTGTTCTTCAACGGCAACTACCAGGAATACGAAGCAGACAAGCGGAAGCGCCTCGGTGAAGAAGGCGCCAAGCCCAAGCGCATCCGCTTCAAGGCCCTCAAGTAGCTTTGCAATAGCGCGGCGGCGTTTGTCCGCCGCCGCGTCAGGGCTCTTGCCCGCCGCGCTTTTTACTGCGCCTTTTACTGCATTGGTTGTTGCGGTGTTTCGGTGCAGCGCATCTGCATCGAATCCATGCGCGCATACTCCTCGGGCGAATCCACCGCCTTTTGCAGCTCCTGCACTTCGGCCATGCCCTTTTCCATGTAGGGCTTGAGCACGGTCGAGGTCAGCGTCTGCATTTGCGCTTCCGCCGCGGCGGTGCTCGGAAAATACAGGATGCGGTCGCCGAACTGCTGCTTCAGGTCGCGTTCGACGCGTTCTGAAAGCGTGTCGAGGTAGCGCGCGTAGACGCGCATGTGGCGGGTCTCGTGGTCCAGGGTGATCTGGTGCTCGCAGCCGCCGGGCTTTTGCTCGCTGGCCACGCGCAGCATCATCGGGTCGAAGGCTAGCTTCACCGTCACCGCCGGGCGCATGCAATAGCGCCCGGTGATCGGCTTGACCACGCCGTTGCCGGAAAACGAAATCGCGCTTTTGAGCTGCGTTTCGGTCAGCCCGAGCACGATGCGCCCCGCCGTGTGCGCTCCGCGTGAGGTCAATTGCGCAGAGGACTGCGAAAAGTCCGTCTCGTATTGCACAGGCGCCACCTCCACGCTGATCGAGGCCGGCCCCAGCTTGCGCTCGCATATCTCCTCGAAGGGCCGTACGAAGTCGCAGGCGGCCAGGGGCAGGGCGGTGGTCAGGATCAATAGCAGGGCGAGCAGCTTGCGCATGGGGTTCAAGCGGGGCCACTGCGCCCTGAAAGCCCGATAAGAGGGGGAAAAACCGGATTCTACCGGGGACCGCGCTCCCCGCGCCGGTCTTTTTCGTCCTCAATTTATGTCTCTCCCCGCCGATAAAAGAAGCATCAGCAGCAACGCTTGCCTTTGAACATCGGCTTGTGGGCCCCGTCCGCCGCGGCGGCCCCGGAGAGAACTCATGCAACACAAATTCACATTCGCGGTTTCCGCCGCTGCCAGACTGCTCATCGTCATGCTTCTGGCCGCCAGCGTTTCGGCCTGCGTCAGCCCGGGCCCGGTGCGCGAGGCAATGGTCTGCGGCGAGAAGGTCACCTTCCATCCGGACGACCTCAAGCCCTGCAACGGCGGCGCTTCGGCCTGCACCCTGAAGCCGGCTTCCGCTGCTTCGTATCACGTCTATTACTCGACCATGGACGAGAGCGTACTGGGCCACGAGGAAGAGCACGTCTGCGGTATGCGCCATCGCGAACCCTGGGTCACCGTCGCCGGCAAGATATGCACGGTCGTGACCGAGGGCGGCCATACCTCGTGGAAAAAGGGTGATGTCATGTGTCGCGTCGACGCGGGCCCGCCGGTGAAAATCACCGACGACCGCGTGCGTTCCTACACCCTGAATACACATTAGCATTCCTCATCCTTCCCAAGCCCGGCGCTTTTCGCCGGGCTTTTTGTTTTGCAGCGCGCCTGCACTACAATATTCGCTCCATTGACCAGCGCACCGCGCCTGCGGAGACCATCGTCGTTATGAGCGAAATCATTTATCGCGGCATGAACCAGGCGCAACTCGACGCCGATTACAACAACACCGCCGCCGTGCCCGACGTGCAGCGCCACATCAGCGGCTGGGCCGAGCGCAGCAACGCCCTGCGCCCGACGCTCGATGGCGTCTGGGACATGGCCTACGGCGACAAGCCGCGCCAGCGCGTCGACTTCATCCGCTGCGGCAAGCCCGGCCGCCCGACCTTCCTCTACATCCACGGCGGCTACTGGCAGCGCAACGACAAGGAGCCCCTGCACTGTCTGGCCCCCGGCTTGCTGGCTCACGGCGTCAACTTCGCCACCCTCGAATACACCCTGGCACCGACGGCGACGATGGACGAGATAGTCGCCGAAGTCGGCGCCTGCGCCGACTACTTGGTGGGGCGCCTGGGTGAACTGGGCGCCGACCCGAATCGCCTGGTGGTGGGCGGGCACTCGGCCGGCGGCCACCTCACCGCCACCCTGCGCGAGAAGGCCGGCATCATCGGCCTTCTGCCGATCAGCGGCCTGTTCGACCTCGAGCCGATCCAGCTCACTTATCTCAACACCGCGCTGCGCATGGACGTGCCCACTGCCTTGCGCAATTCGCCGATCCGCCACCTCGCCGGCTCGCACCCCGCGATCATCGCGGTGGGGGGCGCCGAACTGGGCGAGCTGCAGCGCCAGAGCCGCGAGCTGCATGCCGCCTACCAGGCGAAGGGGCTCAAGTCCGAGCTGATCGTGTTGCCCGGCGAAGACCATTTTTCGATACTCGAACAACTGGCCTCGCCTGACGGTGCGCTGACCCATGCGGCGCTCAAACTGTTAGGCGAAAAATAAATCCGCCCGGCGGGAATATTTTTGCGCTGGACAGGGCGTGCCGTCCCCTTTAACATTTGTGCCGTCATTGGGGAGTAGCCGCCTCGCGTTTTTCGCGGGGGCCTGCGTCAACACACTTGGCCGTCCGGCCATGGTGCAGGCAGCCTGAGCATTCGCCTGGCAAGACCTTTGACCACATTGCTTCCGCCTTGGGCCGGGAAGCCTTGTGGTCATCGGTAATCCGGCCCGGGAACCTGTTCGTGGCCCTTCCATTTCCTTCCCTTCTTCCTCCTGTTCGCTCCCCGGTTCCCGTCTGGATGATTGCGTTGTGCTGCGTGCTGAGTACGTCAGCGCATGGCGCCGACCGCATTGACACCGACGGCCCTGACTTCGTCGAGTCCACCGGGTCGGTGGCGAAGGGCCGCTTCCAGTTCGAAACCGGACCGCAGCAAACCAGCGATCGCCGCCCGGGCGCGCACACGAACACCGCCGCCACGCCGCTGCTGCTCAAGGCCGGCATCGGCAAGGGTATGGAACTGCGCCTGGAAACCGATGGCTACAGCCATGTCGGCGGCGCCGATGCCCCCGGAGTTCCAGGCGGCATGGCCGACACGGCCATCGGCATCAAGTGGCACGTTCAGGACAGCGAAGAGAGCACCATGAAGCCGGCACTGGCCTGGATCGCCCATGTCGAACTCCCCAGCGGCAGCCCGGCCCTGCGCGGCATCGGCCTTAGGCCCTCGCTGCGTGCGGTAATCGGCTGGGACCTTCCGCACGACTTCACGCTCGGCGTGATGCCCGGGGTCAAGCTCGACATCCGAGCGGACGGGCATCGCTTCGTCTCCGGCATCCTCGGCGTGGTGGCGGGGTATTGGTGGACGCCGCGCCTGCGCAGCTTCATCGAGGCCGAAGCCGACAGCATCGCCCGTGCGCAGGATGGCGGGGTGATCTTCTACAAGAATGCCGGCGCCGCCTACCTGATCGCGGACGACTGGCAGATCGGCGGGCGCGCCGGCTGGGCGGCCAACAGCAATACGCCCAGCCGCTACTTCATGCTATCCCTCGCGGGACGCTTTTAGGCGCGCCGCATTGCCGCATGTTCCATCGCGGCGAACCGTGCGCCTGGGAAGATGCCGGCCAAGGGCGGGTTCATGGTGCGCCAGGCGCCGAAGCCCAGCACCACCGCGCCGCCATAGCAGCCCAGCACATAGAGAAAGCTGCGGGTCGAGACGCGGCGCATGGTGGCCGGGGAGTAGAAGGCACCCTTGGCCCGCTGCGCCATCCAGGTCACCAGGCCCTTGAGCGCGACGCTCCAGGAAATGGCGGCGGCGAAGGCGCCGAGGGCATACAGGCTGCGCGAGGTTGGCAGGCCCATCTCGCCGGCGAGCACCACGCACAACATGCCGGTGGCCAGGCTGGCGACGGAAATCGCCAACTGGCCGCTCAGCGCCATGAAGATCGAAATACGCCAGTTGCACACGCGCCGCGCCTGTTGGCGCATGATCAGGGCCGCGCATACGACATGCAGCGCGAAGGCGGCGAGGAGCATGGTCCAGAGCATCTGGCTGAGTGACGGCTTGTTTGTCTCGAGTTCTCGTGGGTCGCTTAAGCGCCTTGCCCGCGGGAATTATAGAGCACATGCCAATGCCGAGACGGCAAAATCGTATGAACGATTCAATCTCTTGCGTTTCTCTGGAAACCTCTTCGAATCTCCCGAAACCTGACGCGTCAGCAACCGCCTTCGCCCCGTTCGGCGGCATCCAGGCGAAGATGGCCCGACACAACAAACGTGTTGGACCGGGTTCGAAACCTGAGAAAACCCGAGCTTTTTCGCGATTCGCGGAATCGCAACCTGAGAAAACCTGACGTTTTTGCACGATTTCGCCGGAGGCATTTCCGGCGCGCGCGCTCTCTCGCAGGACAGCGCCCGGTGCTTGGAAGGGAAGTCCGATGGATCACGCCGGCACGGGAAATTGCCGCAGGCTTTTCCGCGCGTGGCTGAATGTTAAAGATCGGGCAGCGGCTTTTTGCGGCCGGCGGCAAACACGTTTGTGACACCGCCGATGCGGCGCCGGGGACTATTCCATCGAGGAAGGAACCGCGCCGCCGCTGCTGCCGTAGCGGTGTCCCTGGTTACTAACATACAGCATCGCGATCCGGACCGGTAATTGTTTTTTCGCCTCCCGGCGGCGTGAAAACGCACGCCTGGCTGCAGCGGCTTGCGCGCTTCTCAGCCGCCCGAAGTTACGCCTCCCATCACCGGCAGGATGATCCCGGTGATGTACGACGAATCCGCTTCCGAGGCGAGGAACACATAGGCAGGCGCAAGCTCTTCCGGCTGCGCGGCGCGGCCCATCGGATAGCTGGCGCCGAAGTTCGCCACCTTGTCCGCCGGCAGGCCGCGGTCGGAGGGGTTGAGCGGTGTCCATACCGGGCCGGGCGCGACCGCGTTTACGCGTATGCCCTTGCCCGCGAGATCCTGCGCCAGCGATTTGGTAAAAGCGTTGATCGCGCCCTTTGTGGAAGAGTAGTCGGGCAGGGATTTGGCCCCGAGGATGCCAGTCTCGCTGCTGGTGGCGATGATGGAGGCGCCGGGCTTGAGGTGCGGCAGCGCATGGCGTACCACGCGCATGTAGGCAAAGATGTTGGTCTCGAAGGTTTCCACCATTTCGCCGTCGTCGAGATCGGCGAGCGCCTTGCGGTTCTGGTGTCCCGCGTTGGAGACGATGACATCGAGGGCGCCGAATTCCCGCACGGTGGCATCGACGATATGGTTGCAGAATTCCACTTCCGTGAGGTTGCCGGCCAGCGTCAGGCACTTGCGGCCCTCGGCCTCGATAGCGGCGCGGGTTTCGTCCGCGTCGTCCTGCTCGGAAGTCAGGTAGGTGAAGGCAATGTCGGCGCCCTCGCGCGCGAACATTACGGCCACGGCGCGGCCGATGCCGGAGTCGCCGCCGGTGATGAGCGCGATCTTGCCCTGCAGCTTGCCGGCGGCGCGATAGTTCGGCGCCTTGTAGTTCGGGCGCGGGTCGAGGCTGGATTCCTGGCCCGGTTTTTCCTGGTGCTGTCTGGCGAAGGGCGGCATCGGTTCCGATTGCGTGCCTTGCAGCGCGGGGGAGTGTTCTGCCTTGCGGCCGGCGTCGTCCATCAGGGCCTCCTGAAGAGTGGAAAGGTGCTATATCGGAGCAATCGGCGCGCCTTCCGAAAGAAGGAAAAATCCGTCCTCGAAGGGGTGATCCGTTCAATTTCCCCTCCGGGCAGTTGCAAAAGCTACAGGCCTGCGTTGAAAGGCGGCGCGACTTTGGCGTAACCTTGGAACCTCAACGCCATCGAGGAATGCACGCATGAGCTGGTCCGCCACGCAGTACACCAAATTCGAGAATGAGCGCACGCGCCCGGTGCGAGACCTGCTCTGGGCTGTTGCCGGCGCGAACGTGCGCCGCGCGATCGATATCGGCTGCGGGCCGGGCAATTCCACCGAGGTGCTGGCGGCGCGTTTTCCCGAAGCGGCGATTGCCGGCATCGACAGTTCCGCCGACATGATCGCGGCGGCGCGCAAGCGCCTGCCGCAATTCAGCTTCGACGTCGCCGGCATCGAGGACTGGAGCGACGCCGGGCCCTACGACGTGATTCTGGCCAACGCGGTAATGCAATGGGTACCTGACCATGCGGCGGTATTTCCGCGCCTGGTGGCCAAACTGTCGCCGGGCGGCTGCCTGGCGGTGCAAATGCCGAACAACTTGGATGAGCCGGCGCACATCCTGATGCGCGAAACGGCGATGGACGGCCCCTGGGCGCAAAAGCTCACCGGCATCGAGCGCACCGCACGCGAAGACGCGCGCTGGTACTACGAACTGCTCAAGCCGCTATGCGCGGAGGTCGACGTGTGGCGTACCACATATCACCACGTGATGGCCGGCGGCGCGGCCGGCGTGGTGGAATGGTTCAAGGGCAGCGCGCTGCGGCCATTTCTTGACGCCCTGGACGCAAACGAGCAGCCCGAATTTCTGGCGCGCTATCAAACGCGGATAGCCAGCGCCTATCCGGCGCTGGCCGACGGCAGCGTGTTGCTGCCATTTCCGCGGCTGTTCGTCGTCGCGACGCGCTGAAGACTCAGGCGCCGTGCTGCCGATCAACGATAGTGACGACGATGATGACGGCGATAGTGGCGATGCCACGCGACGTTGCTGACCTTGGCTTGCTGGCCGTGGCTGACGTAAACGTCGGTGCTCTGGGCGGCTTGCGCGGCCGGAGCGGCAAAGGCCAGGGCTGCAGTGGCTGCGAATGCAGCGAGAAGCTTTTTCATTTCTTGACTCCTGATTGAGGGATGGGGCGCTCTCTTTATAAATTTATTGATCCCTGCCCTCTGTCGGACGGCGACTGATCCTGCTGTAGGAGCGGCAAAAATCGCATGCCCGCGCCGGCACGGCGGGCAACCGGGCATTGGCAAACCAGAAGAAAGGCCCGCTCGAAGGCGGGCATCGCAGCCAGGAAAGGTTCGTCCGAAAAGCTACGGCATGGCGAAGGCTTTCTTATAGGCGCGCAACAACCATGCGTTGAATTGCTGAAGGGTCAATTCCAGCGGCCCGTAACGGCCGGGCGAGGCAAATCGCGAGTGCTTGCCCGCCTGCATCGCCAGATTGATGGGCAGGTCCTGCGCCCAGATCTTGCCGCCTCCTTGCTGGACCCGCGCAGCCCGTTGCTTGAAATCGGCAAGCGCCAGGGTGGTTTTCGGCAAGAGCCAGCCGCCGCCGGAAACGCGGTCGTTGGCCGTCGTCGTTCCTTCGGCGGAAACGGCCCTGACGATCTGGTAAGAGATGGCATTGGGTGAAAACATCAGGGTCATGCTGGGCGGGATCATCGCAAAGGTGAGGCGCTTGCGCTGCTCCGGCGCCAGGGTCGCTATCGGCGGGAAGGCGGGCGTCTCGCCCCAGCCGTCCTGGTTCATGCCGCCGTCGCTTTTCATCAGCGGCACGGAGCGCACGATGGCGTTGTCCGTCTCCGCCATGTCGGTAAATGCGACGCCGCCATCGGGATGCACGCTGGGCGCGAAATCGTGGGTGCCGCCGTGAACGAACTCGGGGTGATAGGCGTCGGTGAAGTTCTCCAGGTGCAGCTTCCAGTTCCATGGCAGCACCTTGTCGTTCGCCACGGGCGGCACGCTGGCCAGGTCGGCCGCTTCATAGTTCGCCCAGAAGGGCTCCAGCTTGGCCAGGGTCGGCGCCAGGGGCGCCGCTTCGGCATCAAGATTGACAAAGATGAAGCCGTGCCAGATTTCGTGGCGAATGGGCGGCAGTTGGACGCTCTTGCACAGGCTCTCCAGTTCCGGCCTGGTACCCATGCGCGGGGCGCCGAGCAGCTTGCCATTCAGATCGTAGGTCCAGAAATGGGCCGGGCAGCGAAAGCGCTGCGCGGAACCCGACGTCGAAGTCAGGACGTGTCCGCGGTGCTGGCATACGGCGCTCATCACATGGATGCCCTGTTCGGAGCGCGTGACCAGTATCGGCTCCCCCGCCACGCTAGCGGCGAGGTAGTCGCCCGTATCGGGAATGTCTTCCGCGCGGCCGACGCATATCCAGGACCGGGCGAAAACACCGGCTTGTTCGAAGGCAAAGAAATCCACGGAGGTATAGCAATCCTCCGGGAGCATGTGGGCGCTTCCCGGCGTCGCCGATGTGGCCATTACCGAGGCCAGCAGGTCCGGCAGCGATTTTGCTGCTTTTGATGCTTGGGTCATTTCTTTCTCCCTGGATGAACTCGCGCAACTGCCGGCACGCGCATCGGTCGCCGCCGCGCTTGTCGCGGATGCCGGGTTGCCTGGCTCGATGAATGTGCGGCCATCGTAGGATCGCAGTCTGTTGCTGTCCATGATAGAGTTGGCAATGGATTGTTCTAATCGAGGCAACACTATTTAGCTACGCCAGGGGCAGGCCGTGCGCACCTTCCGCCGTTCCATTCATTACTTCGAGCGGGTCGCGCATAGCGGCTCGGTGCGCGCCGCCGCCGAGGCGCTGCATATCGCCCCTTCGGCCGTCAGCCGCTCGGTGCAGCAACTGGAGGACGAACTGGGCGTGGCCTTGTTCGACCGCACCAGCCGCGGCCTGCACCTGACGGCGGCCGGCGAGACCGTGCTCGGCTATTTGCAACGCTGGGAACGCGAGTCGGCCCGGCTCGGCGATGCTGTGCGCAGTCTCTCGGGGGTACGGCTGGAGACAGTGCGGGTGGCCACGGTCGAAGTCGCCTCCTATGAGCTTGCGCCGCAGGCGATCGCCGAGCTGCGCCAGCGCATGCCTGGGGTGCGGGTGGATTTGCAGATCGGCGATACCGCTTCGGTACTGGAGAGCATCGCCAACGGTTCGGCGGACATCGGCATTGCGCTCAACCTACCGAAGAACCTGCCGGTGCGCTCGCTCTGGACCATGATGAATTCGATCGGCCTGGTGGTGAGGAAGGGACATCGTCTGGCGCGGCGCCGCTCGGTGCGCCTGGCCGAATGCCTGGGCGAGCCCCTGGTACTGCCCGAGGCGCCGCTGGCGGCGCGCGCCTCGATCCATCGCGCGCTGGAAGAGGCCGGGCCGTACCGCGTTGCCGCCTCCAGCAACCGGGTGATCGGCATCACCTCGCTGGTGCGCGCGGGAATCGGCCCGGCCCTGCTGATCAAGCTGGATGTGGCGGCCGAGGTGCGCAGCGGCGAATTCGCCTTCATTCCGCTCGACGACACGCTGATCGAGCATCCCTGCCTGTCGATCGTCGCGCCGCGCGGGGTCAATCGCACGGCGGTGGTTGACCTGCTGATCGAAGCCTTGCGCCAGCGCATGCCTAGCGTCGAGTTGCGCGCCTAGCAAGGCGAACGGGACAAATGCAAAAGCCATCCCAGGGGATGGCTTTTGCTGAAGAACCCGCGCCTCTCGTGGCAGGCCAGTCCGTCCGAGCAGCGAATATCAGGCGCGGGTGGACTTCACCGGCTCAGTCCACTCTCACGTTGAGTTCGCGCACGATTTTCCCCCAGTATTCGTAGTCGGCCAGGTTCTCCTTTGCCAGGGCCTCGACGGATGTGCCCGTGGGAGTAAGCCCCAGTGCCCGCAGGCGGTCCTGCATGTCCTGGGTTTTGACGATCTTTACGATCTCGGTGTTCAGGCGCGCAATGATCGCGTCCGGGGTACCGGCGGGAGCGAAGATGGCGTGCCACGAATTGCCGGTGGCGCCCCGGGGGTCGAGGTCCGCGCGGAACTCCGTGATTGTCGGCACGTCCGGCAAGGCCGGAATGCGCTCGGTACCCGAGATGGCAAGCGCCTTGATCTTGCCGCCCTTGATGTTGGGAATGGCGGTCGTCGATGCCTCGAGTTGAAGATCGACGACGCCGGCGATCAGGTCCGGGGCGGGCAGGCCTTTGTAGGGAATATGCGTCACCTGCAGGCCGAGGCGCCGCAGGATGGTTTCCATGCCGACGTGAGGCTGCGAGCCGGTTCCGTTGGAGGCGTAGTTCAGCTTTCCCGGATTTCTTTTTGCGTACTCCGCCATGGTCTTCATGTCGTTGAACGGCGCATTGTTGGTGGCGACGATGATGTGCGGCACCTGGAGGATTTCCGCCACGGCCTTGAAGTCTTTCACCGGATGAAACTTCGCGGTCGGGTAGACATGCGGCACGATGGCCATCACACCCTTGACGGTGAACAGCAGGTTGTAGCCGTCGTTGGGCATGGTCGCCGCCTGTTCTGCGCCGATCATGCCGCCCGCGCCGGGCCGGTTGTCCACAATCACCGGCGTTCCGAGGGCCGTGCTTAGCCGGTCGGACACCAGCCGCGCCACGACGTCAGGCGAGATGCCGGCTGGATAGGGGACGATGAGCTTGACGGGGCGGTCGGGGTAAGCCGCTGGCTGCGCATGGGCAGACGGCAGGATGGAAAGGGCAGCACCTGCAACGACGCAAAGCCAGGCAAGCAAGCGTTTCATTGAAGTCTCCGTGGGTGAGAGCCGATTGGTGCCGGCTCTGATTTATTAGGCGAGGACGGGCTCGCTGCAAAAAGTGTACTGCCGCGCAGTCGCATCGATTGCTTATTCCCTACCGCGCTCTCTGCGTGCTCCAGGACCGCTTGGCGGCGGACCGGGTGCTATCTTGGCTCCCCCGCCTTGGACTTGAACCGTGGGGCTTGCGGGCAACGGAGCCAAGTCGGTCGGTACTTCGGGCCAACGGGCGCCACGTCCTGGTTGCGCGAATGACTGCCTTTCAATAATGCACCAAAAAAGCACCTTCCGTATCGGAAATGATACTGGTATAGTTTTTTAGAGGGGTGGCGATCGGGTTGCTCGGGTTTGGCGGTACAACCGGTCAAGCGCACAAGAACACATCAACATGGAAAATGGTCATGGCATCAGGTAATTTCGTCAAAAGGCTGCTTCTCGCCGCGCTGGTGGCGGTTTCATTCGGCGTCCGTGCGCAGGAGTTTCCGAATCGTCCGGTGCGGCTGATCGTCACGTTCACGCCGGGCGGCGCCGCGGACGTGACGGCGCGGCTGTTCGCGGACAAGCTCGGAGCGGTGTGGAAGCAGGGCGTGATCGTCGACAACAAGCCCGGCGCGGGCGGCTCGATCGGCGCCGATTTCGTCTTTCATGCGCCGGCCGATGGCTATACCCTTTTGCTGGCGACGAACACGCACATCATCAACCACGTGTTGATTCCCAAGCTGGGTTTCGACTACACCAAGGACTTTACCCCGCTGGGGCTGGTTACCTCCGGGCCGATGCTGATCGCCACCAATCCCTCCTTGCCGGTGTCGAACCTGAAAGAGCTGACGCAACTGCTCAAGAGCGCGCCGGGCAAGTATTCCTACGCCACCTGCAACGTCGCCAGTCCGCATCACTTCGCCATGGAGATCTACAAGCACACGATGAAGATCGAGGCCACGCACATTCCCTATCGCGGCTGCACGCCGGCGGTGACGGACACGCTGGCCGGCCAGGTGAAGATCGTGTCGGCGAGCATTCCGGCGGTGGCGCCTTTCGCCCAGCGCGGTTCGCTCAAGGCCATCGCCCTTTGGTCGAGCAAGCGCAGCGCGCTGATGCCCACGGTGCCGACGGTGGCCGAGTCGGGCATTGCCGAGTTGAAGGATTTTTCGCTCGACAACTATTACGGCTTCATGGGCCCGGGCGGACTGCCGCCGAAGATCGCCAGGAAGCTGGAAGACGACATCCGCAAGGTAGCGCTCGATCCGGATACGATGACGCGCCTGCAGGCGGCCGGGCTGGAGTTGTTCGCGCTCGATCCGGCGCAAATGATGATCCTCATCCGCGCGGACGCCGTCAAATACGCGACGGCCGCCAAACAGGCAAATATCAAACTGGACTGATCTTATGGCTTCCCTGCAACTTAGCTTGGCTTGTTTCAACTATGACCGCACGCGCGCGCTTTTCGATCGCCGGGTGCAGGTCGAAGGCTGTGAACTGTTTCCGATCGCCCTCGAACCCGAGGAGACTTTCCATCGGGTCTTTCAGGGCAAGGAATTCGACCTGTGTGAAATGTCGATGAGCAGCCATACCTTGAATGTCTCGCGCGGCTCGGCTGAATATGTGGCCGTGCCGGCTTTTGTTTCCCGCGCCTTCCGGCATTCCGGCATCTATGTGCGCAGCGATCGCGGCATTCGCAGCCCGGTGGACCTCAAGGGAAAGAAAGTCGGCATCCCCGAGTATCAGATCACCGCCAATGTGTGGATCCGCGGCATGCTGGCCGATGAATATGGCGTCCAGCCGCAGGACATCCGCTGGAGGCGCGGCGGGCTGGAAAATCCCGGGCGCCGCGAGCGCTCGCCGATCAATCTGCCCGCCGGGATCGAAGTCGAGCAACTCCCGGACGATACGACGCTGTCGCGAGCCCTGGCAAGCGGCGAACTCGATGCCGTCTTTGGGGCCAAGGCGCCCTCTTGCTACTTGAACGGTGACGCCAATGTCACCCGACTGTTTCCGGACTATCGCCGCACCGAGCAGGCCTACTTCGCCAAGACCGGCATCTTCCCGATCATGCACGTGGTGGGCATTCGCAAAAGCCTCGCCGAGAAGCATCCCTGGGTGCCGGCGAGCGTCTACAAGGCCTTCCAGGCGGCCAAGGACGTCGCCACCGCCGACCTCGGCCAGGTCGGCCATCTCGCGGTGACATTGCCGTGGGGTGTTGCCGAGTATGAGGACAGCCAGAGGCTGATGGGTAAGGACTACTGGAGCTACGGTTTCGAGGCCAACAAGGAGGTGCTTGGCATCTTTACGCGCTACCACCACGAGCAGGGTATTTCCTCGCGCCGGGTATCGCCTGAAGAACTGTTTACGCCGAGCACCTTGAATATCGCGAAGAATTGAAGCGGCGGTAGTGAAGGGCGGCGGCGCCGGTGCAGGGCAGGCATGCTGAAAAGCGCCGCTTCCAGACGCAAAAAGGCCCACTCGAAAGTGGGCCCTTTGCTTGAATCTTGGCTCCCCGACCTGGGCTCGAACCAGGGACCTGCGGATTAACAGTCCGTCGCTCTACCAGCTGAGCTATCAGGGAATTGAGCCACAAATAATAGCATTTTTGGCGAAGGGTCGTCAACGCAACAGCGCCGGAATTATCCTTTTGTTCTTGCGTAAGAGGCCGCCGACAGCGCAGGCGCAGGCCCTGGGGTATATTCTTTCATGCTGGAATGGCGACCAAGCCCGAGTCTGGCTAAAAACAAGAGCGTAAATCCCCGTGAGCAAACGACTCAAATACATTCTCGCCGGCCTGGCCGCACTGATCGTGCTGCTGCTGATCGTTCCTTTTCTGATCCCCACCAGCGCGTGGCTGGGTCCCATGCAGGAGAAGGCGAGCGCGGCGCTGGGCACCAAGGTTGCCGTAGGCGACCTGCGCCTGGCCTTTCTGCCGTTGCCGCACCTGACGGCCTCGAAAATCGATGTGGGCGAGGGCGCCATCAGCGTCGGCTCGGTGACGATTTATCCGGAAGTGACGACGCTGTTTTCGGCCACGCGCAAGATCGGCAGCATCAACGCGGACAAGCTGGTCGTCACCAAGAAGGGCATGGACCTGCTGGCCGGGCTGGCGGCGGGACCGCAGAATACGGCGAACCCGAAAAACGGCGGCGCCGGCACCCCGCCGCCGGATACCCCTTCCGCGCCGCCGGTGGAAGTGGGCAAGCTGCGCCTGCGCGATGCGGAAATCGAACTGGCCTCGGGCAAGCTGCCGCCGATCGACCTGGACGCGGAAATGAATGGCTTGAGCCTGGTGCATGCCGAACTGTCGATGGACGGCGGCAAGGCCAAGCTGAAGATCGAGCCCAAGGATGGCGGCTGGGAGATTGCGCTGGACGCGAGCAACTGGCAATTGCCGGTGGGCATGCCGCTGAAGTTCGATAGCCTGAAGGCCGCCGGCCACGCCACCAAGACCGGCATGAGCCTGTCGGAGATCACTGCGAAGATGTATGGCGGTGAGGCCAAGGCCGGCGTCGAGATGGGCTGGGAAAAAGCATGGACCCTTAAAGGCAAGGCCAACATCGCCCACCTGGACATCGGCCCGGCGCTGACGGCGCTGAAGATCAAGCCCACGCTCACCGGCCGGCTCGATGCCGACGGCCCCTTCGGCGCGCAGGCCGCCAAGCCGACTGGCCTCGCCGACGCCATCACCGGCGACTTCGCCTTCAACGTCAAGGACGGTACCCTGCACGGCTTCGACCTGGCTTCGGCCGCCACCAATCTGCTGACGCGAGGTTCCTCCGGCGGCCAGACGCGCTTCGACCAGTTGAGCGGTCATGCGCTGATCGCCGGCAAGGCCTATAAGCTGCGCAACGTGGTGGTGTCCTCCGGCATCATTGCGGCGAAGGCCAATGTGGACATCAGCCCGAGCAAGGCGCTGGGCGGGCGGGTGGACGTGGACCTGAAGCGCACCGGCGGCATTGTTACCGTACCGCTGGCGGTGTCCGGCACGCTCAGCGAGCCGATGCTGCTGCCGAGCAAGGCCGCGCTGGCGGGGGCGCTGGCGGGCTCGGTGCTGCTGCCGGGCGTGGGTACGGCGGCCGGCGCCAAGGTGGGCGACAAGATCGGCAAGTTCTTCGGCAAGTAGGCGCGGCTAGCGCCATAAAACAAAAGGCCCGGAAGATGAACTGCACCCCAAAAGTTGGACATCGGTCCAAACTTTGGGGTGTTTTCATGAGCAAGTACGACGAGCAGTTCAAGCTTAACGTTGTAAAGCAATACCTATCTTGCAAAGCTGGTGCCGAGGCATT